>NZ_CP019704.1:0-1232500 GCF_002005425.1 Polaribacter sp. BM10 | reverse complement strand
AATATTGGTTCTATTTCATATGCAAGAGAAATAAATAGAAGATTTGGTATTCTTCACGGAAGTATAAAATACCTAGATTATGGTAACTTAATTGGTGCAGATGAAAATGGAAATGAAACAGGTAGTTTTTCCGCAAAAGACATAGCTGTTTCTATGGGTTACTCTTACAATTTACCAAATTCTAATTTTTATTTAGGTTCTAATATTAAATTTATATCCTCTAGTATTAGTAATTTTTCTTCAACAGGTATTGCTGCTGATTTTGCTTTATTATACAAGAACTTATACAAACCCTATTCTTTTACTTTAGTTGTAAGAAATATAGGTACTCAATTAAGTACTTTTAATGGATCTAGAGAGAAGTTACCATTAAAGGTAGCTTTAGGAGCAAGTTACAAATTAGAGTATGTACCATTAAAATGGTATGTAACTATAGATAATTTACAAAAATGGGATATTTCTGAATCAAACCCATCAAATAATACTACAGATTTAGAAGGAAACATAACTGAAGATAATACTGGTTTTATAGGGAATACACTTAGACATTTTGTAATAGGTGCTGAACTTTTTCCTGAAAGTTTGATTAATGTTAGATTAGGTTATAATTTTAAAAGAGCAGCTGAATTAAAATTACAAAATGCTAGAACTTTTAGTGGAATATCTTTTGGTTTTGGAGTGAAGATGAACAGATTTAAATTTAATTACGCACATTCTAAGTTTCATACTGCATCAAATATTAGCACGTTTAGTTTAGAAATTGATTTAGATAATAATAGATATTAAATGGTAAATAAAATTACAATTGCAATTGATGGATTTTCATCAACAGGTAAAAGTACAATAGCTAAATTAATAGCTAATAAATATAATTACATTTATGTAGACACAGGTGCTATGTATAGAGCAGTTACTTTGTATGCAATAGATAACAAATTAGTTACAAGTGATTTTTTTAATGTAGAAGAATTAATAAAATCATTATCTAAAATATCTTTATTATTTAAATTTAATAAAGATTTGGGTTTTGCAGAAATGTATTTGAACAACATAAATGTAGAAAAAGAGATAAGAACATTATCTGTTTCTAAATTTGTTAGTAAAGTAGCTGAAATTTCTGAAGTAAGAAAAAAATTAGTAGCAGAACAGCAACAAATGGGAAAAGATGGAGGAATTGTTATGGATGGTAGAGATATTGGTACTGTAGTTTTTCCAGAAGCAGATTTAAAGTTATTTATGACTGCTTCTGCGGATAAAAGAGCAACTAGAAGATATAAAGAATTAATTGATAGAGGAGATAAAGTAAATTATGATGAAATTCTATTTAATGTTCAAGAACGAGATAGAATAGATTCTACTAGAGAAGATTCTCCTTTATTAAAAGCTGATGATGCGATAGAATTTGATAATTCTGATATGGGAATAAATGAACAATTTGATAGAATATGTACATTGATAGACGGTAAACTATCTTAAAGTAATCTGTTTATTTGATAAGTTTAGCCCTGATTGAAGCATTTGTTTGAGCTCTTTTTAGAGGAACGATAAAAAAGCGAGTGCGGAAAGCAGGAAATAGCTTCTAAAAAAAATGTAAAATACCTGAATATTATGGAATATTCAGGTATTTGTGTGTTTGAAGAGAAATTTTCCATTTCGGATTCTTCATTACGTAATCTACTATTAACTCAGTCATCTTTTCTTTTTTACTCCATTCTGGTTGTAAAAATAACTGACATTTATCTGAAACTTTAGCCGCTTGCTGTTCTGCAAATTCAAAATCTGATTTGTTATGAATAATCATTTTAAGTTCATCTGCTTCAGAATAACACTCATTTAAAGGTAATTTTGTTTTTTTAGGAGAAAGGCAAAACCAATCCCATTTTCCAGAAAAAGAGTATGCGCCAGAAGTTTCTATGTGCGTTTTAATATTATTTTTTTGTAACAAATTTGTAATATAATCCATAGACCACATTAAAGGTTCACCACCCGTAATTACAACTGTTTTGGCGTATTTTTTTACATTGTCTACTATTATATCTGCTAATGTTGGTGGGTGTAATTCTGCATTCCAGCTTTCTTTAACATCACACCAATGGCAACCTACATCACAACCACCAACTCTAATAAAATATGCAGCTGTACCAGTGTGAGCGCCTTCTCCTTGTATTGTATAAAATTCTTCCATTAGAGGAAGCATTATACCTTTGTTTACTAAATCTTTTGTATTTTTATCCATCTTCATTAAAATCTACCATAACGGTTTAAGAATGCAAAGGTAGTTTTTTGTAATTCAACAATAAAAAGAATAATAAATTAATTCTAAAGGCTTAATTATCAAAACATTTTTGTAAATTTGCACTCCTTTTTACGAGAACAGATTTAGAAAAGGAATTAAAAAAACAATTTATAAAAACAACTCTTTGCGTTTACTTCGTTAGAAATCTGTAAAACAATAAGATACAAAATTATTTTAGACACATGTCTGAAGAAACAAAAAACACTGAAGAGCAGGTAACTGCAACTGAAGTACAAGAAACAGCAACTCCTGCTGTAGATCCAAAACAATTTTTAGCTGATTTTAACTGGCACAAATACGAACAAGGTATTGAAGCTGTTGATGAAGATAAATTAAAAGCATTTGAAACTGCTTTAGAAGGAACTGTTGGATTTGTAAATGAGCGTGATGTAATTGAAGGAACTGTAATTAGAATTACAGATAGAGATGCAATTATAGACATTAACTCTAAATCTGAAGGAGTTATCTCTTTAAACGAATTCCGTTACAACCAAGGTTTATCAGAAGGAGATAAAGTAGAAGTATTAGTTGACAAAAGAGAAGATTCTTCTGGTCAGTTAGTATTATCTCACAAAAAAGCAAGAGTAATTAAAGCATGGGAACGTGTAAACAATGCTCATGAAACTGGTGAAGTAGTTAACGGTTTTGTTAAGTGTAGAACTAGAGGTGGTATGATTGTAGATGTTTTCGGTATCGAAGCATTTTTACCAGGATCTCAAATTGATGTTAAGCCAATTAGAGATTACGATCAATACGTAGAGAAAACTATGGAATTCAAAGTTGTGAAAATCAACCACGAATTTAAAAACGTTGTTGTATCTCATAAAGCTCTTATTGAAGCTGATATTGAATTACAGAAAAAAGAAATCATTGGTCAGTTAGAAAAAGGACAAGTATTAGAAGGTATTGTTAAAAATATTACTTCTTATGGTGTATTTGTTGATTTAGGTGGTGTTGATGGTTTAGTACATATTACAGATTTATCTTGGTCTAGAATTAACCACCCTAATGAGGTTGTTGAATTAGATCAAAAATTAAACGTTGTAATTTTAGACTTTGATGATAACAAATCTAGAATCCAATTAGGATTAAAACAATTATCTGCGCATCCTTGGGAAGCTTTAGATACTGACTTAAAAGTTGGTGATAAAGTAACTGGAGAAGTTGTAGTAATTGCAGATTATGGTGCATTTGTAGAAGTAGAACAAGGAGTAGAAGGATTAATTCACGTTTCTGAAATGTCTTGGTCAACTCACTTACGTTCTGCACAAGACTTCGTAAAAGTTGGTGATAAAGTAGAAGCGCAAGTTTTAACTTTAGATAGAGAAGACAGAAAAATGTCTCTTGGTATCAAGCAATTACACCCAGATCCTTGGACAGATATTACAACTAAATTCCCAGTAGGTTCTACTCATACAGGTACTGTAAGAAACTACACTAACTTTGGTGTTTTCGTAGAATTAGAAGAAGGAATTGATGGTTTAGTATATATTTCTGACTTATCTTGGACTAAGAAAATTAAGCATCCATCAGACTTTGTTACTGTTGGAGACAAATTAGAAGTACAAGTATTAGAATTAGATGTAGAGAACAGAAAGTTAAACTTAGGTCATAAGCAAACTCAAGATAACCCTTGGGATGCTCACGAAGCTACGTATGCAATCGGTTCTACACACGAAGGAACAATCAAAGAAAAGAATGATAAAGGAGCAGTTGTAACTTTTGCTGATGGAGTAGAAGGTTTTGCACCAACAAGATTCTTAGAAAAAGAAGATGGTTCTAAATTAGGAAAAGGAGATACAATCGAATTTGTAGTTTTAGAATTTTCTAAAGAATACAGAAGAGTTGTAGTTTCTCATACTTCTATCTTTAGAGAAGAAGAAAAGAGAAATGTAAAAGCAGCAGTTAAAAAATCTGCAGACGCAGAAAAAACTACACTTGGAGACATAGGTGGTTTAGCAGCTCTTAAAAAGAAAATGGAAGCTGGTAACAAAAAGTAATCTTACTTTTTAACAAGCCGATATTTATAATATCTAAAAGCCGATGCAGTTTTGCATCGGCTTTTTTATTTCTATTATTTGGGCGTTACCTTTTAGGTCGGGCTTTACGCACTCGCTTTTTGTTCATACTTCACAAAAGAGCTCAAACAAATGCTACAATCCCTAACGCAACTATTTGCTAGCCAATTGTAAAGTATAAAGTCAGTACATGTTAATTTATTTTAGATAACCATTTAATAAATTTATCTTTGTGTATCTAAAATAAAGACAAAAAATATAATGACACTTATAAAATCTATATCAGGTATTAGAGGAACAATTGGCGGTAAAACTGCAGATAATTTAACACCAATAGACGCAGTAAAATTTGCATCAGCTTACGGTGCTTTTATTAAAAACAGAAATCCTAATAAAGATAAAATAACTGTTGTAATTGGTAGAGATGCTCGTATTTCTGGAAAAATGATTTCTAGTTTGGTTGCAAATACTTTAGTTGGTTTAGGTATAAACGTTGTAGATTTAGGTTTGTCTACTACACCAACAGTAGAAGTTGCTGTACCTTTAGAAAATGCAGAAGGTGGTATAATTTTAACAGCTTCACATAATCCGAAACAATGGAATGCCTTAAAATTATTAAATGAAAAAGGTGAGTTCTTAAATGGATCTGAAGGAGAAAAAATTTTAGCATTAGCAGAAAGTGAAGATTTTGAATTTGCAGATGTTGATGATTTAGGTGTATATTCTAAAGACGCTTCTTATTTAGAAAAGCACATTCAAGAAGTTTTAAATTTAGAATTGGTAGATGTAGAAGCTATTAAAAAAGCAAATTTTAAAGTTGTTGTAGATGGTGTTAATTCTACTGGAGGAATTTTTATACCAGCTTTATTAAAAGAGTTAAATGTAGAATGCGTAGAATTATATTGTACACCAAACGGACAATTTCCGCATAATCCGGAACCTTTAAAAGAGCATTTAACAGACATTTCGGAACTGGTTGTTAAAGAAAAAGCAGATTTTGGTATTGTTGTAGATCCAGATGTAGATAGATTAGCTTTAATTTCTGAAGATGGTTCTATGTTCGGAGAAGAATATACTTTAGTAGCTTGTGCCGATTATGTTTTAGGAAAACTAGGTGGCGGCAATACAGTTTCTAACTTATCTTCTTCTAGAGCTTTAAGAGATGTTACACAAAAACATGGCGGAACTTATACAGCATCTGCTGTTGGTGAAGTAAATGTTGTAATAAAAATGAAAGAAACTAACACTGTAATTGGTGGAGAAGGTAATGGAGGAATTATTTATCCGGCATCTCATTACGGTAGAGATTCTTTAGTTGGTGTTGCATTATTTTTAAGCCATTTAGCAAATAATAAAATGTCTTGTAAAGAACTAAGAGATTCTTATCCAAGTTATTTTATGAGTAAAAATAAAATTCAATTAACGCCAGAAATTAATGTTGATGCTATTTTAGAAACAATGGCAACAACTTATAAAGATGAAGATGTAAATACTATAGATGGTGTAAAAATAGATTTTGCTGATGAATGGATTCATTTAAGAAAATCTAATACAGAGCCTATTATTAGAATTTATACTGAAGCTAAATCTCAAGCAGCAGCAGATAATTTAGCAGAGAGATTTATAAAAGAAATTAAAGCAATTATTTAAAATAATTTAGATTGAAAAAAAACATTTTAGTTTTAGCGATACTTTTATTTAGTTCGCTTACTGTTTTAGGACAACAAAATAAAAAGTTTTCTAAGAAAAATAAGGTAGTAAATAAAGGTAAGTTTTTTGTTTATTGGGGATGGAATTGGTCTAGTTACACAGATTCTGATATCCGTTTTAAAGGTAAAGATTATGATTTTACATTATTTGATGTTAAGGCACAAGATAGACCAACTAAGTTTTCTGTAAATAATTATTTTAACCCTGGTAATATTACAATTCCTCAGAATAACTATAGAATTGGTTACTTTTTTAAAGAAAACTATACAATTTCTATTGGTGTAGATCACATGAAATATGTGGTTAACAATGATCAAAATGTTACTATAAATGGTAATATTAATATTGGAAATGCAAAATATGATGGTACCTATAACAATCAGAATATACAATTAACAGAAGATTTTTTAAGATTTGAGCACACAGATGGTCTAAATTATGTAAATGTTGAAGTTAAAAGATTTGATAATATTGACCATTGGTTTGGATTAGATTTAAAAAACCTTCAAATAAATTTAACAGAAGGAATTGGAGTAGGAGGTTTGTATCCTAGAACAGATACATCGCTTTTAGGTAAAGAAAGACATGATAACTTTCATTTATCTGGTTGGGGAATTTCTGTTGGCGCCGGATTAAATATTACATTTTTAAAACATTTTTATATTCAATCAGATTATAAAATTGGTTATATAAACATGCCAGATATTAAAACATCTTTAAATTCTGCAGATTCTGCCTCTCAAAGTTTTTATTTTTTCGAGAATAATATATTAATAGGAGGAAGATTCAGAATTTTTTAAAACAGTTTACAATGAATTTAGAAGCATATTTTAATAAGTTTAGAAAAAATATAGTTGGTATAAACCAAAAATTTGAGTCTCCTTATGGTTTGCAAAATTTAATTTACACGGATTGGACGGCTAGCGGTAGATTATATCATCCTATAGAAGAAAAATTATTACATAAGTTTGGACCATTTGTTGCAAATACACACACAGAAACTTCGACTTCTGGTGCTGCAATGACTTTAGCTTATCACGAAGCTAGAAAAATTATTAAACGTCATGTTAATGCAAATGAAAACGATGTTTTAATAACTTCGGGTTCTGGTATGACAGGAGTTGTAAATAAGTTTCAAAGAATTCTAGGACTAAAAGTATCTGAAAGTTTAAAAAATTATACAGAATTACCAGAAGAAATAAGACCTGTAGTTTTTATTTCTCATATGGAACATCATTCTAATCAAACCTCTTGGTTAGAAACTATTGCAGATGTAGAAGTTGTACCTTGTAATAATGAAGGTTTAGTTTGTTTAAAAAGTTTTGAAAAAAGCATAAAGAAACACGAACACAGAAAAATTAAAATAGCTTCTATAACTTCTTGTTCTAATGTAACTGGTATAAAAACCGATTATCATAAAGTAGCAAAATTGATTCATAGTTATAATGGTTTATGTTTTGTAGATTTTGCTTGTTGTGCACCTTATGTAGATATAAACATGCATCCAGAAGCAGAAGATGAATACTTAGATGCTGTTTTCTTTTCTCCTCATAAGTTTTTAGGAGGACCTGGAAGTTCTGGCGTATTAATTTTTAATAAAAGTTTGTATAAGAACACAATACCTGATAATCCAGGTGGCGGAACGGTAAGTTATACAAATCCTTGGGGACAACATGATTATTTTGATGATGTAGAAACAAGAGAGGATGGCGGAACACCTGCTTTTTTGCAAACAATTAGAATTGCACTTTCAATTCAGTTGAAAGAAGAAATGGGAACCGATAAAATTAAAGCAAGAGAAGACGAAATTAATAAAGTTGTTTTTAAAACTTTAGAGAGTTTAAAAGGAGTAAAAATTTTAGCACCAAACCATAAGGACAGATTAAGTATTTTTTCTTTTTATTTTGAAAATTATCATTTTAATCTCGTAGTAAAGCTTTTAAATGATCGCTTTGGAATACAAACAAGAGGTGGATGTTCTTGTGCAGGAACTTATGGTCATTATTTATTAAATGTTGACCAAGAAACTTCTAATAGAATTAAAGACGAAATTTTACATGGTTGTAATACTCAAAAACCAGGTTGGGTTCGTCTCTCTGTGCATCCAACAATAACAAATAAAGAATTAGAATTTGTTTGTAATTCTTTAAAAGATCTGTCTGTAAACATAGAAGAATGGGCTAAAGATTATAAATATGATAGCCTAAAGAATGATTATTCTCATAAATCTGTTACACCAATAGAACAAAACTTAGTTAAAGAGTGGTTTAACTTATAGTCTATAAAAATTCAGCCGGAACTTTATCTCTATGTTTAAATCTTTTATGAGACCAAAGGTAGAATTCCGGTTGATTTAAAATATTTTTTTCTGTCAATTCGGTATATAAATCTGTAATTTGATAATTTTCATAATCCTTAGGATTTTCAGTTATCAGTTGAAATTCAGTTTTATAATAACCTCTTTTAACTTTTCTAGTGACATAATTTATTACGACTAAATCAAACTTTTTTGCAAGCATTTCTGCGCCCGTATGTACCGGAACTTTGATATTAAAAAAATCTCTCCAATAATAAGTTTTATGTGGTTGTGGAGATTGATCGCTTAATAAAATATATGCACCTTGTTTTTTATCAGAAAACCTTTTTTGCATACCTCTAACCATATCAGAAGTTTTATATCCAATAACTCCAAACTTTTCTCTTGAATCTCTAACTTTTTTTTCGAAGTACTTATTATTAAGTTTTGTATACGCACCCAAAACATCAATATTTAAAACTTTAGGTAAACTTGTAGACCATTCCCAATTGGCTTGATGAGCCCCAACTAAAGCGATGCTTTTACCATCTTTAGCAAATTTATTTACCAATTCTGGATTTTCATAAGTATATCGTTTCAAAATTTCTTTTTCAGAAATAGAAAAAGCTTTTACGCTTTCCATCATCAAATCCATTAAATGTTTAAAGAATTTTTTTCTGATAATTAAAAGTTCTTTTAAAGACTTGTTAGGAAAAGCTAATTGTAAATTATCTAAAACTACTTTTTTTCGATACCCAATTACATAATAAATTAGAAAATAGAAAAAATCTGATTTTAAATATAAGATTCTCATTGGTAACTTAGAAAGTAACCAAATTAATGGATAACTAATGGCAAAGACAATAAATTGCATATATAAATTTTAGTGTTGCAAATATCGTATATATATTTAAAATGAAAAGATAAATACTAATGGGTTTTTATTAAGTTTGTTACATGATAGAAAATATAAATAAGGCAATATTATTACTAATGATTGCCAATGTATTAATTTCGATGAAGGGTTTTAAGGAGTATTCATTTCTCGATAAATATAAGTTTCAGGTTAGTAGAATTTTATCAGGAGAGAAAATTAGAATTATAACTTCTGGCTTTTTACATGTAGATTGGTTGCATTTAGGGTTAAATATGTATGCTTTGTATCTTTTTGGAGGTATTGTAACGCAACATACAAGTACTAGTAATTTCTTAATTATTTATTTTGGAAGTTTGTTAGCTGGAAGTTTATATTCACTTAAAGAGCATAAAAAAGAACCTTATTATAGTGCTGTTGGAGCATCTGGAGCAGTTTCTGGAACTATTTTTTCAGCTATTTTATTAGATCCAGGTATGAATCTATACCTTTTATTTATACCAATTCCAATTCCAGGATATATTTTTGGAATTGGTTACATATTATATTCTATTTATGGTTTGAAAAATCAAGTTGGTAATGTTGGTCATTCTGCGCATTTAGGAGGAGCAATAGGAGGATTTATTCTTACAATCATTCTAAATTCCTATTTATTTACATATAACTTAGCTACAATTATATTGTTAGCAGTACCCATAATATTTTTATTAGTTTTTGGAGACAAACTGCCAAAAAAATAAATTACAAGGTTTAGTTTTTAGCAAAAAAAAGCTTCATAATTTCTTATGAAGCTTTTGAGCGAAAGACCAGGTTCGAACTGGCGACATTCAGCTTGGAAGGCTGACGCTCTACCAACTGAGCTACTTTCGCGTGGTAAAGAGTTGCAAATATATAATGTTTTTTAACATCTGCAAGCATTTTTTTTACAAAAAAGATACATTTTTTTAATGTTCTTAATAATGAAATAGTTAGCTATTCATTTTTTTTAAAAAAATAATATTAGAGCTAAATTATAAATGTTTTTACTTCTAATAATGATTTTAATTCTGCATAAATTTTACTTTTTTTTAAAATTAAGAATTTTGCTTATTTATAAAACTGAAGTTCGGTTTTATCTTTGCTGTATAATTATATGTTTAACCCCCCCAATTTAATCATTATGAAAAAAATTAAACTAGTAGTAATTTTCGCATTATTTACATTTTCGGTATCAGCACAAGATTTTGCAATGACCACAGTAAACAATTATGGTACTTACACTTCAATAGAAGAAAAAGAAGAGATTGTACCATTATTAAGTGAAACAAAATACACTTACAAGTACAAAGGAGAAAATGTAGTTGTTGTATTTTCTGAAGACAAACATGTAGAGTATTTTAACGAAGGAAAACACTTTATTAAATCTGATATTTCTTGGGTTTCAGAAGATGAGTGTTATATGACATTACAAGAATCAAATCTTCCTAATTTTCCTTTTAAAAAAGGGATTAAATTAAAAATGAAGATTACAAAAATAAAAAGAGGTTATATTTTTTACGAGTCTACTTTAGGTGGTAGAACTTGGGAAGGAAGAATGAGAAAGTTATATTAATCCCCTAAATTAATATACACCCTAAGTTAAATTATACCCCTAATAAATTATAATTTATAAAGTCCAGTTTGTTTGTTCAAACTGGGCTTTTATGTTTCTATTCATAAAATGTTTTTAGTTATTTAAGAATATGATTGTATTTCTAATGTCATAATTAAATCCAAAGAAATAGAGAAATTAAGAATTTTGCTTATTTATAAAACTGAAGTTCGGCTTTATCTTTGCAGTATAATTATATGTTAAACCCCCAATTTAATCATTATGAAAAATTTTAAACTAGTAGTAATTTTCGCATTATTTGCATTTTCTGTATCAGCACAAGATCTTGCAATGACCACAGTAAACAATTTTGGTACTTACACTTCAATAGAAGAAAAAGAAGAGATTGTACCATTATTAAATGAAACAAAATACACTTACAAGTACAAAGGAGAAAATGTAGTTGTTGTATTTTCTGAAGACAAACATGTAGAGTATTTTAATGAAGGAAAGTACTTTATTAAATCTGACATTTCTTGGGTTTCAGAAGATGAGTGTTATATGACATTACAAGAATCAAATCTTCCTAATTTTCCTTTTAAAAAGGGAATTAAATTAAAAATGAAGATTACAAAAATAAAAAGAGGTTATATTTTTTACGAGTCTACTTTAGGTGGTAGAACTTGGGAAGGAAGAATGAGAAAGTTATATTAATCCCCTAAATTAATATATTCCCCTAAGTTAAATTATACCCCTAATAATATATTATAATTTATAAACCCCAGTTATTAAGCATTTGTTTAATAACTGGGGTTTAAAGTTTTATAAAGTATTTTATATTATAAATTTAGTCTATTGGTAAAGTATTAGATATGGTATCAATTAGTTTCTCAAAATCACTAGATTTATCAAAGAAATCTTGAGCTCCGTATCTTAAACAAGTTCTTTTTAATTCTCGGCTTGTAGAAAAAACGTATACTTTAGGTAGCTTATTATTTTCTTTAAACCATTTTAGTAGTTCAATTCCATTGCCATCTGGTAAGCTTAAATCTAAGGTTACAATATCAACATCAGTTTCTTTCAAAAAAGAAATAGCTTCGTGAAGAGTTTGGGTTAATTGTATATTTTTAAGAGGATGTACTTGTTTACTTGCGTTAAGAATTTTCTCTCCAATTAAAGGGTTGTCTTCTACAATTAACATGTTTTCTGTGTGTTGTTTCAATTAATTAATGAATAAATTAATGATTGTATGTAAAGATACTGTTTAGGATATTTTAAATAAATAGGTAAAATGCTTATTTTTTAATTAAATTTTACATTTCTAAGGAAGTAAAACCTTTTTTTATGGCATACTTAGTTAATTCTGGTATTGTATATAAATCAATTTTTTTCATAATATTATTTCTATGTACATCAACAGTTTTAGAACTTAAAAATAAAACCTCTCCAATTTCTTTAGAAGATTTTCCTTCTGTAATTAATTGTAAAACTTCTTTCTCTCTTGAACTTAAAAGAGTGTTTTCTATGGTATTTCCTTGTTTAATTATTGATAAAAATTCTTGATTAATATCCTTAGATAAGTATTTTATATTTTGTACCACTGTATTTATAGCAGTAATTAATTCGTTAGAATCACCATCTTTTAGTAAATAACCATAGGCACCAGCTTTAAACATTCCTTGTATAAATTGTTTACTAGAATGCATAGAAAGACCGATAATTTTAATGTCAGGGCATGTTTTATGAATCTGTTTTGCAGCTTCGATACCATTTAAATTTGCCATAGCTACATCAATAACCAAAACATCTGGCAATAATTTAGAACAAACACTAATAGCTTCTCTTCCATCAGATGCTTCTCCAATAATTTTCATATTAGATTTTTGTTCTATTATATTTCTTAAACCATCTCTAAGAAGTTTGTGATCGTCTACTAAAACTATTTTTATTTGGTCGTTGGTCATCATATAGTTAAAGGTATAAAAAAATTAACAGTTGTTCCTATTTTTTTTTCTGAAGTTATACTAAAAACTCCATTAATATTGGCAATTCTTTCTTGTACTGTAAATAAACCAAAACCAGAATAATTTTTTAAGTTTTTTAATTTACTTGTATCAAAGCCAATACCGTTATCTTTTACAACAAACAAAAAGTCTGACTCTGTTTTATTAATTTCTAAAGTTATTAAAGATGCTTGGGCATATTTTAAAGCATTATTTACAACTTCTTGTATACTTCTATATAACAAAATTGAAGAAGCTTCATCTAGCTCAACAAAGTCTAAATTGGTAATTATTTCGCATTTTATTTTATAAGTGTTTTCTATGTTTTCAAACAACCAATATAAAGTATCTATTATGCCTAATTGATAGAGTGCAGGTGGTGATAATTCGAAAGTTATTTTTCTACTATTTTCTAAAGCTTCTACAATATGATTTTCAATAAAATTTAAGTCACCAAAGATTTCACTTAAATTCTTATTGTTTTTTAACTCGTTAATTTTCATTTTAGAAATCACTAAAGATTGACTTAAATGATCATGTATATTTGATGCTATCTCTTTTTTCTGTTTTTCTTCAATTAACGTTAACTCAGTTGTAAGTTTTTGTAAGGATGATTGATACTCATTAATTTCTATATTTGCCAACATCCATTGAGTTATATCTCTTGCTGTTGTTACAAAGTAGCTAATTTTATCATTTTCATAAATTGGCGTAGATAAGAACTCTAACCAAATATAATCTCCATTTTTATGTTTTGCTCTAAATGGATGTGCGTCTTTTTTTAAATTTTTATTAACCTCGTCTATAGCTTCAAATAAACTATCTAAATCATCTGGATGTACGATAGAAGTAATTTTTTTACCAGTAAATTCTGATTGTTTGTAGCCTAATAGGTTTTCTATCGACGGACTAATGTACTTAAATGTTCCGTCTGGTTCTTGTAAACAAATTAGATCGCTAGTATTGTTTGCAAGTAAACGATACATCTCTTCTGCTTTATCTATTTTATCTCTTGTTAATTTTTTTTCTGTAATATCTTGTAAAACACCTCTTACAAATATTGCTTTACCTTCATTATTAACCTCTGTGTAACCAATTACATTTAACCAAAGCAGTTCATTTTGTTCATTTTTAAAATTTAGTTCTAAATTAAAACTTTTATTTTCTGCAATACAGATTTCAATTGCTTTCTCTAAAACTTCTTTAGAACCATTAACATAATACTCCATTAATTTTTCTAAAGGAGGAATGGTTCCTATAGGCAAACCATGAATTTTATAAATTTGATCTGACCAACTAACATTTTCTGTAATTAAATCTAGCTCCCATGCACCAACTCTTGTAATTCTTCCAGATTCATTTAGCAAAAATTTACTTCTTTCAGCAGCAATAAGTGCTTTTTTTATTTCATCTTTACTGTCTCTTAAGTTTTTTTCTATTAATTTTTGATGCGTAATATCATTCATTACAACCACAGCACCTAGTTTTTTACCTTTATTGTCATGAAAAGAAGCTCCGTTACAAAGTACAATTCTAGGTTCTTGATCAACTGATTTTATAACAATTTCTTCGTTAGTTAAAATTTTACCATTAAAAGCTTGTAGTAAAGGTATTTTTTCTTGAGGTAAAAGGGTTTTGTAATCTGATTTATATAGGCCATAATTTTCTGCCCATTTCTCTTGAGGAATTTTAAGAATATCTACACCATGCCATTCTTTAGCTGTCTTATTAAATAGAACAATTTCACCTTTATCATTACACGCTACAATACCAGAGTTTTGATTTTCTGTCATGGCAATAACAAATTCATTTTGAGCTTTAAGCTTATTTTGAGCTAGCCTAATTTCTGTTATATCTTCTATTATACTTAAAACGTATTTTTTATTAGCAATTAATATAATTTCAGCATTTGCTTTCCAAATTCTAAGTTCTCCGGATTTGGTAATAAATTCAGATTCAAAATTTTTAACGCTGCCATTTTTAACTAATCTATTAAAATAGATGTTTCTTTTCTTCTGAGACTTCCAAATACTAGCCTGTATATTAACGGTACCAATTAATTCTTCTGGTGTGTAACCAGATATTCTTGCAGCGGCATCATTTACATCAACAATTTTGTGTTCATCAAAACTATTTAGTATTATTAAATTAGGACTGTTTTTAAATATCTTAAAGAATTTTTCTTCGCTTTCTTTTAATTTTATATTGATATTTTTATTTTCTGTAATATCTTGTAAAACACCTCTACGACCTATAATTTTTTTGTTTTCATCGTAAATTGGTTGTACAACATTTCTAATCCAAACTACTTTTTTGTTATTATTAATTAATTTTAATTCAAGATCGTAAGGTGTACCGTTTTTATCTAGCTCTTTATTTGCTTTAGAAATTTTTAATTGAGATTCTTTGTCAAATTTTTTAAATATTTCTTCTCTTTTCGGTGCTGCTTTTTTAACGTCACTCTCGTAAATTACATGTATATATTCAGACCAATTTACTCTTTCAGATGTCTTTATATATTCCCAATATCCAATTTTAGCTAATTTACTAGCTTCATTTAAAGAGGTTTCTTTTTGTTCTAATAGTTTTAAAGAACTTTCAATTTTATTTTTAGCTAAGACTCTTTGTGTTATATCTCTAGCAGAAGTAACAAAATAACTAATTTTATTATTTTCGTATACGGCAGAAGTAATAAATTCTAACCAAATATAATGACCAAATTTATGCTTTACCCTAAAGGTATATGCGTTATTATCGTAATCTGTAATAAATAATTTTTTACCTATTGTTTCTCTTAATTTCTGAATATCATCAGAATGAACATATTTAAAAATTTTTTTTCCAAGAAACTCTTTACTATCATAGCCTAATATTTTTTTTATTGATGGACTAATATATTTAAAAGAACTATCTACATTTTGTAAACAAATAATATCATTAGAATTATCTGTTAGTAACCTATATTTTTCTTCAACCTTTTTTTTGTCGATTGCCGTAGTTTCAAATTTTTGTTTATAACTTAAAGGTTGAAAAACATCTTTTATTTTAAAAAATACTAGGTCTCTATCTGTAGTATCTAAAAACCTTAAATAGATATAAAATAAAACACTAAAATAGGTTGCCAATATCCCTTTTGATTGCAACCCTTTTGTAATTACAGGAATTAACTTATCTGATTTCCAGAAAGAAAGTGTTGCATAGAATATTGTATCAAAGCTTACTACAATTATCATTGTAATAAAAATTTGTAAAAATAAAAACCTTGTTTTTTTTGCTATAAATTCGAACAGTATTATTAATAAAAGCGAATCTAAAAGGATAGCAATATTAGAAACAGTAGAGATGTACGGTGAGTTTTTAAATGGTTTCGCAGAATTTGCGATGGCATTATCAATTAAAGTATCTTCAATTTTCCAATTGAAAACCTGCAGTAAAAGTGTGATTAATAAATTTACTAGAAACAATGCATAAATAACTTTTTTTGTTTCTTTGGCATCTTCTTTAATATAAATAATTAATAAAGCAAAGAGTGTTACAGTTACAAATATTGATGATCCTTGAGATATTAAGTGATTTGTTGGGTAATTAGAATCTATATTATTAGAAAGAAATATTTGAACAAACTGAAATAAACCCAAACTAGCATAAAGAACACTTAAACCTAGTTTTTTTCTAACTTTAAATAATAGTAGTATAATAAAAGCAACAAAAGAGCTTTGTACAAATAGTGTTGTAAATTGATAGAATGTCATATCATAAGTTATTAAAATTGATAAAAGAAATATCAATTTTTAGGGGATTTATGCTCTAAAGATAAAAAAAAATGTATTTTATTAAAGTTTAAATAAGTTTTTTTATTGAATATTGTATTTGTTATGATTTTTTGATGATGCTTTTAGGAATATTAAAAACAACAGTTGTACCGTTACCAATTTCTGATCTAATATTGAATTCTCCTTGAATATTTTCTATTCTTTCTTTAACTGTAAACAATCCAAAACCAGAACCATTTGTATTGTGATTGTTTTTTATTTTTTTGGTATTAAAACCAATGCCATTATCTTTAAATATAAAAGAGATGTAATCAGAGTTCTCATCAATATTCAATGTAAAAAAAGATGCCTTAGAATATTTTATCGCATTATTTACAACTTCTTGTATACTTCTATAAAGTAAAATAGATTTTGTATCATCCATTATTACAGTATCTAAAGTTGTATAAATATCAGATTTTATTTCATATGTTTTTTCAATGTATTCAAATAACCAAAACAACGCATCTACAATTCCTAATTGATATAGAGCAGGAGGAGAAAGTTCAAAAGTAATTTTTCGACTATTGTCTAATGCGTCTGTAATATGATTTTCTATAAAATCTAAATCTTTTATTAGTTTTTCATATTCTTTATTACGTTTTAATTCTTTAATTTTCATTTTAGAAATTACTAAAGATTGACTTAAATGATCATGAATATTTGAAGCTATTTCTTTTTTCTGTTTTTCTTCTATTAACGTAATTTCTGTTGTTAACTTTTTTAAAGATTTTTGATATTCTTGTATATTTTCATTGGCCACCATTGTTTGTGTTATGTCTCTTGCTGAAGTTACAAAATAATTAATCTCATCACCATTGTAAACAGGTGTAGATAAAAACTCTAACCAAATATAATGTCCTTTTTTATGTAAAGCCCTAAAAGGAAATGCATGAGATTTAACTTCTTTAGAAATATTGAAAAAAGTGTTTTTTAAAGATTCTAAATCTTCTGGATGTACTATATCATATACTTTTCTGCCTATAAAATCTTCTTGTTTATAACCGAGTAGGTTTTCTATTGATGGGCTTATATATTTAAACGTACTATCATGTTCTTGTAAACATATTAAATCGTTTGTATTATCTGCTAGTAATCTATACAATTCTTCAGCTCTAGCTATTTTATCAATACTTTCTTTTTTGTCTGTTATATCTTGCACTAAGCCACGTCTTCCTATTATATTTTTATTTTTATCAAAAACAGGTTGTGCAACATTTCTTACCCATACAGCTTTACCAGTTTTTTTATGATATATTTTCATTTGTATATCATAAGATACGCCATTATTAGTTAGGTCTAATGTTGCTTGTTTAATAACAGGTAAAGAATCTTTATCTATTTGGGCAACAATTTCTGCCCTTGGTGGTACAGGTTTTGTTTTATCTAAACCGTAAATATCATATAAATATTCAGACCATCTAAAATTGTCTGTAGCAATTATATATTCAAAGTATCCTATTTTAGCAACTTTACTGGCTTCATCCATAGAAGCTTTATTTTTTTCTAATTGTTCTAAAGAGTTTTCAATTTCTTTTTTAGATCTTTTTAATTCTATTCTATTTAACTTAGAATCTGTAATATCTTGTAAAACACCACTTCTTCCTATTACATTTTTATCGTCGTCATAAATTAAGTGTCCTATAATTCTAACCCAAACTTCTTTATTTACAAAATTTGTCATTTTAAGTTCGATGTCATAAGGTATTCCATCAGCATCTAATTTCTTTGTAGCACTAATTAATTTTTCTAAGAATTCACCTTTATAAACAGCAATCATTTCTTCTCGAGATGGTATTTCTTTATTAGGATCTAAACCAAATATTTTATAAACATAATCTGACCAATAAAAAGCATTGGTTTCAAATAAATAGTCAGAATATCCAATTTTAGCAATTCTACTCGACTCAATTAATGAAAGATCTTTTTTCTTTAAAAGATTGTAAGAATTTTTTAAGGCTATTTTAGAATTCTTACTTTTTGTTATGTTCTGTAAAATTCCTCTTCGGCCTTTCACTTTTTTGTCGGCACCAAAAATAGGTTCCAATATTAATCGAAGCCAAATAATTTTATTTTCTTGATTTTTACCTTTTATTTCCATGTGGAAAGCTTTTCCATTTGATTCTAAGTTTTCGATATTTTTTAAAATTTTAGCTTTGCTTTCATCGCTAAAAAAATTTAGAAATTCTTTTTGAGAAGGAATGTTATCGTCAGGATTTAGACCAAAAATTTCAAATACATAATCAGACCAAACATAAGTTTCTTTTTTAGCATTATATTCTATAAAACCTATCTTACCTATTTCACTTGCTTTGTTTAAGGCTTTATCTCTTTTTCTTAATAATTTTAGTGATTTTTCTAACTTCTTTTTAGATTTTATTCTATCCGTAATTTCTCTAGCAGAAGTTACAAAAGATGTAATTTTATTATCTTGATAAATTGGTGATGTAGAATACTCTATCCATACATAATGACCTAATTTGTGTTTTAATCTAAAAATTAATGGAGCTGTTTGGTTATTTTTAAAGAACTCTTTATTAGAAATTTTCTCTTGAAGTTCTTTAATATCATCTTTGTGAACTATAGAGAAAATTTGTTTACCTAAAAAATATGATTGCTCATAACCTAAAATTTTTTTTATTGAAGGACTAACGTAACTATAATTACCATTAAGTTCTTGCAAACAAATAATGTCATTAGAATTTGTTGTAAGTAAGCGATACATTTCATTCGCTTTTTTAATATCATTTACTGCTACTTCAAATTTTTGCTTATAACTAAGAGGTTTAAAAACATCTTTAATTTTAAAATAAACCAAATCTTTGTCTGTCTCATCTAAAAATCTTAGATAAAAATAAAACAGTAAACTATAATAAATAGTAAAACTATTTTTTGAGATTAAACCAAAAACTATAATATCAATTAAGTTAGCTGAATTATAAAAAGTAAAAATTGAAAAAAAGATAGTATCAAATGTTAATACGATAAACATTGTAATACTAATTTGAAGAAATAGAAATTTTATTATTTTAGATATAAATTCAAAAGTAAATATTAATAGTAAAGCATCTAAAAATAAAGCAACATTACCTACAATAAAAGAAGGTGTATTTTCTAAAAAAATATCTATAACATTAAAATAATTTGTTGCAGTTGCATCACTCAAATTCCATAAAAAAGAAATTGCTATAAAGTATATTAAAACATTAACTATAAGTATTGTAGAAATAATTTTTCTAGTTTCTTTAGCATCTTCTTTAATGTAAATTAACAATAAAGTAAAGAGTGAAATGGTTACAAAAATAGAAGATCCTGGTGTTACCAGAAAATCGTACGCAAAATTTTGAAAAACACTGTTTAATATAAAAATCATGACTTGTACAAATTGAAACAAGCCAAGACAAGCGTACAAAACACCTTTACCAAGTTTTTTTCTAAATTTAAATAAAAGAAGGATAACAAAAGCAACTAAGGTGCTTTGTAAAAATAAAATTAATATAAGTTTATAATTCATTTCTTAAGATTATGGGGTTACTTAAGGGTAGAAGGGACTTAATATAGTTTTATAAAATTATTAAATAAATTTTAATAATCAATAAAATTAAGTGATTTTTATTTGGTAAAACTTTATTACAGAGTAAGTTATTTTAAATTAGAATAATTTAAGAGAAAAAAAATACTTAGAAATTGACTTTTAAGAAAGTTTAAAACATAAAAAAACAGTTTAGAATACCCTAAACTGTTTTTTAAATTTGTAGCGAAGACGGGATTTGAACCCGTGACCTCAGGGTTATGAATCCTGCGCTCTAACCAACTGAGCTACCTCGCCATTGGTTTGCGGGTGCAAATATAGACACTTTTTACAAACCTGCAAGAAGTGTTTTAATTTTTTTTTAATTGAATTAATACCTATATTGTCTGCCTAACAAAACAAACAATGGATAAAGTAAAATTCGAATTAGAAATTCCAATTCACGCATCGCCTAATATGCTATATCAATACATATCTTCACCTTCTAGTTTACAAGAATGGTTTGCAGATAAAGTAAACTCTAGAGGTAAAGTTTTTAGCTTTGTTTGGGAAGGTACAGAAGAGTTAGCAAATTTAATAACCAAAAAGGCAGGTGAAAGAATGCGTTGGAAGTGGTTAGAGAGTGAAGATGATGACAGTTATTTCGAAATTAGAATTCAAGTAGATCCATTAACAAAAGATGTTTCTTTAATAGTAACAGATTTTGCAGAAGACGAAGACGAGGTAGATGAGGCTAAACAGCTTTGGGAGAATCAAATAGAAGAATTAAGACACACAATTGGTGCTTAATTAGGTAAAATACAATTTAAAAACCAGCATTTATTGCTGGTTTTTTTATGTTTATAATACTAAGATTTGTAGTATTTTTGCAGTTCTTAAAATTTAAAGGATGATTAATTTAAACGGTGAGTTATTATTTAAAGAAAACGTAAGCCTTTCTAAGGATAATAGAGGATTTAAATACGGAGATGCTATTTTTGAAACAATTAAAGTTGTAAACAAAAAAGTTGTTTTTTGGGAAGATCATTATTTTAGATTGATGGCTTCGATGAGAATGTTGCGTATGAAAATTCCTATGGAATTTACTTTAGAGTTTTTAGAAAAAGAAATTTTAAAAACAATAGCAGTTATAGATGACGCACCATCTTATAGAGTTCGTTTAAATGTTTATAGAAAAGATGGTGGTTTGTATACACCAAAAACTAACAAAGTTGATTATTCGATTGAAGCTAGTGAAAATACTTATGTTTCTAAAAATGAGTATAAAGTTGATGTTTTTAAAGATTTTTACAACTATTCTGGTTTGCTATCTACAGTAAAAACAAATAATAGAATGCTTAATACTCTAGCAAGTATTTATGCTAATGAAAATGATTTAGATAGTTGCGTTCTTTTAAATGAAAGAAAAGGAGTAGTAGAGGTTACCAACGGAAATATATTTGTTGTAAAAGGTAATGTTGTTAAAACACCTGCCTTATCAGAAGGATGTATTAAAGGTATTGTAAGAGGAAAAATCATAGAAATCTTAACTAAAAATAAAGATTTTACTATCGAAGAAACAACAATTTCTCCGTTTGAGATTCAAAAGGCTGATGAAGTTTTTATTACAAATGCAATTGTTGGGGTACAAGCAATAACTAAATACAAGAAAAAAATATTTACAAGTAGTTTGGCTACAAAATTACAAGCCAATTTAAATCTTTTACAAATTGCTGGTAATTAATTTAAGTTAAAATCGTTTGGTGCGTTTGCCCAAAGTTTATAATTACCTCCTTTTTCTAGTAATTTATTTTTCCAAAGGCTTTCTTCGTCGTTAGAAAAAATGTTTTCGAAGTTATTTTCTGTAACAAACCAAGAGTTTCCGCTTAATTCATCTTCTAGTTGATCTTTATCCCAGCCAGAATAGCCTAAAAAGAATCGAATATCAGATTCTTCTAGCAAACCATTGTTAAGAAGGTCTTTTAATTGATTAAAATCGCCACCCCAAAAGACACCGTTAGCAACTTCTATGCTTTCGTCTAATAATTGTGGTATTCTATGTACAAAGTACAAATTATCTTGTTCTACAGGGCCACCTTGATAAATATTGAAATCACAATCTATTTCTGGTAATAAATCTTTAATACAATATTCTAATGGTTTATTTAAAATAAAACCGACAGAATTATTATCTGTATGTTCAGTTAATAGAACAATAGCTCTGTTAAATGAATTGTCGTTTAAGATAGATGGTTCTGCAACCAAAAGTCTACCTTTTTTTGGGAGGAGTTTAGACATTCAATTTTTTTATCTAAATATAGGTAAAATTTTAACAAAAAAAAACTCTCTTAAAAAAGAGAGCTTTTATTTTATTTAAAACTGTAATTATTAGTTTACAGCATCGCTTAATCCAGCTCCAGCTTTAAATTTTGCTACATTTTTAGCAGCAATTTCAATAGTCTTTCCTGTTTGAGGATTTCTACCAGTTCTTGCAGCTCTTTCAGATACAGAAAAAGTTCCGAAACCAACTAAGGCAACTTTTTCTTTTTTCTTTAAAGCAGAAGTTACGTTACCTGTAAAAGACTCTAAAGCTGCTTTAGCTGCTACTTTAGAAATTCCTGCGTCAGCAGCCATTGCATCGATTAAATCTGATTTGTTCATAATGAATTGATTTTTAAATTATTTTTATTATACTTTTTGCTTAATAGCTTAACAAATATAGACGGATTGTGGGTTTACGCAAATATGTAAGCCCAAAAACGGGCATTTTGTTAATAAATGTAGGTCAATTGTTAATAAAGCATGCTTTGAAAATCAAAAAACTCTACAAACCGCATCAATAAAGGCTTTACATCATTTTAGCATCCGAAGAAAAATGAAAGCCATTTAATAAGCTTTTTGAATCCATCTTTTTCTTACCAGAAAGTTTTATTTCATCAATAATAATATAACCACCATTTACTGCAACTTTTAATTCTTTTTTAGATGCAATAATACTTCCCAAACTAAAAGTGTGTGTTTCTATTTGTTTACTTACGGCATAAATTTTAGCAGAAACTTCTTCATCATTATTATATATTAACGTCCAAGCTGCCGGAAAAGGGTTTAAACCTCTAATTTTATTATAAATATTCTCTAAACTGTCCGTCCAATCTATTTTCGTATTTTCTGGGTTTAATTTTGGTGCAGATTTTTCTTCTAAATGGGGTTGTTTTGTAGTAATTACATTTCCATTTGCAATATAATCTACAGTTTTAGAAACTAAACTTGCACCCAAATGCATTAATTTGTCGTGCAAACTACCTACAGTTTCTGTTTCTAAAACTGGAATTTCTTCTTGTAATATAATTTCTCCGGTATCAATTTTATCATCAATAAAAAATGTGGTTACACCCGTTTTTGTTTCTCCGTTAATAATAGACCAATGTATTGGTGCAGCACCTCTATATTCTGGTAATAAAGAAGCATGTAAATTAAATGTACCTAATTCTGGCATTTGCCATACAACTTTAGGTAGCATTCTAAAGGCAACAACAATTTGTAAATTGGCATTTAAAGATTTTAATTCACTTAAAAAATCTTCGTTTTTTAAGTTAGTTGGTTGTAATATTTTTAAATCTTGAGATTTTGCATACTTTTTTACTGCAGACTCATTTATTTTTCTTCCTCTACCGGCAGGTTTATCTGGTGCAGTAATTACGCCTGCAATTGTATAGTTGTTTTCTACTAAATGTTTTAAAATGGCCACGGCAAAATCTGGCGTTCCCATAAAAACGATACGCATATCTTTCATATTTATATTTTTAGTTGAAATTTATTTAGATTATTTAATATTAGTTTATCTTCTGCAAGAAGCGTTTGCAAATGTATTAAAATGTCTTTCTCTTTAGCATTTAAAAAATTACTAATTTCTTTTGACGATAGTTGTTTGTTATAGTTTAAAAGAGTTGTAATTTCTTCGGATATGTTTTTTGTTTGCTTTTTTTTGTGAGCTAAACAAACATCACAGATGCCACAGTTTTCTTGTTTAATTTCGTCAAAATATGCCAAAAGTTGCTTGCTTCTACAAACTTTGTTGTTCTTAATAAAAGCGATAAAGTTTTTTGCTTTTTCTTCCTTTAGAAATAGAAACTGTTTTATTTCTTTAGAATATCTATTGATAGTTTTATCATCTTCTCTAGGCATTAGAAAATTTAAAGCAGCATTTTCGTTAGATTGATTGTATACAAGTAACTGTTGCTGTTCTAATAGTTCTAAATTCTGAATTACTTTATTAGAAGTTATTCCTGCTTTCTTGGCTATATAGAATTCGTTTATTTTTATTTCATCTTCAAACAAACCTCCGTAAGTTCTTAAAAGTACATTTATAAAGTTTTTTAAAGAGTTATTATTGTTAGAAAAATTTAAGATGGAATAATGAGAAGCTGTAACCTTCAAAGTAGATTTTTTATTAAAACTACTATTAAGTTCTATAATACCATAATTAACCAATAATTTTAAAATAGCACCTGTTTTAAGAACTTGTAAGTTGTACTTTTTACAGAACTCATAAAAATTAAAAGCATAAACTTCTTCTGAAATTTCACCTAAGGCTATTCTAAATTGTTGATATAACTTTTTATGAACCTCTTTAATTTCTATAATAGAAGGTATAGAGTTTTCTATTTGCTTTTGATGTAAATAAATGTCATGCTCATTATATAATAAGACACCGAAAGATTTTTTTTCATTTCTACCAGCTCTACCTGTTTCTTGCACGTAGTTTTCTAAACTATTTGGTAAATTATAATGAATTACCAATCCAACATTGGGTTTGTCTATTCCCATGCCAAATGCATTGGTTGCTACAATTATTGGTGTTTTCTCTAGCATCCAATTATTAAAAGCCTTTTCTTTATCTATAATAGTTAAACCCGCGTGATAAAAAGTGCTTTTAAAGTTATTAGCATTTAAAAAATTAGAGATTTCTTCAGTTTTTTTTCTAGAATTTACATAAACAATTGCTGGTGTTTTAGTTTTTCTAAAAATACTTGTAAGTCTTTCTAGTTTATCTTCAATTTTAAAAACTTGATATGCTAAGTTTTCTCGAAAAAAAGACTTTTTAAAAAGCAAAGTGTTTTTTAATTCTAGATTGGTTTCAATATCTAACAACACTTTTTTATTTGCTGTTGCAGTTAATGCAATAAAACCAACTTCTGGTAAAATTTCTTTAAGTACTTTTATATTTCTATAAGAAGGTCTAAAGTCATGTCCCCATTCAGAAATGCAATGTGCTTCATCAATTGCAACCAAGTTTACATTTAATTCTTTAATTTTTTGCTGAATTAAAGATGATTGCAATCTTTCTGGCGATATATATAAAAACTTTACTTTACCGAATTTAATTTTATCGAATAGTGTTACAATTTCATCTTGCTGACTTCCGGTAGGTATTGTAACCGCTTTTATATTTTTCTGCTTTAAATTCTCTACTTGATCTTGCATTAAAGCAATTAAGGGCGAAACCACAATACAAACTCCTTCTTTTACCAATGCAGGTACTTGAAAGCAAATAGATTTTCCGCCACCAGTTGGTAATAACGCAATGGTGTCTTTGTTGTTTAAAACAGCAGAAATAATTTCTTTTTGAGGTGCTCTAAAGGAGGTAAATCCCCAATATTTTTTTAATGTATTTTCTGGTGATAACATCATTCGCTTGTTAGCGAATTTAAAATGAAGTTTGTACGTTCTTCTATAGAACCAAAAGGCACATTTATTAAATTATAACCCAAATCAGAGTAGGCTTTTACCAAAAACTTATCAATTTGTACAGATTCTACAAAAGATTCGTAACGCTCGTTGTCTGTGGTGTGTATTTCTTCCCAAGGCGAAAAATGAAATATTTTGGTATATTCATATTTTTTGCACTTTTCTAAGAAGTAATCTGGATATTCTGTTTTAAAATAATCCATGTATGCGTGAACATCTGGTATTCCTCTATCAAAAAAAACAATGTCTTTTTCTAAATCTGTTGCTTTTAAGTATTGATTTTCTCTACCTTCTAAAAGCATTTTACTAAATAATAAAGGCTCTGTTAAAAAAAGTTGATCGATACCATCTTCTTTAGCCTTTAAAGTTACCTCTCTAGAAACTTCTGGCATACAATAATATCCCTTTTTAATAAGTTCATTTATAATAGTAGTTTTACCAGTTCCTGGTCCGCCAATAAGAACAATTTTTTGCTGCATCGCACAAAAATAAATCATTCCGTTTATAAAATTAAATTTTAATGTAATTTTGTGTCTTGCAATTTGCAAATAGTTTAGAAAAATTTTTACAATTATTATGAGTAATAAAAACGAATTTTATAGCAAGTTAAAAATTCAATTAGAAGATACTACTAAGTTTCCTGCAGATTATCTCTATAAATTTATTGTACCAAGTACAGAGAATCAAGTAGCAGAAGTAGAAGCAATTTTTAATAACACAGGCGCTGTAATAAATACAAAAAAATCTAAAACAGGTAAATACGTTAGTGTTTCTATTATTTTAAAAATTAAATCTTCGGATGAAGTTATAGCATATTATAAAAAAGCAGAAAATATTAAAGGTATTATATCATTATAGTTAAGTCTTATGAAAAGTAGGTTTTTATCAATTTGTATATTGTTTTTAGCAATTAATGTTTATTCGCAAGATTCTAAAACATTGATAACAATTAATAAAGAAAAAATTTCTGTAGCAGATTTTAAGCGGGTTTATGAAAAGAATTTAGATGCTATAGATAATGAAGAAGCTAAAGATGTAACCAAAAATTTAGATTTGTACATCAATTATTTATTAAAGGTTAAAGAAGCTTACAAAATTAAGTTAGATACTTTACCTTCTTATAAAAGAGAAATTGCTACTTATAAAAACCAATTAGCAGCACCGTATTTACAAGACACTTCTTTTATTGCAGACTTGGTTAAAGACATTTACTTTAGAACAAAAAATGAAGTAAAAGCAAAACATATCTTAATTAGAACTTCTAAAGATGCAATGCCAAAAGATACTTTAGTTGCTTACAATAAAATTTTAGACATTAGAAACAGAATTGTTAACGGAGAAAGTTTTGAAAGACTAGCAGTAGAAACATCCGAAGATAGATCTGCAAAAGGAGACGCAAAAAGAGGTATTCCAGGTAATAAAGGTAATTTGGGCTATTTTAAAGCCTTTCAAATGGTTGCTTCATTTGAAGATGTAGCGTTTGCTACAAAAGTAGGTGATGTTTCGATGCCTTTTAGAAGTCAGTATGGGTATCATATTTTAAAAGTTGATGATTTAAGACCATCTAAAGGAGAAATTGAAGCAGCACATATTTTAATAAAAGATACTACAAATACTGGTAAAATTAAAATTGATGAGGTTTACAATAGACTTCAGAATAATGAGTCTTTTGAAAAATTAGCAAACTTATTTTCAGATGATGTAGGTTCTAAAGCAAGAGGAGGAAAGTTAAACAGATTTGGCACTGGTAGAATGGTAAAAGAATTTGAAGATGCTGCATTTTCATTAAAAAACGTTGGCGATTATTCAAAACCTTTTAAAACCCGTTTTGGTTGGCATATTGTAAAGCTTTTAAGAAAACATCCTATTAAGTCTTTTGCTGAAATGGAAACAGAGCTTCGTAAAAAAATTAAAAGAAGTTCTCGCATGCAAATGTCTGAAAAAGCTATAATTAATAAGTTAAAAGCAACTTATAAAATTGTAGAAAATGAAAAAGCAAAACAAATTCTTAATCAAAAAAATATTAGATCGCTTTCTAAAGATTCTTTGCAAAACACCATATTAAGCATCAATGATAAGAATATTACACAAGAGAAATTTGTAGATTACACAAAAAACAGAAGGCATAAACCTATTTTTGTGTTGTTCGAGATGTTTAAAGAAAAAGAAATTTTAGCTTATTACAAAGAAAACTTAATAAAAACAGAACCAGAATACGCTAATACATTAAAAGAATATCAAGATGGTTTGTTGTTATTCGAATTAATGCAACAAAAAATTTGGAACAAATCTTCTAAAGATTCTTTAGGTTTAAAATCTTATTTTGATAAGAATAAAGCCAACTATAATTCTAATGAATTAAAAACTGTAAAAGGTGAGGTAATGAATGATTACCAAAATTATTTAGAAAAAAAATGGATTGCAGATTTAAGGAAAAAAAATAAAATAAAAATTCATAAAAAACAGTTAAAGAAACTGATAAACTATTATAAAGATTAGAATGAGAATTGTATTTGTTATTTTTTGCGCTTTTTTATTTACCTCTTGTCAGTATTTCGAAATGCAAGAAAAAGAAGAACACTCTTCTGAAATTGTTGCCATTGTAAATACAGAAAAATTATTTAAAGAAGATTTAAAAGATCTTTTACCTAGAAATATAACTAAAGAAGACAGTTTAATTTTAGTTAAAAGTTTAATACAAGACTGGGCTGTAAAAAAGTTATTTTTAAAAGCTGCAGAAACCAATAATTCATCAGAATCTTTAGATAATATTAATAAGTTGGTTCAAGATTATAAAGAAAGTTTATTAATTAATAATTACAAAGAAGATTTAATTAAACAAAAGTTAGATACTTTAGTAACCGAACAAGAGATAGAAGAATATTATTTAGCCAATAATGAAAACTTTAAATTGAATGAGGTTTTAGTAAAATCTAAATATTTAAATTTTGACAATAATTTAAAAGATCAAAAAGAGATTATAGAATTATTTAAATCTGATGATATTGAAGATGCAGAAGAGTTAGAAAGACAGCAATTAAGCTTTAAAATGTATCAACTAAACGACTCTGTTTGGACAGAATTGGATAAGATTTTGTTAAAACTACCATTTTCTAAAGAAAATCTGTTAAAAAAATCAAAATTCATTCAGAAACAAGATTCATTAGGTTTATATTTGGTGGCTATAAAAGACGTATTAAATAGAAATGATATAGCGCCATTAAGCTATATTAAGCCAACGATAAAAGAAATGATTTTACACAAGCGTAAAATCGAGTTAATAAGAGAGATTGAAAAACTAATAGTAAAAGATGCCACAAAAAATAATAATTTCAAAATATACTAAAATCTTTATTACAGCTGTATTATTTGCAGTAACATCATTACAATTAAATGCACAAAAAGTTAAAATAGACGGTGTAGCAGTAGTAATTGGTAAAAATATTGTTTTAGATTCTGATATTGCAAAATTTAAGCAAGAAGTAGAATTTAAAAGTGAAGGGAAAATTAAAATTTCTGATTGTGAAATGTTAGAAGAGTTAATGGAACAAAAACTACTTTCTCATCATGCAGTTATAGATAGTATTACTGTTACAGATGCAGAGGTTAACTCTAAAGTAGACAGAAGTATACAGTTTTTTGCACAACAATATGGTTCTATAGACAAAGCAATTGCTGCTTATGGGTTTAATGATTTAGACGATTTAAAAAGTGAATTGTTTAATGTTCAGAAAGAAAATGCGCTAATAGAAAGAGAACAACAAAAAATTACAGAAAAAGTAGATGTTACGCCAGAAGAGGTACGTTTGTACTTTAACGGTTTAAAAGAAAAAGGAGACTTACCAGAATTTACTGCAGAGATAGAATTGGCTCAAATAGTTTTAAATGCAGAACCTACAGAAGAAGAAAATAACAAAGTAATTGCTCAATTAAACGAAATTAGAACAGACATTTTAAACGGTGCTAGTTTTAGAATGAAAGCAATTATTAATTCTAAAGATCCTGGTGTTACGCAAGACGGAGGAAGAATACAGGTTACCAAAGAAGCTAACTTAATTAAAGAGTTTAAAGAAGTTTCTTTTTCATTAGAAAAAAATGAAATTTCAGAGCCATTCAAAACACTTTTTGGATATCATATTATTCAAGTTCATGAAATTAAAGGTAATACAAGAGTTGTATCTCATATTTTATTACAACCAGAAATACCAGAATCTAGGTTAACAGAAACTAGATTAAAAGTAGAAGAAATTAAAAATGATATTAAAGCAGGTAAATTAACTTTTGAAGAAGCTGTAAAAAAGTTTTCTGATGATAAAGATTCTAAAAACAACGGAGGGGTAATTATTAACGGTTATACAGGCGAAACTAAATTCGATTTAACAAGAATGGATCCTGCAATGTACGCAAGAGTTAACGATTTAAATAAAGGCGAATTTACAGACGTTTTTTATGATGAAGCTAGAGGAGGAGAGAAGATGTATAAGTTTATCTTAATGAAAGATAGAACAGATACACACACAGCAGATCTTGTAGATGATTATGTTAAAATACAGGCACTTGCTTTAAAGAAAAAGAAAGAAGAAGTAATAGAGAAGTGGTCTAATGATAAGATTAAAGACACTTATATTAAATTATCATCAGATTATAAGAGTTGTACTTTTAATAAAAATTGGAAAAAAGAAACAGGTAAATAATGTCAGACGTTAAAGCGGTAAATAACCTAGTACAAAAGTTTGAAACTTTAAAAAAAGAAATTGGTAAAGTAATTATAGGTCAAAAAGAAGCAGTAGATTTTACACTATTGTCAGTTTTTTGTGGAGGTCATTCTTTATTAATAGGTGTGCCCGGTTTAGCAAAAACATTATTAGTCAATACAGTTTCAGATGCTTTAGGCTTAAATTTTAAAAGAATACAGTTTACGCCAGATTTAATGCCTTCGGATATTTTAGGAAGTGAAATTCTTGATGAAAACAGGCAATTTAAATTTATTAAGGGGCCTATTTTCTCTAATATTATTTTAGCAGATGAGATAAATAGAACTCCGCCAAAAACACAAGCTGCTTTGTTAGAAGCAATGCAAGAACGTTCTGTAACTATTTCTGGTACGCATTATAAATTAGATTTACCGTTTTTTGTTTTGGCAACACAAAACCCAATAGAACAAGAAGGAACTTATCCTTTACCAGAAGCGCAATTAGACAGGTTTATGTTTTCTATTAATTTAGAATATCCAAGTTTTGAAGAAGAGGTACAAGTAGTAAAAAGTACAACAAGTAACTTAAAAGAAACTATCAACGCTATTTTTACTGGTGATGAAATTGTTGAAATTCAGAAATTAATTAGAAAAATTCCTGTTGCAGACAATGTTATAGAATATGCTGTTGGTTTGGTTGGTAAAACAAGACCAAAAGCTTCGGCTGCTACAGAAATGGTAAAAAGCTACTTAGATTGGGGTGCAGGACCAAGAGCTTCACAGAACTTAATTTTAGCTGCTAAAGCTCATGCTGCAGTTAATGGTAAATATTCACCAGACATTGAAGATGTAAAAGCTGTTGCAATTCCTATTTTATCGCACAGAATTGTTAAGAATTATAAAGCAGAATCAGAAGGTGTTTCTATAGCAGATATTATAAACTCTTTGTTGTAATATTATTCTTCTTCATCTTCTTTAGCCGGATTTTCAAAAAAACTAAAAACGTTACCGCCATATCTTTTATCGTAACTATGTTTTGCGTGTTTTGATAAATCTGTATGCTTAGAATGTTCTACAATTAAAACTCCGTCTTCATTTAAAATACCTCTTTCAAAAACTAAATCTACAATTTTTAAGAATTGATCTTCTTCAAAATCGTAAGGTGGATCAGCAAAAACTATATCAGAAGTTAAATTTGTTTTTTCTAAGAATTTATAAACGTCACTTTTGTAGGTGTTAATATCTAAATCTAAGGCTTTAGCAGTAGAATTTATAAACTTTATACAACCAAAGTGTGCATCTATTGCATAAATGGTTTTAGTACCTCTAGAAGCAAATTCGTAACTAATATTTCCTGTACCGGCAAACAAATCTATAACAGAAATAGCATCAAAATAATAGGTGTTGTTTAAGATGTTAAATAAAGATTCTTTAGCCATATCTGTAGTAGGTCTAACAGGTAGGTTTTTTGGCGCTGATAAGCGTCTTGACTTTAATTTACCAGAAATAATTCTCATGAGCCTAAAAGTATATAATTTGAGTGTTTCGGAATTTTTAATTCATTAAAAATAGCTTTTTCACTTTCTAAAAAGTAAATGTTTTTAATGTATTTGTAGGTTAATTTATAAATAGCAGTATTTAAGGTTATATTACCTGTAAAATACAACGGAAACTCTAAAGTGTCTAAATTTAATTGTTCTGCAACAAATAAGATGTAATAGATAAAATCTTCTTTAGAATTGTAAGAAAATGTATTAAAAAGTAGCAATTGCTTATTCTCGATAACCACAATGTCTAAAGTTGTTTTGCCAACATTTACATACATTGTTTTATTATTAGATTTATTTGCTTTTAATAACTTTTCAATTAAAACAGTACTGTAATGTTTGTATTCGAATTCGCCAAAATTTTGAAATAAATAGTTATTGATGTTCACATAAGGAACGTAAACGTTTTTGGTTTTAAGTACATCGATACTATCAAAACTAATAAAATCTGTAGCTAACGTTTTTATATTGTAATTTAAATAAGTAGCTAGTTCATTTTCATCAAAGAATTGATTTGGCACTAAAGCTGCTAAATTATTTTGATGAATAACTGTTACAGAAGTGAAATCATTTTGAAGTTTTGTGTCTTTTTTAAATATTTCTTCAATTTTAATAAGTAAGTTTTCTGGTGTATTTAAAGTTGTTTCAAACTCGTATTCACAAAAATATACTTCTTTATTTAAGCTATTATTATAGATACAAAAAGAAAATCCATCCAAATTAAATTGGATGGATAATCTATTATCTTTTAATGTTTTCAAAGAAATACTACTATTCTTTTTTATCACCTTTTTTGTCATATGATGGAGGCCAGTTACCAGCTGTAGTTACTTCGTCTAAAGAACCAACAGAAACATATTCTCCTTTAATTTGATCAGCAGCAATTACTTCTAATTCTTGCTTAACTAAAGATTCGTTCATACCTTCTAATAAAGCTTTTTTAGGAGTTTTTGCCATAAAAGTTGGTACAACTAAACCTTGTACTTTTTCTACAGTTCCTACTTCTAATTCAAACTCAGTTCCTTTTAAACCAGGTACACTAAACATTGTTTTATAATCTCTGTCTTTAAAGTATTTTAATACTGGTTCGTAACCAATTGTATCTGTAACTCTTCTTTCTACTTCATCTGTAATACCACCACCTTTGTTAACAGTTTCTACAATTGTTTTTGTATTTGTTAACGCTAATTTAGCAGTATCTATAAATTTAATTAAAGCGTTTTTATCTTTTGTATAATTACCGTTTGCTTCGTAATATTTTACTTCTGCATCTCTTATCATTTTAAGATTATCTACAACTTTAGCATATCTTGTAATCTTATCTTTGTTAAAGTTAATTGGCTCCATAATACCATTGTATATTTTAAAGCCTAAGTATACTGCTAAGAATAAAAGTAAAATAGATGGAATCCATCTTAACTTTAGAGGTAAATATTTAACTATAACAATAGCTATAATTACTGCAGCTAAAACCGCAGCTAAAATCATTCCTAATAATCCCATTTTTAATGTTTTTTTTTAATAGTCCTATCGCAAATCTACAATTTTTTTTCAATGATAAAAATTTTTATTTATAAATCGACGTATCTTTGTTATTTTAATTAATATATGATAGAATTACCTGCAGATTTTAACAGAGAATTGTTAAAGAAATTCCCACATCAGCCAACAATAAAACAAAAAGAACTTTTAAATTTATTAAGCAATTTTATTTTTAATAAAGATAAAAATGCTCTTTTTTTACTTAAAGGATATGCAGGAACAGGTAAAACCACTACAATTGGTACTTTTGTAAATTCTTTATGGGCTGCAGGCAAAAAAGCGGTTTTACTTGCACCAACTGGTAGGGCAGCAAAAGTTATTTCTCTTTATTCTAAGAAACCAGCTTTTACAATTCATAAGAAAATATATTTTCCTAAAAAACAATCAAATGGCTCTGTAGCCTTTGTTTTGCAACCTAATAAACATAAACATACTATTTTTATTGTTGATGAAGCTTCGATGATACCAGATAGCAGACAGAATCAGAAATTATTTGATACAAGTTCACTTTTAGACGATTTAATATCTTATGTGTATTCTGGTGATAATTGTAAACTGATTTTTATTGGTGATACCGCACAATTACCTCCGGTTAAATTAGATGTTTCACCTGCTTTAGAACAAGATACTTTAACATACGATTTTGACAAGCAAGTAACAGAAATAGAATTAGACGAGGTTATGCGTCAACACGAAAATTCTGGAATTTTAGCAAATGCAACTTCTTTAAGATTGTTGTTAAGAAACGAAGGTGATAATTTTCAATTTGATTTAGATTTTGTAGATATTAAAAGGTTAGAAGATGGTTATGATATTGAAGATGCCATTGTAACTTCTTATGAAAGTAGCGGAGTTGAAGATACTGCGTTTATTGTACGTTCTAACAAAAGAGCAAACCAATACAATCAGCAAATTAGATATAATATTAGAGGTCAAGAAAACGAAATTTCTGCAGGAGATTATATCATGATTGTTAAGAATAATTATTATTGGTTGCCAGATTCTTCTAAAGCAGGTTTTATTGCAAACGGAGATATTTGCGAAGTTTTAAAAATCTTTTCTATTAAAGAATTATACGGATTTAAGTTTGCAGAAGTAGAAATTAGAATGATTGATTATCCGGATATGCATCCTTTTGAAACGGTGTTGTTGTTGGATACACTTGTAAGTGAAAGTCCGTCTTTAACTTATGATGAATCTAATAAATTGTATCAAGCAGTTTTAGAAGATTATGCTCATGAAAAATCGAAATACAAACAATTTATGTCTGTAAAAAAGAATAAGTATTTTAATGCGCTACAAGTTAAATTTTCTTATGCGATGACATGCCATAAATCTCAAGGAGGTCAATGGAAAACTGTTTTTATAGAACAACCATATTTGCCAGATGGAGTTTCTAAAGAATATTTTAGATGGCTTTACACGGCAATTACCAGAGCACAAGAAAAATTATATCTTATCGGTTTTAAAGACGAATTTTTTATTGAATAATTTATTTAATAAGGTAATTAATGTTGATTGAACCGTATTTGTGGCCATTATCAAATTTTAATCCTTTAGATTTATTTGTATTATAATTAAACGTATAACCAAAATTAAATCTGTTCGCAGTAAATTTAAAACCAGCTTCAATTCTAAAAACAACAGGAACAAGTTCGTTTGTAATCTCGCTACCGTTATTTAAAAAACTACCTTCTAGAGTTGCGTCATAAAAAGCATATCTTATCGTTGGTTTTATAAAAATAAAAGCTTCTGATTCTCTGTAGAAAGAAGAGTTTTTATTATTTAAGTTTGTGTTAAAAGCTATAGAATTTGCAAAATCTTGCAAGGGTTTAAAACCTATTCTAGTATATAATCCTGTAGAAATATTTGTATAAACTGTACCTAATTTTGCAGAATTTACCCAAGTTAAATCTAGATGATTGCTTTCATCTTTACTAATAAACCTATTATAATCAGTATTAAAATTTAAACCTAGTGCACTTTTAATCTGATATTTCCAACCTTGGCTCTCTTCAAAACCATACATGTTATGAATAAAATTTTGCATTTCCATAGCATATGCATCAGGACCAATAATACCTAATTGAAAGGTAGTTTTAAAGTTTTGTTTGTTTTTATAAATTCTATTGATACTAAATGCACCAAATAAATAACCAGCAAATGGTCTATCATGCTCGTCGATGTTTTTTGTGTTTGCTTTGGCAGGTGTATACATTTCGTGACCAATTTGCCATTCAATAATTTTTTTATCTAAAGAAGTATTGGTTTTTTTAGAAAGATATTTAAAAGATAAAAACATACCGTTGGTATAATATCTATCATCATAAGTAGATGTATATAAATCGTTATCTGTAATAAAACTAATTTCCTTAGAATATTTCTCTTGAGAAAAGCAAATAATAGAGGAAAATAAGAATAAAAAAAGTACTTTCTTTTTCATAGAAAACAAATATAGAACAACTTGTTTAAATTCATATTTATTTAACTTTATTTAGAAAAAAAAGTAATATTTTTAATCTTCGAAAAATTATATATGAGTACAAGCAAAAATTTTACTTCAGAAGACTTTGAAAACCTAAAAAGTAACGAAGACCTTTTAGAACTTATTAAAGAAAAAAGTAGTTTATACAAAAAAGTACTTAAAACTCATGTTTATACAGAAGAACTACGTCTTTTACAAATAGAATTGGTAAAATTACAACGTTGGATTTCTAAGGAGAATAAACGTGTTGCTATTATTTTTGAAGGTAGAGATGCTGCAGGAAAAGGAGGTAATATTAGACGATTTATGGAACATTTAAATCCGAGATCGAGTAGGTTAGTAGCTTTAAATAAACCAACAGAAATAGAAAAAGGACAATGGTATTTTCAAAGATATATTAAAGAATTACCCAACCCTGGTGAAATCGTTTTTTTTGATAGAAGCTGGTATAACAGAGCTGTTGTAGAGCCTGTAATGGGTTTTTGTACAGACAAACAATACAAAGAGTTTTTGGTTCAGGTGCCAGAGTTTGAACATATGATGTATGAAGATGGCGTAATAATTATAAAATTTTGGTTGTCTATAACTAAAGATGAACAACTTAAAAGGTTTGAAGAACGTAAAGAAAATCCTTTAAAAAGATGGAAATTTAGTCCGGTAGATAAACAAGGACAAGCTTTGTGGGATAAATACACGCATTATAAGTCGGAAATGTTTTCTAAAACGCATACAGCATATAGCCCTTGGATGATGATTAAAACCAACGACAAGCAAGTGGCAAGGTTAGAAGCCATAAGACACGTTATTTCTCAGTTCGACTATGAAGGAAAAACTTCAAAAATATCTCTAACTCCAGACCCAAATGTTGTAATGCGTTATTACAGGTCTAATACCAATATAGATTAAGACTATGGATAAAAAACTTACACAAAAGCAATTAAATAAGTTAACAACTAAAAAAGGTTTTCTAGCTCTTTTATCTAAAGATCCGTTAAGTACAGAGAAGAGTTTACGTTATGTAGATTATCAGAAAAAGTTAAAAAAATTACAGGTAGAATTAATTCGTTTACAAACGTGGGCAATTAATAATAACGAACGTATTATTATTGTTTTTCAAGGAAGAGATGCTGCCGGAAAAGGAGGGGCTATTCGAAGATTAACAGAACGAATAAACCCTAGACACATGCGAATTGTGGCTTTACCTAAACCAACAGAAGATGAAAAAACACAATGGTATTTTCAGCGTTATGTAGAACAATTACCTAAAGCTGGTGAAATTGTTTTTTTTGATAGAAGTTGGTACAATAGGGCTGTTGTAGAACCTGTAAACGGATTCTGTACAGCAGAAGAGTACGAGATTTTTATGAATCAGGTAAACGATTTTGAAAAAATGATTTTAGAATCTGGAATTCATTTGGTTAAAATTTATATGTCTATTTCTAAAAAAGAACAAGCTAAACGATTTGCAGACATTAAAAGCAATCCATTAAAACAATGGAAAATGACCAAGTTAGACGAGAAAGCCCAATTACTATGGGATCAATATACCGTTTATAAAAAGGCGATGTTTCAAAGAACCAATACAGCAATTTCTCCTTGGAAAGTTATTAGGGCAAATAGAAAAACAGAAGCGAGAATTAATGTTATAAATCACGTTCTTAATAGTATTCCTTATGATAAAGATTTAGAAATTTAAAGACTAAAATTTTTAATAGCATTAAATAAATAATATACTTCTGCAGCAATTTCTTCATTAGTTTCTAAATATGTTTTTATTTGCTCAGAAGTTCCGTCAGAAAATTTTGGATCTACAAAAGGTAAATGAAACTTTTCTACTGCAGTTGGTATAAACGGACAATTTTTATCAGCATCATTACAAGTTGTTATCACAAAATAGGGTTCTTTATTAATTTCGTGATCGTAACGTTTAGAAAACCCTAATATTGATTTTTTACAACCTAGAAAAGAGATTAAATATTTCGGATTTTGATGAGAGAAATCTTTTACATTAAAATCGAAACCAGCAGATTGTAACGTTTTTACAGAGTTTCTGTTAAAAGATGTAACTTCTGTTCCACCAGAAAAAGCATTGATATTTAATGTAAAGTAATTAGCAGCAAAATAAGACCAAATTTGTGCTATTTGACTTCTTCTAGAATTATGTGTGCAAATAAAATTTATGTTTGCTGCGCCATTATCAATATAAAACTTTGCAATTTTTTCAGAAATCTTAGTAAGTATTTCTTTTCTCTCATCTTGAAGTATAATTTTTTTTGAAGAGAGTTTAAAGAAGTTTTCTGTAGAAACGGCAAAAGTTTTAGACATATGCTTATTTTTGTAGTAAAGTTAGTAGCTTATATCTTTAAATTAATTAAAATAATGTTAAGAAAGGGTTTAGAAATTGGTAATACTGTTGCAGTTTTAGACGATGTTTTAAAAGGAAAAGTGGTTGCAATTAATAACAACTTAATTTCTATAGAAACTTTAGATGGCATGCTTTTTAAATTTGATGAAAAAGAATTGGTAAAGATTGAAGTAGAGCAACATGAGTTGTCTAAATTTTCTGATATAAATAATAACTTTTTAAAAGAAAAAACTACAGAGGTTAAGAAGAAAAACAGTTTTTTTAAGAAACAAAAGCAAGAATTTTTAATGGAAATAGATTTGCATATTAATAAGCTAACTAAGTCTGTAAAAGGTTTAGATAACTACGATATGTTAAATTTGCAGTTAGATACTGCAAAAAGAAAATTAGAATTTGCAATTCATAAAAGAATTTCTAAAATTGTTTTTATACACGGAGTAGGTGAAGGGGTTTTAAAATCTGAACTGCATTCACTTTTAAGTAAATACCCAGTTAAATATTACGATGCTTCATATAAACAATATGGTTTAGGTGCCACAGAGGTTTATATTTTTCAAAACTCAATCTAATAAAAAAAATTAGTATGAATACTATTTATTTAGACAATGCAGCTACCACGCAAATGCATCCAGAAGTTATAGAAGTTATGCAAAATTCTATGGCAACAAATTTTGGTAATCCGTCTTCAATTCATCAATTTGGTAGAAAAGCAAAATCGAGTGTAGAAACTGCTAGAAAAAATATTGCGAAACAATTTCATGTGTCTGCTGCAGAAATAATTTTTACGTCAAGTGGTACAGAAGCAGATAATTTAATATTAAATAATGCTGTTTTAAATCTAGATGTTACTAGAATTATAACGTCTAAAATAGAGCATCACGCTGTCTTAAATACATGTAAATTTCTAAGTAAAAAATATGATATTACATTAGAGTTTGTTCTTGTTAAAGATAATGGAGATATCGATTTAGAGCATTTAGAAACGCTTTTAAAATCATCAGAAGAAAAAACATTAGTTAGTTTAATGATGATTAACAATGAAATAGGAAACGTATTACCCATAAAAAAGGTTGCTGATTTATGTAAAAGTCATAATTCACTTTTTCATTCGGATACTGTGCAAGCGATTGGTAATTATAAACTTGATTTATCTGATATTAATATTGATTTTCTTGTAGGAAGTGCTCATAAATTTCATGGACCAAAAGGTGTAGGTTTTGCTTTTTTTAGAAAAGGATTTGGTATAACGCCAATGCTTCATGGCGGAGAACAAGAAAAAGGAGCTAGATCTAGTACAGAAAATGTACATGCTATTTTGGGAATGGAAAAAGCATTAAATATTTCGTACGCAACAATTGAAAATAATAAAAATTACATCGAAACTCTAAAGGTTTATTTTATTTCTGAATTAAAAAAAATATCTAAAGAAATAAAGTTTAATGGTAATTCAAGTAATTTAGATAGTAGTAGTGCTACTATTTTAAGTGTTCGTTTTCCTGTTAAAAATGATATGCTTTTATTTAGTTTAGACTTATTAGGAATTGCTGTTTCTGGTGGAAGTGCTTGCCAGAGTGGAAGTAATAAAGGTTCGCACGTACTTTCTGAAATTTTATTTGATGGTGAAGAAGATAAAACTTCTGTCCGATTTTCATTCTCTAGAAATAATACAATTGAAGAATTAGATTTTGCAATTACTAAAATTAAAAACTTTATAAAGTAAAAAAAAAAGAGAATCTTTAAGATTCTCTTTTTAATAAAAAAACACTAGTTGATTAGTATTTTTTTGGAAACATCACCTCTATTCGTTTTAATCTTTATAATGTAAATTGCTTTAGACAGATTTTTTACATCTAAGGTTTTCTTGTTTTCGTTGTTTAAACTCCAAGTATTTATTTCTTGACCTAGTATAGAGTATAAATTAACTTTACTCATTTCTAAGCCGTTTAACAATTCGATATTAATGTTTTTATCTGTTTTGTTATAAAATATATTAAAGTCATTTGTCAGAATATTGTCTTCTGTACTAAGTACCACACTTTCTTTAAAAGCTAAGAAAAATCTATCAGTATATTCTCCTTTAGGTAAATTAAACTTTACTTTACCTTCTTTTAAATTGTATGTTTTGTTTTCTAATTTATCTAAAATGTATAAGTCAGAATTATCAAAGTTGATTTCATCTATTTCAAGACTAATTTCATCATCTTGACCCATTATTATTTCTAAAGGTACTTCTAGATCTTCAGTAATATTCTGAATTCCTGTAATTGCATATTTCTCATTATTATCAGAGAATTTCCAATAGAAATCTGTATTATTTACATCAAACGTAAAACTATCATAACCTTTATCATATTTAAAAGAGTTATTGTATTTAAAAGATATACCAATTTGTCTGTGCAATTCAGTACCAGTTTGTCCTGTGTAATTCATTCCTAATTTTAGGATAGGTAATTGCTTTCTAGTAGCAGTTACTTTCTTTTTATGTTTAATGTTAGATTTAAAAAATGTAGACTGCGCTCCTTCAACAATATTTTCTCTTTGGCTGTTGTTAAACACAATTGGTCCTCCGTCTTGGTCTCCACTTACAAAGAAACCTTGTCCTACAGCAATATATTCTAAAGGTTCGCTATATGCAGAATTAGCATTTAAACCAGCGGTTGGTTGGCAAGTAATTTCTCCGTCATCGTCTTTTAAATTAATACTATCAATAAATAAATCAAAAACCCCTAAAGATTCTATTGTAAAATCGCTATTCACCTGAATACAATCTGTAATTGTAAAATCGGTATAAACAGTAGAAGCAGGTAATGTGTATTCTGCAGTGTTTGTTTCGTTAATCTTAACTCTTATTAAAGCAGGTGTATTAGATTTATAATTAATTGTTAAACCATCAACAGCTCTTGATAACCTATTAAATTCTACATATTCATTTAAAGCATTTAATAAAACTACATTATTTCCTCCATCGTTTGTTGCAGTTCCTGTAGTTGTAGCATCAATAGCCTCCATATTAAAATCAAAAGGACCTGAAATTGAAGGTGCATTTGCAGCTAGTCCCATCGCCAAATTCTTTGTTGCATAACCACCAATATAACCATTAAAAGAATGGCCGGCTTGTGTAGTTGATGCATCTTCTTCACCAGCGTGTTGCCAAAAATACAAGGTACTTGTTGTTGAATCTTCGTTATCTTCTAAAAATTTTGATGAACTTATTGCAGAAGGATAAGGGTTACCAACTAAATAAGATTGATTTCCGCCAACAGAAGTATTTAAATTACCATCGTTTGGTGTACCGGTAAATGTATAATTTTGTTGTGTACCAGGTCCTTTTAAAGTAAATCCATCTGTAACAGGTATAGATCCTGTACTTTTTTTCTGACTCCAACTAGACCTTTTCCCATCTGCACTCGCATAAGTATAAATCCAATATTCTGAAATTTTAATAGGACTAGAAACTTCACCATCATAACCACTTACAAAGTTTATATCTACAATATTAGATGTAGCAGAAGTGGCAGATGTTCCGTCTTTTAAAACATCAGCAATGGTAAAAGATGTTCCTCCAACCGGAGAACTCATATAATTGTATCTAAATTTACTTGGCGTAGGCGAGTTTTGATCGATTAATAATTTTCCGGCACCATTTACTTTAGAGGTAGTTTCATGAGTTTGTATTAATTGAGAATTTCCAATCAATCTAATTTCACTATTTGCATTACCTAATGTTATATCTTCAGATACAACTAATAGGTTATTATCAATAGACAATTTATTACCAGAATTAACGGTTAATTGTCTTGCTTTTAAAATTCCTGTATGAGTATAATCTTGATTTATAACAACTCTTCTAGTTCTATCAGGATAACCGTTAGACCAAGTACCACCTGTTAAAATTGTAGGATTGACTCTGTGTACACCTAATCTTAAGTTAGATTCTGTATTTGCAGACGCAATTTCAGATATTAAAGGATCATGAGGATGTCTTTCTGGACCACCTAAACCTTTTTCTCTATAAGGATCTAAATCTTCATTTACATAAACAACCCATTCTGTATTTGTAAAATCTTTATTTGTAGATAGAACTTCATCACTTCTTACATAGATTTTATCATTTTCAAGATTAATTGCGCTTTCGTACCTGTTTTTCCAATCATTTAAACCTGTAGCTATACTTTTTGGATGAGATAAAACTAAAATATCGTTCTCACCAATGATAGAAGTAATTCCATCATTAGTAATACCGGTGTAACTTGAAGCTGTATTGTTAATTATAATTGACTCTCCTGGGGCAAGTGCTGTTGGAACTGTAAATAGACTATTAGGTACAACAGAAGTTTGTGGGCCTGTTTTGTTTTCAAATAAAGACAATTCGATAGTGTTTGCTAAAATACTATTTGTAGGATGTATGTTTGTGATTTCTATAACTCTACTAGTACCTTCTAAATAAAATTGAGTAATCATAGGGGTACCCGAAAGATGTGTATCTCTATAATCTACATCTCCAATAGTAGTTGCATCGTTATCAATATCTGGTAGTGTATTTGGATCATCAATACTTGCATTTACATCTAAATAGTCATCTGCAGGATACAAAGAGTTATCCAATCCGTTTTCTCCAACAGTGCCATTTGTAACTCCGTTATTATCTGTATCGATAGTATAACCAACTTCAAATGTATCAAAAAGTGAGTCGTTATCAGAATCTAAATCTGTAAAGTCGGCATTGTCAATTCCGTCTGTATTTACAGGTATTAATCCTGTTCCGTAAGCTGTATCTAAACCATTAACAGTATAAACATAATTAGGTGCTATATAGTCTAAAGTAGTTTGAGCTTCGATGTTGTCTGGTATTCCATCGTTATCAGAATCTATATCTCTTTCATTTGGTATGCCATCTCCATCAACATCTAAACCATCAGATAGACAGCTAATATCCTCTGTACTATAAACAAAGTTATCCATACCATGTAAATCAACAAAAGACCCAGAAACAGTTCCGTTTAAAACTTTATGTACAATAGAAACTTCGCTAACTTTTGTAGATGATATAAAACCAATGGTAGATTCTATATTTTGACCAACAACCATGGTTCCTCTACTAATATTATTTCCGTCAAAAATATTAACAGTTGCAATTGCATCATCACCAATAAAACCACTCTCGAAATAAGCGATTAGTTTTGAGTCAGCAAAAACTTCATATCGAACTAAAAGATCTACTGGATCTTGTGTTGTATCTAAAATATCTACTAAATCGAAACTAAATGCATGTACAGCTGTATTAAAGTCGATATCTATTGAATATACTTCACCAACAGTTAAATTAATTGAAGGTTTAATATAAAGTGCATCTCCAGAAGTTCCTGATATAAATGAAGGTCCGGTAGTTTCTCTAAATTCATTTCTACGACCTGTTGTATTTGCGTTTGTAGTATATGATAAAGACCCATTTGCAAATGTAGCAGCACTAGAAGCTGCATTATCTTGACCACCTACAACAGAGAATACAAAGTCATTTGCATTATTTAAAACGGTTAGGTTTAAACCTTTTGCATAGGCTCCTTTTTCAAAACCAGATTCTTTATATCCGTTACCATTGTTTGCATTACCACCAATAACATAGATGTCATAACCTTCGTCTGAGTATTTTATTCTATCAGATTCTGGTTCTGCAGCACCAGCAATTATACAGCTTTCATCTACATTTAATATCCCATCGTTATCTAAATCTACATCGATGTCATCTGCATAACCATCTCCATCTGTATCCTTTGAACCAATAGAAAATATAGCAGAAATAAATGTAATATCATATTTAGGATTATTAACATTTAAGACACTTCCCTGATTGATATTGTAATTACCAACAGCCTCACCAGCATCTCTATCTAAAGAACCAACTAAGGTATCACCACTTTCTAAGGTTCCTGAAGTTATTTGATAAGTAAATGCAGGATCTGCATCACCAAATTCTTTAGAACTGGCATCTGCTGTAATTGTAATAGGTATTCTTGGTGTAACTGAAGTACTTTCGGTAATTGTTAAGTCGTCTATACCTGCTTCTATTAAATCTCCATCAGATGGTCCATCTGCGGCACTTACTCTAATTATAACGTTTGATCCAGCGGGAATAGTTGCAGTTGCTTCTGTCCAAACAGGTACTGTATTTACATCGCCAATAAATACTAAATCAGAAAAATTAGTTCCGTTATTATAAGAAATTTCTAATCTAAAAAAATCTCCAGTGTCATCATTTGCATCTCTTTGACCAAAAAAGTACCATATTGATAGTTCTGAATCTACTGGTACATTGTAAGTAGGTGAGGTTGCGAAAACGGTACCACCATCTACATCGTCTACACCTAAAGAATTACCAGGGTTTGAGCCTGTAATTAGTGCATTTGTTCCTGAAGGTGTATGATCATCTTCTAATTGATATGCTGTACCTTCTGGATTTATATTTACAAAAGTTCCTGTATTTGCGTTAGTTCCATTTGTAGACCAAGTATTACCACTTTCAAAGTTTTCAGAGTAATTTGAATCACATATATTTAAAGTTATGTAGTTTATTGTTCCTCCATCTCCATCAGCTGTATCTGTAACTTCTAAAACCCAATCTCCATTTGCGTTTTCCCCATTAAAATCGGATAAAAGGCCTTCTGGAGCATAAGTGCCTGAAATTTCTGAATTACCAGTTGGTAATGTGTTAGCAGATGTATCATCGAAAGTTACATTCGAGTAATTATTGCCATTTCCACCATTTCCAGTACTTAATTCTACTCTTGTGTTTGCTGGTGATATTAAAAAGATATTCAAATCTGAATTCCAAGTGTGATTAATGTCTAAAGTGACATTAATATCCGAAATAGAAAAATTATCAGAAACATTTATAGTAGTGGTGTAAACAATATTTCCAACGTTAGAAATAGATGTTCCTGGGTTTTCTGTATAATTTGTACAAGTCTGTGCATTACCATATAATGAAATAAATAGCAATAATATAAATGGCATAGATAGCCAATTACTTTTAGATTTAGGGGTCATAAAGTATTGTTTTAGGAGTTAAGAAAGTGGTTTTATGCACTTTAATAGTTTACAAATATATTGTTTTTTTTTTAGATACCTATTTGATGTAAAAAAAAACCGAAACTTTGATGTTTCGGTTTTTAAATTTATAAAGAATTTATTTTCTTTTTTGTTGTGATTGCTGCTCTTGCGCCTGTTTCATAGCTTCGTCTATTCTTTGTCTAAACTTGCTTTTTTTCTTTTCTGGACGCTTTTTATTTTCTTCTATTTTAGCATGAATTTTTTCTTCGTCAATTACAAAGTTTTTAATTACTAACATGATTGCAATTGTTAAAAGGTTTGATATAAAGTAATACAAACTTAAACTACTTGCATAATTATTAAAGAAAAATAGCATCATAATAGGAGAGAAGTAAATCATATACTTCATCATCTTACTCATATCTGGCATTCCTTCTTGAGTAGGTGCTTGCATATTTGCTTGCTGACTTTGATTCATTTTCATGTAAAAGAAAATTGCAACAGATGCCAATATTGGAAATAAACTTACGTGATCGCCGTAAAAAGGAATACTAAAAGGTAATTTGAAAACAGTATCATAAGAAGATAAATCGTTTGCCCATAAAAAGCTTTCTTGTCTTAAAGATAAGTTTGTTGGGAAAAATTTAAATAAAGCGAAAAATACTGGCATTTGTAAAAGTGCAGGTATACAACCAGACATCATGCTTACTCCGGCCTTTCTTTGAATTGCCATGGTTTCTTGTTGACGCTTCATTGCGTTTTCTTTACCAGGATATTTTTCGTTTAGTGCAGTTAATTCTGGTCTAATTACCTTCATTTTTGCACTTGATAAATAAGATTTGTAAACCAGAGGAGACATTATAATTCTAACAACAATAGTCATTAAAATAATAATTAATCCGTAGTTAGATAAAAATCCTTTTAAGAAATTAAATACAGGATAAAATATTGTTCTGTTTAAAAAACCGAAGATTCCCCATCCTAAATCAGAAATTTGATCTAAATCTGTATCAGCATACTTATCGCTACTTAAAAGATTATAATCACTTGGTCCGTAGAACCATTTCATATTATAATTTAGTTCTCCGTTAGATAATTCTAAAGGTGTTTTTAATTCGAATTTTTTAGTAAATACAGTATCAATTTCTTCATTTAAAACTAAATCAGTAGAAGTAATTGTAGCGTTATTAAATGGTTTTTCTGATAATAAGTTAGAAGTAAAAAAGTGTTGTTTATAAGCAACCCAATCTACATCGTTTAAAATTTCTGATTTACCAGCACTAATGTCATCAACTTCATCTTCTGCCTTGTAGTAGAAGTTGGTATACATTGTGTTTTCTGTCTTGATACTTTTTTCATTTCTAAATCCTTTTAAAGACCAATCTAAATTTATTGGATTAGAAGAGTTTATAACATTACCCAATCCTTGAGATCGAACAGAAAAATTAACCATATAATTATCTGGTTCCATTTCATATCTATACTCTAAAAATTTTGTTTCAGAAACTTTTAGTTTCATAGAAACAATTTGATTTTCTCCGTTTTTGGTAACAGTTGGTTCAAAAAATAAATCTTTAGTATTTAAAATTCTATTGTCTGTAGTACCAAAATTAATATTGAATGATGCATTTTTTTCTTTGATTAAATATAAAGGCAAAGAATCGTAGGTTTTGTAATTCTTAACTAAAGCCTCTTTAATTTGACCACCTTTATTATCAATAGTTAATTTAACAACCTCATTTTCTAATACAGAAACTCCAGAAGTAGCATTCATTGCGCTTTGTGCAAACGCACCCAATTCATTTTTTAAAGCTATTTGCTTTAAAGAATCATTTTGATAAGCAGTTTCTTTAACTAAAGTGTTATTAGTGTTAGAAGATTCTGTTGAATTAACAACGCTTGTTTGTGTAGAATTATCAGTTTCTTCAATTGCTGGTTTTTGTGTGCTCATCCACCAGAAAACGATACCACCCAATAAGATTAATCCAATAAAAGAATTTAAGTCGAATTTTTTTTGTTCCATTATGTTATTTTAAATGTCAATTTGTCATTTCTACTTTACTTAAAAAAAGTAAAAGCCGACAAATGTAGCAAAACTGAATATAATTTAATAGATTTTACTACTGTTATTGTTACTATATTAAATAGTTCAAATAGTGTTCCTAAAATTAGGTTTTCATTTTATATATAAGTGAATGGTTTTCTAAATTGTAATAATTACTTTTTAGAAAACCATTTTATTATTTTTTAGATTGTTTTAAAGAAGCCTTTATAAAATCTACAAATAAAGGATGCGGCTTTAAAACGGTACTTTTATATTCTGGATGATATTGTACACCAACAAACCAATCGTGGGTTGGAATTTCTACAACTTCTACTAAACCGGTTTTTGGGTTTATACCTGTTGCTTTCATTCCGGCAGCTTCAATTTGTGCTAAATAATCATTATTAAATTCGAATCTGTGTCTGTGGCGTTCGCTAATTAATTCTGATTTATAAGCTTTAAATATTTTAGAATCTTTTTTAAGTTCGCAATCCCAAGTACCTAAACGCATTGTACCACCTTTTTCGGTAACATCTTTCTGGCTTTCCATTAAGTTGATAACTGGATGTTTTGTGCTTTTGTTCATTTCTGTAGAACTTGCATTATCTAAGCCTAAGATATTTCTAGAATATTCGATAACTGCCATTTGCATTCCTAAACAAATTCCGAAGAAAGGAATATTATTTTCTCTAGCATATTTTACAGCTCTAATTTTTCCTTCGATACCTCGATCACCAAAACCTGGTGCAACTAAAATACCATTAACACCTTGTAATTTTTTTTCAGCATTTTTAGGAGTTAAGCTTTCTGAATGTACCCAACGAACTTTTACTTTTGTTTCATTAGAAGAACCAGCATGAATAAATGCTTCTGTAATCGATTTATAAGAATCGTGTAATTCTACATATTTACCAATTAAAGCAATTTCTACTTCGTGTTGCGGGTTTTTATGCTTCTGCACAAATTCATTCCAAGTTTTTAATGCAGGTTCTTTTTTAGAAGTAAGTTTTAATTTATTTAAAACTACCGTATCTAAACCTTGTTCTAGCATTAAGTTTGGTACATCATAAATTGTTTCTGCATCTATAGATTGTATAACATCTTCCTTTTTAACATTACAAAATAAAGCAAGTTTACGTTTTATGTCATCAGAAATTTCATGTTCTGTTCTACAAACTAGAATATCTGGACTTACACCACTTTGCATTAACATTTTTACAGAGTGTTGTGTAGGTTTTGTTTTTAATTCTCCGGCAGCAGCTAAATAAGGCACTAATGTTAAATGTATAACAATGGCATTTTCTTCGCCTTTTTCCCATAACATTTGGCGCACAGATTCTACATAAGGTAAAGATTCTATATCACCAACAGTTCCTCCAATTTCTGTAATTACAATATCATAATCGCCTGTTTCACCTAAAAGCTGAATTCTACGTTTTATTTCATCAGTAATATGAGGAATTACTTGTACCGTTTTTCCTAGAAATTCTCCTTTACGTTCTTTATTAATTACAGATTGATAAATTCTACCTGTAGTTACATTATTAGCTTGAGAAGTCGGTATGTTTAAATAACGTTCGTAATGCCCAAGATCTAAGTCTGTTTCTGCACCATCATCTGTAACATAGCATTCGCCATGTTCATAAGGGTTTAGAGTTCCTGGATCTATATTAATGTATGGATCTAATTTTTGAATGGTTACAGAAAAGCCTCTTTCTTGTAATAATTTTGCTAAAGATGCTGCTATAATTCCTTTTCCAAGGGATGAAGTTACGCCTCCTGTTACAAAAACGTATTTAGTGTTACTCATGGTGTTGTTAGGTTTAGGCAAAAGTACTAACTCTAAAAATTCTGTCAAATAAAAAAGGTAAAAACATTTATAAATTTTATATTTTTGAACAGTGAAAAAATATTTTAAATTTTTTTACAATTTGTGTTTGTCAAAAATAAAAACAGTTGTATATTTGCCCACGCTTTAAAAGAGGTAAAAATCTTTAAGCAACAGTAAAGTAATCAAGAAGATATTTAAAAATACATATAATGCCGAAAAGAACTTACCAGCCATCGAAAAGAAAGAGAAGAAACAAACACGGTTTCAGAGAAAGAATGGCTTCTGCTAATGGAAGAAAAGTTTTAGCTAGAAGAAGAGCTAAAGGAAGAAAGAAAATTTCTGTATCTTCAGAATTCAGACCAAAAAGATAATATAATGATTAACAAATGTTAATGATTTAAAGGTGTTGCTATTTTTTAGTAACACCTTTTTTTATATCTAATCATTAACTATTTTTACAAAAATAAACAACAACACAACAAATTATTACCATGCCAAAAAGAAAAGACCTAAATTCTATTTTAATTATTGGATCTGGACCAATTGTAATTGGTCAAGCATGTGAATTCGATTATTCTGGTTCACAATCTTTAAGATCTTTAAGAGAAGATGGTATAGAAACAATCTTAATTAATTCTAACCCAGCAACAATCATGACAGATCCTTCTATGGCAGATCATGTGTACTTGTTGCCTCTTACAACTAAATCTATTATTCAAATTTTAAAAGAGCACCCTCAAATTGATGCTGTTTTGCCAACAATGGGTGGACAAACTGCATTAAATTTATGTATTGAGGCAGATGATAAAGGAATTTGGAAAGATTTTGATGTAAAATTAATTGGTGTAGATATTGATGCCATTAATGTAACAGAAGATAGAGAGCAGTTTAGAGAGTTAATGATAAAAATTGGTGTGCCAATGGCACCTCAAGCAACTGCAACTTCTTTCTTAAAAGGAAAAGAAATTGCACAAGAATTTGGTTTTCCATTAGTAATTCGTTCTTCATATACGTTAGGTGGGGCAGGAGCTTCTATCGTTTATGATCCAGAAGATTTTGACGAATTATTAAGTAGAGGTTTAGAAGCATCACCAATACATGAGGTGATGATTGATAAAGCAATGATGGGATGGAAAGAATATGAATTAGAATTATTACGTGATAAAAATGATAATGTTGTAATTATATGTTCTATAGAAAATATGGACCCTATGGGAATTCATACAGGAGATTCTATTACGGTTGCACCAGCAATGACACTTTCTGACAAAACATATCAGAAAATGCGTGATATGGCAATTCATATGATGCGTTCTATTGGAGATTTTGAGGGTGGTTGTAATGTACAATTCGCAGTTTCACCAGATGAAAAAGAAGATATTATTGCCATTGAAATTAACCCAAGGGTTTCTAGATCTTCTGCATTAGCATCTAAGGCAACTGGTTATCCTATTGCAAAAGTAGCTACAAAATTAGCAATCGGTTATTCTTTAGATGAATTAGAAAACGGAATTACAAAATCTACATCAGCTTTATTTGAGCCTACATTAGATTATGTAATTGTAAAAATACCTCGTTGGAATTTTGATAAATTCGAAGGTTCTGATAGAACTTTAGGTTTACAAATGAAAGCTGTAGGTGAAGTGATGGGAATCGGACGTTCTTTTCAAGAAGCATTACACAAAGCAACTCAATCTTTAGAAATAAAGAGAAACGGTTTAGGTGCAGACGGAAAAGGATACACAGATTATAATCAAATTATAGACAAATTAACCAATGCAAGTTGGGACCGTGTATTTGCAATTTATGATGCAATTGCAATGGGAATTCCGCTAAGTAAAATTTATGATATCACAAAAATAGACATGTGGTATTTAAAACAATATGAAGAATTATTTCACTTAGAAAAAGAAATTTCTACCTATTCTATAGACACTATAGAGAGAGATTTATTGTTAGAAGCTAAACAAAAAGGTTACGGTGATAGACAAATAGCTCACATGCTAAAATGTTTAGAAAGTGAAGTTTATACGAAGAGAGAAGAATTGAAAGTACAACGTGTATTTAAATTGGTAGATACTTGTGCGGCAGAATTTAAAGCAAAAACTCCTTATTATTACTCAACTTTTGAAAATGAAATCGAAACTGCAGAAGGAGAAATAACAATAGCTAATGAAAGTATTGTTTCTGATAAAAAGAAAATTATTGTTTTAGGTTCTGGACCAAATAGAATTGGACAAGGTATTGAGTTTGATTATTGCTGTGTTCATGGTGTTTTAGCTGCTGCAGAATGTGGTTACGAAACGATTATGATCAATTGTAATCCAGAAACAGTATCTACAGATTTTGATACTGCAGATAAATTATATTTTGAGCCTGTTTTTTGGGAACATATTTATGATATTATTCGTCATGAAAAACCAGAAGGTGTTATTGTACAATTAGGAGGACAAACTGCATTAAAATTAGCAGAAAAGCTAACTAGTTACGGTATAAAAATTATAGGAACTTCTTTCGAAGCATTAGACATTGCAGAAGATAGAGGTAGATTCTCATCAATGTTAAAAGATAATAACATTCCTTACCCAGAATTTGGTATCGCAGAAACTGCAGATGAAGCTTTAGAATTAGCAGATCAGTTAGATTTTCCTATTCTTGTAAGACCTTCTTATGTATTAGGAGGTCAAGGGATGAAAATTGTAATTAATAAAGAAGAATTAATTAAACATGTAGTAGATTTATTAGGTAGAATGCCAAATAATAAATTATTATTAGATCATTATTTAGATGGTGCAATAGAAGCAGAGGCAGATGCAATTTGCGATGCAGATGGTAACGTTTATATAATTGGTATTATGGAGCATATTGAACCTTGTGGAATTCACTCTGGAGATTCTAATGCAACTTTACCAGCCTTTAATTTAGGTGAATTTGTTATGCAACAAATTAAAGATCATACACATACTATTGCAAGAGAATTAAAAACCGTAGGTTTAATAAATATTCAGTTTGCAATTAAAGATGATACTGTTTACATTATCGAAGCGAACCCTAGAGCATCTAGAACAGTTCCGTTTATTGCAAAAGCATACAAAGAACCTTATGTAAACTACGCTACAAAAGTTATGCTTGGTCATAATAAAGTAACTGATTTTGATTTTAACCCTCAGTTAGAAGGTTTTGCAATTAAACAACCTGTATTTTCATTCAATAAGTTTCCTAATGTTAACAAGAAATTAGGTCCAGAAATGAAATCTACAGGAGAAAGTATTCTATTTATAGATAGTTTAAAAGATGATGATTTCTATAATTTATATTCAAGAAGAAAAATGTATTTAAGTAAATAATAATTTTTTATTTCAACTAAAACATCCAATTCTAAATTTAGAGTTGGATGTTTTTTTTATGTATAAATTATTTTTGTTTAATTAATTTAACAAAAGATTAAACATTTTAAAACCTATTTACTATTTTGTTTTCATAATTTTGATGACAATTAAAAACCAAAACACAAATTATGAAGACAAAAAAATTATTATTAGCATTTTCAATTGTAGGATTTTTATCTGCTACATCATGTAAATCAGCTAAAACAGAAGAAGTAAATAATGTAAAAAAAGAAGTTGTTGCAAAGGTTGAAGAAAAGGTGCAAACACCAAATATTGTTGAAGTTGCTGTAGGAAATGAAAATTTCTCTACTTTGGTAGCAGCAGTAAAAGCAGCAGATTTAGTAAGTACTTTAAGTTCAGACGGCCCTTTTACTGTATTTGCACCTACAAACGATGCTTTTGCAAAATTACCAGAAGGAACGATAGCAAGTTTATTAAAAACAGAAAATAAGGCAACTTTAACTAGTATTTTAACTTACCATGTTGTTTCTGGTAAATTTGATGCAGCAGCTGTTGTTGCAGCAATAAAAGCTAATAATGGTGCTTTTGAGGTAACTACTGTTCAGGGTGGTAAGTTGGTTGCATCTTTAGATGGTGAAAGTGTAATTTTAAAAGATGAAAAAGGAAACACGTCTAAAGTAATAATGGCAGATGTTGCAGCTTCTAACGGAGTAATACATGCTATTGATAGCGTTGTAATGCCTAAGTAATTACAAAGCATAGAATAAAAAAAGCTCTCAAATTTTGAGAGCTTTTTTTTATTTAAAATATGTTTTTGACTTTTCCCAATAAATATCCATTTCGGTTAAAGACATTTCAGAAAGGTCTTTACCAGCATCTTTGGCGGCTTTTTCTAGAAACTGAAAACGATTGATAAATTTTTTATTAGTTTTCTCTAAAGCATTTTCAGGGTTAACATCAATAAAACGAGCGTAATTTATCATAGAAAATAAGACATCACCAAATTCTTTTTCGGTATTTTCTTTGTTTCCTGCTTTAATCTCTTCGTTTAATTCTTCAAGTTCTTCTTGTACTTTTTCCCAAACTTGTTCGGGTTGTTCCCAATCGAAACCAACGCCCGCTACTTTTTCTTGAATTCTACTTGCTTTTACAACTGCAGGTAAACTTTTAGGAACACCTTCTAAAACAGATGTATTACCTTCTTTTAACTTTAATTTTTCCCAATTTCTTTTTACATCTTCTTCATTATCAACTTTTACATCGCCGTAAATATGAGGATGTCTATTTATTAATTTGTCAGAAATTGTATTGGCTACATCAGCAATATCAAAAGAATTTTTTTCGCTTCCTATTTTAGCATAAAAGACGATATGCAAAAGCAAATCGCCTAATTCTTTTTTTATTTCTTGTAGATCGTTGTCTAAAATAGCATCTGCTAATTCATATGTTTCTTCTATGGTAAGATGCCTTAAACTTTCTAATGTTTGTTTTTTATCCCACGGACACTTCTCTCGAAGATCATCCATAATATCTAACAAACGATTAAAGGCGGCTAATTGCTCTTTTCTAGAATTCATATAAATTAATTTGTAAAAATTTAGAGTTACAAATAAACAGTAACAATAAATTTAAAAATTATTCTGCGCTTTCTTCAGAAGTTTCTTCTATTTTAGAAAAATCCATACCAGCTTTAACCAAAAGGTTAAACCATTGAATTACTTTTTTAATGTTAGAAGTATACACTCTTTCTGCATCATAATCCGGTAAAACTTCAGCAAAAAATGCTTCTAGTTTTTTACCACTTTCTTTGTGAGAAATAGCTTCTTTACCTTCTGTTTTCTCGAACATCGCCTTAAAAACCTGTAGTAAAGGAATGTCTTCTTCGTAAGTATAAATTGCAATGTTTTCTAACAAACTAACATTTTGAGTCGCATTAATAGCGATACGTTTGTTGTCTGTTAAAGAAGCAACAATAATTGCATTTTTAGATTGAGAAACTACTTGGTATAAACCTGCTTTACCTGTTACGGCTATAATTTTATTAAATTCCATGTTATATATTTTGTGTCTTTATATTAAGACTATTTACCTTTTTTTTGATTTGGAAAACGCATTCTATAATCTGCTCTAATTTTTCCTTTAGAAATGTTTTCTAATTTCTTTTTGATGATTCTTTTCTTTAATGAAGAAAGTTTATCTGTAAACAATATACCTTCTATATGATCATATTCATGTTGAAAAACTCTTGCTGCTAAACCATCTAAAGATTCTGTATGCTTTTCGAAATTTTCGTCTAAATATTCAATAGTAATATTAGGTTTTCTAATGACATCCTCTCTAACATCAGGTATACTTAAACAACCTTCATTAAAAACCCATTCTTCACCTTCTTCTTCGATAATTTTTGCGTTGATAAAAACTTTATTAAAATCTTTTAATGCAGCTCTATCTTTGTCTGATAACTCTTCATCTTCTGCAAATGGAGATGCATCAATAACAAATAAACGTATTGCTTTGCCAATTTGAGGAGCTGCTATACCAACACCAGAAGCATTGTACATAGTTTCTTTCATATTGGTAATTAGTTTTTCTAAGTCAGGATAATCTTTAGTTATCTCTGTAGCAACTTTTCTTAAAACCGGATCTCCGTAAGCAACAATTGGTAATATCATTTATTTTTATTTAAAAACGTTTGCAAAAATACAATTTACAATTACTATTGACGAATTTTTGAATTGAGAATTTTTAAAATTCAATAATTTTTAAACCGATTTTAACATTTAATAAGCTAAAAGTAATTAAGAAATCGATTTTACATATTGTAAAGATAAGATTGCAGTATAATTGTAGCACTAATTTCGTCTATCATGGCTTTGTTTCTGCGCTGCTTTTTCTTCATTCCGCTATCAATCATCGTTTGAAAAGCCATTTTAGAAGTAAAACGTTCGTCTATTCTTTTCTTCGGAATTTGAGGTAGTAGTTTTTCTAGTTTTTTTATAAATGGTAATATTAACACTTCACTTTCGCTATCAGTATTGTCCATTTGCTTTGGTTTTCCTATTAAAATAAGTTCTACTTTTTCTTTAGAAGTATATTCTTTTAAAAAGGACAAAAGTTCATCAGTATTTATAGTTGTTAAACCAGACGCTATTATTTGTAATTCATCTGTAACAGCTATTCCTGTTCTTTTTTTTCCAAAATCTATTGCTAAAATTCTAGCCATTTATAATTGTTTTAGCAAAAATACGATTTTTAAACAAAGCAGAAATATCTGTTTAAAAAATGTATCTTCGCTTTTAGTTTTTACAGATACATTTATATTTGCAGAAATTATACCATTAAAATGAAAGAAATAAGAGAAATTATAGAATCAGCATGGGAAAACCGTGAATTGTTAAAAGAGCAAAGCACGATAGATACAATTAGAAAAGTTGTTGATTTGTTGGATAAAGGAGAGTTAAGAGTAGCCGAACCTACAACAGATGGTTGGCAAGTAAACGAATGGGTAAAGAAAGCAGTAGTTTTATATTTCCCTATTCAGAAAATGGAAACTTTAGAAGCAGGTATTTTTGAATATCACGATAAAATTCCTTTAAAGAAAAACTTTGCAGAAAGAGGTATTAGAGTTGTACCAAATGCAGTAGCAAGACACGGTGCTTATATCTCTGCCGGAACTATTTTAATGCCAAGTTATGTAAATATTGGTGCTTATGTAGACGAAGGTACAATGGTAGATACTTGGGCAACAGTTGGTTCTTGTGCTCAAATTGGTAAAAATGTTCACTTATCTGGTGGTGTTGGTATTGGTGGTGTTTTAGAGCCTTTACAAGCTGCACCAGTAATTATAGAAGACGGTGCTTTTATAGGTTCTAGATGTATAGTTGTAGAAGGTGTTCATGTAGAAAAAGAAGCAGTATTAGGTGCAAACGTTGTGTTAACAATGAGCACAAAAATTATAGATGTTACAGGTGATGAACCAGTAGAGATGAAAGGTAGAGTTCCTGCACGTTCTGTTGTAATTCCTGGAAGTTATACAAAAAAGTTTGCAGCCGGAGAATTTAATGTACCTTGTGCTTTAATTATTGGAAAAAGAAAAGAAAGTACAAACAAAAAAACGTCTTTAAACGATGCTTTACGTGAATATGACGTAGCTGTTTAAGACTTAATATGCTATGACAAAAATATCGGCAATAATACCTACACTTAATGAAGAGATTCATATTGCAAACGCAATTAAATCTGTAAGTTTTGCAGACGAAATTATTGTTATAGATTCTTATAGTACAGATAAAACTTTAGAAATAGCCGAAAAGCTAAATGTAAAAATCATCAAGCGAAAGTTTGATGATTTTTCTTCTCAAAAAAACTTTGCTATTCAGCAAGCTACTTATGATTGGATCTATATTTTAGATGCAGATGAAAGAGTTACACCTGAAGTTGAAAAAGAAATTTCAGAAGCTGTTAAAAAACCTGGTAACTTTGTTGGGTTTTATGTTCGTAGAAGTTTCTATTTTGCAAATCAAAAAGTAAACTATAGTGGTTGGCAAAGAGATAAGGTAGTTCGATTGTTTTTAAAAGATAAATGTCACTATAGAGGTGTCGTTCATGAAACTATTGTTTCTAAAGGTGAGTTAGGTTTTCTTAAAAATAAAATTGATCATTTTGGTTATAGAAATTATAATCATTTTATTGCTAAAATAAATCATTATTCGATTTTAAAAGCTCAAGAACTTCATAAAAAAGGTAAAAAAGTAAATGCCTTTCATTTATTAATTAAGCCAACTGCCAGGTTTTTTATACATTATGTAATCCGTTTAGGTTTTTTAGACGGATTAACGGGATTAATTTTGTCAAAAATACTAGCGTATTCTGTTTTTACTAGGTATATAAAGTTATGGCTATTAAATAAAGGAATTGAAGAAAATTAATTGCTTTTATAAAAAATAATATTCCTAAAAAATCGATAATTTTTATAAGTTAAAAATGCAATTAGTTGCCAAATTGGTCTTAAAATTTCTCTTAAAATCTTTTTAACTTTCGGCATACTTTTTTGTTGAATGGTTGTGCCACCAACATTTTTATCATTACTACTAACATAACTTTTAACAGTAGTGTAAACTTTTACTTTGTGTTTAAATACATCTTGCTTTAAAACATCTATTGGTGCATAATATGTGGTTAAGTTTTTAGATAATAATTTAGCAGCATCTTTACCTATTATTTGCCCTGTTGTTTGTAGAGCAGGTATTGCAAACTTGTTCAGCAATTCTTTACTTTCTATAGATAAAAAACCTTTTCTACCTGCAATATCAATAAAATCTTTATTGGTGGCAGAAATTAAGATTTTTTCTAAATCATCAAAAAAATCATCAGTTAATAATGCATCATCTTCTAAAATAATTGCAAAATCTTCTTTTTGGTTGGCAACAATACTCCAAAGATCAAAGTACGTTTTTGTTAAACCTATTTCACCATCGTTTAAATACGGAAAATGAGTAAGTATATTGTGTTGTTTTTTTGCTTTTTCTAAATACGCTTTTGGTAATTCTTTACCGTAAATGGCAGGCATTCTAGTTAATGGAATATTCAATTTTTTAAATTGATTTTCCATAAAATCTCTTCTTTCGAAGCTTTTATCTAAATTTATATAGTAAACTTTATAAGTTATCATATTTTTATCCAGTTTTGGCAAGCAATTTCGTTTACTTTATCTACAAACCAATTTTTTGGTGCAATTATAGTTTTATTTTTATTTCTATTTAACCAAGCTCCCCACCAAGAAAAACTGCTGTTTGCTGTAATATTATGTTTACATAAGCTCATTAAATAAATGTCTTCATGCGGTAAACATTTATGGTTTATATAAACAGCATTTTCGATAACTAAATTATCTTTTGTCCAGTTGATATCATCAGAAAAAATAAAAAAAGTAACATTAGAATGTTTTTTATTGATGATTTTAATAGCCTCTTTATAATATGCTAAACTACAAGTTCCGTGTATAGTGTTCGATTTTGAATCTGTTACATAATCACCGCGCCTAATATGTATAGAACAGCTAGTTTCTGATTTTAAAATTTCGGTTTTATATAGTTTAGTAGAGTTAGAAAGTTCTTCTTTAAGTACAAATTGATGAATTAATTCGCTTCTAATATCAGAAAAATATTTTTCTGTCTGAAAATATCCTTTTAAATATTCGTTTCCTTTTAAGTTGGTTAAATTTTTATCGAATAATAAATTCTTTTCTTTTAAGGTTTTAAACGGATTTATTTTTGATAAGAATAAATTGAATGAGTTTGAAGTTTTTAAATCAATTTTATATTTATCTAATTGATAACCACCATGCAATTTGTATTTTTTTATTTTAGATAAATCTAATTGCACTTCGTAACCTTTCATTTCTAGCGACTTTGCATACGCATATTGAAACATTTGGTTTCCTAATCCGCCAAGTATTCTAACAATAATCATGGTTAATTTTAAGTAAAAAAAGGTGATTTTTTATGCAATACGCAAAAGTACAAATGTTATTACAATTTTCTTTGATTAATTTGCTGTTTAAAAGCTTAGAAAATAATAAATTTGCGAACACTTTTAAAGAAATATGAAGTATACAGAAGCAATCTCATCAGAAATTTTTAATATTATATCTAAAGCATCAAAAGAGCTACAAGTAGAAAGTTATGTAATTGGTGGTTTTGTTAGAGACTTTTTTTTAAAAAGAGGTACAGCAAAAGATATTGATGTAGTTGCAATTGGTAGCGGTATCGATTTGGCGCTAAAAGTTTCTAGTTTATTACCAAATAAACCAAAGGTTCAGGTTTTTAAAACCTACGGAACCGCAATGTTACGTTTTAAAGATGTAGAAATAGAGTTTGTTGGTGCTAGAAAAGAGTCTTACACAGAAGAAAGTAGGAATCCAGAAGTTACCGAAGGTAGTTTGCAAGATGATCAAAACAGAAGAGATTTTACTATAAATGCTTTGGCTTTAAGTTTAAATGAATCAAATTTTGGTGAATTATTAGATCCTTTTAATGGTATGGATGATTTAGAAAACGGAATTATAAGAACTCCGTTAAGTCCGGATATTACATATTCTGATGATCCATTGCGAATGATGCGTGCAATTCGATTTGCAGCGCAATTAAATTTTAAAATTGAACATGATTCTTTATCTGCAATAACAAAAAATGCAGATCGATTACATATAATTACTAGAGAACGAATTGTTGATGAGTTGAATAAGATTATGTCTTCTTCTAAACCATCTGTTGGCTTTTTATTACTAGAAAAAACAAAATTGTTAAAGCAAATTTTACCTGAATTAATTGCTTTAAAAGGAGTAGAAGAGGTAGAAGGGCAGAAGCACAAAGATAATTTTTATCATACTTTAGAAGTGGTTGATAATATTTCTGAAAATACAGATGATGTTTGGCTTCGTTGGGCAGCTTTGTTGCATGATATTGGTAAAGCGCCAACAAAAAGATTTAGTAAAAAAGTTGGTTGGACATTTCATTCGCATGAATTTGTTGGCTCTAAAATGGTTCAAAAAATCTTTAAAAGATTAAAAATGCCATTAAATAATAAAATGAAGTTTGTTAAAAAAATGGTAATGCTTAGTTCTAGACCTATTGTTTTAGCAAGCGATGTTACAGATTCTGCAGTGAGGCGTTTGGTTTTTGATGCCGGTGATGATATTAATGATTTAATGACGCTTTGTGAGGCAGATATTACAACTAAAAATCCTAAGAAATTTAAAAGATATCATAGCAATTTCGAAATTGTAAGAGCTAAAATAAAAGAAGTAGAAGAGAGAGATAGAGTGCGAAATTTTCAGCCACCAATTTCTGGAGAAGAAATTATCGAAGCATTTAATCTACAACCATGTAGAGAAATTGGTCAAATTAAAGAAGCTATCAAAGAAGCTATTTTAGATGGTAAAATACCTAATGAGCACGATGCTTGCTATAAATTTATGATTGAAAAAGGAAAAAAATTGGGTTTAACACTTTCAGTATAAATACATGAAATTATTTACAGAAATAAGAACCTTATTTTTAGATCTTAGACTTTTTTTTATTGATAGCAAACAAGAATTAGTTATAGTAACAGGTTCTGATAGTTCTCATTTTAAAAGCCTTTATCAGCTTTTAGAAAGTTTAAAAGTTCATGAAAAAAATACCAAAACTATAATTTATAATCTTGGTTTAAATTCTGATGAGGTTCTAAAAATAAAATCGAACTTTAAAAACTTTGAGTTAAGAGATTTTGATTATGCTAAGTATCCAGAATATTTTAATGTGAAAGTAAATGCTGGTGAGTATGCATGGAAACCTGTTATTATTGATACTGTATTAAATGAATTTAAAACTTCTGTATGTTGGTTAGACGGAGGTAATAAAGTTGTTAAACCATTAAATTCTCTTAGAAAGATAGTAGAATTGTATGGTTTTTATTCACCTTTTTCTAAAGGTATTGTTTCTGAATGGACGCATGAAAAATCTTTAGATTGTTTAGGTATTTCTAATGACTCTAAAATATTAAATCAACGAAATTTAAACGGTGCATGTGTTGCTGCTAATTATAATAATGTAGCTGCAAGAAATGTAATTAAAAAATGGAGTGATTGTGCAAAAAAGAAAGCTTGTATTGCTCCAGAAGGAAGTAGCAGGTCAAATCACAGACAAGATCAGGCTATATTATCTGTACTAGTTTACAAAAACATGTTTAAAATTGGTAGAAAAATGGTGTATAGAAAATTCGGATTTAAAACACACCAAGATATCGATTAACTAAGATAAACTTTGCATTGTAACCAATTTAAAGTATTCTCCTTTTTTTGCAAGAAGTTCTTCATGTTTACCTTGTTCTACAATTTCACCTTTTTTAAGTACCACAATTTTATCTGCTTTTTGAATTGTAGACAATCTATGTGCAATTACTAAAGATGTTCTGTTTTGCATCATTTTTTCTAAAGCTAATTGAACTAGTTGTTCAGATTCTGTGTCTAATGCAGAAGTAGCTTCATCTAAAATCATTATTGGCGGATTTTTTAAAACGGCTCTAGCAATAGATAAGCGCTGTTTTTGTCCGCCAGAAAGCGTATTACCGCTATCACCAATATTGGTATCGTATTTTTCGGGTAAATTTTGAATAAACTCATCTGCATTTGCAATTTTTGCAGCCTCTAATATTGCCGAATCTGTTGCGTCTTGAGTTCCTAACTTTATATTATTAGCTATTGTATCATTAAAAAGAATTGAATCTTGAGAAACGATTCCCATTAAATCTCTTAAAGATTTTTTAGTGATATTTTTAATGTTGTTATTATCCAATAAAACTTCACCTTTATTTACATCATAAAAACGAGTTATTAAGTTTGCTAATGTAGATTTTCCACTACCAGATTGCCCTACCAAAGCAACTGTTTCTCCTTTATTAATGGTTAATGAAAAATTATTTAAAACATAATCATCTTTATATTTGAATGAAATATTTTTAAATTCTATTTCTGATGAGAATTCATTTTTTTGCAGAGCATTTGGTATATCTTTTATATTATTTTCAGTGTTTAAAACAGACATAATTCTTTCTGCAGAAGCTTCACCCTTTTGTATGTTATAAAAAGTGGTTGTAATTAATTTTATAGGATTTAAAACAGTATAAAACAATACAATATAACCCATAAATTCGTCAGGTTTTAGAGAGCTTTTGTTAGACAAAACCTCTGTACCACCATACCAAAGAATCGCAATTATTGTTGCAGACCCTAAAAACTCGCTCATAGGAGATGCTAATGTTTGTCTATGGATTACGTTAGTCATCAACTCCTTAAACTTTAAAGTTGAGTTTTTAAATTTATTTGCAATAACATTTTCTGCGTTAAAGCCTTTAATAATTCTTAAACCTGTTAAAGTTTCTTCTATAAATGATAAAAAATTACCAGTTTCCTTTTGAGCTTTAATGGAATTTGCTTTTAACTTTTTACTTATTGAAGATATTATAAAACCAGAAACAGGTAGTAAAATAAAAACAAATAAGGTTAATTTAACGCTCATAAAAAGCATTAAAGAAATAGCAATAATTACCGTTAAAGGTTCTCTAACAATTGTTTCTATAGAAGTTAATATAGAGTTTTCAACCTCTTGAACATCAGAAGTCATTCTAGCAATAATGTCTCCTTTTCTCTTTTCAGAAAAATACGAAACAGGTAACTCTACAATTTTATGATATAAATTGTCTCTTAAATCTTTTACAACACCTGTTCTTAAAAATGTAATTACATACGATGCTAAATATCTAAATAAGTTTTTTAGAAAAAACAAAGAAATAGCCAAAAGGCAAATAAAAACTAATGTTTTTATATTGCCTTCGTTTTCTATTTTTTCTGAAATAAAATGATAAAAACTTTCTTTTAAAAAGTCTCCAATTTTAGTAATTCCTTGGTAAGTAGGTTTTTTTACAACTTCTTTGTTTGTACTAAAAAGTATACCTAATACCGGAATAAATGCTAATACAGAAAGTACATTAAAAATAGCATAAAGTATATTGAAAAGTATATTTAAAATTGTAAATTTTCTATACTTCTTTTCGTATTTTAAAATGTCCTTAAAATATCCCATTAATTTAATTTCATTTCTTTAATAATTCGTTGAATTTTAGCATCTAATTCAGCTTCTACTTTTTCTGCATTTTCTTTTGTATCAAGAGAAGAATTTACACTAAAATAAAATTTAATTTTAGGCTCTGTTCCACTTGGTCTAGCCGCAATTCTTGTTCCGTTTGCTGTTTGATAAATTAAAACATTAGATTTTGGTATGTTAATTTTAGATACCTCACCAGTAATTAAGTTCTTTTTAGTTGAAGCTTGATAATCTGATAAAGATTCTACTTTTTCGCCATCAATTTCTGATAAAGGATTATTACGCATGTCACTTAACATTTGCTGAATTTCTGCGGCTCCATCCATTCCTTTTTTAACTATAGAAATTAAATGCTCTTTGTAGAATTTATTATCAACATAAATATTTAATAATTCCTCGTAAAAAGAGCTACCATTTTGTTTTGCGTAAGCAGCAATTTCACAAGCTAATAATGTAGCTGTAACTGCATCTTTATCTCTTACAAAGCCACCAACCATGTATCCGAAACTTTCTTCTCCACCACCAATAAAATCAAGTTCTGGAAAATCTTTCACCATTTTGGCAATCCATTTAAAACCTGTTAAACCAATTTTAGTTTCAACATTATAATTTGCAGCTACGTCGTTAACCAATTCAGTAGAAACAATAGTAGAACCTACAAATTGTTTACCGTTCATTTTACCTTCTTCTTTCCATTTCTTTAAAAGGAATTCAGTCATTAAAACCATAGTTTGGTTACCATTTAACAACTTCATTTTGCCATTAGTATCTCTAACTGCAACACCTAATCTGTCGCAATCAGGATCTGTACCAATAACAATATCAGCATCTATCTTATTAGCCAAATCTGTAGCCATTTTTAATGCTTCTGGCTCTTCCGGGTTCGGAGATTTTACCGTTGGAAAATCGCCATTAGGAACTCTTTGTTCTTCTACGATATGAACATCTGTATACCCAGCTTTAGCCAAAGCATCTGGCACAGATACAATAGAAGTACCGTGTAAAGAAGTAAAAACAATTTTTAAATTATCTCTATTGATATTTTCTGCTAAAGAGCCATTTTTTACTGATGCTTCAATGAAAACATCGTCAACATTTTTACCAATTGTTTCAATTAAATCTTCGTTAGCATCAAAATTAATTTCAGAAAAATCTAAAGCGTTTACTTTACCAATAATTCCGCCATCATGCGGAGGTACAATTTGTCCTCCATCTGCCCAATATACTTTATAACCATTGTATTCTGGCGGATTGTGAGACGCAGTTAATACTATACCCGCATCACAATCTAAATGCCTTACAGCAAAAGAAAGTTCTGGTGTTGGTCTTAAATCTTCGAACAAGAATACTTTTATGTTATTTGCAGATAAAACATCTGATACTATTTTAGCAAATTTTTTACTGTTATGTCTACAATCGTAAGCAATTACAATTTTTATTTGCTCTTTATTTACGTTTTCAATTAAGTAATTAGACAAACCTTGTGTTGCTATACCTAATGTATATTTGTTTATTCTATTGGTTCCTGCGCCCATTACACCGCGCATTCCACCAGTACCAAACTCCATGTCTTTGTAAAAACTATCAGTTAATTCAGATGAGTTTTCACTAATAAGTTTCTGAATTTGATCTTGTGTTTCTTTATCGAATGTAGGTGTTAACCATTGTTTTGCTTTTTCTAATATTTCGCTCATTTTGGTTTGATTTTTAATTGATACTTAATTACAAATATACAGTTAGAAATTTAGTTTTTCTTTAATTGAGTAGTGTTTTTCGTTGGTTTTGGTTTTTATAATAAGTTCACCAATAAAACCAGCTAAAAATAATAAGGTTCCTAAAATCATAGAAGTTAGTGCAATGTAAAACCAAGGATTATCTGTTACTAAGATGGTTTTGATGCCATTAAAAACTTTATACAATTTAACTGCACCGATATAAAATGCAGTTGTTGTACCAAATAAAAACATAAAAGTTCCCCAAAGACCAAAAAAGTGCATTGGTCTTTTGCCGAATTTAGAGAGGAATGAGATTGTAATTAAATCTAAAAATCCGTTAACAAATCTGTCCATTCCAAACTTTGTTTCTCCGTATTTTCTTGCTTGGTGTTGTACAACTTTTTCTCCAATTTTTGTAAAACCTTCATTTTTAGCTAAAACAGGAATGTATCTGTGCATTTCTCCGCTAACTTTTACCGATTTAATAACTTCATTCTTATAAGCTTTTAAACCACAATTAAAATCGTGTAGTTTTAGGCCAGATGTTTTTCTTGCAGCAGCATTAAAAAGTTTTGAAGGAATATTTTTAGTAACAACGTTATCGTAACGTTTCTTTTTCCACCCAGAAATTAGGTCGAAATCTTCTTTAGTTATAAGATTATATAATTCTGGTATTTCTTCTGGATTGTCTTGTAAATCAGCATCCATAGTAATTACAACAGCACCCTTTGCCAATTCAAAACCAGCGTCTAAAGCCTGAGATTTACCATAATTTTTTTGAAAACGAATTCCTTTAACAGGTTCGTGTTCTTTGGCTAGTTTTTCTATAGTTTTCCAAGAAGCATCTGTACTACCATCATCAATAAAAATTACTTCATATAAATAACAATTGGATTGCATAACTTTTGCAATCCAATTGTATAATTCATCTAAAGATTCTTCTTCGTTAAGAAGTGGTATTACTACCGAAATATCCATATTTAATATATAATGTTATAAGTTGTAAAATTAAACTTATAAATTTAAAATTTAGTAAGTTTCTTCTTCAGATTTTTTCATGATTGCTGCAGCAATTGCAGATACTATAAAACCACCTATTGCATAACTTACGATACCTAATGCCGCCATAATAAATGGTCCTTTAAAAGATTCTCCCATGGCATTTGCAGCTTCAATTTGCTCTTCTGTCATTCCTTGATCTAAGAAAGCTTGATTTTGAATTTCTGTCATTTGATTCATGAAATCTGGTTCTATAAAATTCATAAAGATGTAGTTATAAATCACCATAATTAATCCGCCTAAAACGGCAATACCTACACCAACTTTAACGCCTTGTCCCCAAGACATAAAACCACCGTTTGCTGCTTTAAATTGTTTAATACCAAGAATTAAAGCTCCTATAAAAATTACTGCATTTATAATACTAGTAGACCAATGTGGCTTTAAGTGATTACCTGTAGCATATAATACTAAATAGAATATTACACTTACAACACCTAGTATTACACCGTTGTTTACTATAAAACCTTTACTGTTTGCTTGATTGTCCATTTGTTTTTTTGATTAGTTAGTTATACAAATATATTCATTTCGATGAGATAGCATAAATTTTTAATTTTTTTTTATATTTCTATCGCAACAATATATTAGTATTCAGTAATTTAAAAATGTTACAAAAAAATTAATAAAATTTTAATTGTTTTAATCAAAATAGATTGTAAATTTGCATCGGCAAGTTCTACACAACTAGCTCCCTTTGAATCCTCCAGGGCGGGAACGCAGCAAAGGTATTAGGTTGTAGCGGTGTGATGTAGGTAGCTTGCCATTTTTTATGCCCTAAAGTTTCGTACAAATACTTCTTTTAACTTTACACAATTACTTTTCTAATTTTTAGATTGCTTGGTTTACTTTTTAGATATTTGCAGCAAATTAAAAGATTACTTTTAAGAATGTAATCTGTTGTAAGTATTAAAATATGTCTAAAATAGTATTAGTTACCGGTGCATCTTCTGGTATTGGTAAAGCAATTGCTACTTTTTTATCTGAAAAAGGTTATAAAGTTTATGGTACAAGTAGAAACCCAAAAAATGAGCAAGATTTTTCTTTTGAATTAATTGCTTTGGATGTTTTAAAAATTGAAACGATAAAAACGGCAGTTTCTAGTATCATAGAAAAAGAAGGTAGCATAGATATTTTAGTAAATAATGCTGGTATTGGTGTTACAGGTCCGATAGAAGAAACGCCAACAGATGAAATGCGAAACGCTTTTAACACAAATTTCTTTGGTGCTATCGATGTAATTAAAACAGTTTTACCTTTTATGCGTAAGCAAAAATATGGTGTTATTATTAACACAACTTCGATTGCTGGTTATATGGGGTTACCGTTTAGAGGTATTTATTCGTCGTCTAAAGGTGCATTAGAATTGGTAACGGAAGCGACAAGAATGGAGGTAAAAAGATTCGGAATTAATATTGTAAATGTTGCACCAGGAGATTTTGCAACAGACATTATTTCGAGAAGATACCATACGCCACTTTTTAAAGATTCTGTGTACAAAGAAAATTACAAAGCCAATTTAGATTTAATGGATGCACATGTAGACACAGGTAAAGATCCTATAGAAATGGCTAAAAAAGTGTATAAAATTATCAATACCAAAAATCCTAAAATTCATTATAAAGTGGGCGGAACGTTAGAGAAATTCTCTATTGTTTTAAAACGAATTTTACCAGATACTTGGTTTGAAAAATTATTAATGAATCATTATAAATTATAACACTACTGTTTATAACTAGTAATAAAATATAGTTTTTGATTTCACATAAATAATTTACAACTAACTATATTTGCGTTAGGGATTGAAGCTTTGTTTGAGCTCTTTTGTGAAGTATGAACAAAAAGCGAGTGCGTAAAGCCCGCTCGAACGCCCAAAAAAATAGAACACAACTAAAATAAAATAGATACAAATGAAATTTTTTATTGACACAGCAAATTTAGAGCAAATTAAAGAAGCGCAGGCTTTGGGTATTTTAGACGGAGTTACAACAAACCCTTCTTTAATGGCTAAAGAAGGAATTACAGGAGAAGACAACATTATTAACCATTACAAAGAAATTTGTGAGTTGGTAGATGGTGATGTTTCTGCAGAAGTTATTTCTACAGATTTCGACGGTATGGTGAAAGAAGGTGAAGCTTTGGCTGCTTTAAATCCGCAGATTGTGGTAAAATTACCAATGATAAAAGATGGTGTAAAAGCGTGTAAATATTTTTCTTCTAAAGGAATAAAAACAAACGTAACTTTAGTTTTTTCTGCAGGACAAGCTTTATTGGCTGCCAAAGCAGGTGCAACTTATGTATCGCCTTTTATTGGTAGATTAGATGATATTTCTACGGATGGTTTAAACCTAATTGCAGAAATTCGTCATATTTACGATAATTATGGTTTCGAAACAGAAATTTTAGCAGCTTCTGTGCGTCATACAATGCATATTATAGATTGTGCAAAATTAGGTTCTGATGTAATGACAGGTCCTTTAAGCGCTATCGAAGGATTGTTAAGACACCCGTTAACAGATAGTGGTTTGGCTAAGTTTTTAGCAGATTACCAAAAAGGAAACTAATCGACATAGTTGATTTTACATAAATTTAGTCAGAAAGTAGAAAAGTTATTTTTTACTTTCTGGCTTTTTTGTCTTTATTCACTTTTGTACTTCGTAACTTTGCTACTTTGTAATTTATAGTAATGTATCCAAAAAAAGAACTCGCACAAATTGTAATATCTGCATGTAATCAATTCGAAATTGATACTGTTGTTATATCACCAGGTTCAAGAAACGCACCATTAACCGTTGGTTTTTCTAATCATAAAGAAATCGATACTTTAAGTGTAGTAGATGAGCGTTGTGCTGCTTTTTTTGCTTTAGGTATTGCGCAACAAACTCAAAAACCTGTAGCAGTTTTATGTACATCTGGCTCTGCATTATTAAATTATTATCCTGCAATTGCAGAAGCTTTTTATAGCAATATACCTTTGGTGGTAATTTCTGCGGATAGACCAAAGCATTTAATTGATATTGGTGATGGCCAAACAATCCGTCAAGAAAATGTTTTCGAAAATCATATTTTATTTTCTGCAAACTTAATCGAAAACGAAAAGTTTAAAACTAGAAATTCTCAATTAATTGGCGAAGCTTTACAAACAGCAGTTTCTAAACAAGGTCCGGTGCATATAAATGTGCCTTTTGATGAGCCTTTGTATGAAACAGTTTCTGAATTAAAAGAATACCATTTTCCGCATATATCGATGAGTTTTTTAGATAATTCTCATATTGATTATGATAATTTATCGAATATTTGGAATGCCGCAGAAAAGAAAATGATTTTAGTTGGTGTTAGTTATCCTGATGAGGAATTACACCAATTAATAGATTTATATGCTGATGACGATTCGGTTTTGATTTTTACAGAAACAACTTCTAATTTACATCATAATAAAGCTGTAAATTCTATAGATCAGTTGATATTTTCTTTGGATGACAATCAGTTTGAAAACTTAAAGCCAGAAGTTTTAATTACGTTTGGCGGAATGATAGTTTCGAAAAGAATTAAACAGTTTTTAAGAAAATATCAACCAAAACATCATTGGAATATTGATGCTAAAAAAGCAACAAATACTTTTTTCTGTTTATCAGAATTTATACAAACACAACCAGTAGATTTTTTTAAGAATTTTAACAACTTGGTTGTTAAAAAAGAAAGCACTTATCAAGATAAATGGTTAACAATTAGAGATAAAAGAAGAGAGAAACATGCTAATTTTTTAGCCCAAACAGCACATTCAGATTTTAAAGTTTTTGAACAAGTTTTAGCAAATTTGCCTAATAATTGTCAGATTCAAATTAGTAACAGTTCTATTATTAGATACGCACAATTATTTTCTATTGATAAAAGCAATACAGTTTTTTGTAATAGAGGTACAAGTGGTATAGATGGTAGTACTTCTACGGCAGTTGGTGCTGCTTTTGCAAATAAAAATCAGACGGTTTTTATTACTGGTGATTTAAGTTTTTTCTATGATTCTAATGCACTTTGGAATAAAAATATACCAAGTAATTTTAGAATTATTTTAATTAACAATTCTGGTGGCGGTATTTTTAAAATTATACCCGGACCAAAAACAACCAACGCAACAAAATATTTTGAAACACCACACTGCTTAACTGCAGAACATTTATGTAAAATGCATAATTTCGAATATCTAAAAGCTTTTTCTACAGAAACTGTTGCGCAACAATTAAAAGGTTTCTTTGATGAAAGTGTAGAGATAAATTCTGCAAAGACTCAAAAACCAAAAATTTTAGAAATCTTTACACCAAGTAAAGAAAATGATTTAATTTTAAAAGAATATTTTAAATATATAAAATAATGGAATCACAAGAAGATACATACGAAGGAGAAATGAATTTGAAAGAAGGTGAAAAAGTAAACCTTGTTATAGAAACCGAAACGGGTTTAGGATATACTGTTTTAATTAATGAAGAGTATGATGGTTTGCTTTTTAGAAGTGAAGTTTTTCAGGACTTAGAAGAAAATATGGAAGTTGTTGGTTATATTAAAAAGATTCGTGAAGATGGTAAAATCGATGTTTCTTTAAGACCACAAGGTTTTAGAAATGTAATAGACTCTGATGTTGAAAAGGTTTTAGAAAAGCTAAAAAACAGTAGAGAAGGTTTTTTATTGTTAACAGATAAAAGCTCGCCAGATTCAATTCGTTTTCATATGAAAATGAGTAAAAAAGCATTTAAAAAAGCGGTTGGTAATCTTTACAGACAAAAATTAATTGACATTAAAGAAGATCGAATAGAATTGGTTAAATAATTTATTGACCACCCAATCTTAAAACATTTTCATAAAACGCATCTGCATTAGGATCTGCCGGATCCATTTTACCATAACCTATTTTATAATGGTATAATGCTTTTTTAATATTTTTACCTTCTTCATAATAACGACCAATGTAATAGTTGCCTAAAGGTGAAGAAGGAAAAAGTTTTAAAATCATTTTTCCAAAATTTAGTAATTGATCTCCGTTTTCTTTTTCGATAACTATTTTTTCTACAGCAAAAACATCTTGTTCTCTAATACCTAAGTTACTTCCAAATAAAAACTCGATATCTAAATATTTGTTTTCTAGATAAGAGATGGCATCAATTGGCGATAAGTCTTTAATGTTTTTATCAAACTCTTCCTTCGAAATTGCCGAATAAATTTCAAAAACTTTTGTAATAGCTCTTGGCATTGCTTCAGAAATAGCAGAAATACTACTATTTGTAGTAATTGTATCGTTTATAATATTGAAGTTTTTAATTTCTAAGCTAGAAAGTCCGGATTGTAATTGAGAAATTTTAGTCTGCTTGTTTGCCGAAAAAGAGTTCGAGTTATTTGTATAGAAGTAAAAAGTATTGTCTTCTTTTTCTAAACCAGGTAAATTATAGTTTTGTAATTGTGTACCAATAAAATCAGAAAAAGTAGGGTTTATACATACATATGCGTTAATAATTGGCGTTTGTTCAGCTAAAAAAGTTGTAGCTAAGTTTGCTGAAGTTCCTTCTGCAATTATCGAAATAAATGGCGATGTTTTGTAATTACTTTCAATCTCGAAGATTACTTCATTTCTTAAAAATTGATAGAATTTTTTATTTTCTACAGTTAAATTACCATTATTTATATTAAAATAAGTGTCTTTTTTTCTTGTGGATGCCATTTTGACAGCAACAATTATTTGTTTTGGTGCTTTGTCTTTTGCTGCAAAAAGCACCGCATTACCTACATAAGCATCAAATAAGTACTCTGCATCTAAAACAATTGCTAAAGGATAATTTTTCTCTTCTTTATCATCATATCCTTCGGGTAAATAAATTTTAATTTCTCTTTTATCATCAACATAATCAGAATTGATAGTTTTGGTAATAATTTTCTGAGAAAAAATACAAATTGAAAAAAATAAGAATATTAATAGCGGTGATTTCTTAATCATCATTTAGAATGTTTATTTTTGTAGATAAGAATCTTTTGTTCTCTTTTAGAACGTCTAAAATACAAAAATATGATACAACCCGAGTGGAAAACTGTTAAAGAATACGAAGATATTACCTATAAGAAATGCAACGGTGTTGCCAGAATAGCGTTTAATAGACCAAATGTAAGAAACGCATTTAGACCAAAAACTACTAAAGAATTGTACGATGCATTTTATGATGCTGGCGAAGATACAAGTGTTGGTGTTGTTTTATTGTCTGCAGAAGGACCAAGTACAAAAGATGGTGTTTATTCTTTTTGTTCTGGCGGAGATCAAAAAGCACGCGGACATCAAGGGTATGTTGGTGAAGATGGTTATCACAGATTAAATATATTAGAAGTACAACGTTTAATTCGTTTTATGCCAAAAGCGGTTATTTGTGTTGTGCCAGGTTGGGCAGTTGGTGGCGGACATAGTTTACATGTTGTTTGCGATTTAACTTTAGCATCTAAAGAACATGCAATTTTTAAACAAACAGATGCAGATGTAACTTCTTTTGATGGTGGTTATGGTTCTGCGTATTTGGCAAAAATGGTTGGTCAGAAAAAAGCTAGAGAAATTTTCTTTTTAGGTAGAAACTATTCTGCACAAGAAGCTTATGAAATGGGAATGGTAAATGCTGTAATTCCGCATGATGAATTAGAAGATACTGCATATCAATGGGCACAAGAAATTTTAGAAAAATCGCCTACTTCTATAAAAATGCTAAAATTTGCAATGAATCTAACTGATGACGGTATGGTTGGGCAACAAGTTTTTGCCGGAGAAGCAACTCGTTTAGCCTACATGACAGATGAAGCTAAAGAAGGAAGAGATGCCTTTCTTGAAAAAAGAAAACCTAACTTTCCAAAAAAATGGATTCCATAGCTAACAATAAATTTTAGAATTGCTAGATTATTTAATCTCGTAATTTGATATGAATACATCACAATTAATTACAATGAAACCACAAATAGTAACATTTCTTATAAAATGTCCAGATCAAAAAGGATTATTGGCAAAAATTACCAATTTCTTTTACGAACGCTCTTTTAATATTGTTAGTTGTCAGCAATATGTAAATGCCACAGAGAACACATATTTTATGAGAATTCGTTTAGATGCAGAAGGTGCAGAAGTTTCTAGAGCTGTTTTAGAAAATAGTTTTGTAGAGTTATCTAAACCTTTACAAATAGATTGGTCTGTATATTATGGTGATGATAGACAAAATGTAGCTATTATGGTTTCTCATACAAGTCATAATTTATATGATTTGCTGTCTAGAAACAAAGAGGGTTTATTAGATTGTAACGTAAAGTTAATTATAAGCAATCATGATAAGTTAAGACATATTGCAGAAATGTTTAATGTGCCTTATTATTATTTGCCAGTAACAAAAGATACAAAAGAAGCTCAAGAAGCACAAGTAATGAAGTTATTAGATGACAATGAAATTGATTTGACAATAATGGCACGTTACATGCAAATCTTATCTTCTAACTTTATTAACAAATATCCAGAAAGAATAATTAATATTCATCATTCTTTTTTACCAGCTTTTCAAGGTGCAAATCCTTATAAAAAAGCGTATGAAAGAGGTGTAAAGTTAATTGGAGCAACAGCACATTATGCTACAGAAGATTTAGATGAAGGCCCAATTATCGAGCAAGATGTAGAACCTGTTACACACGAAAGTACACCGTTTACATTAAAGAGAATTGGTGCAGATATAGAAAAGTTGGTTTTAGCAAGAGCTGTTAAAAACCATTTAAATCATCAAATAATAGTTTCAGGAAATAGAGCTATTGTTTTTCCGGAAGCAGGAGAATAATTTTTAATTATAAATGATCAATTACGGATGTAATATTCGTAATTAAAATTAGTAATTGAGTATGAAAATAATTTGTATTGGGCGCAATTACGCAAAACATATAGAAGAATTGGCGAATGAAAAACCACAAAACCCTGTTGTTTTTTTAAAACCAGATTCTGCAATTTTACCAAGAAAAAACCCTTTTTTTATTCCGCCTTTTTCTAATGATGTTCATTATGAAGTAGAGGTTTTAGTAAAGATAAATAAAGTAGGTAAACATATAGACACAAAGTTTGCGCATAAATATTATGATGAAATTGGTTTAGGAATCGATTTAACAGCAAGAGATGTACAAGCTAAATGCAAAGAGAAAGGATTGCCTTGGGAAAAAGCAAAAGCCTTTGATGGAAGCGCAGTTGTTGGTGAGTTTTATCCGAAGGAAAACTTTGATTTAGAAAATTTAAATTTTCAATTGTATAAAAATGATGCAATAGTACAAGACGGAAATACTAACGCAATGTTGTGGAAAATTGATGAATTAATTGCATATGTTTCTCAATATTTTACATTAAAAAAAGGAGATATTATTTACACTGGTACTCCAGCGGGTGTTGGCAAAGTTGCAGAAAATGATACTTTAAAAGGTGTAATAGAAGGTAAAGAAGCTTTTAATATTAGAGTAAAATAAAGTTGGTTAATTTTATTTTTCAAATAATAGCTTCTGTATTTATAGGTAGTTGTTTTGTTTATTTAGCAAAACGTTATCAAAAAAATCAAGTAATCTATTTTTTTATTGGCTTTACTATATCCATAGCAATAAGACTACTTTATTTGCTAGTTTATGGCTTTGTTAAAGATTTTGAAATTACCCAAGAATATAGTTACAACAAAAATTTATCAGTCTTATTAAGTATTATTATTCCGTATATTTTATTTGTCTTTTTAAGAAAAAGACTAGCAAAAAATAACGGAAACGATACAGATATAAATGAAATAGGAAAAGAATGAATGCAGAAATTATAACAATAGGAGATGAAATTTTAATTGGTCAAATTGTAGATACAAATTCTCAATTTATTGGTCAGCAATTAAATAAAATAGGAGTATCGGTTTATCAAGTAACATCTATTCAAGATGATAAACAACATATTTTAAACGCATTAAAAGAGGCGCAAGAAAGAGTAGATATTGTTATTTTAACTGGCGGATTAGGGCCAACCAAAGACGATATTACCAAAAAAACAATTGCAACTTATTTTAAAGATGATGAGGTTATAGAGTATCCAGAAGTTATTGCTCATATAAAAGCACTTTTTAAAAAAATAAATCATCCTTTTAAAGAAATTCAAAAAACACAAGCACAATTGCCTTCTAAAGCAACCTTGTTAATGAATACATTTGGTACAGCACCCGGAATGTGGTTTTTCGAAAACGAAACGGTTTTTGTATCGTTACCAGGCGTACCTTATGAGATGAAAGGATTAATTGTAAATGAAGTATTACCAAGAATTCAAAAGCAATATCAGTTACCTTACATATTTCATAAAACAATTATGACTTATGGAGCCGGAGAAAGTACTATCGCAGAAACATTAGAGCATTTTGAAGATAATTTACCGGGTTATATAAAGTTGGCGTATTTACCATCTTTTGGTAAAGTTCGTTTACGTTTATCTGCAAAAGGTACAGATAGAGAACTTTTAGAAAAAGAATTAACATCTAAAGTAGATGAAGTTTATAAATTAATTCCAGAATTTATAACTGGTTTAGACGACGATAACTCTTTAGAAAAGCGAGTAGGAGAGTTGCTAACAAAAAATAAAAAAACATTAGCGACTGCAGAAAGTTTAACTGGTGGTAAAATTGCAGCAACTTTGGTCGCGGTTCCAGGATCCTCTTCATACTATAAAGGAAGTATTGTTGCATACTCCGAAGAAGCTAAAATAAATTTACTAGATGTTTCTGCAGAAATTATAAAAGAGCATTCTGTAGTTAGCAAACAGGTTGCGTTAGCAATGGCTAAAGGTGTAAAAAATAAATTAAAAACAGATTATGCAATTGCCGTTACAGGTAATGCAGGTCCTACACAAGATAAGACAGATAAAAGTGTTGGAGTTGTTTTTGTTGCTTTTGTATCTGATAATGAAGAGTTTGTAAGAGCTTTTGATTTTGGTCAACCTAGAGAAAAAGTGATTAATAGAACTGTAAGCAAAGCTTTAGAAATTCTTCAGAAAGAAATTCTTTAAAAATTTGTAAAATTATTTTGCTCAAAACTAGATTTATTTGTAAATTTGCACCTCGTTTAGAGATAACACTAATAAAACTGTCGAAAAGATGTCTAGAGTTTGTGAATTAACAGGAAAAAAAGCAATGGTTGGGAACAATGTTTCTCACGCTTTAAATAGAACTAAGAGAAAGTTTGACGCTAATCTAATGACAAAGCGTTTTTACATTCCAGAAGAAGATAAATGGATTACTTTAAAAGTATCTGCATCTGCTTTAAAAAATATTAACAAGAAAGGAATTTCTGCAGTTATAAAAGAAGCAAGAGCTAACGGTTTTTTAACTAAATAAGTTTAAGCAGATTAAAATTATACAGAGATGGCAAAAAAAGGTAACAGAGTTCAAGTAATTTTAGAATGTACAGAGCACAAAGCAACTGGTAAACCAGGTACTTCTAGATACATTACAACTAAGAACAAGAAAAACAGTCCTGATAGAATGGAGATTAAGAAATTTAACTCTATTTTAAATAAAATGACTGTTCACAAAGAAATTAAGTAATTTAAACATATCTAGAACTCCGAATAGAGCACATAGATAAAAAACATTAGACAATGGCAAAAAAAACAGTAGCATCGTTACAAACTTCATCAAAAAGATTAAGTAAAGCTATAAAGATGGTTAAATCTCCTAAAACAGGAGCTTACATGTTTGTAGAGAAGATCATGGATCCTTCTAAAGTAAACGATTTCTTAGCAAAAAAGTAATATTTACTATATAAATATATCTAAACTACTTTCTAAAATTAGAAAGTAGTTTTTTTTGTGCCCTAATATTCCGTACTTTTGGGCGTTCCTAAAAAGGTCGCGCTTTCGGCAGTCGCTCTTTTCAAGGAGCTCCAACAAAGCCTCTATCGCTAACGCAAAAGGCTTTTTTTAGTGACAATTTGACCTAACCCAACAAATGGCACGTTTTTTAACGTATTTTTTGTATAGATTAAAATATAAAAATGAGTTTTTTTAAAAAAATATTTTCAAAAGAAAAAAAAGAAACTTTAGATAAAGGATTAGAAAAGACAAAAACTAATTTTTTTGATAAACTTTCTAAAGCTGTAGCCGGTAAATCTAAAGTAGATGATGATGTTTTAGATAATTTAGAAGAGGTATTAGTTGCTTCTGATGTTGGTGTAAATACTACGTTAAAAATTATAGAGCGTATAGAAGCTAGGGTTGCTAAAGATAAATACGTTGGTACAGAAGAATTAAATAAAATTCTAAGAGAAGAAATTGCTGGTTTATTATCAGAAACAAATTTAGGTAACGAAACAGAATTTAAAATACCAGAAATACCAAATGATGCAAATGGTAATAAAATGCCTTATGTATTAATGGTTGTTGGTGTAAATGGTGTTGGTAAAACTACTACAATTGGTAAATTGGCATCTCAATTTAAAAAACAAGGTTTAAAAGTTGTATTAGGTGCAGCAGATACTTTTAGAGCAGCTGCAATAGATCAATTACAAGTTTGGGCAGATAGAACAGATGTGCCAATTATAAGGCAAGAAATGGGATCTGACCCTGCTTCTGTAGCTTTTGATACATTAACATCTGCAGTAAAGCAAGGTGCCGATGTTGTAATTATAGATACTGCAGGTCGTTTACATAATAAAGTTAATTTAATGAATGAGTTAACTAAAATAAAAAGAGTAATGCAAAAGGTTGTTGCAGATGCACCACATGATGTTTTACTGGTATTAGACGGTTCTACAGGTCAAAATGCATTTGAACAAGCAAAACAATTTACAAAAGCGACAGAGGTAACTTCTTTAGCTGTAACAAAGTTAGACGGAACAGCAAAAGGAGGAGTTGTTATTGGTATTTCAGATCAGTTTAAAATTCCTGTAAAGTATATCGGAGTAGGAGAGGGAATTGATGATTTACAGGTTTTTAACAAACATGAGTTTGTAGATTCTTTTTTCAAATAGAAAATTACATTTTAAATTATATCAAAAAGTCTCTAATTTTAGAGACTTTTTTGTTTTTTTATTAATTTATAAGCGCGTTTATTCTCTCCCATAAGTTATTATCAAAATTAGAAAGCGCAAAATTAGAAGCATCTGCTGATGCACCCATTCTAACAATAACAAGCTTTTTACTTGGTATAATATATATTTTTTGATCATTTTTACCGAGTGCACAAAATAAATCATTTGGTGCATTTGGAATTAAAGAACCACTAAACTGAAATTGACTTTGTGGCAGTTGGTAACTAGTTTTACCATTTAACCACCATAAATATCCGTAAGATTTATTTATGTTTTGTGATGTACTCGTTGCTTTTCTAATAAAATCTTCAGAAACAATTTGTGTATCATTCCATTTACCTTTATTCTGAATTAATAATCCAAAACGAGCCATACTTCTTGTAGTACTCCAATAAATATTTAAGTTATTTAGTTTTATCCAACTACCAGACATACCAATTTTATTTTTTAAATTGTTTTCAAAATAACTTTTAAAGGTAGTCTTACTTGCACTAGCGATAACATCTTGCATCTTCAAATATACATTATGATATGCCCAACGATTATTAGCATCAGCAATATATTTTAAGTTGTCAGCAGAAATAGAATCACCTAAACTATCATCTAAACCAGAGGTCATATTTAATAAATTTTCACAAGAAATCAAGTTTTCTTTATCAATAGGTATGCTTGTCCAATTTTGATTTAGATAGGTACTAACTTTCTCATCTAAACTTATAAGATTATTGTCATTTGCGATTCCTGCAACAGTCGCAGTAAGTGTTTTGCCAGCACTTGCCCAATACCAATTAGTGCTAGCAGTATGGTTGTTAAAATAATTTTCTACTACAATTCTACCATCATATAGAATTATAAAACCTTTGGTGTTTTTTTCGTCTAAATAATTTAGTAGTGGTTGTAGCTCAGCTTCATTCCAATTAAGTTCATTTAAAGAAATAGCATCCCAATTATCAGTATTATTATCAGGAAAATAAGTTTCTAGATTTAGGTTTTCTAGATTTTCTTCAATTTTATTTTCTATACTACAAGAAAAAAGTATTAGAGTTGTAAAAAAACAAATAAGATACTTCATGTAAAAACTTTGTTTTTAAGACTGTTAATTATTAAAATGGTTTAAAATTGTATATTTGAAAATATAGCTTAATTTATGAAAAAACTACTATTTATTTTATCAATCGGTCTTTTTTTATCTGCATGTGACAAGAAAGCAGAAAAACAACCTAATGTAATTTTTAAAAAATATGATGAACTAGGTGCATTAAAAGAGCAGCAAAATCATAAAAATAAAAGAATGCAATTTAAATTGTTTCAGTCTAAATATTTAGATATGAACACAGTTTTTAAACCCTTTGAAAATGATTTATCTACTTTTTCTAATGAAGAATATAATAGTTTAAAACCGTTAATTTTAGAGAAAGACATACCAACGATACAGCAAAACATAAAAAGCGGTAAACTTTCTTATGAAAAGTTAACTCTCTTCTATTTATATAGAATTAGAAAGTTTGAAAGTGATTCTACAAAATCATTAAATAGCATTATTAGTCTTAATCCTAATGTATTAAAAGAAGCAAGAGAAAAAGATCAAAGTAAAACGTCTATTTCTGATTTCTCTATTTTTGGTATGCCAATTCTATTAAAAGATAATATCAATACAAAAGGCATGCCTACAACTGCAGGTGCAATTGCTTTGGCAGAAAATAACAATACAGAAGATGCATTTATCGTAAGTAAACTAAAAGAAAACGGAGCATTGATTTTAGGAAAAGTAAATTTAAGTGAATGGGCTTATTTCTTTTGCTCTGGTTGCCCTTTAGGCTATTCTGCTGTTGGTGGTCAAACCTTGAATCCTTATGGTAGAGGTCAATTTGAAACAGGAGGAAGTTCTGCAGGAAGTGGTGTTACAGTAGCAGCAAATTTTGCTGTTGCAGCTGTAGGAACAGAAACTGCGGGTTCTATAACTTCACCATCTAGTTTAAATTCTGTGGTGGGTTTAAAACCAACTATTGGAGTTTTAAGTAGAACAGGTATTGTGCCTATTTCTAGTACTTTAGATACACCTGGTCCGATGACAAAAAATGTTATTGATAATGCTATTTTTATGAATGCTATGTTAGGTTTTGATAAACTAGACTCGGCATCTAAATCTATTGATGAAGATTATTTTCAGAACGGATTTAAAAATAGTTTAGACGGAAAAAAATTAGGTGTAATTAAAGGTCTTTTGTCAGATTCGATATATGCTTTAACTGTTGATAAATTAAGAAAAGTAGGTGTAGAAATTGAAGAAATTACTCCGCCAGAAATTTCTTTTGATGGATTTACAACATTGTTAAACATTGATATGAAAATAGATTTACCAAAATATTTATCTACAAATGCCGATAAGAACGTAATGCATAAATCAGTAAAAGATATTACTATTTTTAATTTAAAAGATAGTTTACTTAGAGCGCCTTATGGGCAGCAGTTATTTGACGGTATTGTTAAAGATGAAACAACTTTAAGCGAATTAGCAACAATTAAAAAGCAATTAAATAATGAAGGAATTAAATATTTAAATGCATTAAAAGAGAGAAATTTAGATGCAATCTTATCTATTAACAATTATCATTCTGGTATTGCAGCAGTAGCAAAATACCCAACACTTACTGTACCTATGGGATATAAAGATAGCGGTGAGCCAATAAGTTTAACCTTTATAGGTATTCCTTTTTCAGAAAGAAAGCTTTTAGAAATTGGCTATGCTTTCGAACAATTAACAAAAGTTAGAAAAATGCCTAAAAACTATCAATAGAAAGAATACCAATCATTTAAAAAGTACTATTTTTGCACTCGTTTTTATTTTTAAGTAAATAAAACAATTATAAATAAGATTTAAAGTTTTAAGTAAATATTACTTAGGCTAAAAGCTAGAAATATGCGTACAAAAACCATCAAAAAAAATAAGATAAATGTTGTTACTTTAGGTTGCTCTAAAAACGTTTACGATAGTGAAGTTTTAATGGGACAATTAAAAGCAAACGGAAAAGATGTTGTTCATGAAGATCCGGAAGATGATGGAAACATTGTTGTAATAAACACATGTGGTTTTATTGGTAAAGCAAAAGAAGAAAGTGTTGATACTATTTTGCATTATGCTAAAAGAAAAGAAGCAGGTGAGGTAGATAAAGTTTTTGTTTCTGGTTGTTTAAGTGAAAGATATAAACCAGATTTAGAAAACGAAATTCCGAATGTAGATCAATATTTTGGAACACACGATTTACCAAATCTTTTAAAAGTTTTAGAAGCAGATTATAAGCATGAACTTATTGGAGAACGTTTAACAACAACACCAAAACATTATGCTTATTTAAAAATAGCAGAAGGTTGCGATAGACCATGTTCTTTTTGTGCGATTCCGTTAATGCGTGGTAAACATAAATCTACACCAATAGAAGATATTGTTATAGAGGCAACAAAATTAGCAGAAAAAGGAATTAAAGAAATTATGCTAATTGCACAAGATTTAACTTATTATGGTTTAGATATCTATAAAAAAAGAGCTTTAGCAGAATTGTTAGAAGCTTTGGTAAAAGTAGATGGTATCGAGTGGATTCGTTTACATTATGCATTTCCTACTGGTTTTCCGATGGATGTTTTAGATGTAATGAAACGAGAACCTAAAGTTTGTAATTATTTAGATATTCCGTTACAGCACATAAACACAGAGTTGTTAAAATCGATGAAAAGAGGAACAACTCATGAAAAAACAACAGCTTTAATTCATAAATTTAGAGAAGCAGTGCCAGAAATGGCAATAAGAACAACTTTAATTGTTGGGTATCCTGGTGAAACTGAAGAAATGTTTCAAGAGTTAAAAGATTGGGTAGAAGAAATGCGTTTTGAGCGTTTAGGTGCTTTTGAATATTCTCATGAAGAAAATACAGGTGCTTATGTTTTAGAAGATGATGTGCCTGCTGATGTTAAGTTTCAAAGAGTAAATGAAATAATGGAAGTTCAATCTCAAATTTCATGGGAATTAAATCAGCAAAAAATAGGAAAAACGTTTAGATGTTTATTTGATAGAAAGGACGGTGAGTATTTCTATGGAAGAACAGAATTTGATTCGCCTGACGTTGATAATGATGTTATTGTTGATGCAAAAGAGCATTATATAAAAATAGGAGAGTTTATTGATATAAAAATTCATGATGCGGGTGATTATGATTTATATGGTACACCTGTAAATAAAATAGAAAAACCAGTTCCTTTAAACCAAAAAAGGAAATAGTTTTATAAAAAAAAAAGGTATTCAAAATATTTGAAGACCTTTTTTTTTGCAAAAGTTGTTATTTTTTTATGATTTTAAGAGAATAATCTAAATTATCAACTTTAATAAAGTAAACTCCTTTACTTAAATTTTCAACAGAAAATTCTGATGTTGAATTAAAATTACCTTTAAATTGCTTTACTTTTCTTCCTTGTAAATTATAGATTTCTACTTTTTTAGTATCAGCATTAATTCTAAAATTATTAAAAGTAGGGTTTGGGTAAGCAGCTATTTTATTATTTAAGAAAACATCTTCTGTAGAAAGAGCTGCTGGCATATTACCATACACTTTAAAATCTCCTGGTGCTAGGGTAATTGTGCTATTAACGTTTATAACGGTTTTTGTAGCGTTATCATTTAATAGATCATACCAAGTGCCTGAAGTTTGAAAAGAAGGGATTATGTTCTGTGTTGTAACTCCAAAATTACCAATAATTGTTACATATTGCATTTCTGATGAAGAAGTGTCTGTAAGTTGAATTTTCTTTAAACCATTAGAATTAGCAACATCTAATGTAAAGTTAGAAGTTTCAAAAATATCATATTTTAATTTTAACTGTATTAATTTAGAATACGTATTGTAAACATCCTTTCTATCTTCCACATCAAAATAATTCCATAAAATTGGTTTATTACCAACTCTACCATTTTGGTTGATAGAAATATCATAACCTAATTCGCCAAATTGCCAAATCATTTTAGGTCCTGGTATTGTAAAGTAAAAAGCACCAGCTAATTCAACTCTGTCAAGAGCAGTTGCTAGATCTTTTACACTATAATTACCGCTAGAATTACCAAATTGAAGGTTTTTATACATCAATCTTTCTTCATCATGACTTTCCATGTAACTTACGTTTGCTGGTACAGAAAAACCTCTTTTTTTATAAGAAACCCAAGAAATATCAGATTTTCCATTAGAATTAAAACCTAAAGTTCCTTCACTATAATTTCCGTTATGATTTCCCCAAACCATAATTCCTTTTCCTTCATTTAATCTATAGTTTACCCATTCTTTTTCTTCTTCATTTTTACCTAAATGTTCGAAAATAATATAAAAGTTTGGATCTTTTTCCCATTGATAATCTGCGTATTCTTTTAAAACATCAACTCTATCTTGTTGGTAATTACTTGTACAAGTTTCATCATTAGCAGTACAGTTTTGAGTAAAACCTTTTGTTAAATCCCATCTAAAACCATCAATTTTGTATTCATCAATCCAATATTGTGTAGTTCTTTTAACATAATCTTTTACAGCTTGTTTGCTGTGATTATAATCGTTGAAAACACTAAAAGAATGTTTTGCCGTTGCGTTAAAAAATGGACTGTTTGCAGCTGCTTGTCCGCCAAAACCACCATTATCTGTATTGTACATTCTGTAATACGGATTTTGACCAGAAGCATGATTGTAAACAACATCTAAAATTACTGCAATTCCTCTTCTATGGCATTCATCAATTAATAATTTAAAAGAATTTTTGTTACCATAATACTTGTCTAATGCCATATGAAATGAAGTATTATAACCCCAAGATTCATTTCCGTCAAACTCACTAACAGGCATAAACTCTATTGCATTTACACCCAAATCTTGTAAATAATTTAATCTTGCTTTTACAGCATCAAAACTATGTAAAGCATCAAAATCTCTAATTAATAATTCGTAAATTACTAAGTCTGTTTTCTTTGGTTTTGTGAAATTTGTTGTTTGCCAAACAAAATCTGCATCACCAGTTCTTAATAAAGTTACAACGTTTGTAGTTTTTCCTGATGGATAAGCAGGTAAATCGGGATATGTAACATTATCAATATAAGTATCGTTATTTTCTGATAAAATTGTTGTAGAATAAGGATCTGCAACTCTTAATTCACCATCAACTAAATATTGATAAGTGTAATTTTGCTGAGGCGTTAAATTTGTTAATTCAATCCAGAATCGATCTTTAGAACTATCTTTTTTTAATAAATAATTATTGTTTAAAGTCCAATTATTAAAATCGCCCAATACATGTATAAATTCTTTTAAAGGCGCATAAAAGACTAATGTTGCTTTTGTGTTATCTGTAGGGTTTAAATTGATACCATCTTTTAATCCGGCAGGTAAACTAGCTTCTGTAACGGTTGGTTTTACAATTGCAGAAAATTCGTTTGTAATTGTTGTACCATTATTTGTAGTTTCTAAAACAAAATCTGTGTTTTCTGTAACCGTTGCAGAAAAGTCATAATTTGTAATATTAGATTGTTGGTCTATAGAAGTACCGTTTGCTTTTAAATTAAAGTTTGAAGTTAATCCAGCAGTTGCAGAAATAGAAAGCTGATCTCCAGAATTTAAAATTGAGTTTTTTTCTACAGGAGCATTTAAAGTCACCTGAAATTTACCAACTTCAAAAATTTTGTCTTGAGTTTTCTTATCTCCGTCGCCATTTTTTGCTTTCACTAACATTCCAATTCGTCCTATTTCTGTTCTGTTATAAAAAGTTGTAGGCGTAAAGGTAATAGCGTATGTTGTATTGTTTATTCTGGTCATTTTTTGCGCTTCGCTTGAATTGGTCCAACTACCATTGTTAGGCGAATCCATTTCATTAGCATCATTTAAATCATAAGACCAAGACCATAAATATACATCTGTAACACCCCAAGCAGCAGGGTTGATGTTGTTTACAGTAATTGTTATTTCATCTGTAGTATCAAAAGAAATAGGCGAAACAGCATAATTTACATTTTGTTGTTGTGCTAAACTTATTATTGAGAATAATAATAAAAGTAAAGAGGTAATTTTTTTCATAGAGTTAATTGTAAAATATAAAGGCCATTCGATTAAGAACAGCCTTTATAAATAGTATTATTTTTTATTGAACTGTAACAGTTCCTTTTGTATAATCTACAGTAACTTTATAAGTTCCGTCTCCAGGAGATTTTACGTTACTTTCATTATCTCTAACTAGCATACCTGCATAAGTTCCGCTTTCTCCCCAGTCATTATCCCAAGAACCTTGTACTGGCAAAAATTTAAACTCATCTGTAGCGGTTAAAGTTTGTGTAATTTCAAAGACACCATCTTCTAACTTTGTAAAAGCAGGTGCAGATGCATTATCCCAACCATTAGGAGAACCTACTAAATATAAGTTTACAGGTACTTCTACTAAACTAAACGATAAATCGTTAAAGTCTACAGTAACCATAAATGTACCAGCGGCTGCAACTTTAATATTGTTTTCTCCTTCTTGAATAATTTTACCAGGATTATTTGGATCTTCACCGTAATCACCACTCCAATCACCAGAAACAGGAATCATTTTAAATTCATCTCCTTCAGAAAAAGTTTGCATTCTTGTAAATACTCCATTTCCTGATGTGTTAAATTGTTGAGAAGCATCGGCATTGTTCCATCCATTGTGTGCACCAACCATAAATAAAGTATCGATGTTAGATAGCTTATAGCTTAAAGTATTAAAATCTACAATTACTAAATAAGTTCCAGCAGTTTCAACTTTAATATTGTTTTCTCCTTCTTGTACTATTTTACCAGGATTGTTAGGGTCTTCACCATAATCACCACCCCAGTCACCAGAAACAGGAATCATTTTAAACTCATCATTTGCAGAAAAAGTTTGAACTCTAGAGAAAACACCATTACCATCGTTGTAAAATTGTTGTGTTACATCGGCATTGTTCCATCCATTGTGTGCACCAACCATATATAAATTATCTGGTATTGCTGCTTTAAATGCTGTTAACGAAAGCGTAATTAATTCTGATGTTCTATTTAAATCTCCACCAGCCGTTTTTGCAATTGCAATTAATCTAAAATCGAAATCTGTTGCTTCATCTGCTTTTCCTCCAGCAGCAATTACTAAATCATTTAAATTATCATGAGAAATTTCGAATGTATTAGTGTCTGATGTACCAATTAATGTTGCAGCAGCAAAGTTATTTCCTGCTAAATCCATTTCTACATTATAAGTTACATCTACTGTACTATTAGCAGTAATTTCTGGATCTTCCCATGTTAAAGTTAATGCAATATCATCTGGATTTGTATCAGTAATAACTACACTTAAACCATTATCAGGACTTGTAAAAGCAGGCGGTGTAACTACAAATTTAGATACTTGAAATAAAATTGTATTAGAAACTTCAGAACCTGTATTTAATCTTAAATAAACTCCTGTTTCTTCATAAGACTTAATGTTAGCATCACTTAAAACGTCGTTAAGTTCTGCAACTGTTATAGAAAAGTTTTTATTTTCTGTAGAACCTAATACAACTGGTGCACTAAACTCTGCATCTAAAGACATTTCTACGCTGTAAGTAGCGCCTGTATTAATATCATCGTTCCAAGTAATTGTGAACGCAGGATTATCTGGTAAAGCAAAATTTAAGAAAATATTGCTAATTCCAGGAGTTTTTAAAACAAACTCAGCTTCTGGGCTTGTTACTGTTAAGCTCTCATTTGCATCACAAGCACCTAAAATAAGTGTTAATGATAAAAATAAGTAGCTTATTTTTTTTATATATGTATTCATTATATCGCTGTTATAAGTTATTTTGAAATTATAAATTCAAAGGAATTAAGATATAACGACCTGTTAAGTCATTAAACCAAACATCATATTCATCTTCTACAACAACCGGAATTGCACCACCGCCAACAGTAGCTGTTCCAGAGAAAGAAGTTGTATTACCCCACTTAGCACCAGCATCTGTAACAAATTCTACATTTCCTGGGTTTAATTTTACGTTTGAAGCAGTCCAAATATGTCCATCAAAATCTAAAGGAGTTAAGGCTACATTTGCAGTACTTGTACCTTTTAAAGATAAACTTGCAGGACTTGTAATTCCTGTTTCATCAAAAGGTTCAAAAGAAAAAGTGTTACTAGCAAAGTTAATTTTAAAAGTATAAAAACCAGCTGTAATTCCGCTAGCACCTGCAGTAGGAAATCTTTCTGGGTCTGAACCTGTACCATCGTTTACACCAACAGAAGAACCATCATCTGTACCGTATTGAGGTGTCCATAAACCTTTAGTAGCTAAAACCTTAAAGTGTCCGTTATCTGCAAAGAAACCTGTATAATAATAAGTATTACTATCATCAGCATCTCTAAATAAAGCAGGATTGTTGTTGTTGTTGTTCCAACCCGGTGCAGTTGCATCACCTACAATATAAAAATCGTTAAAAACGTAATTAAAGAAAGGATATACTTCTAAAGTTATTGTGTTTGACGGAGTTTTTGCACTATTTTGAGTTCCTAAAGAAGAAACTACTCTAACATATAAATCTTTCCATTCGAAAGGATTTAAACCTGCATTTCCTGCAGCAGCATTAACTTCGTTTACTGATAAAGTTACCGAGTTTAAACCAGTAACTACAGTAGCAATAGCCGGAGCGGTAAACTCTTCGTCTGCAGAAAACTCTACAGTATAATTTACGGCAGCTTGTTGTCCGTAATCTGCTTTATCCCAATTAAGGGTTAAAGCAGGGTTATTTGTGTTAACATCATCTAGTTCTAATTTAGAGAAACTTAATTCTGATAAATTAGCAGCTGTAGGTGTCGATATTTCGAATAATTCAGAACTATCATCACAAGCATTAAATGCTAATAGTAGCATTCCAATGATTGCAAATACTGAAAATCTTTTTATATTTTTCATTCTTAAAATGTATTAGTTTTTAGTAACCTAAGTTTTGTTGTAAGTTTGGACTTGTTGCTAAACTTGCAGAAGGAATAGGGTATAAGTCTAAATGACTTGGTAAAGAAATACCATTTGTACCATTACCTTTCCATGTCCAATTATAAGAACCACCAGTAAACTTACCAAATCGAATTAAATCTTGTCTTCTATGAGCTTCTAAGTGCAATTCTCTTGCTCTTTCATCTAAGATAAAATCTAAATTTAACTCAGCAGAAGTAATTGTCTGTGGATTGTTAGCTCTAATTCTTAAATTATTAATGTACGTTAAAGCATTTACTTCTGATGTATTTGTAGCACCTCTTAAGTGAGCTTCTGCATACATTAAATAAACATCTGCAAATCTAAATAAAGGAAAATCTGTGTCAACAAAAGTTTGATCTGAACCAAAACCTCCTGTAGATTTTGCATTCGAAAATTTCTCGATTACATAACCTTGGTCTTTATTAGAAATATCTAAAATATCGATGCTTCTAGAACCAGAGATAATGTTATTTCTTGTGTCTTGCAAGAAAACACCACCATCAAATAATTGTACAAATTGTTTTCTTAATCTGATTGCGCCTCCCCAGCCACCAGCGCCAACACCTAATGGTGCGCCGTTAGCCTCTAAACTACCTACAGAACCGTTTACCAAAACAGTTGTTGGTCCGTAATTTTGAACAATTGTACCGTCTGAAACTAAAGGAAAAATAATTTCATTAGTTGCCGCATTGGTATCATTGTCTGCAGTAAAGTTTAATAAATAATCTGGTGCTAAAGAATATCCAGCATTAATTATTTTGTTAAGCTCTACAACACATTCGTCATATTTTGCTTCACCAATATATACTTCTGCATTTAAATACAATTTAGCTAAAATCATTGCAGCTACAGCTTTATCTGCTCTACCATGTTCGTTTGTTTTTGCATCTAATAAATCTGCTTCGATAGCTTTTAATTCTGCTTCTACATAAGTAAAAAGTTCTGCTCTGTTTGCTGCTTTTGGTATAGAATTAACTTGATCTTCTTCTGTTACAAAGTTTGCTTGACCAAATAAATCTATTAAGTAGTAGTAAGACATTGCTCTTAATAATCTTGCTTCTGCTCTGTAGGTAACAATATCTGCTCTTACATCAGTAGAAACATTTCTACTATCTAATTTTTCTGAAGTAGTTTCTCTTAAAAAATTATTAGCAAATGCTACTGTTGCATGTGTTCTACTAAACATACCTAAAATTAATGGGTTTTGGTCTGTCCAGTTATTTCTTTGAATCCCTGCAACACCACCATCATTTTCATAAGACCAAATTATTTGATCTGCAGCTAGAGTTTGTAAGTATAATAAAGTTCTACCAAACTGACTTGTACCTGCATCTAAACCAATAATGTTAGAAGATTCTGGGCCATTAATACCTGTTAAAGATAAGTTTGCATAAACACCAGCTAATAATTCTTTATAGGAAGTTTCATTGGCGAAAAAGTCTTCTCCTAATAATGTTTGATCATCTTGAGGAGTAATATCTAAATCTTTAGTACATGATGTAAATGAAACGAAAAATATCGTTACCAACATCATTACTTTATATGTTGTTAAATTTGTTTTCATAATTAATTTGATTAAAATTTAATATTAGCTCCTAACAAGAAAGTTCTAGATCTTGGAAAGTTTAGGTTATCTATACCGTTGTTAAAAATTTCTGGATCTAAACCAGAGTAATTTGTAACTGTAAATACATTTTGAACACCTGCCCATAAACGAATGCTATTTCCAGAGAACTTTTTGATTAATGGATTGATTGTGTACCCGAAAGTAATGTTATCCATTCTTAAGAAAGAAGCGTTTTCTAAATAAATATCAGAAGAAATTACATCTGCTGTATTTCTAAAATTATAATCTAATACAGAAGTAGGTATGTTACCTAAAACTTGCTGATCTTGTAATAATGCATACTGTGCAGTAGAAGAGTTTACGTTATTGTAAGCGTAATTACCAATACTTGCTCTTAAATTAAAAGATAAATCGAAGTTTTTGTAGTTAAAGTTAGATTGAAAACCTAAAGTTACATCTGCAAGACCATTGTCTTTAATGTATCTATCATCTGCATTTACAATTCCGTCTCCGTTTAAATCTGCATAAGCACCTTCTATTGGAGCGCCGTTTGCGTCATATAATTGTTTATAAACGTAAAATGAATTAGGAGCAAAACCTTCTCTTTGCACTTGAATAGTAGCACCAGTACCACCAGCAATAGAACCTACATTTAAATCTCTACCTAACGGAATAGAAGTAATTTCTCTATCGATATAAGTTGCGTTAAAGTTTAAGTTCCAATCAATGTCATCAGTTTTAATTACATCAGAATTTAAAGAGAATTCTACACCTTGTATTTGTAATTCACCAATGTTTCTTGTAATGTTATTGGTAAAGTTTGTACCATCTGCAATAGGAGTATCAAATAATAAATCGTTTGAGTTCTTTTGAAAAACGCCTAATGTACCAGAAACTTTATTGTCAAATAAACCATAATCTAAACCAAACTCTAACGTTGTAGTTTCTTCCCATTTAATATCTGGGTTAAATGGTTGTGGTATTGTAGATTGAATAGCGTTACCATCAAATAAAAATTGCGAGTTACTATTACCAAAACGGTAAGTAGTTAAGTAAATTTCTGGGTTGCTAATATCTTGCTGACCAGTAATACCATAACTTGCTCTTAACTTTAAGTTAGAAACTACATCAGAATCTTTTAAGAAATCTTCGTCACTAATTCTCCAAGCTGCTGCAACCGCAGGGAAATTACCCCATCTGTTTTCTGAACTAAATTTAGAAGTACCATCTCTTCTATAAGATAATGTAAGTAAATACTTTTCTAAAAATGTAAAGTTTGCTCTACCAAAAAAACCAATTAACACTTCTGGTGTATTTACGTATGTATCTCTACTGCTGTTAGGGTCGTTTAAGTTACCGCTGTTAAAACCGTCTCCAGTAAATTCTTGGTAAGAATAACCTGCAGTAATATCTGCCTTTACGTTTTTAAACTCTTTAGTATAATTAAAGTAAGAATCTAATAATTCGTTATGTCTATTTTGGTTTCCGTAAGAATTATTACCAACTACTACTGTATTAAAACTTCTTGGTCCTAAAACAGATCCGTTAGAAATGTAACTTCCTTCTGTTCTATCGAAACCAACGTTTACAACAAATTTTAGTTCTGGTAAAAAATGGAATTTATAATCTAAATTTAAATTACCGTATTGTCTAAAAGATTTACCAGTGTTGTTGTTTTGTAATAAGCTAGCAACTGGGTTTGTACCACCATTAGCTAATACAAAATCAGAACTTCCGCCTGTGTAATGTTGATAAAAACCACCGTAAGGTCCTGCAGCTCTTACAGGTTGCGTTGGATCGTATCTTAAAGCAGCACCAATACCACCAGCAGCAAATCTACTATTTGTAAATGCTCTGTTGTAGTTTAAAGAAACCTTTAAATGATCTTCAAAGAAAGAAGGATTCATTGCTAAAGAAACGTTTGCTCTGTCAAATTCTGATGTAATAATTCCACCTTGTTGTTCAGAAAAACCAACAGATAATCTAGTTGGTATTTTATTAAAAAGAGATCCTTTTGCAGTAATGTTGTGCTGTGTAGAAACTGTGTTTTGTAAAACTTCGTCTTGCCAGTTTGTGTTGGCATTACCTAATAAACTAGTATCTAAAGTTGTACCAGAAATTGGTTGAGAGTTTACAAGGTTTCTAAATTCGTCTGCAGAAAATACGTTAATTCTATCTAAAACCTCACCAGCACTGTATTGATAATCATAATCTAAAGAGAAAACACTTTTTCCTTTTTTAGTTACAATAATAATAACACCGTTAGAAGCTCTAGAACCATAAATTGCAGTTGCAGAAGCATCTTTAAGTACAGAAAAAGATTCGATGTCTGCAGGGTTAATGCTAGAAAGGATTCCTCTACTACCAGCAGTACCGTTATTAGTAACTGGTAAACCATCAATAACAATTAATGGTGCGTTTGATGCACTTAAAGAAGAACCACCACGAATGGTAATTTCAGATCCAGAACCAGGAGCACCACTTGTTGTAATGTTTACACCGGCAACTCTACCATTTAATAAGTTTTCTGGTGTAACAATATTTCCTTTTGTAAATTCTTTTGCAGTAATAGCTTCTACAGAGCCAGTTGCATCTTTAATTGTTGTAGTACCATAACCAACAACAATAATTTCATCTAATTGTTCAGAAGATTCTGTAAGTTCTACAGTTAAGTTTACATCTGTACCAATAGTAATTTCTTTATCGGCATACCCTAAGTATCTAAAAACAAGAATAGCTCCTGTATTTACCTTTTCTAATCTAAAGTTTCCGTTAAAGTCGGTTTCTGTTCCTTTAGTAGTACCTTTTACTACTACACTTACACCCGGTAAAGGATCACCCGATGCTTTTTCTTTTACGATACCTTTTACAGTTTGTTGAGCAAACATTGTAAATGAAGTACTTAAAAGAATACCAAATAACAATAATTTAAAGTTTTTCATGTATAATTTGTTAAATAATAACTATATTTTGAATTTGTTATTAACAATAAATTTACATTCCACTCTGTAAATATAGAAGTTAGATTCGCAAATACAATATTTTAAAAGTTACGAAATCGGTTTCGTGTTGACAACTTTACTTAAAATATCATTAAATTATTAAAAAAGACTATTAAAAATTGCATTTTTGTAAAATATGAAGCAAAAAGTTACCATAAAAACAATAGCTAAAGAATTAGGGGTTTCTACTTCAACAGTTTCTAAAGCGTTAAAAGACAGCCACGAAATTAGTAAAGAAACAAAAGAAAAAATTCAAGCTTATGCAGATCTATACAATTATAAGCCCAATAATTTAGCGCTACAATTAAGAAATCAAAAAACAAAACTGATTGGTGTTATACTCCCTAAAATAGTACATCACTTTTTTTCTACTATTATTAAAGGTATAGAAGAAGGTGCGCATGATAAAGGTTATAGAATAATGGTGTGTTTTTCTGATGAGTCTCATACTAAAGAAGTCGAAAACTTAAAGGTCTTGTCTAATGGTAGTGTAGATGGTTTAATTGTATCAATAGCAAACGAAACCCTTGCAAATAAGGATTTTAAACATTTTCAAGATCTAGTATCAGAAGAAATACCATTAGTTCTTTTAGATAGGGTAGTAGATGAAATCTTATGTGATAAAGTTGTAGTTGATGATTTCGGTGCAGGCTACAAAGCAACTAAGCATCTTTTAAATACTGGTTGTAAAAAAGTAGCTATTCTTACCACGCCAGAATACGTTAATGTGGGTACATTAAGAAGAAAAGGATATGAAAAAGCACTTTTAGAAAGAAAAATACCTATTGATAAAGATTTGATTATTGAAATTGATGAGAAACAAAACGTTAAAGAACAAATAAGACCAGTATTTGATCATAATATTGATGCAATTTTTGCGGTAAATGAAATTTATGCGGCAAAATCTATAAGAATTGCTAAAGAAAAGAGTATTCGTATACCAGAAGAATTGTCTGTAACCGGTTTTACAGACGGTTTAATTTCAGAATATTCTACACCTTCTATAACTACTATTGCTCAACATGGCTTAACAATGGGAAAGCAAGCAGTAGAGGCGCTTATCAATAGAATAGAAAATGAAAGCGAAAAATTTAATCCTAAAACTATTGTAATTTCTAGCGATTTGAAGCTTAGAGAATCTACGAAACCGTCGTCGTAGATTTGTGAAGTTTTTATTATCAAATTAATAATTTAAGCTTATTTTTGTTGCATTATTACGATTTATCAATAAATTACATTCCACACATGATAATAATTGATAAGTCTAACATGCTTATCGTAATATTAATTTTATAGTATAACGATAATGAACAAAAAGAAATTAAGTTTCTTGCAAATCTGGAACATGAGTTTTGGGTTTCTTGGAATTCAATTTGGAATGGCCTTAACAGGTGGTTTCATGTCTCGAATATTTCAAACACTTGGTGCAGAAATAGAGGATATTCCTATTCTCTGGGTTGCAGCTCCGTTAACAGGTTTAATTGTGCAACCAATTATTGGTTACATGAGTGATAGAACTTGGAGTCCTAAGTGGGGTCGAAGAAGACCTTACTTTTTAATTGGTGCTATTCTAAGTTCTTTGGCGTTAATTATAATGCCACATTCACCTACTTTATGGGTTGCAGCTGGTTTTCTATGGATTTTAGATGCTTCTATTAACATTTCTATGGAGCCTTTTAGAGCTTTAGTTGCAGACAAATTACCAAGCTCTCAAAGATCTTATGGTTTTGTAATTCAAACACTTATTATTGGTGTTGGTACTTGGGTTGCTAGTAGTTTGCCTTGGATGGTTTCTCAATTTGGAGTAAGCGATTCTGCAGCCTCTGGTATTGTGCCAATGTCTGTTAAAGTTGCTTTTACAATTGGTGCAGTAGTATTTTTATTAAGTATTTTATATACTGTTTTTACTACGAAAGAGTATCCGCCAGAAGACATGCAAGCTTTTGAGGAAGAAAAGGCGCAAAAGAATAGATTTGTTGCAGATATTTTAGAAAATATTGGAAACATGCCTACGATTATGAAAAAGTTAGGTGTAGTTCAATTTTTTAGCTGGTTTGCTTTTTTCACTATGTGGTCTATGGCAAACCCTGCATTAACAGAACATGTTTTTAAAACACCTGCTCCTGTAGAAAAAGAGTACGTAATGTCTAATCCAGCACAAAAAGCTGCTTTTGATGTTGAAAATACTGCTTTTCAAAAATCTTCTAACGAAGTAGGTTCTTACATGGGTATTTACGGTTTATCTTCTATGGCTTTTGCTTTAATTCTTGTATTATACACAAGAAAAAGAAGAATCAACAGAAAGTACATACATATGGGTTCTCTTATACTAGGAGGATTAGGTTTTATTCTAATGTATTTTATTCCTTCACCAGAATATTTAGCAATTTCATTTATTCTTATCGGTTTTGCATGGGGTAGTATTTTATCTATGCCTTACGCAATGTTATCTAGTGCTGTAAATCCTACCAAAATGGGAGTATTTATGGGGATTTTTAACATGTTTATAGTAATACCACAAATAATTGCAGCTTTAGGAGGTATCAACTTTGTATCTAATTTATTAGGAGAAGAAACTATTAATGCTATGATTGTAGCAGGTTTAAGTTTAATTATTGCAGGACTTAGTAATTTTTTAATTACAGAAAAAAATGCAATTACATATCAAGAGAACAATTAAAAAATGAATAAGAAAGGATTTATTTTCGATTTGGATGGTGTTATTGTTGACACTGCCAAATATCACTACTTAGCTTGGAAAAAATTAGCTAATCAATTAGGTTTTGAATTTACTGAAGAACAAAACGAATTATTTAAAGGCGTTAGTAGAAAACGTTGTTTAGAAATTCTTTTAGAAATAGGAAATAGAGAAGCAACTAAAGAAGAGTTTGATACTTGGATGATCGACAAAAATGTAGATTATTTAGAGTATATAAAAAACATGGATGCATCAGAAATATTACCAGATGTACCTAAGATTTTACAATTTTTAAAAGAAAATAATGTTCCGATTGCTTTAGGTTCTGCAAGTAAAAATGCACAACCAATTTTAGAAAAAGTAGGTTTATTACATTATTTCGATACAATTGTAGACGGTAACAATGTTACAAAAGCAAAACCAGATCCAGAAGTATTTCTTTTGGCTGCAAAACAATTAAATGTTTTGCCAGAAAACTGTGTTGTTTTTGAAGACGCGGTTGCTGGTGTAGAAGCTGCAAATGCAGCTAATATGGTAAGTATTGGTATTGGAGACGATAAAGTCTTATCAGAAGCCCAATTTAATTTTGTAGACTTCACAGAAATTAATACCGATTTTATTAAAGAGTTATTAGAAAAATAAGAAAGGAGAAGATAGAAATAAGAAAATTTTATTTTTTCTCTATTCTTTTCTCTTAAAAGAAAAAAAAATGAATCAAGATTATATACAACCAAATGAATGGTCAATTCTAGAAGAAGGGTTTGATGCTCAAAAGGTAAAATCTTCAGAAAGTTTGTTTAGTATTGGTAATGGTGCCATGGGACAAAGAGCTAACTTCGAAGAACAATATACAGGTAGTACATTTCAAGGTAGTTATATTGCAGGTGTTTACTATCCAGATAAAACCAGAGTTGGTTGGTGGAAAAACGGATATCCAGAATATTTTGCAAAAGTTTTAAACGCTCCAAATTGGATTGGTATAAATGTACTTGTAAATAACGAAAAATTAGATTTACACACGTGTAAAGAAGTTTCAAAATTTAAGAGAGAACTTAACATGAAAGAAGGTTGGTTGTCTAGAAGTTTTGAAGCTGTTTTACAAAACGATGTAAAAATAAAAGTAGACACAAAACGTTTTTTAAGTTTAGAGTTAGATGAAGTTGGTGTAATAAGTTACAATGTAACACCAATAAATTCTGATGCAAAAATTACCTACACACCTTATTTAGACGCAGGTATTACAAATGAAGATACCAATTGGGATGATCAATTTTGGGATGTTTTAAAAGTTTCTCAAAATAATCAGCAGTCTTTTATAGAGGCTAGAACCATGAAAACGCATTTTTACACATGCACATTTATGCAGTCTCGTTTGTTTATAAATGGTAATGAAGTTTCTGCAGATTGTGAAAATGCAAAAACAGATAAAACAGCTTCTTGTAGCTATACACAAGAGGTAAAACAGAATGAAACGTATACAATTCATAAATTTGGTGGTTATGTTGTAGACAGAAATCATAAAAAAGAAGCTTTATTAAGTGCCGCTAAAGAAGCACTAGATAAAGCCGTAAGTTTTGGTTTTGATGCATTGTTAGAAATGCAAATTCAGTCTTGGGCACAAATCTGGAAAATGTCTGATATTACGATTGAAGGTGATGTAAAGGCACAACAAGGAATCCGTTTTAATATTTTTCAATTAAACCAAACGTATTTAGGTACAGACGCTTCTTTAAATATTGGACCTAAAGGATTTACTGGAGAAAAATATGGTGGAAGTACGTATTGGGATACCGAAGCATATTGTATTCCTTTTTACATGGCAACTAAAGATCAATCTGTAGCAAGAACTTTGCTAGAATACAGATACGAGCATTTAGAAAAAGCTATTGAAAATGCAGCTAAATTAGGTTTTAAAAACGGAGCAGCACTGTATCCAATGGTAACAATGAACGGAGAAGAATGCCATAATGAATGGGAAATTACCTTCGAAGAAATTCATAGAAATGGTGCCATTGCATTTGCTATTTTTAATTACTTCCGTTTTACAGAAGATTACTCTTACATTCCAGAAAAAGGATTGGAAGTTTTAATAGGAATTGCACGTTTTTGGCATCAAAGAGTAAACTTTTCTGCAGATAAAGAAAAGTTTGTAATGTTAGGTGTAACGGGTCCTAATGAATATGAAAATAACATCAACAATAATTTTTATACAAATTATATTGCAAAATGGTGTATTGAATATGCTTTAGAAAATATTGATATTGTTAAAAATGATCATATTTCAGATTATATCAGAATTAAAGAAAAAGTAAACTTTACGGAAGAAGAATTAGCTTCTTGGAAAAATGTTGCAGACAACATGTATTTTCCTTTTTCAGAAAAGCATAATGTTTACTTGCAACAAGATGGATTCTTAGATAAAGAATTAATTACTGTTGCAGATTTAGATAAAAGTCAAAGACCAATTAACCAAAAATGGAGTTGGGATAGAATTTTACGTTCTCCGTACATAAAGCAAGCCGATACTTTACAAGGTTTTTATATGTTCGAAGATCAATTTTCTACGGAAGAATTAGAGCGTCATTTCGATTTTTACGAGCCATTTACGGTTCATGAAAGTTCTTTATCGCCTTGTGTACACAGTATTCAGGCTGCAAAATTAGGTAGAATGGAGCAAGCTTACGAATTTTACTTAAGAACTTCTAGATTAGATTTAGATGATTATAATCATGAAGTAGAAGAAGGTTTACACATTACTTCTATGGCAGGAACTTGGATGAGTATTGTAGAAGGTTTTGGAGGTATGAGAATTGTAAATAATACACTTTCTTTTACACCAAGAATACCAGATGGCTGGAAATCTTACTCTTTTAAAGTAAATTTTAGAAATCAAGTAATTACAGTTAACGTTTCTCAAAACGGAACAAGTTTTGAGTTAAACGGAAAACAAGAAATAAACATTTTAGTAAACGGAGAAAAAGTTGTTGTATCTCCTAACAGCTTATTAACAGTTTAAATTAGTAGTTCATGAAACTTATCAGAAACATTTTTTTAGTTGCAATTTTAGTTGCTTTACAATCTTGTAATACATCAGAATCCTCTAAAAATGTTTCTGAGGTTTCTATTTCTAATACTTTTTTAGAAAGAGTAGAACCACCCAATTGGTTTGTAGATTTTAAAAATACATCACTACAATTATTAGTAAAAGAAGAAAGTATTGGCAATGCTACACCAACAATTTCTTACGCAGGCGTTACAATTAAGAAAGTAAACAAAGCAAAAAGTAAAAATTACCTTTTTATTGATTTAGATATTGATAAAAACACAAAACCAGGTAAATTTGACATTGTTTTTAAATTCGAAAACGGTTCTAAAAAAATACATACTTACGAGTTGAAATCTCGAGTAAAAGCTGCAGAAGATTTTATAGGTTTTAATAATTCTGATGCTATTTATTTAATTACTCCAGATCGTTTTGCAAATGCAGATGCATCTAATGATATCAACAAAAATTTACATGAAACTACAATTGATAGATCGCATGGTTATAAGCGTCATGGTGGTGATATACAAGGAATAACAAATCATTTAGATTATATAGAAAACCTTGGTTTTACTTCGGTTTGGCCAACACCGGTGTTAGAGAATAACATGTACAATGGTTCTTACCACGGATATGCAATTACAGATTATTATAAAGTAGATCCTCGTTTTGGTAATTTATCTGACTATAAAAAATTAGCAGATGAATTAAGAAAAAGAGGCATGAAATTGATAATGGATCAGGTTGCAAATCATTGCGGTTTAGAACATTGGTGGATGAAAGATTTACCTTTTGAAGATTGGGTAAATAATCAAAAGAATTATGAAGAAAACATAGAAAACTGGAATAATAAAACCAACATAAATTCTAATCATAGAAGAACTACAAATCAAGATTCTTATGCTTCAGAAAGTGATAGAAAAGGAAATAACGAAGGTTGGTTTGTATCGACAATGCCAGATTTAAATCAGAGGAATCCGTATTTAGCAAAATATATTATTCAGAATAGTATTTGGTGGATTGAAACGTTAGGTTTAGGCGGAATTAGACAAGACACTTATCCTTATCCAGACAAAGATTTTATGTCTGATTGGGCTGGTGCAATTATGCATGAATATCCTAATTTTTCTATTGTAGGAGAAGAATGGAGTTACAATCCTTTATTGGTAGGTTATTGGCAAAAAGGCGCAAAAAACAAAGATGGTTATGAGTCTAATTTAAAATCTACGATGGATTTTCCAATGCAAAAAGCCATTATTGAAGGTATTAATGAGGAAGAATCTTGGGACAAAGGTTTGGTAAAATTATACGAAGGTTTGGCAAATGATTTTTATTATGCTTCACCAAAAGATATTATGGTTTTTTTAGATAATCATGATAAAAGTAGGTTGTTTACTGAAGTGCAGGAAGACGCTGTAAAAGCAAAAATGGCATTAAGTTATATTTTGATGTTGCCTAGAATTCCTCAAATATATTACGGTACAGAAATTTTAATGAATGATACTGCAAAGCCTGGAGACCATGGTTTGATAAGAACCGATTTTCCTGGAGGTTTTAAAGACGATGTAATAAATGCTTTTACAAGAGAAGGTTTATCAGAAGAGCAAAAATCGATGCAAGATTTTGTAGCTACAATTTTAAATTATCGTAAAAATAGTGATGCCATTAAACAGGGTAAAACTTTACATTTTGCACCATATAAAGGAACTTATTTTTTATTCCGAAATTATAATGATGAGGTAGTTGTTCATATTATTAATAAAAATAAAACTTCAATTTCGTTAGATTTAAATCGATTTAAAGAAGTTGGTTTAAAAGGCAAGAAGTTTAAAAACTTAATTACCGGAGAAAGTTTTATATGGAATGATGTTATAGAACTATCAGAAAAAGGAAGTACGATTTTAACTACAAAATTATAACTCAACTTTTATTAGTGTTACTTTTATAAATTTCGATTTAACCATCAAATTGTATGGATAACAATTCAAAAAATATATAAACATGAAATATTTATCATTATTATTCTCTCTTATCATCTTATTTTCTTGCAAACAAACAAAACAAGAAATAGTTAAAGAGGAGGTTAAAAAAACTAAGATTAATGCTGAAGTTTTAAAATCTGTGCAATTATCCGCAGGAAAAATAATCCGTATTGATTCTTTTCCTACAAAACATATTACACCAAGACCTGTAGATGTTTGGTTGCCAGAAAATTATTCTGATGAAAAAAAATATGCAGTTTTATACATGCACGATGGTCAAATGTTATTCGATGAAACGTCTACTTGGAATAAGCAGGAATGGAAAATCGATGAAGTTGCATCTAAATTAATGAAAGAAGGTGTTACCAAAGATTTTATAGTAGTTGGTATTCATAACATTCCTAAAATAAGATGGCTAGATTTATTTCCAGAAAAAGCTATGAATTTTTTATCTGCAGAAGAGTTAGAAACTTTAAAAAGTTTCTCGAATAGTGCTGTTGATTTGAAAGATTTAACAGGAGACGAATATTTGCAATTTCTAGTAAAAGATTTAAAACCATACATAGACGCAACTTATGCTGTTTATACAAATAAAGAAAATACTTTTGTAGCGGGTTCTTCTATGGGCGGTTTAATGTCTATGTATGCAATTACTCAATATCCAGCTATTTTTGAAGGTGCTGCATGTATTTCTACACATTGGGTTGGTGGTTTGCCAAACGAAAGTAATCCGCTACCAAATGCCATTTTTTCTTACTTAGAAAAAAACGTTCCAGATGCAAAAACACATAAAATATATTTTGATTATGGTAATAAAACTTTAGATCAGTATTATCCACAATATGCGCCCAAAGTAGATACTATTTTCACGAAAAATGGTTATACAGAAACAAATTATAGAAATGTATTTTTCGAAGGAACTGACCATTCCGAAGTTTCATGGCAAAATAGAATTGACATTCCGTTAACTTTTCTGTTGAAAAAATAATAAATACTCTCATTATAATTTAGTTGTTTAAAAAAATATGAAAACACTTAAGCTATTTATTTTATTACTTTTTTTATCAATTTCTTCATTTTGTCAAAATTCTAGTAGAATTTTTCAAAATGTTGATCATTCTAAAAATAAATTAGAGGTTCATGTAAATGATGGGAGTTATTTTATAGAATTTTATTCTGATAAAATTGTAGAAACTTCATTTATTCCTAAAGGAGAAGTTTACACAAAAAAATCTCACGCAGTTATTTTGGAACCTAAAAATGTTACTGTAACACCTTTAATTACTAATGATAAAAGTATTTTTAATACAAACGGAATTTCTGTACACATCAATCACAAACCTTTTCAAATTGAATATCGATTTAACGGTGAAGTTGTTACATCAGAAAAACAAGGATATTATAAGTCTAAACATGTTCCTTTAGAAAATGTAAAAGGAAATATAGTATATGATTTTACAGAAAAAATTGAATTTAATTTATCAAAAGACGAAATTTTATTTGGTGGAGGTTCTAGAGCTTTAGGTATGAATAGAAGAGGTAATCGATTGGCTTTATACAACAGAGCGCAATATGGTTATGAAACAAAAGCATCACTAATGAATTTTACTTTGCCGTTGGTAATTTCATCTAAGAAATACATGATTCATTTTGACAATGCACCAATTGGATATTTAGATTTAGATAGTAAAAAAGATAATTCTTTAACTTATGAAACTATTTCTGGTCGTAAAACATACCAAGTTGTTGTTGGTGATTCTTGGGAAAATTTAATAGAAAATTATACACAGTTAACAGGTAAACAACCCTTACCTGCAAGATGGGTTTTAGGAAATTTTTCTAGCAGGTTTGGTTATCATTCACAGCAAGAAACAGAAAAAACAATTGCTAAATTTCAAGAAGAAGAGATTCCTGTAGATGCTGTTATTTTAGATTTGTATTGGTTTGGTAAAACAATTCAAGGCACAATGGGTAATTTAGAAGTAGATAAAGATTCTTTTCCTGATATGAAAGGAATGATTTCTAGATTGAAAAATAAAGGAGTTAAAACTGTATTAATTACAGAGCCTTTTATTTTATCAAATTCTTCTAAATGGAAAGAAGCTGCAGAGAAAGGAGTTTTAGCCACAGATTCTTTACAAAAGCCAGCTAAATATGATTTTTACTTTGGAAACACTGGTATTGTAAATATTTATAAAAAAGTAGGAAAAGATTGGTTTTGGAATATTTATAAAGACTTATTAAATATTGGTGTAAAAGGACTTTGGGGAGATTTAGGTGAACCAGAAGTGTTACCGTATTGGGTGAATTTTGGCACAAAAAAAGCAGATGAAATTCATAATATTTACGGTCATGATTGGGCTAAATTAATTTTTGAAGGTTATCAGAAAGAGTATCCAAACGAAAGACCGTTTATTTTAATGCGTGCCGGTGCTGCTGGTTCGCAACGTTTTGGTATGATACCTTGGTCTGGTGATGTAAATAGAACTTGGGGCGGATTGCAAAGTCAACCAGAAATTGCATTGCAAATGGGAATGCAAGGTTTTGGATATATGCATTCTGATTTAGGTGGTTTTGCCGGAGCAAATTTAGACGATAATTTATATACACGTTGGTTGCAATATGGTGTTTTTCAGCCAATATTTAGACCACATGCTCAAGAAGAAGTTGCTAGCGAACCTGTTTTTAGAACCAAAGAAACAATGCAGTTAGCAAAAGAATCTATTGAATTGCGTTATAAATTATTGCCTTATAACTACAATTTAGCTTTTCAAAATAATCAAAAAGGAACACCGTTAATGCGCCCTGTATTCTTTGAAGAAGATACGCCTGAATTAATTACAAATTCATCTACTTATTTGTGGGGAAAAGATTTTTTAATTACACCAATTTTAAAAGATTCTGTGATAACAAAACAAGTATTTTTTCCTAAAACTGCCAATTGGATAGATTTTTATACAAATGAAAAAGTAGAAGGCGGGCAATTTAAAAAGGTTAATGTAAAAGAGAATTCAATACCTACTTATGTAAGAGAAGGCGCATTTATTTTAATGTCTGATGTTGTGCAAAGTACAGATAATTATAATTCGGATAAATTGCAAGTTCATTACTACTTTAATAAAGAAAAGCAAGCAACAAAAAGAACTTTTTATAATGATGATGGTGAAACTGCTAATTCTTTTGAAAAAGGCGCTTATGAAATTTTAGAATTTGACGCTGCCTTTTCAAAGAAATATTTAGAAATAGAGTTTGATGCTGTTTTAGGTAAAAATTGGAATCCGAAGAAAAAAGAAATCCAATTAATTATTCATAATATCAATTCCAATCCTAAAAAAATCAAAGTAAACGGAAAAAGAAAAAGAGTTGCTATGGATAGTAATACACTTTCGATTCCTTTGACATGGATTACTGATAAAGAATTAGAAATAAAAATTTCATTAAAATAAATAAAAATAATGAAGGGAATTAATAGCGCTTTAGTAACTTTAATTTTGATTATAACTTTAGGTTGTACATTAGAAAAGAAATCAGAAATAAAAGAAAAATCTGTGTCGAGTAAAAAAAAGGTAGTTGTTTATCAGGTGTTTACAAGATTGTTTGGTAACACAAATACAACGAATAAACCTTGGGGAACCATAGAAGAAAATGGTGTAGGTAAGTTTAACGATTTTACAGATAAGGCATTAAAAGAAATTAAAGATTTAGGCATTACACATATTTGGTACACAGGCGTGCCGCATCATGATGTTATTCGTGATTACACAGCATTCGGTATTTCTAATGACGATCCAGATGTAGTAAAAGGTAGAGCAGGTTCTCCTTATGCTGTAAAAGATTATTATAATGTAAATCCAGATTTAGCAGAAAATGTAGCAAATCGATTAGAAGAATTTGAAGCCTTAATTGATCGTTCACATAAAAATGGTTTAAAAGTTATTATAGATATTGTACCTAATCATGTTGCTAGAAACTATCAAAGTTTAACTAACCCAAAAGGAACAAAAGATTTTGGTGCAGATGATGATACTTCTTTAGTATATCATGTCGATAATAATTTTTATTACACACCAAATAAAGCATTTGAAGTTCCAGATTTTTTAAATGGTTATAAACCTTTAGGAGGAGAAAAAAATGTTTTGTCTGATCAAAAATTTGAAGAATATCCAGCAAAATGGACAGGAAATGGATCTAAATCTGTAAAACCTAGTTTTTATGATTGGTATGAAACTGTTAAGGTAAATTACGGTATTTCGCCAGAAGGAAAAAAAGAGTTTGACGAATTGCCACAAGATTTTGATAATGAAGATTACAAAAAACATTTTAAGTTTTGGCAAGATAAAAAAGTACCAAATTCGTGGGTAAAATTTAGAGATATTGCTTTGTATTGGACTGTAAAAGGTGTTGATGGTTTTAGATATGATATGGCAGAAATGGTACCTGTAGAATTTTGGAGTTATATGAATTCTGCAATTAAAATGAAAAATCCAAATGCTTTTTTATTGGCAGAAGTATACAATCCAAAAATGTATAGAGATTACATTAAAAAAGGAAAAATGGATTATTTATATGACAAAGTACAGTTGTATGATACTATAAAACATGTAATGCAAGGTCATGGTTTAACAGATAACATTCCGCCAATTCAAGAAGAATTGAAAGATATAGAACATCATATGTTACATTTCTTAGAAAATCATGACGAACAAAGAATTGCAAGTCCAGAATTTGCTGGTAGTGCAGAAAAAGGAAAACCAGCAATGGTAGTTTCTATAACTATTTCTACTGCACCAACTATGGTTTATTTTGGTCAAGAATTTGGCGAAGATGGTTCTGAAAATGCAGGATTTGGAACACCGTCTAGAACTTCTATTTTTGATTATGTTGGTGTGCCATCTTTACAAAGGTGGGTAAATAATAAACAATTTGATGGCGGTAAATCTACAAAGCAAGAATTGGCTTTAAGAGATTTTTACAAGCGATTGTTAAATTTCACCATTAAAAGTGATGCTTTAATGGGGAATTATAAAGATATCCATAAATACAACAGAGACAATACGGCTAACTATTCTTCTAAAATATTGTCTTTTGTGCGTTGGTCTGAAAAAGAAAAATTGATAATTGTTTCTAATTTTAATGATCAAAAAGAATTTGAGTTCAATTTAAAAGTTCCGGCAAACATCATAAAAAAGTGGAATTTAAAAGACGGAGATTATGTGGTAAAAGACCAATTATACTTAGAAAAATCTTTTGGTTTAAAGGTTAAAGAGGGTAGTGGTACTATAAATTTACAAATTAGTCCATTAGAATCTTATATTTTGAAACTTCAATAATAATTAGCATGAAAAAACTATTATTTTTATTTTTAATAGCAGCAACAATCAGCTGTAGTCAAAAAAAAGCGGAAAACAATAAAATTGCTGATAAGCAAACAAAAGAGTTTACTTGGGAAGGAGCAAATATTTATTTTCTTTTAACAGATCGTTTTAATAACGGGAATTTAGAAAATGATATCAATTTTGATAGAACTAAAGAAACAGGAACCTTAAGAGGTTTTAAAGGAGGAGATATCAAAGGGATTACAAATAAAATTAAAGAAGGTTATTTTACAAATTTAGGAATCAATGCTATTTGGATGACTCCTATTGTAGAGCAAATTCACGGAGCGACAGATGAAGGTACAGGAGTTTCTTATGGTTTTCATGGCTATTGGGCAAAAGATTGGACTAAAATAGACCCTAACTACGGAACCAGAGAAGATTTGAAAGAATTGGTGGCAGTTGCTCATAAAAACGGAATTAGAATATTATTAGACGCTGTAATTAACCATACAGGTCCGGTTACAGATAAAGATTCAGTTTGGCCATCAGATTGGGTTAGAACAGATCCACAATGTCAATATAATAATTACGAAAACACTATTACTTGTACTTTAGTTAAAAATTTACCAGATATTAGAACGGAAAGCAATGAGCATGTAGAGTTGCCACCACAATTGGTAGCAAAATGGAAAGCAGAAGGAAGGTATGAACAAGAATTAAAAGAACTTGACGAATTTTTTGAAAGAACAGGACATCCAAGAGTGCCACGTTTTTATATCATGAAATGGTTAACAGATTATATAACGGAATTTGGAATTGATGGTTATAGAGTTGATACAGTAAAGCATACGGAAGAATTTGTTTGGCAAGAATTTAAAAAAGAATGTGATTTTGCTTTCGAAGAATTTAAAAAAAATAATGCAGAAAAAGTGTTAGATGATAGTAATTTCTATTTGGTAGGAGAAGTTTATAATTATGGTATTTCGGCAGAAAAGGCATTTAATTTTGGTGATAAAAAAGTAAACTATTTTAACAAAGCTTTTAATAGTTTGATAAATTTTGAAATTAAATGGAATGCGAAACAAATGGCAGCTAAAGATGTTTTTAGTAAATATGATTCAATTTTAAATAATGGATTAAAAGATTACGGAATTTTAAATTACTTAACCTCTCACGATGATGGGCAACCTTTTGATAAAGAAAGAAAACAGCCTTATAAAACGGCAACAATGTTAATACTAACTCCCGGAACTTCACAAGTATACTACGGAGACGAGTCTGCAAGAGATTTAACTATAGAAGGAGCCGTTGGTGATGCAACTTTACGTTCTTTTATGAATTGGAATGATATTGAGCAGGATGCAGAGACTCAAAAAATTATGACGCATTGGCAAAAATTAGGTCAATTTAGAGCAAATCATATGGCAGTAGGAGCAGGAAGACATCATTTAATTAGTGATGAAAACGGTTTGATTTTTTCTAGAATTAGAAATGATGATAAAATTATTGCCGGAATTAATTTACCTAAAGGAAAAAAAGTAATAAATGTAAAATCTGTTTTTGAAAATGGAGATATTCTTCATGATTTTTATTCAAAAAAATCTTCGATAGTAAAACAAGGGTTAGTTAAATTAGAATCTGAATTTGATATTGTTTTACTTGAAAAAAAATAACTAAATTATTTTTCTGATAAATTTAAAAAACCTCATTATTCTTAAAAATAATGAGGCTTTTTTATGTTATTATAAACTTTTAATTTTACGCACATTCTTTACAAATACCTGTTAAAACGCAATTTGCATTTTGCAATTGGTAATCTTTTGGTATAGTAAAGTTTACTTCATCTGGTAAACACTCTATAGTTTCACAGTTTACACATCTAAAATGAAAATGATGTACTTCTTTTTTTTCAGAATCACACTCTTTACACAATGCAAAATACTGTTTACCATCTTCTGCGACTACTTTATGTAGCACACCGTCATCGCAAAAACGATTTAAAACGCGATAAATAGTTGCTCTGTTGATGTCAATATCAATTTTTTTCTCAATTGCATCTTGACTCATCGCTTTACCTGTTTTTGTAATTACTTCTAAAACAGCTTGTTTAGTAGGTGTACTTCTTCTTTTCATGTTAATGCGATGTATTTGCAATAATTATTGCGATTCTATTGCAATATTATAAAAAATATAATATGTTTGCAACCTTGTTAACGCGACAACATTGCTTTAATAAAAAGGTTTTACTAATTTACTTTGTTTAACGGGAATTTAAAAAAATGAAAATTAATAACAACTCTATAGATATTGTAGCTCTATTTAGCTCTTTAATTTGTGCTGTGCACTGTGCAACAATACCTTTATTACTTTCATTTTCATCTTTAAGTAGTTTACATTTTCTAGGAAATAAATTTATTGAATGGGCATTTATTAGTCTCGGTCTTATTTTTGTCATAATTTCTTTATTACCCAGCTATAAAAAGATTCATAAAAATAGCAAACCACTTATAATTGCTTTATTAGGTTTTTTATTAATTGCATTTGGAAGATTAAATCTGTCAGAAATATTTGAAATAGTAAATACCGTTGCTGGAGCTTTTATTGTTTCTTATGCGCATTATATAAATTGGAAATTATTAAGATTTAAAACAAATTAGAAATGAAAATCTCTGAATAATTTTAGAGGTTTCAGTTTATACAAATAATGAAACTAAGTATTGTAAAAAATAGCATTAGCTATCTATTACTAGCGCTTTTTCTTTCTATGAAAATGGCTGGTATACATAGTTTAACGCATTCTGATGAGAGTGACGATGCAATATATTGTGCTATTTGCGACAGTTCTATAGATCATAATTTAACACCTACACTTGTACCAAATTCAATTGATTTTGAGGTAAGTACATCAATATTTATTGTTTATAAAAAGATAGCGAATAATTACAATTTTTCGCTTTCTAAAAACACAAAACTAAGAAAACTCCTTTCGAGACCACCACCTTCTTTAGTTTAATTTTCTATCCACTTTTAGTATTTACTGTAGACTTTTACACGCAGAATTTATGATTGATGCTGTAAACGGAATCCACAGTATTTCTGTAGACATTCATGCGCATGATCTTGCAGTAGGAGACGGAGAAGTAGAATGGGATTTTGAAAAAGAATATACAGAGGGTTACCATGATAAAAATTCAGTAGAATTCCATGAGCACATTGATATACCAGCAACTGCACCAGCAGGAGAGTATCATATTATGTTTACTGTAGAAGATGAAGACGGTAACACTAAAGAATATGAAACACATATTGATGTAACTGCATAATTTAATCTAATTAACCGCATACTAATTTAGTGTGCGGTTTAAATCTTATTATATGAAAACAAATCTAAATTATTTTTATCTTTTATTATTTACATTATTTATTAGTGCTTGTTCTGGTAGTGACAACGTAGATATAGATGAAGAAAAACCGACAATAACTATCAATTACAACGAAGGTTTTCCTAAAGGATGTACTCAATTAAAAAAAGGAGAAACTTATAGCTTTAGAGCAAAGGTTACAGATAATAAAACTTTGGCTTCTTATAGTGTAAATATTCACCATAATTTCGATCATCATACGCACGATGATCAAATTGCAGAATGTAGCTTAGAACCATTAAGGCAAGCTGATAATCCGTTAATTTATGTAGAAAATTTTGAGATTGAAGGAGAACAAACCAACTATGAAATTAATGTGCCAATTAAAATTCCAGAAGATATTGATACTGGCGATTATCATTGTGCATATTCTGTAACAGACCAAACTGGTTGGCAATCTAGAACTTCTGTAGATATTAAAATAGTAGAATAAATTAATATTTAGAACTTAGATTTTTTTCAGCTTATGAATGCTGAAAAGAATCTTAATTTTATTTTCCAATACAAAAATTACTGAAAATGTGTCCTAAAATGTCTTTATCAACATCGTATTCTCCGGTAATATTACCTAAATAACGAAGGCATTCTCTAATATCAATAGAAAATAAATCTGTAGAAATTTCTAAATCGATACCTTGCTGTACAGAATTTATTGCAGATAAAGCATTGTTTAATGCCTCAAAATGACGCGAATTTGTTACAATTGTTTCATTATTACTCAAAGCACCAATATTTACCAAAGAAGTTAATTCATTTTTTAAAGTTTCTAGACCTGTTTTACTTTTTGCAGATACTAAAAGTAAATTTTCAATATCCGATTGTAAAATAGAACTGTCATGACAAGATAAAGTGTCTATTTTATTGGCAATTACTAACAATCTTTTATTAGGAAAACGGTTTTTAATGGTGTCAATTTCTTCTAGAAAATCTTCTCTAGAATATGCATATTTATTAGAGTCTATTAAAAAGATAATTAGTTGTGCATTTTCAGCTTTTTCATACGTTTTTTTAATTCCGATATTCTCTACAACATCTTCTGTTTCTCTAATACCAGCTGTATCAATAAATCTAAAAGCAACACCATCTATAATTAATTCATCTTCAATAGCATCTCTTGTTGTACCAGCAATATCAGAAACAATAGCTTTTTCTTCATTAAGAAGAGCGTTTAAAAGTGTAGATTTCCCTACGTTTGGTTCACCTATAATTGCAACCGGAATTCCATTTTTCATGGCATTTCCAAAAGAAAAAGAATCGATTAGACGTTTTAATACAAAAGTTATTTTTGCAACCAATTCTTTAAATTTGGTTCTGTCTGCAAATTCTACATCTTCACCAGAAAAATCTAACTCTAATTCTATTAAAGCTGCAAAATCTAATAATTGTGCTCTTAAGTTTTTTAGTTCGTTTGTAATTCCGCCACGCATTTGTTGTATTGCCATTTGATGGCTTGCTGCAGAATTAGAGGCAATTACATCTGCTACAGCTTCCGCTTGCGATAAATCCATCTTACCGTTTAAAAATGCACGCATTGTAAACTCACCGTTATCTGCCATTCTACAACCTTTCTTTAGGAATAATTGTATAATTTCTTGCTGAATAAAGCTAGAACCATGACAAGATATTTCTACAACATTTTCACCAGTATAAGAATTAGGATTTTTAAAAACTGAGACTAAAACTTCATCAATAATTATAGAATTTTCGATAATATGACCCAAATGAATTGTGTGTGTTTTTTGGGTTACTAATGTTTTATCTTTTTTAATAGATTTAAAATTGGCATCTACAATATCAATTGCATTTTCACCAGAAAGTCTAATTACAGAAATTGCACCAACACCAGATGGTGTAGCCAAAGCAATAATAGTATCGTTTTTAATCATGATGCAAAAATACATAAAGATTTTTGTGAATGGAACAAAAAAAATCTGTCAAAATGAATTGACAGATTTAATTGAAATTTATAATTGTATTTAGTTATGCGTTTTCAAAAGATTCTTCTTTTTTAGAATCTTGCTTCTCCTTAACTTGAGATAAATTTAGTTTATTGTTAGGTACAAACTCTAAAGTTCTCATCGGGAATGGTATATTAATTCCTTCATTATCAAAAGCTTGTTTAATTTTTATAATGGCATTACTTTTTGCTTTTAATTTCTCTAAAGCGTTTTCTGAATCTACCCAGAATCTGCATAAAAAGTTGATAGAACTGTCTCCGAATTCTGTAAAGTAAAATTCAACTTTTTTACCTATTTCATCTTGATTAAAGTTCTTTCTTATTGTTTCTGTGGTAAGTTTTTCAACTTTCTTTAAATCTGCACCATATTCTACACCACATTCAATAGAAATCCTCATTTTAGTTGTTAAAGAATAATTTTTGAAAGGATTCTCTAAAATAGTTTTGTTTGGCAATACAACCATATTATTATCAGCTTCTCTAATAACAAAGTAGTTTAAATTAATATCGATAACTTCACCTGCATAACCGTTTGTTTCTACCCAATTACCAATATTTAGGTTTTTTCTGAATGATAAAACTACACCAGATATTGTATTAGATAAAGTACCTTGTAAGGCTAAACCAATAACAATACCAGAAACCCCAGCTGCAGAAACGATTGTTTTTAATGTATCGTCGAACTTTAAAACTGTCATGGCTAGATATAAACCAACTAAAATGGTAATTGCAGAGGCAACTCTAGAGACTAAATCTCTAACAGATTTTTGCCTAATTCTTTTACCAATAGTTTTATTTACGATAGAGTTCATTGCTCTAGAGGCAAAGTATGCTATCACTAAAACTACCAATGCAATTGCAATGTTTGGTATGTTTTTAATAAATATATCTTTCCAGGTTTCTAACTTTTCTACTATTTTATTCATCTTATATTTTATTTAATTAATACTTTATTTCAATTGGAAATAAAAAGTACTATTTAACAAAACTAGTATCTAAAGCATCTTTGGTGTTTTTAGACCAAGCATTCAGCATCCAAGTAGATTTTTCTAACTCTCTAATGTAGGCACCAATCAAATCTATTGTACCTTCGTCGTTTGCTTTGTCTGCTCTATCAATAACTTTACTTAATTGTTCTATTAAAATCTTATGATCATCTATAATTGTAGCTACCATTTCTTTATCGGTTAGTAATGGACTAGATTCTTTTACTCTAGAAATTTCTATGTAGTCTGATAATTTACTAATAGGGTGGTATTTTAAAGTAATAATTCTTTCTGCAACTTCATCGATTTTGGTTTTTGTATCATTATACATTTCTTCAAATCTGTTATGCAGGTCAAAAAAGTTTTCTCCTAATACATTCCAATGAAAGTTTCTTAGTTTCTGATAGTATACATGGTAATCTGCTAAAAGCACGTTTAATTCTGTTACTACTGGTAAAATTTGGTCTTTTTCTATATTTAAATAATTCATAATTATATGTTTTAATTGTTCAATACAAAATTACGTTAGTACTTCGTTTTCGTTTTGCTCAAATAGTTTTCTTCTTAACTCAAATGCTATATTGCCATGTCTTTTAAAGTTTTTTTGTAACAGAACAAGGGGTTTAGCGTCTAATAGGTAATCAACTTTAAAAACAATTACACACACATGAAAGAAGACAAACAGTTATTAGTAGTTATGCATTTAAGTCAGTTATTAGACTTTATAACAGGAATCGGTGGTTTTTTAGTTCCATTAATTTTATGGTTGCTAAAAAAAGATGAGGTTTTTGGTATTGATAAGCACGGAAAAGCTATTTTAAATTTTAGAATTTCGATGTTTATTTACATTATAATTTGCATACCGTTAATATTATTGTTTGGCTTAGGTATTTTAGGTTTTATCACCATTGGTATTTTTTATTTAATTTTTCCGATAATAAATGCCATTAAAGTGAATAATAATGAAGAACCAAATTATCCTTTTAGTATTAAATTTTTAAAATAAGAATTAATTATAGTCCATAAAAAAACCGTCTCTTTTAAAGACGGTTTTTTTACATTTATATGTTTTTGATAACATCTTCATATTCGTAGAAGAACATTTCGAATTTGGTCATTGTATCAACAAAAAACTCATAACAATCTCGCCAGGTATTTTTATTATGAATGCTAAACTTTTTATCAAAAGGAACATAAATTCTATGAATAGTTTTGCCATTTTCTAACAAGAAATCATCATCAAAAATTACTTCTGGTATTTCTGATTCTAATAGAACTTTTAAAGAAAGCATTTGATCGTAGTAGAGTAGGTTTACCAATTCATCCGGATTTTCTATATCTAGACAAACAGCAGCTTTTTTTCTATCTGCAACAAATTTAAAAGACAAGCCTTTCACTTTAGTGTTGTATAGTAACCATTTCTTTGGAAAAGATTTGCCAAAACTAGTCCAAAATTCTTTACGTATTAATTCTGCTTCTGCTTTAGAAAACATGCGCTATAAAGTGTTATTATCCGTGAATTTTTGCACTATTGCCTCGCTCTCTCATCATTTCTGCTTCAAAAGCAAGCAAAGCATTCCATTTTTCATCTACAATTTCTCTATCTTGATATTTTCTAGCGAAAGACAAGAAAGTTGTATAATGGTTTGCTTCAGAAATCATTAAATTTTTATAGAATTTAGAGAGCTCTTCATCTTCCATGTTTTCAGAAAAAACTTTAAAACGCTCACAACTTCTGGCTTCTATTAAAGCGGCAATTAGTAGGCGTTGTACCAAGGCATTTGTTCTGTCTTTTGTTTTGTTAAAGAACTTTTGTAGTCTTACTGCGTAATCATTTTTTTGTTCTCTTCCTAAAACCATTCCTCTTTTAACCATCAATAAATGCACCATTTTAAAGTGTTGCATTTCTTCTATGGCAATATTACTCATTTCTTTTACAAGCTCTGTTTCTTCAGAATAATTAATAATAATAGAAACTGCGTTAGAAGCAGCTTTTTGTTCTAGAAAAGCATGATCTGTTAATATTTGTTCTAAATTTACTTTGGCAATTTCTGCCCAAGAAGTAGCTGTTTCAAATTGTAATCCTAACATCTTTTATAACTAGTAGATTTTATTTTTATTAAGGTAATTAAGATATTAAAAATTTCACTTTTAACAAATTAATTAAACGACAAAATTAGTTTATTCTCTTTCAATGATGGTAATTATTTTATAATTTTTTACTCAAATAAAGATGTCTGCTAGTTTATTAAAATTATTTCTTTTTTAAGTTTTCTTTAAGTATTATATATCTTTTTATCGTGTTTTTAATTTAATTTTAAATAAATGTTTTTCAGTATCTTAATTATATTTATCTAAAGTTTTTGTTTTATTTTTAGTTAGAATAGATTTTGATAATTCAAAGTAATTAGGTCTGTTTTGGGTATTTATTTGTTTGTAAAAGTTGTTTTTGATTGATTTATTGCTTTTTTAAATTTTTTAAAACGTTTTGAATTTATTTTATTTAATTTAAAATGAGTATTTTATGTTGTTTTATCTAAAGTTTTTGTTTATAACTTGTTTTTGAAGAGGTTTTTGTTGGTAATTCTATCTTTGTTTAAGTTTTATGTATTATAAAAAATAAAGTGCATTTATATTTTTAGGCTGATGAAACATTCTTAAATTTACCTCTTAATAAATTTACAAAGAAGTATGTTAGAGTTAGCCGGAATTATCATATTAGGAATATTAGCCCAGTGGTTTGCTTGGAAATTTAAAATACCTGCAATATTACCTTTAATCTTAATAGGATTATTAGTAGGACCAATTGCTGCAACATATTTAAGTGAAGACGGATCTAAGTGGATTGAACCAATATGGAACGGCGAAAAAGGATTGTTTCCTGGAGAAAGTTTGTATTACTTTGTTTCTTTGGCAATAAGTATCATTCTTTTTGAAGGAGGTTTAACACTTAAAAGAAGTGAAATAAAAAACGTTGGTCCTGTAATTACAAAGTTAATTACGTTGGGTTCTGCCATTACGTTTTTTGGTGCAGGAATTGTAGCTAGATATTTTTTTGATTTAGGTTGGGATTTATCTTTTCTATTTGCAGGATTAATTATTGTTACAGGTCCTACAGTAATTACTCCAATCTTAAGAAATATTCCGCTTAAAAAAGACATCTCTACAGTATTAAAATGGGAAGGTATTTTAATAGACCCAATTGGTGCCTTGGTTGCCGTTTTAGTTTTTGAATTTATTAGTGTTGGTGGTGGAAGTGGATTTACAAAAACTGCATTAATGGAGTTTGGTAAAATATTATTATTTGGTGCTACTTTTGGGTTTACATTTGCGCATGCTTTGGCTTATGCTGTTAACAAAAAATTAATTCCGCATTACTTATTAAATGTTGTTTCTCTATCAACGGTATTATTGGTTTTTGTTTTATCAGATATGTTTGCGCACGAGTCTGGTTTACTGGCTGTAGTTGTAATGGGAATGGTTTTAGGAAACGGAAAATTAAAAAACTTAAAAGAACTTTTATATTTTAAAGAATCTTTAAGTGTATTGCTGATTTCAATTCTATTTATTTTACTAGCAGCAAATATTAAAATGGAAGATTTACTTTTATTATATACCTGGAAAACTGCTGCTTTATTTGCCTTGGTTGTTTTTATTATAAGACCATTAGCCGTTTTTGCTAGTACATTTAATTCTAAATTAAAATTAAACGAAAAGATTTTTATAAGTTGGGTAGGCCCACGTGGTATCGTTGCTGCTGGTATTGCTTCTTTATTTGGAAGTAAACTTTTAAAACAAGGAGTCGAAGGAGCAGAATATATTACGCCATTGGTTTTTATGATTGTATTAGGTACGGTTTTATTAAACGCTACTACAGCAAGAATGTTTGCTAAAATGATTGGGGTTTTTCTTAAAAAATCTGATGCTATTTTATTTGTAGGTGCTTCTAATCCTTCTAGATTAATAGCAAATTATTTAAAAGATAAAGGTAAAAGAGTCATTTTAATAGATTCTAATAAAAACTTTATAGAACAAGCTGCAAAAGACGGTTTAGAGGCTTTAAATGTTGATATTTATGACGGAGATTTAACAGATAATATAGAGCTAAATGATGTTGGCTATTTAATAGCTTTAACAGGTAGTGATATGGTTAATAAGTATGCTTTAAATAGTTTTTCTGATGTGTTTGGAGAACACGGAGCTTATAAATTAGCATCATCTAAAGAAATTAAAGAAGCAACAGCTAACGAACGTAAAAACTTTTTTACACCAAATGATGATTATATTAATTTAAGTGAGGCTTATAGAGAAAACCCTGCAATAATTGAGGTAGAAATAGATAATGAAACCGAATATAATGCCATTTTAGATGCTTTGTCTAAAGAGGAAAAATCGATTCCGTTATTTGTAGAAAAAGGGCAAGGTATATTTTTAGTGCCAGAGTTTGATAAAACAGAAGAAACTAAAGAGAATTTAATATTATCTTACTTAGGTAAAAATATTGGTGATGTTTATAAGTCTAGCTCAAAAGTCTGACGCAACTTATCTAATAGCGGATTTTTTTCTTTTAGCTTGATATATTTTTCTTGCGGAGTGTAAGCAAATTTCTTTTCTGTAGTTTCATTTAAAATTACATTAATGTCAATGCCATAATTATTTAAACTTTCTCTTAAGAAATTTAATAATTTTGGTCTTCCTTTTAAGAATTGATCTTTCATCAATTTATTAGGTACAGAAAATGAAATTTTATAACCTTTTTCTAATTTAGGAATATCTGTACCAACAATAGAAGCCATACTTCGTTCTCCTTTTTTATGTAGATTTTGTGCGTATTCTTTCCAAGTTTCTTGTAGCTTTTGTTCAGTAAAGAAATCTTTAGGATGATTGTCAAAATTTTCTTCAACAACAACTTTCTTAACTTTAGTTTGTTGATTAAAACCTTTTAAAGAATATTTACTAGGTTGTTTATTTAAACGACCAAAGTTTTTTAAGACAGGTTTTGGCTTGGCAACTTCTGTAACTTCTTTTTTATCTGTTGCAGTTTGTTTAGAAGTTAATTCTGATGCAACATTTTTTGTAATAGCTGCTGGTTTTTTCTTTTTTACAGGAGATAAAGATTGAAAAAACGTTGCTGGAATTATGTAATTAGCTGGCTTTTTTTTTTCTCCATCGAAAGTGATAGAGGCAATTTGCATTAAAGTTAATTCAACTAATAATCGTTGATTTTTAGAAGCTCTGTAATTCAAGTCACAGTCATTGGCTTTTTTAATGGATTGCATTAAAAACGGAATGCTAGCTTTTGTTGCTTGAGCTAAATATTTTTTCTTGGCATTGTCTCCAACTTCTAGTAAGTCTAAAGTAACTTTATCTTTAGCAACTAATAAATCTCTAAAATGACTTGCCAAACCATTAATAAAATGATGGCCTTCAAAACCTTTACTTAATACCGTGTTATATGCATTTAAAACGTCTGGTATTTTATTATCTATTAACAAATCTGTCATTTCAAAATAAGTATCGTAATCTAGTACGTTTAAATTTTCTGTAACAGCTTCTCTTGTTAAATTTTTACCAGAAAAACTTACAACTCTATCAAAAATAGATAATGCATCACGCATTGCGCCATCTGCTTTTTGAGCAATGATATGCAGTGCATCGTCTTCTGCAGTAATATTTTCTTTTTCGCTAATCGTTTTTAAATAGTTTTTAGCGTCTAAAACACCAATTCTTTTAAAATCGAAAATTTGACAACGAGAAAGAATTGTTGGTATGATTTTATGTTTTTCTGTAGTTGCTAATATAAAAATAGCATGTGCTGGCGGTTCTTCTAACGTTTTTAAGAAAGCGTTAAAAGCTGCCTGAGATAGCATATGTACCTCATCAATAATATAAACTTTGTATTTACCTGTTTGTGGCGGAATTCTAACTTGATCTGTTAGATTTCTAATATCATCTACAGAGTTGTTAGACGCTGCATCTAATTCGAAAATATTAAAAGCAAAATCTTCGTTTACTGAAGTTTCTGAATCTTGCTGATTAATCTTTTTAGCTAAAATTCTAGCGCATGATGTTTTACCAACTCCTCTCGGACCTGTAAAAAGTAATGCTTGTGCTAAATGATTGTTTTTTATAGCATTTTCTAACGTATTTGTAATGGCTTGTTGCCCTACAACATCCTCAAAATTATTAGGACGGTATTTACGCGCTGATACTATAAAATGCTCCATTAATTATATTTTCTATTGATGTAAGCAAAGCTAAAAATAACAATTGCTTATTTTGTTATAAATCTTTAACAAAAATAATCATCTAAGGGGTTTTACACAAACAGCTTTCTTAACAAAATGCTAAAGTTGTAAACAACTGTAAAAAGATGCGTAATTTTGCGACTAAATAAATAATTCAGGATTTATATATTTTGAATTAGAAGTTCAGAAAATTGTACCAAATATTCGCTTTTTATATTTGGTGCAATTTTTATTTTATCAATTATTAAAAATAAAGAATATGAAAATAATTAAATCTATTGTTGTAGCCAGTTTTGCGCTATTATTAGTTTCTTGTTTTGGTTTTACAAACAAAGAAGATACCCAAAAAGAAACAATGTATGTTCCGCAAGAACACACAGAAGTTGCCTATTTTGCAAGTGGATGTTTTTGGTGTGTAGAAGCAATTTTTGAAAGTGTAGCAGGAGTAGAAGAGGCAGTTTCTGGTTATGCTGGTGGTAATACTTTAAATCCTACGTACGAGAAAATAGGAACAGGTAAAACAGGTCACGCAGAAACAGTTGCGGTGTATTATAATCCTAAAGAAGTTAGTTTTGAAACGTTAGTTACAGTTTTCTTTGGTTCTCATAACCCAACAACAAAAAATGGGCAACATCCAGACTACGGAACACAATATAGATCGATTGCTTTTTATAAAACGGAGAATGAAAAAAAGATAATTGAAGATGCTATTAAGCAATTAAATGCCGAAGTTTATAAGCGTAAGATTGCTACAGAAGTTACTAAGTTTACAAAATTTTATAAGGCTGAAGAGTATCATCAAGATTTTGAAAGAAGAAATCCAAACCAAAGTTATGTTAAAGCGGTTTCTGTACCAAGATTGAACAAGTTTAAGAAAAAATATCCGCAGTTATTAAAGAAAAGTGCACATTAAACTTTAAGTTATTAATAAAAAAAAGCAACTCATTATGAGTTGCTTTTTTTTATTCAATTTTAATTTAAAAAAAACTATTATTTAGTTTCTTTCTTAGCTTCTGCTTTATCAGCAATAATTCTTTTATCCATATTGGCAACTTCCCAGGCAGTATGAAATACCAAGCGAGTTCTTTTTTCTAATAACTCGTAGTTAATTTTGTCTGGTGTATCAGATGGTCTGTGGTAATCTGCATGTGTACCGTTAAAGTAAAAAATAATTGGCACATTATTTTTTGCAAAATTATAATGGTCTGATCTGTAATAGAATTTATTAGGATCGTTCTCATCATTATATTTGTAATCTAAGTTAATGTTTGTATATTTCTTGTTAACAGTTTCAGATAAGTTATGTAATTCTGTACTTAATTTATCAGAACCAATTAAATAAACGTAATTAGGGTCTTCTTTATGCCTGTCATCAATTCTACCAACCATATCGATATTTAAATCGCAAACAGTATTTGCTAAAGGAAATAAAGGATCTACATCTGCATAGTATTTAGAACCTAACAAACCTTTTTCTTCTCCGGTAACGTGTAAAAATAAAATAGAACGTTTTGGACCTTTACCAGCTTTAGCAGCCATTTGAAAGGCTTGTGCAATTTCTAAAATAGCAACAGTTCCAGAACCGTCATCATCGGCTCCATTATAAATTTCTCCGTTTTTTACACCTTCATGATCTAAGTGAGCAGAAATTATTACAATTTCGTCTGGTTTCTCTGTACCTTTAATAAAAGCAACTACGTTTTCAGAATCTTTAAATTTTCCTCTACGTACATTTTTGTTTATCCATTCTGCTGGTACTTCTTGAAAATAATCATCTCCACCTAATGGCGAAACAATTCCTTCAGAAACATAAAAGTTTTTTAAATATTCAACAGCTTTTTTCTGTCCTGGTTCACCAGTATTTCTTCCTTCAAACTCATCAGAAGCATAAGTAAATAGGTGATTACCTAAATCTTTGGCTGTAATTGTTGCTGCATATTTAGCAGCATGATCTGCGTTTGCATCTTCATTAGAAGCATTTTTACTAGAACCACAAGCCATAAAAGCTACAGCACTAGCAAGATAAAGTATTTTTTTCATCGATGTAAAAAGTATTTGTTTTTTGTAATTAGTATTCAAATGTAACAAAATGTTACACTATCATCAAAATTAGCTTTTGTTTATTACAAATTGTTGTAAGGTTTTGTTAAATATTAACAAATTATTGGGAAATAAATTATCGAAGGCATTGCTTTTAATAAGCTTTTCGGTAGTGCCAAATTGTACTTCATTTTCTTTTAAAAGTATAATTTTATCAGTCATTTTTAAAGCAAGATTTATTTCATGTGAAGAAATAATAATTGTTTTTTTAGTTTCTAAAACCAATTTTTTTAAAAGTGCAAAAATGTTTAAAGTTTGATGCATATCTAAATGTGCAGTTGGCTCGTCTAATATAATTACTTCTGTATCTTGTGCCAATGCTCTTGCTATTAGAACCCGTTGTAATTGACCGTCGCTTAATTCGTAAAACCTTTTATCTTTTAAGTGCGAAATCTCTGTTTGAGAAATTGCTAAATCAATCTTTTGGGTATCATTGCTTGTAAGTGTATCTAACCAATTAGTGTGTGGTTGTCTACCTAAAGCAATCAATTCGTAAACGGTTAATTGACTTTCTGGCAAACGTTCTGTTAAAACCAAACTTAGTTTTTTAGAAAGTTCGTATTCTTTGTAAGTACTTAATTTTTTTCCTTCTAAATTAATATGGCCAGAAATTGGTTTTTGTACTTTAGAAAGTGTTCTTAATAAAGTAGATTTTCCGATTCCGTTTTTACCCAAAACACAGACCAATTCACCTTTTTCTATGGATAAATTAATATCAGATAAAACAATTTTATCTTGTTTTTTATGCTGATAACCAATATTTAGGTTTTCAGTAGAAATTACAATATGTTTTTTTTCTTCGTTCATTTAAACAAATAATTTCTTTTTTCGAACAAGTAGCCAAATTACAATTGGCGCTCCAAATAAAGAGGTAATTGCATTTATAGGTAAAGTAAATTCGCTTGTTGGTAATTGTGCAATAGTATCGCAAATAAGCATAACAATTGCACCGATTATTAAAACTGCCGGAATTAAAATTTTATGATTAGAAGTGGTAAATAACATTCTAGCAACATGTGGTACAGCTAAACCAACAAATGCAATTGGGCCCGCAAAAGCAGTAATTACACCGGTTAATAAACTTGTAATTAATAAAATGATATTTCTATTTCTTTTAATATTGATGCCTAAACTTTTTGCATAATTTTCTCCTAATAAAAAACTGTTTAAAGGTTTTACTATTGCAATTGTAGCAATAACACCAATAATGTAAATAATAAAAAATATAGAAAGTTCTGGCCATGATAAGTTACCAAGACTACCAAAACTCCAGAATATAAATTGTTGAATTTGGGCTGCTTCACTAAAATAAGATAAAACACTAATAATTGCAGAAGTTAAACTACCAAACATTAAACCAATTATAAGAATAGACATCGTATTTCTAATTTTATTGGCAGCGATTATTACAGCAAATAAAACAAGAAATGCACCTAAACTAGAAGCGATTGGTAAAGACCAATTAGAAAACGAATTAGTTAAAAAATAACCGCCAAATAAAGAGCTTCCTAAAATTAATAAAGCTACACCTAAACTTGCGCCCGAAGAAATACCTAAAACAAAAGGACCTGCTAAAGGATTTCTAAATAATATTTGCATTAGTAAACCAGCAACAGATAAACCAGAGCCAACCAAAACAGCGGTAATTGCTTTGGGCAATCTAAAATTTATAATTATTATTTGCCAACTTTCTTTGGTTGCATTATTTGTAAAAAGAATGTTTAAAATGTCTTTTATTGGTATAGAAACAGAACCAAAACTAATGTTTAAAATAAACAAGAGAAGCAGTACTATAGCTAATAAAATAAAATGTCTTTTATAGTTCTTTTGAAGCATTAATTTGTTTTACAAAATTTTAAGAATGATTTTCATTTAAGAAATTAACCAACTTTTGTATCGCTAAACCTCTATGAGAAATCTTATTTTTTTCTTCGGATGACATTTCTGCAAAAGATTCAGAAAAACCTGCAGGTTTAAATATAGGATCGTAGCCAAAACCTTTTTCACCTTGTTTCTCTTTTAAAATTTCTCCTTCACAAATTCCTTCAAAAATATATTGTTCATTATTTAAATTTAAGCAAACCGCAGTTCTAAATTGCGCTTTTCTGTTTTCTTTGTCTTTTAATTCTAATAGTAACTTTTGCATGTTGTTTTCAGAATTTGAAGGCTCACCAGCATATCGAGCAGAAAAAACTCCGGGTTTATTATCTAAACTTTCTACTTCTAAACCAGTATCATCTGCAAAACAATTATAGCCATACTTTTTTGTAATATGATTTGCTTTTAATTTAGCATTGCCTTCTAGTGTTAATTCTGTTTCATCAACTTCATCAAAACAGTTTATATCTTTTAAACTTAAAATTTCTATAGAATCAGAAAGTATTTCTTGTACTTCTTTTAGTTTATTTAAGTTATTTGTGGCGAATACTAATTTCATTTTTAAAACGTAGTTTTTTACAAAAGTAATCAAACAAAAGTGTTGGTAAAAGAATTGTTTATATTAGTCTTTAATTATTTTAAGATATTAAAACCTTTTAAAAAGTTGTTTTTTTAATCGAACAGAATAAAATACTTAAAATAGATGTTCTCTGTAAACCCCTATTATCATTGGTTTGTCGTGGAAATGTCGGGTTAAAAAGTAACTAATTAATTTGTAATTTTAAATAACAGCATTAACATTGTATGGAATTTAACAAACAACATATTATGGAACAACCTGCACTAGGAAAAAAGATTTTAGAATTAAGAAAGCAAAAAGGTTTTACTCAAGAAGAATTGGTAGAGCAATGTAATATTAATGTTAGAACAATTCAAAGAATAGAAGCTGGAGATGTTTCTCCTAGAAGTTATACCATTAAAGCTATTTTAGAAGTTTTAGGTTTTGATTATGAAACCATTTTTAAAAAAACTTATGAATCTGGTAAGTTCGATGCAATTTTAAGAATAAACAAAAATAGAATCAATAAGCAACTAAACCTTGCAATGATTTTTGGTATTGTTTATTTCTTAACAGTTTTCTTTGAAATAGGAGCAGATATAATAAGTTTAGAAAAAGACAGTGCATTTTTTAAAATGATATACATTATTATAAAAAGTGTTGCTATTATTTCTATGTTTTTATTTTACAGAGGATTTGTGATTACTGGAGTTCTGTTTCGTAATTATTTATTACAAATAAGCGGATTTTTAATTATTGTTTTTACGCTCTTTTTTTCTTTATTAGATATTACATCCTTATATATATGGCAAGACTTTATTGGTGTTTTTGGTATTGCACAATTACTAAGTTATGGTGTTTTAAGTATTCTTTTTGGTATTGCAATTAAAAGATTAATCAATTTTGGAGATCTATCTAAATGGACAGGAATCTTAGAAATAATTACAGGTGTTTGTTTACTACTAATTATTTTAGCGCCGATTGCAATTTTTACTCAACTTACTGTAGAAATTTTCGAAATAATTTTACTTTACAGAATTTTAATCAATAAGAAAACGGAATAATTACTCGTGATGATAAGGCTCGTTCTTTAGAATTGTAAAACCTCTATAAATTTGTTCAACAATAAAAAGACGAATCATTTGATGAGAAAAAGTCATTTTAGATAAAGAAATTTTGCCTGTTGCCTTTTTATAAACAGCATCAGAAAAACCATAAGGACCACCAATAACCAATACCAACTGTTTTAAACCAGCATTCATTTTTTTCTGTAAATACTTAGAAAATTCAATAGAAGTATAATGTTTTCCTTTATCATCTAGCAATACCAATTGATCGGTATTTTGAAGTTTCGATAAAATTAATTCTCCTTCTTTTTCTTTTTGCTGTATTTCGCTTAAATTTTTAACATTTTTAATATCTGGTATAATTTCTAATTGAAATTTTACATAATGTTTTAATCGGTTTTCATATTCATTAATCAATAATAAAAGGTTTTTATTATCTGTTTTACCGATGGCTAATAATTTAATTTTCATAAGGCAAAATTACAAATTATCAATTAGTAAATTGTTATTCGTAATTCATAATATAAAATACTATTTTTACATCAGAATACAGAAAATATGATATCGAAACAACAATTTGAAAAAGAACTAGAACTTATAATAACGAATGCAATTCGAGAGGATATTGGCGATGGAGATCACACGTCTCTTTCTTGTATTCCTGCGGATGCTACTGGTAAAGCAAAATTATTGGTAAAAGACGATGGTATTATTGCAGGTGTAGAATTTGCAAAACAAGTTTTTTCTTATGTAGATAAAGATTTAGAAGTAGAAACTTTTATAAATGATGGAGGAAAAGTAAAGTATGGCGATGTCGTTTTTCATGTTGCAGGTAAATCGCAATCTATATTAATGGCAGAGCGTTTGGTTTTAAATGCTATGCAAAGAATGAGTGCAATTGCTACTAAAACAGCTTTTTTTGCAGATTTATTAAAAGGAACAAAAACAAAGGTTTTAGACACTAGAAAAACTACACCAGGAATTAGAGCTCTAGAAAAATGGGCTGTTAAAATTGGTGGAGGAGAAAACCACAGGTTTGCTTTGTATGATATGGTAATGATTAAAGACAATCATATAGATTTTGCGGGCGGAATTACAGCAGCAATTACAAAAACTAAGAAATATTTAGCAGAAAAAAACTTAGACATTAAGATAATTGTAGAAGCAAGAAGTTTAGAAGAAATAAAAGAAATATTATCTGTAGAAGGTGTTTATAGAATTTTAATAGACAACTTTAATTATGAAGATACTAGAAAAGCTGTAGCTTTAATTGGTGATACTTGTTTAACAGAATCTTCTGGTGGAATTAACGAAGATACTATTAGAAAATACGCAGAATGTGGCGTAGATTATATTTCTTCTGGTGCATTAACGCATTCGGTTTATAATTTAGATTTAAGTTTAAAAGCAATAGACTAAAATGCTAGAAAGTTTTTTTGATAGCGAAACCTACTCGAAAATAGATTTTACTTCGACCAAAATTAAAAAAGGAGAATATGACAATTGTGTTTTTAACAATTGTAATTTCGAAGGAATTCATGCGTCAAATATTCAGTTTCTAGAATGTGAGTTTCTAGATTGTAATTTTAGCAATACAGTTATACGAAATACTGCTTTTAAAGATGTTTGTTTTGTAAATTGCAAGATGATTGGTGTTAAGTTTGATGATGTAGATCCTTTTTTATTAGAACTTTCTTTTAAAGAATGTCAATTAAATTTTACATCATTTTATAAACTTAAAATTCCGAATTCTAAATTTCTGAATTGTAATTTAGAAGCAGCAGATTTTACAGAAGCAGTAGTAAACAACTCTTTGTTTGAAAAATCCGACTTAAAAGGAGCTGTTTTCTTTAATACAAATATTGAAAAATCTGATTTTAGAAGTGCTAAAAACTTTAATATCAATCCTAATCAAAATAAATTATCTGGTGCCAAATTTAGTAGAAGTTCTATCGAAGGACTTTTAATTTCTTATAAAATTGTAATAGAATAATATATATTACTAATTAGTATTAGCTAATGACAAAAGAAATAGAAGACAATTTAGAAAAAATACCAATTATAAATATTTTGGTAAAACTCGGTAAGAAAATTAAGATTCCGGGTTTAGAAGGTATGTCTTTATATGATGTTTTAGAAATGTATTTTATTGGTATTGTAGAAGGAGCTTTAACAACAAGAGCAGGCGGAATTGCATATAGTTTCTTTATGTCAATTTTTCCATTTATGCTATTTGTGCTTACTTTAATTCCGTTTTTACCAATAGAAGGCGCTCAAGAAGGTTTACTATCTGTAATTTCTGATGTTTTACCACCAAAAACTTTTGATGCAGTAGATTCTGTGTTAGTAGATATTATCAAAAATCAATATGGTGGCTTGCTATCATTTGGTTTTATTGGTTCAATATTTTTAATGACAAATGGTGTAAATGCTATTTTTGGTGGTTTCGAATATTCATATCATGTTAAAGAAGTAAGAAACGTTTTTCGATCTTATTTTGTTGCAATGTTAGTCTCTCTAGTTATCGTTATATTTTTATTGGTTACTGTAACCTTAATACTATCTTTTGAATTCATTTTAAAAGATATGGTAACACTAGGTTGGTTAGAAGATAATTTAATTTGGATTCAGTTGGTAAGAGGTTTTATATTTTTATTAATGATATTTTTAACCGTTTCTATGTTATATCATTATGGCGTTAAAGAAGGTAAACATTCTAGATTTTTTTCTCCAGGAGCTGTATTCACTACGCTCTTATCAATTTTAACCTTTTATTTATTTAGTTATTATGTAAACGAATTTGCCAAATACAACGAGTTGTATGGTTCTATTGGTACACTTTTAATATTAATGTTGTTTATTTGGCTAAATGCAATTATACTTTTACTTGGTTTCGAATTAAACGCTTCTATTTACTCTTTAAGAAGGTTAAATAAAACCTTTAGAACACCTAAAAAATTATAACTTTTTCACGATATTTGCACTCGCAATTTTTAATTGAGAATATTTAATTTAAGCAATTGGTTTTGGTAAAACTGCTAAAACTAAAAACTAAAACTTTTTTTAATGAAACCAAGCATCCCAAAAGGAACAAGAGATTTTTCGCCAACAGAAGTAGCAAACAGAACGTATATAATGAATACGATAAAAACTGCATTTGAAACTTTTGGATTTCAGCCAATAGAAACACCAAGTTTCGAAAACTCATCAACTTTAATGGGTAAATATGGTGAAGAAGGAGATAGGCTTATCTTTAAAATTTTAAACTCAGGAGATTTTCTAAAAAAAGCTGATGAAAAACTTTTATCAGAAAAAAATAGCTTAAAACTTACTTCTCAAATATCAGAAAAAGCATTACGTTATGATTTAACAGTGCCTTTTGCACGTTATGTTGTGCAACATCAAAACGATATTACTTTTCCTTTTAAGCGTTATCAAGTTCAGCCAGTTTGGAGAGCAGATAGACCGCAAAAAGGAAGATTTAGAGAGTTTTTTCAATGTGATGCAGATGTTGTTGGTAGTAAATCTCTATGGCAAGAAGTTGAGTTTGTACAATTATATGATGCTGTTTTTAGCAAACTAGGTTTGGCAAAAACAACTATTAAAATGAATAACAGAAAAATACTTTCTGGTATTGCAGAAGTAATTGGCGCTCAAGATAAATTAATTGATTTTACGGTTGCTTTAGATAAATTAGACAAAATTGGTAAAGATGGTGTTGTAAAAGAAATGTTATCTAAAGGAATTACCGAAGATGCTATCGAAAAAGTACAGCCATTATTCGATTTTTCTGGTTCTAATATAGATAAATTAACTTCTTTAGAAGCAATGTTGGCTTCTTCTGTAGAAGGAACAAACGGAGTAGAAGAGTTGCGTTTTGTAATAGATTCTATTGAAGGTTTAGGTTTAGAAACTGCTAACTTAGAAATAGATGTAACTTTAGCTAGAGGTTTAAATTATTACACAGGTGCAATTTTTGAAGTGGCAGCACCAGAAGGCGTAAAAATGGGTTCTATTGGCGGCGGAGGAAGATATGATGATTTAACAGGAATCTTTGGTTTAAAAGATGTTTCTGGAGTTGGTATTTCTTTCGGATTAGATAGAATTTACTTAGTATTAGAAGAATTAGGGTTGTTCAAATCTGTAGATTTACCAAAGCCTAAGGTTGTTTTTCTAAATTTTGATGCAGAGTCGGATTTGTTAAAAATGAAAGCTATTAAAGAATTGAGAAATCACAATATTAAATCAGAATTTTATCCAGATTTAGGTGAAAGTAATAAGGCACAAAAACGACAATGGAAATACGTAACAAATAGAGCAATAGAATTTGTTGTTTCTAAAGTTGAGAATGATATTTTTACTTTAAAAAATATGATTTCTGGTGAACAGAATGATGTTTCATTAGAAGAATTAATTTCAGAATTAAAAGCTTAATAAATTATAGTTAGATAGTTTATATTTATTAAGAAATTAAGATAATACGTTGCAAAGACGTAAATTTGCACTATAATAAAGAATGAAATGTTTGAATTGAACAGCAAAATGAATGACGAAAGAATTGAAGATTTAGGAGAAAATCACGTGGCAACATCTGCAGAAAACCCTGTAAGACCAGATGCTTTTGATATTTCTAACGAAGAAAAAATAGCAAAGATAGAAGAAAGTGTTAAAGATATTCTATACACTCTTGGTATGGATTTAACAGATGATAGTATGCAAGGTACTCCTAAAAGAGTTGCAAAAGCATTTGTGAATGAAATGTTTATGGGCTTAGATCCTAAAAACAAGCCAAAAGCGTCTACATTCGATAATAACTACAATTATGGTGAAATGCTAGTTGAAAAAAACATTGTTGTTTATTCTACTTGCGAACACCACTTGTTACCAATTATTGGTAGAGCTCATGTTGCTTATATTTCTGACGGTAAAGTAATTGGTCTTTCTAAAATGAATAGAATTGTTGAGTATTTTGCAAAAAGACCACAAGTGCAAGAACGTTTAACTATGCAAATAGTTCAGGCAATGCAAGAAGCATTAGGTACAGACGATGTAGCTTGTGTAATAGATGCAAAACATTTGTGTGTAAACTCAAGAGGAATTAAAGATATCGAAAGTTCAACTGTAACTGCAGAATTTGGCGGAAAGTTTAACGAAAAAGAAACAAAAAGAGAGTTTTTAGACTACCTTAAAATGGATACTAAATTCTAAATTTAGTAAATATTACCATACATTAAAAAGCCGTTTAGATTTTTCTAAACGGCTTTTTTGTATATAATAAATTGGTATTTTATTTGTTAACTAAAACCCATTCACCTTTTTCAATTAAAGGTATTGCTTGTTTAAATTTTACTACTTTTTCTTCGCCACTCATAACGTTTTTAATAGTTACACGTTCGTTTCTACCAACTTTGGGTTGATCTCTAACAATTGTTTCTACAGGTTCAGATGACTGTTGTTTAGAGTTAGAGATAGCTTGCTCTGTAGTATTTTGAACATCGGCTTTACTTGTATTTAAACTTTCTCTTCTAACTTCTTTTGCTTCAGAAATCTGATTAGAATCTTGTGTTGGTAATTCACCTTTAAATAAGAAAGATAATACCTCTTTATTTATTTCATCTACAGTTTTCTTAAACAACTCAAACGCTTCAAACTTATAAATTAATAAAGGATCTTTTTGTTCGTAAGATGCATTTTGTACAGAATGCTTCAATTCATCCATTTTACGTAAATGCTCTTTCCAGTTTTCATCTATAATAGCTAAAGTTATATTTTTTTCGAAATCTGTTACTAAACTTTTACCTTCACTTTCATATGCTTCTTTTAAGTTTGTAACAACTTGTAAAGATTTGATACCATCTGTAAAAGGAACCACAATTCTCTCATAACGATCACCTTCATTTTCAAAAACATCTTTAATTACAGGAAAAGCTAAAACTGCATTTCTTTCAATTTTGTTTTTGTAATGTTCTGTTATTAGATCATATAATTTATCTGCCAATTCTTTTTCTGAAAGCTTGTTAAATTCTTCTTCTGAAAAAGGAGAGGTCATTGAAGAAAACTTAATTAATTCGAATTCGAAATTCTGATAATCTCTTGCAGCTTTGTTGTTATTGATTATTGATTCACAAGTTTCATAAATCATATTTGCAATATCTAATTGCAAACGTTTACCATCTAAAGCATTTCTTCTTCTTTTATAAACAAACTCACGTTGAGCATTCATAATATCATCATATTCTAAAAGACGCTTACGAATACCAAAGTTGTTTTCTTCTACTTTTTTCTGAGCTCTTTCAATAGATTTAGAAATCATAGAGTGTTGAATTACTTCACCTTCTTTTAATCCCATTCTATCCATCATTTTTGCAATTCTATCAGAACCGAAAAGACGCATTAAATTATCATCTAAAGCAACATAAAATTGAGAAGATCCAACATCACCTTGTCTACCAGCACGACCTCTTAATTGTCTGTCTACACGACGAGAATCATGACGCTCTGTACCTATAATAGCCAAACCACCAGCAGCCTTCACTTCATCTGAAAGTTTAATATCTGTACCACGACCTGCCATGTTTGTTGCAATTGTAACAACACCAGGTTTACCTGCTTCTGCAACTACATCTGCTTCTCTTTTGTGTAATTTTGCATTTAAAATATTATGAGGAATCTTACGCATTTGTAACATTCTACCTAATAATTCTGATATTTCTACAGATGTTGTACCAACAAGTACTGGTCTTTTTTCTGCAACTAATTTAACTATATCTTCTATAACTGCATTGTATTTTTCACGAGCAGTTTTGTAAACTAAATCTTCTTTATCGTCTCTTTGAATTGGTCTGTTTGTAGGAATTTCTACAACATCTAACTTGTAGATTTCCCATAATTCTCCTGCTTCTGTAATTGCTGTACCTGTCATACCAGATAATTTACGGTACATTCTAAAGTAATTTTGAAGTGTAACTGTAGCAAAAGTTTGCGTAGCATCTTCAATTTTTACATTTTCTTTAGCTTCGATTGCTTGGTGTAAACCATCAGAATAACGACGACCATCCATAATACGTCCCGTTTGTTCATCAACAATCATAACTTTATTATCCATGACAACATATTCTACATCTTTTTCAAAAACGGTATACGCTTTTAAAAGTTGGTTCATTGTATGAATACGCTCGCTTTTAATACTAAAGTCTTTATAAAGTTCTTCTTTTAAAGAAGCTTTTTCTTCTGGTGAAGCATCAGAACTATCGATACTTCCTATTTTTACACCAATATCTGGTAAAACAAAGAAAGTTTCGTTTTGTGTTTTTTCTGATAAATGTGCTATACCTTTATCAGTTAAATCAATTTGATTATTTTTTTCTTCGATAACAAACCAAAGTGCCTCATCTACTTCTGGCATTAATTTGTTATTGTCTTGCATGTAGTAGTTTTCTGTTTTTTGAAGAATTTGCTTGATTCCTTCTTGTGATAAAAACTTAATTAATGCTTTGTTTTTTGGTAAACCTCTGTAAACCCTTAATAATTGAAAACCACCTTCTTTTGTATCGCCAGCAGCAATAAGTTTTTTAGCTTCTGCTAAAACACCAATTAAATACTTACTTTGTATTCCTACTAATTCGTTAACTAAAGGTTTTAACTCGTTAAACTCATGTCTGTCTCCTTGTGGTACAGGTCCAGATATTATTAAAGGCGTTCTTGCATCATCAATTAAAACAGAATCAACTTCATCAATAATTGCATAATTTGGCGCTCTTTGCACTAAATCGTCTTTAGAGCTTGCCATATTATCTCTTAAGTAATCGAAACCAAATTCGTTATTTGTTCCGTAAGTAATATCTGCATTATAAGCTTTTCTACGTGCATCTGAATTTGGTTGGTGATAATCGATACAATCTGTTGTAAAGCCATGGAATTCAAAAATTGGTCCCATCCAAGCTTTATCACGTTTTGCTAAATAATCATTTACAGTAACTAAATGTACACCATTACCTGTTAATGCATTTAAATAAACAGGAAGTGTAGAAACTAAAGTTTTACCTTCACCTGTCATCATTTCTGCAATTTTACCTTGATGTAAAACAGAACCACCAATTAATTGCACATCATAATGCACCATATCCCAAGTTACAGGTTTCCCTGCAGCATCCCAAGAATTAGCCCAAATAGCTTTGTCACCATCTAATGTAACGTGATCTCTTTCGCCAGATAACTCTCTATCATAAGGAGATGCAGTAACTACTATTTCTTTATTTTCTACAAAACGTTTTGCTGTTTCTTTAACTACAGCAAAAGCTTCTGGCATAATTTGCATTAATGTCTCTTCAGAAACTTTGTATGCGTCATCTTTTAAAGTATCAATTTCTGCATAAATTTCTTCTTGTCTGTCTATATCTGCTTTAACAGCTTCTTCTTCTAAAGCAGTTATTTGATCATCAAACTTTTTAGTTGCCGTTTTAATTCTTTCTTTAAACTCGATGGTTTTAGCTCGTAATTCATCGTTAGTAAGTTTAGAAAAAGTTATTTCAAACTTTTTTACATCATCTACAACTGGTTGTAAAATCTTTAAATCTTTCTGTTGTTTATCACCTACAAAAAGTTTTATTACAGAATTTAAAATACTCATTTATTAATATGTTTTTAGTAGCTAAAAAAATAGCTTTATTATTTGGTTGTATATCAGGTTTTTATAAATAATAAATTTTTGTTTTCTTCTGTTAAAAAGAAAACAAAAAAAAAGCCTCTTTAGAGACTTTTATATTTAATTATCATGTTTAGTATTCATCCTCGTTCCAAAGATAATCATCTTCGGTTGGATAATCTGGCCAAATCTCAATAATCGAGTCGTATGCATCACCCTCATCTTCTATGTCTTGTAGATTTTCTACTACTTCTAAAGGAGAACCGGTTCTAATAGCATAATCTATTAACTCATCTTTGGTTGCTGGCCAAGGCGCATCTGCTAAATAAGATGCTAATTCTAATGTCCAATACATTTCTTATCGTTTAATTTTGTGCAAAAATAATTTTTTTGCTGAATTATGCAAGTCTTTTTTAAGAAATTTATTGTGAAGTAATTATTAAATTTTATGAATCACTTAAAATTAGTGTTTTAAATCTAAAAAAAAACTTCAAATCGATAAAAAAAGAACTTATTAATTTTTCTCAGGAATCCATTTTAATTCCTCTACTTGTAAGTCTTTAGACAATTTTCGTGCCAACACAAAAAGGTAGTCAGAAAGTCTGTTTAAATATTTCAAGATCTCATTATTAATAGTTTCTTGGTCGTTTAACTCTACAGATAAACGTTCTGCTCTTCTACAAACACACCTTGCAACGTGACAAAATGACACTGCTTGATGACCTCCTGGTAAAATAAAGTGAGTCATTTGCGGTAATTCGGCATCCATTTTATCAATTTCTTTTTCTAAAAACGAAATAGAGTTCTCATTAATTTTAGGAATATTTAATCGTTCTTTACCAGATTTTAGCGTTTCTTTTTCTGGTGGAGTTGCTAACATTGCACCTAAAGTAAATAATTCGTTCTGAATTTTGAAAAGTGAAGTTTTAATTTCTGAATCAATTTCTTGGTCTTTAATTAAGCCAATATATGCATTTAATTCATCTACTGTGCCATAACTATCGATGCGTAAATTGTATTTTTTAACTCTAGTTCCTCCAAATAAAGCAGTTGTTCCGGTATCACCGGTTTTTGTATATATTTTCATTTAATTTTGTCTGAATTTAATATTTTCAAATTTACAAAAGTTATTCTTTAGAGTTTTGTTAAACTCTAATTTTAAAATGTTCTTTAGCCTGTTCTTTTCTAAAAAATACCAATCCGAAATAAAATAAATCTACTGTAACGGTTACATTCTTATCGTTTTTTATTTTTAACCATGCTTCTTGCATTTCTTGATTCCAATAAATATCATCAAAAATAAATATTGAGTCATTATGTTTTGTTGGTAAACAATCATTAAAATATTTTAAAGTAGCTTCTTTTGTATGATTTCCATCAAAATAAATTACATCGAATTTTCTGTCTTTTATTGATGTTTTTAGTGTCTTACTAAAATCACCAACTGTAATTTCAATATTTTTAAAGTTATTACTTTCAAAGAGGTTTTTAGCTATTTTACTTGTTTCTTGGCATCCTTCTAAAGTTGTAATTTTTGCAGAATGATTTGCAATTTTAAATACGGATGTAGATAAACCAAGAGATGTACCAAACTCTAAAATATTTAAGGGCTTAAAATAAGTTACAATTTTTAAAAGAACGGATGCTTTTTTATTCGAAATACCAGCAACTTTGGCTATTTTAGAAACTTGTCTTTTATTATTTTTAAAAACTTTTGAACCTGACCCAAAATCAGTGACTTCAATTATTTTTTTATTGTCTAATAATTGCTGTTTAATATTTTTGAATTTAGTCCAGAGTTTTTTACTTTTTTTAATATACAAACCCATGGTAACGATGTTATAAACAAATGGAGAGTGTACACCATGTTGGTTGCTAGATTTAAGTAAAAATTGAAGATATTTTTTTTGTTGATATAACATTATATAAAAATGAAAAAACGAAAATAAAATAAAATTATAGCTTTACACTTATAAAAAGTATATTTGTAATTATTGACATTAAAATCTAAAATGAAAAAATACTTAATATTACTCTTTGGTGTAGTTTTTTTTAGTTCTTGTTTATCGAACAAAGAGTTAACGTATCTTCAAGGAAACCCAACTTCTAATTCAGAAATTAAAAGGATTAACAATATACCTTATAAATTACAAGTAGACGATATTTTGAATATTAGAATATCTTCTAAGAAACCAGAAATTGTTGCTGTTTTTCAAAAACAAAATTTAAATAGCAACGTAATGAATAATGGTGGTTCAAGTGAAAATAATCAAGGTTATTTTTCTGATTACAGTATTGATAATTATGGAAATATTAGAATACCAACATTGGGAGAAATAAACGTGTTAGGTTATACTGAGTTAGAAGCAAGAAGGAAAATAGAAGACATTTTAAGACAAGATTATATTAATAATGATGAAAGCCTATATGTTTCAGTGAAACTTTCTGGAATTAGATATACTATTTTAGGAGAAATTAATCAAACTGGTACTAATATAATATATCAAAATAGAGTTTCTATTATTGATGCAATTGCAAATTCTGGTGATATTACAGATGTTGGAAATAGAAAAGCTGTTGAAATTATTAGAAAAACAGGTAATGGTACTAAAAAGTTTGTAGTAGACTTAACTGATATAGATGTATTAAATGATGAAGCCTTTTATATTAAGCCTAATGATATAATTAATATTAAACCATTGAAAGAAAAATCTTGGGGAACTGGTACTACTGGTTTGCAGAGTTTAACTACGATAGTTTCTTTATTAACACTTATTTCTACAACAATAATTTTAGCAAGAAATTTATAAAATACTATGAATAATCAATCTAAAGGTGTTCAAAACAGCGGAGCAAACATAGATGTTAAAGACTATCTATTTAAAGTGCTAGCTTATTGGAAATTATTTTTGGTAACTATAATTATTGGTTTAATTGTAGCCAAATTTATGAATGGTTACCTAGAGAAAAAATTTAGTTTAGAGACTGTTATCTCTGTAAAAGAAGAAAATAATCCGTTATTTTCTACAGGAACAAATATTGCATTTAATTGGGGAGGTTCTAGTGACGAATTAGAAACGGTAAAAGTTATTTTGCAATCTAGATCTCATAATGAAATAGTAGTTAAACGTTTAAATTTTTATATCGAATATTTACAAGATGGTAAGTTTAGATTAGAAGATAAATATGGTTACACTCCGTTTATTGTTAATTTAAATACTACTAAACCTCAATTACTTAATAAATTAATCAATATTGAATTTACTAGTGATACAACTTTTAAGCTTTCTTTTGATTTTAATGAATCGGGAAATAATGCGATAATTAATTATGATACGAATACAATATCAAGTTTACCTTCATCAGAATTAAATTTTTCAAAAGACTATAAAGTAGGTGAACTTATAGAGACTCCGTTTTTTAGTTTTACAATTAAACAATTAGCTCCTTTTAATGCAGGAGAACAATTCTTTATAAAATTTGCTACTTTTGATGGTACTGTTGGTGCTAATAAAGGTGTTTCTGTAAGTACTATTACAAATGCCGCTTCGATGCTAAGGCTTCGTAAAGAAGGAGTTAATAAAAAAAGGTTAGAAGATTATTTAAATGCCACGGTAAAAGTTTTAGATTCTGTTAAACAAGTTCAGAAAATTGAATATGCAGTTAAAACTAGAGCCTATATTGATACATTATTTAAAGATGAAGAACAAAAATTAATAAAACTAGAAAAAGAATTAGGTGAATATAGAGAAAAGAATAATATTTTCGATTTATCTACTCAAGGTACAGAAATTTTTGGTGAAGCGATAAGCATAGAAAAAGAGAAACAACAAATATTAAGTTATAGAGAGTATTTAAATAATTTAAAAAGTTACTTAAAATCTAATAATAAATACAACAGAGATAATTTAGTTCCGGCTACACTTCAAATAGAAGATCTTAAAATAGCTGAATTAATCAATAACTTGGTTACAAAATCTAGTTTTAGAGAAAGTTTAAGAAATCTTGTAAAAGACAATCATCCAGATGTTATCCAAATATCAAGAGAGATTGAGATTATTAAAAATAATTTACTAGAAAATATTTCTTCTTTAGAACAGGTAAATAGTAATAGGTTAAGAAAATTAAATGCAAATCTAAATAAGTATCAGTCTCAAAAGAGAAAATTACCTAAGAAAGAGCAGGGGTTAATAACTTATCAAAGAGATTATGAATTGTCTGAGGCAAATTATAATTATTTAAAGCAAAAAAAATATGAAGCAGGTACAGCTATTGCTGCAAATGTTTCTGATGTTAAAATTATTGATACCGCTAAAGATTTGGGTCAAGGACCAAATTATCCAATACCTAGCTTTAACTATTTAGTAGCTATTATGTTAGGTGGTATTTTGCCGTTATTTTACATTATTATTAAAGAAATTTTAGATAATAAGATTCATACTGCAGAAGAAATTCAAAATAATTATTCAATTCCTGTTTTAGGTGTAGTAGGTAATAATGCAGGTAATAATAATTTAGCTGTTTTCGAGAGACCAAAATCTTCGGTGGCAGAATCTTTTAGAGCTCTTCGATCTAATATTCAGTTCTTATTTAAAGATGCAAGTAATAAAGATTCTAAAACCCTTATTTTAACTTCTTCTGTGAGTGGAGAAGGTAAAACCATGATTTCTATAAACATGGCAACTGTTTTTGCATTAAGTGGTAAAAAGACAGTCTTATTGGGTTTAGATTTAAGAAAACCTAAAATTTATGACGATTTTAATTTGCCAAATGACATAGGAATAGTTAATTATTTGATTAAGCAAAAAACTTTAGAAGAAGTAATTACACCAACAAAAATACCAAACTTAGATTTAATTTTATCAGGTCCAATACCTCCAAATCCATCGGAATTATTATTAGGTAATGCTGCTGATGAAATGATAGAACAATTGAAAAAAGATTACGATTACGTAATTATTGATACGCCTCCTGTTGGTTTAGTTTCTGATGCTTTAGAATTATTTAAACATTCTGATGCTGTTATTTATGTGGTTAGACAGAATTACACAGAAAGAGGTATGATGAGAATGATTGATGATAAGTATAAAAACAAAGAAGTTGCTAATATTAGTTATGTTTTAAATGATTTTTCTATCAAAAACAAATACGGATATGGTTACGGTTATGGCTACGGATATGGTTACGGCTACGGTTATGGTAAGTATGGTTATGGATATCACGAGAATGAGGAAAGCACAAGTTTTATGTCTAGAGTATTTAATATTTTTAAACCTAAAAAATAATTTTATAAATGATTTCTAAATCAGAATACGCACCTTATTTTGAGCAATACATACAGTTGGTTTCTGTAGAAGAGATGTCTATAGTTGATAATTTAGAAGCATCTCAAAAAGAGTTTCATAATTTATTAGAGAATTTACCTTTAGAAAAACATAACTACGCTTATGATGAAGGTAAATGGACGTTAAAAGAACTGATACAACATGTAATAGATACAGAAAGAGTGTTTTGTTATAGAGCATTATGTTTCGCTAGAAATGATAAAACAGAATTGCCAGGTTTTGATCAAGATATTTTTGTTGATAATGATAATGCAAACGATAGAGATTTTTATGAGTTACTTTCAGAAATGAATGTTTTGAGAAAGTCAACCATACAAATGTTTAAAAGTTTTACTTCAGAAGCTCTTTTAAGAAAAGGAATTGCTTCTAAAAACTCAATTTCAGTTAGGGCATTAGGTTATTTATTCTCAGGTCACCAATTACATCATGTAAATATTATAAAAGAAAGATATTTGTAAAAAAAAACCGAAGCAATTAAGCTTCGATTTTTTTATTTAATATTCGGTTTTGTCTTCTTTTTCAGACCATTTTTGAAAAGGTTCTAAAGCAATTTCTCTTCCAATTTGTTCAAAAGGAATACTTCTTTTTTCGTAAGGTAACGGAATTTCTTTATATATAAATTCATCATCAAAACCAATATTTGCAGCGTCTTGCTGATTGCTTCCGTAATAAACTTTATCTGGTCTTGCCCAATAGATTGCACCTAAGCACATAGGACAAGGTTCGCAAGAAGTGTAAATAATACAACCATCTAACTGAAAAGAGTTTAAGTTTTTACAAGCATCTCTTATTGCAGTAACTTCTGCATGTGCTGTTGGGTCGTTTGTAGAAGTAACCTTGTTGTTTCCTCGACCTACAATTTCACCGTTTTTTACAACAATACAACCAAAAGGTCCTCCTTCATTGTTACTCATTCCTTTTAATGCAGCTTTTACTGCTTCACTCATAAATCCTTCGTGATTTGTCATCTTCATTAACTTTAATTATAATTATTTTTTAAGCCAAAAAAAAACTGCAAAATTAATTACAGCTTTTTTAATTCTTGTAATTTCATTTTTATTTTAAGCTACCAGTCATTTCTTCTGGTTTAACCCATTCGTCATATTCTGCTTCAGTGACATACCCTAAACGAATAGCTTCTGTTTTTAGTGTTGTTCCGTTAGCATGAGCAGTATTTGCTATTTCTGCAGCTTTGTAATATCCTATCTTGGTGTTTAAGGCAGTAACTAACATTAAAGAGTTATTTACCAACTCTGTAATTCTAGAGTGATTTGGCTGTATACCTATAACACAATTTTCTTCAAAAGAAACACATGCGTCACCAATTAATTGTGCAGACTGTAAAACATTTGCAGCCATCATTGGTTTAAAAACATTAAGTTCATAATGACCTTGCGTACCACCAATTGTTACGGCAACATCATTACCCATAACTTGCGCACAAACCATTGTTATTGCTTCTGCTTGTGTAGGATTTACTTTACCTGGCATTATAGAAGACCCTGGTTCGTTTGCAGGGATAATAATTTCTCCTATTCCAGATCTTGGTCCAGAAGACATTAAACGAATATCGTTTGCTATTTTATTTAAAGAAACAGCAATTTGCTTTAAGGCGCCATGTGTTTCTACCAATGCATCATGAGCAGCTAAAGCTTCGAATTTATTTTCTGCAGTAATAAAAGGTAAATTAGTAAACTCTGCTATATATTTAGCAACCATTACATCATAACCTGCAGGTGTATTTAAACCTGTACCCACAGCTGTACCACCAAGTGCTAACTGACTTAAATGTGCTAAAGTATTTTCTAAAGCTTTTAAGCCAAAATCTAATTGTGCTACATAACCAGAAAATTCTTGCCCTAAAGTTAAAGGTGTAGCATCCATTAAGTGAGTTCTACCAATTTTAACTACATCTTTAAAAGCAACTGCTTTATCATTTAAAGTATTTCTAAGTTTTATTATTCCTGGTATTGTTGTCTCTTTAATCTTTTTATAAATTGCAATATGCATTCCTGTTGGAAATGTATCGTTAGAAGATTGAGATTTGTTTACATCATCATTGGGTTGAATTGTTTTCTCACCTTCACCGATAACTTTTCCAGCTATTTCATGAGCTCTGTTTGCGATAACCTCATTTACATTCATATTAGATTGCGTACCAGAACCTGTTTGCCATATAACTAATGGAAATTGATCATCTAGTTTACCTTCTAAGATTTCATCACAAACTTGTGCAATTAAATCTCTTTTTTCTGTAGCTAAAACTCCTAACTCTGCATTTGTAAAAGCTGCTGCTTTTTTTAAATATGCAAAACCATATACTATTTCTAAAGGCATAGAAGCTGCAGCACCAATTTTAAAATTGTTTCGAGAACGTTGTGTTTGTGCTCCCCAATATTTATCAGCAGGAACTTCTACATTTCCCATTGTGTCTTTTTCTATTCTGTATTTTGACATTTTAACTTTATTTTAGATAGAACAAATTTACAAAAACTAAGCTAAATCTTAATAAAACAAACTATTAAATACTATTGAAAAAAAATAATTTTTGATAGTAATTTTTAAAAATTAGTATTATTTTTGCTGTAATAATTTTTCAAAATATATAAATGTTAGATTTTTCACAATTTTCAGGTTTAGTTTTATTTATGTTTATTTTTACAGCTGGTTTTTGGTTGTTAATTTTCTTGTTAACATTTGTAGTACCTTATTGGATTGGTGGAACTATTTGGGAAAATTTAAAACTAAAAAGTGATGCAAAAAAGGCAGCAGAAGGTAAGTAGTCTTTTTTCTTAAGATATTAAAAAAACTCGTTCAATTTATTTGAACGAGTTTTTTTTGTTTTTAATTTTGAGGGATTTTACATAATTAATTTTCTATCTAAATATAAACGCTCAGAGTTTTATAAAACTCTGAGCGTTTAATGTTAAAATTCGTCTCCGCCACCATCATCATCTCTTTGTTGTTGGTTTCTTTCTTTCTGACTTTTATTCTGATTAAATCTATATGTAAAGTTTAAAGAAACTTGACGTACACGCCATTGAAAAGTTTGATTCGAAATATTTGTAGGGTTTTCTCTACTTGGTGCAAAAGCGTTTGTTACATATTTTCTAGAGTTAAAAACATCACTAACATTTAAGACTAATGTACCTTTGTCTTTTAAAATATCTTTACTAAAAGCTAAGTTTGCAGAGAAAATCCCGTCTGTGTCGCTCTGAGCATCACTTCTTGGTCCTCTGTAAAACAATCTTGTTTGCCATTCGATATCTAAAGGCAAGCTAACTCTTGCATCAAACCTTGTAAACCAAGATGTATTTTTTGCATCAAAATCTTGTGTAACATTTGTAACTGTATTGGTTGTTGGGTTTGTTATATCATAAGTATATTCTCCGTTTGTTTCAAACTGAAAAAAGTTAAAACTACCAGAAAGCTTTATTTTTCTAGACGGATTGTAGTTGGCATTAAACTCGAAACCCATTCTATCTTCCGAAGCCAAATTAATAGGTTCTCTAACCAATACATTTGTTTCTTTGTTATTGATAATTCTCACTTCTTCTCTGTTTACTCGTACAATGTTGTTTGTAGAATGCTGATAATAGATAGATGAGTTTAATGTTAATTTTCCCCAACGGTTTAAGTAACCTAAGTCAAAAGAATTTGTATAAGTTGGGTCTAAGTTAACATTACCTTTAGAAATAACAGTTTCACTGGCTCTGTTTTCAAACGGATTTAAAAAACGAGATCTTGGTCTTCTTAATCTTCTACTATAACCTAAAGTAAAACTTTGATCATCGTTAACTTCATAACCTAAGTTTACGGTAGGAAAAAAGTCTGTAAATCTTTTCTTATAATTTTCTTGAGTTGTTAAAAGATTAATGTCTATAGCAGTTATTTCTGCTCTTAAACCTAATAAATATGAGAACTTATTAATCTTGTTTCCGAACTGAGTATAAAATGCATTTACGTTTTGAGTAAATTCTAAATTATTAGACGGATTAAATCTTGGATCTAAATTAGGAGCAACAACTAGATAATTAGAAGTTAAATCTTGAAAATTACCTCTATAACCAGCTTCAAATTGCGCACTTTCTCCAATTGGTAAGACATAATCTGCCTGAAATAGGTTGTCAACAGAAATTTCTTTTGTTGAATTAAACTCTAAATTTATGTCAAAAATATCTGCACTTTCAAATTCATTACTAGCGTTGTACTGATAATCAACAGTAAGTTTATGACCTTTATCATTAAAGTTATTGGCATAATTTAAAGAGAATTGTAAAGACTCGTCTTTTTCGTCTTCATCTTGAATTCTTACTGAGTTGTATAAATTGTTACCAGAAGAATCAAAAGAACTTATGTTGTTTGTAGAATAAGAATTGTTGTTAGAACTTCTTACAAAAACAGTACCTGTAATAGAACTATCATCATTTAAGTAATACTCTAAACCTACATTACCATTAAAACCAGCACGATTTCTGTCGAAGTTTCTTTTTTCTGTTCTTAAACTATCGATTGCACCGTCAGATAAATAAGTAATATCTGCCAAATAATTACCAGGTCCTTTTCTATCATTATATCCAAAATTAGAAAAAACATTAACTTTTTCTGCACGCATATTTAAATTTACGGCACCTTGATAGTTTTGCGGATCACCTACAGTAATATTTACAGAACCATTAAAACCAACAGCTTTTCCTTTTCTTAAAATAATATTTAAAATTCCAGCAGTACCTTCAGCATCATATCTTGCAGATGGTGATGTAATAACTTCGACACGTTCTATGGCATCAGAAGGTAACTGTCTTAAGGCATCTGCACCATTTAAACCTACTAAAGCAGATGGTTTTCCGTCAATTAAAATTCTTACGTTTTCACTTCCTCTTAAACTTACTGCTCCCTCCGGATCAACATCAACAGAAGGTACATTGTCTAAAACATCAGAAGCGGTACCACCTTTTACCGTCATATCTTTACCTACATTGTAAATCTTTTTATCTAAACGAATATCTACTGTAGATTTTTCTGCTACAATTACAATTTCATTTAAACTATTAGTATCTTCTGCTAGTTTAATTGTTCCTAAATTTTTGTTGGATGTAATTTCTTCTGCAGGAAAATTTATCGATTTAAAAGAGATAAATTCTACACTAATTTGATAATTAGCCTTTGGTAGTTGAATCGAAAAGTTTCCGTCTAAATCTGTAATTCCTCCAGAAACTTTTTCTGTTTTGGTATTTTTTATAATTATTGTTGCGTATTCTAAAGGTTGATTAGTTTTAGCATCTATAACTTTACCAAAAATTTTAATTGTGTTTGCAGCATCTTTGCTTTGCGAGAATGTTGTTGAAATAGTAATTAAACAACAAATAAAGAATGTAATTTTTTTTATCAAAACTGAGTTGGGTTTTCTTTTAAGACTACAAAAATCATTTATAGTTTAATCCAACTCAGTTAAAGAAAAGTTAAAGAAATGCTAATTCATTTTTAACTATAAAATTGTAGCAATATTTTCTGGCGGTCTGCCAATTACTGCTTTGTTATTATTTATAACTATTGGTCTTTCTATTAATTTAGGGTTTTCTATCATAGCAGTAACTATTTCATCATCAGAAAGCTCTTTTCCTTTAAAATTTTCTTTCCAGATTTTTTCTGTTTTTCTAACTAATTGAATAGGAGAGATGCCTAATTTTTCAATGATAGCTTTTAATTCTTTTTCTGATGGAATTTCTTCTAAATATTTAACTATTTCGAATTCTTTTTTAGATTCTTCTAATATTGCTAAACCTTGTATAGATTTAGAACAACGCGGATTGTGGTATATTTTTATCATAATTAGGATTATTTTTAAGAGGTTTCTTTTTGTCCGTTCATCATTAAATAAGATTTTAAAAACGGATTAATATCACCATTCATTACATTATCTACATTACCAGTTTCATGGGCAGTTCTAACATCTTTTACTAATTTATAAGGATGCATTACGTAGTTTCTAATTTGGCTTCCCCATTCGTTTTTTAATTTTCCAGATTCTATTTCGTCTCGCGTTGCTTGTTGTTTCTGTAACTCGATTTCATACAATTGAGATTTTAACATTTTTAAAGCTGTAGCTCTATTATCGTGTTGAGATCTAGAGTTAGAACAAGAAATTTGAATTCCTGTTGGTTTATGCGTTAGTTGTACTTTTGTTTCAACTTTATTTACATTTTGTCCGCCGGCACCACTAGATCTAGCAGTTACAATTTCAATATCTGCAGGATTAATTTCAATTTCTATAGAATCATCAGCAACCGGAAAAACGTAAACAGAACCAAAAGTTGTATGTCTTTTTGCATTCGAGTCAAACGGAGAAATTCTAACCAATCGATGCACACCATTTTCTCCTTTTAGCCAACCAAAAGCATAATCGCCTTCAATTTCTATAGTTATAGTTTTAATACCAACAACATCGCCAGCTTGATAGTTTAAAGTTTTAAGTTTGTAACCTTGTTTTTCAGCCCACATTGTGTACATTCTCGATAACATTTCTACCCAATCGCAACTTTCTGTTCCGCCAGCACCTGCATTAATTTGTATCGTTGCAGATAAAGAATCTCCTTCATCAGAAAGCATATTTTTAAATTCTAAATCCTCTAAAAAAGTACTTGTTTTTTCAAACTGGGTTATTACTTCACTTTCATCTACTTCGCCTTCTTTATAAAATTCATATAGCACATTTGTGTCTTCATATAAAGAAATGGTTTTATTGTAGTCTTCTACCCATTTTTTTTTGAACCTTAATTCTTTCATTAATACTTCTGCTTCTTTTGGGTTGTTCCAAAAATCTGGGTTTGCAGTTTTTTCTTCCTCATTGGCAATTTCAATGAGTTTTTTATCAATTTCTAAATAAGATTTTAATTTATCTATTCTTGTAGCTATGTCTTTTAACTGTTCTTGTGTAACCATATATAAAGCAAAAATAAATGAAATTTTAAGATTTCTTGTTTTTTAAGTTGATAGTTATTTTATAGATTTATAAAAAATATACCAAACATGAAAAAACTACTACTTATTCTCTTTTTTATTACAATTTCTTTTGATGGATTTTCTCAATTTTTTACTGATAAAAAAAGTGACAAAATGCAAAAGGGAATTACAAAATACGAAGGTTATTTTACCTATTATTATGATGTAAATTCAGATAAAATTTACCTTCAAGTAGAAAAAATAGATTCAGATTTTTTATATGTTCGTTCTCTATCGGAAGGTGTAGGTTCTAACGATATTGGGTTAGATCGAGGGCAATTGGGTAGCGGCGTAGTTGTGCATTTTAAAAAAGCGGGTAATAAATTATTACTTGTTCAGCCAAATCAAGATTTTAGAGCAATAACTTCTAATAAAGAAGAAAAGCAATCTGTAAAAGAAGCCTTTGCTAAATCTGTTTTACATGGTTTTGTAATCAAAGAAGAAAAAAATGGCAAGTTTTTGGTTGATGCAACCTCTTTTTTTATGAGAGATGCGCATGGTGTTGCAAGAACCTTGGCAAGAAATAATCAAGGAAATTATAGTTTAGATAAAAGCAAATCTGCGTTTAATTTAGAGCGTACCAAAGCGTTTCCAAAAAATGTAGAATTCGATGTTTTATTAACTTTTAAAGGAAATGCTAGAGGTTATAATATTAGAAGTGTTACGCCAGATGCAAGTTTGGTTACCGTACACCAACACCATTCTTTTGTAGAATTACCAGATGATAATTACAAACCAAGAAAATTTGATCCAAGATCTGGTGGTTATCCAATGTCTTATTTAGATTATGCAACTCCTGTAAACGAATCGATTACAATACGATTTATTTATAGACATCGATTAGAAAAGAAAAATCCGAAAGCCGCAGTTTCTGAAGCTGTAGAACCAATAATTTATTATTTAGACAGAGGTACACCAGAACCTGTACGTTCGGCTTTATTAGAAGGTGGAAGATGGTGGAATCAAGCTTTCGAGGCAATTGGTTATAAAGATGCTTTTCAAATGAAAATGTTGCCAGAAGGTGCAGATCCTTTAGATATTCGTTACAACATGGTACAATGGGTTCATAGATCTACAAGAGGTTGGAGTTACGGTGGAAGTATTTCTGACCCAAGAACAGGTGAAATTTTAAAAGGGCATGTTAGTTTGGGGAGTTTAAGAATTCGTCAAGATTTTTTGATAGCACAAGCTTTACAAGCTCCTTATAAGCATAAAACTGCAGAAGATGATTTTGCTTTGCAAATGGCAATTGCAAGAATTAGACAGTTATCTGCCCACGAAATAGGGCATACATTAGGCTTTGCACACAATTTTGCTGCAAGTACAAATGGTAGAGCCTCTGTTATGGATTATCCGCATCCGCAGTTTTCATTAAAAAATGGTAAGATTGATTTTTCTAAGGCTTATGATGATAAAATAGGTGATTGGGATAAAGTTACTGTTGCTTATTTTTATCAAGATTTTGAAAAGGATGAAGAAAACGAACTGAATAAAATTTTAGACAATGCAACTGCAAATGGTTTAAAATACTTATCAGATTCTGATGCTAGACCACAAGGAAGTGCAAGTATTTCTGCGCATTTGTGGGATAATGGTGGCAATGTTTATGACGAATTATATAATATTTTAGAAATTAGAAAAAATGCAATTCAAGATTTTTCTACGGATAATATAAAATCTAATCAACCATATTCTGTTTTAGAAGATGTATTTGTTCCGCTGTATTTTTTCCATAGATTTCAAACAGAAGCTACTGTGAAAATTATTGGTGGTTTAGAGTATTCTTATGCAGTAAAAGATGGTAAAGAAACAGTTGTAAAAAATGCCTCTGGTGCATCAGAAAGAATAGCATTGCAAGCTGTTTTAAAAACTATTGATGTAAATGAAATCGCAATTCCGAAAGAAAAGTTATCTTTATTTCCGCCCAGAGCAATGGGGTTTGGTAGATCTAGAGAATCTTTTAAAAGTAAATTAGGTGTAGAGTTTGACGCTTTTAGTGCAGTAGAAACAGCAAGTGAAATGACGTTGAATTTATTATTGAATCCTCAAAGAGTCTCTAGATTAGTAGCTCACAAAAGTTTAAACAAAAATAATTTAGGTTTTAATGAGTTATTGCAAGAATTGATTACAAAATCAATAAAAAAGAATTACAACGATTCTTATTACCAAGAACTACAAAATGTGATAAATGTTAAGGTTTTAGAACAATTATTTTACTTAGCAGCTAATAAAAATCAGTACAAACAAGTAAATGCAATTGTAGATTATAATTTAAATGAGATTAAAGATTATTTAAAAAACACGAATAAAACAGGAGTTCAGAAAATGTATAATTTATCGTTGATTAAAATGATAGATAATTTTATGAAAAATCCAACAACATTTAAAAAAACAAGAGCGCCTAAAATTCCAGATGGTTCGCCAATAGGAAGTTTTAATTAAAAGTTTAGAAAGATTAATACATGATTATAGATTTAATTTCGGATACAGTTACAAGACCAACAAAAGAAATGTTGGCTTCGATGATGAGTGCTAAAGTTGGTGATGATGTTTTTAACATGGATCCTACGGTAAATAAATTACAAGAAAAAGCTACTAAAATGTTTGGTATGGAAGCTGCTTTATTTTTTCCTTCTGGTACGATGGCAAATCAAACAGCTATAAAATTACATACGCAACCAGGTGATCAATTAATCTGCGATAAATATGCACATGTTTATAATTATGAAGGTGGTGGTGTTGCTTTTAATTCTGGTGTAACTTGTAAATTGATTGATGGTAATAGAGGTATGTTTACTGCAGAACAGTTAGAAGAAGTTGCTAGTACAACACCTCAAATATATTTACCTTATAATAAATTAGTTTGTATAGAAAATACAACAAACAAAGGTGGTGGAGCATGTTGGGATTTTTCCGAATTAGAAAAAATAAAAAAAGTAACTAAAGGTAATAATTTAAAGTTTCATTTAGACGGAGCACGTTTGTTTAATGCTTTAGTCGCTAAAAATGAAACTCCAAAACAATACGGACAATTGTTTGATACTATTTCTATCTGTTTATCAAAAGGTTTAGGTGCCCCAATTGGATCAATCTTATTAGGTTCCAAAAAAGATATAGAAAAAGCCTTAAGGTTAAGAAAATTATTGGGTGGTGGTATGAGACAAGTTGGTTTTTTGGCAGCTGCCGGAATTTATGCATTAGACAATCATGTAAATAGATTAGCAGAAGATCATCAAAAAGCAAAAGAAATAGGAACTGTTTTAAAATCTTGCTCTTACATTACAAAAGTAGAAACTATAGAAACAAATATTGTTATTTTTTATGTTGATAAAGAAATAGGTGCAGACAACTTTATAGCTAAAATGAAAGATAAAAATATTTTATTAACTCCTATGGGAGAAGGTAAAATAAGAATTGTAACTCATTTAGATTATACCAATGAGATGCATGAAATTCTATTAAGAGAATTAAAAAATTTTTAGAAATAAAAACGAACTATAGGAGATATAGGTGAAGCAAAAACACTTTTATTTTCATCATATAAAACATCATATCTAATTCCGACAGCAAATCTACCTTGGTTGTAAGCCACACCCAAGGGTAGTGCTGGGAAATTTGTATTTACAGATGCAAATTGATCTTTTTGATTCGCAAAATTGTAATCAAATTCGCCAGATAATTGCACACCAAATTTTGTTTGATATAAAGAGATAATACTTGCGCCATAAACACTTGTAGTAAAATCGTTAATTTCAGAATACAAATAATTTAAACCTGCACCTAAAGCAAAACCGTTATCAAAATTATATATAGCACTCGGTGAAATACCAATAGTAGTTTGGCTTCCGAAACCTAAACTAACACCACCACCAAACTGTACGTTTTCCCAAAAATCTGACTTTTGAGAAAATATAGACATCGATAAACATAGGCATGAAAGTAAAAAAATCTTTTTCACAGCATTTAATTTTATAAGTTGCCGTCTAATTTAGCTAAATCTTTATAATTTCTATTTAATTTTCTTAATAAAAATCCATAAAGTAATTGATAAAATAACCACAATATAGCTAAAGCTACTATTGTAACTACTAATGTTAGTAATACAATAAGTAGTATTTGCTTTCTTGTTAAATCATCAATATTTAAATTGATATTAGCTACAGAAACAATTATTAGCAATAAAGCCATGTAACCTAAATTAAAGAGCATGTAGTTTCTAACAGTTTTTCTAGTTTTAAGAATTTTCTTCATCAACAATTTTGTAGAATCAGATGTTGAAATTTTTTGGTAGTTCTTGTAAAACATTATCAAAAAATAGAAAATTATTAAATAGGCTAATATTTGTGAATAATATACAAAGTTCTCTAAACCTAACTTTTTGTATTCGTCATACGCTTCATCCATATCAACAAAAAAGTACATAGAATTTAAAATTACAAATTCTAAAATACCAATAATAAATATCCATTTTACAATAGATGATGATCTAGATTGTGCAAGTTTGTAAATTTCTACAGTAGAAAATTTACTTTCTTCTTCTGGTTGATTTTTCCAGGCTTTTTTATAATTATCTAATAAATCCATAGTTTATGGGTTTAAAATGTTTTTTAATTTTTCTTTTGCTCTATTCATTTTAACTCTTGCATTTACACTAGATATTCCCAGTGTTTCCGAAATTTCTTTATACGGTTTATCTTCTAAGTATAAAAAAATGAGCGCTTTATCAATATCATTTAACCTATGAATCGCTTTATAAAGTGCTTTTAATTGCACTTCTTCGGTATCATCATAATCTGTAGCTTTAATTTTAAAGGCAACATCACTAAAATCTTGAGTTTTTACTCTTCGGGTAGATTTTCTATATAATGAAATTGCTGTATTTAACGCTACTCTATACATCCAAGTACTAAATTTAGAATCTCCCCTAAATTTTGGGTAGTTTTTCCAAACTTGTATGGTTATTTCTTGAAACAAATCGTTATGAGCATCTTTATTTGTAGTATAAATTCTACAAATTTTATGCGCAATATTTTGGTTTGTTTCAAAGTCTACTAAAAATTTAGCTTCTAAATCTTTTTGCACTTTTGTAATTAGGTTAGTTATTTATAAGTAGCGTAAATGTAGAAAATGTTACAATTATTATAAAAAATATTTTTTTGAATTAATTTTTTTTACATTTGTTGAATAATAAACAAGAAACATTGAACAATATTAAGCAAGATTTTACGATTAAGGACCTAGAAAATATATCTGGTATAAAAGCACATACTATACGTATTTGGGAAAAAAGGTATAATTTGCTAGAACCACAAAGAACAAACACTAACATAAGATATTATTCTCATAAGAATTTACAAAAGCTATTAAATGTTGTTTTATTATCTAAAAACAACTTTAAAATATCTAAAATAGCAAAAATGACTGATGAAGAAATTTTTGAAAATTCTAGAGAAGTAGCTTTTAAAGAAGGTTTAAACGACGAAGCTATTAATGCATTTAAGTTGTCGATGCTTCAGTTTGATAAAGTTTTATTTAATGAAACTTACAATAGATTATTAGAGGTTAAATCTTTTAAAGACATTTTTAAAGATGTTTTTATTCCGTTTTTAAATTATATAGGTTTATTATGGCAAACAGATACTGTGTTACCAGCGCATGAACATTTTATATCGAATTTAATTTCTCAAAAAATTCACATAAAAACAGAAAATTTAGAACAGCAAAACACAGTTTCAGATAAAGTTTTTGTATTATTTCTTCCAGAAAACGAAATTCATGAATTAGGTTTATTATATTTAAATTATGAATTAGTTCTTAAAGGATATAATACGATTTATTTGGGGCAAAATTTACCTCTAAACAATCTTAATTATTTCTTTAAACACAATACTAAACTTTGTTTTGTAACTTCATTAACAGTACAGCCTTATGAAGATAAAGTGGAAGACTATTTTAAGGAAATTGAAGAAATTTTACAAAACACACATCACGATTTTATTGCAATAGGTAGAAAAACAAATTTAATAAAACATAATACTTATAACTTTAATGTATCATTTTTTGATACTGTTACAGATGTGTTAAAACAAATATAAAATTTACATTAAATAAATAAAATGTTTAATAATTATATATATTTGTTAAACAAAATTAAATATGAGCAAAAACATATATATTATTGGTTCTGGTTTTTCTGCTTTATCAGCTTCTTGTTATTTAGCTAAAGAAGGATATAAGGTAACAGTATTAGAGAAAAATGATACTTTAGGTGGTAGAGCAAGACAATTTAAAAAAGACGGTTTTACTTTTGATTTAGGTCCGTCTTGGTACTGGATGCCAGATGTTTTTGAAAGGTTTTTTGCAGATTTTGGTAAAAAAGCATCAGATTATTATGTTTTGGATAAACTAAATCCTGGTTATGAAGTATATTTCGGGGAAAACTCATCGTTAAAAATTTCTGAAAATTTAGAAGAGATTTATCAAATGTTTGAGAACGAAGAGGCTGGTAGCGCAAAGCATTTAAAAAGCTTTATAAGTTCTGCAAAATCAAATTATGATACAGCAATTAAAGATTTAGTTTATAAACCTGGCGTTTCTCCTTTAGAATTGGTAACAACAAAAACTGTTACAAGAGTTTCTCAATTTTTTTCTACCATATCTAAACAAGTCAGAAAAAATATAAAGAGTAAAAAACTTATAAAAATATTAGAATTTCCTGTGTTGTTTTTAGGTGCAAAGCCTAGCGATACACCGGCTTTTTATAATTTTATGAATTATGCAGATTTTGGTTTAGGTACTTGGCATCCAAGAGGAGGAATGTATAAAGTAGTAGAAGGAATGGTCGCTTTAGCAACTAGTTTAGGCGTAGAGTTTAAGGTAAATGCTAATGTAGATAAAATTGTTACAGATAGTAATAATGAAGTTGCTGGTTTAATTGTAAATGGCGAAAAAATTGATACAGATTTAGTATTGAGTGGTGCAGATTATCATCATACAGAAACATTATTGAATGAAGATGAAAAACAGTATTCAGAAAAATATTGGAGTAAGAAAACTTTTGCGCCTTCGTCTTTGCTTTTTTATGTAGGTTTCGATAAGAAAATAGAAAATGTAAGTCATCATACATTATTTTTTGACACTGATTTTGAATTACATGCAAAAGAAATTTACGATAACCCTAAATGGCCTTCAGATCCATTGTTTTATGCAAATTTTACATCTATTACAGATAAAACTTCTGCACCAGAAGGTAAAGAAGCAGGTTTTTTTCTAATTCCTTTAGCACCCGGAATAGAAGATACAGAAGCTTTAAGAGAAGAATATTTTCATAAAATTTTAGATAGATTTGAGGCTTTAACAAACCAAGAAGTTAAAAAACACGTATTGTTTAAAAGGTCTTTTTGTGTTAAAGATTTTAAGCAAGAATACAACTCTTATAAAGGTAATGCATACGGAATGGCGAATACGTTATTGCAAACTGCTTTTTTAAGACCAAAAATTAAGAGTAGTAAAGTTAAAAATTTGTATTTTACAGGGCAATTAACAGTTCCGGGACCAGGTGTGCCACCAGCTTTAATTTCTGGAAAGATTGCAACAGAACTAATAATTAAAAACCAACAATAAAATGAAAGAATTATTTGATAGTGTTTCTAATGATTGTAGCAAATTAGTTACTAAAAAATATAGTACATCATTTTCTCTTGCGGTTAATATGTTATCGCCAAAAATTAGAGAAGATATTTATAATATTTACGGCTTTGTGCGTTTTGCAGATGAAATTGTAGATTCTTTTCATGATTATGATAAAGAACATTTGATGGAGCATTTTGAAAGAGATTATTATCTTTCTAAAGAACATGGTATTAGTTTAAATCCTATTTTAAATTCTTTTCAGCGTACCATAAATAAATATAAAATACCAGATGAAATGGTGCAAGCCTTTCTAAAAAGCATGAAAGCAGATTTACACAAAACTACTTATAATACAAAACAAGAGTATGACGAATATATTTATGGTTCTGCAGATGTAGTTGGTTTAATGTGTTTAAAAGTTTTTGTTGACGGAGATGATAAAAAATACGAAGAACTAAAAGATGCTGCAATGCGTTTGGGTTCTGCGTTTCAAAAAGTAAATTTTTTACGAGATTTAAAAGATGATTTTGAGACTTTAAACCGTTCTTATTTTCCAAATATTGACTTAGGAAAATTAGATGCATCTTCCAAACAAATAATTATTGATGAAATTGAAGCTGATTTTGAATATGCATACAACAACGGAATTTTAAAATTACCGGTTGAAGCAAAATTCGGAGTTTATACAGCTTACAGATATTACAGAAGGTTACTAAAAAAGTTAAAAATGGTGCCATCAGAACAGATTATGGATTCTAGAATTAGAATTTCTAATCCTATGAAAATTAATTTATTAGCAAGAAGTTACGTAAAATATAAATTAAATATTATTTAATGATTTATGCCCTTATAACATTAGCGGTTTTTTTAATAATGGAGTGTGTAACTTGGTGTACACACAAATATGTAATGCATGGTTTTGGTTGGTTTTTGCATGAAGATCATCATCAACCAAAATATAGCGGATTCGAGAAAAATGATGCTTTTTTTGTAGTATTTGCTATACCAAGTATTGCGTTATTTTATTTTGGAACTTATACAGAACATACCTATTTGTTTTTTATTGGTTTAGGTATTTTACTTTATGGTTTAGCCTATTTTTTAGTGCACGATGTTTTAATTCATCAAAGATTTAAATGGTTTAAAAATACCAATAACAACTATTTAAGAGGACTAAGAAAAGCTCATAAAATACATCATAAAAACATGGGGAAAGAAGATAGCCAATGTTTTGGGATGCTCTTTGTACCTTTAAAATATTTTAAAAAGCCCAAAGTTTAATTACTTATAAATTAAAACTGAATAATTAATTTTATTCAGTTTTTTTATGTCCACCAAACAAGAAAAAATTTCTCAATTTCTCCGTTTTCTTTTTTCAACCAACATAAAGGTGAAAATTGTCTTTCTAAAATTGATGTAACTTCATTTTGAAAGTCAGAGAATTGTAACCAATTTACATTTTTATGCGGAATAATTAACCAATCCTTTTTTATTGGTATATAAAATTTACAAGCATCAAACTGATTTAAATCTCTTAAATTACAATAAAAACCAACGATACAATTGTTGTTTAATATACTTAAATTGATGTTCTTTTTATTTATCGGCATAAATAATTGTGCTTTAAAATAAATTTGTTGTGAGATTTCTTTTAAAGAAATTTCTAAGTTATCTAGTAGATTTTCACATTCTTTTGCGAACAAAATTGGTAGTTGTTTATCTTTAAGTTTTGTTAATTTTTCTATTAGAGCATCTTTTCTATTTGGGCCAATAAAATGCTCAATTTCAGTATCACCAATTTTATCATTAAAAAGATAAAATTTATAAATAATTTCTAAATGTATAGGAGAGTTGTTTTTTAATAAGAGACAATCCAACTCACCAAGTGTAATTTTATTTCTTTGAACTTGTATGTTTTCGGCTAAAATTTCTATGGATTTATTTTGAGATAATTCAAAAGAAACAAAACGCTCTATGTATTTTCCTAATCTTAATTTTTCATCAATTTCAATATCAATTTTTGATGATTTAAAAGGTGTTTCAAACTGATTTAAATTAAAAACAGTGTTATTTTTCCACAGATTATGAGTTTGTAAAAATCCGTCGAATCTTTTCTGAATATCTTTTGTTTTTTGATGCATATCAAATTCGAAGTTACAAATCTATTTTGTAAATTTATACTTTAAAAGATCTATAAAATGCAAATTGAAAAATCTACTTTAAAATTTTTAAAAGACTTACAAAAAAACAATAATAGAGATTGGTTTGCAGAACATAAAGAAACTTATGTTTTAGAGCAAAAAAAGGCAAAAGCTTTTTTTGAAGAAGTACATTTAAACCTACAAAAGCATGATGATATTGAGAAATCAAAAATGATGCGTATTTATAGAGATGTTCGTTTTTCTAAAGATAAAACACCGTATAAAGCCCATTTTGCAAATTCTTTTTCTAGATTAGGTAAAGAATTAAGAGGGGGTTATTTTTTAAGAATAAGACCAGGAGAATCTTTTTTAGCTGGCGGATTTTGGGAGCCAAATAAAGAAGATTTATTTAGAATTCGTAAAGAAATAGAGTTAGATGCATCAGAAATAAAAGATATTTTAAAGGATAAAAATTATCAAAAATATTTTGGAAAAGAATTTGGTAGTTTTTCTGAATTAAAAACGGCTCCAAGAGGTTTTGATAAAGAGCATCCAGATGTAAATCTTTTAAGAAAGAAAGGGTTTATTGCCACTAGAAATTTTACAGATGCAGAAGTATTAGCGCCAAATTTTATAGAAGAAGTAGATAAAAGTTTTAAAGCTTTACGACCGTTTTTTAACTTGTTTAGCGATATTTTAACTACTAATTTAAACGGTGAATCCTTATTGTAGATTTTTATCTATTTCTCTTTTTAATACTATAACAGTTATTATTGTTGATAATAGATCGGCAATCGGAAAAGACCACCAAACCCCAAGAACACCATAATATTTTGGTAAGATATACGCTAACGGAATTAAGAAAATTCCTTGTTTTAATAGCGTAAGAAATAATGCTGGCATTGCTTTACCAGCTGCCTGAAAGTAGGCAGAACCTATCAATTGCATAGCTACAACTGGTGTTACTAAAAATACAATTAGCATTGCATTAGGTGTTTTGTCTAAAAGTGTGGCATCATTAGTAAATATCCAAATTATTTGCTCTTTAAAAGTAGCAACTGCTATAAATATGATGGTTCCAATAATAGATCCAAAATAAATAGATTTTTTAATGGTTTCTTTAACTCTTTCGTTTTTTTCTGCTCCAATATTAAATCCTGCTACAGGTAAAAAACCTTGTGAAACACCTAAAATAGGAGAGAAGGCAAACATCATGACTCTATTAATAATCCCAAAAACAGCAATCGAAATTTCATCACCATAGGTAAAAAGAGAGTAGTTTAAAACAATCATTAAAATACTAACTGCACCTTGTCTTACAATAGAAATACTGCCTAATTGAGCGATTTCTTTTACAATATTAAAATTAAGTTTAAAGTTTTTTGGTATAATTTTTAATTCACTTTTAGATGATAAAAAGAAATACAAAATATACAAACCACAACTAGCATAAGAAAGCGATGTTGCTAAAGCAGCACCCCACATTCCCCAATTAAAATATTTTATAAATAAAATATCTAAAACAACATTTAAAACAGCAGGCACCATCATTGCATACATTGCAAATTTTGGTTTTCCTTCAGCACGAATGGTTGGGTTTCCCATCATTGCAAATGCTAAAAAAGGAACACCGTAAATAATAACACTAAAATATTCTGATGCAATTGGTAAAATTTCACCTTTAGCACCGAATAAATCTAAAATAGGAATGCTAAAAACATTTCCTAAAACTACAAATAGTATTGCTAAAATTACTGTTAAACAAATTTGATTTCCGAAGGTTAAAAAAGCCTTTTCTGTATTATTAGCGCCTAATGCTCTTGAAATGATAGAACTTCCTCCAATACCAATTCCCATTCCTATAGAAGAAATTAAAAAAGCAATTGGTAAAACTACAGTTATGGCTGCAATAGCTAAAACACCAATCCATTGTCCTACAAAAATAGTATCAACAATCATGTTTAAAGACATTACTAAAATACCAATGGTTGCAGGAACTGCTTGTTTTAAAAGCAATTTGCTAATTTTTTCTGTACCTAATTCGTTTGCAAGTTTATTCATAGAAGAAGTTGCAAATTACGGTATTTAAATAGAAAATGAAACCACTTTTATTGTTATAGAATTATTAATGTTTTAGTTTTGTAGAAAATTAATAAATGAAAGATATTTTTGAATTAAATATTACAGTAACTTCTAATGATATTGATGATTTAAACCATGTAAATAATGTGGTTTATGTAAAATGGATGGATAAAGTTGCTTTTGAACATTGGGCGTATTTAACTAGAAACAATCCTTTACCAGAATATGTTTGGGTTGTAATTAAGCACGAAATTGAATATTTAAAACAAGCTGTAATTGGCGATGTAATTACTGTAAAAACTTGGGTTGGTGAAACCAAAGGTTTTAAATCTGAACGTTTAATGGAGTTTTATAAAAATAATATTTTACTTGTAAAAGCTAAAACTGTTTGGGGAATGTTAGATGCTATAAGCTATAAACCTTCTAGAATTAGAGAAAATGTTCTAAAAGTATTACAACCTGTTAAATAAAAGTATCTTTGCACAAAATTTAGAGACAAAATGGCATCATTTTCAGAATTAGGTATCAAACCTTCATATATAAAATCGATTAAAGAATTAGGTATTTCTAAACCAACAGAAATTCAAGAAAAAGCAATTCCTATATTAATAAAATCGAAAACAGACTTTATTGGTTTGGCGCAAACTGGTACGGGTAAAACTGCAGCTTTTGGATTGCCTATTTTACACCATATTGATGCTAAATCTGATCATATTCAAACGCTAATTTTGTCTCCAACCAGAGAATTGGTTCAGCAAATTAAAAAGCAACTTTTTAAGTTTACGAAATTTAATGAAGATAAAATTTTTGTTGAAGCTGTTTTTGGTGGAGAAAAAATTGACAGACAAATCAATAATCTAAAAAGAACTACTCATATTGTTGTTGCTACACCTGGTAGATTAATCGATTTAATAGAAAGAGGAGATATTGATATTAGTCATGTAAAAACAGTTGTTTTAGATGAGGCTGATGAAATGTTGAGTATGGGTTTTAAACAAGATTTAAATAGAATTTTAAAATTCTCTTCTCAAAGTAATCGTAATACTTGGTTGTTTTCTGCAACAATGCCAGAAGAAATTAAGCGTATTATTAAAACTTATATGGATGCTAATGCGCCAAGAATCGAAGTCAATAAAAATGCTTTGGTAAATGCAAATATTAGACATCAATTTGTAAAAACTACTTTAAAAACGAAAGCAGATGATATTGTTACGTTTTTAGAAAAAAGAGGTACGCAAAGAGGTATTATATTTTGTAGAACTAAAGCAGGTGCGCAAAATCTTGCAAACTTTTTAATAGAAGAAGGTTTTTCTGCAGGCGCTTTAGAAGGTGATATGCAACAAAAAGAGCGTGATAAAGTTATGCGTGCTTTCAAAAAAGAAAATTTACAATATTTAGTTTCTACAGATGTTTCTGCTCGTGGTATCGATGTTAGTGGTTTAGAATTTGTAATTCATCATCAATTACCAGAACAATTAGAATATTATACACACAGAAGTGGTAGAACCGCAAGAGCAGGAAATACCGGTACTTCTTTGGCTTTTATTCTTTCTAATGAATTAGATAAAGTACATCAAATTCAAAAAGAATTAAACATCAAATTTACAGAAGTTAGCGTTTAAAATGGATGTTGTTTATGTACTAGATATTTTAGGAACTTTTGCTTTTGCGGTAAGTGGTGCCTTAGTCGCTTCTGATAAAAAGTTCGATTTATTTGGTGTAATTATAATTGCTTTTGTAACCGCGGTAGGTGGCGGAATGTTAAGAGATGTTTTAATAAACGCACATCCTATAAATTGGATTGCAGATCTAAATTATTTGTATGTAATTTTTACAGCTGTTGTATTTACTTTTTTATTTAAAAGTAAAATAGCATTTTTAAGTAGAACCATGTTTTTATTTGATACTATTGGTATTAGTGTTTTTACTTTGTTAGGTTTACAAAAAGGACTTTCTTTTAATTTACACCCAATAATTGCTTTAATTATGGGAATGATATCTGCTGTGTTTGGAGGTGTCTTAAGAGATGTTTTAACAAATAAAGTACCTTTAATTTTTGAAAAAGAAATTTACGCTTCTGCTTGTTTAGCTGGCGGAATAATTTATTTATTACTTTTTAAATTCTCAATTTTACCAGAGAAATTTATTTTTATAATTGCGGCTTTGGTGGTTATAACTATAAGGGCAATTTCTGTAAAATATCATTTACAATTACCTAGAATTAAAGACGATCTTTTTGGTAAACTTAAATAAAAAATGCGAAGATATCTCTTCGCATTTTTATTACTTTTAGTTTACATCTTTTAATAATTCTCGAATAGATATAATTAATTGCTCATCGATACCATTATCTATTTTACCTGGCATATTTTTTACTTTTATTGTAGGTTCTGTTTGGTTGTTTTCCATCCATTCTCCAGCTTTATTTTTAGCAGAAACAGGTACAATTCCCCAATAACTACCATTAGGTAATGTTTCCCAACCTGCAAAACTACAAGTTCCAGGAACTGGCATACCCACAGTTTTACCAATTTTTAAATCTGTGTAACCAGAAGCATAACAATGTCCGTCTGAATACATACTTTCATTAAATATAGATAAAGTTGGTTTTGTCCATCTCGAAGTTGGTTCTCCGCCAACAACTTTAGCCTCTGTTGCATAAGTTAAAAATGGTACACCCGTAAAAAACATTGCTAAATCTGCAACTAAATCTCCACCACCGTTAAATCGAGTATCGATTATTACACCTTTTTTATCTAAATATTTACCCATCATATCTTGGTAAATACTTCTATAAGGTCCATCACTCATACCAGGAATATGAACATAGCCTAATTGGCCATTACTTTCTTTTTCTACTTGTTTCTCATTTATTTTTACCCATCTTTTGTATAATAATCTGTTTTCTTGTCCTAATGTGATAGGTTTAACTGTTATTGTTTGTAATTTTTTTGTTGATGGGTTTTCTATTTCTAACAGCATAAATTTATTTGCTGCACGATTTAAATATTTGGCAACATCTGTATTTTTATCAATTAATTCGCCATTAATTTTTTTAATAATCATGCCAGCTTTGATATTAAATTTAGCTTTGTCTAAAGGACCGCCTTTAATAACTTCATCAATTAAAATACCGTGCTCTTTAAAATTATGATTCATAAAAATACCTAGAGAAGCTGTAGCATCTGCATTTTTAACATTTCCTCCTCTAAAACCAGCACCAGAATGCGATACATTTAATTCTCCTAATAACTCTGATAACATTTCAGAAAACTCGAATTCATTACCAATATATGGGATGTATTTCTGATATTCTTTTTTTAATTTTTCCCAGTCTTTTCCATGAAAATTAGAGTGATAAAAAACAGCGTTTGTTCTTAGCCAAACATGATCAAACATTGCTTGCTTTTCTGCAATTTTATCAAACTTTATTTCCGCTTTAATGCTAACTGGTTTTTGTTTATTTGTACTTGGATTTAATTTTGTGATTCTACCGCTGCTAAGTAAATACAGATTTTTCATTTCTTTATCCCAAGTTAAACTACCGTAACCAACATTTAACTTCATTAGCATTTTTGTTGCTCTGGTTCTTAAATTTGTAGTCCATAAATTAGAACGACCTTCAAAACTTGATAAATAATATAGTTTATCGCCATCTTTAGAAAGTACAGCATCACCTAAACGAGAAGAATGAATTGTTAACCTCTTTGTTCTATCTTGTAAATTATCCCAATCGAACTGTAAAGGTTTAACTTCTTTTTTGTCTTTTTTATCGGCATCTTTTTTCTTAGTATCTTTTTCTTTCTTCTTACTAGAATTTTTCTTTTCTTCCTCTTTAATAGCTTTCATTAGTTTATAATCCTCATCACTTAGATTAAATTCATCCCAAGCGTCTTGTGTAAAAAACATGCTATAAACATCGCTTTGAGAACTACCACTTGTTGCGTAAGATTTTAATCCGTTTCTATTGCTAAACCAAATCATTTGTTTACCATTATTTACCCATTTAGGATTCGAATCGTAATAACCACTTTCATTTAAATTTACACGCTTAGAACCGTCTGCAGCCATTAATAAAATTTCACCATTGTTTAAGGTTTTAGACCAATCTACAAGTAGCCATTTACTATCAGGACTCCAAGTAAAATTCTTGTCGCCATCTCTCATGTGAAATAAATCTTTAGGAGTTAAAAGAGTTACTTCTTTCTTAGATTTTACATCTAAAATTTTTAAAGTTCTTCTTCCTTCAATAAAAGCAATTTTTTTTCCGTCTGGTGAGTATTGTGCTAAATAATTATCTTTTTTATTATTTATTAAAGCACTTTCTTTAACAAGTGTAGCTGCGTAAAAGAAAGGTTCTTCCTTACGTTGTTTTTCAGTTTTAAAAACGCTCCATTTTCCATTTCTTTCACTAGAATATATTACAGATTTTCCATCAGAACTCCAATTTACAAAACGTTCGTTTTCTGGTGTATTGGTTAATCTTTTAGTAAAAGTTTTATCTACAGAAGTTACAAACACTTCACCACGAGCAATAAAAGCAATTTCTTTACCATTTGGTGAAACAGCCATTTCGTTAATTCCGCCATTTACAGAAACATATTTATCTGTATTTTCCTTATCTTGAGTAGTAATTGTTATGGCAACTTTTTTAGGTTTTTCACCTTCTTTTAATGTATAAATTTCACCATCATAACCAAATGAAAGCATGTCATTAGCAATACTTAAAAAACGCACAGGATGAGTTTTAAAGTTTGTAATTTGTTCTGCAGAAACTCCGCTTTCTAAATTCGATTTAAAGACATTAAAAGTTCCGTTTCTTTCACTTAAAAAATACATGCTTTTTTCATCCGAAGAAAAAACAGGTTGTCTGTCTTCTGCAGTATTTGTAGTAATCATTTTATGCTTTTGAGTTTTGGTGTTATATATCCAAATATCTCTGGTAATAGAAGATGTGTGATGTTTTCTCCATTCGTTTTCGCCTCCTTTTTTATCTTGATAAAGCATCGTTTTACCATCTTTAGAAAATTGTGTGTATTCTGCAGGAATGGTTAACAATTGCTGAACTTTACCAGCTTTTACAGGTACACTGTAAAGTTCTGTTTGAGAACCGTGCGGATATTGTCTGTGACGAACATCGTCTTGTCTTATAGCACCAAAAACAACATTTTTATTATCTGATGTAAAGCTATACGGAGTTTCGTTATTAGAGTGAAAAGTTAATCTTTTTGCGGTGCCTCCGTTTGCATTCATTACAAAAACATCAAAATTACCATATCTATTAGATGCGAAAGCAATTTTAGATCCATCTTTGTTCCAAGTTGCCATATAATCATGCGCACTATGAAAGGTAAGTTGTTTTGCGGTTCCGCCAGAACTTGCTACAGTATATAAATCACCTTTATAAGTAAAAGCAATCTTAGATCCGTCTGGTGAGATACTAGAATGTCTTAGCCATTTTGGGCTTGTTTGTGCACTTAAAATACACGTAAATAAAAGGAGGAAATAGGTTAGTTGTTTCATGGGTTTAAAATTTTTTCTAAATTAATAATTTGATATAGTTTAGAACTTGTTTATTTTGTTAAATTAGAAGTTGATTTTTTAACATTTAGATGAGATATAATGAAGCCATTAATATTAAATACGTTAAGTGAGTTTATAAGGTTAGAAGGTAAAGATTTGCCAATTGGCGAATGGTATACAGTAACTCAAGAAATGATTGATGATTTTGCTAATGCCACTTTAGATAAACAATGGATTCATGTAGATGAAGAAAGAGCTTTAAAAGAAAGCCCTTACAAATGCACAATTGCCCATGGTTTTATGTCTGTTTCTATGATTTCTAAATTGTTAGAAAACATTTTTACTATTAAAAGTTTAAAAATGGGTTTAAACTACGGATTGAATAAAGTTCGCTTTCCGAACCCTGTTCTTGTAAACAGTAAGTTAATAATGATTTCAAAATTAAAGAAAACAGAAAGTTTAGGTGAAAATGGTATAAAAGCTACTTTTTCTTGCACAATAGAAATTTAAGGACAAGAAAAACCAGCTTGTGTTGCAGAATTTATAGCTGCTTTTTTTGAATAGGATTTACACTAATTATTTTAGAATACCATCTGCAATACATTTTTTAGAATACCAAATTAAAAATAGGCAAACTAAAATTACCAATATTGGCATAATGTACATGCTTAAATCGATATCTATTAAAATATAAACTTGTTGTATTGTTGCACAAATTCCTGATAAAAGAAACAAATAATAAGAAAATTTCTTTTTAGCAAGAAAAAAAATACAACCTATAACTCCGCCAAACACAGCTAATGCAAATAATGCAGTTAACCACGCCGGATGTTCTATCATCATTTCTGCTTGCTGTTCTGGTGGCATATTTGCAATCATTTCATCTGTAGCTAATGTTTGAAACAAGTATGCGCTTGTACCCATTAAATTCCATAATAAAGCAAGAATACCAATTATCCAAAAAGCTTTACTAGGTTTATTCGAATTTGTAGTCATTTTAAAAAAGTTTAGTTGATTGATTTTTAAATATACTTAAAAATAATTGTAAAATTATAAAATGTAAAGTATATTTGACATTATATAAAGTTTATTTGTCTAATTGTAAAATAGTTTTGTTATGCCAAAAATATCTGTTTGTGAACGAGAAAGAAGTTATATTGAGAAAATGAATAAATTTCAATTGTCAAATAAATTTAAAAAGATTGGTTATTATGCAACCTTTTTTATTTTTGGATTGATGATTGTTAAAAAGTTTTTTGACGAACCAAGTTGGGTAAAACCGTTGTTATCTGGCTTGCTTTTGGTTGGTATGTTGCTAATTTCTATATCAAAAGATAGAGAAGAGGATGAGTTTATAGAAACTTTAAGAGCACAATCTTACAGAATAGCTTTTGTTTTAGCAATTTTATACTCTTTGCTGCAACCAATTATTAATTATGGTGTGGGTAAACTTTTTAATGCTGATGAAAAATTAGTAGGTTTTACTTATTTTGAAGTTTTATTTTATATGTTAGTTGTGCAGCTAATGATTTTTTGGCAGTTAAAAAGACTAAATAGATAACATGAAAAATACTTTAAAAGTACAAAGAGCTATTTTAAATTTAACTCAAGACGATTTAGCAAAATCAATTGGTGTTTCCAGGCAAACTATAAACTCTATAGAAAAAAATAGGTATGTGCCTTCTACAGTTTTGTCTTTAAAGTTGTCTAAAGTGTTTAAGATTCCTGTAAATGATTTTTTTACGTTAGAAGAATCAGATTAATTGTCGTTAATATTAAAAACTGCTTCTTTAAATAGTTTTGCTTTCGTTTTAAAGAATTTGTTTTCTAATTTGATAGCTTTTAACTGAGCATCAATAAATTTTTCTTCTCTATAATTTACTAAGAATAAAGAGCTTTCTCCTAAGAAAAACTTTCTTTCTTCTGCTTTTAATAAAACATTATAATCTCTTACTATGGCATCTGTAAAGTTATTTTGATTATCAAAAGAATCTAGTTCTAATAACAAACTATTCAATTTGTTTTTTATGGTGACTTTAGCAGTTTTGGCTTCTAACTGTTGATCTTGTAATTTTATTTTAGCTAATTTTAAATCTCCTCTTTCTTTTCTTATAAATATTGGAAAACTAAAATTTAAACCAGCTTTGTAATTCGATGAATTAAAAGAATTAATTCGATTTCCATCCGCAGAAATAAAATTATACTGAAGATCTATTTTTGGAAGTAAATTATTCTTTTTTAAACGCTTTTCTACCATTAAACTTTTTACCTTAAAGTCTAACGCTTTTATTTTAGGATGATTTTCGATATCGAAATCTTCTTGATTAAATAAGGCTATATTAAATGTTTTATCAACAGAATTTTTTGCTTCTAAATCCGGAATTATATTTTCTTTTAACTCGATAGGTGTGTTGTTATTTAGCCACAAAAAATTAGACAATTCTAAAGACGCTTTGGTATAGTATATTGCAGATTTTTCTAAATTTAATTTTCTTGAGTTTAATGTTATACCTGCTTCTAAAGTATCTATAGCTGGTTTTTCACCTTCTTGAAAAGCTCTTTTAGTTCCTTCAAATCTAATTCTTGCATTTTCTAAGAAAGAAATAAAAACTAATTTTTCTTTATATGCTTTTAACCAATTAAAGTAACTTAATGAAGCATCAAAAAGAATTTTATTTACCAATATTTGTTGTTCTTCTTTTGCTTGATTTACATAATATTTTGCTTGTTTTAAAGCAGCCATTCTTTTATTGGTAAGTAAACCCTTAGCTAAAGATACAGAAACACCTGCACTGTATAAACCATCTAGTGGGACATTGTTTTCTGGATTCAAAAATAAACCATCATTTTTTTCGAAATTAGCTTTAAATTCTACTCCGTACCAAGTTGGTATTTTAAAAGAACTATTTAATTTGTTGTAATATTCTTTTTCTTTAAATAGTTTTTTATCAAAATCTACTTCTATCTTGGGGTCAAATGCACCTCTAGCTTTTAACAATTTAGCTTCACTAGAATTTAAAACTAAATTAGCTTGTCTTACTATTGGGTGGTAATTTTTAACGTAACTTAAAAACTCTGATAAAGTTAGTTGATTGCTAATTTCTTCTTGTGCATAATTGGTAGAAAAAAATAACATTGTTAGTATTAGTAAAAACTTCTTCATTGTTTTACTTTTTAGTTTCTTTTTTGCTTTTGTTTGTGTTTGGTTGATAGTAATTAGGCGGAAAGCTGTTTAACTGTCTCCATAACTCGAACCAAATTGGTACATCTTCTAATAATGCGATTGTTTTTGCTCCAGAACCAACTCTAATTGCTTCTGGCCATTTATTTTCTCTTTCGTCTGGCGCTAGTAAAACACGGTATTTACCGTTGTCACTTATAAAATTTTCTATTGCAACTACGGTACCACCATATGTACCATAAGATACATTTGGCCATCCAGAAAAAACTATTGCAGGCCAACCATCAAACTGAACTCTTACTTCTTCACCTATGTGTAAAAGCGGTAAATCTATTGGTTTTACATAAGTCTCTACGGCTAAATCATACTTTTCTGGCATAATACCAACTAAAGATTCTCCTTCTTTAAAAGTGCCTCCAATACCTCCTTTAATAGCTTTGTTGATGTATCCATTTTGTGGAGAAGTAACGTATAAAAGACTATTTCTAACTTTATAATTGCTATTGCTATTTTCTAACTTAGAGACCTGTGCTTCTGCATCAAAACCATTAGATCTTGCTGTATACATATCGCTTTGTGCTTTCGAAATTTTATCTGTAAAAGTTGCTTTAATTCTAGATAATTCTAATTTTGCATTGATCACATCATTTTTACTTGCTAATAGTTTATTTTGCTGAGCTATTAATTTAGCTTGAGTTTCTTGTAGTTTCAAACGTTTTTGTTCTACATCTACAACCGCTTTTAAACCTTCTTTTTGCAACGTTTCTGTTCTTAAAAACTGTTTTTCTGCAATAGATAAATTAGTTTTTGCAGCTTGTAAGGCAATACTATCACTTTGTACTTTAAGTTTAGATTGCAAAAGTTTGTTTTGTGATTGAGCAGTTTTTAAAACTTGCTCGTCTTTTAATGCATTTATTTGTCTTTGTAAAGCATTAGATTTTTGTTGATATGCATTTACAGAAGAATTTTTTGCATTTATTTGATTGTTAGTTCTTTCTATTAATCGGTTGTCAAAATAATCACTTTTAATTTCAGAGATTCTTAAAATAGTATCTCCTTTTTTTACATAATCCCCTTCTTTTACAAACCATTCTTCAATCCTTCCAGGTATTTGAGATTGTATACTTTGTGGTCTTTGTTCTGGAGTTAATGTGGTAACTAAACCTTGACTAGTAATGTTTTGCGTCCAAGGTAAAAATAAAAGGATAAAACCAATAATAGCAAAAGCTAACAAAAACTTATTTAAAGATTTGTAGTAGTTTTTTGTAAAAATATCTTTACCAGATTTAAATTGTTTTAAATCTACCTTATTATTTAATTGATTGTTAGAAATATTTAACATGATTATTAATTTATAGATTTAATTTCTCCTTTTTCTAGAGTTATAATTTGACTGCATTGTGTTTTCCAACTCTTTTTACTACTTACAACAATTAATGCCCAAGGTCTGCTAGCATCTGTTAAATAGCTAATTATTTTAACAGTTTCTTCTAGATTAAATTGATCTAATGGATCTTCTAAGATCATTACTTTTGGTGCTTTTATTATAGATCTTGCTAAAATTATTTTCTTAGCAATTGTATAAGACATTTGTTTGCCTTCTGGATATAAAACAGTCTCTAATCCGTTAGGTTGTTCTTTTAAAAATTGATTTAAACCAACAATATCTAAAGCTTCAAAAATTGTATCATCTGTAATTTCTTTATTACCAAAAACTAAATTATTTCTAATAGAGCCTTCAAAAGGTGTTTCATCTGAAAGAGATAAACCTAATTGAGATCTGTAATGATTAAGGTGTAAGCTATTTAAAGATAAATTATTGATATAAATATTACCTTCTGTGGGTTCTATTACACCAGCAATTAATCTTAAAAGGCTAGATTTACCAGCGCCACTTTCTCCGTGTACAAGAATTCTAGATCCTGGTTTAATAGTTAAAGAAATATCTTTAATAATTGGTTTTTTTCTATCTTCTACAGTATAAGAAACGTTGTCTAACTCTATAGATAAACCTTTCTTAAAAATTGGTTTTTCACCTTCTTGCGATTCCAATTCTTTATCAACAACTTGTCCTATTTTTTCTATGGATGTAAGCACATCATAAAAAGACTCTAAGCCAACAATTAATTTTTCTACAGACTGTATTACCAATAAAATGATAATTTCTGCAGCAACAAACTGTCCTATATTCATTTCTTGGTTAAGAACTAATGCACCACCAATTAATAATAAACTAGCAGTAACAATAACTTTAAAGCCAATCATTTGGCTAAATTGTAAAATTAAAATTCTAAAGTGATTTTCTCTAGCTTCTAAATATTTACTTACCAAATCGTCATTTTTATTTAATGCTAAATTTGTATTACCAGATAGTTTAAAACTTACAACGGTTCTTGCAACTTCTTGAATCCAATGGGCAACTTTATATTTAATTTTAGATTCTTTTAAACTAGTTTCTAAACCTCTTTGTGCAGTAAATTTAAAAACGATATAAATTAGAAGTAATAAAAGAATACCAAAAATTATAAAGAAAGGATGATAAAAAGAAAGCAATATTAATGCAAATACTATTTGTAATAAAGCGGTAGGTACATCAATTAAAATTTTAGACAATCCTTTTTGTATTGTTAAGGTATCAAAGAATCTATTTGCTAATTCTGGCGGATAATTATTACGTAGCTCATTCATTTTAATTTTAGGAAACCTATAGCTTAACTCAAAAGAAGCTCTAGTAAAAATTCTTTGTTGAATTGTTTCTATAATTCTTAATTGCATTAATTGCAAAGCGCCAGAAAATATAACGCCAATTGTAACAACAATAACTAAAATTACCCAAGAAGTAGATATTTGAGCTCCTTGAATTAAATTAATAATTGCCTGTATTCCTAAAGGTAATGATAGTGCTACAACACCACCAAATATGGCGTAATAGAAAATTTGAAAAATATCTTTTTTTTCTAATTTTAAAAGTCCCACAAATCTTCTCCATGGTGTTATTTTATCTGTAGTATTCATTTTATTTTAGTGTGTTTTTAACAAGTTGCGTAAAGAAACGAGTAGGTGTAGCACCTTTTTTACTATTTGTAATAGACGGAAAATGTTCTTTTAAAAAATGTTGATGTAAGCCACCTTCTAAAATTGTGCTAGAGAGGCTAAGTGCAAATTCATAATCTGGTTTTAAAGCTAATATCATTTCTTTTATTCTTGTTATTAATCTTTTGTAGACTTCAAAATAACCTTCTTTATTATCTGTATCTACTTCTTTTGTTAAGAAAGATTTAGAACTTTCATTAACAATTATCTTATATAAAATTGCTTCATTTATATGAGAATAATTACTATCTAACGATACCGTTCTAGTAATTACCTCTATTGCTTTTTCTAGTTTTAATTCATTGTCTGATATGCTAAATGTTTCTATAACTAGTTGATATTCTAACCAAGCCCAATACCAAGACGATAAATACAATAGTAACTTATGTTTACTTTCAAAATATCTGTAAATAGAACTTTCATTAGATTGTATCTTTGTTCCTAGTTTTTTAAAGGTAAAGTTTTCGAAACCAATTTCGTCTATTAGAAGAATACTATTTTCGATTATTTTTTTACCTAAGTTTGAGGTTTCTGGATCTTTAATAAAAATCTTATCGGGTACTGTAATTTTTAATATTGATAATAAGTTTTTCATTCTGAAACTATTTTAGATTGCAAATATAATAGTATTACTATTAAAAAAGAAAGTATTACTGAAATTTGGTCTTTTTTTAACAATAAATTAATACACAAAAAAAAGCCTTCCGAATTAACGGAAGGCCCAACATTAACATAAAACATTCAACCAAAAATGTTTTTGTATAATTTTTATTCTTTATGTAAATACACAGCAGAAGCAGAAGCAAACGCGGCATTATAAGAAGGTGTTAAATTACCTCCATTATTTATGTTATTAAAAGCTAATATTCTTCCTCCGCCGTTTCCTGCTTCAGCAATAAAAACAGTTTTAGTATCGCTATCATAAGCTACATCTACAGGATTACCTAATAAAGTACTTGCACCAGAAACTCTTGTTTGTTGCGATACAGCTAAAGTGGCATTGTTAGCTGTTGCGTTAAATTTTGATGTAAAATCTTCAATTATATGAAAACCACCATCGTCTTGTCCGTTAGAAGCTTCACCAATATCTGTTAATATCATCACATCGGTTGTAGCATCATAAGTTAAACCATGTGTTCTAACAATACCTTCAATGGCAATTGTTTTTGTAGCCTCTACAGTTGCTGTACTTGTATTACTTAAAAAGTTAGAAAATACTGCTAATTCATTTGTAGTATCAACAATCGCAAATAAATCATTTCCTTTAAATACAATTCCCCATAATTTAAAGTTTGTTGTAATTGTGTTTCTTAAAGTAAAAGAATTTCCATTTTTAGAGTAGACAAATAATCTACCATCTTTAGTAGTATCATCTCCGTCTACATCTGCATTATCTGCAACCACATAAAAGTTACCACTTACTGCCAATTCTCTCGGACTTGTCATATCTAAAGAACCTGTAACACCAACATTAGCTGTTAATGAAGTACCAGAAACATCGATACCTGTATAACCTTCTAAACCAAATGTACTTCTAGAAGCTTGCACAACAAGATCTTCTGAACCGTCATAATAAATTCCGTCTGCTTTTGTAGTTGCAGTTGTTATTGTAGATGTTGAGATATTATTCATATCAGATACATTGTACATATTTACATTTCCATCAGAATTATTTGAAGTAAATAAAACTTTAGTTTCTGTTTGTAGGTCTAAATCTGTATTATTATTAGAACAAGAAGTTAAACCAAGCGTAGTAGCACATACTAATGCCATAATTTTAATAGATTTCATTCTGTTTATTTTTAGTTTTCAGATATACATACGAAGTAAATTGGTGTATGGTTTTTTAAAAATGTTTTTTTTGGGGAAAAGTTAATCTTTACCATATTGTTAGTAATCAGCAATTAAAAAGTATGTATTATTCCTTTAAATTTTGTACCTTTGTAACTGTAAGACAGAATACAATTCCTTCATTATACTAGTTAGCCTTAATTAGATTTTCTTGTAACGTATTTTATCTTTTTAGAAATATTAATAAAAAAAAACCTTTTGTATTTTAATGGCAAAATCGCAGCAAACATTTAGTAAAAGTGAAAAAGAAAAGAAACGTTTAAAAAAACGTCAGGATAAGATTAAAAAAATGGAAGCTAGAAAAGCTGCCAAAGAAGAAAATGGGTCTACAGGAATTCAATTTGCTTATGTAGATCATAATGGTAATTTAACAGATACTCCGCCAGATCCAGAATTAAAAGTAGAGTATGAATTAGAAGATATTCAAATTTCTGTAACTAAAAAAGAAGATTTACCAGAAGAAGATCCTGTAAGAAAAGGTAAAGTTTCTTTCTTTGATACTTCTAAAGGTTTCGGATTTATTATTGATACAGAAAATAACGAAAAGTATTTTACACACGTAAGTGGTTTGATTGATCAAATTGCAGAAAACGATAAAGTTTCTTTCGAATTAGAAAGAGGTATGCGTGGTATGAATGCAGTAAAAGTTAAGAAAGTATAATTTTATTTTTACAACACATAAAAAAAGCCTTTTCAATTTGAAAAGGCTTTTTTTATGTGTAAAAGTTTATATTAATTATTGTAAAACTCCATACTTTCTATAATTAAATCTACGGGCACTTTGCAATCAATTTTATAATCTTCAAAATCATTTAAAAGTACAAAATTAACTTGTCCGTTTACGTTTTTCTTATCGTGCTTTAATAATTCTAAAATTGCAGAAAAATCTTCTTTTAATAAATCAATTTTGTCGTAAATAGATAGTACAACATCTTTAACCTCTAAAACTTTTTCAGTAGGAAAACCTAAAAGTTTTTCAGACATATAACTTTCGCAAACCATACCAATTGCAATAGCTTCGCCATGAGTTAAGTTTACTTTGTCTTCAGATTCTAAATAAAAAGATTCTATAGCGTGCCCTAATGTATGACCGAAATTTAAAATTTTGCGTAAGTTTTTTTCTTTAGGATCTTGTAAAACTACTTCGTTTTTAATTTCTATAGATCTAAAAATTAAGTCTTTAATATCTAAACCTTTGTTGTTTTTAATTTCATAAAAAAGTTTACTATCATAAGTAATACCGTATTTAATAATTTCTGCAGTACCAGATTTTATTTCTCTTTCTGTAACTGTTTCCAAATAATTGGTATCAACAATAACCATTTCGGGGTTTGCAAACAAACCAATTTGATTTTTTAAAACACCTAAATCTACACCAGTTTTACCGCCTACAGAAGCATCAACCATAGAAAGTAACGTTGTAGGTATGTTAACAAAATCGATACCTCTCTTGTAACAAGAAGCAACAAAACCACCTAAATCTGTAATAACGCCACCGCCTAGAGTAATTACCAAACTTTTTCTATCTCCGCCTAATTCTGTAATCGCGTTCCAAACACCAGCACAGGTTTCTAAGTTTTTATTTATTTCACCAGATTCTATTTCTATAACTTCTATACGAATATCTGTTTTTAGATTTGGAATAAATTTAGGGTAACAACATTCAAAAGTATTTTCATCAGCTAAAATAAATAGCGTAGAGTAGTTTTTGTTAGAAATTAAGTTTGATAATTCTTTGTATCCTTTTTCTTGAAAATGAACAGGATAACTTACGGCTTTTATAGATTTCATCATTTTAATATTGAATGTGCAAATTAAATAGAAATTATTGAATTATTTACAGTCTTAGACTATCTTTGTTCTAAATTAAAATCTAACGAATGAAATTTTTTGATAATACTGAAATTGCATTTTCATTAAAAACAGACTCAGAATTAGAAAGAGCATACTTTCTTTTTAAGATGATACAGAACCAACCAATGGTTAGAATAGGTACAGCTGTAACAAATTTCGCTTTAAAAGCACATTTACCTGTAGAGGGTTTAATTCGTTCTACAGTATTCGATCATTTTTGTGGTGGTGTAACAGAAGAAGACTGTTTACCAAATATAGAAAAAATGTATACAAAAGGAGTATCTTCTGTGTTAGATTATTCGGTAGAAGGTAAAGAAGGAGAAGAGGTTTTCGACTTAACTTTAAAGACTATTTTAAAGATTATTAATTTCGGTGAAGAAAAGAAATCGATTCCGTTTGCGGTTTTTAAACCTTCTGGTTTTGGTAGGTTTGCTCTTTTTCAAAAAATTACAGAAAAACAAACCTTAACTGTAGAAGAAAAATCTGAATGGATTCGTGTAAAAGAGCGTTTTCATACTGTGTGTAAAGCAGCAGTAAAACAAGATGTACCTTTATTAATAGATGCCGAAGAAAGCTGGATGCAAGATGCAGCAGATGATTTAGTTGAAGAATTGATGGAAAACTACAATAAAGAAAAAGCAATTGTATTTAATACATTACAAATGTACAGACACGATCGTTTAGAGTATTTAAAAGGTTTATACGAAAGAGCTTATCAAAAAGATTTTCATATTGGTATGAAAGTAGTTCGTGGTGCTTACATGGAAAAGGAAAGAAGTAGAGCAGAAGAAAAAGGATATGAATCTCCTATTTGTGCAGATAAACAAGCAACAGATAAAAATTATGATGCAGCTATTCTGTATATGATGGAACATAAAAAAATGGCTTTATTTGCCGGTACGCATAATGAAGAAAGTTCTTATTTACTTTTAAAATTAGCAGAACAATATAAAATAGCTAAAGATGATAAACGTTTGTGGTTTGGTCAATTATATGGTATGAGCGATCATATTAGTTTTAACCTAGCAGATTTAGGTTATAATGTCGCTAAATATGTTCCTTTTGGCCCTGTTAGAGATGTAATGCCTTACTTAATTAGAAGAGCAGAAGAAAATACATCTGTAGCAGGACAAACAAGTAGAGAATTAAATTTGATTAAAGCAGAGCGAAAACGCAGAAAAATATAATGCAAACGATAGATGAAATAAAAATGTTGTTGCATCGAAATAAACTTAGACTGCATCAAGAATTGATGCAGAGTAAAGAGGCAATGCATTTAATAAGAAAATCTACACATTCGTCGTTAACAGAAGAAGAGAAGTTAAAAATAAAAGTACAGTTATTAGACATTTGCAAAGCAATACCTGCTTTTACTGTTTTTATGCTTCCGGGTGGTGCATTACTATTACCCTTACTAATAAAATTAATACCAGACATTTTACCATCAGCATTTAGAGATGATGTAAAATAATTTTAAAAAAATATAATTTTAAAAAAATAAAAGATATATTTGTCTTGTAAACTTTAGGAGTAGCTATTAAATTAGTTTGAGAAACATCCTTAGAACCTGATTTGGTTAATACCAACGTAGGAAAAAGTTACCAAGATTTAGTTGTATAACTACCTCTCTTTGGTTTACAGTAATATTTATACTTATGATTACTATAAATGTAAACCAAGAAAATCAACAATTTTCTGAAGAAATATCAATAGAAGAATTAATTTGTTTTTTGAAAATAAAAACAAACGGAATTGCTATTGCCGTTAATTCTAATGTTATAAAAAAAGAAAATTGGTCTTCTAATTTACTTCATAATAATGATAAAGTTTTAATCATAAAATCTACTCAAGGCGGATAAAACTTACAACTATAAAAAATGAAGAAAAAAGACACAGCACCAAGTAAAGGAATCACTAGAAATCCTTTTCCTAATTCAAAAAAAGTATATGTAAAAGGTAAACTGTATCCAAAAATTAAAGTAGCAATGCGCGAAATAGAATTAAGTGATACGGTAGATTCTATGACCAAGAAAAGAACAGCAAACGAGCCCGTTACTGTTTATGATACTTCTGGTCCGTATACAGATCCTACCAAAGAAATTAATATTCATAATGGTTTAGAAAGAATTAGAGAAGAGTGGGTCTTAGAAAGAAATGATGTTGAACAGTTAGATTCTTTTTCTTCTAAATATTGTAACGAACGTTTAAATGATAAAAGTTTAGATCATTTACGTTTTAATCATTTACAAAAACCACTAAGAGCAAAAAAGGGGCATAATGTTACACAATTACATTATGCTAAAAAAGGAATAATAACTCCAGAAATGGAATACATTGCAATTCGAGAAAACCAAAAAATAGATGAGATTACACGTTTGTCTAAACAACATCCAGGTCAAGATTTCGGTGCAAGTATTCCTGCAAAAATATCGCCAGAATTTGTTAGAGAAGAAGTGGCAAGAGGTAGAGCAGTAATTCCATCAAACATTAATCATCCAGAAGCAGAACCTATGATTTTAGGTCGTAATTTCTTGGTTAAAATTAATGCTAATATTGGTAATTCTGCTACTACTTCTTCTATAGAAGAAGAGGTAGAAAAGGCGGTTTGGGCTTGTCGTTGGGGTGCAGACAATATTATGGATTTATCTACCGGAAAAAATATTCATGAAACTAGAGAATGGATTATTAGAAACTCACCGGTTCCTGTTGGTACAGTCCCTATTTATCAAGCTTTAGAAAAAGTAAACGGAGTAGCAGAAGATTTAACTTGGGAGATTTTTAGAGATACATTAATAGAACAAGCAGAACAAGGTGTAGATTATTTTACAATTCATGCAGGTGTACGTTTACGTTATGTGCCAATGACAGCAAAAAGAATTACCGGTATTGTATCTCGTGGAGGTTCTATTATGGCAAAATGGTGTTTAGCACATCATAAAGAAAGTTTTTTATATACACATTTTGAAGAAATTTGTGAGATTATGAAAGCATATGATGTTGCTTTTTCTTTAGGAGACGGCTTAAGACCAGGTTCTATTGCTGATGCAAATGATGAAGCACAGTTTGCAGAATTAGAAACTTTAGGAGAATTAACTAAAATAGCAAGAAAGCACGAAGTACAATGTTTTATAGAAGGTCCTGGTCACGTGCCAATGCATATGATTAAAGCAAATATGGACAAGCAATTAGAAGCTTGTGACGAGGCTCCTTTTTATACTTTAGGACCTTTAACTACAGATATTGCACCAGGATATGACCATATTACATCTGGTATTGGCGCAGCTATGATTGGTTGGTTTGGTTGTGCAATGTTGTGTTATGTAACACCTAAAGAGCATTTAGGTTTACCGAATAAAGAAGATGTTAGAACTGGTGTGGTTACTTATAAATTAGCAGCACACGCTGCGGATTTAGCAAAAGGACATCCAGGTGCACAACACAGAGACGACGCTTTAAGTAAAGCACGTTTTGAGTTTAGATGGGAAGATCAGTTTAATTTAGGTTTAGATCCAGAATTAGCAAGAGAATATCATGATGAGACTTTACCAGCAGAAGGAGCTAAAATTGCACACTTTTGTTCTATGTGCGGTCCTAAATTTTGTTCAATGAAAATTTCTCAGGAAGTTCGAGATTTTGCAGCAGAAAATAAGGTAGAAGGAGATGAGGTTTTTGCAAAAGGAATGGAAGAAAAATCTAAAGAATTTAAAGATAAAGGTTCAGAAGTATATTTATAATATACTTTTGCCTTAAAAGGGCTTCTACGTCTTGGGGGAGACGTAGTTGAGCTTTTCTATTGTATAGATTGATTATTATTGAAATATTAAAAGGTGTTTTTTAGATAATTTTTACTACTTATGATAATACTTATTGCGCCAGAAAATGATATTTCTAATGAAATAGAAATTTTAGATACTTTGTTTAATGAAGGGTTAGAGTATTATCATTTAAGAAAACCCAATAAATCGAAAGAAGAATATTTACAATACTTAAACCAAATAGATACAGCTTTTCATTCTAAGATAGTTTTACATTATTATCATGAATTGATTCACGAATTTAATTTAAAAGGAATTCATTTTCAAGAGCAAAAGCGTAAAGATGTTTTAGAAATCGGAGCAGATTATTTATCTAATTTTAATTTGAAAGGTAAAACGATAAGCAGTTCTTTTCATGAGCCAAAAGAATTAGAAAGTTGTAAAATAAAATTTGATTACAATTTATTAAGTCCGGTTTTTTCTTCAATTTCAAAACAGGGTTATCAAGGTAGAGGTTTTGATGTAAATCATATTGATAAACCAATCATTGGTATGGGAGGCGTAAATAAAGAAACAATAGCAAAAGTTCTAGACTTAGGGTATAATGGTATCGGAGTTTTAGGTGGAGTTTGGAATGCGAAAAATCCTATTGAAAGTTTTAAAGGTATCAGAGATCAGTATAAAGTAGCTAAAGGTTAATTTTTATGTTAGATGATAACAACTTTATTTTAACTATTGCAGGCCTAGATCCATCTAGTGGTGCTGGTTTAACGGCAGATATAAAAACTTTTGAAGCACATGGATTATACGGTTTGTCTGTTTGCACAGCTGTAACCGTTCAGAATGACATTAATTTTAAACATTGTCTATGGATTGCAGAAGAGGTTATTATTAGTCAAATAGAAACTTTATTTGAAAGGTTTTCTATTGATGTAGTTAAAATAGGTGTTATCGAATCTTGGGAACGTTTATGTAACATTATAAATAAGTTAAAAGCGTTAAATGCATCCATAAAAATAATTTTAGATCCTGTTTTAAAAACTAGTAGTGGTTTTAATTTTCATACAAATCAAAATCTAATAATTTTAGAAAAAATACTTACATCTTGTTTTTTTATTACACCAAATTACGATGAAATTAAGGCTTTGTTCCCTAAAAAAGATATTGAAGAAACGATAGATTTTATGGCGAATAAAACAAACCTGTATTTAAAAGGCGGACACAGAAAAGAGCAGAAAGGTTTAGATGAGGTTTATTACAATAATTTGGTTCAGTTAAATATACCACCAATTGCAGAAAAAGTTTACGAGAAACATGGCAGCGGTTGTGTTTTATCATCTGCATTAGCTGCAAATATAGCTTTGGGTTTTGGTATAGATGATGCTTGTAGAAAAACAAAGTTATATACAGAACAATTTTTAAATTCTAATACAAGTTTATTAGGAAATCACAAAAATAGAAATGATAAGTAAATTACATTATATATCTCAAGGTAAATCACCAGAAGAGCATTTGCAAAATATTCAAAATGCATGCAGCTCTGGTGCAGAGACAGTTCAACTACGTTTAAAAAATGTAAAGGAAGATATTGTTTTAGAAACAGCTAAAAAGGTTAAAGAAATTACAGATAATTTTCAGACGAGATTAATTATAAACGACTATTACAAAGTTGCAATTGCCATAAAAGCAGATGGCGTTCATTTAGGTAAAACAGATGCTTGTCCTAATTTGGTTCGTAAAGAATTAGCGTCTTGGCAAATTATTGGTGGTACTGCAAACACTTTAAAAGATTGTGAAGTTTTAATAGACAAAAAAGTAGATTATATTGGTTTAGGTCCGTTTAGATTCACAAATACAAAAGAAAATTTAAGTCCGGTTTTAGGAGTAACGGGTTACAAAGTTATTTTAGAAGAATTAAAAACTACAGTGCCAATAATTGCAGTTGGTGGTATCACTTTAAACGATGTAGAGTCAATTATTGAAACAGGTGTTTACGGATTGGCTGTTTCATCAGAAATAACTAATAATTACAATGTAATTTCAAACTTTCATAAAATATTGCTTAAAGATAGAGCCCAAGAGCAAATATTTAAGTTTGATAAAAATTAAATAGCATGGAAAAATTAATAATTGCCGATAAAACATTTAATTCTCGTTTATTTACCGGAACAGGTAAATTTAGTTCGTCTAATTTAATGCAAGATGCACTATTAGAGAGTAAAAGCGAATTGGTTACGGTAGCATTAAAAAGGGTTGATGTGACGAATGAAGAGGATGATATTTTAATGCATCTAAATCATGAAAGAATTAATTTATTACCAAATACCTCTGGCGTTAGAAATGCTAAAGAAGCAGTTTTTGCTGCAGAATTATCTAGAGAAGCTTTACAGACAAATTGGGTAAAATTAGAAATTCATCCAGATCCTAGATATTTGTTGCCAGATCCGATAGAAACTCTAAAAGCTGCAGAAGAATTGGTTAAAAAAGGTTTTGTAGTAATGCCGTATATTCATGCAGATCCTGTTTTATGTAAACGATTAGAAGAAGTAGGTGTTCAATGTGTAATGCCTCTTGGTGCTCCGATTGGTAGTAATAAAGGTTTAAAAACGGTAGATTTTTTAGAAATTATTATCGAGCAATCGAATGTACCAGTTATTGTTGATGCAGGTATTGGTGCGCCTTCTCATGCAGCATTTGCAATGGAAATAGGTGCAGATGCAGTTCTTGTAAATACCGCAATTGCAGTTTCTAAAAATCCTGTGGCAATGGCAAACGCCTTTAGAATGGCAGTTGAAGCTGGTAGAATGGCTTTTGAAGCGAAGTTGGCTCCTGTAAATAAAAAAGCAGTTGCAAGTAGTCCGTTAACATCATTTTTAAATTAAAAGATGCGCAACTTTAAAACACTTTTTGATACTTATAATTGGACTGAAACTTTAAATAGTATTTACAATAAAACCAATAAAGATGTTGAGTTGGCGCTTTTAAAAGATAATCTAGATTTAGAAGATTTTAAGGCACTGTTGTCTCCGGCAGCAAAACCATATTTAGAGCAAATGGCCCAAAAAAGTCATGCACTTACTAAAAAGAGATTTGGGAATACAATACAAATGTATGCGCCCATGTATTTAAGTAACGAGTGTCAGAATATCTGTACGTATTGTGGTTTTAGTATGACCAATAAAATACCAAGAAGAACGCTAACAGATGCAGAAATTCTAAAAGAAGTTGCTTTTCTAAAAAAGAAAGGATATGATCATATTTTGTTAGTTACTGGCGAAGCAAATAAAACCGTTGGTGTAGATTATGTAAAAAATGCGATTCAATTAATACGCAGTAAATTTTCTAACATAACTATAGAAATTCAGCCTTTAAATACAGAAGATTACATTCTTTTAAAAGAAAATGGATTATATGCCGTACTTGTTTATCAAGAAACCTATCATAGAGAAGAATATAAAAAACATCACCCTAAAGGGAAGAAATCTAATTTTGATTATCGTCTAGATACACCAGATCGATTAGGTAAAGCCGGTGTGCATAAAATTGGTTTAGGCGCTTTATTTGGTTTAGAAGATTGGAGAGCAGATAGTTTTTTTACAGCTTTACACCTAAAATATTTACAGAAGACGTATTGGAAAACTAAATATTCGATTTCTTTTCCTCGATTAAGACCACATTCTGGTGGTTTAGAACCAAAAGTAGAAATGACGGATAAAGATTTAGTACAAACTATATGTGCATTTCGTTTGTTTGATGAAGATGTTGAATTATCTATGTCTACCCGAGAAAGTGAAATATTTAGAAATCATATCGTTAAATTAGGTATTACTTCTATTAGTGCCGAGTCTAAAACAAATCCTGGTGGATATTCTGTTGAACCACAATCTTTAGAACAATTCGAAATTTCTGATGAAAGAAGTACAGAAGATGTTGTAAAAATGTTAAAAAATAATGGTTTAGAGGTTGTTTGGAAAGATTGGGAACATTTTGAAAAGGTATAATTTATATGAATTTATCTACCGAAGAATATCAGCAATACAATCGTCATCTTATTTTAGATAAAATAGGAGAACAAGGACAATTAAAATTAAAAAAAGCAAAAGTTTTAGTAATTGGAGCTGGCGGATTAGGTTGCCCAGTTTTACAATATTTAAGCGCTGCAGGTGTTGGTAATATTGGTATTATTGATGACGATGTTGTAGATCAAAGTAATTTACAACGTCAAATTTTATATACTATTGATGATATTGGCTTGTCGAAAGCTAAAGTTGCCGCAAAAAGATTATCAGCATTAAATCCGTTTATTAATTTTAATGTTTATCAAGAAAAATTAACAAGACAAAATGCTATTGCTTTATTTAAAAAATACGATATTATTATTGACGGATCTGATAATTTTTCAACAAGATATTTAGCAAATGACGCAGCAGTTATTACAAACAAACCATTAGTTTACGGAGCAATTTTTAAATTTGAGGGCCAAGTAAGTGTTTTTAATTACAATAATAGTGCAACTTACAGATGTTTGTATCCAACGCCACCAAAGCCAGATGAATCGCCTAATTGTTCAGAAATTGGTGTATTAGGTGTTTTACCAGGTATTATTGGTAGTTTTCAAGCTAATGAAACGATAAAAATTATTTGTGGAATAGGAAATGTGTTATCAAATAAATTGTTGTTATATAATACATTAACAATGCAGCAAGTAACTTTAAATTATCAGAAAAACACTAAAATTAATATTCAGGAGTTAGAAGAGAATTATGATGTTTTCTGCGGAATAGAGTTCGACATTGAGGAAATTACTCTTACTTTTTTAGAAAGCAATATTTCTGATTATAATTTGTTAGATGTTCGAGAGGAAAGTGAAAGAAAACAATATCATATTGGTGGTCAACATATTCCTTTAAGTGATTTGAAATCAAGACTAGAAGAGGTAAATGTTGATAAAAGTTTAGTTGTTTATTGTAAATCAGGTGTAAGAAGTACAAAGGCTATCAGAATTTTAAAAGAGTATTTTCCTTCTTTAAAATTAATCAATTTAAAAGGAGGTTGTTTCGTAAAATAAAACACTATAATCTTCTCTTAGATATATTAATAGTTATTAGATAGTTAAACTTTTTTAGTTTGAAACCAATCTTTAAACTAAAAACACTACTTTTGCACGAAATTTAAGAACGCAAGAATGCAACCAATTAGAAACATCGCTATTATAGCCCACGTAGATCACGGTAAAACAACGTTAGTTGATAAAATTATAGATCAAGCAAAAATCTTAGACGAACGTAAAGAACGTACAGATTTATTGTTAGACAACAACGATTTAGAACGTGAAAGAGGAATTACGATTCTTTCTAAAAACGTATCTGTAAATTATAAGAACACAAAAATTAACGTAATTGATACTCCTGGTCACGCCGATTTTGGTGGAGAGGTAGAGCGTGTATTAAAAATGGCTGATGGTGTTTTATTATTAGTGGATGCATTTGAAGGGCCAATGCCACAAACTCGTTTTGTATTAGGTAAAGCCTTAGAATTAGGATTAACACCAATAGTAGTTGTAAATAAAGTAGATAAAGAAAACTGTACTCCAGATTTAGTTCATGAGAAAGTTTTTGATTTGATGTTTGCTTTAGAAGCAACAGAAGAGCAATTAGACTTTACTACAATTTACGGTTCTGCGAAGAACAATTGGATGTCTACAGACTGGAAAAATGAAACTGACAATATCGTACCTTTGTTAGATGCTGTATTAGAATCTATTCCAGAAACTAAATACAACGAAGGTACTGCACAAATGCAAATTACTTCTTTAGACTTTTCTGCTTTTACAGGTAGAATTGCAATCGGACGTGTGTTTAGAGGTGATTTAGAAGCTGGTAAAGATTACATGTTATGTAAAGCTGATGGTTCTACTAAAAAAGTTAGAATTAAAGAATTACATGTTTTTGAAGGAATGGGTAAAGTACAAGTAGATAAAGTACCTTGTGGTGATATTTGTGCAATTACTGGTGTAGAAGATTTTGAAATTGGTGATACAATTGCAGATTTAGAAAACCCAGAGGCATTACCAAGAACAGAAATTGATAAACCAACAATGAGTATGTTGTTTACTATTAACAACTCTCCGTTTTTTGGTAAAGAAGGTAAATTTGTAACATCTCGTCATTTGCGTGACAGATTGTTTAAAGAAATGGAAAAAAACCTTGCATTAAGAGTAGATACTACAGATTCTGAAGATAAATTTAACGTTTTCGGACGTGGAGTTTTACACCTATCTGTATTAATTGAAACAATGCGTAGAGAAGGATACGAATTGCAAGTAGGTAGACCACAAGTTATTTTAAAAGAAATTGACGGAGTGAAATGTGAGCCTTACGAGACTTTATCTATCGATGTTCCTGAAGATGTTGCTTCTAAAGCAATTAATTTAGTATCTCTTAGAAAAGGAGATTTATTAATCATGGAGCCTAAAGGAGATTTACAGCATTTAGAATTTACAATTCCTTCGAGAGGATTAATTGGTTTGCGTAATAAAATTTTAACTGCAACTGCAGGTCAAGCTATTATTAACCACCGTTTTTCTGAATATGGACCTTATAAAGGTGATTTCTCTGAAGATATTAAAGGTGCAATTGTATCATCTGCAGCAGGTAAAGCAACAGCTTATGCTATTGATAGATTACAAGATAGAGGTCGATTCTTTATCGATCCTAATCAAGATATTTATATTGGGCAGGTTGTAGGAGAAAACTCTAAAGCCGATGATATGGGTGTAAACTTAATTAAAGGTAAAAAATTAACTAACGTTCGTTCTTCTGGTACAGATGATAGTGTAAAAATTGCACCAAAAATTGATTTTTCTTTGGAAGAATGTATGGAGTATATTAAAGCTGATGAATATTTAGAAGTTACTCCAGAAAGCTTACGTATGCGTAAAATTAATTTTAGACCATAATAATATATTAAAATACCTTTTTGATTATAATAATCTAAGATTATTAATATCTTAAAAACGCCACTTTTTAGTGGCGTTTTTTATATTTGTACTATGAGTGAATTTATCCATTTTTTTGAAGTTTTAAAGGAAAGTATAACAAACGATGAGTTTGTAAAATTAACAGTAAGTAAACCTATTAGAAAAAGTGAAGGTTTATTAAATGTATATGCACGTTTGTTTAAAATTGATGACAAAGATGTTTTCGAATTAAAGTATCGTTATACAGATGATAATCAATTTAAGCAATTTACTTTAGAAGAATTAAAATCAGAATTAGAAAGTTTACTTATAAATAAATTTAGAACAGCTTGCTTATTTACTTTAAATGAAGATTTAATAGTACTTGTATCTAAAAAGAAACTTGTTTCTTACAGAGATAATGCACCAAGTTTTAAAAATAAATTACCAGAAATACCTTTACAATCTTAAGAATATAATTAGTTTTTAAAACTTTTACTTTTTAAAGCGATTAAACCTAGAATAGGGCCAATAGCTAGTATTAAGTATATAAATGTTGTGTTGGTTGTATGATATATATAACTAATTATTTGAATGCTTAAAATTGTAATGGCATAACCTATACAGTTTACTATTGTAAGAGCTGTACCTTTATCTTTTTTAGGGGCATTTTTAGCGATTAGCGTAGAAAATAGTGGTGAATCTGCAATAACAACCATTCCCCAAAATAATAGAAAACAAATAAAAATTATTGCATTATCAATCATAAAAAATAGGGGAGAAATCAAGCAACAAAAACAAGATAAAAGTAAAGACCAATAAGCTGTTTTTTTTGTACCAATTGCCGCCGCAACATTGCTACCAACAATACATCCAATACTTCCTATAGAAATAATAAAGAAAGATAATAATGGGATTTTAAAGTTAATATCATGTAAGTTAGAGTATGTAATTAAAAGTATCGGTACAAATGCCCAAAAAGTATATAGTTCCCACATATGTCCAAAATATCCAATAGCAGCATTTCTAAATTGAACATTTTTAAAAACTTTATAGCAAATTGAAATGTCTAATGCGGTTCCTTTTTTTCGAAATGGTCCGTTAGGAACTAAGGCAAATAATAGTAATCCACCAAAAATGGCTAATATCGAAATGAATAAAATAATATTTTGCCAAGAATAGTCTTGTAAACTATCTTTAAGTAGATGTGGTAAAGCAGTTCCTAACACTAAGGCACCAACTAAATAACCTAAAGATTTTCCCAACCCTTTTTCAAAATAATCCGTAGCAATTTTCATCCCAACAGGATAAATTCCTGCTAAGAAAAATCCTGTTAAGAATCTTAATAAAAGTAAGCTAAATAATGTGTTTTCATTAAAAATTAAACAACCATTAAAAACTGCGCCTAAAGAGGCACAAAAGAAAAATACTTTAGAAGGCGAGAATCTATCTGCTATAGAAAGTAGTGCAAATAACAATGTTCCTAAAATAAAACCAAATTGAACTGCAGAAGTTAAATTTTCTAAGGCATTAGTTTTTAAATTGAAGTTATCTATTAAATCTGTTAATACGGCATTGCTTGCAAACCATAAAGACGTGCAACAGAATTGAGAAATAACAATTATAAAAAGAACAAATTTGTGATGTTTCATTTAAAAAGCAAATTTATTGAAAAGAATGTAATATTCAATTTAAAATTAACATTGAAATCAGTTTGTTTTTTTATCTTTGATTTGATGAAAAAAGTCAAAATTATAGAATGTCCTAGAGATGCAATGCAAGGTATAAAATCTCATTTTATTGCAACCGAGCAAAAAGCATTATATATAAATTCACTTTTAAATGTTGGTTTTGATACTATTGATTTTGGTAGTTTTGTATCTCCAAAAGCTATTCCGCAAATGCGAGATACGGCAGCTGTTTTATCAAAATTAGACTTATCGAAAACAGATAGTAAATTATTAGCGATTATCGCAAATATTAGAGGTGCAAATGATGCTTCTGTTTTTGAAGAAATAGATTATTTAGGATATCCATTTTCTATTTCAGAAAACTTTCAAATGCGTAATACGCATAAAACAATAGCCGAATCTTTAGAAACCTTAGATGCGATTTTAAACATTGCAGATAAGTCTAATAAAGAAGTTGTAGCTTATTTATCAATGGGATTTGGTAATCCGTACGGGGATCCTTGGAATGTTGAAATAGTAGGTGAGTGGACAGAAAAATTATCTAAAATGGGCGTTAAAATTTTATCGCTTTCAGATACTATTGGTAGTTCTACACCAGATGTTATAGAATATCTATTTTCAAATTTAATTCCAGAATACTCAAATATAGAATTTGGGGCGCATTTACATACAACACCAGATAAATGGCACGAAAAAGTGAACGCAGCATTTAAAGCTGGTTGTAATAGGTTTGATGGCGCTATTAAAGGTTACGGAGGTTGCCCAATGGCAAAAGACGACTTAACAGGTAACATGCCAACAGAAAAATTATTATCTTATTTTACTACAGAAAAAGCTTTTACAAATATAAAGCCGATGAGTTTTGAAAGCGCTTACAATAAGGCTTTAGAAACTTTCTTATAAATTTAAAACTTCTTAAAGTTTCTCAATTACTGTTAATTATCTTAAAGTTACGTTAATTTTTTATTTGAGTTACTGTTTAATTTAAATAAGTCAATTTTTCAATATTTTTTTGTTTAACTTTGATTCAAAATAATTAAACAAAATAATATTATGAAAAAAATTAACTTAATTTTATTATTCTTATCATTTGCATTTTACAATTGTAATAATGAAGATGATTTCGATTACAAATTTTACACACCAACGGGAAACTCTATTACTTACAACCTTGGTACTAAGGATGTATCAGGAATCTCAGGTAAAGTTTCTTTTGTAGAGAACCAAGATGCTTCTATTAACATCAATATTTCTCTAGATGGAACGCCAGAAGGAGGACAGCATCCAGCTCATATTCACTTCAATACTGCAGCTGAAGGCGGTGATATTGCTTTATCTCTTGGAAGTGTAAGTGGTAGCAGTGGTAAGAGCACTATAAACGTTACTGCTTTAGATGATGGTACACCTATAACTTTCTCTGAACTTTTGGAATTTAATGGTTATATAAACGTTCATTTAAGTAAAGATGAATTAGGAACCATTGTTGCACAAGGTGATATAGGACAAAATGCCCTAAAACCAAATGCTATTGTTTATGATTTAGGTGAAAAAGATGTAGCGGGTATTTCTGGAACAGCAACTTTTTCTGAAAGAAAAAATGGAAGCATATTAGCAGAGTTAGATATTCAGAATACTCCAGAAGGCGGAGAACACCCAGCTCATATACATGCAAATACAGCACTAGAAGGAGGTGGTATACTATTGTCTTTTACACCAGTGAATGGAGATACTGGGAAAAGCTTTACAAATTTTACAGCATTAGATGATGGAACAGCATTAAGTTTTTCTGATATACAAAACTTAGATGCTTACATTAACGTTCATTTAAGTGCAACACAACTTTCTACAATTGTATCTCAAGGTGATATTGGTGTGAATGATTTAACAGGAAATACTAAGGAATATGATTTAGGAGAAAAAGATGTGACTGGTATTTCTGGAACAGCAACTTTTTCTGAAAGAGTTAACGGAGAAGCTTTAGCTACTTTAGATATTATGAATACACCTGCGGGTGGAATGCATCCAGCACATATTCATGCTAATACAGCTGTAGAAGGCGGTTCAATATTATTTTCTTTTAATCCAGTTAATGGAGATACAGGAATGAGTATGACAAATGTATCTACTTTTGACGATGGATCTTCTTTTATGTATGCTGACATAGCAGAATTAGATGGTTACATTAATGTTCATTTAAGTTCAACTCAATTATCTACAATTGTAGCCCAAGGAGATATAGGTCAGAATGACTTAACAGGAAATACAACAATGTACGATTTAGGCGAGAAAGATGTAGCGGGAATTTCTGGCACTGCAACTTTTTCGGAAAGAGTTAACGGAGAAGCTTTAGCTACTTTAGATATTATGAATACACCTGCGGGTGGAATGCATCCAGCACATATTCATGCCAATACAGCCGTAGAAGGTGGTGCAATATTATTTTCTTTTAATCCAGTAAATGGAGATACAGGAATGAGTATGACAAATGTATCTACTTTTGATGATGGATCTTCTTTTATGTATGCTGACATAGCAGAATTAGATGGTTATATTAATGTTCATTTAAGTTCAACTCAATTATCTACAATTGTAGCTCAAGGAGATATAGGTCAGAATGACTTAACAGGAAATACAACAATGTACGATTTAGGCGAGAAAGATGTAGCGGGAATTTCTGGTACTGCAACTTTTTCGGAAAGAGTTAACGGAGAAGCTTTAGCTACTTTAGATATTATGAATACACCTGCGGGTGGAATGCATCCAGCACATATTCATGCCAATACAGCCGTAGAAGGTGGTGCAATATTATTTTCTTTTAACCCGGTAAATGGAGATACAGGAATGAGTATGACAAATGTATCTACTTTTGATGATGGTTCTTCTTTTGTTTATGCTGATATTACAAATTTAGATGCTTACATCAATGTTCATTTAAGTGCAACTCAACTTTCTACAATTGTAGCTCAAGGAGACATTGGTAAAAACGATTTAACATCAGAAAGTAAGGTGTATACCTTGGCAGAAAAAGATGTAGCAGGTATTTCTGGTACTGCAACTTTTTATAAAAGAATTGATGGTTCTGCATTGGCAGTATTAAATATTATGAATACACCAGCAGGTGGAATGCATCCAGCACATATTCATGAAAATGATGCAGCTACTGGTGGACCAATCGCTTTTAGCTTTTCTCCTGTAAATGGAGATACAGGAATGAGTATGTCTCAAGTAGAAACTTTAGATGACGGTACTGCAATTACTTATGATGAAATTTTAACTTTTGATGGTTATATTAACGTACATTTAAGTGCATCTCAGTTGGGAACTATTGTTGCTCAAGGTAATATAGGTTCTAATGAATAATTAGGTGTCTAACATAATAATTCTAAAACCCATCATTTTTTTGATGGGTTTTCTTATTTTATGTTGTTACTTTTGAAACAAAAATTATCATCATGAAATTTTATATAAAACTGCTTCTTTTATTGTTATTAATTTTTTTTACAGATTGCAAAAAAGACGATTCTAAAATAGATTTTACATTTTTACAATTGAATGATGTTTATGAAATTGCGCCAATTCAGGGCGGTGAATATGGCGGAATGGCAAGAGTAGAAACTATTCATCAAGAGCTTTTACAAGAAAATGAAAATACCATGCTTTTTATGGCAGGTGATTTTTTGAATCCGTCTTTATTGGGAACAATAAAAGTAGACGGAAAAAGAGTAAAAGGAAAGCAAATGGTAGAAGTAATGAACGCCATGAATTTCGACTTGGTTGCCTTCGGTAATCATGAATTTGATCTTTCTAAAGATGAATTGCAGCAAAGATTAAATGAAAGTACTTTTCCTTGGATTTCTGCAAACGTAAAAATGAAAACTAAAGAAGCTGCAGTTTTATATTACAAAGAAAAGAATGGTAAAAAAGAAAATGTTAACGAAACTTTTATAAAAGAGTTTACAGACAAAGATGGCACAAAAATTAAAATTGGTTTTATAAGTGTTTGTATTCCTTCTAATCCTAAAGAATATGTAGAGTATGGTAACATGTTTATAAAGGCAAGAGCCTCTTATGCAGCTTTAAAAGACAAAGTTGATATAGTTTTTGGTTTAACACATGTAAAACTTGCAAACGATAAAAAAATTGCAAAATTAATTCCAGACTTGCCTTTAATAATGGGAGGTCACGAACATACTAATAGCAACAACTTTGTAGGAAATGTTCAAATATCTAAAGCAGATGCTAATGCCAAAACCGTTTACATCCATAGAATTTCTTATGACAAAAAAACAAAGAAAACTACAATTCAATCAGAATTAAAAGAAATAAATAGTTCTATTAAAGAAAATAAAAAGGTTAAAGAAATTGTTGCGTACTGGCAATCTATTTTAGATGAAAAAATTAAGCTAGTTATTAAAAAACCTAATGAAATTATTTACAATACTAAAATTCCTTTAGATGGTAGAGATACACCAATAAGAAGTAGACAAACCAATTTAGGACAATTGATTACAAGCGCAATGTCTTTTGCATATAATGATAAAATTGATGCAGCAGTTGTAAACGGTGGTTCTATTCGAATTGATGATGTTTTAGTTGGAGATATTTCTCCGATAGATATTTTTAGAGTTTTACCTTATGGCGGACCAATTTTAAAAGTTAAAATTAAAGGAAGCTTACTAAAAAGAGTTTTAGATTATGGTGAACTTGCCGCAGGTACAGGAGCTTATTTGCACCGACATAATATCAAATTAAAAGAAACTAATTGGTTTATAAACAAAGAACCAATCGATTTAAATAAAACCTATACAGTTGCCTTTTCAGATTACTTATTAAAAGGTTTCGACATTCCTTTTTTATCAGAAAAGAATATAGAAGTTCTTGAAATTTATAATCCTAAAGAAAATGAAATAGCTATAGATGTTAGAAAAGCGTTGGTTGCTTACTTAAAACAATAAATTTTATTTTAATTTATTCTAAATAAGCTTTGTTAAATTAGATTTGGGTAGTATATTTGCAAAAAAATAAAATACTATTTTAAACTAATCTAAATAAAATGAAAAAAGTTTTTTTGACTTTAGCCGTTGCTGTATCAATAATATCTTGTAATAATAATGATAGTGATAACGGAATTGAAACAGTTGTTCCAGCGACTTATAACTTCAAAAGAAACGGAGAAAGTACAGTAAGTTATAGCGGGCAAACTACTAGAATTAGAATGGCAGATGAGTTTGCATCGGCTCTTTTATCTACTTCAGAAACTATTGCTAGTCTTAAAGGTAAATTTGCTCATGCAGAAGGTGATAATGACTTTACAGAGACAGAATTAAACGCATCTTCAAAAAATATTAGAAGTAAAACTGCTGCATCAACAGATTTTTATGCTAGTAATACTACAGATGCATTAGCAATTAAAGCTGAATTTGATAGTTGGATAGAAGCACAAGTAAATGAAGTTTTTCCTAATTGGAGTGCAGATGCTTCTGCTGGTGTAGCTGGTCAAATTCAAGAAGCTGGTGGTGGGGCTATACGATATGTAAATGCGAAAGGATTAGAATATAACCAGTTAATTACAAAAAGTTTAATTGGTGGTTTAATGACAGATCAAATAGTAAACAACTATTTAAGTGTTGCTGTTTTAGATGAAGCTACAAATGTTGAAGATAATGATGCTAATGTTTTATTAAGTGGCAAAAATTATACAAACATGGAGCATAAATGGGATGAGGCTTTTGGTTATTTATACGGTAACGAAACTGATGCTACTTCACCTGAATTAAATCAAGACGGATACTTAAATAAATATTTAAGTAGAGTAGAAGGTGATACAGATTTTACGGGTATTGCTCAAGCTATTTACAATGCGTTTAAACTAGGTAGAGCTGCAATAGTATCGGGTGATTATGATACTAGAAATGTACAAGCAGAAATATTAAGAGAAAAAATATCTGAAGTTATTGCCATAAGAGCAGTCTATTATTTACAACAAGGTAAAACTAAATTAGAAAATGATAAAGCCAGTGCTTTTCATGATTTATCAGAAGGTTTAGGATTTGTTTATAGTTTACAATTTACAAGAAAACCAAACAGTAGTGAATCTTACTTTACAAAAGAAGAAGTAGATAACTATATGTCAACTTTATTAGCAGGTAATGGTTTTTGGGATGTTTCAACAACAACTTTAGATGAAATTTCTGCTACAATTGCTGCAAAATTTAACTTTACAGTTGCACAGGCAGGTTCTTAAAATACATCATAAATTGCAGTATAAAAAGTAAACATATTACCTACTTTTTCGTATTTTTGTATCTTTATTTAGAATAAATAGAAATAAAATGATTAAAAAATTTTCTTTACTTATTATAGTAATACTTACAATGAGTGCTTGTTCTTCATCAGAAGGTGGTGAACAATTAATTACAGATAGTTTTGATAGAGGAGCGATGTTGGTAAATATTGCTGATAATATAATTATTCCTGCTTATGAAGATTTTAACGCTAAAATGAATTCTCTTAAGTCTGCAGGTGATAGTTTTGTGGCAAACCCTAATCAAACAAATTTAGATAGTTTTAGAACTGCTTGGTTAACAGCTTATAAAAATTGGCAGTATGTAGAAATGTTTAATATTGGCAAAGCAGAAGAATTGCAGTATTCTTTTTACATGAATATTTACCCTTTAACAGTTAGCGATGTAGAAGAAAATATAGCGAATGGTAGTTACGATCTAAATAATGTAAATAATCATGATGCTCAAGGTTTTCCGGCGTTAGATTATTTATTATATGGTGTAGATGATACTGATGCTAAAATATTAGAAAAATATACTACAGCTACTAATAACGATAATTACAAGAAGTATATTACAGATGTTTTAAATCAAATGTCAACTCTAACAAATGCAGTTGTTTCAGATTTTAAAACGCAGAGAGATACATTTGTTGTAAGTACGCAAAATACTGCAACTAGCGTAGTTAATAAGTTAATAAATGATTATATTTTTTATTACGAAAAAGGTTTAAGAGCTAATAAATTTGGAATTCCTGCAGGTGTTTTTTCTAACACAACTTTGCCAAACAAAGTAGAGGGTTTTTATAAAAATGATGTTTCTAAAGAACTTTCTTTGGAAGCTTTAACGGCTGTTAAAAATTTATTTGAAGGTACATCTTACAAAGGTAATTCAAATGGCTTAAGTTTTAAAAATTACTTAATTCAACTAGAAAGAGAAGATATTGCAAGCGCTATAACAACTCAATTGACGGCAGCTACATCAGAAATTAATAAATTAGATAATAGTTTTACTGTTCAAGTAAATTCAGATAATACTGCAATGACAAAATCTTATGATGAGTTACAAAAAGTAGTCGTTTATTTTAAAGTTGATATGCTACAGGCTTTCAATATAAATGTAGATTATGTTGATGCAGATGGTGATTAATAAAATAATAATTAATTAAAAATAGATTCCTAATTTTCAGTTGAAATTCAATTGAAAATTAGGTTTTTTTATGTTAAAAAATAAAAATACATATAACTTTACCCAACAAACAAGTGCAGCTCCTTTAGCTGTATTTCGTTTGTTTTTTGGTGTAATGATGTTTGCAAGTATTATTAGATTCTGGGCAAACGGTTGGATTGAAAAACTTTATTTACAACCTAAATTTCATTTTTCTTATTTCGGATTAGACTTTATAAAACCGATTGGTAATTACACATATATAGTATTTATTATTTGTGCAATTTCTGCATTAATGGTTGCTGTAGGTTACAAGTATAGATTCGCTATTGTAACCTTTTTCTTATCATTTTTGTACATAGAATTAATGGACAAAACTACTTATTTAAATCATTATTATTTTATAACAATACTTAGTTTTTTATTAATTTTCTTACCAGCAAACGCCTATTTTTCTATAGACAGTTTTCAAAAGAAAAAACAGTATTTAAAGGTTTCTACTTGGACAATAGATAGTATAAAAATTCTATTATCAATAGTTTATTTTTATGCAGGTTTGGCAAAAATAAATTCAGATTGGTTGTTTAGAGCAATGCCTTTAAAAATATGGTTGCCTTCTAAATACGACTTACCATTTATAGGAGGTAATTTGATGCAACAAAATTGGTTTCATTTTGCAATGAGTTGGTCTGGATTAATCTATGATTTGGCAATTCCTTTTTTACTCTTATACAAAAGAACAAGATATATTGCATTTCTATTTGTAATCATTTTTCATGTTTTTACAAGAGTTCTTTTTCCTATTGGTATGTTTCCTTTTATAATGATTGTGTCTGCATTAATATTTTTTGATGCACCTTTTCATCAAAAAATCATCAATTTTATAAATAATTATTTGCCAAAAAACAATATTCAATCCTTTGATAAATATAGCTTTAGTAAAACAAAAGTAGCATTTATAAAGCCAGTTTTAATTGTGTTTTTTGTTTTGCAAATTCTAATTCCGTGGAGATATTTATTGTACCCAGGAGAGTTATTTTGGACCGAAGAAGGCTACAGATACTCGTGGCGAGTTATGTTAATGGAAAAAGCTGGTAATACTACATTTAGAATAAAAGATTTAAACACAGGAAATTACTTTCGTGTAGAAAACTCAGATTTTTTAACTTCATTTCAAGAAAAACAAATGAGTTATCAACCAGATTTTATTTTAGAATATGCTCATTTTCTTGGAAATCATTTTACAAAGCAAGGTTATAAAAATATTGGAGTTTTTGCAGATAGTTATGTTGCATTAAACGGCAGATTAAGCACTAAGTTTGTAGATGAATCCGTAAATTTGTACCGCAAAGATTTAGCAACATTTAAACCTATCGATTGGATACTTCTTTTTCAATCAAATATAAAAATTAAAGGTATTTAAGTAATGAACAATAAAATACTTATTATAAGTTTACTGTTTTTTCAAACAATCATATTTGGTCAGAATAAAGTAAATGGTTCTGTAAATACAGCAACAAATAAACCTCTTAAAAATGTGCAAGTTTATAACGAAATGGGCGGTTTGTTAGCAGAAACAAATGCTTTAGGTGAGTTTAAATTTACTACAGAAAAAACAAAACTGCCATTAATTTTTTATGCAGAAGGATATAAAATTAAAAATGTTTTTGTAGAATTAAATAAATTTCAAAATTTAAAAATTGTTTTAAATATTTTTTCAGAAGATTTATCAGAAATTCAAATTAAAGCAAGAAAAGAAAGAGTTTTCGAATTAAAACGATTAAAAGATGTAGAAGGAACTTCTATTTTTGCCGGAAAAAAGACAGAAGTTATTCTTGTAAACCAATCTACTGCAAATGTGGCAACAAATAATGCTCGTCAAATTTTTAATCAAATTGCAGGTTTAAATATTTATCAAAACGACGATGCAGGTTTGCAATTAAATATTGGCGGTAGAGGATTAGACCCTAACAGAACTGCAAATTTTAATACTAGACAAAACGGCTATGATATTAGTGCAGATGTATTAGGCTACCCAGAAAGCTATTATACACCTGCAGCAGAAAGTTTAGCAGAAATACAAGTTATTAGAGGTGCAGCTTCTTTACAATACGGAACCCAATTTGGTGGTTTGGTTAATTTTGTCACTAAAAAGCCAACTAAAAACCAAGAAATTATTTTTAGAAATACTATAGGTAGTAATGGTTTGTTTACAAATTTTACAAGTTTAAGTGATACGCAAGGTAAATGGAGTTATTATACATTTATAAATTATAAAAAAGGAGACGGATTTAGACCAAATTCTAATTTCGAATCTAAAAATGCGTTTTTACATTTAGGATATCAATTTAATTTAAAAAGTAAACTTTCTTTAGAAATAACTGTTTTAGATTATTTGGCACAACAAGCAGGTGGTTTAACAGATGCTATGTTTAACGAAGATCCTTATCAAAGTAATAGAGCCCGTAATTGGTTTCAAGTACAATGGTTACTTTATAATTTAAAATGGGAACATTTATTTTCTGACAATACTAATTTTTCTTTTAATTTCTTCGGATTAGATGCTTCTCGAGACGCCATTGGTTTTAGAACAAATCGAGTAAACCAAGTAGATCCTGGTTCTGAAAGAGATTTAATTAAAGGAACTTTTAAGAACTTTGGTTTTGAAACTAGATTATTAAGTAAATACTCTTTGTTTGATAAAAAGGCAACTTTTTTAATTGGCTCAAAATTTTACAAAGCCAATAATACGAATATGCAAGGTCCTGGTTCTAATAATTCAGATGCAGATTTTGAATATTATAATAACGAATATCCAAATTATCCGCGTCAATCTGATAGTAAATTTCCGAATTTAAACGTTTCATTATTCGGAGAAAATATTGTGTATTTAAATGATAAATGGTCTGTTACACCGGGTGTTAGATTCGAATACATCAATACAAAAAGAGACGAAATCATTAAAGATATTGTAACCGATGCCGCAGGTAATGTAATTAACGACAATCTTAGAGAAGAAAAAGAAACAAATGAAAGGACTTTTCTTTTGTTAGGTGTTGGTACGAGTTATAAAAAATCGAAAGCATTAGAATTTTATGGAAATATTTCTCAAAACTATAGATCTGTAACTTTTTCAGATATCAGTACAGCAAATCCTGCTTTCGAAATATCACCAGATATTACAGATGAAAAAGGTTTTACTATTGATGCAGGTTTTAGAGGTAATTTTAAAAACTATTTTTCTTATGATGCCAATATTTTCGAACTTTTTTACAACGATAGAATAAATATTTATACAAGAGATGATGGAAAAGCAGAACGAGATAATATTGGTGATGCTAGAATTTTAGGTGTCGAAAGTTTGGTAGATTTTAATTTAAAAAAGTTGTTTCAAATGAATTCTAAATTTGTTTTTAATTACTTTATAAATTCATCATTTATTACATCAGAATATACAAAATCAGAAAAAAACGGTGTAGTTGGTAATGAAGTCGAATTTATACCAAATGTTAATATTAAAACAGGATTTAAATTTGGATATAATAACTTTATAGCAAGTTTGCAATATTCATATTTATCTAGACAATTTTCTGATGCAACAAATGCCTCTGGCGGAAGCATAAGTGGTGTAACCGGAGAAATACCTGCTTATAGTATTTTAGACTTTTCTACTTCTTATAAATATAAGTTTGCAAAATTAGAAGCAGGTGTAAATAATTTATTAGATAATGCCTACTTTACAAGAAGAGCAACAGGTTATCCAGGGCCTGGTATTATAACATCTGCGCCAAGAAATTATTACGTAGGTTTAGAATTAAAATTCTAATCTTTAATATAGGTTTAAAGTCAATAAATAATTGTAAATTTGCTCGCAATTATATCTTAATTGCAACATGACAGCACACAACAACAAAATTTTAGGAGAAGGTTTAACGTATGATGACGTTTTATTAGTTCCGGCTTTTTCAGAAGTCCTTCCAAGAGAAGTAAGTATTCAAACAAAATTTACTAAAAATATTACTATAAATGTACCAATAGCTTCTGCAGCTATGGATACTGTAACAGAATCTGCCTTAGCAATTGCTATTGCCAGAGAAGGTGGTATTGGTGTTTTACATAAAAACATGACTATCGAGCAGCAAGCGCAAGAAGTTAGAAGAGTAAAAAGAGCAGAATCTGGTATGATTTTAGATCCTGTAACTTTACCTTTAACAGCTACTGTTTTAGATGCAAAAGCTCATATGAAAGAGCATAGCATTGGTGGTATTCCTATTGTAGATGATAACGGAATTTTAAAAGGTATTGTTACCAATAGAGATTTACGTTTCGAGCACAATGCAACAAGACCAATTATTGAAGTAATGACAAGCGAAAACTTGGTTACTGCAGATGTTGGTACTTCTTTAAACGATGCAGAAAAAATATTACAAAATTATAAAATTGAAAAACTTTTAATTGTTGATGAAAATTACAAATTAAAAGGATTAATTACTTTTAGAGATATTACTAAAGTTACGCAAAAACCAATTGCAAATAAAGACTCTTATGGTAGATTAAGAGTTGCTGCAGCTTTAGGTGTTACAGGTGATGCTGTAGATAGAGCAGAAGCATTAGTTAATGCTGGCGTAGATGCAGTTATTATTGATACTGCACATGGACATACAAAAGGTGTTGTAACTGTTTTAAAACAGGTTAAGGGCAAGTTTCCAGAATTGGATGTAGTTGTAGGTAATATTGCAACTGGTGCAGCTGCTAAATATTTAGTAGAAGCAGGTGCAGATGCTGTAAAAGTTGGTATTGGCCCAGGTTCAATCTGTACAACAAGAGTTGTTGCTGGTGTAGGTTTTCCTCAGTTTTCTGCAGTTTTAGAAGTTGCAGCAGCTATTAAAGGAAGTGGTGTACCAGTGATTGCAGATGGAGGAATTCGTTATACAGGAGACATTCCTAAGGCAATTGCTGCAGGAGCAGATTGTGTAATGTTAGGATCTTTATTAGCAGGTACAAAAGAATCTCCAGGAGAAACTATTATTTACGAAGGTAGAAAGTTTAAATCTTATAGAGGTATGGGATCTGTAGAAGCGATGAAACAAGGTTCTAAAGATAGATATTTTCAGGATGTAGAAGCAGATATTAAAAAGCTTGTACCAGAAGGAATTGTAGGTAGAGTTCCTTATAAAGGAGATTTAGATGAAAGTATTCATCAATTTGTTGGTGGTTTAAGAGCTGGTATGGGATATTGTGGTGCAAAAGATATCGAAACTCTTAAAGAAACTGGTCAGTTTGTAAGAATTACGGCAAGCGGAATTAACGAAAGTCATCCTCATGATGTTGCAATTACAAAAGAATCTCCTAACTATAGTAGAAGATAATTTTTAAAAAGTATATATTTAAAGCTCAAGATGTAAAGTCTTGAGCTTTTTTCTTTTAGATATACTCTGTATATACTCTAGAAGAATAAGTTAATTCGTAACTATGTGTGTAAATTTCAAACACAATTCCGAAAGGATCCTCTACATAACACATTTTAAAAGGTTTGTCTTTTGGATAGTACTCTCTAATTGGCATTCGTTGTTTTCCTCCGTAAGAAATAATTTTTTCAATCAATTCTTCGATATTAGGATCTTGAACACAAAAATGAAATAAACCTGTATTAAATGGATTAAATTCTGGTGCTTCTTTAATTCCGTTAGGAAAAGAAAATAGTTCAACTCCAATTCCGTCTGAAGTTGCTAAATGTGCAATCTCAAAAGAGGTCCAATCGTTACCAAAAACATCTATACACATTTGCCCAATAGCTGTTTCTGTTTCTTTTTTTATTTCTGATGGCTGCATTATAACGTACCAACCCATAACTTCAGAATAAAATTCTACAGCTTTATTTATATCTGGTACAGTAATACCAATATGAGAAAATGACTTCGGATAGTTTTTTGATTCTTTCATGTTGTTAATTTAAGTTGTAAAATTCGTATATATTTGTCAGATAGACAATAACTTACCTAAAAGTAGTATAGTTACTAAAAGGAGTAAAATATTGATTTTTAGATTTTTAATTTTAAATTATGATTGAAAATAAATTCAAATGTCCGCTAAATTATACGATGAGTTTATTAGGTACTAAATGGAAACCTTTAGTGTTATTCCATTTATTAGAAGGAGGATTAAGGTCTGGTGTTTTGCAAAAGCATATAGAAGGAATTTCTAATAAAATGTTTACGCAAACAGTAAGAGAATTAGAAAAAGACGAATTGATTACTCGAAAAATATTTCCTGTTGTTCCTCCAAAGGTTGAATATGCTTTAACCGAAAAAGGAAAAACTTTAGAACATATTTTAAGAAGCTTAGACCGTTGGGGAACAGAAAATTATAAATAAAAAAAAGCCTAAGAATCAGTTCTTAGGCTTGGGTTTTTCGATTAGTTTTCTTTAAATACTATCTACAAATTTTTGAAATACTTTTTTATGTAATTCTAAATTTAGGTTTGCAGACAAGGCAACACGTGCAATGTAATCTTTGTCACCTTCTTTTGTGGTTCCTTGTGTAGAAGTTGCAGGAATCGTCCAATAACAGCCTTTTAATTGTCCGTAACTAACACAATATTTGCTTTCATCCGGAATTTCTGTAATCATTAAATTTATCAACTTTAAATTCAATGCTCTCTTGTAAGCTTCTCTTTCTTCATCAGAATTACCTTTTGTTGGTAAATCTAAAGAAAACACAGACGGTGTAAAACCTTCTTTAGCCAATGCTTCTGAAACAAAATTAATTTTAGCTTCTGGTAAAACTTCTTGAATAAAGTTTACAAATTCTCTAGTGTTTGTGTATGCATCAGCAATTCTTTGATTCATAGAAGGCAATTGCTTAGCCAAAATTTCATATTGATGTGCTGTAGCTTCATTATCACATAATTCTAAATGAGTATGAATTTTATCAATAAGTTTTTCAGTTTTATCATTACCAACACAATAACCTGCTGTACATTTTCCTCCGCTAGGAAATTTAGACCCACTTGCGTAAGAAATTGTTCTTACGGTAGATAAGATTTTTCCTTCACCTAAAAACAATACATTTGGGCAAAAAGTTTGATCTAATATAAATACAGGATCAACGGCAATAGAACCATTTTCTGTTTTTCTTTCTTTGCTTAAAACTTCTTTTAAAGCTAATAATTCTGGTACTTCAACTCTAGGATTTGTAGGTATTTCTGCAATAATATAAGGTACAGCATCTTGTTTAGCAATCTTATTTAAAACGGTATCAATACTTTTAACCATATCATTATCACCATCTACCGGTAAATCTACAACTTCTACAAAATCTAAACATGCAGCAACACGTCTTGCTTGGTCATTCGTTCCTCCGTAACAATTTGGTGGTACTATAAATTTAATAGCTTTTCCTTTATGATTTTCTAAAGCATTGTCTACTAATCCCATCATTATAGCATATTGAATAGACAAACCGCTAGAACCAACAACAGGTTTTAAATTTGTACCTGTTATACTTTTAATTTCTTCTAAAACGGATGCTTTATCATTAAGATTTACTTTACTTTTTTCAGATATATTAACATTATCAGTTAAAATTTGTAAAGCATTTAAGGTATTTGCAGGCGTCATTGCAACAGTTTCTCTTCTTCTTACATGCTGAATTTCGGAAATATATTCTTCATTTTCTGTTCCGTTAACAACTAAAATACTTCCTAACTCTTGGTAAAGATTCAAATAAAAATCAATGTTTTTATGCATTGTTAATTCGCCAATTTCAGAATTTGAAACAACCAAAATAGTGCTACCATCAAAAGGAGAAATAGAATTTAAATCTTCAATTTTTTGAGTTTCGAATGTGTAACCGTAAACTGTTTTTATCATTTCTGATGAAAAAGATTGAGGAAAACTATCTGTATATAAGATTCTTGTATTTTTATGATCGATTAAGTTTTTTCTTAAAACGGCAAGAATGGGTGTAGTTTTAGATGAAAAACTGATAACATTCGAGGCGTCTAAGTTATTTAACTTTGCTATAGACCATTCTAAAACACAAGATAAAGGATGTCCTAATCTAATATAATCGTATGCCGTTGGCAAAAGATCTAAAGCAGATTGATCTGAATTATTAGCTTCATATAGTTTTTCGAAATGCTCTAAAAACTGAGTTTTAGCTAATTCCTCATTATAAATATCTAATCGATGCGTTGTTAAATTTAGCCAATTACTAGGCATATTATTTACTACGCTTTTAATATAATTTATGGTTTTATTGTCTTGCATAATCTTCACTTAAAAATAGGATTGCAATTTACGTTAAATTGCGTTATTTCTTAAAAATATTAAGACGATTTACATCAATTAAACTTACCAATTATTTGCAGTTTTAACCATTTTATTAAAAAGAAGTTAATAAGTTGTTAAAGAATATCATTAAAATTAACGAATCCTTATATTTGTTAGATAACCAACTTTTAATTTATGAAAAAAATTATATTATTTTTCCTGTTTATTTCAATAACAGTTTCTGCTCAAAAAGTAGATTTATCTTATTATTTATCAAAAGACGTTTCTTATAATTCAGCAATACCTACGCCGTCATCAGTAATTGGTCATGAAGTAGGAGAGTGGCACATTACTCATGATAAATTATCAGAATACATGAAAGCTTTAGCGGCTTCTTCAGATAGAATTTCAATAGAGAAAAGAGGTAAAACTTACGAAGACAGACAATTGTATTTATTAACGATTACATCTCCTAAAAATCATCAAAATTTAGAAGAAATTAGAAAAAATCATATCGATGCTACAAACAATAGTAACGTAGATGTTAGCAATAACAAAATTGTGGTGTATCAAGGTTTTTCTATACATGGTAATGAAGCAAGTGGTTCTAATGCTGCATTAGCAGTAGCTTACTATTTGGCTGCGGCACAAGGAAGTGAAATAGACGATTTACTAGAAAATACTGTAATTTTATTCGACCCTTCTTTAAATCCTGACGGATTGCAACGTTTTGCATATTGGGCAAATACTAACAGAAGTAAAAATATAAATCCAGATCCAAACGACAGAGAATATTCAGAAATTTGGCCTAGAGGAAGAACAAATCACTATCAGTTTGATATGAATAGAGATTGGTTGCCTGTGCAATTGCCAGAAAGTAAAGCAAGAATTGCTACTTTTCATAAATGGTTGCCAAATGTTTTAACAGATCATCATGAAATGGGAAGTAATTCTAGTTTCTTTTTTCAACCAGGAGTTCCATCTAGAACCAACCCTTTAACACCAAAATTGAATCAAGAATTAACGAAAGAAATAGGTTCTTATCATGCAAAAGCTTTAGACAAAATAGGTTCTTTATATTATTCTGAAGAAAGTTACGATGATTTTTACTATGGTAAAGGTTCTACTTTTCCAGACATTAATGGTAGTATTGGTATTTTATTTGAACAAGGCAGTTCTAGAGGTCATGCTCAAGAAACAATAAACGGAGTGTTAACGTTTCCGTTTACTATTAGAAATCAATTTACAGCAGCATTATCTACTTTAGAAGCAAGTAGAAAAATGAGAGTTAAAATTTTAAAATATCAGCAAGATTTTTACAAAGAATCTAGAAATTCGGGTAGTAATAAGGCAATTGTTTTTGGTGATGAAAAAGATGCAGCAAAAAGTTTTCATTTAGCAGAAGTTTTAAAGAATCAGAAAATAAAAATTCATGAAGTAAAATCTGATTTTACGCAAAACGGAAAGAAGTTTAAAAAAGGTTACAGTTACGTTGTGCCAATGAATCAAAAAAATCAAAGATTGGTAAAAGCAATGTTTGATGTTAGAACTTCTTTTGCAGATAGTTTGTTTTATGATGTTTCTGCATGGACATTTAACCATGCATTTGGTGTAGATTATGCAGAAAATATTTCTTTATCAAAAGCAGGAAAAGAAATAACAAATTTAAAGATGAAACAAGGTGTTGTTTCTTCTAAAAGTGAATATGGATATTTAATGCCATGGAACGAATATTATGCACCAAAAGCGTTAAATGAAATTTTACAAAAAGGAATTCGTGCAAAAGTTTCTATGAAAAACTTTACAAACGGAAATACTTCTTATGATTACGGAACGGTATTTATTCCGGTTCAAAATCAAAGTTTAAACGCATCAGAATTATATGTGTTCTTACAAAAGGTTGCTAAGAATAGTAATATTTCTATGGATGGTGTTATAACAGGTTTAAACGAAGGAATAGATTTAGGAAGTAACAATTTTAGAAACATTAAAAAGCAAAAAGTTGCTATGTTGGTTGGCGATGGAATAACAGGAAATGATTCTGGAGAAATTTGGCATTTATTAGATCAAAGATTCGATATTGCTTTAACGCGATTAGATATGAGAGGTTTTGATAGAGTAGATATTTCTAAGTACACTTCTATTATTATACCAAGTAGTTATAATTTAGGTAAAAGTGCAGAAGAAAAATTAAAAGTTTGGGTAAGAAACGGTGGTGTTTTAATTGGTTACAAAAACACGGCAAGATGGTTGGCTAGAAGTAAATTTATCAACTTAGAATTTGTAAATGCTGAAGTTGCACCTGCAGAAAATGTTACGTTTGAAAATCGTAGTTTAAAATCTGGAGCACAAGTAATTGGTGGTGCAATTTTTGAAGCGGATATAGATAGATCACATCCGGTTAACTTTGGTTATAAAAATGATAAAGTAGCTTTATTCAGAAATTCGACGATGTTTATTAAAGCAGATAAAAATAGCTATAACAACCCAATTCAATATACAAACAAACCGTTATTAAGTGGTTATATTTCGAAAGAGAATGCCAAAGTAATTGGTAAAACAATACCTTTTAAAACCCAAAGAATGGGTAGAGGAAAAGTAATTGTATTTACAGATAATACCAACTTTAGAGCATTTTGGTACGGTACAAATAAGTTATTAATGAATGCTATTTTCTTTGGAGATAAAATGTAAATTACATTTATAATAAAATAAAAAGTGATAGAAAGTTTAATTATTAAACTTTCTATCACTTTTTTTATGTAACAATTTTAATTGGTAATCGTCTTAATTATAGAACCAACAAAATTGTATTATGAGTTTTTTTAGAGTATTATTTGCTATTATTTTTCCGCCATTATCTGTAATTGATAAAGGTTGCGGATCTTTCTTTATCATTTTTTTATTAACGCTTTGTGGCTGGATTCCTGGAGTTATAGGAGCTTTAGTAATTTTAAATAACCCAAACAAATAAATACTTAATTAAGAAATTTGCTCTCCGTTTTTAATTTCTTTAGAAGGTTTTAGAAGTACAACATTTCCTTTTACATTATAGACACCAATAACTAAAACTTCGCTCATAAAATTAGCAATCTGTCTTGGTTTAAAATTTACAATTGCAGAAATTTGTTTGTTTAAAAGTTCTTCCTTGGTATACAAATCAGTTATTTGAGCGCTAGATTTTTTTATACCCAAAGCACCAAAATCTATTTTAAGTTGATATGCAGGTTTTTTAGCTTTCGGAAAATCGTTAACTTCTATAATTGTACCTATTCTTATATCAACTTTTAAAAAATCTTCAAAAGTTATTTCTTTGTTCTGCATTTTTTTATTTTTTACCTATTTTTTGAATTACCCATAACGGACCAATTAATAAAAATTGTAAATCTTTGGCAAAAGAAGGTTTTTTACCTTCAACTTTATGTCCCCAAAACTGTCCAATCCAAGCTAATACAAATATGGTTATAGATGCATATAATAGATTAAAATTATTTCCTAACCAATAATTTCCAATAACCGATAATAAAATTACAAATAGCATTTCTACAAAATACCAAAAACCTAATTGTAAATAAAAAAGAGAAATAACCAAACCAATTACAACTGCCCAATTTTCGATTAAAGGATTATAAAGGCCAATTGTATTTTCTAAAAAAGTTGTTGGTATACTCATTAATAAACCAATAACACTAAAAAATATTAAAGGCACACAAATATAATGTACCATTTGATTTGTTTCATTTTGATGACTTACAGCGTATTCATCAAACCATTGTTGTGCATTTTTCATTGTTTTTCTATAAAATTAGAACTCGTAATATAGTTATTTTTATAGAAATGAGATATTAAATTTTTTTATTGCCAACCTTCTCTTAGCATTAATTGTTCTATATGCGCATAATGATGCAAACAATGCCACGCGTAAATACCTATATTTTCTTGCAGTGTGACTACGTCTTTACTAGCTGGATGCGTAAATTTTCTTAATAATTCTTTTTTAGATAAACCTTTTAATAAATAAACCCATTTTGCATGTAAAGCTTTTAGGGCGTCCAAAGACAAAGAAACTGGAGCAGATTTAGTATCGTGTAATTCTGCCCAACGTTCTTCAAAATAAGCTTTAATTTCTGGATTTTCTTCTGTTAAAGCCCATTTAAAACGTATGTAAGAATTATGATGACTATCATAACAATGATGAATTACTTGTCTAACTGTCCAGCCATCTTTTCTGTATGGAGTATCAAGTTGATTTTCGGATAAATCTTTTGTCAAAAATTCTAATTCATGCGGAAATCTTTCTAGAACAGAAATCCATTCTTCTAAATCTTTATCAGTAATAGAAGTTGGTAGTTTTGTTTTTCCTATCGGATATTTTAATTTTTCTAAATCCATTTACTATTTCATAATTTTTTTTAAGTTTCTTAAAGCACCTTTATTTTCAGAATTAATTGATAGTGCTTTTTTATAGTTTATAATTGCATTTGTAGTATCTTTATTAGATAAATATGCCTCTGCCAAACTATCAAAAGTATTAGAACTATTGCTGTGTAAAACGGTATTAATTTTAAAAATCTCTATCGCTTTTTCAAATTCCTTTTCTCTAAGGTAGCTATAGCCAATACCGTTTATTTCATACTCTCTAATAACAGGATTTAAAGAATCTTGTTTTTTAATTTTTAAGTAACCTTCTAATGCTTTTTTGTATTCTTTGTTCGCAAAGTACTCATGCGGAGTTTTTTCGTTGGCAGCCATTTTTTTAAAATGATACTTTACACCTTTATGTTCAGTTTTTTCTGCTAACTTAATTTGAATAGTAGGTTCTGTTATAAAAATCATTTTTTCATTCATCTCTTTCATATAGAAAGATTTTTCACTAACCTTTAAAGGTTTAATATCATCTCTACCTCTCCATTTTACATAAAGTTCTTGTTCTTTAAAGTAAACTTCTAAAACTTCGTTGGCATTAAAAAGATAACGACCTTCTGCTTTATTTATAAATTCTTCAGAATTTTTAGAAGAAGAGCAGCTGATACATAAACTGAGTAAGAATAAAATTAATATAGATTTTTTCATGGTTAAATTGGTTAGTTTTAGAGATAAGACGATTCAAAGAAGGATATTGTTACAACAATAATCAGTTTTCTTAAAATTAACATATCCAATATAGTAAAATAGCTTTAAAAGATAATTTTAAGGTAAATGTAATTAATTTCTTGATTTTTAAAGGTGTAAAAAATGATTCCGTTTGTTTGTATTTTACTTCGGATTTACTTTATATAATTATAATTGATAGAAACTTTCAAATATTAGACATCGTATTTTAATTTGATTTAAATATCTGAATTTTAATCAGTTAAAAAAGACTTTAACATTTGGGTATAATGCTTTTATTTTATTTTAAAGTTTTTAATTTAAGGAATACTATATTTTTGAGAATAGATTATAGTTTGAATATAACAAAGAAAAAAATGGCAAAAACATTATTTGACAAAGTATGGGATTCACATGTGGTACGTAGCGTAAAAGACGGACCAGATGTTTTTTTTATAGATCGTCATTTTATCCATGAAGTTACAAGTCCTGTAGCTTTCTTAGGATTAGAAAGTAGAGGAAACAGTGTTGTTTATCCAGAGAGAACTTTTGCAACTGCAGATCATAACACACCAACAATAAATCAACATTTACCAGTTGCAGATCCTTTATCTGCAAATCAATTAAATGCTTTAGAAAAAAATGCTGCAAAGTATGGTATTTCTCACTGGGGTTTAGGTGATGTAAATAACGGAATTGTGCATGTTGTTGGTCCAGAAAACGGAATTACTTTGCCAGGAGCAACTATTGTTTGTGGAGATTCGCATACATCTACGCATGGTGCTTTTGGTGCAATTGCTTTTGGTATTGGTACTTCAGAAGTAGAAATGGTATTATCTACACAATGTATTATGCAACCAAAACCTAAAAAAATGCGTATTAACGTAAATGGTAAGTTAGGTTTGGGTGTTACGCCAAAAGATGTTGCCTTATATATTATATCAAAACAAACTACATCTGGTGCTACCGGTTATTTTGTAGAATATGCTGGTGATGTTTTTGAAGATATGACAATGGAAGGTCGAATGACTGTGTGTAACTTATCTATTGAAATGGGTGCACGTGGTGGTATGATTGCTCCAGACCAAAAGACGTTTGAATATATTAAAGGTCGTTCTCAAACTCCTAAAGGAGCAGATTGGGACAAAGCAATGAAATATTGGGAAACTTTATATACAGAAGAAGGCGCAGAATTTGATGTAGAATTTAATTATGAAGCTTCAGATATAGAACCAATGATTACTTATGGTACAAATCCAGGTATGGGAATGGGAGTTACAAAATCGATACCAAACGCAGAAAATGTAGAAGGCGGTGTAGAAACATATAAAAAATCTTTAGGTTACATGTCTTTTAACGAAGGTGATGCAATGATAGGTAAAGAAATAGATTTTGTTTTCTTAGGATCTTGTACAAACGGTCGAATAGAAGATTTTAGAGCATTCTGTTCTATTGTAGAAGGAAGAAAAAAAGCTGATAATGTGACTGCTTGGTTAGTACCAGGTTCACATAAAGTTGTAGATCAAATTAAAGAAGAAGGTTTAGATAAAATTATAGATGATGCCGGTTTTGTTTTAAGAGAACCTGGTTGTTCTGCTTGTTTGGCGATGAATGATGATAAAATTCCTTCAGGAAAATTATCAGTTTCAACTTCAAACAGAAACTTCGAAGGTAGACAAGGACCTGGATCTAGAACTTTATTAGCATCACCATTAGTTGCAGCAGCATCTGCAGTAGAAGGTGTTGTAACAGATCCAAGAACATTATTAACAGCATAATAGCTATGCTTTTGGCAGTTAGCCATTAGCTTAAAATTATTAATTATTGCCAACAGCCAACAGCTAAAGGCTAAAAGTATAAAAACAATGGCTTACGATAAATTTAATGTACTAACAAGTACAGCTTATCCATTACCAATAGAAAATGTAGATACAGATCAAATAATTCCTGCTCGTTTTTTAAAAGCTACAGAGCGTAAAGATTTTGATATCAACTTTTTTCGTGATTGGAGATTTAATCAAGACGGAACACCAAAAGCAGATTTTCCTTTAAATAAAGAAATTTATGCAGGTTCTAAAATTCTTGTAGGAGGTAGAAATTTTGGATCGGGTTCTTCAAGAGAACATGCAGCTTGGTCTGTGTATGATTTTGGTTTACGTTGTGTAATTTCATCAGCATTTGCAGATATTTTTAAAAATAACTGTTTAAACGTTGGGGTTTTACCTGTACAGGTTTCACCAGAATTTGCAGATACTTTATTTACTGCGATTATGGCAGATCCTAAAACAGAAATTAAAGTAGATTTACCAAACCAAACGGTTACATTAGTAGCAACTGGTGAATCTGAATCTTTTGAAATTAATGCTTACAAAAAAGATAACATGTTAAACGGTTTTGATGATATAGATTATTTAAAAAACATCGAAAATGAAATTTCTACATTTGCAGAAACTAGACCATTTTAAGAATAACTTTTAAAGGTTAAAAATAGTATGGTTAGTAGAAAGATAGAAATAATGGATACGACACTTCGTGATGGAGAACAAACATCAGGAGTGTCGTTTTCGGTTTCAGAAAAATTAACAATTGCTAAATTATTACTTGAAGAATTAAAGGTAGATCGTTTAGAAATTGCATCTGCAAGAGTTTCTGAAGGTGAATTACAAGCAGTAAAAAAAATTACTTCTTGGGCCAAAGAACATCATTTTTTAGAAAACATCGAAGTGTTAACTTTTGTTGATGGTGGAAAATCTATTAATTGGATGTTAGAATCTGGTGCTAAAGTTCAGAATTTATTAACCAAAGGCTCTCTAAATCATCTCACACATCAATTAAAAAAAACACCAGAACAACATTTTAAAGATATTGAATCTACAATAGAATTAGCAGCTAAAAAAGGCATTAAAACTAATGTTTATCTAGAAGATTGGTCTAACGGAATGCGCAATTCTAAAGAATATGTTTTAGCTTATTTAAATTTTTTAACAAATCAAAAGATCGAACGTGTTTTATTGCCAGATACTTTAGGTGTTTTAACTCCCGATGAAACTTATAAATATGTTACAACTTTAAGAGAAAGATATCCGAAGTTGCACTTTGATTTTCATGGACATAATGATTACGATTTAGGCGTGGCTAATGTTATGGAGGCTGTTAAAGCTGGTGTAAATGGTTTGCACTTAACAATTAACGGAATGGGTGAGCGTGCAGGAAATGCACCTATGGCAAGCGTTATTGCAGTAATTAATGATTTTTTAGATAATTGTGAAGTTAATGTGAATGAAAAAGCGTTAAATAAAGTTAGTAAACTAGTAGAAACTTTTTCAGGATTTAGAATTCCTGTAAACAAGCCTGTAGTTGGTGCCAATGTTTTTACGCAAACTGCAGGTATTCATGCAGACGGTGATAATAAAAACAATCTTTATTTTAATGATCTAATGCCAGAGCGTTTTGGTAGAAAACGTAAATATGCTTTAGGTAAAACATCTGGTAAGGCAAATATTCAGAAGAATTTACAAGATTTAGGACTTAGTTTAAATGATGAAGAGTTAAAAAAAGTAACGCAAAGAATTATAGAATTAGGAGATAAAAAAGAAATTGTTTCTCAAGAAGATTTACCATATATAATTTCTGATGTTTTAGATAGCGACACAATAGAAAAACGTGTAGTTGTAGAAAACTATGTCTTAGGTCATGCAAAAGGAATGAAACCTTCTACAACTTTGCAATTAAAAGTTGAAGGGATTTTATATGAAGCACATGCGCAAGGAGACGGACAGTTTGATGCTTTTATGAATGCATTAAAAAAATTATATAAAATACACAGTAAAAAAGAATTACCAAAGTTAATAGATTATGCTGTTAGAATCCCTCCAGGAAGTCATTCTGATGCATTGTGTGAAACTATAATAACTTGGAAAAGAGAAGAAAAAGAGTTTATAACACACGGTTTAGATTCAGATCAAACAGTATCTGCAATTAAAGCCACAGAAAAAATGTTAAATATTATATAAAAGCTTTTTACTTTTAGCAATTAGCATATAGCTAAGAGCCAAAAGCCAAGAGCCAAAAGCCAAAATAGAAAATGAAATTAAATATAGCCTTATTAGCAGGAGACGGAATTGGACCAGAAGTAATTGATCAAGCAGTTAAAGTATCTGATGCAGTTGCTAAAAAATTTAATCATGAGATAAATTGGAGACCAGCTTTAACTGGTGCTGCAGCCATAGATGCTGTTGGAGAACCTTACCCAGATGAAACACATGAAATCTGTGCTTCTTCAGATGCTGTTTTATTTGGCGCTATTGGTCATCCAAGATTTGATAACGACCCATCAGCTAAAGTTCGTCCAGAGCAAGGTCTATTAAAAATGCGTAAAAAATTAGGTTTGTTTGCTAATGTTAGACCAACATTTACATTTCCTTCTTTATTAGATAAATCTCCTTTAAAAAGAGAAAGAATTGAAGGTACAGATTTGGTGTTTTTACGTGAACTAACAGGTGGTATTTATTTTGGTGAAAAGGGTAGAAGAGATGAAGGTGAAACTGCTTTTGATAATTGTGTTTATACTAGGGCAGAAGTTCAACGATTGGCAAAAAAAGGTTTTGAATTAGCAATGACTCGTGGTAAAAAACTTTGCTGTGTAGATAAAGCAAATGTTTTAGAAACTTCTAGATTGTGGAGAGAAACTGTACAAGCCATGGAGAAGGAATATCCAGAAGTTGAAGTTTCTTATGAATTTGTAGATGCTGTTGCAATGCGTTTGGTACAATGGCCAAATAGTTATGATGTTTTAATTACAGAAAATTTATTTGGTGATATTTTAACTGATGAAGCTTCTGTTATATCTGGTTCTATGGGTTTAATGCCAAGTGCTTCTTTAGGTTCTAATATTGGTTTATTTGAGCCTATTCATGGTTCGTATCCACAAGCAACAGGTTTAAATATTGCAAACCCAATGGCAACAGTTTTATCTGCAGCAATGATGTTCGAAAACTTTGGTTTACAAGAAGAAGGTAAAGCAATTAGAGATGCCGTAAATAGTGCTTTAAATAAAGGTATAGTTACCGAAGATTTAGCAGATGGAGGTAAAGCTTTCGGAACAAATGAAGTAGGAGATTGGTTGTCTCAAAATATTTAAAAAAAATAGAGTTTTAAAAAAAGCGTATTCAAAAGAATGCGCTTTTTTACTTTACCTATATTCTGGGTTTTCAAAGCTCCAACGTTTTCCATCATCCCAATCTTTTCTAGAATTACCATAACTTGGATATCCCTTATTACTTTTAATAATGATGCTAGATGTAATAATTATAAGTTATAAAGGTGGTATTTCTATTTGTGAAATCACTTGTATTACCAACAGGGTTTTCTAATTTTTTATTTTTAAATGTCTTTAGAAACTTGCATTAATAGAGAGGTGTGACTTTTGGCAGGAGATTTCTTTAAAGTACAATTAACATATATAACTTTTAAATTACTAAAGTCTGGTTTTTTCATAATAAAAGTATTTATTAGATTAATTAAACAAATTGTTTCTAATGTAAAGAAAATTAAGTAGTTATGATTTTAAATTAACTTTTTTAACAAAAACCAAAAAGCCTCAATACAAAATATGTATTGAGGCTTTTTATTATTTTAAGAATGTAATTACTTAACGTCCATTAATTCTACATCAAAGATTAGTGTAGCGTTTGGAGGAATTACTCCACCAGCACCTGCAGCACCGTAAGCTAAATTAGATGGAATTACAAAACGAGCTTTATCGCCAACTTGTAATAACTGAATTCCTTCATCCCAACCAGCAATAACTTGACCAACACCAACGTTAAAATCGATTGGTTGTTTTCTTTTGTAAGAAGAATCAAAAACAGTTCCGTCTAATAATTGTCCTTTATAATGTACAGAAACTCCAGCTCCTTTTGTTGCCTTTTTTCCTTCACCTTTTTGTAAAATTTGGTAACGTAAACCACTTTTAGTTTCATCATAACCAGCAGCAACACTGTCTAAAAGCTCTTTTTGTTTTGCTTTTTCTTTTGCTTCTCTTTTTTCTCTTGCACCTTCAAAAGTTCTAAAAGCTTCTACAGCATTAAAAGCTTCAGCTTCTGCACCAACTCTAACAATTTCTAAAGAAGTTAATTCATCTCCTTGTGTAACAGCATCTACAACATCTTGTCCTTCTATTACAGAACCAAATACAGTGTGTTTACCATCTAACCAAGGTGTTGGTACATGAGTGATGTAAAATTGAGAACCATTGGTTGCAGGTCCAGAATTTGCCATAGCTAATTTTCCTGGTGCATCATGTTTTAAATCTGGGTGAAATTCATCATCAAATTTATAACCAGGGTTACCTGTTCCTGTTCCTAAAGGACAACCACCTTGAATCATAAAATCAGGAATAACTCTATGAAATTTTAAACCATTATAATAAGGTGTACCTTGCTCTTTTACTTCATTCTCTAAATTTCCTTCTGCCAAAGCAACAAAATTACCTACAGTACCAGGAGTTTTTTCGTGTTCTAATTGTACTAAAATTTCACCTTTTGATGTAGTGAATTTTGCATAGATTCCGTTATTCATTTCTTATTATTTAATTATTTTACTTTATTATTATTTACAGTTTAAACTGTATTTATTTTTTTGAATTTAAGATTGATAATCCGTAGGAAATACCAACATTTATGTTTGTAGAGTTCACATTGCCAAAGGGAGACCACATTTGCCCGCCAGATATCTGAAATGAAAAGTCTTTTGAAGCATGATAATTAAGACCAATAGTTGGTCTAATTAAAACACCTTCACCAGAATCTACACCACCACCTCCGGCAACACCACCAGCTGCTTCTAAGAATAGTGAAAAATTATTATTTAAAAATTTATTCGATTTTATACCAAGGCCAAAAATTCCGTGAGCATAACCACCAGCACCTCCTAAATAAGCAAATGAAGCTTCACCTGCTACATAAAAACGCTTGTTGATATCATAATTAATTTTTACAGCTAGTAACTGTAAATCATTATCTTGTCTATCAAGAATTGCAACATCATAATAGGTCTGATTTTGAAATCCTATTTGAATACCTTGAGTTTTTATAGATTTAATTTTTTCTGAAGAATAAGGATCTCTAATACCACCACTTAATCCGTAATATTTTAAGCTAAAACCAGCTGTATAAGCTTCAAAAGTTCCGCCAACAGATCTATGATAACCACCGTGAAGACTTACGCCAATCTTTTTAGAGATTTTAAAATCTGCACCCACACTTGGATACATTGTTAAGCCACCTTCTGGAAAAACTCTACCACCTGCAGCTCCAATACCAGCTTTAGCAAATAAGTTTACATATTTTGTTTGTACAAAATTTTTACCTAAACCTATAAAAACATCCATAAAACCAGCTCTTAAACCACCATACATAGCATCTAGATGCGCATAAACAAAAGAACTTTCTGTTAAATAACGTTGATATTCGAAACCTATTAGACTTAATGTTTGTGTAATAGGAGTAGTGTTGTTAAAGTTTCCGAAACCATCATTTCTAGTTGATCCAATAGGAAATAAGTAATCAAATGTAATTTGTTGTACACTTTTTACAGCTGGTTTCTGCCAAAAAGAATCACTAAAAGTATTTTCTACTTCAAATCTTTCTTGAGCATCTTTATAAGAAGCAGCTCTAACTGTTGTAGGAATTTCTACAAAAAAAGAAATATTATCTCCTTTTTGAATACCTGTAAAGAAGTTTACATGACCATATTGTAAACCAAAAGCAAACTTATCTGTTTTGTATTGCAAGCCAATATTTGGGTAAATAATTCCGCCACCATTTACTAAACTTCTAAATCCGCCACCACCACCAAAGTGAATATTTGCATCAAAATATAAATTTTTATAAATTTTCTTATTAACACCAAGATTTACACCCAAAGTAAATAATCCGCCTTGATCGCCATAAACGGCACCATGAAAACCTGCACCTGTGTATAGCCAATCGGTTAAAGGTATATTATAATTTAAGCCAAATAAACCCATTGTTGGGTCTAATTTATATGTAGTGCCGTCACCATAATTATATGTAATATCTGGCTGATCTATTAATATATAATTTAAACGAATACTGTTTTTTAACTCTTTTCCTTTTAAATCATTGATACTATAATTTTGCGAAAAGGTTTTAAAAGCGAATAATAAGATTAGCAGTAATACAATTTTCTTCATAAACTAATTTTTGAATTCACTTGTAAAATGTAATTTAACTGTTGGATATTTACTCTGTGTCATTTGAATTGTGAATTCAGAATCTGCTAAAAATACCAATTGACCTTGCTTGTCTTTTGCTAAATAACGCTGTTTAACTCTTTTGAATTCTTTAAATTCATCATTCTTTGGGTTTTCTGGTTCAACCCAACATGCTTTATGAACTTGTAAATTTTCATAGGTACATTTTGCACCATATTCGTGTTCTAATCTATATTGAATAACTTCGTATTGTAATGCACCTACAGTACCAATTACCCTACGACCATTCATTTCTAATGTAAATAATTGAGCAACACCTTCATCCATTAACTGGTCTAAACCTTTGTATAATTGTTTAGATTTCATTGGGTCTGCGTTATTTACATAACGGAAATGTTCTGGAGAAAAACTAGGTATTCCTTTAAAGTTTAATTGTTCTCCTTCTGTTAATGTGTCTCCAATTTTAAAATTACCAGTATCGTGAATACCAACAATATCACCAGGAAAAGATTCTTCTACAATTTCTTTTCTTTCTGCAAAGAATGCATTCGGGCTAGAAAATTTTACTTTTTTACCATTTCTAACATGTAAATAAGGAGAGTTTCTTTTGAAGGTTCCAGATACAATTTTAATAAACGCAAGTCTATCTCTATGCTTAGGATCCATGTTTGCATGAATTTTAAAGACAAACCCTGTAAGTTTTGTTTCTTTAGAATCTACCAAACGTTCTTCTGCTTTTTTAGGTTGTGGTGCCGGTGCAATTTCTATAAAAGCATCTAATAATTCTTTTACACCAAAATTGTTTAAAGCAGATCCAAAAAATACAGGTTGTAAAGTACCATTTAGGTATTCATCTCTATCAAATTCTGGATACACCTCGCTTATCAATTCTATTTCTTCACGTAAGGTTTCTGCAGCAGTTTCACCAACTATGTTATCTAGTTCTGGGTTTGATAAATCATCAAACTCAACACCTTCGGATATAGAAGTTTTATTGTCTCCAGAAAAAAGATTAATTTTTTTCTCCCAAATATTGTAAATCCCTTTAAAGTCATATCCCATACCAATAGGAAAACTCATAGGAGTTACTGTTAAACCTAATTTTTGTTCTACTTCATCTAATAAATCAAAAGCATCTTTTCCTTCTCTATCCAATTTATTGATAAAAACCAACATTGGTATGCTTCTCATTCTACAAACTTCAACTAATTTTTCGGTTTGTGGTTCTACACCTTTTGCAACATCAATTACAACAATAACGCTATCTACTGCAGTTAAAGTTCTAAAAGTATCTTCGGCAAAATCTTTATGCCCAGGCGTATCTAGTATATTTATCTTTTTATCTTTATAAATAAAGGCAAGTACAGATGTGGCTACAGAAATACCACGTTGGCGTTCAATCTCCATAAAATCTGAAGTTGCACCTTTTTTTATTTTATTGTTTTTAACAGCACCTGCTTCTTGTATTGCACCACCAAAAAGTAAAAGCTTTTCCGTTAATGTTGTTTTACCAGCATCTGGATGCGATATAATACCAAATGTTCTTCTACGTGCTATTTCTTCTAAAAAACTCATCTACAAAATTTGAGGTGCAAAGATAGGTTTTACAAAGAGAAATATCAATCTAAAATTTCTATTGTCATTTTAATATCTTCAACAGGCCATTCATCTACACCAACTTTTACTCTAGAAATTTTATCTAATGTGTCGAAACCAGAAATTACTTCACCAAAAACAGTATGTTCGTTGTTTAAATGATGTGCACCGTTTCTATTATGTACCATGTAAAATTCAAAAGGACTCGATAATTTATTCGGATTTTTTTCCCACTGTCTTGCAGCTGCTAAAGCACCATATTTATGCTTTCGGTTACTTTTAAATTCGGGTTTAATTAAATAATTGCCGTATAATCTTCTTTGATTATGTGTATAAGTTTCATCTGAGTTACCGCCTTGAATTACAAAGTTTCTTGCTACTCGATAAATTACTGTTGTATTAAAATATTTAAGTTTTGTTAAAAAGATAAAATTAGCTCTGTGTATAGGCACATCATCGTACAAACGAAGTTTAATATTACCAAATTTGGTTTTTATGATGACTTTGTTCTCTTTGTTCTGCTTGCCATATTCTGTAAAAAAAGCTTCAACATTTGTTTTGTTTAAACTATCCCAACGCTTTTCTACTTTCTTTTCTACAATTTGTTTGATGTTTGTTTTAGTTTTTTTCTTATCATTTTTAATTTCAGAATTACTGCAATAATATAGAGAAGATAAAGCGATAAAAAATAATAACTTATAGTAAAATTTCATAGAGTAAAAGTTCATTTTAAATGTCAAATATAAATCATCAATATAAAAGAATAGAAAAATCTTATAGTTTTTAATCAAATTTTATGATTTATTGATACTTGTATTCCTTATTTTTGCAATAATGAAAGAACAAGTAATTTTAGTAGACCAAAACGATAAGCAAATAGGCTTAATGGAAAAAATAGAAGCACATGAAAAGGCATTGTTACATAGAGCTTTTTCTGTTTTTGTTTTTAATGATAACGGAGAGTTAATGCTACAACAAAGAGCAGCATCTAAATATCACTCGCCATTGTTATGGACAAACACTTGTTGTTCACATCAAAGAGAAGGAGAAACTAACCTAGAAGCTGGTAAAAGAAGATTGCAAGAAGAAATGGGGTTTGTAACAGATATAAAAGAAGTTTTTTCTTTTATTTATAAAGCACCTTTTGATAACGGCTTAACAGAACATGAATTAGACCATGTTATGGTTGGTAAGTATAATGATGCACCCAACATAAATAAAGAAGAAGTAGAAGCTTATAAATGGATGTTATTAGATGATGTTAAAAAAGACATCGAAGAAAACCCTACGAATTATACAGAGTGGTTTAAAATTATTTTTGATAATTCTTACGAAAAACTAACAAATGCCTAAAGTTACAGTTCATAGAAAAGCACATTTTAACGCTGCACATAGATTGTACAGAAAAGATTGGAGTGACGATAAAAACTTCGAAGTTTTTAGTAAATGCAGTAATCCTAATTTTCATGGTCATAATTACGAGTTAATTGTTTCTTTAACTGGTGAAATTGATAAAGAAACTGGTTATGTTTACGATTTAGGAATTTTAAGAAATCACATAAAATCTGAAATTGAAGACTGTTTCGATCATAAAAATTTAAATTTAGAAGTACCCGAATTTAAAGAATTAAACCCAACAGCAGAAAACATTTGTGTTGTTACCTACAATAAGTTAAGAAAGTTATTACCAACTAATTTAGATTTAAAAATTACGTTGTACGAAACCCCAAGAAACTTTGTAAGTTATTCCGGAGAATAACAGCGTACATAACTTTACTTTTAATTCTGTAAGTTTTTTTAATAGCACCGTCTATTAGAATTGTTAATGAATTAAACATTTATAAAATCATATATTAATTTAATAAAATGAAAAATTTTAAACTAGTAATGCTATTAAGCATTATTACAATATTTATTGCTTGCGAAAATCTTTTTGAATACAGTGTGTATGAAGCAGGTGTAAATAGTTCAGAAAAAAATACAACAGCAAAAAACTTAAAACTTTTAGCAGAACTAGAGCAAAATAATCAAGATTTTAAATTTGCTTTTATTACAGATGTTCATTATTTCTATAATAACTTAAGATCTGTAGTAGAAGATATTAATAATAGAAAAGATATTGCTTTTGTTGTTTTTGGTGGTGATATTGCAGATCAAGCACTTTTAAAAGAGTTTGAAATTTTTTATGATATCATGAAAAATTTAAACAAACCTTATTTTACTGTAATTGGTAATCATGATTATAATTCTAACGGAGCATTGATTTACAAAGAAATGTTTGGAGATTACAATTACTCTTTCGAATTTAATAACAACAAGTTTGTAATGTTTGACGATATTATTTGGGAAAGCAATAAAGATCCTGATTTTGAATGGTTGTCTAACGAGTTAAGTGACAATGCAAATTACAACCAAGTATTTTCTTTTTCTCACATTCCTATTGTTGTTAGTAATGATTTACCAGACGAAATGAAAAACCAGTACAATACTATTTTAAAAGAAAATAATGTTGCACTTTCTGTGCATGGCCATACACACGGGTATTTTTATGAAGAAGGTGATGTAAACTATTTAGTAATTCCGGCACTTAAAAAACCAGAATACGGAATTATTAGCGTACAACAAGACAGTTTTGATATTGAACTTATAGAATTAAAGTAACATGAAAATTAAACAATTATTTACGGCAGTAATGCTAATAATGTTTGTTGGTAAAACAATAGCACAAGAACAAAAAACGGTTAATAATAAATCTTGGTATGTGCCAGATTATGTAAAAGCACAATTTGCAGGTAATATTGGTATGATTTCTTTAGGTGCCGGTTATCAATTATTTGATAAAGTTTTATACACAGAATTATTATATGGTTATGTGCCAGAATCCGTTTCTAAAGCAGACAGAATTCATTTATTAACAATCAAAAATACGTTTCCTATTTATAGAAAAAAAATAAGCGAAAACTTAACAATTACACCAATTGCAGGTTTTGCATTATCATACGAAATTGGTACAAATTCGTTTACCTCTCTGCCTAGTATTTATCCAGAAGATTATTACGTGCCAAACGCATTTCATTTTACACTTTTTGGTGGCGGATTAGTACATCAAGAATTTAAAAATAAGAAAATTTTTAACGGAGCAGATTTTTATGCAGAAGTAGGTACTGTAGAAACCTATTTATGGTACGCCATCACTTCTAAAGAAGTATCTTTTGGTGATGCTTTTAGTTTAAGTATTGGTGTAAATTTCTATTTATAAAATACATTTAAAATTAAAAAAAACCTTGTTTACATTTAGTGAACAAGGTTTTTTTTTAATTATTTTTTAGGATATTTTTCTCTAATTTTTTCTAAGGATAAATTATGGATACTTCCAACATGCGAATGTTGTTTTCCTAAATCTGGTTTGTAAGTTCCTTCTTGAACTTGACCGCCAATTTTTTGATAAGCTTCTCTAAAAGACATGCCTTCTACTACCAAATTATTAATAGAATCTACGGTAAATAAATATTGATACTTTTCGTCATTTAAATCGATATCCTTTACAATCACTTGTTGTATCGCATAATTAAAAATGTCTAAAATGTCTTTTACATCTTCAAAAGCAGCAATAATATTTTCTTTTAATAATTGAAAATCTCTATGATAACCTGTTGGTAAATTATTTGTAATCAATAACATTTCTGAATGCAAAGCCTGAATTTTATTACATTTTCCACGGATCAATTCAAAAACATCAGGATTTTTTTTGTGAGGCATAATGCTGCTTCCTGTAGTTAATTCATCAGGAAAAGTGATAAAACCAAAATTCTGACTCATATACAAACAAACATCCATCGCAAAACGAGCCATTGTATTACACAATCCGCCCAAAGCAGCAGCAATAGAACGTTCACTTTTACCACGACTTAATTGTGCAGCTACAACATTGTATTTTAATGTTGCAAAATCTAATTCTTTAGTGGTTAACTCTCTATCTATAGGAAAAGAAGAACCATAACCAGCAGCAGAACCTAAAGGATTTTGATCTACAACTTTAGAAACTGCATTTAAAACGTAAACATCATCAATTAATAACTCTGCATAAGCAGAAAACCACAACCCAAAAGATGATGGCATTGCAACTTGTAAATGTGTATAACCAGGTAATAATGATTCTTTATGTGTATCAGCTAAATTTAATAACGTATCAAATAGAACTTTTACTTTATCATTTACAATGGCTAAATTTTCTTTATAATATAAATGTAAAGCCACTAAAACTTGATCATTTCTAGAACGAGCTGTATGAATTTTTTTACCGACTTCACCTAACTTGTTGGTTAATTCCCATTCGATTTTAGAATGTACATCTTCAAAAGAAGGTTCTATCACAAATGTTCCGTTTTCTATATCTTTTGCCAGTTCTTCTAAACCTTTTTTAAGGTCTTTTAATTCATCCGTAGAAATAATTCCTATAGATTCTAGCATTATTGCGTGGGCCAAAGAAGCTTGTACATCATATTTTGCAATATGAATGTCAATTTCTCTATCATTACCAACTGTAAAATTTTCTATTTGTTTGTCTATTGAAAACCCTTTATCCCAAAGTTTCATAATTTTTATTTTTTGTTGTCATTGCGAATGTATTGAAGTAATCATATCATTAATGAAGAGATAACTTCGTCATATTCTTTCGTAATGACGATTATATAATTTTAAACAATTACATTATTTAGTAATTCGATATAAATCTGTATTCCTTCTTCAATTTCTGCAACATATATAAATTCATTTGCAGAGTGAGAACGCGTGCTATCGCCAGGTCCTAATTTTAAAGATTGGCAACTTAACACAGATTGGTCTGATAGGGTAGGAGAACCATAAGTTTCTCTTCCCATTGCTATACCTGCTTTTACTAATTCGTGATTTAAAGATATTGAAGATGAATTTAATCGTAAACTTCTAGGTTTTATCTCTGTACAAGGAGATTGGTTTTGTAAAATATCTGCAATTTCTTGATTTGAATACGCATCGTTTACACGAACATCTACAACTAAATCTACATGCGCAGGTACAACATTGTGTTGTTTGCCTGCATTTATTTGAGTTACTGTCATTTTTACATCGCCTAAAGCTTCCGAAGATTTCTCGAATTTAAAATCTTTAAACCACTGTAAAACTTCTATTGTATTGTAAATTGAATTGTCATTATTTGGATGAGCTGCATGACTTGGAGTTCCTTTTACTACTGCATCAAAAACTACCAATCCTTTTTCTGCCACTGCTAAATTCATTAATGTTGGCTCACCAACAATAGCAACATCTATATGCGGTATTATTGGCAACATACTATTTAATCCGTTTGGTCCAGAGCTTTCTTCTTCTGCAGACGCAACAATAACTAAATTATATTTTAAATTTTCTAAAGCGTAAAATTTTGTAAAAGTTGCCATTAAAGAAACCAAACAACCGCCAGCATCGTTAGCACCTAAACCAAATAATTTACCATCTTTTACAAAAGCTTTAAAAGGGTCGTTTGTGTAAGCCGAGTTTGGCTTTACAGTGTCGTGATGCGAGTTTAATAGTAATGTAGGTTTGTTATCATCAAAATATTTATTGGTTGCCCAAACATTGTTTTTTGTTCTTTTAAAAGGAATTTCAAACTCTTTAAACCAATTTTCTATTAGAGTTGCTGTTTGGTCTTCTTCGGATGAAAATGATTGTGTTTCAATCAGATTTTTTAAAAGTGATATTGCTTTTTCTGTTAATTTTTCAATAGAAATCATTATAAAGTTATAGTTGTGAAGTTGTTGTTTTCTTTAGTGAACATGGCTGTATTGCCAATATGAACTTTTTGGACACCATTTTGTAGAGCATCAAAACAATTGTCTAATTTCGGAATCATTCCGTCTGAGATAATTCCATTTTTTAGTAAATTTTGATATGTTTCAGAATCGATATTTTTTATTACTGATTCTTTATCAGAAAAATCTTGTAAAACACCATTCAATTCAAAACAATAGTAAATAGATGTGTCATAAATTTTGCTCATACCAACACCAATTGTACTTGCAATTGTATCTGCATTTGTGTTTAATAATTGTCCATTTCCATCGTGCGTAATTGCACAAAATACAGGTGTAAAATCTGCTTTAATTAATTTATCTATAGAGTTAGAGGCTATTTCTTTAACATCACCAACATAACCAAAATCTATTTTTTTGATAGGTCTTTTATTAGATTTAATACTATTAATGTCTGCACCAGTTAAACCAATTGCATCTACTTGTAAAGCTTGTAGTTTTGCAACAATATTTTTGTTAACTAAACCACCATAAACCATAGTAATAACTTCTAAAGTTTCGGCATCGGTAATTCGTCTACCATCAATCATTTTAGAAGTTATTCCTAGTTTAGACGCAACACTTGTAGCTCGTTTACCACCACCGTGAACTAAAATTTTATTCCCTTCTAAATTGGAAAAAAGTTTTAAGAAAGCAGCCAAAGATGTTTCATCTTCGATAATGTTTCCTCCAATTTTTATGATTGATAGTTTTTCTTTAAGCATTTTCTAGAATTTTTTTCAAAACTAATTGCGCTGCATATGTTCTGTTGTTAGCTTGTTCTATTACCAAAGAAGCATCAGAATCTAACACAGCATCTTCTACAACAAGATTTCTTCTAACAGGTAGACAATGCATAAATTTTGCATCACCTATTTTATCTTTAGTAATGGTCCAGTTATTTTCTACATCTAAAACCTCGCCATAAGATTCATAAGAGCTCCAGTTTTTTGTGTATACAAAATCGGCGTCTTTAAATGCTTCTTCTTGGTTGTGGTAAACAGGAGTGTTTTTAGTAATTTCTTTGCTTAAATTGTATCCTTTAGGATTTGCAATTACAAAATCAACATTCATTTTATGCATTGCTTGCGTAAAACTATTTGCAACTGCATGTGGTAAAGCCTTAATATGTGGTGCCCAACTTAAAACTACTTTGGGTTTCTTTTTAGTTGAAAATTCTTCAATAGTAATTGCATCTGTTAAGCCTTGTAGCGGATGACCAGTTGCACTTTCCATACTAACAATTGGTACAGAAGCGAATTCTACAAAAGACTTTAAGATTTGTTCAGATTCGTCTTTTTCTTTATCTATTAAACCCGGAAAAGCTCTTACCGCAATAATATCGCAATATTGAGAAACAACAGCTGCTGCTTCTTTAATGTGTTCTGCAGTATTACCATTCATAATTGTACCGTCTCCAAACTCAATTCCCCAAGCATCGCCAGAAACGTTCATTACAATCGGATCCATTCCTAAATTTAAAGCTGCTTTTTGCGTGCTTAAACGTGTACGTAAACTAGAATTAAAAAATAATAAACCTAAAGTTTTATTTTTACCTAAATCTTTATTTTTTAAAGGATTTGCCTTTATTTCTTGAGCTTCTTTAATCCAAGAATTTATATTTTCTATATCATCGATAGAAGTATAATTTAGCATGATAATTCTATTTTTAAAGCATTAAAAAATGCGTTAACGTGTTCTTTTTTAATTGTTAAAGGTGGTAAGATTCTTAATAAATTAGGATTTTTTGCGCTACCTGTAAATATCTGTTGATTAAAAATTAATTTCTTACGCAGTTCTGCAATCGGAAAATCAAACTCTAAACCAAGCATTAAACCACGACCTTTAATATTTTTAATTTCAGAGATTTCTTTTGCTTTTTCTATAAAATAAGCAGAAATTTCTTTGACGTTTTGCATTAAGTTTTCTTCTTCTATAACTTCTAAAACAGTTGAAGAAGCAACCGATGCTAAATGGTTTCCGCCAAAAGTTGTACCCAATAAACCATAAGAAGCTTTAATATTTTTATGAATTAAAATACCACCTATAGGAAAGCCGTTTCCCATACCTTTTGCAATTGAAATTATATCTGGTGTTACATTGTATTTTTGAAAAGCAAAAAAATCTCCTGTTCTTCCAAATCCAGATTGTACTTCATCAGCAATAAAACAAGTATTGTATTTTTTACATAAAAGATCTACGCCTTTATAAAAAGCGGTATTACTTTCATCTAAACCACCAACACCTTGTATACATTCTATAATTACTGCACAAACATCGTTTTTAGCTAATGCTTTTTCTAAGGCAACTAAATCGCCTAATTCTAAAATTTCTACCTCTTGTTGTGCGTTAATTGGTGCTATAATTTTTGCGTTGTCTGTTGCCGCAACTGCTGCAGAAGTTCTACCGTGAAATCCGTTTTTAAATGCAATAACTTTTTTCTTTTGGTTATGAAAAGAGGCTAGTTTTAAAGCATTTTCATTAGCCTCTGCACCAGAATTACATAAAAATAATTCATAATCTGGGCAACCAGAAAACGAAACTAATTTTTCTGCCAATGCCTTTTGTAGCGGATTCTGAATCGAGTTGCTATAAAAACCCAATTTAGAAACTTGTTCTGATATTGCCGCTACATATTTTGGATGCGAATGCCCAATAGATATTACTGCATGACCACCGTATAAATCTAAATATTTTGTATCGTTTTCATCAAAAACATATACACCTTTAGCTTTTACAGGAGTGATATCGAATAATGGATATACATTAAATAAACTCATATTTGTTCTTTTTTAATGTTATTAATTTTGTTAAAAGAAGCAACCATACCTTGTATTAAAGAAGAGCTCAAACCCTTATGTTCCATTTCATTTAAACCTTCTATAGTACAACCTTTTGGTGTTGTAACTCTGTCAATTTCTTCTTCTGGATGATTGCCGTTAGTTATTAATAAATTTGCAGCGCCTTCACTAGTAAACATTGCCAATTCTTGCGCTTCTTTTGCATCAAAACCTAACTGAATAGCAGCTTGAGTTGTTGCTCTAATTAGACGCATCCAAAAAGCGATTCCGCTAGCACAAACCACGGTTGCAGCTTGCATTTGACTTTCTGGAATACTTAAAGAATGTCCTAGCCGATTAAAAATAGCTTCTGCAATTTTAATACGTTTTTCGCCTTGTGGGTTGCTACACATACACGTCATAGATTTACCAACTGCAATAGCGGTATTTGGCATTGCACGAATTATAAATTTATCAGCACCAATTTCTTCTTCTATTTGCGGAATCAAAAAACCAGTTATTGTAGAAATAACTACATGTTTTTCTGTTAAATAAGGCTTTATATCTCTTAAAATTCCTTCAAAATGTGCAGGTTGAACTGCAAAAATTAAAATATCAGAATTTTTTACAGCGGTAATATTATCTGTAGTTAAAAAAACATTTGTGTATCCTTCAAACTCTGCAATACCATCAATATTTCTTTTTGTAAGGTATAAAGAAGTAATTGCATTGTTGGTAATTAAACCTTTTGCAATAGATTTTCCTAAATTTCCTGTACCTATAATTGCTATTTTCATTTTTATTTTTTTTGGGCGTTACCTAAAGGTCGCGCTTTCCGTTATATCTTTTTTTGCCATATGTGGCAACAAAAAAAGGATGCCACTTCAATCGCTAACGCGGGCTTTGGCTTCTTAAAAATAATTTGCTTTTAAATTTAAACCTAACGTTTCTTCAAAGCCATACATTAAGTTTAGATTCTGTATTGCTGCACCAGATGCACCTTTTAATAAATTATCAATTGTACTTGTAATTAATAATTTGTTGCCGTGTTTTTCTAGTTGTACCAAGCATTTATTTGTGTTTACAACTTGTTTCATAAAAATACTTTCATCAGAAACAATTGTAAAAGCGGCGTCTTTATAGTATTCTTTATAAATTGTTTTCGCCTCTTCTATAGTGCCATCAAATTTTGTATATGTTGTTGCAAAAATTCCTCTAGAAAAATCGCCTCTATTTGGCATAAAGTTAATTTCACTATTAAAATCTGCTTGCAATTGTTTAACTGTCTGATTTATTTCACCTAAATGTTGGTGATTAAAAGCTTTATAATGAGAAAAATTATTGTCTCGCCATGTAAAATGAGTAGTTGCAGATAAAGAAGTACCTGCACCAGTTGCACCTGTTACGGCATTAATATGAACATCATTTTTAAGCAATCCGTTTGCAGCTAAAGGTAAAATTGCCAATTGTAAGGCGGTAGCAAAACAACCAGGGTTTGCAATGTATTTAGCAGATTTTATTGCTTCTTTTTGCAATTCTGGTAATCCGTATACAAACTCTTTACCCTCAAAGTTTTTATCAGCAGTTAATCTAAAATCATTACTTAAATCAATAATTTTTGTAGTATTAGAAAAACTATTTTTTTGTAAAAAAGCGGTTGAATTTCCATGTCCTAAACATAAAAATAAAACATCAACATTAGCATTAACTTCACTAGAAAAACTAATATCTGTAGAACCTACCAAATCTTGATGAACTTTATATAATTTGTTACCAGCATTAGAAGTACTGTATACAAAGTTTATGTTTGTTTTTGGATGATTTAATAATAATCGAATTAATTCTCCTGCAGTATAACCTGCGCCACCAATAATTCCTACTTCTAACATAATTAAGAATTTACTTGTTTGTATATTTTATTTTGATTCCCAATAATTTTTATAAAACCTTTCGCGTCATCGGCTGTCCAAGCTTTATTTTCTTCACCATAAGTACTAAAAGCACTCGACATTAAATCATGGTCAGATACTATTCCGTCTAAAGTAAAATGATATGGTTTTAAAGAAACCACCACATTACCAGAAACCATTTTTTGCGAACTTTGTAAAAAAGCTTCCGTATCTCTCATTACAGGATCTAAATATTGTCCTTCGTGTAAATGCATTCCATAAAAACTAGATAAATACTCTTTGTGTTGTAACTGCCATTTTGTAAGCGTGTGTTTTTCTAATAAGTGATGTGCTTTCACAGTAATTAATGCCGCGGCAGCTTCAAAACCAACTCTACCTTTAGTACCCACAATTGTATCACCAACATGAATATCTCTACCAATTGCATATTTAGAAGCAATTTCGTTTAGATTTTCAATATTTATCTCAGGCTTATTTTCTTGTCCGTTTAAAGCAACAAATTCACCATTTTTAAAAGTTAGCGTTACTTTTTCTTCTCCTTCTTTTTCTAATTGAGAAGGATATGCTTCACTGGGTAAAGGTTTTTCAGATTTTAAAGTTTCTACACCACCAACACTTGTTCCCCAAAGGCCTTTGTTTACAGAATACTTAGATTTCTCCCAATTCATGTCAATTCCTTCAGATTTTAGATAATCTATTTCTTCTTGTCTAGATAATTTTTGATCTCTAATAGGTGTAATAATTTTAATGTTTGGCGCTAAAGTTTGAAAAATCATGTCAAATCTAACTTGATCATTACCTGCACCAGTGCTACCGTGTGCAATATATTCTGCATCTATGCTTTTTGCATATTCTATAATTTCTATTGCCTGAATAATTCTTTCTGCACTAACAGAAAGTGGATATGTGGCATTTTTTAGAACATTACCAAAAATTAAATATTTAACTACTTTGTTGTAAAAAGTAGCTACTGCATCTATATTTTTATAGGTTGTAACACCCATTTTATAAGCGTTACTTTCTATATTTTTAATTTCTTCGGATGTAAAACCACCTGTGTTTACACTTACAGCATGTACATCATAATCTTTAGATAAACTTACAGCACAATAAGAAGTATCTAAACCACCACTATATGCAATTACTAATTTTTTCATTTTTTATCTTTTTTTAAAAACAAGTTTTGTTTTATATGTTTTAATCTTTTAAAAACGTTTTCTTTAACCTCTTTTGTGGCTTCTTTATTATTGTTTTTTGGATCAAATAACATTCCTGTACACAAGCACATTTTTCTATCAGTTCTTGTTAAAACATCAAAATTTCTGCAAGTTTGGCAACCATCCCAAAAGCTTTGGTCGTCTGTTAATTCAGAAAAAGTTACAGGTTTATAACCTAAATCGCTATTTAATTTCATTACAGCTAAACCCGTTGTAATACTAAATACTTTAGCATCTGGAAATTTGGTTCTAGAATGTTTAAAAATTACAAGTTTAATTTTTTTGGCTAAACCAATATTTCTATAATCTGGGTGCACTATTAGACCAGAGTTGGCAACAAATTTACCATGACCCCATTGTTCTATATAACAAAAACCGGCAAACATACCACCATCTAAAGCAATAACAGCGTTGCCGTTTTCCATTTTTTTGGCAACGTATTCTGGCTTTCTTTTGGCAATACCAGTTCCTCTTACTTGAGCAGCATCTTCTATTGTCTTACAAATAATATCTGCGTAAATTATATGTGATTTATTAGCAATTACAATTTCCATTGTATTGATATTTAAAATTTAAATGTATTTGATATTTGTTTTTGAATGCAGAATTGGACTCACCTAATTCCATAACTTACTAAACACCCAAAGGGCGAGGTGAGAAAAAGCGGCGTACAGAAATACAATTACTATAAATTGTAATTATTTTGTTTTGTAGGCTTTGTAAGTTTTGCGTGTGAAACATGATTATAAAAAAATAAAAATTATGGTACTCTCTTCTTGTTGCTAAAAAAGATATTAGCGTTTAGTATTGCGTCGTCGCAATCTGGGAACCATTGTATTTATTTTATTTTCTGTTATAAACATGTGGTAAAAGTATAGTATTTTTTAAATACAGAAATAAAAAAAGAAAAGAATTTTTAATTTTTATCAATTTATTAAAATATACCCATATCAATTCATAATTATTAATTTTTCTATACATAAAGTCATCTCTAATTACATATTACAACTAATTAAAAATCAGTTATCATTCAGATTATTAATTAAAAGAGGTAGAATTTTTAATTTTTTTACAATTCATCATACTAATTATACAGTTCGGTATTGTTTAGTTTTAAAAACTGTACTTGTGTTGCATCTTTGAACCATAATTAATAACAAAAACCACACAACATGAAAACTTTAGTATCTTTTTTAGTAATTGCAATGTTAACATTAACAAATGATTTAATTGCGCAAAACAAAACAATAACAGCAACTGTAGTAAATGTAACTTCAGATTCTGGTAAAGTAGGATTTGCGCTGTATGACAAATCTAACTTTAGATTAAAACCAATAAAAGCATCAGCATCTAAAATTATAGACGGCAAAAGTGTCGTTGTCTTTAAAGATGTAATCGCTGGAGATTATGCAATTATTTGCTACCATGATAAAAATGACAACGATAAAATGGATTTTAAATCTAACGGAATGCCATTAGAAGATTACGGTGCATCTAATAATGTTATGAGTTTTGGACCTCCAAATTTTGAAGATTCTAAATTTACAGTTTCTGATAAAGATGTATCTTTAGAGATAAAATTTTAAGAATTTATTTATAAAATTAAATAGTAAAAATGTTTGCAACCAACTCGAATTTATTTAAAGAATTAAGAAAAGATTCGTTAATTTCTTTAAAGCTAGCTTTAATTTTAGGAGTAGTGTTTATACTGATAAATCAACAGTTTACAGTAAAAGGAATGGCTCTAACATTTTTAATATCTGCTATGTATTCTTTTACATTAGGTTTAGGAAACGGAGTTTTAAACGAATTCTTAAACAAAAAATGGGATTGGGTTACCGAAACTAATAGCAGAGTTTGGGCTGGTGTTATAGCAACATTTATTTATACTGTTATTGCAGTTTTAATTATTCATTATGTGCAATACATTTTAATATTTGGCTACAAATTCGAAGACTTTTTTAAAGGATTTTTAATTTGGGTTCATTTATTTGCCATCGTTTTTTCTCTTGGAGTAGCCGTTTTTTTTCATGCAAAGGGTTTTATGATCAACTGGAAAAAGGCAATGACCAAAGAAAGTACGCAACAACAAATTGTGGCGAAAACAGAAACTGCAAAGTTCGAATCTCTTAAAAATCAGTTAGATCCTCATTTTTTATTCAATAGCTTAAATGTTTTAACCAGTTTAATTGGAGAAAACCCTAATCAAGCAGAAAAATTTACAACCAAACTTTCTAAAGTTTATAGGTACGTTTTAGAACAAAGAAATAAAGATTTAGTACCAATTACCGAAGAATTAAATTTTGCAAAAACCTACATGCAACTATTAGGTATGCGTTTTGAAGATGCTGTAAAATTTAATATACCAGATATTGTAAGTAACAACGATCTTAAAATTGTGCCATTATCACTGCAATTATTACTAGAAAATGCAGTAAAACACAATGTGGTTTCATCTTCAAAACCTTTAGAAATATCAATTTACGAAGAAGATAATTATTTAATCATAGAAAACAACATCAATCCTAAAGAAGCAATAGGTAAAAGCACCAAAGTTGGGTTGCAAAATATTGCAGACAGATACGGATTAATCACTCAGAAAGGAGTGAAAATAGAAAACAATAACAAAACTTTTAAGGTGAGCTTGCCTCTCTTATATAAAATAAATGACATTATGTACACAGACGATTTAGAAAACAGCAAATATGTTAAAGCAGTAGAAAAAGTAGAGAAATTAAAAGAATTTTATCAGAATTTAGCTTCTTACTGTATTGTAATACCTTTTTTAATATTTATCAATTTAAGATTTTCTCCAGGTTTTCACTGGTTTTGGTTTCCCATTTTTGGTTGGGGAATGGGCTTAATTTTTCACTTCTTAGAAGTTAATAATTACAATATTTTCTTAGGAAATAATTGGGAAGACAGAAAAATTAAAGAGATAATGGATAAAGAAAATCAGCAAAAAAATTACAGATAATGAAAACGAATTATACAGAAGAACAAAATTATATTTTAGCAAAAAAGAAGGTAGAAAGGTTAAGTAAGTTTTACAAGCATTTAGCAGTTTATATTGTAGTTAATACTTTTTTAAGTGCAATTTTTATTGTTGGTGATATAAATGATGGTAGTAATTTTACACAAGCAGTGTTTTACAATAGCAACTATAAAATTTGGTTGTTTTGGGGAATAGGAATCGCTTTTCAAGCCATAAATACATTTGGTTTAAATATCTTTTTTACAAATGATTGGGAAAAAAGAAAGATAGATAAATTTATGAACGAACAAAATTATAGACAATAAAATGGAGGTAAATTATACACAAGAACAAAAACTTTTTGTTGCCAAAAAAAGGGTGAAAAAGATTAAAGGTTTCTATTCTCACTTAACCGTTTACTGCATTGTAATACCAACTTTAATTTTTATTAATTTAAAATTCGATCCTAGTTTTCATTGGTTTTGGTTTTCTTTATGCGGTTGGGGTATTGGTCTTTTCTCTCATTGGTTTGCGGTTTTTGGCTTGAACTTATTAGGTCTTGGAGAAAATTGGGAAGAAAAGAAAATTAAAGAATTAATGAATAATAATTAAAACTGTTATGGAAAAAGATTTTAGAAAAGAACAGCAATATATCAAAGCAAAAAAAAGAGTAAAAGCCATTAAAGGTTTCTACATTCACTTAATAGTTTTTGTGTTGGTAAATATTTTTATTAGCGGAATTGTTATTTTTGGTTTAATGCAAAATGGATATAATTTTAAAGAAGCATTAACCAATTTCGGCACCTATTCTACATGGTTATTCTGGGGAATCGGTATGTTTTTTCATTGGTTAGGTGTATTCGGATTTAATTCTATTGGTTTTGGCTCTAATTGGGAAGAAAAAAAAATTAATGAGATTTTAGACAGACAAAATGATAGAGACAACAAAAGGTAATTATGAAAAATGCAGATGAATACAACTATGCAAAAGCAAGAAAGAAAGTAGAAAACATTAAAAAGTTTTACAAACACGTAGTTACTTATTTAATAGTAAATTTATTTTTCACATTTGTTTGGAAATTTTCGTTTAAAATATTTGGAAACTTTATATTGAGCAATCAATATGATAGTGACGGATTTATACACATTCCGTTTTGGTTAATTTGGGGAATCTTCTTAATTTTTGATGCATTTAGAACTTATGATGTGATTACTATTTTTGGTAAAGATTGGGAAGAGAGAAAAGTAAAAGAGTTTATGAAATAATACATTTCATTCAAAAAAAGTAAATAAGAAAACAATTTCTATGAACGTATTAATAATTGAAGATGAAAAACCTGCTGCAAGAAGATTAAACAGAATGTTAGCAGAATTAGATATAGAAGTACAACAAATGTTACATTCTGTAGAAGAATCTTTAAGTTGGTTACAAAACAATACGCACCCAGATTTAATATTTTTAGATATTCAATTATCAGACGGTTTGTCTTTTGAAATCTTTGAAGAAATAGAAGTAAAGTCTGCAATAATTTTTACAACGGCTTATGATGAATATGCTTTAAAAGCGTTTAAATTAAATAGTATAGATTATTTGTTAAAACCTTTAGATGAAGATGAATTAAAGATTGCTGTAAATAAATTTAAAGAAAATCAACCAAAGCAATCAGACGTTCAAGTAAACTTAGATGATATCCGTAAACTTTTGGTAAATCCTGTAGATCGTAAATTTAAAAAACGAATCTCAATCAAAGTTGGGCAACATATCAAAATTATTAATATTGATGAAGTTGAATGTTTTTATAGCGAAAATAAAGCTACGTATATTCATACTTCAGAAAATAGAAATTATTTGTTAGATGGCTCTTTAGAAAATTGGCAAGAGCAATTAGATTCAGAAAAGTTTTTTAGAGTAAACCGTACTTTTATTATCAATATTAATTCGATTAAAGATATCATTGCCTATTCAAATTCGCGTTTAAAGTTAATTTTAAATTCTTATAATGAATCCGAAATTATTGTAAGTAGAGAACGAGTAAAAGATTTTAAGAATTGGATTGATTAGAGTTCAAAGTTCAAATTTTAAAGTTTAAAGTTAAAAAGGAGAAAAGTCTGTCACTTCGAATGTTTTTCTGAAGAATGAAGAAAAAAGTATCGAGAAGTATTTAACAACTCACTAATTAAAAACAACAATTCACTATATTTCTTTTTTTATTGAAAGTGATAAATTCCATTTTTGATGAAAATTAGAAATTATGAAAAGAAAAGTAAGGTTAATATTAGTATCGTTAGTTGTTTATTTAATTATAATTTTAAGTTCACATATTATTTCGAAATCATTAAATAATTATGAAAAAGATGATTTTTTTAGAGTTTATGTTACATCATTTATAATAATTTTCTTACCAGTTTCTATATCAATATTCACTTTTAGAAAAAATCAAAAAAGCAATTTTTATATTAAAGCTCCATTAATTTCTTTTGGATTAGTTTTTGTAGCTATTTATTTATATTTCTCGAAAATATTATTGAAAGAAAGTTATAGTTTTTTAGAATTTACAACTTTAATGAACTCTTTAATTGGTTTTTTTATCTCATTATTATTTAATTTTTTGTTATTGATTAAATCGAAATATGCTGATAAAAATGTAAAGTTATTCTTAAAAGTTAGTTATTCAATTAAGAAGATTTTAATAATAGCTCTAACTACAACAATTATATATAGTATTTTAATAATATTAGGTTCTGCTAGTTTTACAAAATTGATTTTTGTTTGGACAACATTATTTCCATTTGGTTTACTTTTCGCTTTTTTAACTATTACTTTTTTAAATAACTTTCAAAGCAATAATTTATTTAAAATTATTATTTTGTACTTGTTGGTTATACTTTTATTTGATTTTCTTACGACTCTGCCTTTAATGACTAGAACATATGAGATTACTTTTTCTAATAGGCTTTATTTAAACATATTATTGTCAATAGCCTTATTTTCACCTTATTACTTGTGTATAGTGCTATTAACTCATTTGTATTTTCTGAAACTTGTTTCAAAACAAGAAAAAACTTTCTTAATTCAACAATCTATAGAATCACAATTAAACTATCAGCAATTAAAAAATCAAATCAGTCCACATTTTTTGTTTAATAATATTAATGTTTTAACCAGTTTAATTGAAGAAAATCCAACAAAGGCCGTTTCATTTTCAGAGAATTTATCAAATATATATCGTTATTTTTTAGAACAAGAAAAACAAGATGTAGTTTTAGTAAAAGATGAAATTGAGTTTGCCAAAAGCTATTTAGAATTGTTAAAAGAACGTTTTGAAATCGGCTTTAATTATTTAATTTCTGTTGATGAAAGTGTAAATGATAAATATATTGTTTCAACGATTTTACAACAAGTTTTAGAGAATGTTGTAAAACATAATATTATAAATGAAAATAATATTGTTGATGTAAAAATTACATCCGAAGAAAATTATTTAATTGTAGAAAATAATAAGATTCCAAAATCAGTAAAGATAGAAAATTCAAAAAAAGGAATAGAAAATATAATACAAAGAATTGCTTATTTTACAGATGATAAAGTAATTATAAAAAAATCTGAAACACATTTTGTTATTCAATTGCCAATTTTAGAAACCGTTTAATGAAAGCCTTAATTATAGAAGACGAATTGCCATCAGCAAGAAGATTAGAGAGAATTTTAAAAGATTTTGATGTTGAAATTTTATCAGTATTAACATCAGTAAAATCTTCTATAAACTGGTTTCAAAATAATAAACAGCCAGATATTATTTTTCTAGATATTCAACTTTCTGACGGATTGTGTTTTGATATTTTTAAACAAATAGATATTACTTCTAAAATAATCTTTACAACCGCATTTAGTAACTATAGTTTAAAAGCTTTTGATTACAATAGTATTTCTTATTTACTAAAACCAATTAATAGACTAAAACTTTCTAATGCAATCGAGAAAGTTAAAGAAATTCATCAAAAAGATATCGACTTAGAAAAATTTAAAAAGTTAGTTAGTAATTTTAAGATTGATAATTTTAAAGAATCTTTTACTGTAAAAGTTGGTAAAAAGATTAAAATAATTGAAATCGATAGAATATCTTTTTTCTATAGTTTAGAAAATGCAACATATTTAAAAACTTCTAATTTAAATTATATAATTAATTACTCATTATCAAGTTTAGAAAATATTCTAAATCCAGAAAAATTTTTTAGAGTAAACAGAACTTTTATTGTGCATATTAACGCTATAAAAGATATCATTGCGTATTCTAATTCTCGTTTAAAGTTAATTTTAAATTCTTATAATGAATCCGAAATTATTGTAAGTAGAGAACGAGTAAAAGATTTTAAAAATTGGATTGATTAATTTTTAAATTGAAATTATTATTTCACTTCAATAATAATCCTAACTTCGCGAACTTTAAAATAATTACACTTCTAAAGTAATTATAAAAATAATTTTCATGAATATTTATAAGAAAATTGAAGCTGAAATATTAGCAGCTACTAACATCGTAATAACAGCTCATAAATCTGCAGATGGAGATTCTGTAGGTTCATCTTTAGGATTACTTCATTTTATAGAGAAATTGGGTAAATCTGCAGTAATTTGCCATCCCGATAAAGCACCAGAATTTTTACATTGGTTAGATACATCTTTAATAGTTTTAATGGATGAAAATCCTGAAGAAGTTACAAATAAAATAAGTAAAGCAGATTTAATTTTTTGTTTAGACTACAATGCAATTAGTAGAGTAGGGCCAGAAATGGAATCTTTGTTGGCAGCTTCTACTGCTAAGAAAATAATGATAGATCATCATTTAAATCCAGAAGATTTTCCTGATATTATTGTTTCTGAAACAACAGCATCATCAACATCACAATTAATTGTAGATTTAATAGAGCAGTCTGATAATTTAGATGTATTAGACGCTAAAATAGGTACTCCGTTGTATTTAGGTATTTTAACAGATACCGGTAGTTTTAGATTTAATTCTGTAAAACCAAGAACGCATGAGGTTTTGGCTAAATTATTAGCTGCAGGTGTAGAGCATCATTTAATTCACGAAAAATTGAGTGATAATAATACAGAAACTCGCTTGCGCTTGCAAGGTTTTGCAATGAGCGAAAAGTTAGAGGTTTTATATGATTATAATGTTGCTATAATTTCTTTGTCTAAAGAAGAATTGGCAAAATATAAATATGTTAAAGGAGATACCGATAATTTGGCAAATTTAGTTTTATCAATAAAAGGCATGAAAGCCGCAATTGTATTTACAGAAAGAGACGGAATTATGAAAATTTCTTTTCGATCTAAAGGAGCAGAAAATCCTGTAAACGTTCTAGCTAAAGAACATTTTAATGGTGGTGGTCATGCAAATGCAGCTGGCGGAATGAGTGAATTGTCTGTAGAAGAAACATTGGTAAAACTTAAAAGTTTAATTCCGGAATATTTTTCTAATTAGAAGGAACAAAACTCTTCAAATAATTTCTTAAATGTTAAAGTTTGATTATTTTTATCAAAATTTACGAAGATGAGTCAAAAGGAAGAATTTTTTGAATACATTAATAATGGCTACAAAACTAAAGGTGAGTCTATTGAGTTAGGCGCTGCAATGTTAGGTGAAGAAACCATAACAAACGCCATTGTTAAAGTTCCTTTAAAAACTTTAAATAGGCACGGTTTAATTGCTGGTGCAACAGGAACCGGAAAAACCAAAACTTTACAAGTTTTAGCAGAAAACCTTTCAGAAAAAGGAATTCCGGTTTTATTAATGGATATAAAAGGAGACCTTTCTGGTTTAGCACAACCAAGCCCAGGACATGCAAAAATAGACGAACGTCATGCAAAAATTGGATTTGAATTTACTGCTCAAAAATTTCCTATAGAAGTTCTAACGATATCTGAACAAGATGGTACAAGGTTGCGTGCAACAATATCAGAATTTGGACCAGTTTTGTTATCTAGAATTTTAGATTTAACAGAAACTCAAAGCGGAATTGTATCTATAATTTTTAAATATTGTGATGACAATAAATATCCGTTGTTAGATATTAAAGATTTTAAAAAGGTATTACAATTTGTAACGCAAGAAGGTAAAGAAGAAATTCAAGCAGAATATGGTCGAATTTCTACTGCAAGTACAGGTGCAATTTTGCGTAAGATTGTAGAAATAGAACAACAAGGTGGCGATTTGTTTTTTGGAGAAAAATCTTTTGATGTAGAAGATTTAACAAGAATAGATGAAGACGGAAAAGGAATTATTTCTGTTTTACGTTTAACGGATATTCAAGATAAACCAAAGATGTTTTCTACATTTATGTTGCAATTATTGGCAGAAGTTTATGAAACTTTTCCAGAGCAAGGAGATTCAGGAAGACCAGAATTGGTTATTTTTATTGATGAAGCACATTTAGTTTTTGAAGAAGCTTCTAAAGCATTGCTTAATCAAATAGAAAGTATTGTAAAATTGATTCGTTCTAAAGGTATAGGTTTGTATTTTGTAACGCAAAACCCTAAAGATGTACCAGAAGATATTTTAGCACAATTGGGTTTAAAAATTCAGCATGCATTAAGAGCGTTTACTGCTAAAGACAGAAAAGCAATAAAATTGGCTGCAGAGAATTATCCAGATTCAGAATATTACGATACGAAAGAAGTATTAACTCAATTAGGTATTGGTGAAGCTTTTGTTTCTGTTTTAAACGAAAAAGGAATACCAACACCATTGGCTAGAACAATGTTAAGAGCACCAATGAGTAGAATGGATGTTTTAACACCCAAAGAGCTTAAAAGTGTTATTAATAATTCGAGACTTTTTTATAAATACAATGAAAATTTAGATAGAGAAAGCGCTTATGAGTTGCTAAACTCTAAAATTGAAAAAGTTAATTTAGCTGAAGCAAAAGCAATTAAAGAAGCTGAAGAAAAGAAGGAAAGAGAAAAACTAGCGAAAGAAAAAGAACGAGAAAGAAAAAGAGAAGAAAAAGCCTCTAGAAGTTATTCTAGAAGAAGAAGTACAGCTCAAAACCCAATTGTAAAAGTACTTACAAGTGCAACCTTTATAAGAGCAGCCTTCGGAATATTAAAAAAAGTTTTAAAATAACAAAAATAGATATAGCACGTTATAAACGTATAAACTACCAAGTATGATTAAAAAAAATATATTATCAATAGTAATAATTGCATGTTCACTTTTAGTAATTAGTTGTGGCGATGGAGGTAAATTTACAATAGAAAAAGGTAAAGTAGGTCATTTAACACCAAAAACAACTATTGAAGAGTTAGATGAAATTTTTGAAAATGATTCTATTGTTAAAAATTTAAGTGAAGGGGCTTTAGGTGATAATTATTTTCAAGATGATGACGAATATTTGATATATGAAAAAGGAGGGAAGTTAAAACTAACAATTGTACCTAAAGAACAATTAGATTCTGTATCTACAATTAAAAGTATCGAAATTCATGACTCAAGATATGCTACTGAATCTGGTATCAATATTAATTCTAGTTTTTCTGAAATAAACTTAAATAATAACATCAATAGAGTAGAGTCTACTTTTTCTACTGCAACATTATTTATTGATGATTTAAACGCAACAATAGGAATCGACAAAGAAGAATTAGGGTTAAAAGATTTTTCTACTCAAAATGTAACTTTAGAACAAATTCCTGATTTAGCAAAAATGAAATCTTTTATTGTTTGGTTTAATTAATAGAATATGAGCACGTATTCTATAGAAAATAGCAAAGATTCAATTTTAAGACCAAATTCTGAATTCGAAAGAAGAATTATTCTTCAATATTATCTTGATAATGATATTAAAATTAACGAGATAGAAAGAGGTGTTTTAAATGAATGTCATGTTTCAGAACACGAGTCTATAGGTATTATTGGTTGCTTGCTAGATGATAAATCTTTACTAAATTCTTTAAGATTAGTTATCGGTGCAAATAATAGATCAAATTTTAAACTTTCTACATTATCAAATTATTTACTAGATTCAGAAACTTTAAAAAAAGCTGTTTCTTATTATTTTGAAGAAAATAAATACGATAGTCTTAATAGAAAAGAACAAATTATAAGAAGAGAATTTAACATCGTTTATTAAATGAAAAAATATACAATTCAGAAATCTCCTTTTGTTGTACCAACAACAGATGGTAAATTAATAGAAGAGCATTTTGGTAATGCAACTGATGGTAATTCTCAAATAAGTATTGCACATATGGTTGCGCCATCTAAATGGAGTGAGCCATTTCAAACACCAGAATTTGACGAATACACTTATATTATTAAAGGTAAAAAGCAATTTATTATAGATGGAGAAACTGTTATTTTAAAAACAGGCGAGTCTATTAAAATTGAAAAAAATACTAGAGTGCAATATTCAAATCCTTTTGACGAACCTTGTGAATATCTTGCAGTTTGTTTACCTGCATTTTCTATCGATTTAGTAAATCGAGAAGAAAATTAAGACCTTTTTTTTGCGATATAAAAAGGTAAATAAATTAGTAAAAAGTAAGGAATTACTATAATCTCTACTACAAAAATGTATTTTGGCCACTCGCCGAATAAATCTAATAAGGTTGCAGCATCTGGTTTTCTATTGGTGTAAAAATAGTTAGAACCTAAGAAATAATTTAACACAAACATAATTATCATATAAATTTGCATTGCTAAAAATGATTTTGCTACACTTTTTATAGTTGGTCTCATTTTATATATAAACGTTGCATATAGCATAAAAATGATTAGTCCTGCGTGTACAAACCAATATCTAAAAAACTTAAAATTTAAATAATTACTTTCGTCTGGTGTTATTAAAGACTGTAAAGTTCCTGCAAAGACTAAAAATAGAAGAATTTCATAATATATAAGCTTTCTAGTAAGTGACAGAACAGGGATAATAATTGCCATAAAACTACACAAATGCAATGGTAAGTCTTTTTGATAATTAAAGTTTCCTGTATAAAAGTTTATAATTGTACCTAATATTACGGTAAAAGAAAGACTGAAAGCAAATATATTTCCTATTAATATTTGTTTTCTTTTAGATTGATTTTTTGCAAATAAAAGTAAAAGATATCCAAAAACAATTAAACAAGCGACTACACTTAAGTGTTGATTTGTAAAAGGTGTAAAATCATTGTTTTCCTTCAAAAAGAAATCCATAAAACGTACTTAATATAATTTTGTTACCTCTATATTATGAGGTTTAAATGAGTTAAATTTATAATTGATTTTTACAATATATAGATTTATAATTTAATAAATTGCATAAAATCTATTTTATGAATGATACAATTGCACCCAAAACCATAAGACAAGTATTTGTTTTATTACTAATATTAGTTATTGGTATTTTAATTTTTAAGGAAATGATGCCTTATTTATCGGGCGTTTTAGGGGCTATAACTGTGTATGTCTTGCTAAGAAAATGGATGATTATTTTAGTAAAAAGAAAATGGCATCCAGATGTAGCAGCTATATTTTTAATGTTGATATCATTTATATGCATTTTATTACCGGTAACAGGTTTATTAATGATGTTGGGCAGTAAAATAGGTGATGCGGTTAAAAATTCTGCAGAAGTTACACAAGCCCTAAAAGATATATTTGGTAAAATAGAAAATAGATTTGGTTATGATTTAGCTGAAAAAATTAATGTGTCTGAAGTTTCTACTTGGGTTACAAGCAATTTAGAAGGTTTTGCAGGCGGAACATTTAATATTTTTATAGCAATTGGTATCATGTATTTTATGTTGTATTATATGTTTACCAATAGATCAGAACTTAGAAATTCTTTGTATCAATATATACCAATAAGTGATAAGAATTTAAAAATTATTGGTGAAGAATCTCAAGCAATGGTTCGTTCTAATGCAATTGGTATTCCGTTAGTTGCCATTGGTCAAGGTATAATTGCTTTAATTGGTTTCTTAATATTTGATATTAACGATCCTTTTTTTTGGTTTATAATTGTTACTGTAGGTTCTATGATTCCGTTTGTGGGAACTCTTATAGGAATCTTACCCGTTTTTATTTTAACAATTTCTACTGGAAACAATTTTGCAGCTTGGGGAATTCTAATTTACGGTTTAGTTGTAGTAGGTTCTACAGATAATATTATAAGGCTGTTTGTTTTAAAGAAATTAGATAATGTACATCCGTTAATTACATTAATTGGTGTTATTGTTGGTGTGCCTTTATTCGGATTTATTGGTTTAATTTTTGGACCATTACTAATAAGTTTATTCTTAGTGATAGTAAGAATTTATAGAAAAGAATTTGGTGCACAAAGATCAGAAGAAAATGTACTCTAAATAATTGGTAGTTTTTTGTTTTTCTTCTTGTTAATATAATGTCTTAAAACTCCTCCCTTAACACTATTTACATCAAACTCTACAATAAATGCATTTTCATCTAAATTTTGTACAATTCGATACATTTTTTTAATATCGATTCTATTAATTATAGAATGAATAATATCAAAATCTTCTGATTTGCCGTTGCTACCAAAACCAGAAGATCCTTTGTAAATTGTTAAACCTACACCCAATTCTTCTAAAATAGCTTTTTTAATAATTTTATGTTTTCTAGAAACTATTGTTACACCAATAAAATCTTCAAAGCCTTCTATTACGGTATCTGTAACTTTAGCAGCAATTATATATGTTAAAATAGAGTAGAGTGCAACTTCTACAGAAACCACAAAAGCTGTTATTGCGAATAGAATAATGTTAAAAATTAATACAATTTTACCGATGCTTATTCCGAATTTATCGTTTAAATAAACACCCAAAATTTCAGATCCATCTAAAACAGAACCATTTCTTATCGCTATTCCAATACCAGAACCAACCAATAAACCACCAAATATTGAAATTAGCAGTTTATCGTTGGTTATGGTTTGAAAGTTCTCTAAATGAATAAACAAGGCTAAGCCTAAAATACTTATAATAGATTTGATTACAATTCTTTTCGAAACTGTAAAATAACCTAATATTAAAAAAGGTATACTGAATACTAACAATAAATAAGACATGTTAATGTCTACTTGCGTTCTTACTAAAAGTGCAATACCAGTTACACCACCATCTAGAAAACCGTTTGGTAATAAAAAGGCCTTCAAGCCCAAACTTGTTAAAACGATTCCAACAAATATTTGAAAATATTCTGATAGGTAAGTGGTTACATTTTTAATTGACATTATTTAGATTTTCTAGTACAAGCTAAGAGAGTGTTTTTTAATAACATTGCAATTGTCATAGGACCAACTCCACCAGGAACCGGTGTAATAAAATCAGATTTTTTAGAAACTTCTTCAAAAGCAACATCTCCAACCAATCTAAAACCATTTTTTTTAGTCGAATCTGCTAAACGTGTAATTCCTACATCAATCACAGTTACATTGTCTTTAACCATGTCTGCTTTTAAAAATTCTGGAATACCAATTGCTGCAATTACAATATCTGCTTGTAATGTAATTTCTTTTAAGTTTTTTGTTCTACTATGGCACATTGTAACAGTTGCATTACCAACTTTACGTTTTTGAGATAAAAGTATACTCATTGGACTACCAACAATATGGCTTCTTCCTAAAACAACTACATGTTTACCTGATGTTTCTACGTTGTATCTATCTAATAATTCTAAAATTCCGAAAGGAGTTGCAGAAATAAAGGTTGGTAAGTTTAAAGCCATTTTACCAACGTTAGTTGGGTGAAATCCATCAACATCTTTTTCAGGATCTACTGCCATTAATATTTTTTGCTCGTCTATGTGCTTAGGTAATGGTAATTGTACAATAAAGCCATCAATATCATTATCTACATTTAAAACAGCAATTTCGTTAAGTAGTTCTTCTTCTGTAGTTTCTTCTGAAAGTCTAATTAATGTAGATTCAAAGCCAACACGTTCACATGCTTTTACTTTTGCATTTACATAAGTTATACTAGCACCGTCGTTACCTACAATTACCGCAGCTAAATGAGGCGTTTTATGGCCTTTGTCTTTTAAGTCTCTAACTTCTAAAGCAATTTCTTCTTTAATGTCTGCAGATGTCTTTTTTCCGTCTAATAAAATCATTTTTCTTTTAAAATATAAATATTGATAGTTATGTTAAAATTATTGAATTCTTTTAATATGGTATAGTCATTTTCTAAACTTTTTAATTCATCATCAGATAAATTAAAAACTGTGGCGTAAAAAACGTACTTGTTTTTTTTATTAAATTTTTGAAAAGATCTTGTGTCTCCTTTAAAATCAACTAAATCTAATTTGGTTAAGTTAGGAAAAAAACTAGCAACATCTTCGACATTAATATTTTCTTTATTTAAATAATTAATAGCTTCTAATCGCAAAGAATGGTAAGGAATGTGCGCTAAAGTAGCATCCCAACCTTGTGAGATTTCCTTAGGATAAATCCATAAATTACCTGTTACAAGACCAAGAAATAAGATACTGTAAATAATTTTTTTTCTAGTAAAAAATAATATAATTATTCTAAAAGATAATGTGATAAATACAATGTAAGAAACTATAAAATATCGATGCCCAATTGTGTTAGTAGATATTAATGAAACTAGAATAACAAAAAATACAGAAGAAATTGATAATAATAACAATTGTTTATTTTTAACAGTTGTTATTATTCTTTTACCAAAAAGAATGAACGAAATAATTAAAAATAAGAAAATAAAAATTTTACCAAAGTCTAAATATCTTTGTACTAAAATAAAACAGTTTTTAACAAACCATTTAATATCAACAAATTGCCATAAACTAGCCCAAGGAGAATCTGGATGAGTTTGCAACCAACCTTTAGTAATAAGCCTCCAAACTACAAAAGAAATGCCGGTTATACTACCAAAAAAATAAATTAATAGGAATTTAAAATTTAAGATAGAATTTATTTTCTCTCTTTGGATATATAATTTATTCAGCAGATCAAAAAGAAAAATACCTGCAACTAACATCATACTTCTGTATGATATAATGCTTAGAAATATTAGACCAATAAATTTTAAGTAATCGTTTTTAAATAGAATCGAGTTTACAACTAAAAAAAAGAAAAATAGAATAATTATTTCTGGATTAACAATCACAAAAGAGGTTGCTAAGCTTGGTTCTGCAATTATTAGAATAAATAAAAAGAAGTGCTTATTAGTAGCATCTATAAAATAGGAAGTAAATTTTCTAATTTGAAAAAAGAACCCGATGGTAAAAGGTAATATCAATAAATGAGAAACCCATAATTCATGACCAAAAATTTTCCAGAAAATGGCTAATAAAAAACCTAAAAAAGGCGGATGACCAGGATCGAAACTAATAGGAATATTCCAGTCGAATAAAGAGTTTTCATACAGATAATTGCCCATTTTTGAAGCAAACAATACATTATCCCAAAACATTCCATTTTTAAAAGATAACAGAAATAGTAAGGCACCAAAAGAAATAAAGAAAAGGATTCTTTTATTTTTTGATTTGAATAACGCTTGCAAAAAAATGTACATTTATTAATTAAAAAAAGCTGCAAAATTGCAGCTTATATTTATTTTATTTCATTCCTTTCATCATTTGCATCATTTTTTTGCCACCACCACCTTGCATCATTTTCATCATCTTGCTCATTTGATTGAATTGCTTCATCAATTGATTTACTTCTGTAACCGATGTACCAGAACCTTTAGCTATTCTTTTCTTACGACTAGCATTAATAGTTGTTGGTGTGCTTCTTTCCGATGGTGTCATAGAATGTATAATTGCTTCAATACCTTTAAAAGCATCATCATCAATATCAATATCTTTCATTGCTTTACTAGCGCCAGGAATCATACCCATAAGGTCTTTCATGCTTCCCATTTTCTTTATTTGCTGAATCTGATTTAAGAAATCATCAAAACCAAACTGATTTTTTGCAATTTTTTTCTGTAATTTTCTAGCTTCCTCTTCATCATATTGATCTTGAGCTCTTTCAACAAGAGAAATAACATCTCCCATTCCAAGAATTCTATCTGCCATTCTATCAGGATGAAAAACGTCTATCGCATCCATCTTCTCTCCAGTACCAATAAATTTAATTGGTTTGTCTACTACAGATTTAATCGATAACGCAGCTCCACCACGAGTATCACCATCTAACTTTGTAAGAACAACACCATCAAAATTTAAAATATCATTAAAAGCCTTTGCTGTGTTAACTGCATCTTGTCCTGTCATAGAATCTACAACAAAAAGAGTTTCTTGTGGCGTAATTGCTTTATGAATATTAGAAATCTCTGTCATCATTTCTTCATCAACAGCTAAACGACCAGCGGTATCAATAATTACAACATTTTTGCCATTTGCTTTAGCGTGTTGTATTGCGTTTTTAGAAATTTCTACAGGATTGTTATTACCAACTTCTGCATATACTTCTACACCAATTTGCTCACCAACTACTTGTAATTGATTAATTGCTGCAGGTCTATAAACATCACAACCAACAAGAAGTACTTGTTTTGCTTTTTTTGTTTTTAAGAAGTTTGCTAATTTTCCAGAAAAAGTTGTTTTACCAGAACCTTGTAAACCAGACATTAAAATTACAGTTGGTGATCCACCAAGGTTAACACCTACAGTTTCACCACCCATTAGTTCTGTTAGTTCATCTTTAACCAACTTAACCATTAATTGCCCAGGATTTAATGTAGTTAATACATCTTGTCCTATTGCTTTTGTTTGAACACTTTTAGTAAATTGTTTCGCAATTTTAAAGTTAACATCGGCATCTAATAACGCTCTTCTAACTTCTTTTAAAGTTTCTGCAACGTTTACTTCTGTAATTTTACCGTGTCCTTTAAGGGTGTGTAAGGCTTTATCTAATTTATCGCTTAAATTATTAAACATAATTTGTGTCTTTTTTTTGGAAACACAAATATAATAAATTAACAAGAATTTTAAGAAAGTTATTAATGCCTTTTTTTACAAGTTTTTCTTTAAAAATAATCCGGTAAAAAAGTTTGTAAAATGAAAAAAAATAGAAATCAAGAAAAGTATAATTGCTATTGTAAATAAGAATGAATTATAATTCTCTAAGTAAATGTAGTCCAAGTTATTATGTGTTTTTAGATTTTTAAAATATTGAGAAATCATTAAGATTACTAATGATGAAATTTGGGTAATTAAATGTAAAATAGTGAGCCATTTATTTGGTTTTTTGCCTGTCCATTTCAAAATATAATAATTAAAAGCAATTAATAAAAAATACACAGCAGATACATAGAACCAATAATTGATACTTATCGTCATGTAAATATCCATAAAATTAATATTTATAAGATTATTATTTACAATACCTAAGATAATGAACGAAATGCTAAACGCTAGAAATATTAAGTATGGTTTTTCTAAACAATTTTTTAATAAAGATACTTTATAAGTTTTCATATTTTTCTGAAAGAATATCAGTGTGATGTTCTAAATGATATGCAGACCACATAACAATTTCTCTAATAGTCATTTTACCCATTAAAGGATGTGGAATAACCAATCGGTCTAAATTTAAATCACTTCTTCTTCTAACTTTATTTTGAAGTTTTTTATTAGATAAAGACAATTTACGAAGTATTTTTTTTCTACTTTTTAAAGAAGGTTTTTTTAATTTACTATTAAATTTTCTCGCCTTATCTTCATTGCCTTTTAATTTATTTTGATAATTCTTAACAACCGTATCGTAATCTCTTGTTGCTCTGTTGCACAAACCAAATTTGTGTTTTAAAAAGAATCTCGGAAAGTTTAAAGCTTTGTTTAATAATTGAAAACTGTTGACTAGATGCAGAACATGCTGACCAGTAGTCCATTTATCAGAAGGACCTTTTTCCCAAATTTCTTTGGGTTGTTTTTCTAACCAATCGATTAAAATATCATGATTAGTTTTTAACAATTCTATTATTTCTTTTTTATTCATTCTGAATAATTATATCAATAAATATACAAAATTTAAAGCATAAAAAAAGAGCTTTACTAAAGCTCTTGTATCATTATAATGATTAAAAATTATTTTTGTTTCGGAATAAACTCTAAAGCAACTCCGTTAATACAATGACGTTTTCCTGTAGTTTCTTGTGGTCCATCATCAAAAGAATGCCCTAAATGGCCACCACAAGTATTACATTTTAATTCTGTTCTTGCATAACCAATTTTATAATCTACATCTAATTCTACGTTTCCTTTAACAGCTCTATCAAAAGATGGCCATCCTGTACCAGAAATAAATTTATGTTTTGTTTCGTATAAAGGTGTTTTACATGCAGCACATACAAATGTTCCTGGCGTTTTTATTTTATTTAACTCACTAGAATGTGGTCTTTCTGTGCCGGCTTGCCTAAGCACATAATATTGTTGTTCTGTTAGTTCTTTTTTCCATTGTGCATCTGTTTTTGATATTTTATATGTTTTGGTTTTATCAGATTTTTTCTGGGCATTACCAGCACAACTAAAAAAAGAGAAAATAATAATTAATGAAAATATTTTATTCATGATGATTTTATTTGTAAGTTTTTATTGAATTATTTTGTCGATACAGCTATCGAAAACTTACACAAATTTACTTTTTTTAAAATTCATTTTAAAGTGATTTTCTTTTTCAGTTAAGATTAAAACTGATATAGTTCAAATTCTAATAATAAAATTTATAAATTGCTACAAAAAATAAAATATTAGAACAAAAACAATCAAAAATGAAGAAAATAGCCATTTTATTATTTACTGTTATTCTTTTTTCAGAATGTAGTAAAGTTCCTATTACAGGTAGAAGTAGAGTTAATTTTGTAAGTGATTCACAAGTTTTACCTGCAAGTTTTGCACAATATCAAGGTTTTTTAGAAGAAAATAAACTTTCTACAAATAGAACCATGACTAATCAAGTAAAAAGTGTTGGTACAAATATTGCAGCTGCTGTAGATCGATTTATGAGAGCCAATAATATGACTAGTGAAGCAGAGGCTTATAGATGGGAATTTAATTTAGTAGAAGACAATACGGTAAATGCTTGGTGTATGCCAGGAGGAAAAGTGGTTTTTTATACTGGTATAATGCCAATTTGTAAAAATGTTGATGGAGTAGCAGCAGTTATGGGGCACGAGGTTGCACATGCATTTGCTAAACATGGTCAAGAAAGAATGTCTCAAGGACAATTACAACAAATCGGAGGATTAGCTGTAGCTTTAGGTACTTCTGGTAAAGATGCTAAAACACAACAATTATGGAATACTGCTTTCGGAATAGGTTCTGGTTTAGGAGTTTTAAAGTTTAGTAGAGTTCACGAACAAGAGGCAGATAGATTAGGATTGGTATTTATGATTATGGCTGGTTATGATGGTACAGAAGCTGCAGAAGTTTGGGTAAGAATGAGCCAGAAATCTGGCGGAAGCTCTCAACCAGAAATTTTAAGTACACACCCTTCTAACGAATCTAGAATTCAAGATTTAAAAACGTATTTACCTACCGCAAGAAAGTATGCAGCTAAATTTAATGTAGCCGCAAAATAAAAATAATTTAAAAGGTAAAAACTTTTACTATATTGTATGCCGTTCAATAGAAATTGAACGGCATTTTTATTTAAAAAAACGATATGTTAAAAATAGGAGATAAAAAATTAATTAATGCTTGGGCTTTTTATGATTGGGCAAACTCTGTGTATTCTTTAGTTATTAGTACTGCTGTTTTCCCTTTATTTTATAGCGCCATAACAAAAGATGAAATTGTAACATTTTTAGGTATGAAGTGGGATTACCCAGATACTTTATACAGTTACGCTTTATCTTTTTCTTTTTTAGTTGTTGCATTTATGTCTCCAATTTTATCTGCTATAGCAGATTATACAGGTAACAAACTTAAGTTTATGAAATTCTTTTGTTGGCTTGGTGGTTTGTCTGTAATCTCTATGTATTTCTTTCAAGATTTAAACACCGCTTGGGTAGGTATTATTTGTACAATTTTAGCAAGTATTGGTTTTTGGTCTAGTATTGTTTTTTACAATTCTTATTTGCCAGAAGTTGCGCATCCAGAACAACAAGATGCTGCAAGTGCTAAAGGTTTTATTCATGGTTATATTGGTTCTATAATTTTACTTTTAATTTGTTTAGGAATGATTTTAGTACCTAATACTTTTGGTTTTGATACCAGTATTTCTGAGCCTATATTATCTTCTGGTAACAGTTTAGAAATTGAAAAAGCTATAGAAGATGCTAAAAATGCAGCATCATTAAAGGCCATGAGAATATCTTTTGTTATGGTGGGCTTATGGTGGATTGGTTTTGCACAAATAACATTTAAAAAATTGCCAAACAATATTTACAATAGAAAACCAGAAAAAGATTTTATTTGGAAGGGTTTTAAAGAACTAAAAAAAGTTTGGATAGAATTAAAAGGATATCCAACCTTAAGAAACTTTTTAATTGCTTTTTTTTTACTGAGTGTTGGTGTACAAACAATTATTTTATTAGCAACAATTTTTGGTTCTTCAGAATTAGGTTTAGGTACTACAAATTTAATTGTAACGGTATTACTTATTCAGTTTGTTGCTATTTTAGGTGCTTGGGTTTTTTCTAACGTTTCTAAAAAATTAGGGAATTTTATGGCAATAAAAATCACTATTTTAATATGGATTTTAGTTTGTTTTTCTGCTTTTATGCTAGAAAAAGAATTACAAAATGTAGAAATTTATTTTTATGCCTTAGGCGGATTATTAGGTTTGGTTTTAGGTGCAATTCAATCTTTAACAAGATCTACATATTCTAAACTTTTACCAAAAACTCAAGACAATGCAACGTATTTTAGTTTTTATGATGTTACAGAAAAGATAGCAATTGTATTAGGAACTTTTGTATTCGGATTCTTAATCTATTTAACAGACTCTATGCAATGGAGTGTTCTTTCTTTGGCTTTGTTTTTTGTAGCTGCTTTAATTGTATTAAGTACTTTAAAAAGAACGGAACATGTACATTAATTTTAGAATAAAATTATTAAAATAAAAAAAAGTGTCACTGTTTAGTGACACTTTTTTTATAAACACAAATGTTCAATTTAAATATGAACATTAATTCCTAAAACTACATTTCTACCTTGGTTAAATATTCCATCATTTTTTAATCTAGATAAATGATTGATATATTTTTTATTTAATAAATTATTAACGCTAAGTGAACCTGTAAATTTTACATTTCTTATAGAAACATCTCCACCTAAAGCAAAATTTAATAAATTATAATTGCTAGTTGGGGTTTCAAAAGAGCTTACATTTTCTTGAGAAAATGTACTTTCTAATGTAATAGAAGTATAACCTTGCGTTAACCAGTTTTTATAATTAAATTCTGTTCTAAAAGTATTTCTCCAAGTATTAGCAGGTATTAGCGGTAAATAATCTCCATTTTTTTGTTTACCAATTACAGTTTCGAAAGTACTTTCTAAATGCAACCAATCTTGTGGATGCGGATGTAAATGGAAACCAAATTCACCACCATACAATTTTGCATTTTCTTGTATATACGTAAATACTTGTTCACCATCTTCAATCTCATCCGTAGGCGTTATAAATATATAATCGTTTAAATGGTTGTAAAATCCGTTAGCAAATACCTCAAAATGTTCTGTTTTGTATTCTAAAGAAAGATCTAATTGTACATTTTTTTCATTTACCAAATTACTATTTCCTTTTTCGAATCTATTTGTACCATGATGCACTCCGTTAGAACTTAATTCTGCTAGGTTAGGAGCTCTAAAACCAGAAGCAACATTTATTCTTGTAGTAATTTGATCTGATAACGAAGTTTTAAGACCTAAAGAAGTTGTAAAACTGTTGTAAGATTTATTTACAGCCTCAAAAACATGTATTTCATCATCATGAGCAACTTCGTGTCTTTCTGTATCAATTTTTCTATTATCAAAACGAATACCAGCTTGTAAAGTATTGTTATTCCATGTGTAATTTGCGGTTGTAAAAATTCCGAAGTCATTTACGGTAGCGTTTGGTATTAAAATTTCTTCACCAAAATTAGTATTAGTTTGATGTAAACCTTGTATACCAGATAAAATTTCTAAGCTTCCAATCTTAGGAAAATGATATTTTGCATTGTAGGTAAATGTTTTCAATTTCATTCTTAAAGCAGCTTCTCCATGTTCTTCATCATGGTCTTCATCTCCGTGGTCATGATCGTGGTCGTCTTCATCTTCATCCTCATCATGGTCATCGTGCTCTTGATGTTCTTCAAACTCTTGTCTATCATTAAAAGTATAACCTAAATCGATATCTAATTTAGAATCTCCAAAAAAGAAGTGGTTATGAGAGCTAATAATATGATTGTCTATTGTTTGAAACGGTTCTAATAAATCATTACTTGTTGACTGTAGACCGATTCCTTCTGTTAAACCTAAATTAGATTTGTTGTAATTGTACCTTAATTCTGATGTAAATTTATTCTTAGAATATGCAATTCCAGATTTAAAATCCTTTTCGTTAAAACGTGTATTTGTAACTCTTTTATCTGTAGGTATTTTATAATCTGCATGATTTGCGTAAGTTCCTCTTGCTAAAAACTTCCAATTCTCTAAAGAACTTTTAACTCCTACCGATGTATTTGTTCCTAACGTATTATTAAAGTAACGCTGATTGATATTAACTTTTGTTTTATTTGAAGAAGCAAATTTTTTTGGATTAAGATATAAAACACCACCTAATGCATCAGAACCATAAAGTAAAGACGCAGGACCTTTAATTACTTCTACAGAACCAATACCGGCATCATTAATACCTAAACCGTGTTCACCACCAAATTGCTGATTTTCTAAACGAATACCTTGTGTGTAAACCAAAACTCTGTTACCGCTTAAACCTCTAATAACAGGTTTACCAATAGAATTTCCGGTAGAAATTTGAGAAACTCCTGCAATATTTGCAATTCCTTCGGATAACGTTGTAGCGCCTAATTTTTGCAATTTATTTGCAGAAAGTCTTTCAACTTTCATTACATTTTCTGATTGCAATTTATTAAAAGGAGTAGAAACAATAATTTCGTCTATTTCATAAAATGTTTCAACTAATTGTAAATTAATTTCTTGGTTGTTATCGTTTAAATCTACATTTTTAGATACAGTTTTATAACCTAAATAAGTAAATGTTAATTTAATTTTTCCGTTTGGGATATTTTTTAATTCATAAAAACCATCATTATTTGTTATGGTTCCTTTGTGAATTTCTTGTGCATGAATTTCTACACCAATTAGTGCGTTGTTATTGGTATCTGTAATTTTTCCAGAAATGCTATTTTGTGCATTCACAGATATAAATGCCATTAAAAATAGCAGTTTTAAATATGTTTTCATTGTAATGTATTTACTATTAAATAGAAGATTTTCCCAGAAAATTATATTGAAAAATAATTAGTAGGGTATAGGTATATAGTTCTAAATAGTAAATTGAGGTGGTGCTCTAGAAGATTTTTTAGAAATTTTTACTTCTTTAAATCTAATTTTTTTTGATAGAAAATTACTTTTGTATATTTCTATGTTTGTTAATTCGAATGAATTAAAAGTAAAGTTAAATGTTATTAATTGTTTGTGCAGTTCATCGCAATTTAAAGAATCTTGATGTAGGTGTTGCTCTACTTTTGATGAACAAACAACATGGTCATGATTTTCTAGCGCGTGGGTTATTTGTATTGATGCAGGAAACATCAATACGAACAAAAATAATAAACTGATATGTTGTTTAAAACCTTTGATAAAATTACTTTTTTCTAATTTTTAAATTCAGCATTTCTACTCCTAAAGAAAAAGCGATCGCAAAGTACAAATATCCTTTAGGAATAGCTCCTACAGTTTTGTTAAAAATTTCTGTATGCGATAAATGTGCAGCTTCTGTAATAAGCATAAAGCCAATTAAAATTAAAAAAGAAAGCGCCAACATTTGAATTGTTGGATTTTTATTTACGAAATTACTTATTGGTTTAGAAAAAAGCATCATAATTAGAATCGAGACAATTACAGCAATAATCATAATTATAAGTGCACCTTCGATTCCGTTAGTCATACCAACTGCCGTAAGAATACTATCAAAAGAAAAAACAATATCTATTAATATTATTTGAATGATTACACTAGAAAAAGAAATTACTTTTGGTGATTTTAGTACTTCGTCTTCGTTTGTGTTTTCTACTTTTTGTCTTATTTCCTTTGTACTTTTATACAATAGAAATAATCCGCCTAAAAATAAAATTATACTTTGACCAGTAATGCCGGTTTTAAACCAATCGATATCTATTTTTAAAAAAGGATCTTTTAAAGCAATTAAATAAGAAACACCAAATAGCAAAATGATTCTCGTAATCATTGCTAGAGCCAACCCTAAAATTGTTGCTTTTCTTACTTGATTTTCTGGTAGTTTGTTAGCAGATATTGATATAAATATAATATTATCTATACCTAAAATTATTTCTAAAAACGTTAATGTTAGTAGTGCTACCCAAGTATCTGCATTTAGAAATATTTCCATATTATTTTATTTTATAAATAGTACCGTCGGTTAAAAATTTACTGAATCCTATTTTAGCAGAAAAATCGTAAGAACTATCTTTAATCTTAGTTATTTGCACATAAATAGCATCTTTGTCTAACTGCTTTTTTGGTGATTTCATTTTTAAAGAATAGAAAAAGTTACTTTTCCATTTAATGTATAAAGTATCTATATGTTTAATTCTTTTTTCTGTGGTTAAACTATCTGTAGAAATACTTACAATTTTATCGTACTCTTCTATTTGTAAACTATCGATTCTGGTAATTTTAGTTTTACTATAACCATTTCCAGCAGGAATTTCGAAAACACCTTGTTTAAATCTATCCGGATCACCTTTTTCAGCTTTACAAGAAGCTAATATTAGAAAAAAAAGACAAGAAAAAAGAGACAAAATAATGCCTTTATTTCTTTTAAAAATAAATTTTGAAACCTCTTTTTTCTCTATCTTTTTTTCTGTTTTTATCATTTTTAAATACCTGTATAATTTGCTGGTGTTATTGCTTTTAACTCGTTTTTAATTTCATCAGAAACTTCTAACGTATCGATAAAATTCGCAATAGAATTTTGATTTATTTTTTCGTTTGTTCTAGTTAATCCTTTTAAAGCTTCATAAGGATTAGGATATGCTTCTCTTCTTAAAATTGTTTGTATTGCTTCTGCAACAACAGCCCAATTATTTTCTAAATCTTGCTCGAACTTTTCTTTGTTTAATAACAATTTATTTAAACCTTTTAAAGTAGATGTAAATGCTATAATGGTATGACCAAAAGGCACACCAACATTACGTAAAACCGTACTGTCTGTTAAATCTCTTTGTAGTCTAGAAATTGGTAATTTAGCAGAAAGATGTTCGAAAATTGCATTAGCCAAACCTAAATTTCCTTCAGAATTTTCGAAGTCAATTGGGTTAACTTTATGTGGCATTGCAGATGAACCTACTTCACCAGCTTTAATTTTTTGCTTAAAATAATCCATAGAAACATAGGTCCAGAAATCTCTGTCTAAATCTATAATTATTGTATTGATACGTTTTAAAGTATCAAACAAAGCAGCCATATGATCGTAATGCTCTATTTGAGTTGTTGGAAAAGAATGCTGTAAACCTAGTTTTTCTTGTACAAAAGTAGTTCCAAATTCTTTCCAATCTATTGTAGGATAAGCAACTTTATGTGCATTATAATTACCTGTTGCGCCACCAAATTTAGCTGCACTTGGTATATCATTTAACAAATTGAATTGTTCTTTTAAACGAACCACAAAAACTTCTATTTCTTTTCCTAATCTTGTAGGAGAAGCTGGTTGACCATGAGTTCTTGCCAACATAGAAATATCTGCCCACTCTGTAACCAATTCTTGTAGTTTTTCTAAAACTTCAAAATATTGAGGTACATAAACATCATTCATTGCTTCTTTTATAGAAAGCGGAACAGCGGTATTATTAATATCTTGAGACGTCAATCCGAAGTGGATAAACTCTTTAAATTCTTGTAAATTTAAAGCATCAAATTTTTCTTTGATAAAATACTCTACAGCTTTTACATCATGGTTTGTAATGCTTTCGATATCTTTAATTTTCTGCGCATCTTCAGCTGTAAATTCTGTATAAATTTTGCGTAATTCTTCAAAAAGAGAAGTATCAAAACTTTCTAATTGTGGCAAAGGAATTTCGCATAAAGCGATAAAATATTCTATTTCTACGCGAACTCTATATTTAATTAAAGCTTCTTCAGAAAAATAGTTTGCAAGTTTATCAATTTTACCTCTATAACGACCATCAATAGGTGAGATGGCATTTAATTTTGTTAAGTTCATTTTTTAGTTATGTTGTTAATTGCAAAAATAGGTAATTTAACAGATTTATAAACTCGATTTTTGATGTTTTTCTATCATTGCTAAAATGTGATTTCCGCGAGCTTTACAACCTTTGCTTTCGTGTATAATTTTTGTTTGTATTAAATGTTTTAATTCAGGATGAATCCACTCTTTTTCTAAGCCAAAAAAGTACAAAGTATTCATTGTATAAGCTCTAACCGCAATTTTTTGTGGTGTAATTAACCAATCAAATCCTGTTTCAACGATGTTGTCTATATGTTTTTTTGTTAATGTTTTTTGAACATCATTTTCTTTTTTAGCATAATAAGCAGTTGCCAAATGTTCACAAATTTTAGCACAAGGTCTTATAGCACTATCAAATTTTACATTGTAAATTTCAGTTGTAAAAGTATCTAAATGTGGTAAAATCCAGTTTATGTGATTATGTGTGCAAATCCATTCTAAAATCCAAGCAGCTTTAATAGATGTTTTATCATCAACATTAAAAGTAATTGTTATCAAATCTTTAAATAAATCTGGATTATCTAATACAATATTTGCAACTCTTTGGCGGTTATCTCTTTTAGGATTTGCCATATTATTAAGTTGCTCTGTTATATAAAGTAAATTTGAATTTGGCACTATTAATGTATATTTGTTTTAAAAATTTTGTTTAAATGATAAATATAAAAAGACTGTTTTTGATTTTATGCTTTGTCTCTTGTTTTTTAACAACTGAAAGGATTAATGCTCAAAAAATAAATCAGTTTGATGCGAATAAGAAAAGAACTGGTGTTTGGAAAAAATATTATCCTAATAAACGTGTGCGTTACACTGGCCAGTTTAAAAACGGAAAAGAAGTTGGTGTTTTTAAGTTTTACGACATAAGAACTTCTGAGCATCCTGTTATTATAAAAACTTTTTTTGAGGATTCTGATTCGCTTTTTGTTCAATTTTACACTTTAAAAGGAAAGATTAAAACAGAAGGCGTTTTAAATGATAGAAAAAGAGTAGGGAATTGGCAATATTTTTATCCTGATGGAACTTTAATGTCTGAAGAAAATTATAAAAATGGCAAACTCGATGGCGAACAGTTGGTATATTATCCTAACGGACAAGTCACTGAATTTGCTACTTATAAAAACGGATTGTTAGATGGTGTAACTAGTAAATATTCTAGTAAAGGAGTTTTAATAGAAGAAGTTACATACAAAGAAGGTAAACCAAACGGATTAGCAAAATATTTTGAATTGAATGGTAATTTAAAAGAAACCGGAACTTATAAAAATGGTGTTCGAGTTGGTAAATGGGAATATTATTTAGACGGAGAACTTGCTACAGATTTAGAAAAAAAGAAAAAAAGTACGTTTACACGAAAAAAAGACAATTAATTGATAACATAAATTAATATATCTATCAATTTTTTCAATCTTTAAAAACCATTTCTAATTCGTACATTTGCAAACTCAAAAATAGATAATGAAAAGAGTAGTTGTTGGTCTTTCTGGTGGTGTAGATTCTAGTGTTACTGCACATTTATTAAAAGAACAAGGTTACGAAGTTATTGGGCTTTTTATGAAAAATTGGCACGATGATTCTGTAACTATTTCTAATGAGTGCCCATGGTTAGAAGATAGTAATGATGCAATGATTGTTGCAGAAAAGTTAGGTATTCCGTTTCAAGTAGTAGATTTAAGCGAACAATATAAAGAGCGTATTGTAGATTATATGTTCGATGAATATTCTAAAGGAAGAACGCCAAACCCAGACGTACTTTGTAATAGAGAAATTAAGTTTGATGTTTTTATGGACATTGCCTTAAAGTTAGGTGCAGATTATGTTGCAACGGGGCATTATTGCAGAAAAGGAGAAGAAATTATAAACGGTAAATCTGTTTATAAATTATTAGCTGGTAAAGATAACAACAAAGACCAATCTTACTTTTTGTGTCAATTATCGCAAGAGCAATTAACAAAAGCTTTATTTCCAATAGGGGAATTAACAAAACCACAAGTTAGAGAAATTGCCAAAGAAGCAGATTTAATTACTGCAGAAAAGAAAGATTCGCAAGGTTTGTGTTTTATTGGTAAAGTTAGATTACCAGAATTTTTACAGCAAAAATTGCAGCCTAAAACTGGTGAAATTGTTACAATTCCTTCAGATTTTGAACAATACACAAAACCAACACCAGAATTTGAAAATAAAGAAGCAGCGTTAAAGTATTATGCTACTAAGTTTTCTTATCATAAAAACGATGGTAAAGTTGTTGGCAAACACCAAGGAGCTCACTATTTTACAAAAGGACAACGTAAAGGTTTAAATGTTGGTGGAACAAAAGAGGCTTTGTATGTTATTGAAACGGATGTAAATGAAAATGTTATTTACACAGGCGAAGGTAAAAACCATCAAGGTTTATATAGAAATGTGTTGTTTGTTTCTAATGAAGAAATTCATTGGATTCGTGAAGATTTAACGTTGAAAACTGGCGAAACTTTAGACGTCGAAGCTAGAATAAGATATAGACAGGCTTTAGAAAAAGCCACTTTACATAAAGTTGAAACAGGTTTGTATGTAGAATTTAAAAATAAACAATCTGCAATACAAGAAGGACAATTTGTTGCTTGGTATTTAGACGAAGAATTGCTCGGGTCTGGGGTAATTTCGTAAGCTTTAAATTTATAAAATCATAAAAAAGTAGTAATTTCGAAAACATGAAGAAATTACTACTTTTTTTGTTTGCAATTACTTTTTTTCAAGCAAAGGCACAAGAAGATGCTTGGTTGTTTTTAAAGGATAAACCTAGTGCAGAAACATATTTAAAAAACCCGCTTCTAATGTTATCTCAAAGAGCATTAGATAGAAGAAATAAACTAAATATAGCTGTTGGTTTAATTGATGTTCCTATAGAAAACACATATATAGAAACACTAAAAACTACTAATGGTATAACAGTTTTAGGTGCTTCTAAATGGTTAAATGCAGTTCATATTCAAGCTACACAAAGTGATATTGAAAATGCTAAACAAAATCTAAGTTTTATAGATTATATAGAATATGCCAATAAATCTTTAAATCAAGCGGCAAGAAAGGGTAAGAAAATTAAACAAAATCATCAGAATAAATTTAACAATTCTATGACTGATTTTACCTACGGAAGTACTAAAAATCAAATTGAAATGTTAAAAGGAGATTTTTTACACGGAATTAATTTGACTGCAAAAAACCAAATTATAGCAGTTATTGATGCTGGTTTTCCAAACGTAAACACATTACAGGCATTTCAAAGATTAAGAGATAATAATAAGATTTTAGGAGGTTATGATTTTGTAGAAAGAAGTACAAATTTTTATTCGGGCCATAATCATGGTACAAATGTACTTTCTACAATTGGTGGTTATATAGAAAATGAATTTGTTGGTTCAGCTCCAGATGCTTCATTCTACTTATTTAGAACAGAAAATGCCTCAGTAGAAGTTCCTTTAGAAGAAACATTATGGGTAGAAGCAGCAGAAAGAGCAGATAGTTTAGGTGTTGATGTAATAAACACATCTTTAGGGTATTCTACTTTTGATAATCCAGATTACAGCTATAATTATAATGATATGAATGGAAAAACTACATTTATATCTAGAGGAGCAGAAATTGCTGCAAACCGCGGAATTTTAGTTGTTAATTCTGCCGGAAATTCTGGTAATGATTCTTGGAAATATATTACTGCACCTGCAGATGCTGCATCTGTAATTACTGTAGGTTCTGTAGATAGTAATGGAAATATATCTGGTTTTAGTTCTTTTGGACCAACTTCTGATGGAAGAATTAAACCAGAAATTTTAGCGCAGGGTACTGCATCGGCTATTATTAATCATACAGATAATTCTGTTTCAAGCGCTAGTGGTACTTCTTTTTCTGCTCCAATAATGGCAGGTTTAATAGCTTGTTTAAATGACACAGGAAATATAATTTTTAAAACGTTAAATAAAAAACATCAGGCAAAACAATTAAACAATCGAATTCAAAAGTTAAAACAGTCTATAATAGAATCTGCTGATAAATTTAATAATCCAACAGATCAGCATGGTTACGGAATTCCTAATTTTGAAACTGCTTACAATAGTTTTTTAGTAAGCTTATCTACAGAAAATAATTCAATAAATGATATAGAAGTTTATCCAAACCCGGTTTTAAATGATCTTAATATTACTATTGATAATCTTCATTTAAGTGAAACTAAAGTTTCAGTTTATACAATTCTTGGTAAAAAGATTTTAACCTTTGAAAATAAAAAAAATATAGATGTTTCATCTTTAAAATCAGGGGTGTATTTATTGAAAATTAAAAATGGGACTTCTTTAAAATCTCTTAAATTTATTAAAAAATAAAATTTTATCTCTCTAACAAGATGACAAATAAAATAACAGAATTATTTAAAATAAAATATCCAGTAATTCAAGGAGGAATGATTTGGGTATCTGGTTATAAATTAGCAGCAGCAGTATCTAATGCAGGTGGATTAGGACTAATTGGTGCAGGTTCGATGTACCCAGAAGTTCTAAGAGAACATATTCAGAAATGTAAAAAAGCAACTACAAAACCATTTGGTGTTAATGTACCAATGTTATATCCTGATATTGAAAAAATAATAGAAATTATTGTTGAAGAAGGAGTTAAAATAGTTTTTACTTCTGCGGGTAACCCTAAAACTTATACTTCATTTCTAAAAGAAAGAGGTATTACTGTTGTACATGTTGTTAGTTCTGTAAAGTTTGCATTAAAATCTGAAGCAGCAGGTGTTGATGCTGTAGTTTGTGAAGGTTTTGAAGCGGGCGGACATAATGGTCGAGAAGAAACTACAACTTTTACGTTAATACCAATGGTTAAAGAGCAATTGAAAATTCCGGTTATTGCAGCAGGAGGAATTGGAACAGGTAGAGGAATGCTTGCAGCAATGGTTTTAGGTGCAGATGCAGTGCAAATTGGTAGTAGATTTGCGGCTACAGAAGAATCTTCTGCACATTCTAATTTTAAGAAAACTATTATTGATGTTAAAGATGGTGATACACAATTAACATTAAAAGAATTGGCACCAGTTAGGTTGGTTAAAAATAATTTTTACAATCAAATACAAGAATTATATCAACAAAATCCAACTTTAGAAGAAATTAAAGATCTTTTAGGTAGAGCTCGTGCAAAAAAAGGAATGTTTGAAGGTGATTTAGAAAATGGTGAATTAGAAATAGGGCAAGTAGCCGGATTAATACATAAAATTAAACTAGCTAAAGAAGTTTTAGATGAAATTATTGCAGAATTTAATACTGTTAAAGCATTAATTGCCAGTATTTAAGTTATTTTCTAAAATAAAAGTAAATAAACTTGGTTATTTAATTTTATTGGCATTATCTTTGTAACTCAATAAACGTTGTTAGTAATTAAACAAGCAACATATTTAATATTATTATAATGAATAAAGGTACCGTAAAATTTTTCAATGAATCTAAAGGATTCGGATTCATCACTGAAGAAGGAACAAACAAAGAACATTTTGTACATGTGTCAGGTTTAGTTGACGAAATTCGTGAAAACGATGAAGTTGAGTTTGACTTACAAGATGGAAGAAAAGGATTAAACGCAGTAAACGTAAGAGTTATATAATTATATATTATTACTAGTTAAATTTTTATCTAAAAGCCTATCAATTATTGATAGGCTTTTTTTATTTTAGTAATTAAAAAAATAATATGAAAGATGGTAGACAAAGAAAAAATGTACAATTGGGTATTTTCGTAGAAATTGTACTAAAACATCATCAATCTTCGGGTGAATTAACCAAAGGTGTTGTTCAGAAAATATTAACAAAATCTAAAAACCATCCTTACGGAATAAAAGTACAATTAGAATCTGGTTTGGTTGGTAGAGTTAAGAATATATACTAGATTAAGTTTTTCTTCTATTTGTCTAAAACTTTAATTTCATAAAGCTTTCTACTTTTATTATTTAATTTGTTTTCTCTTAACCAAGGATTGTGAATTTTTAATTCTTTATAATTCATTCCGTAGTTTTTAGCGAAGTTAGTTAAGTTTGTAATTACAGTGTCAACCTTAACAGTTCGTGTTTTTTCAAGAGTATAAAGATCAGATTCTTCGAAAACAAATCCATATTTCTTTGGATTCGAAATTATTTCTTTTAAAGCAATTATTCTAAATATGTAACGCTCTGTTTCATCAGGAAGTAAAGCATCGTAATAACTGCTTACTTGTTGCGTTTCTAATCTTTTAGAAACACCATAATTACCAGCGTTATATGCAGCAGCAGCTAGTGTCCAAGAACCTAATTTGTTTTTAGATTTTTTTAAGTATTCTGCTGCAACTCTAGTAGATTTTTCAATATTATAACGTTCATCTACATTTTTATTAATTTCTAATCCGTATTCTTTACCTGTGGCTCTCATAAAATGCCACATACCAGCAGCACCAACAGAAGAAGTTTCATCTGTAAAACCACTTTCGGCTAAAGCTAAAAACTTAAAATCATCAGGTAAATTGTATTTTTTTAATAATGGTTCTATTATCGGAAAATATTTATTAGCTCTCTTAATAAGTAATAATCCATTTGATTGCCAATATGTATTTACAAGCAATTCGCGTTCCATTCTCTCTCTTACATCATTAATTTCCAAAGGAACTCTTTCTCCTGCAAGGTTTAATCCTTCAGGTAATTTAAGAGATTTAATTTTGTAAGTTCTATGTGTAAGTGTTTCCGGATCTGTATCAGATTTATGTACACCGTTAAAAAAAACGATGGTTATAAGAGTTACACTTAGTAAAGAAAATATGCGTTGTAAAGATTTCATAATATCAATTTTACCATAAATGTATGGAAAACACTTTAGTTTAAAAAGTTAAAACGTCATCAATAATCTTAGATATTTTTTTTGCTTTAGTTAATATCATGATATGTGTTCCGCCTTTAATTTCTATAGCGTTTTTTACATTTTTGATAGGAAATACGGTGTCTTTAGTTCCGTGAATATGTACAATATCTTCTAAAGGACTAATTTGTTCCCATTTAAGTACATTGTAAATAGACCATTTAAGGTATTTCTTACTTCTAACAGAAAGATATTTCTTATATAATTCTGCTTTTTTCTTTAAAGATTTACCAAGAAAATACCTTGCATAATCTTCAAAATTCTCTACAATTACTGTAGGAAAAAACTTGTAAACCTTTGTAAATTTAGCCAGTTTAAATTTTTTAGGCAACTCGCCTTGATTTTTAACACTAGAAATAATAATTACTTTCTTAGGATTTACAAATTTGGCAATTTCTTGTACCATAATTCCGCCGAAAGAAACACCAACTAAAACAGGATTTTTTTCTTTAATTTCATCACTTAACCTGCATGCATAATTATCTATATCTTCTTCTAAAGCCAGTGGTTTTATCCATTTTAAATAATGAAAAGTATACTTTTCTGGATCTAATTCTAAATTTTCAAAAATTTCTGGACCCGCAGCTAAACCGGGCATAAAATATATAGGGGTTTTATTCATTTAAATTATATGTATTTTGTTGACATTGTAGCATCAAAACAAGTGCCAAATTTACTTTTTCTTAATGTTAATTTAATCTTATAGATTTGTAAAATTTAATCTCACAGAACCATCTTCGTCTATTTCAGTTAAGAGTACTTGATGAAGTGTATTTACCAATGCAGGATTCCATGGAGTTTTTACTTTCACGTAATTTTCTGTAAAACCATGTATATATCCTTCTTTATTTTCACTTTCAAACAAAACAGTTAAAGTATTACCTAATTGACTTTCGTAAAAAGCTCTACGTTTTTTTGCAGATAAACCTCTAAGCATTTTACTTCTTTTTGCTCTTACTTTTTTAGGAACTACACCTTCAAATTCAACAGCTTCTGTATTAGGCCTTTCAGAATAGGTAAAAACATGTAAATACGAAATATCCATTTCGTTTAAATAATTATATGTTTCTAAAAATAATTCGTCTGTTTCACCAGGGAAACCAACAATAACATCAACACCAATACACGCATTTGGCATAACTTCTTTAATACGAGTAACCCTATTTGTATAAGTATTTGTTAAGTATCTACGTTTCATTTTATTTAATAAAACATCGCTACCAGATTGTAAAGGAATATGAAAATGAGGTACAAAAGAAGAAGATTTAGAAACAAAGTCTATAGTTTCATCCTTAAGTAAATTAGGTTCTATAGATGAGATTCTTAAACGATGAATTCCGTCTACTTTATCTAATTCTTTAACAAGTTCTAAAAAGGTATGTTCGTGTTTTTTATTACCAAACTCACCTTTACCATAATCACCAATATTTACCCCAGTTAATACTATTTCTTTAATACCTTTAGAAGAAATTTCTTTTGCGTTAGAAATTACGTTTTCTAAAGTATCACTTCTTGAGATACCTCTAGCTAGAGGTATTGTGCAATATGTACACTTATAATCGCAACCATCTTGAACCTTTAAAAACGCTCTTGTTCTGTCTCCAATAGAATAAGAACCAACATAAAAATCGGCATCAGAAATTTCACAAGAATGTACTTCTCCTACATTATTTTTTGTTAAATCATTTATGTAAGAAGTAACATTAAATTTTTCTGTAGCGCCAAGTACTAGATCTACACCATCTACTGCAGCTAATTCTTCTGGTTTAAGTTGCGCGTAACAACCAACTGCTATTAAAAATGCATCATCATTTTTCTTTAAAGCATTTTTTACAATAGATTTAAAACGTTTATCTGCATTGTCTGTAACAGAGCATGTATTTATTACATATACATCTGCTTTCTCTTCAAACTCTACGCGTTTAAAACCTTCATTAACAAAATTTCTAGCAATAGTAGATGTTTCAGAGAAGTTAAGTTTACAACCTAAAGTATAAAAAGCTACCTTTTTTTCTGCGACCATTTTTATGATTTTTGCAAATGCAAAAGTACGATTTTATTGATGATTTTTAAAATGGAACGATTAGATATTAATAAATTGTTAAATAGCAATATTATAAGCTATTCATTAACTTGACATTACATTTTATTTTTTTACTTAATTAATCGCTTTTTAATCTCTAAATTATATTTTTGAAGTTTAAAAATATGTTATAATGATAATTGATAATTTAAAAACACCATATTATGCTGTAGTTTTTTCAACAATTTTAACCGATAATATAAAAGGTTATGAAGAAATGGCTGATAAAATGGAGCTGTTGGCAAAAAAACAACTTGGTTATTTAGGTATCGAATCTGCTAGAAAAAGTATTGGTATTACTGTTTCTTATTGGAGTTCTTTAGAGGCTATAACTGCTTGGAAAAACAATGTAGAACATACAGAAGCTAGAGAATTAGGGAGAAAAAAGTGGTACAAGAAATATCGTTTACGTATTTGTAAAGTAGAAAGAGAATATGGTTTTGAGAGCTAATAACTTTTTCTTTTGATAATTTTTGTTGCTTTTGTTTCGATTCTATTTTTTAGTAAATATGTTATTGAACCAAACATAAATTTAAATTCTGTAGCTTTAAGCATTAAACGGCTAAACTTTAATAACCTACCAAATTCACTTTTTAAGTTTTTAGAGTAAGTTGATAAAAAATCTTCACTAAAGTTATTGTTTTTTAGACTAGCCTCAATAGATTTTGCACAAATGATACCAGACATCATTCCTGTACCCACACCTTCTTTGTAAAAAGGATTTGTTAAACCAGCAGCATCACCAACCAACATAAATCTATTTCCGTATACTTTATTTTTACCAAAATTATAAGGAATACTCCATCCTCGCCACGAATCAATTTTAATAGCATTTGTAAATTTATATGCTACTTTAGGATGGTTTTTAATTATTGATTCTACTTGCTCGACTAAATTAATATTATGTTTTAATATCAATTTTGCATTTCCGCCTAAACTTATATTTACAGATCCATCAGAAAGAGGAAAAATATAGAAAAATAATGGAATTTTTTTATAAATAATCCTTATTTCAGCTTCGTTAGTTTTAGATAATTTGGTTACATTTTTAAAATAACCATTTACAAATGTAGATGTTAAGTTTTTTTGAAGTTTATTGCTGGCTAGCTTTCTACTAACAATAGAATTAACACCGTCTGCACCAATAACAATTTTACTTAAAATTTCTTTACCATCTTTTAGCTTGAGGAGTACACCGTCTTCAAGTTCTGTTATATTTTTAACTCCATTACCAAAATCAAAAGAAGCATATTTATCAGAAATATTCTTAACTAAAAAGTCATCAAAATCGAATCTTTTAGCATAAGTAATTACCATGTTCCGATCTTTACTTTCTTTAAAGTTGATATCTACATTATTATTTACATGTAGTTTAATATTTTTACTATGTATAAATTTAGGGTGCTTTAAAAAATTATCAAACAAATCTTCATCTATTAATCGTAAAGCTTTGTAAGCATATAAAATCAATCCATCGCCACAGGTTTTATTTCTAGGAAAAGTAGATTTATCTATGATATAATGTGGTATTTTCATCTTTGATAAAGTCAAAGATGTGCTTGCACCCGATGGGCCAGCACCAATAATACAGACATCAGTTTTTATCATAGCTATTGGGTGAATCTCTTTTGTTAATTTTAGCTAATTTACTTAATCTTTCCAATTAATTTTTGATAGAATAGGGAAGTGGTCTGAGTTTTTATTTTCTAAAGTTAAAAATTGATTGACTATAGCATCTTTGTCGGTTAAAATAAAATCGATTCTTAACGGAAACCAATAAGAAAAAGATTTACCAAAACCTTTACCAGCTTCTATAAATGCATCTTTTTTGTTATCTGATATTTGATGATATAACCAAGAGTAAGAAGTATTGTTAAAATCTCCGCTTATAATTTTTTTACCAGTCCATAATTTCTCATGCGCTAAAAAAACATTGGTTTGTTCTGCTTGTTTTTTAAATGAATTTGAAAGTCGTTTTATTAATTTTTCTGAATTTTCTTCACCAAAATTTTCCTCGTTAGGCTTAATTCTTAGAGATTCGAAATGAACATTATAAATTCTTATGGTGTCTTTATTCTTAAGTATATCTGCAAATATTATATTATTTCCTTTACTATCTAAATCTAGCGAACCTGAATTTACAATTTTATATTTAGAATAAATTGCCAAACCATATTGACTTTTTTTTGATCTAAGTTTGATGTATTTATAAGGAAACGATAATTTATTTTTTTTTGACTTATAATATTCTTGAATAACTAAAATGTCTGGATTTTTATCAGAAATAAAATCAAAACCATTAGAAAAGTTACTACTGTCTTTTGATTTTGTAAATAAATCGAATGCTTTTACGTTATAACTCATCACTTTTAAATCGGAATTTAAAGATGAATTATTACTTGAAATTTTGTAAAAAGGAGGCGTAAAAAGCCATCCAACAATTAAAACTATTATTGATATTAAAAACTGACGTTTAAGTTTTATCAACCAATAAATAGCAAAAACAAGATTTATAATTAGTAAAAAGGGCACAAATAAACTTAAAATAGCAAATACCGGAACAACACTTGGCGATATAAATGGCAACAAGTAAGAAAGTAACAGTAATGTTGCAGCCAGAGAGTTCAATAAATAAAGAACTTTGTCTAAAAAAGATAAGTTTTTCATATTATTTTTTCCCTTGTTTAAATAAAAACTCTTTTTCTTGTTTCGTTAAAGTGTCGTAACCCGATTTACTAATTTTATCTAAAATTTTATCGACTTGTTCTTGGTTAAGGCCATTTGTTTTTGGCTTCGTTTTTTTAGCTTTCTTAGAATTATAAACAGTTTTTAATTTCTTTTCTTTCTTTTTAAATAGAGAAGAAAATATTTCAGAAAAGTTGATTTCTTTATTACTTGCTTGCCTCACATACAAAAAGCCTAATAAACTACCACCTAAATGAGAAAAACTACCACCCGCATTAGCACCAATTAACCCGATAAAGTCAAAAGCTAACCAAATTACTGCTAAATGCCATAATTTTAAAAAGCCTAACAAAGGTATTTTTATTTGATAATTTGGCATATATGTAACAATACCTATAAATATTGCTGATACTCCGGCAGATGCACCAACCAATCTAGAAGATTCACCATCAAATAAAGGAAAATTATTTTGACTTAACATAAAAAATAATCCGCCAAATAATGTTCCTAAAATATAAAATGTTAGTGCTTGTTTTTGAGTAAAATATTGAACAAAAAGATTGCCTATAAAATACAAAGTTATCATATTAAACAACAGGTGAATAAAATCTGCGTGCAAAAATCCGTACGAAATAATAGACCAAGGTCTTGATATAAAGATGTTTAATTTATCATCTAAAGAAAACCACTCGAAAACAAAATTCTGATTACTTTTATATAAACCAGAAAATACCTTAAGAATAAGTGTTACTAAAAAAACACCTACATTTATATAGATAAGTTTTTCTATAATATTACCAGATTTATACTTGTATTTTAGATTGTCTATAAAACTCATTATGAAATTTTAAATTGATTTTTTTTCCAATAGTAAGCAATTATAAAACCTATTAAAGCACCACCAATGTGTGCAAAATGAGCAACATTACCAACAGAATAGTTGGTCATTCCGAAAAATAAATCTCCTAAAATCATTAACGGAATAAAGTATTTAGCGGCAATTGGAACAGGAAAGAACAATAAGGCCAATTTTGCATCTTTAAAATACAATCCAAAAGCAACTAAAACACCGTAAACAGCACCAGAAGCACCTACTGCAGGCATGTGGTATAAAGAATAAATTTTATCAAACTGAACTTGTGTTATCTCTGTGTTTACATTAAAACCAGCAGTAGAACCTTTTTCTAAAATAGAAATTACATCTGCATTATTTAAACCAGCATTTATAAATAAATCATAAATTCCGTTAAATTGATAATAGTTTACAAGAGTGTAAATTAAACCAGCGCCTAAACCTGCAGAAAAATAAAAGAATAAAAATTTCTTTTTACCCCACATTTGCTCCAACGGTGTACCAAAAGCCCACAAACCGTACATATTAAATAAAATATGCGGAAAGCTGGCATGCATAAACATGTGTGTTAAATATTGCCAAAATCCGAAATGACTATTTTTTGGGAAGTGCAATGCTAAAACATTAGTAAGATCTAATTTTAAAAACTGAGGTGCTATAAATAAAATAACATTTATTATAACTAGATGTTTAATTCCGTCTGTAATTTTATTCATAATTAACTATTAAATAAATTATCTATTTGGTTTAAAGTTAGTGTTTTAAAAGTAGCTTTTCCAAACGGAGAAATTGTAGGTTCTTTACAAGAAAATAAGTTGTTTACAAGACTTTCTTGTTCTTTTTCTGATAGAAGTGTACCTGTTTTTATAGATAAAGTTTTGGCAAAAGATTTTGCCATTACATCAAAATGACTAAAACTAGCATCTGGTACTTCTAAATTCATATCATTTAACAATTCTTCTAAAATAATTGTTATTTTACTTTCTGTTACAGAAACCGGTATACCTTTAATTGTAACACTATCTTTTGTAAATTCATCAAAAGAAAAACCAGCATTTTCTAATTCTGATTTTATTGTATATATCATTTCTATTTCTGCTGATGAAAATGAAATTTTAACAGGAAATAGCAATTGCTGACTGTTTGCTTCTTTAACGGTAATACTTTCTAAAAATTGTTCGTATAAAACTCTTTGATGTGCTAACGATTGATTGATTAAAACTACGCCAGATTTAATCAAACTCATTACATATTTACGCTGTATTTGAAAAGTCTTTTGAGTTTTTTCTTCTTCAACTTGTTCAAATAAGCTTTCTGTTTTATTAGTTTCTGTGCTCTCTATGTTAGTATATAAAGATTCCCAACTTTCTGTTTGTTTTTCTCTTTTGTAATTAAAGTTTGGCTGCGTATTTTGTTCTTCTTTAAAAGGATTAAAGTCTGGATTAACCGATATAGTTGGTACTGCAGCGGTTTTAGTGCTAGATTTAAAATTGTAAGGTGTATCTAAATTTGCATCTCTATTAAAATCTAAAACAGGTGCTACATTGTATTGTCCTAAACTATGTTTAACGGTTGCTCTTAGCATAGCATAAAGCGCCTTCTCATTATCAAACTTAATTTCTGTCTTAGTAGGATGAATGTTAATATCTATTGTATTTGCAGGAACTTGTAAATACAAAAAGTAGGATGGATGCGAACCTTGTTCTAATAAACCGTCAAAAGCACTAACTACAGCATGGTTTAAATAAGAACTTTTAATAAATCTGTTATTTACAAAAAAGAATTGTTCGCCCCTTTTTCTTTTAGAAAATTCAGGCTTTGCTACAAAACCTTCTATAGCAACAATATCTGTTTTTTCATCTATCGGAACTAATTTTTCATTCATTTTAGTGCCAAAAACAGCTACTATTCTTTGTCTTAAATTTCCGCTTTTAAGATGATACACCTCATTGTTATTATGATGTAATAAAAAAGAAATACTAGAATGTGCCAAAGCAACTCTTTGAAACTCGTCTATAATATGACGCGTTTCTACAGTATCAGATTTTAAAAAATTTCTTCTTGCAGGAATGTTATAAAATAGATTTTTAACAGCTAAACTTGTTCCTTCACCAGTAGAAATAAAATCTTGAGAAATTATTTTACTTCCTTCTATTTTAATACAAGTACCTAGTTCTTCTCCTTTAGGTTTCGTTTTTAATTCTACATGAGCAATAGCAGCAATAGAAGCCAAAGCTTCGCCTCTAAAACCTTTTGTATTTAAATTAAATAAATCTTCTGCTTTCTGAATTTTTGAAGTTGCATGACGCTCAAAACTCATTCTTGCATCGGTAGTACTCATGCCTTTACCGTCATCAATTACTTGTATTAAAGTTTTTCCTGCATCTTTAATTAGTAATTTAATATTTGTTGCACCAGCGTCTATTGCATTTTCTAGTAATTCTTTAACTACAGATGCAGGACGTTGTACCACTTCTCCTGCAGCAATTTGGTTTGCTACATGATCTGGTAAAAGTTGAATAATATCAGACATTAATTATTTATAAATATAGATAAGTCGAAGTCTATTATGTATAGAAAGATTAAAACTAAAATAGAAATTATAATAATTAAAGTTCTATTTGTTTTCTTATCAGAATTTTTTAAATCTCCAATAGCATCATGAAACTTACCTTTAAGATTTTTATTTTTTCCGGCAGTTGTTCTAAACTGATCTAATTTGTGCTCTATTTTAAAAGGGTTTCCTTCTCCTTTATAATAGCGAGGTTGATAATCAAATTTTTTATTTGTTCTTTTTAGAAATCCCATAATTTTAGTAATAATTGATGAATAGATTTTAGAGTAAATCAATTTTCATACCAATTGAAAAAGGATTCCAAATTTAATTAAATTAAAGGAAACTTACTAAAAATGATGTTAAAACAATTCTTAAAAACCGATGCTTTCGCTTTTTCTGTCTATATTTTTTATAGCAGCCATTTTTATTGCAGCAACAGCACATTCTATACCTTTATTACCTAGTTTACCACCAGATCTATCGATAGATTGTTGCTTTGTATTGTCTGTTAATACACAAAAAATTACGGGCACATCGTATTTAATGTTTAAGTCTACAATACCTTGTGTAACACCTTCACATACAAAATCGAAGTGTTTTGTTTCGCCTTGTATAACATTACCAATTGCAATAATTGCATCTACTTGTTCAGATTCAATCATTTTTTTACAACCGTAAACCAATTCGAAACTTCCAGGAACATTCCAAGAAATTATATTTTCTTTAGAAGTACCACAGTCTAAAAAAGTTTCTATTGCACCTTGTTGTAGGTTTTTTGTGATTTCTGGATTCCATTCAGAAACAACAATCCCAAATCGAAAAGATTTCGCATTTGGGATTGTAGCTTTATCGTAATAAGATAAGTTTGTTGTTGCCATTTAAGTCAGTATTCAGTTTAAGTATGCAGTATTTATAAAACTACTTACTGCAAATTGTTACTGTTATTACTTCGAACTATTGTTCAGAGTATTTTGCAGCATTAATAAATTTATCAACATTAAGACCTTGATCTGATGTTGGATAATTGTCTTTTATTTTTGTAAATAAAGAAGTTGCTTTATCAAACTCTTTTAATTCCATAGCAGTTATACCTGCTTTATATAAAAATAAAGGAGTTGTAAATTCGTTGTCTTTTTTATTTGCTGCTTTTTCGTAGTATTCTAAAGCTTGTTCTGGTTGGTTAATATCTGCAAAAGCATCACCAACTGCACCTAAAGTAATAGGCCCTAACATTTCATCATCAGAATTAAATTTTTCTAAATGATTTATTGCTTTATCATACTGCTTCATTTCTAAATAAGAAACACCTGCATAGTAATTAGCTAAATTTCCAGCGTTTGTTCCGCTATAATTATCTGCGATATCTAAGAAACCATATTTACCATCTGCACCTTCTAAACCTAAATTTAATAAAGAATCGATGCCAGAACCAGCTGTAGAAGCCATGTCGTAGTATTTTCTAGGAAAAGCCAATTCGTTAGAAGCTTCTAATTCGTTTGGTTCAGAAATGTAATTATTATAACCTAGGTAAGCTAAAAATAAAACAACTACTGCAATTAAAGAGTAAAATAACGGCTTGCTATTTTTTTCTATCCATTGTTCAGATTTAGAAGCAGTTTCGTCTAAAGTGTTTAAAACTCCAGCTGTTTCAAATTCAGAATCATCAAATTGTTGTTGCTCTTTTTTACCTTCTGGTTTATATTTTTTCTTGTATGTAGCCATGCTTAGTTTAAAATTAGTGGCGACAAAAATAGTTTTTTTAATTGGATTTTAAAAGCACATATTTCGCAAAATTTTCAATAATTTGCAATTCTTTTTAAAGAACAAAACTTATTCATGTATTTACAAAAACTTTCTTTAGTTAATTTTAAAAATATCGAATCGCAATCTTTTGATTTTCAGCAAAAAATAAATTGTTTTGTTGGTAATAATGGCGTTGGTAAAACAAATGTTTTAGATGCTATTTATTATTTGTCTTTTGCAAAAAGTTACTTTAATTCTGTCGCAACACAGAATATTAGACACGGAGAATCTTTTTTTATGATCGAAGGAGATTACAATTTAAACGACAGAAGTGAAAAGATTGTATGTAGTTTAAAAAAAGGTCAAAAGAAGGTTTTAAAGAGAAATGGTAAAAACTACGACAAGTTTTCTGAACATATCGGTCAATTACCTTTAGTAATAATTTCACCTGCCGATAGAGATTTAGTAACAGAAGGTAGTGATACAAGAAGAAAATTTATAGATGGTGTTATTTCGCAGCAAAATAAAAGTTATTTAAAAGACCTAATTGCATATAATAAAATATTGAGTCAAAGAAACGCTTTGTTAAAGTATTTTGCGGCTAATAGAACTTTTGATGCATTAAATTTAAATGTATATGATGAGCAATTATGTGAATACGGTACAAGAATTTATGAGGTTAGAAAAGCTTTTTTAGAAAAATTTATTCCTATTTTTAATGAGAAATATCAAATAATTTCTGATGATAAAGAACATGTAAACTTGGTTTATAAAAGTCAGTTACAAGATTTTTCTTTAAAAGAATTATTTCAGAAATCTTTAGATAAAGATAAAATAATACAGTATACTACATCTGGTATACATAAAGACGATTTAAGTTTCGAGATAGGAAATTATCCTATTAAAAAATTTGGCTCACAAGGGCAACAAAAGTCTTATTTAATCGCTTTAAAATTTGCGCAGTTCGAGTTTATAAAGCAACAAGCTAGCGTAACACCTATTTTATTGTTAGATGATATTTTTGATAAATTAGATGAAAGTAGAGTGTTGCAAATTATCAATTTAGTTAATAATGATGAATTTGGACAAATTTTTATAACAGATACACATTCTGAAAGAACAGAAAACATCGTAAAACAAAGTAATAAACCTTATCAAATATTTAAATTATAATGTCTAAAAGAGAAAATGATTCTTTTTCTATTGAAGATTTAATGCAACTTTTTATCAAAGAAAACAATTTGACAAAAGGAATGCAAAAGATTAAAATTGAAGAATCTTGGACCAAAATGATGGGGCCAGGAGTTGCAAATCATACAACATCTGTTAAATTACAAAATAAAACGCTGGTTGTGCAATTGACTTCTTCTGTTTTGAGAGAAGAGTTGAGTTATGGTAAAGATAAAATTGCTAAAATGTTAAATGAAGAGATTGGTGAAGATGTAATCTCTAAAGTAATGTTGGTATAAAAAAAACTCGTAACAATTAAGTTACGAGTTTTCTAAATATATTTTTAGACTAAGAATTTCTAAAAATTCTTATTAAAATTGCTCTCTTCCAGAAAAGTGAAAGTTTCCTTCAATTTCTGCGTTTTCATCAGAATCAGAACCATGTACAGCATTTTCTCCCATAGAAGTTGCATATAATTTTCTAATTGTACCTTCTGCAGCATCTGCTGGGTTTGTTGCACCAATTAAAGTTCTAAAGTCTTCTACTGCATTTTCTTTTTCTAAAATTGCAGCTACAATTGGTCCGCGAGTCATAAATTCTACTAACTCACCAAAAAACGGACGCTCGTTATGCACAGCATAAAAAGTTTCTGCGTCTGCTTTAGTCATTTGAGTTTTCTTTAAAGCTACTATTCTAAAGCCTGCAGCGTTAATTTTGTCTAAGATAGCACCAGTGTGACCGTTTTCTACAGCATCTGGTTTAAGCATTGTAAATGTTCTATTTGTTGCCATTGTAATTTTTAAATTTTTGCAAAAGTACACTTTTTAATATTAATAGCAAGTTATGGATAGATTTGATAAAGTTCTTGTAACAATTTATTGTTTTTACCACGCATTTCCATTGTGATTTTATGAGTATCAAAATCAAATTTTAGCAAACCATAACTTATTTCTGATACAACATTTAGAACTCTATTTTTATTTTTTTCACCACTAAAATTTTTATAAGAATGTGTTAATCCACTAGAAGTAAAATCGATTAAAGGATAGTTTAAGTCTTTAACTTCTATTTTAGAAAACTCAGAAATATGTCTGTCGCCAGAAAGTAACAAAACACCCTTTGCTTTACTATTTGTTATTATTTGCTTTAATTTATCTACTTCATGCGGAAAATTACCCCAAGTTTCGTAACCATGTTCTTGAGATAAAACTTGTATACTGCTAACAATTATATTAAAATCTGCATTAGAGTTTTTTAGTTCTTTAGTTAACCAATCCCATTGTTGATCGCCCAAAACTGTGCCTTTGCCATATGTATTTGGCTTGTATCTTTTTTTAGTTTCGTTGTCGTCTGTTAAGGCAGTTCTAAAATAACGTGTGTCTAAAGTAAAGACTTTTATAGTACCTTTTGCTGTCTTAAAAGTTTCTGTGTGATAAATTCCTTTTTGGTTTCTGCGAGAATCATTAGCATCCACATTAAAAAAATCTAAAAAAGCTTTTTGAGCTTCTACTTTATTTGGAGATTCTTCACCACTATCATTAATTCCGTAATCATGATCATCCCAAGTAGCCATAACAGGAATGTTTTTAACTAAATCTAAATACCCTTTTTGATTTTTTTGAGTTGCATAATCTTCTTTAAGCTTTACTAAATTATGAGTGTCTGCATAAATATTATCTCCACCCCAAATCCATAAATTAGGTTTGTTTTTTTTTATTTCTTTCCAAAGTAAATTTTCTACATATTGTTTGTTACAAGATCCAAAAGCAATTGTAAAATCGTTTGCTTCATTTTCGATGATTGTGCCAGTTGATGTGCATGAAAAAATAAAAAAAGCACAGATAAAATAATAATATTTAATAATTAATTTCACTTTAAATAGGTTTGAGTTTTAAACAAATGTAAATTAATTTTTATTTTGAACAATGTTATTAAATTGTATATTCGCCACATATGATTTTAAAAGGATTTGAAGAGTTAAAAAAGTTTTTATCAGAACCAAGAAATATTGTAATTATTGGTCATAGAAACCCAGACGGAGACGCAATGGGTTCTACTTTAGGCTTATTACATTATTTAGAAAAAAAAGGTCATAAACCAACCGTTGTTGTACCAAATGAGTATCCAGATTTTTTACATTGGCTACCTGGTTCAAATAACACATATCGTTTCGATTGGCAAAACTCGCAATCTAAAAAGGCTATAGAAGCATCAGAAATTATATTTTTATTAGATTTTAATGCTTTGCACAGAGTTGGTAACGACATGCAGAATACATTAGAAAAGTATCCTAATGATTTTGCAATGATAGATCATCATCAGCAACCAGACGATGTAAAATATATGTATTCTGATGTTACAATTTGTTCTACATGTCAAATGGTGTATCAATTTATAGAAATGAACAATGATTTAGATTTAATTGATAAAGATATTGCTACGTGTTTGTATACTGGTATCATGACAGATACAGGTTCTTTTAGATTTAGATCTACAACAAGTACTACTCACAGAATTATTGCAAATCTAATTGACAAAGGAGCTAAAAACGATAAAATACATAACAACGTTTACGATTCTAATTCTTACGGAAGGTTGTTGTTATTAGGACAAGCACTAACAAATTTACAAATATTACCAGAATTTAAAACCGCCTTTATTACGTTAACCGAAGACGAAAAGAAAAAATTTGATTTTCAGAAAGGAGACACAGAAGGTGTTGTAAATTATGCTTTGTCTTTAAAAGGAATAATTTTTGCAGCAATTTTTATTGAAGATAAAGAGCAAAATATTATTAAAATTTCATTTAGATCTAAAGGTAAATTCTCTGTAAACAAATTTGCTAGAAATCATTTTGATGGTGGCGGACATGATAATGCAGCAGGAGGAAGATTTTCTGGTTCTATAGAAGAAATTATAGAAGAATTTAAAGCGCTATTACCAAAATATAAAACTGAATTAAAAACCTCTTATGAAGACTAATTTCTATTTTATTATTTTCTTATTATTGATTTTAGGTTGTTCTAAACCACAACCAAGAAGACCTATTAATCCGAAGGCAAGCACAACAATCTTTCAAGATAATATAGAAACAGCTAAGAAAATGGTGCAATTTGAAGATGAAAAGATTTTAGATTTTATTACAAAAGATTCTCTTAATGTTTATCAAAATTCATCAAACGGATTTTGGTACACATATAAAAATAAAAATGTAACAGATACCATTTCACCAAAAACAGGTGATGTTGTAGAGATAGAATACGATATTAGAGATTTGAACGACTCAATAATTTATTCTAAAGAAGAATTAGGTGTAAAAACTTACCGAGTAGATAAAGAAGATTTTATTTCTGGAATTCAAAAAGGAATAAAGTTGATGAAAATAGGAGAAACAATTACATTTGTTATTCCGTCTTATAATGCTTTTGGTATTACTGGAGATGGGAACAAAATAGAAATGAACAAAACAATTAAAAGTAACGTAAAATTAATAAACATTAAATAATTTATAAAAATGAAAATTGTAAAAAATTTAGCAGCAGTAGCAATTACAGTATCTATGTTTTCTTGCGGAAACCAAGTAAAAGAAGTTAGTTCTTTAGAAACAGAATTAGACTCTGTTAGTTATGCAGTTGGTTTAAGTATGTCTGGTCAATTAAAATCTAATTTTAGTGAAGTAGATAAAGATTTATTAGCACAAGGTATTAGAAATGGTTTAGACTCTACAAATTTATTAATTGAGAATAAAGATATTCAAAAAGTTTTAAGTTCATACTTTCAGAAGAAGCAAGAAGCTCAAATGAAAGAAATGCAAGCAAAAGCAGAAAAGGAAGCAATGGCTAAGTTTGGAGAAAACAAAAAAGCAGGAGAAGAATTTTTAGCAGAAAATAAAAATAAGGAAGGTGTAAAAACTACAGAAAGTGGTATTCAGTATATCATTTTAAAAGAAGGAAAAGGAGAAAAACCAGCAGGACCAAACTCTAGAGTAAAAGTTCATTATCATGGTACTAACTTAGATGGTAAAGTTTTTGATAGTTCTGTAGATAGAGGTACACCAGCAGAATTTGGTTTAAATCAAGTAATTAAAGGATGGACAGAAGGTGTGCAGTTAATGAAAGAAGGAGCAAAGTATAAATTCTTTATTCCACAAGAATTAGCGTATGGTGTGCAGCAAAGAGGAGAAAATATCAAGCCTTTTTCTACATTAATTTTTGAAATCGAATTATTAGAAGTTTTAAAGTAATAAAATGAAAAATTTTTTCATAGTTTCTTTATTATTGATTGTTCTAACATCTTGTAATACTCAAAAGTATAAAGATTTAGACAACGGTTTGTATGCAGAAATAGAAACCAATAAAGGAAATATTTTATTAGAATTACATGCAGAAAATGTACCCAAAACTGTAGCGAATTTTGTTGCTTTAGTTGAGGGTACAAATAGCAGATTAGTCGATTCTTTAAAAGGTAAAAACTTTTACGAAGGTATTATTTTTCATAGGGTTGTGCCTAATTTTGTAATTCAAGGTGGCGGATTTACACCAGAAGGTAGAAGAAGTGCAGGATATCTTTTTGGTGACGAATTTCCAAGAGATCAAAATGGAGATGTTTTGTATAAACACGACGATCAAGGTGTTCTTTCCATGGCTAATGGTGGTCCAACAACAAATAATAGTCAATTTTTTATAACACATAGACCAATTCCGCATTTAGATGGTAAACACAGTGTTTTTGGTAAAACTGTTGTGAATCCTTTTGAATTAAAAAAACTTCAACAAAAATATTCTGATTCTTTACAATTAGTAAAAGCAATAGATTCCACCAGAATGTCAGTGGTTAATAATATAGTTCAAAACGATACTATAAAAACTATAAATATTATCAGAATAGGTGATTTTGCAGAGAATTTTAATGCTGCAGAAGTTTTTGATAGAGAAGTTGAAAATTTTAATAAATCTCAAAAAGAAAAGCTAGAACAAGAAAAAATTCTAGAAGAAAAGAGATATGCTAAATATTTAAAAGCTAAAAAAGAATTTTTAATTGAAAAGGAAGAATCTAAAGCAACTAAAACAGGTACAGGTTTACGTATATTAAAACTAAAAGAAACGAACGGTAAAAAGGTAAATCCTAATAAATCTGTTACCGTAAATTATACTCTTTATATTGCAGATGGTACAAGAATGCAATCTTCTAGTGATGTTGGTAATCCTATAGTTTTTGATTTAAATGATGAAGCTAGACCAATGATAAGTGGATTGAAAGAAGGTATTTTGACTATGAGACAAGGCGAAAAAGCAAGATTGTTTATACCTTATACTATTGGTTTTGGTGATATAAAATTTGGGCCTTTTCCTGCAAAATCTGATTTGGTTTTTGAGGTTGAAGTTCTAAAAATTGGTAAGTAAGTTTTATGAATATTATTCAAAAAGACAAAGAATTACTAATTTTTCTAAATAATTTAGGAAATGAATATTGGGATCCGTTTTGGTTGACTGTTACAGATCAACGAAACTGGATTCCTTTATTTTTTTTAATTATGTTTTTGGTAATTAAAAAATTTGGTTGGAAAAAAGGAGGATTCGTTTTATTGGCGATGATTATTTTAGTAGCATTTTCAGATCAATTTACCAATCTAATTAAAAATTCTGTACAACGAATAAGACCGAATAATGATATTACTATAAAATATCAGCTTAGAACATTAATAAGTCCGCAAAGCTTTAGTTTTATGTCTGGTCATGCAACAACATCTACTTTCTTTACTGTATTTGTTATTTTATTACTTAAAGATGCGTACAAGTATGTGTACTTTTTGTTATTATTTCCAATGATATTTGCTTATAGTAGATTGTATTTGGGTATTCATTATCCAATAGATATTTTAGTAGGAATTCTAATCGGAATCACTTTTGCTAAAATTTATTTTTACTTATTTAATAAGTTAGATAAAAAGATTTTTAGTTAGTCTTTTTATTATTAAAATACAAGTATTTGGTAGCGTTATAATAAGCACTAAGTAAACTATCTAATTCTCTTGTTTTTCTTGGTAAATTATCTTTTAAATCTGTAAGCGATTTTTCTTTTAAATTATACAAACCATTAGATTTTGTAATGGTTGTTTTATAGTAATACAAACTATCTTCAATTATTCCTACCGCAGGTTCTCCTTTTATACCAAGGTATACAAAAGAGTTACTATTTGTGTAGGTACTATCTAAAAGGTTATTTCCTAAAGTATAGTTTGTGTGTTCTATTTTAGCTAAACTAATTAAAGTTGGAAATAAGTCAATTAATTTACCATTCTTTTTAATAACTCTTGGCTTTACATATTTAGGTGCGTGAATTAAAAAGGGTACATGTTGTGATTGAATATTTAAATCATATTCTTTAGAATACAAATCTGTTTTTGTCATAGCAGTATTATGATCACCAAAAAATGCAAAAATTGTATTATCATAATAACCAGATTCTTTTGCTCTTTTTAGAAATATACCTACATTAAAATCTAGATATCTAAGAGCATTTAATTGATCTACAGATTTAAATCCGCTTTTTTCTAATTCATTTTTAGAAATATCATTTTCTTTTAAAGGTTTGTAGCTTTCCTTAGCATCCGGTACTGTAAAAGGCATATGATTTGTTGCTGTTTGTATATAAGCTACAAAGGGTTTGCCTTTTTTAGATATTTTTTCTAACTCTTTATTAGCTTCTTTAAACAATTCATAATCATCAATTCCCCAAACATCTGCTCTATTTTCAGTTTCGTAGCTTCCTTCTTCAAAAATTTTTAAACCTTTAACATTCGATTGAAAAATACTTCTAATATTTGCCCAATTTGCACTTCCGCCTAAAAAATATAATTTTTCATAATCTGTAAACTGATCAAAAAGAATTCTTTGATCTTGTAAAAGAGGATTTCTAGAAGCTGTTCTAATATTTTCGATATCTGGTAAACCGGTTACACTTGCAAAGACACTAGCAGCTGTACCAGATTTATGTACATAAAAATTAGGAAAGCTGATGCTTTTTTGAAGTAAAGAATCTAAAATAGGTGTACTATTTATCGGGTTGCCATAATAGCTCATTGGTTTAACACCAACGGATTCTAACATAACAATAATTACATTTGGTTTCTCTTTAAATGTTGTTTCAAAATTTACTTTTCTAGAAAATGATATAGAATCTTTTGGTAATTTTAAGTGCTTAGAAATTACAGGGTAATATTTATTAAATTCTTTCATATTTACGCCTTCACTTCTGTAGGCAAAACTGTCAAAAAAATATAAAACAGGATTTAAAGTAAATTGATTTACAGCATTATTTTTAGAAAAAAAAGCTTGACTCCATCGAAGAGGATAGTGAGTAAAACTATTATAAATTCCGAAAGAAAGAATCAAAAATGTTCCAATAAAATAAAGTGATTTAACTTTGTTAGTAATAAGAGTTTTTTGAGTTGTAAATGAGTTGTAAATAAATTTAGAAAACCAAAATACAGCAATACCAAGTAATAATAACCCGATTAAACCTTTATAAATAGGGTAGCTTTCTACTAAAACCTTACTAGAAATTTTTAAATTACTTAAAAAGCGTAAAGAAGAAGCGTCTAGCCTAATGTTTAAATAGTCATAATACCCAAAATCGAATAAAAAGAATAGCGTTAAAATTACATAACCAATTAAGAAATAAATATTTGCAATAATTTTGAATATTTTTTTACTTAAAAATTTATAGTTGGTAATTAATACTAAAATAGCTGTTGGAAAAATTGTTATTACAGCTAATTTTAAATCGAAACGTGCTCCTAAAAAGAAACCTTTTTTTACATCACTAATTGCAATATTATCTAACTCGAAAAATAAAAAGTAAAATAAAATTCTAAAGAAAAATATATAAGCAAACAGAAAAATAAGATGAGTGAAAATATACTTAATATAGTTTGGTATTCTTTTGAACATTATATTTTTTAACTGCAAATATATTATTTTTCGGTTACTAATAAATTTATAAATGTTTTCAAAAACTTTGCCTATCCTGTATTTAAAAAATAATTTAATGAAATACTTTTACTGATGAACGTTGATTCATCAAAATTTATAATAAATAAACATGGTTTAATTTTTAGTTTATTCTATGAAATACAGAGAATTAAAAAAATATAAAATGTAGATTTCATTTCTTCAATTTCAACAGAATTAAATATTATGTTTATTGTGAATAAACTTACGTCTTTTAAGTAGAAAATGGACTTAAAAAACGATAAAAATAGTTAAATTTGCAGCTTATAAACCCGAAAAAAGGAATATGAAAATATCATACAATTGGTTAAAACAGTTTTTACAAACAGATTGGGATGCTGTTAAAACAGGCGAATTATTAACTGATTTAGGTCTAGAAGTAGAAGGAATAGAAACTAAAGAATCTATTAAAGGAAGCTTAAAAGGCATTGTTGTTGGTGAAGTTTTAACATGTGTGCAACACCCTAATGCAGATAGATTAAAAGTAACTACAGTAGATTTAGGTAACGGAGAACCTGTACAAATTGTTTGTGGTGCACCAAATGTAGCTGCTGGCCAAAAAGTACCTGTTGCAACCATTGGTACTACTTTATATGATGATAAAGGAGAAGGGTTTAAAATAAAAAAAGGTAAAATTAGAGGAGAAGAAAGTCATGGAATGATTTGTGCCGAAGACGAACTAGGTTTAGGTTCTGGACACGATGGTATTATGGTTTTAGATGAAACTCTTACTACAGGAACACCTGCTGCAGAAGTTTTTAATATAGAAATAGATCAAATTTTTGAAATTGGTTTAACTCCAAATAGATCTGATGCGATGAGCCATTTTGGTGTTGCTAGAGATTTAAGAGCGGGTTTAATGCAACAAGAAATTAATTTAGAATTAATTTCTCCTTCAGTAAGTGATTTTCATGTTGATGAAAGAACACTCCGTTTTGATGTTGAAGTAGAAAATAAAGAACAAGCTCCTAGATATTGTGGTATTACAATTACAGATGTAACCGTTAAAGATTCTCCGGAGTGGATTCAGAATAGATTAAAAGCAATCGGTTTAACGCCTAAAAACAATATTGTAGATATAACTAATTATGTTTTACATGAATTAGGACAACCTTTACATGCTTTTGATGCTCAGAAAATAAAAGGAAATAAAGTTTTAGTTAAAACTTTAGAAGAAGGAACAAAGTTTACAACATTAGACGATGTAGAAAGAGAATTGTCATCAGAAGATATTATGATTTGTGATGCAGATTCAAATCCACTTTGTATTGCAGGTGTATTTGGAGGAAGTAAATCTGGTGTTACAGAAAATACAACTTCAATTTTCTTAGAAAGTGCATATTTTAATCCGGTTTCTGTTAGAAAAACAGCTAAAAGACATGCTTTAAATACAGATGCTTCTTTCCGTTTCGAAAGAGGAATCGATATTAATATGACAGAATATGCTTTAAAAAGAGCTGCTTTGTTAATTGAAGAATATGCTGGCGGAAAAATGGGATCTGATATTTCTGATTTCTATCCTGAAAAAGCAGAAGATTACCAAGTGTTTTTATCTTACGAAAATGCATACAGATTAATTGGTCAAGAACTACCAAAAGAAACAATTAAAAATATTTTAGCTTCATTAGAAATTAAAATTAACAGTGAAACTGCAGGTGGTTTAGGATTAACAATTCCTTTTTACAGAACAGATGTTCAAAGAGAAGCAGATATTATAGAAGAAATTTTAAGAGTTTACGGTTATAATAATATCGAATTTTCTCATAAATTAAATACTTCTATTTCTTTTGATTCTAATAAAGATTCTAAGATAGAAAATGTTGTAGCAAATCAATTATCTGCTTTAGGTTTTAATGAAACTATGGCAAATTCTTTAACAAAACCGCATTATGCAACTTTATCAGAAAATATAAATGAAGAAGCTAATGTAGAAATGTTAAACCCATTAAGTAACGATTTAAAGGTGATGCGTCAGTCTTTATTATTTAGTGGTTTAGAGTCTGTTTCTTACAACATCAATAGAAAAAATAATGCTTTAAAATTTTATGAGTTTGGTAAAACTTACCATAAATACAATGATAAATATCAAGAAGATAAACACCTAACATTATTTGTTACTGGTAACAGAACAAATGATACTTGGGTTCAGAACAATAAGCAATCAGATTTTTTCTACTTAAAAGGTATAATAACGAACATTCTTGGTAGGTTAGGGGTAGATAAACTAAAAACAACGCCTTCTAAATTAGATGTTTTTTCTGAAGGAATTACCCTAAGTTTAGGTAAAATGAAACTTGTAGAATTTGGAGTTGTTAAAAGAGCTTTATTAAAAGAATTCGGAATTAAACAAGAGGTTTTATTTGCAGATTTTAATTGGGATACGATTTTAAAAATTACTGGGAATAAAAACATTAAAATTGCAGATTTGGCTAAGTTTCCTGCTGTAAAAAGAGATTTAGCATTATTGCTAGATACTAAAACCGAATTTAAAGAGCTTTATAATGCTGCTTTTCAATCAGAAAAAAAGTTATTAAAAGAAGTTGATTTATTTGATGTTTACGAAGGTGAAAATCTACCAGAAGGTAAAAAATCTTATGCAGTTAGTTTTTTATTGCAAGATGAAACAAAAACCCTAGCCGATAAACAGATTGACAAAATAATGCAAAAACTTCAGCAAACTTTCGAAAAGAATTTTAATGCTGTTTTAAGATAATTTATAAAAGCTCCATGTTATTTGGGGCTTTTTTTATACCCTAATTTTATGTACAAATTAATTATACGACCTATTTTATTTTTATTTGATCCAGAAAAAGTTCATTACTTTACATTTTCTTTAATTCGATTTTTATGTAAAATCCCGTTGATAGCACCTTTATTTAGAAAAGTATATCAAATTAATGATAAAAAATTAGAACGTAATTTATTTGGATTAACTTTTAAGAATCCTGTAGGTTTAGCTGCTGGTTTCGATAAAAATGCAGTTTTATACAATGAGTTGGCAAATTTTGGTTTCGGTTTTATAGAAATAGGAACAGTTACACCAAAAGGTCAAGTTGGTAATCCTAAAAAAAGACTTTTTAGATTAAAGGATGATAAAGGTATCATTAATAGAATGGGTTTTAATAATGATGGTGTAGAAGAAGCTATTAAAAATTTAAAAAAGAATAAACATAAAGTAATAATTGGTGGTAACATAGGTAAAAATACAACTACTTCTGCTGAAGATTATACCAAAGATTATTTAGAAGTTTTTGCAGAATTACATCCTTTTGTAGATTATTTTGTTTTAAATGTTAGTTGTCCAAATGTAGGAAGTCATGCTAAATTAAATGACAAAGATTATTTAGTTGAATTGATTACAGAATGTCAAAACAAGAACAACCAGTTTACAATTAAAAAACCAATTCTGCTTAAGATTGCTCCGGATTTAAATAATGTACAATTAGACGAAATAATTGAGTTAGTTGCAGAGACCAATATTGATGGTGTAATTGCCTCAAATACTTCTACTAAAAGAGATAATTTAAAAGCGAGTAAAGAAAGGTTAAATGAAATTGGTAACGGTGGTGTTAGTGGTCAACCTATAAAAAATCAAAGTACAGCAGTAATTAAATATTTAGCCGATAATTCTAATAAAAGTTTTCCGATTATTGGGGTAGGAGGTATTCATTCTGCAGAAGATGCTTTAGAAAAATTAAACGCAGGTGCAGATTTAGTGCAAGTTTATACAGGATTTATTTATGAAGGACCAAGTTTAATCAAAAAAATAAATAAAGCTATTTTAAATAATTAACTATTTTTATTATTATAATTAAATTATTGATTTACTTATAAAATGATAGAAACCCTTTTTTCGTTTTCCATAGCAACCTCTATGCTAGCTTTATCGCCAGGACCTGATAATATTTTTGTTTTAACTCAAAGTATTGTTAATGGTAAAAAATACGGTTTAGCAACTGTTTTTGGTTTGATAAGTGGTTGTTTAATTCATACGACATTATTAGCTTTCGGAGTTTCAGCAATAATTAAAGAGTCGGAAAGTGTCTACTTAACAATTAAAATATTTGGGGCTATTTACTTATTATATTTAGCTTATAAGGTTTATAAATCTGACGATAATATTGAACTTTCACAAAATAATATTCAAAAAAAATCTACGCTACAATTATTTAAGCAAGGATTTATCATGAATGTTTTAAATCCTAAAGTAACTATTTTCTTTCTTGCCTTTTTTCCCGGGTTTTTATTCAGTGATCAATTAAGTACAGTTATCCAATTTTATGTTTTGGGTTTAATTTTTATGTTAGTTTCTTTAGTAATCTTTTCTGGAATAGCAATTTTATCAGGAAAAATATCTGAAAAAATAAAGCTCAATAATAAAATAGGTTTTTATCTAAAATGGATGCAAGTAATTGTTTTTACACTAATCGCTTTCTTAATTTTATATAAATAAAAAACTCGTAAAAAATTAATTTTACGAGCTTTTAAAGTTTTTAAATTTTATAGTCTAGCTTTCTCTACGTTTTCTTCCGAATCCGCTAGAAGCTTTTCTATCTCCTCCGCTTCTAGAACTTCTGTCTGGTCTATCAGAAGAACGTCTATCAGAACGAACTCTATTTCCTGAATCACTTCTTCTAGAAGATGATGAAGAACCTTCAGAACTTCTACGTCTACCAAAACCGCCATCTTTTTTACCAAAAGATTTTTTGCGTCCGCCTCTTCTTCCGCCACCAGAGCGTTCTTTTTTAGTAACTTCTACATTTACAGATCTACCTTCAAAATCAGGTTGATTGCTAGAGAAAGTTTCTAAAGTTTTGTCTTCGAAGTTTTTATCAATTTCAAAGAAAGAAAAAGTATCTAGAATATCTATAGCACCAATTTCAATTTTATCACCGATATTTTGCTCGTTAATTAAACCAATTAATTTACCTGGATTTAAATTATCTTTTCTACCAATATTGATGAAAAAACGTGTCATGTTTTCATTAGTAGATCTTGCTCTAGAGTTATCTCTAGAAGACAAATCGTTTAAATCTTTAGCGTTTTCGTAGTATGCCAACATTGTATTGAATTCTAACGAAACGAATTTTTTAATTAACTCTTCTCTATCTAAAGATTCTAATTTTTCATAAATACTTGGTAAAAACTCGTTAATTTGAGTTTCATTTACTTCTATATTTTGAACTTTATCGATTAAATGCATTAATTGATTCTGACAAATTTCTTTACCAGAAGGCACTTTAGCTTCAACAAATTTCTTTTTTATTATTCTTTCTATTTGTCTTAGTTTTCCTTTTTCTTTACCATTAACTAAAACTATAGAAATACCCTTGTTACCAGCTCTACCAGTTCTACCACTTCTATGATTGTAGTTTTCTACTTGGTCTGGTAATTTATGGTTAATAACGTGCGTTAATTCAGTAACGTCTAATCCTCTTGCTGCTACATCTGTTGCAACTAAAATTTGAATTGTCTTTTTTCTGAATTTACCCATTACAGAATCTCTTTGTCCTTGAGATAAATCTCCGTGCAAAGAATCTGCATTGTAACCGTCTTTAATTAAATTATCTGCTACTTCTTGAGTTTCTCTACGAGTTCTACAAAAAATAATAGCATATATATTTGGATTTAAATCTGCGATCCTTTTTAATGCTGGATAACGAGTTCTTTCTGTTACAGCATAATACTCATGACTTACATTATCAGAACCTTGGTTCTTTTCACCAGAAGTAATTTCTACTGGCTTTGTCATGTAGTTTCTTGCAATAGCTTCTACTTCTCTAGGAAAAGTTGCAGAAAATAACAATGTTTGTTTCGTTTCTGGTGTAGCATCTAAAACGCTATCTAACTCATCTTTGAAACCCATGTTTAACATTTCGTCGGCTTCATCTAAAACTAACCACTCAACGTTTCCTAATTTTAATGCTCTTCTATTGATTAAATCTACTGTTCTACCTGGAGTACCAACAACTATCTGAGATCCTTTTTTTAAAGATCTAATTTGTTCTTCCATACTAGAACCACCGTATACTGTAGTTACTTTTACGTCTGGTAAATATTTACAAAAGTCTTTGATGTTGTTACCAATTTGTACTGCAAGTTCTCTTGTTGGAGATAAAATAATTGCTTGTACATTTTTACTATTAGAATCTAAAAGTTCTAAAATTGGTAAACTAAAAGCTGCAGTTTTACCTGTACCTGTTTGTGCAAATGCTTTTAAATCGTCTGTAGAAGAAATAATTTGTGGAATTGCTTTTTCTTGAATAACAGTTGGTTTTTCGTAACCTAAATCTGTTAATGCTTTGTTTATAGGTTCTTTTAAACCTAACTCTAAAAATGTTGACATTACTGTGTTTTTGTAGATTCACAGAACGCCCACCTGCAAATCAATTTATAAATTTCGACTTGATTTTCTATGAGTTACCTCAAAATTAAAATCGTGCAAAGGTACGTCAAATTAACTTAATAGCAAGTCTTTAAGTGTTTAATTGTTTTTGCTTAGTTCTTTAAGCTGATTATTAATGTTATAAGACGATATTGCGGCATAACCATTAGTAACAACTCCGTTTTTATTTACAAGAATTGTTCTGTTCATTTTACTTTTAAGGAAATTTTCTTTTAAATCTTTAGAATTAATGTAGTACTGATTTTTAATATCAATATTTTTAATTCTATTGTTATTGTTGCCATCAACCTCTATCACAGCAAAATTTAAATTTGGAAATTTTTTCTGTAAGTATGGTATTCTAGAGCTTAAGAAAGATTTAGACATATATTCTTTGTTCCAAAATAATAGAACAGAATTTTTATTTTTTGTAAAATCTGTGATATCTATTGATTGATTGGTAAAATCAAAAATAGAAAAACCTTTAACTTTATCTCCTTTATGAATTACCTTATTATCTTCTAAAACATTTTTTACTAATCTTATATCATCTTTATTTGTAGAAAGCTTAAAAAATAATTCAAACGATTCATTATTAATATTGCAACTAGATTTCCTGTAAAAATGATCTAAAACGGTTCTTTTAAGTAGAGCATTTTTAGAATCTTTTGAATTTATTTCTTTATCTATTGTATTAAGTAAATCTACTGTAAAAGCAGTTGTAAAACTATCTTGCTTTGGTTTATGACCTAAAGCATATGTTTTATTATAAAGGTAATTAGTAATGTATCTTGCATAAGGCGTGTAATACATTAAATCATTGTTATTGTATTCTATATTTTTTCTGTAATTATAAAAAGAAGAGTTAATTTCTGGAAAATCCTTTTTTCTTAAACTATAAACATGATTGGTAGGATATCTTTCTGCTCTAGAATAGATAGTATAAGTTAATGCTGTTTTAAGTATTTTAAAATAGTTATCAGTTTCATTAGGATGTCTTTCAATGTATTCTTTATAGGTTTCTAATCTAACATTAATAATAGAATCTACTTTTTCTTGGTATTTGTTTGGTGATAACCTATTTAATTTATAAAAAAGTTTTCTTTCATTTTCGTCTTCAAGAAAAATATCAATTAAAATATTATTACGTTCTGCACCTTTGCCTGCAAATACTAAAGATTCATCAAAATCCCAAGTATTTAAACGCAACATTAAACTGTCTTTTGGTTCTAAATAAATGTATTGGTTTTCGTTACCATGTTTAAAGTAATACAAACCTTCATCTAAATTATTAAATGTACCAAGAAACTTGTTTTTTTTGTCTAAAGTAAGTGTGTCTATTAATTTATCGTTTGCATATAAAACAACAAATTTAGTTTTAGGGTTTATAATTTTACCACCAAAATAAGTATTGGTGTTATTGCCACTATTTGTACAACTTTGCATTGCTACTAATAGTAATAAAAGCGGTGCAATTAATATGTAATTTTTACTCATATATATAAAACGCAAATATAGTATACAAATGTAAAAATTAGAACAATGTAAGGTTGTTAATTCACTGTTAAAATAGTTTAAAAGAATATTTAGAAATCAATTTTTTACTTAGAAAAGTATTAACGATTATGGGTAAAAAGAAAAATGGAATTTGTACTTTTGCACAAAATTCAAAAAAGCTTATTTATGTTATCAGTATCTAATTTATCTGTTCAATTTGGAAAACGTATTTTGTTCGACGAAGTTAATACAAAATTTGTTCAAGGAAATTGTTATGGAATTATTGGAGCAAACGGAGCCGGAAAATCTACATTTTTAAAAATTATTTCTGGCGTGCAAGAACCAACTTCTGGTCAAGTGCACTTAGAAACAGGTAAACGTATGTCTGTTTTAACGCAAGATCATTATGCTTTTGATGAGTATCCGGTATTAGAAACCGTAGTAATGGGAAACAAAGATTTGTTTAAGATAAAAAAACAAATTGATGCTTTGTATGCAGATTATACTGATGAAAATGCAGAAAAAATAGGAGAACTTCAAATTGTTTTTGAAGAAATGGATGGTTGGAATGCAGATTCTAATGCTGCCGCAATGCTATCTAACTTAGGTATAAAAGAAGATTTGCATTACACTTTAATGAAAGATTTAGATGGTAAGCAAAAAGTACGTGTGTTAATAGCACAAGCTTTATTTGGCAATCCTGATGTATTAATAATGGATGAGCCAACCAACGATTTAGATTTCGAAACTATTGCTTGGTTAGAAAACTTCTTAGCTAATTTTGAAAATACAGTAATTGTTGTATCGCACGATAGACACTTTTTAGATGCTGTTTGTACGCATATTTCTGATATAGATTTCGGAAAAATAAATCATTACTCTGGTAATTATACGTTTTGGTATGAATCTAGCCAATTAGCTGCAAAACAAAGAGCACAACAAAACAAAAAAGCTGAAGATAAGAAGAAGGAATTAGAAGAATTTATCCGTCGTTTTTCTGCAAACGTTGCAAAATCTAAACAAGCAACTTCTCGTAAAAAAATGATTGATAAATTAAATGTTGAAGATATTAAACCGTCTAGTAGACGTTACCCAGCAATTATTTTTGATAGAGATAGAGAAGCTGGTGACCAAATTTTAAATGTAGAAGGTTTATCTAAAGAATTTGAAGGAGAAAAATTATTTAATGATGTTCATATCAATCTAAATAAAGGAGATAAAGTAGCTGTAATTTCTAAAAACTCTAGAGCGGTAACAGCTTTTTATCAAATTATAAATGGAAATGAAGACGCAGATGCTGGTAAATTTTCTTGGGGAGTTACAACTACGCAATCATATTTACCACTAGACAACTCTAACTTTTTTCAAGATGGAAATTTAAATTTGGTAGATTGGTTACGACAGTATGCCCAAACTGAAGAAGAAAGAGAAGAAGTATTTTTACGTGGTTTCTTAGGGAAAATGATATTTTCTGGAGAAGAAGCTTTAAAGAAAAGTAATGTGCTTTCTGGAGGTGAAAAAGTACGTTGTATGTTGTCTAGAATGATGATGAAAAGAGGAAACGTGTTAGTTTTAGATGAACCTACCAATCACTTAGATCTAGAATCTATTCAATCGTTAAACAATGCCTTAATTAATTTTAAAGGAACTGTTTTATTTACAACGCATGATCACGAGTTTGCACAAACAGTTGCAAATAGAATTATAGAGTTAACACCAAAAGGTGTTATTGATAGATATACAACTTTCGAAGAATATTTATCTGACCCAAAAATTAAAGAATTAAGAGATAAGATGTATTCTTAAGAATAACTTATCATTAAAATAAAAAAAGGAAACCAAATTAAATTGGTTTCCTTTTTTTTATGTGAAATTTTTGAAGTTAGTTTTTTAACGGACTAATAATTTTTACATCAGAAAAAGAAATTGCACCTCTAACAACACCATCAATAGTTTTCTTTAAAGCTTCTATTAATTGCATTTTTAACTGAGATTTATGATAAATTAAACTTACTTCCCTCGCTGGTGGCGGATTTGTAAATTCTCTTAAATGGCTTTTATCTGTTGCATTTAAATCTAAAGTATGTAAATAAGGTAACAATGTCATGCCCAAACCTTCTTTAGATAGTTTTATTAAAGTATCAAAACTTCCGCTTTCTAGCTGGAATCCTTTTTTATTATCTTGTTTATGAGTTCTACATAAATTAATAACACTGTCTTTAAAACAATGACCATCTTCTAATAACAAAATATCTTCCATTTCTAATTCATCTGCAGTAATTTGTTTAGAATCAAATAATCTATGATTTCTTGGCACCAAACCAACAAAAGGTTCGTAATATAAAGGTCTTTCTTTTATTGCTTCATTTTCTAAAGGTGTGGCAGCAATTGCAGCATCTATATGTCCGTCAGTTAATTTTCTAACTATATCTTCTGTGGTTAATTCTTCAATAATTAATTTTACTTTCGGATATTTTTTAGTAAAATTTTGCAAGAACATTGGTAACAACGTTGGCATAATTGTAGGTATAATTCCTATTTTAAATTCACCACCAATATATCCTTTTTGTTGATGTACAATATCTAAAATTCGGTTACTTTCATCAACAATAACTTTAGCTTGCTCTACAATTTTTCTACCAACCTCTGTTAGTTCAATTGGTTTTTTAGATCTATTAAAAACTTTTACGCCTAATTCATCTTCTAATTTTTGTATTTGCATACTTAAAGTAGGTTGTGTAACAAAGCTATGTTCTGCTGCAACCGTAAAATTTTGGTATTCTGAAACAGATAAAACGTATTTTAATTGAGTAATAGTCATTTATATAAGAAATTTTGATAAAGATATTAAAACTATCAATAATTATTATCTAAAAAGGGGGTTAATTTTGATTAAATTTGATGTACACTTAAAAGAGAATAAAATGAGCAAATCAATATTAGGATTAGATAAAAAAGACAGTGCAAATTTAGTTGATAATTTAAACGGATTATTAGCAAATTTTCAAATATATTATCAAAATTTAAGAGGTTTACATTGGAATATCAAAGGAAAAAATTTCTTTGAATTACATGTAAAGTTCGAAGAGTTTTATACAGATTCGCAAGTTAAAATAGATGACATTGCAGAAAGAATTTTAACATTACAAGGTAAACCACTACACACATTTACAGATTATTTAGAAGTTTCTTCTGTTGCTGTTGGTAAAGATATTTCTAATGATGTAGAAGGAGTAGAGCTTGTTGTAAATTCATTATCAGAATTATTAAAAATTGAAAGAGAAATATTAGATTTATCAGATAAAGCAGATGATGAAGGTACAAACTCTATGATGAGTGATTTTATCGCAGAACAAGAAAAAACAATTTGGATGTTAAATTCTTGGTTAGGAAAATAATCTATAATTTTATTAAATATAAAAGGGAGCAAATTGCTCCCTTTTTTTATTTCAATAAATAAGAAAAACCAATCTCGTAACCCGCGAATGTGTAGCCGCTATTTGGTTGTTGTGTATCTAAGTTAGAAACATGACCAATATTACCACCTAAGTATATAAACGCCTTTTTAAATGGTTTATAAGAAAGCCCCACAGAAGCATTTTCTAAAAACGTAAAACCTTTTGCCAAACGCTCTGTTCTTTTATTTATGGTAGCCAAACCTAAACCAAGAGTTACTTGGGCATTTAATTTCTCAAATATTTTTTGTTCTATAACCAAACCAAACTCTAAGCCATACAAATTTATTGACTTTAAAGCTGTAAATTCAGCTCTTTTAGCTTCATAATTATCTTCGTCTGGTGTTACAAATTGTTCATTTATAAGCTGATGTTTGATTGTTTGTTTTTGCGGTTGTACAATTAAATCAAAATCTAAAGATTTCCATTTTCCTAAATCATAAAAAACCTGAAACTTATAAACATCAGCAGTATAAGTATAGTCTTTATCAGCAGATAAAAAACTATCTTCATCTACATTATTGTACAAAAAACCAATTTTTTTAAAATTTAAAATCCCTTTTTTTGTTTGTTGTGCAGTACACATCAATGTAGAAAAAATAAAGACTAAGAATATTTTTTTCATTATGTTTTCTTAGCTAAACATTTTAGCAACTTTCTCTGCTTTTCTGTTCTCAGAATAATCATAAAAACCTTCACCAGATTTTACACCCAATTTACCAGCCATTACCATGTTTATTAAAAGTGGACAAGGAGCATATTTTGGGTTCTTAAATCCGTCGTATAAAACATTAAGAATAGACAAACAAACATCTAAACCTATAAAATCTGCCAATTGTAAAGGCCCCATTGGGTGTGCCATACCTAATTTCATTACAGTATCAATTTCGGCAACACCAGCAACACCGTTATATAGAGTTTCAATAGACTCGTTAATCATCGGCATTAAAATTCTGTTTGCTACAAAACCAGGATAATCGTTAACTTCTACCGGAGTTTTCTTTATTTCTTTAGATAAATTCACAATCGTTTCCATCACAGCATCAGAAGTATTATAACCTCTAATAATTTCTACCAACTTCATAATCGGCACAGGATTCATAAAGTGCATACCAATAACCTTTTCTGGTCTATTAGTAACAGCAGCAATTTGAGTAATAGAAATAGACGATGTATTTGTAGCTAAAATTGTTTTTTCACTACAAACTTCATCTAATTGTTTAAAAATTTTAGATTTTAACGCTACATTTTCTGTAGCAGCCTCAACAACTAAATCAACATCTTTAACTCCATTTTCGATTGAAATAAAAGGTGTTATGTTGTTTAAAGTAGCAATTTTATCTGTTTCAGAAATTTTTTCTTTAGCAACCATTCTATCAAGATTTTTAGTAATAGTTGCAATACCTTTATTTAAAGCAGTTTCAGAAATGTCTATTAAGTGTACATTATAGTTAAATTGCGCAAAAGTATGGGCAATTCCGTTACCCATTGTACCAGCACCAATTACAGCGATATTTTTCATCAATATTTAATTTAAAATTTATTTTTGGGCGTTTAAACAGGCTTTCGCTACTCGCTTTTTTAAAATTTATTTTACAAAAATTTTAAAAAGAGCTCAAACAAACCGCTCTATCCTTAACGCACTTGTTTGTTAAGTTTTAGAAACAATCTATAATCATTTGTGCAACTCTTAAAGCTTCTGCTCCTTGTCTTAAAGAAACAACAGGTTTAGTGTTGTTGTGAATAGCATCTGCAAAAGATTCTAATTCATCTAAAATAGCATTGTTATTTTCTACTTCTGGATTGTCGAAATAAATTTGCTTTTTTACACCTTCTGCATTTTGCAAAATCATTGCAAACTCATCTGGTTTGTTTGGCACATCTTTCATTCTAACAATTTCAGATTTTTTCTCTAAAAAATTAACAGAAATGTAAGCGTCTTTCTGAAAAAATCGTGTTTTACGCATATTTTTCATTGAAATTCTACTTGCGGTTAAATTGGCAACACAACCATTTTCAAACTCTATTCTTGCATTTGCAATATCTGGTGTTTCAGAGATTACAGAAATTCCGCTAGCGTTTACATTTTTTACTTTAGAATCTATCACAGAAAGAATAATATCGATATCATGAATCATTAAATCTAAAACAACTGGCACATCTGTACCTCTTGGGTTAAATTCTGCTAATCGATGTGCTTCGATAAACATTGGTGTATCAATTTTATCTTTTACTGCAGTAAAAGCTGGGTTAAAACGTTCTACATGCCCAACTTGGCCTTTAACATGAAACTGACTCGCTAAAGTTTTAATAGCTTCTGCTTCTACAACTGTTTTAGTAATAGGTTTTTCAATAAAAATATGTCTACCGTTTTCAATGGCAAGTTTAGCACATTCAAAATGCGATAAAGTTGGTGTAACAATATCTACAACGTCTACAGCTTTTATTAAGTCTTCTATAGAATCGAATAATTTGTACCCAAATTCTTTTGCAACTTTTTCTGCATTTTCTTTAAATGGGTCAAAAAAACCAACAAGTTCATATTTATCCGATTGTTGTAGTAAACGTAAATGAATTTTACCAAGATGTCCTGCACCTAAAACGCCAGCTTTTAGCATATATGTATTTTTTTTTTGAATTAATAGCTGTTGTTGTAGCATTTAAATTAAAAACAATAGTGAATAATGTTGTTTTTAAATGCTTTAAAATTTCTATTTTTTTAATAGAAAAAATCAACGAAAACAAAGATACAATTTTATAATATTGTATTTAGAATTATTACTATTTTTAGACTTTAGAAATTATTAAATTTGAAAGACACATCCAAACATCAAGGACTTAGAAATCAATTAGCTGCTGTTTTAGAAGCAAAAGGTATTACCGATAAAAATGTTTTAAATGCGGTTAGAAAAATACCAAGACATTTGTTTATAGATTCTAGTTTCGAAGCACATGCTTACCAAGACAAAGCTTTTCCTATTGCTGCAGAACAAACAATTTCTATGCCTTATACAGTTGCTTTTCAATCTGAAACTTTAGAAATTAAACCCGGAGAAAAAGTTTTAGAAATTGGTACAGGTTCTGGTTACCAAACGGCTGTATTATTAGAATTGAAAGCAGAAGTCTATTCTATAGAAAGACAAAAAGAGTTGTTTAAAAAAACATCTTTGTTTTTACCTAAAATAGGTTACAAACCCAAGAGATTTATTTTTGGTGATGGTTACAAAGGTTTAAAAGAAAAAGCACCTTTTGATAAAATTATAGTAACAGCAGGTGCACCTTATGTGCCAAAAGCTTTATTAGCACAAGTTAAAGTAGGAGGGAAGTTGTTGATTCCGGTAGGAGACAAAACTCAAATTATGACATTATTTATAAGAAAATCTGCAAAAGAATTCGAAAAACATGAACTTGGTGATTTTGCATTTGTACCCATGTTAGAAGAAAAAAACTAATAAAAAAGCCGATTAAAATTTAATTTTAATCGGCTTTTTTATTTCTATTTAGCTCTTTCCCAATAGGCAGTTTTACCAAAGAGTGAAACACCAATATATCCTCTAAGTTTTAGCTTATTAGCATTTACTAATTTAATATAGCATTTGTAAGTTTTACCATTTCTTGGATCTATAATTTGTCCTCCAGACCATTCGTCATCATCTTTTTCTAATCCAGATAAAATATCTAAACCTAAAATGGGGTTGTCTTTATATTCACCTTCACAATCAACACAAAGTGCATTTTTTCTAGCCGGATTTAATATTTCTACAACTTTTGCATATGCTTTGCCATTTTTTTCATAAACTTCTAATACAGAATCTACTGTACCTGCTTCATTTTTAGAATTCCATTTTCCAAAAATTGTTTGCGAATTGATAGAAAGTACTAATGACAAAAATAAAAATGTAAAAAATGTTTTTTTCATGTTAAAAAAGTATTGAATTCATATTAAAATGGATTTAAAAATATAAAATATTTTAGAATATTGTTGTTAAAGTTTTATGAACTCGCATCAAAATTTTCATTCCATTTGTTTTGAACACGTAAAACTTGTTCTATTACATCTCTAACACAACCTTCACCACCTTTTTTATAAGAAATATATTTAGCTACTTGTTGTATTTCTTGAACAGCGTCATTTGGGCATGCAGGCATTCCTACCAATTCCATTACAGGAAAATCTGGTACATCATCACCCATATATAATACGTTTTCTGCTTTCAAATCGTATTTTTTTACAAGTTCTTTATATTGTTCTATTTTGTTATGAGCACCAAGGTAAATATCTTCGATACCTAAAGCTGCTAGTCTTTTTCTTACGCCTTCATTTGTTCCGCCAGAAATTATACATACTCTATAACCTTTATTTAAAGCATTTTTCATAGCATAACCATCTTTCACATTCATATGTCTTACCAATTCGCCATCTGGCATAATTGTTAACATTCCGTTGGTTAAAACGCCATCAACATCAAAAATAAATGTATTAATTTCTGGTAATAATTGTTTATAACTCAATTCCATAATTATATTGTAATCTTTATTTTTTATTCAGATTTATTCGATTTCTGAATAGATTTGGTTAGTATTTTATAAATAGTTTGTTGTTCTTTAGAAAGTAAATCTAAATGATTTTTAATAGTTTCAGTATCGTTTCTTATTGCCGGACCTGTTTGCGCACTTAGAGGTTTTAACTCTTTAATTTTAGATGCTGTTTCATCTATTAAAGGTTGTAAAATTTCAAACGGAACATTATTTGTATCGCAAATATCTGCGCCAATTTTGTATAAATGGTTTGTAAAGTTATTTACAAAAACGGCCGCAACATGTAATGTTTTTCTTTGTTCTGTGGTAATATTATAAATTTTGTTACCAATGCTTTTTGCAAGTTTTTCTAGTAGAATGTAATCTTTTTCAGTTTCGGCTTCTAAACAAAAAGGCACTTTAGAAAAGTCTATTTCTTTGTCTTTAGAAAAAGTTTGCAACATATAAAAAACGCCTTTGCGAGTTTTGTTCTGTAAATTATCCATAGAAAAACTACCAGAAGTATGCACAACAAAACTATTTTCTATTTTAGAAGAAACTTCTTCTATCGCATTATCTGAAACGGCAATAATTGTAATATCTGCTTTAGGGATGTTACTTAAATTTCTAGAATTAATTTTAGTAACATCAATAGCATTAGCTTTTAAAAAAGCTTTTTCTAAATGATGTGCTACGTTTCCGTTTCCGATAATTACTGTTGATATCATTATAGCGAAGATATTATAAATTTATATAATTTTAGAATTGCTTTTACTAAATTAGCTGATGTAAATTTATCGAAATGAAAGAAAACAATAAACCAGGAATAAATACCATTTGTGTACATACTGGAGAAGTTAAAGATGAACAATTTAAGGGTGCAGTTTCACCAATGTATATGTCTACTTCTTATGCTTTTGACGGTGTAGATGTAAAACGATATCCTAGATATTTTAATACACCTAATCAAGAAATGCTGTGTAAAAAAATTGCAGCTTTAGAAAAAACAGAAGATGGTTTAATATTTGGTTCTGGTATGGCGGCAATTTCTGCAGCTATGTTTGCTTTTCTAAAATCTGGAGATCATGTAATTATTCAGCAAGTTATTTATGGCGGAACCTATAATTTTATTGTTTCTGAATTTGATAAATACGGAATTGAATATTCTTTTACAGAATCTGATACTATAGAAGATTTTGAATCGCTAATTAAAGAGAATACGAAAGTTTTATATATAGAAACACCTTCTAATCCGTTGTTAGGAATTACAGATTTAGCGGCAATTTCTAATTTAGCAAAGTCAAAAGATATTTTAACAATGATAGATAATACTTTTGCTTCTCCTATCAATCAAAATCCTGCTGATTTTGACATAGACATTATGTTACATTCTGCTACAAAATATATGGGTGGTCATTCAGATATTTCTGCAGGTGCCATTGCTGCTAGTAAAGAACATATTGCACATATCTGGAATACCGCAATCAATTTTGGTGGTAACTTAAGCGATCAAACAGTTTGGTTATTAGAAAGAAGCTTAAAAACGTTAAATCTTCGTGTAAAAGAACAAACTAAAAATGCCGAAGTAATGGCATTATATTTAGAAGGCAATTCAGATATCGATTGTGTATATTATCCTGGTTTAAAAAGTCATCCGCAGCATGAATTAGCAAAAAAACAAATGAAAGGTTTTGGCGCTATGTTGTCTTTTGAGTTGACAAACGGAATTGATGCAATGGATTTTCAAAATAATTTAAAACTTATTAAACCTTCTATGAGTTTGGCAGGTTTAGAAAGTACAACAGTTAGTCCTGTGCAAACTACACATGCTTTATTAAGTGAAAAAGAACGTTTAGAAAGAGGTATTAAAGATGGATTAATTCGTTTTTCTGTTGGTATCGAAGAACCAAAAGATTTAATTGAAGACATTGAACAAGCAATACTAAAAGCTAAGAAATAAGAGCTTTTTATAAAATTAAAAGAATGAAATTAGACATATTAGCTTTTGGAGCACATCCAGATGATGTAGAATTAGGTTGTGGTGCAACAATAGCAAAAGAAGTTTCACTAGGTAAAAAAGTAGGAATTGTAGATTTAACTCAAGGTGAATTAGGTACGCGAGGTTCTGCAGCATTAAGAATGATTGAAGCAAACAAAGCTGCAGACATAATGGGTGTTTCTGTAAGAGAAAATTTAAAGTTTTCTGATGGTTTTTTTATTAATGATAAAAAACATCAACTAGAAATTATAAAAATGATTCGTAAATACAAGCCAGATGTTGTTTTATGCAACGCTATTGATGATAGACATATCGATCATGGTAAAGGAAGCAAATTAGTTTCTGATGCTTGTTTTTTAAGCGGATTAATCAAGATTGAAACTACTGTTAATGGAGAAATTCAAGAGAAATGGCGTCCAAAACAAGTGTATCATTACATTCAATGGAAAAATATTGAACCAGATTTTGTAATTGATATTACTGGTTTTATAGAAAAGAAAACCAAAGCAGTTTTAGCTTATGGATCTCAATTCTTTGATCCGAACAGTAAAGAGCCAGAAACGCCAATTACAAGTAAAAATTTTATAGATAGTATAAATTATAGAGCAAGAGATTTAGGAAGATTGATAGGAGTAGATCACGCAGAAGGTTTTACCTCAGAACGTTACGTTGCTGTTAAAAATTTAGATAAATTAATTTAGTTTTTTGTTGTTTTAAATTAAAAAATATTTTTATATTTGCACCCGCAATTATATGGTGGTTGTAGCTCAGTTGGTTAGAGTATCGGTTTGTGGTACCGAGTGTCGCGGGTTCGAGTCCCGTCTTCCACCCAAAAATAGAAAGCTTCTTAGAAATAAGAAGCTTTTTTTGTGCTTAAAAATTTATATCAAATATTAAAAATTAGGTTTTTATCTGTTGAATTTGTAAATTTAGTTTCCCAAACTAAAACTGAAATTATGACTTTACAACAAAAAATGGTTAAAAAAATTAACGATTTTGGAGGATTAGATTCAATTGTTAATTTTTTAGAGAAGTTTAAATTAACTGTTAAAGATGAAGATCGAATTTATTTTAACAATATTATAGATTATTTTTCTTTATTATTTGAACAAGAAGTACCAGTAGAGCAACATGCCGTAACCTACAAAGAGGCAACTTTAAAATCTATAGAAGTTTTAAATTATTATAATGATTTAAAAAAATCTGAAACTCTATTTTTTTTAATAAACCTAATTCAATTTAAATTAGAAGCGGTATCAAATATTAAAGGATTAGCTTCCTAAGTTTTTAGTACCTTTTTTTAATTCTGATACCAATTTAGAATTGTCTTGATCAATTCTTCTCAAGATATTCTTTGCGTTAGTTTTAGAAATTAATTCTTCAATATTTGATAATCTTTGATTCATTTCACTAGTAATTTTATCAAAGCGCTCCTTTACCATGTTTGAAATATATGTATCTATGGGGGTAGATACTATATTTTGGGGGACATAGTTATTTGTATATTTTCCTTTACCTGTTAATAACCATATTGGGTCTACACTTGAAATGTTATCTATAATGGCAAAAAGGATGGTTTCGTTTGGTTTTTTATTATAATTTAATACTGCACTTACCAATTGTTGAGATACACCAATTAATTCTGCAAATTTCCTTTGATTTAAACTTACATCATTATAAATTTCTATTATTCGATCTGCCCTTTCCTTATCTTTTACCTTCATTACAAATGATTTATATGTAAATGTAGTAAAAAAATACTACAAATGAAGATTTTTAAGAAGATTTATTACTTCATTTTTTTTTCTAACAGAAACAGGAATATTAGAATTATCAGTTAAAATTAAATAACCACCATCAGATTTTATAAACTCTTTTATATAAAAAGTATTAATCAAATGACTTTGATGTACTCTTAAAAAACCAATATCTTTTAATAAATCTGCATAAAATTTTAAGGTTTTTGATACTAAAATTTTCTGGTTATCAATTAAATAAAACGTAGTATAATTATTGTCTGACTTACAACGAATAATATCTTTAATATTTACAACAATAATTTTTTCTGATGTATGTAAAGAAATCTGTTCTAAATTAGTATTGGGTTCGTTTATAGCTTGCTTTAATACTTGTAATTGCTCTTTTTTTGGTTGAATTTGCTGTTTAGCTTTTTTAATAGAATTGGCTAAACCTTCATTAGAATAAGGCTTAAGTATATAATCTATAGCAGCAAATTTAAAAGCTTTAATAGCGTAAGCATCACTTGCGGTTACAAATATGATTTTTGATTGTAAATCAGGAAAGATTTCTAAAATATCAAAACCTGTTCCGTCGCCCAACATAATATCTAAAAAGAGAATATCTGGTCTTGTTTTACGTAGAAGTTTTGCTGCTTGTACAACAGATTTTGCAGTACCAATAATTTCTATTTCTTTGTGATACTTAGAAATGTCTAATTCTAACATTTCTAAAGCTAAAAAATTATCTTCTACTAATATGGCAGTTAGTCTATTCATTTTAAGATTTCGATAACTTAAAAACTGTAATTTCTGGTCTTACATTAAATCGAACTTGATACAAATTACCTAAAGCTCTATTAATATATAATGTTCGTCCGTCGAATAAATCTATTTCACCAGCGTTATATCTTTTATTTTCTACGGGTAAAATTGGCGGATTTAAAAAAGGAGGTTTCACTTGTCCGCCATGAGTATGACCCGAAAGAATCCAACCTTTATAATTATTCCAAACATCTAAATCACACACATCAGGATTATGGCAAAGCATAATATTTGCTTTTTTTGCATCATATTTAGAAGTAATTTTTGTTGGGTCAAAATTTAATCCCCAATAATCATCAATTCCCATAATATTCAATCCATCAAATTCTTTTTCATCATTAATTAAAATTGTAATTCCAGCTTCTTTTAAAACATCTGTAATTGCATCAGCAACATGTTGTTCTACCCAATCGCCACCATAATCATGATTTCCTAAAACACCGGCAGTTCCTAACTTTCCTTTAACTGTAGATTTCATAACAGTTTGTAATTGTTCTAATTGCTCTTCATTTTCATAAGAAACAAAATCGCCAGTGTACACTACAAAATCGGGTTCTAATAATTTAGCTTTTTCAAAAGATTCGATTACATAATTATAATTAAACTTATTACCAACATGAATATCGCTAATTTGCATTAGCGTTTTACCTTCTAAATGATCTGGTAAATTTTTTATAGGCATATTTACATGAACAAACTCTAACCAAAAAGGCTCTACTTGCCAAGTATATAAACCACCAATTAAACTAGCGCCAGCAGCACCTAAAAGTGAATTTTTTATAAATTTTCTTCTTTCCATTTTAATTTAATAATCTGTTTTTAGAGGAATTTTAAATGAAATTTTTGTTCCGATGCAATTTGATTCTTTAAAAATTTCTTTAGCAGTAAAAACATTGTATTTCGATAGGTTTTCTATTCTTTCTTTTGTTACTTTAAAAGCAACAGAAGTATGTTTTTTTTCTGATTTATTAGTTGTGTCATGGTAAATTCCTATACCATTATCTATAATCGAACAATGTAAAAAGGCTTGTTTTACATCAAAAGTAATAAGAATATTTCCTTTTCTGTTGATTTTAGAAATTCCGTGTTTGATTGCGTTTTCTGCAAAGGGTTGCATTAACATAGGCGGAATCAAAATTTCTTCGGCATCAATTCCGTTTAAATTTTCTTCAATAAAAAAATCAAAATTCTTAGAACTCATTTGTTGTTCTAATTTTAAATAATTTTTTAAAGTTGTTATTTCTTCTTTTAAACTAATTTCTTCTAATCTAGAGTTGTTTAAAACACTTCTTAAAAGTACAGAAAAACTAGATATTGTTTCGTTTAACTCTTGTTTTTTTTCTGAATTTCCTAATGCTTTAATTCCGTTTAAAACGTTAAAAATAAAGTGAGGATTCATTTGTAACTGTAAAGCTTTTTGCTCTAAAGTTTGCAAATGATTTTTCATCTTTAAGTCTTTAATTTTCTTTTGATTGCGTTTGTTTACTTTTTTTAAATGCATTTCTAAAAAGAATATTGCAATTAAAAGAAAAACAATCGCACAAATAATGTAAAACCATACTTCTTGATAAATTGGTTTTTTAATTATGAAACTAAAGCTTTTAAAACTACTATTTTTATTATTTTTAAATCTTGCTTCTGCAACAAATTGATAATTACCAGGTTTTAAATTGGCAAAATTTATTTGGTTTATTGCTTGCCAAGGAGAAAATTTATCTCCTAATTTATAGCGATACTCTACAGTTTTATCAGAAGAAAATACATTGCTATTTAAAGCTATAGAAATATTATTGCTGAATGAATTTAAGTATAATTTTTTTGTGTAATTATTTAAGTTGATGGTATCTAAACTCTTATAATTAATTAAAACTTTGTCAATATATAAATTCGGTTTTAAAAGTGATTCTTTATTTTTCTGAATGTAAAAACTATTTTCTGTTGCTAAAAATAAATTACCTTCAAAACCTTCAAATACTGTTGTTATAACATTCGAATTGATATTGCTATTGTATTTATTAATTCTTTTTTCAAAAATGAAGTTTTCAGCATTCAAAACATCAATACCAGTTTGTTTAGAAAACAAATACAATTTATCAGTAACAACTTCGTAATTAAATTCTTCATCAGAAGTATACTTTTCTATTAATTGATTATCCGGTTTTAACTGAAAAATAGTTTGCTTATTTTTTAAAACAAATAATTTATTTTGATATATTTTAAAAGTACTAAAATTTCCTTTTGAAAGTAGTGTAATTTTTTTTGGATTAAATAAATCTGATAAAACCCAAAGTCCGCTATTAGAAGCAACTATAAAATTATTATCATAAAAAATGATATCGTTTATTACAGAAAAATCTAGATTATAGGTGGTTTTTAATGGTTGCAGATAATTCTTATTAAAATAAAATATACCGTGGTTAGAGGCAACATAATATATGTTTTTGTGTTTAAAAATTTTGTTTACACCTTTAGCTTCAAAAGAAAAAATATTACTTTTTGTAATTAAAGAAAGGTTATTACTGTTACCTATAAAAACTGAATCATTATTAATAAATAGGGCAGTGCTTAAACTTGATTTAATTGCGCTATTTATAATACGACTAGAAATAAATTTCCCGTTGTAATTTAGTAAACCTTTGTTAGTTCTTAACCAAATTGTTTGGTTGTTGTCTTGAGTAATTTCTAAAATTGAAGAATTATCGAAATTCTTAAAAGCTATAATTTCCTCGAAAATGGAATCTTGTGAAAAAACATTAAATGGTAAACATACTATTAGAATTAACAATACTTTTTTTAAGTACAATTTTCTAAAAATAATTAAATTAACAATGTTTTTTTTCATTAGAACAAACTTACTAATTTAAACGCCATTACACCATTTTAAATTTTGGGTAATGACGTTTATTACAACAACTTTTTCTAATTCACTTTATTTTAAAGCATACAAACGCTTGTTGCTAGTATCTGGTTTTACATGTTCTAATTCGCCATATGGTTTTACAAGTGGCTTTAAAACACACAAACCTGTTGTTCTACCTCTAATTACTAATTTACTTGCTTTTACAGACCAATTCCATCTAAATTTATCTATCGATACGTTGTATTTTTCGATATCAGACATTAAATCTTCTTGTGTTTCAATCCAATCTTTTAATTCATCTACAGACTTAAATTTAGGCATTTCATTGTCTGTATTATAATAATCAAATTCCCACTTAATTGGTATAGAAAACTGTGTAGTATAAGGCTCTCCAACATATCTTTCTTCTTCATTATTTAATGCATCATACCAATCAATATCTTTTTCTTCTGGATATTTTCTTGCAATTTCTTTAGAAAGATCCATTTTACCAGGTGAATATGAAGTAGGATAAAATACATAATATGGTTGTGCTAAATAATGATTGGAAAATCGACCACCAAAAATTGTGTGATAAGGAGAGGCTACAACTTTTGGATTGTTTTTTGTGTAAAAAGCATCTTTTAATGTTTTTAAAAGTTCTTTATTTTCTACCAAACCAGAAGCATGAAATATAATTTTCGAATTGGTATTTACTACATTTTCTAGTTTAGGTAAACTACCTTGTGTAATTGTTTTTCTTAAAGTTTCTGAAGTAATTTTATCACCTCTAACCACAGTTTCTAAATTCATACCTTTAAAAGGATTGCTTTTATTTACAATATGAATTTCGCTGTAAGGTTGATTGTTTCCGTTTTCATTTAGCCACAAAATAATTTCCTCTAAAGAATATTTGCCATCGATAACCTTTAAACCTTCTTCTGTAAAATATTTTCTAGCATCTTTATAAAAAGTTTCATTTCCTTTATCAAAACCAGCAATAAAAACGATCGGTTTTTTGTAAGTGATATCAGTGTTTTCTTCTATAATTTCTTTAGATGTTTCTACAACTGCTAAATTTTCTGTTGCTTTTTTTTCTGATGATGAATCGCAACTAATAAAACTGCTAAATGCTATTATTAAAGACGATACAACGAATGTTTTTCTTAAAATGTTTCTCATGATTTCTACTTTTTTAGTGTTATTACACTGTAAAAGTAGTTTAGAAGAAAGCTTAAATTTTAGCTGTTTTAGAATTCGTGAGATATCAATTAGAATTCGTAAATTAAAATGTAAATATCAATAAAAACCTGTTAATGATTGTAAATTTCTAGAGTTGTTAAACCTTCTTGATTAGGGTTTTTAGCAAAAGATTTTAAATAAGAATTCACATAATTTATAATTCTTTCTTCTGGATAAAATAATACTTTATTATCGTATTGAGCCCATTCATTCATATTTAAATAGGCTCTACCGTTTTTGTAACGATAAAAATCTTGAATGTGTTCTGGTAAATTATCTTCTAATTCTTCACTAAGAATAATATTGTAATAATTTAAATCTGCAGTAAAAAAATGAAATGATAATAAATTATCGTAAAAACCAGTTAAATTATTTGCCAATGGTAATAACATTGTAAAAATTAAAATAACCGCTTTTTGTTTGTTAAAAAATTTGATAAAGAAATCTGAAAAATTTATTGTTTTTAAAAACCAAAATATGATAAAAACTGATAACATATTTTGAATATTCCAAGGTACAACATTGTAACCGTAACCTAAGTAAAATAACAAAAAAGTTATTGTTGCATGCATTAATAAAATAAATAAAACGGCAAATTTTCTGGTTTTATTAAACAATAATAAAACTCCCATAGATGCTTCTAACCAGGGTACAGCGTATGTAAAGTATTCTAATAATATATGCGGTAAAAAGCTAAAATGCTTTTCTAAGGCACTTAACCATTGAATGTAGAATTCACCATTTACTTTTTGAATTCCGCTCCAGAAATAAGTTGCAAAAAAAACTAAAATAACTGCATAAAGAACTTTTTTATAGTCTGTTTTCTTTGGGAAAACCTCAATTGCTAAAATTGTTAGAAAACTTTGATAGAAGTAGGGTTGTAGTCTATTTTGATCGACTAAAGAAAGGTAAATATATAATGCAAGAATTAGAAGACCTTGCCATCTTTTATTTTGAAAAATATATACAATTTGTAAAAGAAAAAAACTTCCAGCTAAAATATAATCTAAAGGATTTGTAGGAATAGGTAACCAATCAAACAAAGGGATTATAGGAAAAACCTTTGTGGTAATCCATAATTTAGGAGCATATATCATCAATATTAAAACCCCTAAAACAGCTAGGATTCTAACATAATTTACCTTTTGTTCGTTAGTTATATTAGTTATCATTTATAAATTTAATTTTTCTGCTAAATATTTAGAAGTGTACGATTTTTTATTTTTCACCAATTCTTCTGGCGTACCTTCAAAAATAAGTTGACCACCATTTTTACCACCTTCTAAGCCTAAATCTATGATGTAATCTGCACACTTTATCAATTCGATATTATGCTCAATTACAACAATAGAATGTCCGCGTTCTATTAAAGCATTAAAAGAAGCTAATAGTTTTTTAATATCATGAAAATGCAAACCAGTTGTAGGTTCATCAAAAATAAACAAGGCTTTGTCTTTGGTGTTTCCTTTAACTAAGAACGATGCTAGTTTTATTCGTTGTGCTTCTCCGCCAGAAAGGGTAGAAGAAGATTGTCCTAATTTTACATATCCCAAACCAACATCTTGTAAAGGCTTTAATTTGTTGGCTATTTTGGGTACTAAATTTTCTGTAAAAAAAGCAACAGCATCATCAATAGTTAGGTTTAAAATATCATCAATAGATTTCCCATCAAACTTAACTTCTAATACTTCTTTTTTAAACCTTTTACCGTTACAAGTTTCGCATTCTAAATGCACATCTGCCATAAATTGCATTTCTATTGTAACTTCACCTTCGCCTTTACAAACCTCACATCTACCACCTTCTACGTTAAAAGAAAAGTGTTTTGGCTTGTAATTTCTGATATTAGATAATTTCTGATTTGAAAATAACGCTCTAATATCATCATAGGCTTTGATATAGGTAACAGGATTAGATCTAGAAGATCTACCAATAGGATTTTGATCGATAAATTCTACATGTTTTAAGGTGTCAAAATTACCAATTACATCTGTGTGTTGCCCAATTTTATCGCCATAACCAACTAACTTTTTTTGCATTGTTGGATACAGAATTTTCTTAACCAAAGTACTTTTACCAGAACCAGAAACCCCTGTAATAACAGATAGGCAATTTAAAGGAAATGTAACATCAACATTTTTTAAATTATTTTCTCTAGCACCAAGAATTTGTATCTTATTGTTTGATTTTCTTCTTTTTTTAGGAACTTCGATTGTTAAATCTTCATTTAAATATTTTGCTGTTAAAGAGTCAGATTTTAAAATTTCATCAAAATTACCTTCAGCAACAACATTTCCTCCGTAGGTTCCTGCTTCCGGACCAATATCTATAATATAATCTGCTTCTTTCATGATATCTTCATCATGTTCTACCACAATTACAGTATTACCTAAATCTCTTAAATCTTTTAAAACTCCAATTAATCTTTCTGTATCTTTTGGATGTAAACCAATGCTAGGTTCATCTAAAATATACATAGAACCAACCAAAGAACTTCCTAGAGATGTTGCTAAATTAATTCGCTGACTTTCTCCTCCAGAAAGTGTATTAGAAGTTCTGTTAATGGTTAAATAATTTAAACCAACATTGGTTAAAAACTGCAATCTGTTGTTAATTTCTGTGAGCAGTCTTTTACCAATTTTTTCTTCATATTTATTTAGTTTAATTTCCTTGAAAAAAGAAGCCAATTCGTCTAAAGGCAAAGCAACTAAATCTGAAATGTTTTTAGAATTGATTTTAACATAATTAGTTTCTTCTCTTAAACGCTTACCGTTACAAGCTGTACATTTTGTTTTGCCACGGTAACGAGAAAGCATTACACGATTCTGAATTTTATAACTTTTTTCTTCTAAAACAGAAAAGAAATGATGGATTCCGTGAAAAGAACTATTACCATTCCAAACCAACTCTTTTTGCTTGTCTGAAAGTTCAAACCAAGGTTTATGAATTGGAATGTCAAATTTGTAAGCGACTTCTATTAAATCTTCTTTATAATGAACATAAGCAGGTGTTTTAAAAGGAAAAATAGCGTCTTCAAAAATGGATAAACCTGTGTTTGGTATTACTAAATCTTCATCGATGCCAATTACATTTCCATATCCTTCGCAAGTTGGACATGCGCCGTATGGGTTATTAAAGCTGAATAAGTGTGTGTTCGGTTCTAAAAAAGTAATGCCATCTAATTCGAATTTATTACTGAATTCTGAAACATTATTATCTTCTAAATTTTCTACAAAACAAACACCTTTCCCTTCAAAAAAAGCAGTCTGTATAGCATCTGCTAATCGATTGTAAAAATCTTCATCATCTTTTTTTACAATTCTATCTACAACTAAAAGTAAAGGTTCATTTTTAAATTCTTCTTGCGGAAAACTAGCAATTTTATATACTTTATCATTCCATTTAAGTCTTGCATAACCTTGCTGCTCTAAAACCTGTAAAACGGTTTTTAAATCTCTGTTTTCATCTATAGTTACAGGTGCAAGCAAAAGTAATTTAGTGTTGTCGTTAAATTTTTTAATAAAATTTACAACATCCGAAACAGTATCTTTTTTAACTTCATTACCAGAAATAGGAGAGAAGGTTTTACCTATTCTGGCAAACAATAATTTTATATAATCGTAAATTTCTGTACTTGTACCAACAGTAGATCTTGGGTTTGTAGAGTTAACTTTTTGCTCTATAGCAATTGCAGGTGCAATACCTTTAATATATTCTACTTTGGGTTTGTGTAATTTACCTAAAAATTGTCTTGCATAAGAACTTAAACTTTCTACATAACGCCTTTGGCCTTCTGCATAAAGGGTATCAAAAGCTAAAGAAGATTTACCAGAACCAGAAAGACCTGTAATAACTACTAATTTATTTCTAGGAATTACAACATCTATATTTTTTAAATTGTGCAATTTAGCACCTTTTATAATGATGTTTTCTTTAGGATTTACGGCTGAAATATCTGTCTTCATGTATCAAAAATATAAGCTATAAAATTACCAAAAAATTACCTCATTTAGAAATTACTAAAATCTTTTTTGTAAAAAGTTTGTACTTTAAATAAAAAATATTCATATTTGTAGTATAAACCTCACAAAATTAGACGTATATAATATAAAATTACTTTAAAAATTATTAACAAATAATAATAAGAAAAGCACTAACGGTTTTTCTATAAGTAATTATGATACGTACGAATACAATTTCAGATAGCATTTTAGTAAGCGATTATATTAAAGGTAAAGAAGCCTCTTTAGCTATTTTAATCAACAGACATCAACAACGCCTTTTTAGCTTTATTTACAGTAAAGTACAAGATAAAGATTTAACCGAAGATATTTTTCAGGATACTTTTATTAAAGTAATTAGAACTTTAAAAAAAGGTAATTATAATGAAGAAGGAAAGTTTTTACCTTGGGTTATGAGAATTGCTCATAATTTAGTAATTGATTATTTTAGAAAGAATAATAGAATGCCTTCTTTTAAAAATACTGATGAGTTTGACATTTTTTCTGTTTTACATGACGGTAGCTTAAATGCGGAGAAACAAATTATACAAGAACAGATTTACGATAATGTAAGAGAGCTTGTTAATGAGTTACCACAAGAGCAAAAAGAAGTTTTAGTTATGCGAATGTATAAAGATATGAGCTTTAAAGAAATAAGCGAAAATACAGGCGTAAGTATAAATACAGCTTTAGGTAGAATGCGATATGCTTTAATAAATATGCGCAAGCTAATAGATAAACATAAAATTATTTTGGTGAATTAACAATAAAGTTTTAAATGCGTCGTTATTAAATTAGAAACCAATATATTAAATAATTTATATGATGCAACTTTACTCTAAAAAATCTTCTGATTGTCAGATGCAACCAAAAAAAGAAACAGTTCAATTTTTGATTAATTTTTCCAAATCTTTACGAATTGAAAAAACAAAATCAAATAACTTCATTGAATTGAATTTGAATTAAGAGTGGAAAAAGCTTCAACTAACGTTGGGGCTTTTTTTATATGCACTATTTTAAAAATTAAATGAGTTAATACAAAATCTAATATCTAATTAACTTGCAACCATGGAAAACATATTAGTAGCAGGTGCAAATGGTACCACAGGAAAAAAAATAGTTAATTTATTAGAAACATCACAATATTTTAATCCAATTGCTATGGTTAGAAAAGAAGAACAAAAAAAGCAATTTGAAGATAAAAATATTAAAACTGTTTTAGCAGATTTAGAAGAAGATGTTTCTTTTACAACTAGAAATATAGACAAAGTTATTTTTGCCGCTGGTTCTGGTGGTAAAAAAGTAGTAGAAGTAGATCAAGAAGGAGCTAAAAGAATGATAGATGCAGCAATAAAAGAAAACGTATCTAAGTTTGTAATGCTAAGCTCTATGGGAGCAGACAATCCTGAGCAAGCAGATGATTTGCAAGAATATTTAAAAGCGAAACACAATGCTGATGTTTATTTAAAAGAAAGCAATCTTACATATTCTATTGTTAGACCAGGGTCTTTAACAGACAAAAAAGGAAAAGGAAAAATTGAACTAAGTGAAAAGCTTAATAAATCTGGTGAAATTACAAGAGATGATGTAGCACAAACTTTAGTTAGATCTTTACATGATACAGCCGCAATTAATAAAACTTTCGAAATTATAGAAGGTGAAACCTTAATTGGTCAAGCAGTTCCTCATTAAATTATTACAGTTAAATAAAAAATAAAAAAACACCTTTTAAGGTGTTTTTTTATTTTTATAATACTCGTTTAAAACTGTTTTTCTACCAATTGTTTTTGTAATAATATCGATGTCTAAATTCCAACCTCTAGCAGGAGAATATTCTCTTCCGTACCAAATAATTTGAAGATGTAAATCATTCCATAGTTCTCTTGGGAATAATCTTTTTGCATCTTTTTCTGTTTGTGCAACGCTTTTTCCGTTACTTAAATTCCAACGATACATCAATCTTAAAATATGCGTATCTACCGGAAAAGCGGGTACGCCAAATGCTTGACTCATTACAACACTTGCAGTTTTATGACCAACGGCAGGTAATTCTTCTAAGCCTTCGAAACTTTGAGGAACTTCGCCATCATATTTTTCAATTAAAATTTTAGACAAACCGTAAATTCCTTTACTTTTCATTGGAGACAAACCACAAGGTCTTATTATTTCTTTAATTTCTTCAACAGACATTTTTACCATATCAAAAGGATTGTCTGCTTTGGCAAACAATAATGGTGTAATTTGATTCACTCTAACGTCTGTGCATTGTGCAGATAGCAATACAGCAATTAACAATGTATACGGATCTTTATGATCTAAAGGAATAGGAATTTCTGGATATTTTTCTTGAAGTGTATCAATTACAAATTGTACTTTTTCTTGCTTTGTCATAAATAATAGATAAAATGTAAAGTTAAAAAAAGTTAAAAGTAAATTCTTAAGTATTACTTTACTTTTTTTAATAATTAAAGTAAAAAACTTTCTATTTTTATATTCTAAAATTTCAAGACAAATGACATCACTAAAAATAGGAGACAAAGCTCCGGAATTTGAAGCAAAAGACAATGCAGGTAACACAATTAAATTATCAGATTACAGTGGTAAAAAATTAGTTCTATTTTTTTATCCAAAAGCAAGTACACCAGGTTGCACTAATGAAGCGTGTGATTTAAGAGATAATTATCAAACTTTTTTAAGCAAAGGCTATGATGTTTTGGGTGTAAGCGCAGATTCTGCAAAAAGACAACAAAATTTTATCAATAAAAATGAATTACCATTTCCTCTATTGGCAGATGAAGATAAAGCAGTAATTGAGGCTTTTAATGTTTGGGGACCTAAAAAATTTATGGGAAGAGAGTATGACGGAATTCATAGAACCACTTTTGTTATAGATGAAAATGGTGTTATAGAAGATGTCATTTCAAAGGTAAAAACAAAGGCGCATGCAGCCCAAATTTTAGAATAATGAATACCTTTTTAGGTAATTATTATTCCTTTTTGAATACCGAATTTTATTAATTCTGGTGTACTTTTTGTTAACGTAATTTCAAAAAGCTCTCTTTTATGAGATTTTAAAGAACTTTCTGTAATGTTTAAGATTGCAGAGAGTTCTTTTTCTTTTTTATTCGAATAATCATATAATGCTTGTAAAATCTCTAATTTTCTTTTGGTAAACTTATAATTATCGATTTCTACTTTAAAAGAAGATTTTTTCTTTTTAACGGTTTTACTCATAAAACAAGTAAGAATAACTTCTTTAAAATTTTCTAAATCTTCATCCTTTCCAACAAAAAAATCTACACCGTTACCTATTGCTTTGTTTTTAATATAATTATTATTCATGGTTGTTAAAGCAATGATTTTAAAGTTGTCATTCTTTTTAATTTCATTTAAGAAATCTAAAGAACTCTTTCCATTAAAATTTACGTCTAAGATTAAAACGTCAAAGTTGTTTAAAGATGTAAATGAAATTAAATGATTAAGATCATTAAACGTTTGTATTACATTTAATTCTTCATGAAAGTTTAAACTATCTTTTAATGCATCGCAAAAAAAACGATTGTCATCTGCAATTACTATATTTATTGGGCTTTTAATCATTTACGAGGATTTCAATTTTAAAAGTACTTCCGGTTTTATTAGAAATAATATTTAAGGTTCCTTTTAACTGAGAAACTCTTTCTCTTACACTATTTAAACCGAAACTTGTATCGGAAATTTTATCAGTAATAAAGCCAATACCATCATCTTTTACTTCTATAAAAACAACTTTATTTTTTTGTTGATGAATATTGATATTAATTATGGTTGATTTAGAATGTTTTATTGCATTGGTAGTTAATTCTGATATAATTCGATAGATGTGAACACATTTATCTTGTGGTAAATCTATACCGTCTAGATTAAAGTTATGTGATATTTTCTGATTTGTAAGTTTATCTAATTTTTCACAAAATTCTATCAAACTAGAAATAAAGTTTTCTGAATTGATTTTAGGAGCATACAAACTGTTTAGTAAATATCTATAGTCTTTATAGAAAGCATCTAAAATTTCTTGTACTTTTTCTGGTGTATTGTCTGCTTTTTGTAAAAGTCTAAGTTTTAAAGCTTCTAAATATCCGCCAAAGGTATCATGCACATTATTTACAAGTTTGTTGCGTTCTTGTTGCTGTACTTCTAGGGTTTTATTTTGAAAATTATATTTAAGTTCATCACTAACTTTTTTCAACTTAAAATAACTTCTTTGAGTATCTATAACAGTACCAAAAATATAGCGTGTAAATAGCAAAATTTCTAATGATAGTGCTAAATAATAAATATTTGGTCCGCTATATTTAATTGCTAATGTATTATGTACTTCCGGGTTCATAATTTGACCATTTATCACAGCTAAAATTGGTACAATAAAAGCTATAACTAAGTATAAAGGTAATTGTTTCTTAATTGTTAAATAGATATGATTTAAAACCCAAATAAATGCAATAATCTTTAAAACCGTCCAAACATAAAGATATAAGGTTATGAATCCACCGAAGAAAAATTTATAAACATATAATAATACAAACGGAATTGTGAAGTATGCACCCCATTTAAAAATTCCTTTTGATATTTTTTGATTCGCATTTAATTTATAAAAGTTTAAATAGAATAAACCCATGCATAACACACCAATTGTTTGGCTAAAACTTCTAACATTATTAATAAAAAATACGCTATCAGACCAAATATATTGTACTCCTAAGCCTTTGCCTGCCAAAAATTCGAAAAATACGGTAACTATGTAAGCTGCATAAAATAAAACAGCATATTCTTTTTTTAATACTGCAAAAAAGACAAGTATAAGAGTCATGCTAATTAAAAAAGCTATAAAAAGTCCGAAATAAAAATATTCTGATTGTACTCGTTTTAAAAATTCATTTTCATTTTCTAAATAGAGAGCCAACCTAGTTCTACCAGAGCTGTTTTTTATTCTTAAAAAAACATCAGTTTTTAAAACGCTATCAGTTTCAATTTTCCAAACTGGATTCCTGTAAAAAATGTTTCTATGCGGAAAAAATTCGTTGTAAGAAACACTAGAAAGAGTATCTATTTTATTACCTTTTTTTAAATAAACTTTACCAAAATCTAAATAAGTATTGGCAATTGTAAAGTATTTTTTATCTATTTTTTTTGAAGTTTTGTCTAAAGAGAAATGATACCAAAACGTTTTACCGTTTAAAATTTTGTAAATTTTTTGGTTTTCTTCTTTTTGAAATTCTCCTGATTCATAATTATGTATTATCTCTGAAATTGAAAGGTTTTGCTCTTTAGTGTCAAAATATTTTAAATCATCATAAACCGATTTTTGTTTTTCTTGAGCACTAATAAAACTAATAATATGAATAAAAAAGAGGAGAGTAATTTTTTTCAATGGGTTCTAAAGTTCTAAAAGACAATACTAAAGTATGGTTTTTTTTTAAAGAACTAGAATTAATTTTACAAAGCTTATAAAATGCTTAAAAAATTATGGGGGTAGTTAAACTATTTAATAAGTCAAATTTAGAATTAATTTCAAAAAAGAATAATGAATCGATAGATAGAAAATTATCTATTAGCTTTATTAGAGACTTTCTTTTCTTTTTTAATATCAAACAAGAAGATTTGCCAAAATTAATTTCTTATTCAGAAGAATTAGAAAGAAATAGACAGTTTGTACTAGAAAATAAAAAATATTTTGAAACATTAACTTGTAAAGAAAAAGAGGTTTTTACGCTTGTAATTAAGGGAAAATCCTCTTGCGAAATTGCAAATAGTTTATTTATAGAAACATCAACAGTTTCTACTCATAGAAAGCGAATTAAGCAAAAGTTGAATTTAACCTCAATATTCGATTGGTATAATTATGCGAAAGCTTTTGACTTAGTATAATTAAAAATTTCCCCAAAATCTAGAATTACTAGATTCCTTTATCAGTAGTTATTATGAAAAAAACAGTAAAATGAAAACAAAATTATTCTTATTATTAGTATCTATCTTTAGTCTTAACATGTTTAGCCAAACTGTTGCAATTCCAGACACAAATTTTGAACAAGCTTTAATTGATTTGGGTTTTGATTCTAACGGATTAAATGGAAATATTTTAAGTTCGGATGCACTATTAATTGACAGCTTGAAAATATCGGATAAAGAAATTTCTAGTTTATCTGGAGTTGAAAAAATGTCTAACTTAATTTATTTAAGGGCAAAAAATAATAGTTTAACTGCTATTGATGTTACAAAAAATGTAAGCTTAAAATATTTAAATTTAGATGGTAATAACTTGTCTGAATTAGATGTTACTAAAAATATAAACTTAGAATTAATTAGTCTATTTGGCGGAAGTAGTGGTTTAACAAGTGTAGATTTATCTATGAATGCCAATTTAAAAAGTGTTTATTTAACAACACTATCAAATTTAGTAACTGTAACTTTTGGTAACTCACCAAACTTAACTTTTATACAATTAGCTTACAATAAAATAACATCGCTAGATTTAACCGGTTTACCAAGTTTAGAAACTTTAAGAATACCGAATCAAGCAATGACAAGTTTAGATGTTTCTCAAAATCCAAATCTATCCATATTATGGGCTTCAAACAATACTATTGCAGGTAATTTAGATTTAACTAATAATTTATCTTTAACACAACTTTTGGTGGACGGAAACCAAATAACTGGTTTAGATGTTTCTGAAAATAGTGCATTAACCTTTATAAGAGCACACAATAATCAAATTGCAACAATAGATGTAAGCGCAAATGTAAATTTAGAGTACTTATGGTTGGGTGGTAATTTTGAAGACTTAGGTGGAAGCTTAGAAACTAATACAATTAGTGCTTTGGATGTATCAACAAATACAAACCTAAAAGAGTTAATACTTGCAGGATTAAATTTAAGTTCAATCGACGTTTCTAATAATACAAATTTAACCTTGTTAAATGCGAATTCTAATAATTTAACAAGTTTAGATATTACTGTAAATGATTCTTTAGAAGTTTTGGCTTTTGGAAATAATGAAATTGCAACAATAGATGTAACAGATAAACCTAGTTTAAAAGAATTGTATGGCTGGAAAACAAATTTAACACAACTAAATTTAGATAATAATACAAAACTAGAAAAGCTTATAATTTTTGATACCAAGCTTAACGATATCGATCTTTCTAATAATTTACTTTTAAAAGAAATAGATATTAATCAAGTTAAAAAAACAGGAACTTTAGACTTATCTAAGCATACAAAATTAGAGTCTTTTGTAATTGCAAATACAATGTTAAGTGGACTAAATTTAAGAAATGGCCATAATACAAGTATAACATATGCAGAAATTACAGACAACCCTAATTTAACTTGTGTTACTGTTGATGATGTTAGTTATGCAAATTCTAATTTTACAAATATAAGCAACGGAATCGTTTTTAATACAAGCTGTGGTATTTCTGATGATCTTGTTTCTGTGCCAGATACAAACTTTGAACAAGCTTTAATAGATCTTGGTTTTGATTCTAATGGTTTAAATGGTACAATACTAAAAACTGATGCTGTTTTAATTGATAGCTTAAAAATTGGAAATCCTTTAGAAAATGAATTTACACCTAATGTTTCAGGAAAAATAAAAGATATTTCTGGTATAGCTTCAATGACAAGTTTAACTTATTTAGATGTTCGACAAAATGAAATTTCAACTGTAGATTTATCAGATAATATTAATTTGGTTGATGTAAGTTTGGGTGAAAATCAATTATCAACTATAGATGTTTCTGCTAATGTAAATTTAACATCGTTATTTGTAAATGATAATCAGTTAACATCAATAGATGTTTCAAATAATTCTGCTTTAGAACGTTTAGGGATTATGAGAAATCAGTTTACATCAGTAGATGTTTCTACATTATTAAATCTAAAAGATTTATTTGTTCACGGTAACCAGTTAACAAGTTTAAATACTTCAAATAACACAAAACTAACTTGGTTATATACATCAGATAATCCTTTTTCGAATGGTTTAGATGTTTCAAATAATACATTATTAGAAAGGTTATATGTCTGGAATAATCAGTTATCATCTTTAGACGTAACAAACTTGCCAAATCTAGAATTTCTTTATGCGAGTACAAACCTTTTTACAAGCATAGATCTTAGTAATAACACAAAATTAGAAAGACTATCTATTTTTGATGGTAAATTAACAGCATTAGACATTACTAAAAATACTGTTTTAAGTTATTTAAGAGTTTATAATAATCAGATTACTAGTTTAGATTTAACAAATAATCCTGAATTAATTATTGTGTGGATTGAGGCAAATCAATTAACAGAAATTGATTTAAGCGCAAATACCAAAATAGACAATTTAGCTATTGGTATTAATCCTATTTCTTCTCTAGATGTTTCTGCTCAAACAGAAATGAGAATTTTAACAGCAGAACAAACAAATATTAGTTCAGTTAATCTATTTAATAACCCGAATTTATTACAGGTTTGGTTAGCAGATAATTCTAATCTTACTCAAATGGATTTTTCTGCTCAAACAAAAATGTTCCGATTAGGGATTTATAATACAGGAATTTCTGAATTAAAACTAGGTAAATCTCCAATAACTAGTTTATTATCAGGAAATAACCCTAATTTATCAAAGATAGATTTAAAAAATGGTAACAATACAAGTCTTACTGAATTTGATGTAAGTAATTCGCCAAATTTAACATGTATTCAAGTCGATGATGTAAATACTATGACAGCCAATTTTTCAGAAATTAATGCAGCATTATTTAATGTAGACTGTGGTTTTGTTGCAGAAGATATAGTTAATATTCCAGATGTAAATTTCAAATCTGCTCTAATTTCTAATACTTTAATTAATTTAAATAACGATAATGAAATTCAGGTTTCAGAAGCTCAAGCTTTTTCTGGAAGTATTGTGGCTAATGGTAAAGGAATTGAAGATTTAACAGGAGTAGAAGCGTTTGTAAATATTACTACTTTAGAAGTTAGAAATAACTTATTAACTACTATAGATATATCAAATAACATAAAGCTTAAAATTTTAAGTATCGATCAAAATCAACTTAATTCTTTAGATATTAGTAGTTTAATTGATTTAGAATATTGTTATGCAGGCGAGAATAAAATAGCAACCATAGATCTAACAAATAATGTTGCTTTAACTAGATTATGGTTAAATATAAATGAGTTAACATCAATAGATATTTCTAAAAATATAGCTTTAGAATCGTTACAATTAGATTGGAATTTCGGTTTAACAGCAGTGGATTTTTCTAATAACTTATCTTTAAATAGAATCCATTTATGGAAAACAGCAATTAGTACAATCGACGTTTCTATGCTACTAAATCTAGAAAGATTATATGTATCTGAAACTAATATTACTTCATTAGATATTTCTAAAAACACAAAATTGTATGATTTAAGAATGGGAGATAATAATATTACTGATTTAGATTTTTCTAATAATCTAGAATTAACAAGAATTGATGTAATAAACTCTGACTTAACATCTTTAGATATATCTAAAAATCAAAAGCTTAAAATTTTAATTGCAAGTGATAATGCTTTAACTGGCTTAGATTTAACAAACAATATACTATTAGAAGAGTTATATTTAGGAAATAACAACATTGTAAATATTGATATTAACCAAAATACAGCATTAACTAAATTATATTTAAATGATAATGAGCTAGAAAGAGCTTATTTAAGAAACGGAAATAATCAATCTATTGTAGAATTCGATATTAAAAATAACGAAAATCTTAGTTGTATCGCTGTTGATAATGTTGTTTTTTCTGATGAAAATTGGTTAGAAAAAGATGCAACGGCAAGTTATAATATAGATTGCGCATCAGAATGGGAAGTTTATACTACAGATACAAACTTAGAAACGGCTTTAGTTACTTTTGCTGGTTTAGATGATGATGGTGATGGAGTTGTAACCTACGAAGAAGCCCAGGCTTTTACAGGTGATTTAGATTTAAGTGGAAGAAATATAACTTCTGTACAAGGTTTAGAAGCATTTACAAATGCCGCGAGTATAAATATTTCTGGAAATAGTATTACAGATATTAGTAGTTTATTAAATGCAAATGCAGTTGTTGTTTCGTCTAGAATAACAGGCGAAAGAAGAAGTCTTTCTGTTAATAATAATTTAAAAGTTTTAAATGTTGCCAACAATTTAATTGAAGCTATAGACATCTCTAAATTAACAAGTATAACAGATTTAATTGTAACCAATAACAACTTAAGTAGTTTAAATTTAAAAAATGGCGCTAACAGTACTTTAATAAATTTTGATGCTACTGGAAATCCGAATTTAACTTGTATTGAGGTTGATGATGTAGATGCTGCAATTAATAATACGAATTGGAAAAAAGACAAAGAAGCAAATTATAACCTTTCTTGTAAAGTATTGTCTGTAGATAGTGAGTTCTTAAAAGATAATATTTTAATTTACCCAAATCCAGCAGAAAATTACATTACAGTATCATTATCTAATGGTTTGTTAGTAAAATCTATAGAAATATATAACTTGGTAGGTAAAAAAGTTTTAAAATCTAAAGAAATAGATTTAGATATATCTCGCCTTTCAAGCGGAGTTTATTTTATTAAAGTAATTACAGATAAAGGTACATTAATGCAAAAGCTTCTTAAAAAATAAAAAAAGGAAGATAGTATATTAATTTAAAACGAGTTGACGAAAGTCAATTCGTTTTTTTATTTTTGAAAATAATAAATCCTGTTACAAATTATAACTTATACGTTTATGCCAATATTTTACAAAAAAATAATTTACTTATTCTTTATCGTTTTTACTTTAACTACTAATTCTCAAGTTAAAAAAATAAATTACAAAGACGGTAAGTTATTTGGTGAAGGTAAAATGATTGATGGTAAAAAAGAAGGTGAATGGGTTTATTATCACAAAACAGGTGAAATTCTAGCAAAAGGTCCTTTTAAAGAAGGAAAAGAAAATGGTTATTGGGAAGGATATGTACCAAAAGGAGATATTTATTTCAAGGGAAATTATGTAAACGGAAACAAAGTAGGAACCTGGTTACAAGGAAATAGTATTTTTTTAGATTATTATATTGAAAAAAAATATGCAGACAACGGAAAGGAAATTGAACCAAATAAATTTAAAGCTGTTTACAAGTCAGGTAAAATATATGCTACAAGTAATTTAGTTGATGAGAATTTTGATGGGCTGTTTAAAAGTTTTTTTGAAAATGGTGAAATAAAGGAAGAAGGAAAATATTCTAAAGGAGAAAGAGCAGGAGAGTGGAAGAGTTATTTTGACAACCATCAATTAAAAACCATAGTAACATTTGTCGATAATAATGAAGAAGGCTTATATTTTAATTATTACAGAGACGGGTCGCCAAATTTTATTATAAATTATACAAAAGGAAAGTATAATGGTGAATATCTAGAGTTTTTTGAGGACGGTTCTCTTAGAGCAAAGATCAATTATATTAATGGTGATAAGGACGGAGCTGCTTTTAAATATTTAGAAAAAGATAAATTATTATTCAAGGGGATTTATAAAGGTGGTGAAATAAGCGGACAAACTGTAGAGTATACATACCATAAAAATGGTAAACTAAAGTCTAAAATAGAATATAATGAGCACGGTTACAATGGAGAGTATTCTTATTATTTTGAAAATGGAAAACCTGAAGTTTTAAAAAATTATAAAAATGATGAGTTAAATGGTGTACAGAAAATATTCTTCAAAAACGGTGCATTAGAAGAAATTACTAATTACGTAAATGGTAAAAAAACTGGTTATCAAAAGGAATATCATTATAATGGTAAATTAAAGAAAAGTGTAAACTATTTAAATGGCAAAATTACTGGTTCATACAAAGAATATTATTCAGATGGATTAATTAAAGAGTCTGGTTATTATACCTCTGGTAAAGAAAATGGTACATTTAAAATATATTACAAAAGTGGTAAACTTAAAAAACAAACTAAATTTATAAATGGTTTAAGGAACGGGGAATGCAAAATATATTATGAAACCTTATCAGGAAAATATTTTCTAGATGAAAAAGGAAGTTATTTAAATGATAAAAAAACAGGAACTTGGTACGATTATTTTAATAGTGGTGAAATAAAATCTAAGTTTATTTACGATAAAGGGTCTTTAACAAAAGAAATTCATGCAGTAAAACTTGTTGTTCATAATAATACAAATCAAAAAATTCAATTACTTTTAAGATATAAGAATACTAAAGACCAATGGGAAACAATCGGTTGGTTCCACTATAAGCCAGGGGAAAAGAAATTGTTAAGGTATTTATTAGATTCTAAGTTTCTTTATTACGCAAGCTCTTTCAATGATAAAATGTTTTGGAGGGGAGATGAGTCTAGACAATACAAAGGAAAATCTTACAAAATGAAAGTAGTCAATATAAAACCCTCTTTATTTTTAAGTAAAAAAGGTAAGTTTGAATTAACCTTAAATTAATTAATTTTAATTCTTATTTTAAAATTAAGAACTCTTCCAGTCATAAAATTAGGAATCCCAAATTGATTTTTAGAATATACATCTCTAACCCAAGTGTTGGTTATAGAATTCTGTATATCAAACATATTAAATAATTCTAAACCAGCTGTTAGTTCTTTAAAATTAGATAACCAGCCAGTTTTGAATTGTTTGTTTGCATCTGTAAAAACATAAGAAATTCCTAAATCTGCTCTTTTGTAATCACGAAGTCGTTCTTGAAATTGATATACATCTGCATAAGCTGGCGCGCCACCAGGAACACCTGTGTTATAAACTAGGTTTAAATAAGCCTTTAAATTTGGCAGATTAGGCACATAGTCTTGAAATAAAACAGCAAATTTTAATCTTTGGTCTGTTGGTCTAGAAATATCACCTCTATTTTCTATGTTTTCTTCCGTTTTTAAAAAACCTAAACTCACCCAACTTTCACTTCCAGGTACAAATTCACCATTTAATCTTAAATCTATTCCGTGAGCAAAACCTGTTGTTAAATTATCTGCTCTGTAACGAATTCTAACATTATCAACAGAATATGCGTTAATATCATTTAAATTTTTGTAATATAATTCTGATGTAAGCTTAAAAGGTCTTCCCCATAAATCAAAACTATAATCCATACCTGCTACTAAATGTATAGATTTTTGAGCTTTTACATTCTCATTTATAGTACCATTAAAATCTTTTAATTCTCGATACGAAGGTGGTTGAGAATACCAACCAGCAGCAAATCTAAAAAGCATATCGTTATGCCAATTAGGTTTTATTGAAGCTTGAATTCGAGGACTTATGGTTGTTTGACTTTTAGAAGTTTTAGAACCAGATTTAACACTCCAATTGTGTGCTCTTATTCCAACATTATACCAAAATTCACTGTCGCCCATAAATAAACGCTCATTAAATTGAACAAAACCCGAAACTCTATTTATAGATACATTATTATCTTTTCTAATATTTTGAAATGGTGTAATTGGACCTTCAAAAGATTCATAAGGTTGATTATTTGAAATATGATTTGGTGGTCTTACAGAGAATCCTAAAGAATCAATAACTTCCCATTCTCTTATTCTTTCTCTAACATCTTCATGTTGATATTTAATACCAAAATTTAATTGTTGTCGGTCTTTTTTATAAGTTCCTCTTAGTTGAACATTATTAATCAAAGCATCTAAATCATTTCTAGCATGATTTAATTGTGATCCAATTCCTTGAGAAAAATCTACTTCACCAAAATTTTCAGAGCCAATATTAGCATCAACTTCTCCTAAATTGTAGGAGGCCGCAATATCGTAATACTCTTCTTCTTGTGTGTTGTATGAAGAAATTGTACCTGTAAAAGATAAATTTTTATTTACAGAAACATCTGCAGACAAAGCATTAAAAAGCGTTAAATAGTTGTTTTCTTCTTTTCCTTCATAAAAAACAATTAATTCTAAAGGATTTGCAACAGTACCGAATCTTGTTCTTCTAGATATTGGTTGATAATTGTAATTGTTTAAAGAAAAGTTACTCAGATAGTTTATACTAACTTTATTGTTTACTTTATACGTGATATAAGATTGTAAATCTGTAAATTTTGGTCTAAAGTTTGTTTCAATTTGTTTACTGTTTACAAACAAGCTATTATCTCTATACCTTAAACTTGTTATTAAAGTTAAATTATCATCTAAAAACGGACTTTCGAAAGTTAAGCTACCACCTAATAGACTTGCATTTATAGTAGTTACAGTTTCCGTTGGTTTTTTGTATGTAATATCTAGAACAGAAGATAGCTTGTCACCATATTTTGCTTGAAAACCTCCTGCAGAAAAATCTATATTCTGAACCATATTAGAGTTTATAAAACTAAGCCCTTCCTGCTGACCAGATCTTACTAAAAAAGGTCTATAAACTTCAATTCCGTTAACATAAACAAGGTTTTCATCAAAATTACCACCTCTAACATTATATTGTGTACTTAACTCATTGTTATTATTTACGCCAGGTAAAGTCATTAAAATATTTTCTACACCTGCATTAGCACCAATAATATTTTTTGCTTTGTTTACGTCAATTTTAGTGATTCCGCTAGCGGCTTTTTTATTGTCTTTTACAACCACTTCTTGTAACGATTCTGTTTTAAGAATTAAAGTAGGAGAGTAGCGAACTGCATTTCTACTTTTTGCCGTAATTTTATGAAAAATAGTTTTATAACTAATATGACTAAATTTTAAAGTAATTTCTTTCTTATACGGTATTCTAATTGAGTAATTACCATTTTTATCAGTAATGGTTCCCTTTGATCCATATTCTACAGATACGTTTTCTATAACAGTTTTATTAGTGTCTTTTATGGTACCTTTTAATATTGTTGTTTTCTGAGAAAAAACAGAAAGTGGTAAAAATAATATGATAAATAGTAAATTTCTTTTCACGAATAAATTAATTTGTTTGTTTCTTAAAAAACGTTGCAGAACGCTCTGTAGTATTACCTACATTGTCAGACACTATAATTCTAAAATTATGCTTGCTTCCTATCAATTTATTGTCATCAAAATTATATGTTAGAATTCTTCTTTTATGATTAAATTGCATTAAAACCCATTTACCATCTATAGTTGCGTGCCAGTTTTTAATACCAGAACCAACATCAGAAATTTTGACTTTTAAAGTATTGAATTTCGATATCCATTGATTATTTTTAAAATACAAAATATTAACCTTAGGTTTTTGATTGTCAGAAACTAAAGAGTACTTACCTAAAGTTTTTGTTGTTGTATAAAAAGTACTGTCTTTTTTTCTTGTATTTGTGTACCTAGGATATTTTTGATTTTCAACATTAGCAATATATAACTTTTCTTTTTGTGCTTTTGTGTATTTAGAAACATCAAAAGTTAAGGTAAAACTTTTATCTAAAGGTACTGTTTTGTCGTGTATTTTTGCAATGTTGTTTTCCACCTTAAAATCTAAATAAATATCATCATAAAAGCTGTTTTTAGGGAAAGCAATAGTTACATTTTTGTTTGTAAATTTATGAAATTTATCTGCAGTAATTTTATAAATGGTAGTGTCTTTTTGTTTTTTGAAAATAGCATTACTTTTTTTACCAATTACCGGAATTGTAACAGCGCTTGTATTTCCTTTAAAATCTTTAGCTATTATTTTTACTGTGTAATTTAAACCATTTTCGATGTCTATTTCGCCTTTATCAACAAGATCTTGATAAATTGATAATTTATTGTTTTTTACTTTAAATGTTTTCTGAATTCGACTCCTATACTTTTTATAATACGCGTAATCTATTAATAAATTTAAATATTTGCTTTCAGAAAAAGAAAAAGTTTCTACATCGTGATAATAATGTCTTTTACCATTAACTAACATTTCTAAGCTATAAATTCCGTTTTTATTTAAAGCCTTATTTAGTCTATCAAAAACATTGATACCAAAACCAATACGCCCACTTGCAAAGATTCTATTTGCTGTATATTTACCATTACCAATATTTTTTACAGCGATTTTAAAACTATTATTTTGCTGATTAATTCTTGACTCTTCATTTAGAGGATAAACTTGTAAAGATTGAATTGTAGGTGATTTGGTATCGTCTACTTGTAAACCAAAAAATAAAGGGTTTATAACGTTTTCTGATTTTGTATTTCTAATTTCGAAGTGTAAATGTGGGCCACCAGATCCGCCAGTATCACCAGAAAAGGCAAGTAATTCGCCCTTTTTTAAAACAAATTTGTTCTTTTTAGGGAATAAGTTACCTGTTTCATAATTTTCTTTCTTGTATTGTATAGACTTAACGTATGCTTCGATTTCTGGATTAAATTTACTTAAATGACCATAAACCGATGTATAACCATTAGGATGTGTAACATAAATAGCTTTACCATAGCCATATTGTTGCACTTTAATTCTAGAAACATATCCATCTGCAACGGCAACAACTTTTAAACCTTCTTTACCTTGCGTTTTAATATCTAAACCAGAATGAAAATGGTTGCTTCTTAATTCGCCAAAAGTACCAGATAAAACAATTGGTATATTTAAAGGATTTCTAAAATAATCTTTTGGATATTTATCTTGAGCTAAACTAAAAAGCGGTAGTAATAAGAGTATAAATAATTTCTGTTTCAAAAAATGTGTTTTTTTGTGTAAAAATAGTAAAAAACATCATTTCACTAATTAGCTAGTAGCCAATAATTTATTAAAATATCAATTAAATGTTGTAATATTTAAAACAGAACGTTAACTTTGTGTGTATAGTTTTATTCTAAAAATTTTATGAGTAATACCTTAGAAGCAATTCATTTACTGGAAGATAAGTTAAAAAACTTACTTTCTAATTATGAATTTTTAAAAAAAGAAAATGAAATATTGCTTCAAAGTGCTACAAAATATCAGCAAAAAATTTTAGAACAAGAGCAAATTATAAAAAATCAAAAACAAGAATTTGATTTATTAAAAATAGCAAAAACTATAGACGGCAGTAATACAAATACAAGAGATACAAAACTCAAAATAAATACATTAATTAGAGAAATCGATAAATGTATTATTCAGTTACAAGAATAAAGTTCTTTAAATTGTGGATAAATTAAAAATTAATATAGTTATAGCTGGTAGAACTTACCCTTTAAGTGTTAATAATACTAAAGAAGAAGAAGGTATGCGAAAAGCAGCTACAGCAATTAATAAGTTAATTTCTATGTACGAGCAAAATTATGCAGTAAGCGATAAACAAGATGTTTTAGCTATGTGTGCTTTACAATTTGCTTCTAAATTAGAAATATCTACATTAGAAAAAGGTTCTGAAAATACTGAAACAATAAATAAATTAAGAGAATTAACCAATTTGGTTGATACTCATTTAAAATAAGTTCTTTAAAATACATTAACAACACACTGCCTACGTTAGTAAATTGTTTGATAAACTCAACAAGTATCTATTATAAAGGATAAGTCTCGGTTGCTAAAGCATGCCACTATTACTATTTATTTAGTATTTTAGGTGGATCCTTGATCAGCTGGTTAGTCCTAAACCTGTAATAATGGAGTTTATAAAAACCAAACTAGCGTAGGCTTTTTTTATATATTAAAATTAAATTATGGATGGAATGTTACTTCCCATTATTGTGGGAATTATTGGAATTGCAGTAGGTTTTTTTATTGCAAAATCAATTGAAAAATCAAAAGGGAAAAAGCTTTTAAATTCTACAAGAAAAGAAGCTTCAGCAATTATTAAAGAAGCTAAAATTGATGCAGAATCAATAAAAAAAGATAAAATTTTACAGGCTAAAGAAAAGTTTATAGAACTTAAGTCTGAACATGAAAAAGTAATTTTAGGAAGAGAAAAGAAAATATCTGATGTAGAGAAAAGAATTAGAGATAGAGAATCTAAAGTAGCATCAGAAGTTGATAAAAACGTTAAGTTAAATCGTTCTTTAGAACAGAAAGAAAAAGACTTTAACCATAAATTAGATTTCTTAGAGAAAAAAGAAAATGAGTTAGAAAAGATGCACAAGCGTCACGTAGATATGTTAGAGCAAATTTCTGGTTTATCTGCAGACGAAGCTAAAAAAGAATTGGTTTCTTCTTTAAAAGATGAGGCTAAAACAGAAGCAATGGCATTTATTCAAACCTCTATAGAAGAAGCTAAATTAACAGCAGAACAAGAGGCTAGAAAAGTTGTTTTAGGTACAATACAAAGAGTAGGAGTAGAGCAAGCTGTAGAAAACTGTGTTTCTGTTTTTAACCTAGAATCTGATGATGTAAAAGGAAGAATTATTGGTAGAGAAGGTCGAAATATTAGAGCTATTGAGTCTGCTACTGGTGTAGAAATTATTGTTGATGATACGCCAGATGCAATTATTTTATCTTGTTTTGATCCTATTAGAAGAGAAATTGCCCGTTTATCTTTACATAAATTAGTTACAGACGGTAGAATTCACCCAGCTAGAATTGAAGAAGTTGTAAGTAAAACCGAAAAGCAAATTACACAAGAAATCATAGAGGTTGGTAAAAGAACTGTTATAGATTTAGGAATTCACGGCTTACACCCAGAATTAATCAAAGCTGTTGGTAGAATGAAATATAGATCTTCTTACGGTCAGAATTTATTACAACATTCTAGAGAAGTTGCTAATTTATGTGGAATTATGGCAGCAGAAATGGGCTTAAATCCTAAAGTTGCAAAACGTGCTGGTTTACTACACGATATTGGTAAAGTACCAGATGCAGAAAGTGAATTACCACACGCATTATTAGGTATGCAATGGGCAGAAAAGTATGGTGAAAAGCCAGATGTTTGTAATGCTATTGGAGCACACCACGATGAAATTGAAATGAAAAGTTTAATTTCTCCTATCGTACAGGTTTGTGATGCTATTTCTGGTGCAAGACCAGGAGCTAGAAGACAAGTTTTAGATTCTTACATTCAAAGATTAAAAGATTTAGAAGATATCGCTTTTGGTTTTACTGGTGTTCAAAAAGCATATGCAATTCAGGCAGGTAGAGAATTGCGTGTTATGGTAGAAAGTACAAAAGTTAATGATACAAAAGCCTCTGAATTGTCATTCAGTATTTCTCAAAAAATACAAAACGACATGACATATCCTGGTCAAGTTAAAGTTACTGTAATTAGAGAAACTAGAGCTGTTAACGTAGCTAAATAATTTACTTTAATTTATATTATAAATTAAATCCCGCCAAAAGCGGGATTTTTTATTTTCTAGGATGATATGTTTCTACAACTTCTTTTAAGTATGATCTGTCTAAATGAACGTATATTTCTGTGGTTGTTATACTTTCATGTCCTAACATTTGTTGTATAGCTCTTAAATCTGCACCATTTTGTAATAAATGTGTTGCAAAAGAATGTCTTAAAGTGTGCGGACTAATTTTTTTATGTAAACCAATATCTGATGCTAACTTTTTTAGTATCATAAAAATCATTTGTCTAGTTAAAGCTTTTCCTCTTCGATTTAAAAATAAAGTATCCTCATGTTCCTTTTGAGGTTTTATATGCACTCTAATTTGATTTATATAAATTGAAATGTATTTTTGAGCTTCTTGGTGAATTGGAACAAATCTTTCTTTATTTCCTTTACCTAATACTCGTATAAATCCTTCTTCAAAAAATAAATCTGAAATTTTTAGTGTTATTGCTTCACTTACACGTAATCCGCAGCTATAAATTGTTTCTAAAATTATTCTATTTCTTTCACCTTGCGGATGACTTAAATCGATTGCAGATATCAATAAGTCGATTTCTTCTTGCGATAAAGTATCAGGTAATTTTCTTCCTATTTTTGGTGTTTCCAGTAAATCTGTCGGATTTGTTGTTCTGTAATCTTCAAATATTAAATAATCAAAAAAACTTCTTAAACCAGAAATTATTCTAGCTTGACTTCTTGGATTTACCTTTTTAGCAACATCATAAATAAATAATTTTATTGTCTCAGCGTCAATTGTAACAGGAGTGTTCATAATATTATTTTCTGTAATAAAGGAATACAATTTTTCTAAGTCTTTTGTGTAGCTTACTATTGTATTTTTAGAAAGACCTCTTTCTATTTTTAAATACATTTGATAATCTTTAATTGCGTGTTGCCAATTCATGACGTAAATTTAGTAAATAAAAAAACCATCCAAATAATGGATGGTTTTAAAAATTTATAAAAACCCTATTCTTAAATAGTTTTAGAATAACTTCCGTTTTTAGGTTGTAAATCGCCTGTAATTATTAAAATTAAATCAATAATATACCAAATTCCAAAACCTCCTAAAGTGATTAATTTTAAAACTCCCAATAAAGTGTATCCTAGATAGAACCTATCTACACCTAATCCTCCTAAAAAAAGAGATAATAATAAAGCTGTTACTTGGCTTTTACCAGAATTAGCAGCCGCTGCATAAGTTGTTACTTCTTTCTTTTCTACTTTATTGTCTTTAATCACTTCTACAATTTCCTTAGTTTTTTTTACAGGGAAAGATGCATGTGCATTAAAAGAAAAAGCAAAGAAAGCAAATAATAATGTGTAAATAGTTAATGATTTTTTCATAAAGTTTGGTTTTTTTTAAGTTATTTGTGTCAAATATAGCAGATTTCTATGAATAAAAATATTATAATTTTAGTTAGTTTATTAACCATTTTTAATCTGTTTTCTCAAGATAAAAAAGAGTTTGATTACGAGTTGTTAGGTGCATTAGCGTTAGAATCTAATCAATTGATTTCTTATAAAATAGTTTTTAATGCTAGAGAAAATGGATTTATAGAAGGATATTCTTACACAGATTTATCAGGAGAAAACGAAACCAAATCATACATAAGAGGTTATTATGATGTGGAATCTAAAAATATTCAGTTTAAAGAAAGTGATATTTTATATACAAAATCTGAGTTTTTACCAGAAGAATTTTGTTTTGTAAGCTTTAAAGGGAAATTTAAAGGAGAAACTAAAAAAAAGCTCTTAGAAGGTAATTTTATAGGTATTTATGATGATAGAGATACTTGTGCAACTGGAAAATTAAAATTAGTTAGTACTAAGTTTGTTGAGAAAAAAATAAAAAAAGTATATAAGAAAGTAAAGAAGATTAATAAAGTTAAGAAAATTGACAGTGTAGTTATTGCCGAATTAGAGCCGGAAAATTATCTAAAAAAGTTTAGCGAAACAAAAATTAGATCAGGAGAAAAAGTATCTGTATTTGTTTATACAAGTAAACTTAAAATGGAAATTTGGGATTATGGTAAAGAAGATGGTGATGTAATTACGATACTTAAAAATAATAAACCAGTTTTAGAAAACTATACTGTAACAAAAAAGAAGAAATCAATCACCTTAAATTTAGAAGATACCAATAACTTAATTAAAATTATTACAGTAAACTCTGGTAAATTAAAAACTAATACTGCAAAGTTAATTTTATACGATTTTAGAAGAGAGTATGAGGTTGTTGCTGATTTAGAGGAAGGTAAAGAAGCTTTTATTAATATTGTGAAATTGAATGTTAAAAAGTAGCTTTCAAATTAATTCATTTGAGTTAATTTAATTCCTTTTTGAGCAAATTTTACGTGCAGAACCAAGATACTTTTGTAAGAGAATTTAAACTAAAATTTTTAATTATGAAGAAAGTATTATTTATTGCATTTTTAGCAATAGTAGGTTTAGGTAAAGTAAATGCACAAGAAGGTGTTTTAAATGGAGGTTTTAATGTTGGTTTACCAACAGGAGATGTAAGTGATTTAAATAGTTTTACTTTAGGGGCAGAGTTAAATTATATGTTTCCGGTAGCTGAAGGTTTCACATTAGGACCATCTGTACAATATTCACACTTTTTTGGAGAAGAAGTAGAAACTATTGGAGGTACATTTGATGTATCAGATTCTTCTTTCTTACCAATTTCTGGTGCAGCAAGATTTAACGTTTCAGAAAAATTTGTTTTAGGAGCTAACATAGGTTACGCTTTAGGATTAGATGAAGGAAACGATGGTGGTTTTTACTACAGACCAATTGTTGGTTACAAAATTGGAGATACAACACAATTAAATTTATCATATTCGGGTATTAGCAATGATAATCTAACATTTTCTAACGTAAGTTTAGGGGTAATGTTCGGAATCTAAGTTAGATTATTTATAATAATACACCAAAACGGAGGCAAATGCCTCCGTTTTTTTTGTAAAAAAAATGTATTTTTGAAATATGAAAATAATTATAATTAACGGACCAAATTTAAATCTCTTAGGAAAACGTGAACCAGAAATTTATGGTTCTAAATCATTTGAAGATTATTTTAGAGAATTACAATTAAAATTTGATAATATAGAATTGTTTTATTTTCAAAGTAATGTTGAAGGAGAACTTATTAATAAATTACATGAGGTTGGCTTTAGTTATGACGGTATTATTTTAAATGCCGCTGCTTACACGCATACTTCTGTTGGTTTGGGTGATGCAATAAAAGGTATTCAAACTCCGGTAATAGAAGTTCATATCTCTAACATTCATGCAAGAGAAAAATTTAGACAGCACAGTTTTATTTCACCAAATGCTAACGGAGTTTTATTTGGTTTTGGTTTAAAAGGATACGATTTAGCAATACAAAGTTTTTTATAAATCAAGTTTCATTTTGATGTTTGCTCTTTCGTAGTGAACATCCTTTTCTAAAGGAATTTCAACAAATCCAACCTTTTTATATAAGTTTATTGCCGTTTCTAGTTTTCTGTGACTGTAAAGAATGATATTTTCCCATTTTTTCTCTTTAGCGAATAATATGCAATGATTTATCAATCTTTTACCAAACTGTAGCCCTTGATATTCTTCTAAAACTGCCATTTTACTTAATTCAAAATAAGATTTTTGATTGATAAAAGCTGCTGTACCTATAATCTTAGAATCTAATTTTATAAAAAAAATGAAACCACCATTATCAATAATATATTTTTTAGGATTACTTAAAACTTTTTCGTCATAAGGCTCAACATAAAAGAATTTTTCTAACCAGTTAACATTAAGATTATAAAAAACTTTAGAATACCTATCTTCAAAAGAAATAATTTCAAACGGTAAAATTTTATGAGACATAGAATTTTTATGATTTAAGCTAAATAAGAAAATTTTGAACGTAAAAATAATACCTTTCAACGAAAGACAACGGTTAATCTATTTAAAAAAATTATATTTGTATTAGCCCTATAAATTAAACAATGCAAAAAGATAAATGGCTTTTTGAAATAACGCCAAAAAACAATTTATTAGATTTAAACTTAAAAGAAGTATGGCAATATCGAGATTTACTTCTTTTGTTTGTAAAAAGAGATGTTGTTACGTTATATAAGCAGACAATTTTAGGTCCACTTTGGTATCTAATTCAACCATTATTTACCTCTGTAATATTTACGTTGGTATTTAATAATATCGCTGGTATTTCAACGGGAGAAATTCCACCTTTTTTATTCAATTTAGCGGGTGTAACTACTTGGAATTATTTTAAAGAATGCTTAACAGCTACTTCTGATACTTTTAAAAAAAATGAAGCCATTTTCGGTAAGGTATACTTTCCGAGAGTTATAATGCCGATGTCAATAGTGATTTCTAATCTGTTAAAATTTGGTATTCAAATATTTATATTTGTTTGTTTCTATCTTTATTATGTTATTTTAGGATATGACATACTTCCAAATATATATATATTATTTTTTCCTTTATTGATTATTGCAATGGGGATGATTGGTTTAGGCTTAGGGATGATTATTTCATCTATGGTAACCAAATATAGAGATTTAACTTTTTTAGTATCTTTTGGTGTTCAGTTGCTAATGTATTTATCTGCAGTGATGTATCCTTTAGATTTAATGAGAGAAAAGTTGATAAATGCTGAAAAAGGAATTGATTATTCTTGGGTTGTAGATATAAATCCAATAGCACATTTAATAGAATTTGGTAGATTTATACTTTTAAATGATGGTGATTTTTCTTCTTTCGGAATTGTTTATACATCAATATTTACAATTATAATTTTCTTTTTAGGATTATTGATTTTTAATAAAACAGAAAAAACTTTTATAGATACTATTTAAATATGAGTAAGGAAGTTATTTTAAAAGTTGAAAATTTATCTAAACAATATCGTTTAGGAACTTTAGGTACTGGAACAATAAGCCATGACTTAAATCGTTTTCTAGCTAAAATTCGAGGAAAAGAAGACCCGTATTTAAAAATTGGTGAATCTAATGACAGATCTTCTAAAGGAGAATCAGAATACGTTTGGGCGTTAAAAGACATCAATTTTGAAGTAAAAAAAGGAGAAGTTCTTGGGATTATTGGGAAAAACGGAGCGGGAAAATCTACATTATTAAAAATACTTTCTAAAGTAACTGGTCCAACCACAGGTTCAATAAAATCAAATGGTAGAATTGCTTCTTTGTTAGAAGTTGGTACTGGTTTTCATCCAGAAATGACAGGAAAAGAAAATATATTTTTGAATGGCGCTATTCTTGGAATGACAAAAAAAGAAATAGCTTCTAAATTAGATGAAATTATAGCATTTTCTGGCTGTGAACGTTATGTTGATACGCCTGTCAAACGTTATTCTAGCGGAATGAAAGTGCGTTTGGCATTTGCTGTTGCAGCACATTTAGAACCCGATATTTTAATTGTTGATGAAGTTTTAGCAGTTGGTGATGCAGAGTTTCAAAAAAAAGCCATTGGTAAAATGCAAGATATTTCTAAAGAAGGAGGTAGAACTGTTTTGTTTGTGAGTCATAATATGGCAGCAGTTAAGAGCTTGTGTACGAGAGCTTTTGTTATATATAACGGAGTAATTGATTTTGAAGGTAAAGTAGAGGATGCTATTAATGAGTATTTAAAAGGAGGGAAAGCTAATTCTTTTAAAGAAAATTATGATATTAGAAAAGGGAATGGTTTAGTTAAAATAGTAAAAACTGAAATATATGGAGAAAACCAAAACGTATCACCTCAAACTGCAAAACCTTTTCATTTAGAGTTTTATCTAGAAAATAGTAAAAATAGTATTGAAACTAAAGATCTTCGTTTAGATGTAAAAATAGATGATCAATATGGACAAAGAATAGGATGGCTGAGCAATTGGTTACATAAAGTAGAAAATCTTGAAAAACCTAATTCAATTTTATTTAAATTAGAAAACTTGCAGTTAAATGTAGGAAGATATTATATAAGTACAGACATGTATTATAATAATACTAGAACAGATTGGTTACAAAACTATACATATTTTGATGTTACTGAAGGTGATTACTATACTAACGGAAAAGTGATTCCTATTGAAGAAGCTAGAATTTTATTAGATTTTAATGTAAGTTTTAAGTAATGAGAATACTATTTATTTGCCCGGATATTAATAAACCTACGGGAGGTATTAAACAAATATATAGACAAGTAGATGTTTTAAATAAAAACGGTTTTAAAGCTTTTATCTTGCATCAAAACCGTTCTTTTAAATGTACATGGTTTTATAACTCTACCCCTATATTATATAATTCTAAGATTTTTAAGGATATAGAGCTTCTAAGGTTTGGGAAACCAAAAGGGGTACAAAAGATTAGAAAATTTATAAAGAAAATAGTAACTTATAAAATAAAAAAAATAAATAATCAAAATATAGAAATAACAGAGTCAGATATTTTGGTTTTTCCTGAGGTTTATGGTAATAAGGTGGCTAAACTATTACCAGGTATAAAGAAAGTAATCTATAATCAAGGATGTTATCAGACTTTTTTTGGACATAATTTAGATTTAAATAATAAAGAAACACCTTATTTAAATATAGATTTAATAGCGATAATAGTGAACTCAGAAAATGGAAAAAAATATATAAATTATTCATTTCCCAAAAAAGATTTATATAGAGTACACTATGGTATCGATCGTAATAATTTCTGTTATCAGAAAAATAAAAAGAGACAAATAGCTTATATGCCTCGAAGGTTAAGAGTTGATTTGTTACAAATAATTAATATATTAAAATTTAGAGGCGTTTTAGAAGGTTGGGAATTAGTAGAAATAGATAACATGACAGAGAATCAGGTTGTTGATGTACTTAAAGAAAGTGCTATTTTTTTGAATTTTAGTATTAACGAAGGTTTTGGTATGCCACCTGCTGAAGCTATGGCTTGTGGTTGTTTGGTTATCGGTTATCCTGGGAAGGGAGGAGATGAATTTTTTAAAGAAGAGTTTAGTTATCCAATACCAGATAGAAATGTTTTAATGTATGCACAAAAATTAGAGCAGTTACTACTTAACTATGATAAAAATAAATTAAAACATTTAGAACAAGGAAAAAAAGCATCTGAATTTATCTTAAAAGAATATGCTATTGAAGTTGAGGAAAATGATATAACATCTGTTTGGACTACAATTTTTGAAAAAAATAATTTTAATAAATAGTTGAAATATAACTATCTTATTAGTTTTAAATTAAATATGCATAAGGTTTCTATTATTTTACCCAGTTATAATCATAAACGATATTTGTTAGATAGATTAGATTCTATCAAAAATCAAACATATAAGTATTGGGAGTTAATTATAATAGATGATGCATCCACAGATGGAAGTATAGAGGTACTTAAAAAGTTTAAGGAAGAAAATTCAGATAAAATATCAGATTTCATTATTAATAAAAATAATTCTGGTAGCGGATATAAATCTTGGCAAAAAGGAATAGAATTAGCAAAAGGAAAATATATATGGATTGCTGAAACAGATGATTATTCTGACTGTTATTTTTTAGATAAATTAGTTAATGCCTTAGAAAATAATTCTAAAGCAGTTTTAGCTTTCTGTACTTCTGTTTATGTTAATAAATACAAAAAAATAATGTATACCTCTGAAAAAAGAACGCAAGATTTAGAGGTAAATAAAAAAACATCAAAAGTATTTGATAATAATTTTTTTATGGATACCGTTCTTTTTAATCCATACATAACAAACGGTAGTGCAGTTGTGTTTAAGAACCCTTCTGAAAGTATCCCAAATAAATTATTTAGCTATAAACAATCGTCAGATATGTTTTTATGGACTTATTTAATAAAAGATAGCAGTTTTGTATTTGTAAATGAGCCTTTAAATTATTTTAGAAGACATGACGATTCTACTACAGTAAAAAATAACATTAAAAATTTAAAAATGATTTATTTAGAAAAAATCTCTTTTTTAAATTTTTTTAATTTTGAAGATAAAAAAAAGGAATTTCTACAGCATTACATTAAGTATTATGTATGGAATAACAAAAAGCAGTGGTATAAAATAAAGTTTTTATACCAGCTAAATGATAGTAGATTTTTGGCTTTTTTATATTACAAACATCTACTAAGGTTTTTGATAAACAAAATTTAAATAATGGCTAAAAATAACTTATTAGTGTCGGTAATTATACCAACATACAATAGAAAGCAATATTTAGAAAAAACAATACTAAGTGTATTAAATCAAACATACAAAAACTTAGAAGTTTTAGTTATAGACGATGGGTCTTCTGATAAATATGCTAAATCCGTTTGTGAAAAATATAAAAAATGTTTTTACTATTATAAAAAAAATGGAGGAGTATCATCTGCAAGGAATTATGGAGTAAAAAAAGCAAAAGGAAGCTTTATTGCTTTTTTAGATGATGATGATATATGGATGAAAGAAAAATTAAAAATCCAAATAGAGGCGCTTAATAACCATAATGATATTGATTGTGTTCATGGTCCTGTAGAAGTGATAGATGAGTGTAATACTAGAAAAGGTATATTCTATGGAGCTTCAAAAGAAAAAATACATAAAAGATCTGGATATGTTTTTTGGAATGCACTAGGAGTTTGGCTGGTAAAAGCCTCTACACCACTTATTAGAAAAGAAGTTTTTAAAGGAACTCTTTTTTTTGATGAAGATATAGAAGTAGGAGAAGATACAGATTTTTACCAAAGAATGTTTTTTAAACACAAAGTGTTGTATATTGACAAAGTTTTAACTCAATATAGAGTGTATTCAGAAAGTAAAAGTTTATCGTCTCAAGTAGAAAAATATAAAGGACTTGAGGAAAAAATTTTTAACAATTTTATTAAAATGGGTATAAAAAATCCAATTATTTTGAATAAAATTGCTAGAAAATTATTGCTTTCAAAAATTAAGAATTTAAAAAAATCTAATAATGATATAAAATTAGGCTTTTTTGAAAAGTATTTTTCACCAATTCATACCTTAAAAAATATAAAATGATGACACATATTTTGGTTACAGGAGGAGCAGGAAACGTTGGAAGTTCTCTGGTAGCAAAACTTTCGGAGAATAAGAATAACAAAATAATTGTTTTTGATAATTTATTAACAGGAGATCTTAACAAAGTTCCAGATAACGAAAATGTAATTTTTATTAAAGGAAATGTTAATGATTACAATGATATTTCTGGAGTTTTTTTTAGGTATAATTTTAATTATGTTTTCCATTTTGCTGCAGTAGTAGGTGTACAAAGAACATTAAATAACCCACTTTGGGTATTAGAAGACATTAAAGGATTTGACAATATTTTAAAATTATGTAAAAACACGAATGTAAGCAGAGTCTATTTTTCTTCTTCTTCAGAGGTTTATGGTGAACCTTTTGAAATACCTCAGAATGAAAAAACAACACCTTTAAATTCAAAATTACCTTATGCCATAGTTAAAAATTTAGGAGAATCTTATTTAAAATCTTATCATCAAGAATTTAATTTACATTATTCAATTTTTAGGTTTTTTAATACCTATGGTCCAAACCAAAGTGATGATTTTGTAGTTCCAAAATTTATTGACTTAGCTTTAAGAAATGAAAATATAACCCTTTATGGAGATGGTTTACAGACAAGAACTTTTTGTTATATTGATGATAATATAGACACTATTATTAAAATACATGAAAACTCTTTAGTAAAAAATGACGTTATTAATATTGGAAATGATATAGAGTTAACGGTAAAAAAGTTAGCTGAGTTAGTTGTTAAATTAACAAAATCAAAATCAAAAATAGTTCATGCACCGGCCTTAAAAGAAGGAGATATGAACAGGAGATGTCCTGATATTAAAAAGATGAAAGAAATTTTACAAAGAGACTTAGTTTCTGTAGAGGAAGGGATTCTTAAATTAATTGATTTTAAGAAAAACAATACAAATGTTATCAAATAAATTAAGAAAGTTAAAAAAAACCATTAAGGAAATTGATAAAATTCATAGAAGTAATGATGATGCGTACGCCTTACAATTTATTTTAAAATTATTTCCAGAATATAGTTATTTACCATTTACACCTTTTTCTTTAAATCCATTTACCATTTTACATATATTAAATGATATTTTGTTTAATGACAGAAAACAAATTTTAGAGTTTGGTTCAGGAATATCAACAATCATTATTTCTAGGTTTATAAAAATAAATAATTTAGAAACCAAAATTTTAAGTTTTGATAATAATGAAGGATGGTTAAAAATAATATCAAAAGAATTAGAAAAATATAATTGTTCAGAATCTGTTAATTTAGTCCATAGCGAATTATCAAAACATAATAAAGTTACCTATAAAAAATATAATAATGAATATTGGTATGATTTAAATGAAGTTAATAAAAACATAAACACATTAACAAAAAAGATTGATTTAGTAATAGTAGACGGTCCTAGTACAGATACGTCTAACTATGTAAGATATACGGCTATTCCTGTGATTAACGAAATGTTATCTAAATCTTACTGTATATTTTTAGATGATACAAAAAGGCCTTACGAAAAAGAAATTTTATTAGAATGGAATATATATTTGAAAGGAAATCTAAGATACCAGAAAGTTTATGGTACTATTACCAAAGGCGATAATTTTTCTACAAATCCATTAAGTCACTAAAAATTACGGTCTATGAGGATTGGAAATAACCCTGCTAAAGAAAATAGTAATTTAGAAATAGAATCATATCATAGGGTTGTTATACCCGTATATATACCTAACCTAGAAGAAAATTATTTTAAAGATGGTTTAAAAATATTAGCTTTATGTTTAGAATCTCTTTTATTAACAATACATTCTAAAACCAGAGTAACTCTTATAAATAATAATTGTTGTTCTGAAGTTGTTGATTATTTAAATAAAATATATCAATCTAACGATTTAGTAGATCAGTTACTGCAATCTAAAGTTAATTTAGGTAAAATAAATGCAATTTATGCAGCAGTAAAAAGTAATTTAGAACCTTTAATATCTATTTCGGACGCAGATGTTATGTTTTTACCTAATTGGCAAAAAGAAGTAGAAAAAATAATAGATGTATTTCCAGAGGCAGGAATGGTTTCTCCTGTACCTACAAGCTTAGGCTATAGATCAGAATATATGTACAACACTATATATTATGCCTTAACAAAAGGTAAATTAAAATTTTCTGATGTTCAGGATTCTGATGCATTAGAGAATTTTCAAAAAAGTATAGGAAGAAAAAAAATGTATAACAAACAGCATTTAAGTAAGTATTTAACAATTAGTAAAGGCAATATTAATGCTGTAATTGGTTGTGGTCATTTTGTAGCCACTTTTAGAGCAGAAGTTTTTAAGAAAAGCCCTAATGAGGTTTGTATGCATAAAATTGTTGGTGGTAGTGAATCTGATTATTTTGATATACCCAATGATAAAGCTAATTTACTTAGGCTAGCTACACCTGGTAATTATGCATACCATTTAGGAAACACCAAAGAGCAATGGATGATAGAAGAGTTAGATAAGATTAAAAATAGTAATTTTATAAACAATCCTTTAAAATCTCTCTCGAGTGTAAAGTATGTTAAAAAACAAGGTTATTTTATAGGTAAAATATTACATAAAATTTTGTTTAATAAAGCAAAAAAAATATATTTTTCGTACAAAGGAATGAAAGCAGATTATTAATTATGTTAAAAGAAACACGTATTTTAATATCTAACATAGGATTACCTTCTAACATTATTGGTAGTTGGTCAACTAGATTAAGTAAGTTTATTACAAGTAATCCAGATTTCTTTGATTATATTTTATCTCCTGAAAAAGAGGGGACAAATAATATATTTTGTCAAAAAAAAAAATTTATCACCTGGAATAAAAAAGTTAGAAATCTAAACTTAAAGCACTGGGTGGCTAAAGATTATTTGATTGCAATATCCAACTTATCAAAAAAAACAAAAAAAATGACTATTGTTGTTTTAGATGATACTCATCTCTTAGAAGCAATTGCTTTAGAAAAAAACAAATTTAAATGTGAAATAAAATTGATTTTTTCTTTTCACGGTTTTAGACTAAATTTAAGCGAACTGATTTTAAATAAAATTGATAAAATACTTTTTTTAACAGATTTAAGTTACAGAGATGCGCTTAAAAAAAATCAAACTTTTACTCCAGAGGTAGAAGTTATAGGAAATGGTGTTGATTCATTAATATTTTATCCTTTACAAGGAGTTAATAAAAGTGAGCAAAAACATAAAATGGGGTTTAATTTTAATGACCAAATAATATGTTGGATGTCTAATTCTAGAAGAAAAAAAGGGTTACATATTTTTATTAAAATAATAGACGAAATTAATAAATTAAATATACCTGTAAAGTTTATTATAATAGGTTCTAATCTTGAAATTAACAAAAAAAATGTTTTTAATATTGGTCGAATTTCAAATCATGAAATGGCTAAATATTTACAAATATCAGATTATTACTTTTTTACTTCTCTATGTCAAGAAGGTTTTGGATTATCTTTACTAGAGTCTATAAAATGTGGTGTAAAAGTAATAACATCTAAAAATGGAGGAATACCAGAGGTTGTTATGGGGCTAGATAACATTACTGTTGTAAAAAAGCCGAATATTGTTAAGGAATGGGTAAATGCTTTTAAAAAATCATATAAAGAAGATTTAAAAAAATTGTCTATTGAACAAGCTTCTAAAATATGGAGTTATAAAGATTGGGATGAAAAATTTAAAAAATCAATACTTTAAAAGATCTTAAATTTGAATAATACATTAATAGAAATACAAGGAAGGAAAATAGGGATAGATTACCCACCATTTGTAATTGCAGAAATAGGAATTAATCACGAAGGTTCATTAAAAGTAGCAAAAGAAATGGTTGATGCAGCTTACAGAGCTGGTGCAGAGTGTGTAAAACATCAAACTCATATTGTAGAAGATGAAATGAGTGGGGCTGCAAAAAAAGTAATTCCAGGTAATGCAGATGTTTCTATTTATGAAATAATGAAGCGTTGTGCTTTAGATGAAGAAGATGAAATTAAATTAAAAGAATATGTAGAATCTAAAGGAATGATTTTTATATCGACTCCTTTTTCTAGAGCTGCTGCTGAAAGGTTAGAAAAAATGAATGTTGCTGCCTATAAAATAGGTTCTGGAGAATGTAATAATTATCCATTATTAGAACATATAGCCTCTTTTGCTAAACCTGTAATTTTAAGTACAGGTATGAACACTATAGAAAGTGTAGCTAAAGCGGTAGCTATTTTTAAAAAAAATAATGTTCCTCTAGCATTGTTACATACAACAAATTTATATCCTACACCACCGCATTTAGTTCGTTTTGGCGCAATGCAAGAATTGTCTAATAATTTTCCAGATAATGTTTTTGGACTTTCAGATCATACTATAACTAATCATGCTTGTTTTGGAGCAGTTGCATTAGGAGCCTCTATCTTAGAACGACATTTTACAGACCATATGCAAAGAACAGGTCCCGATATTATTTGCTCTATGGATGAAAACGAGTGTAAAGAATTAATTACAGGAAGTAATTTAATATGGCAAATGCGAGGAGGCACCAAAGAACCTGCTAAAGAAGAGCAGGTAACTATAGATTTTGCTTTTGCTACAGTAGTTGCAATAAAAGAAATTAAAAAAGGAGAGACTTTTACAAAAGATAATCTATGGGTAAAAAGACCTGGAACAGGAGAAATTTTAGCTGAAGATTATAATTCTATTTTAGGAAAGAAAGCAATTAGAAATATTGATTATGACACGCATTTAAGTCTAAAGGATATTTGTATATAAAAATGACTGATATTATTAATTTTATTTCATTTCTTCAAAAAAAAGTTTTTAAACCAGTTTTAATACCTAATTACATAGTTAATAGAGCTTTAAAAAGTACTATTTTAGATGTAAAATATCATTTTCCAAAAATTAATGAAAACGAAATTATATGTAGGATAATTAATAATAATAACGAATTAGCCATTTTTTTATACCGATTAGGTAACGAATTACATAATAACCATCTAGATAATTTAATGCCTCAAGTACATTGGTTACTTAAAGAATTATGCTCTTGTGAAATTTATTTTAATAATAAAATAGATGTAGGTTTTTATATAGTTCATGGGCAATCTACCGTTATTGGAAGTAGAAATAAAATAGGTAAAGGTTTTAAAATTCATCAAGGATGTACAATTGGGCATAAAATTAATGGAAAAGGAACAGGTAATGTCATAGGAAATAATGTAGTTATGTACTGTAACTCGTCTATTATAGGAGAAAATAAAATTGCAGATAACGTTGTTATTGGAGCTCATACTCTTGTAAATAAAGATGTAGAAAAAGATAAAATTGCAATAACAAACACTAAAACTATTTACAGACAATAAATGAAAAAGATAGTTTTTTTAACAGGAACTCGTGCAGATTTTGGGAAACTTAAATCATTAATTAAAATTACTCAAAAATCTACAGATTTTGACGTGCAGATATTTGCTACAGGAATGCATTTAGATGAAAAATATGGCCTTACTGTAAATGAAATTTATAAAAGTGGTTTTACCAATATAGCTACTTTTCAAAACCATGCAGGCGCAGAGTTTATGGATAGAACATTAGCAAAAACAATTCAAGGTTTTTCTGAATATATAGCTATTCAAAAACCAGATTTAATTGTTGTTCATGGAGATAGGGTAGAAGCTTTAGCAGGAGCAATTGTTGGTAGTTTAAATAATATTTTAGTTTCGCATATAGAAGGAGGAGAAATTTCAGGTACCATTGATGAGCTAATTCGTCACTCTGTGAGTAAATTATCTCACTTACATTTAGTTTCAAATGAAGAAGCTAAAAAAAGATTGATACAAATGGGAGAATTAGAAAGTTCTATTTATATTATTGGTTCTCCCGATTTAGATTTAATGAATCCTTCTAATTTACCAAGTTTAAAAGTTGTTAAAGATTATTACGAAATACCTTTTAAAGAGTTCGCAATTGTAATGTTTCACCCAGTAACTACAGAATATCATAAGATTAAAGAACAAACCAACACCTTTGTAGATGCATTGCTAACATCAAAAAAAAACTATATTGTTATTTATCCTAATAACGATTTAGGAACTAAAGAAATATTAAAAGAATATCAAAGACTCGAAAATAATAACAGATTTAAAATTTTTCCTTCTTTAAGATTTGAGTATTTTTTAAAACTTTTAAGTAAGGCTCAATTTATAATTGGTAATTCTAGTGCAGGTATAAGAGAAGCTCCTTTTTATAATATACCTACAATAGACATAGGAACTAGGCAACATAATAGAGGTAGTGCTATTTCTGTTAAAAACGTATCAAATAATAAGCAGCAAATATTAGAAGCAATAAACAATATTGAAAATAGTTGTAAAAACAATGAAAATATAGAATTTGGAAATGGAGAAAGTGATAATTTATTTTTAGAATTACTTAAGAGAGAAAATTTCTGGAAAGTAAGTAGACAAAAACAATTTCAAGATTTATAGAATGAAAGTATTGGCAATTATTCCAGCAAGAGGAGGGTCTAAAGGGATTCCTATGAAAAATATTATTAATTTCAAAGGAAAGCCATTAATACAATGGACTATTGATGCCGCATTACAGTCTAATTATATAACAGATACCCTGGTATCATCTGATAGTGATGAAATTCTAGAAGTTGCTAAAAAAAATAAAGATGTTTTGCTATTAAAAAGACCTAACTATTTAGCAGAAGATTCAACCAGAACAGAACCTGTATTAAAACACGCTATAAATAGTTTACAAAATAAAAAATATGACTACATTATTCTATTACAACCAACATCTCCATTAAGAGATTCTAAAGATATTGATGCATCTTTTAAAAAAATAGAAAAACAGAATGCAGATTCTTTAATTAGTGTTTGTAATGTAGAGCATCATCCGTATAAGACTTTTAAATTAGATAAAAATGGTTTCTTAAAAGGTATTATTAATAATGATTTTCCTTTTAGTCCAAGGCAAATATTACCCGAGACTTTCAGAGCAAATGGAGCAATTTATATTATTAAAACTAAGAAATTTCTTGAAAAAGAACTTTTAATAACAGACAATACTTTAGATTACCAAATGAGCAAACAAAAAAGTTTAGATATAGATACTAAAGAAGATTTAATATAATAGTTTATGAGTATTTTAATTGTTGTTCCCGATGGTGTAGGTATTAGAAACTATTTGTTTGCTGATATTATTCCTTTACTATTAAGGTCTAAAAATAAAGTAATAGTATATCATTCTTTAGATGAAAATGCACTAAATGAAGTAAAAAAACTACATAAAATAGATTTTGAAGATAAAGTAATTAAAAATTATAAAGAATCTATAAAACATAAATTTTTTAGAGAAACCATTGCTTTTGCTAGGTTAAACTACAACGCACAATTAGTAAAAAATACTACAATTTTAAAGAATTGGAATTATAATAAAAAAGGTGTACAAAAGCTTTTTTATAAGTTAGTACAAATTTTAGGTAATTTTTGTAGTAAAAAATATTCTCGAATTTTATGGTTAGAAAATAAATACGAAAACTTGTCTCTAAAATTTTCAAACAATGAAATAGATTTTTTAAAAAAAATAAAACCAAAAACTATTTTTTGTACTCATCAAAGAGCTATTAAAGCAATACCTATAGTTAAAGCTGCTAATTTATTAGGAATAAAAACAGTAGGAGTAATTTATTCTTGGGATAATATACCAAAAGCTAGATTAACTGTTAAAACAAATAAATATTTAGTTTGGTCTAAGTATATGAAAGAAGAAATTAAACTATTTTACCCAGAAATAAATGAAGATAGAATTATAGTTACAGGTACACCTCAGTTTGATTTTTACAAGGACAAAAATAACATTTTAACAAAACAAGTTTTCTTTGAAAAATATAATTTAGATTTAAAAAAGAAAACAATTTGTTTTTCTGGTGATGATTTAATGACCTCACCTTATGATCCAAATTATTTAGAAGATATATGTAAAGCCATAGTGGAAAATGATCATGAAAAAGAGTATCAAATTATATTCAGAAGATGCCCGGTAGACACATCTGATAGATATAAAAATATTTTAGAGAAATATGTAGATAGAGTTATTCCTATAGAACCAGCATGGAGTAATAATTCTAAAAATTGGACAACTTTATATCCTTATTACGAAGACATAAAAATACTTACAAATATTTGCGCTCATTCAGATTTTGTTATTAATTTAGGGTCTACAATGGCTCATGATTTTGCTTTTTTTAATAAACCTGCAGCATATTTAAATTACAATACAGTTAAAGATTTTAATTGGGATGTAGATACCATATATAAATTTCAACATTTTAAGTCGATGCCTACAAAACAATCTGTATATTGGATAAACTCTAAAGAAGAAATTTATTCTGTTATTAAAGAAGCTATAAATCGAAAGTATTCTTTAGGTACTGAATGGTTAAAAACTATAAATTTAGATAGTGATAACATTTCTAAGAATATTGTGAATAATCTTACAAATTAAATTTATTATTTAAAATGCATATTCTTTTTTTGACAAATGAGTATCCTTATAAAAATGAAGACCATGGAGGTATAGGTACTTTTATTAAGTTTTTAGCAGAACAATTGACCGAAAAGAATATAAAGGTTTCTGTATTAGGAGTTTATAATATTCAAGAAGATGAAACTTATAAACTTAATAAAATAGATGTTTATAGGTTAAAAATATCTAAATGGAAATTTGCAAAATTTTACGATCATAAGATTAGAATTTTAAAATGTATAAAAGAAATCCATAAAAAAAAACAAATAGATATTATTGAAGGAAGTGAATTGAATTTTGCTTTTTTTCCTTACAAATCATCATATAAGAAAGTAATTAGGTTACATGGAGGGCACCATTTTTTTGCATCTGAAGAGCAAAGAAAAGTTAATAATTGGAAAGCTTATCAAGAAAAAATATCTTTTAAAAAAGCAGATAATTTTGTAGCAGTAAGTAATTATGTTGGCTACAAGACAAAAAGGCTTTTAAAAAACAACTTTACTTACACTACCATCTATAATAGTATTGATTTACAACCTTTTTATAAGAGTTCTTATAATAAAGAACATTTGTACAAGTTGTTATTTGTTGGAACGGTTTGTTATAAGAAAGGAATAGATAGTTTAATAGATGCTATACCAATTATAAAAAAGAAATATCCAAATGTGGTTTTAGAAATAATAGGTAGAGATTGGGTAGATAATAATGGTAATTCTTACACAGGATTATTAAAGAAAAGAATAAAAGACATAGATAAACACAATATAAAATTTACAGGTAGTATTCCATACAAGGATTTACCTAAAAGATTAGAGGAAGCTCAATTATGCGTTTATCCCTCCATATCAGAATCTTTTGGGTTAACTTTAATTGAGGGAATGGCTATGGGAAAAGCAATTATAGCAAGTAATATAAAACCCTTTAATGAAATTGTAGGAAATTCTAATTCAGTACTCTTTTTTAAACCCAACTCTAAAGAAGATATTAGTGAAAAAGTAGTTCATTTATTTTCAGACCATAAAAAGAGATTAGAATTAATAGAAAAGAGTAGGAAACATATCTTAGAATGTTTTGATTCTGATAGTATTTTAGAAGATAATATTTCATTTTATAAATCAATTTTAAGATAATGAAATTTGGAATTATAACGCACGCAATTCATAAACAGCATTCTGACAAAATTTATGCTTATGAGCCTTATGTAAGAGAGATGAATTTATGGGCTAAATATGTCACTGAAATAAAAATTTTATCACCAATATCAAAAGAAAAACTAACTGCTATAGAAAGTGAATATACTGGAGTTAAAGTTACATTAGAAAAAATACCTAGTCTGCATATTAAAAATATTGCATATGCATTGCATAATATTTTATACATTCCTTTAATTTTTTTTAAAATTATAAAATTTATAAAAAACGTAGATCATATACATTTACGATGCCCTGGTAATATTGGACTTTTAGGTGCTTTAGCTCAAATATTTTACCCTTCTAAACCAAAGACAGTAAAATATGCAGGTAATTGGGATCCAAACAGCAAACAGCCTGTTAGTTATAAGATTCAAAAATGGATTTTATCGAATACTTTTTTAACAAAAAACTGTAAGGTTTTGGTTTACGGAAATTGGGAAAATCAATCAAAAAATATAATTCCTTTTTTTACAGCATCCTATAAAAAAAATGAAATAGAAATAGTAAAAACTAAAAACTTATCATCAGTAATTAAATTTATCTATGTTGGCGCTTTCTCGGTTGGTAAACAACCTATGTTAAGTGTAAAAGTTATAGAAAAACTTTCTAAACAAGGTTTTAATGTACAATTAAATATGTACGGAAATGGTGATAAATTTACTGAAATACATAATTACATAAAAGAAAATTCGCTTCAAAACATCATTGTTTTATATGGAAATAAACCCAAAATTGAAGTAAAACAAGCTTTTAAAGAATCTCATTTTTTACTGTTTATTTCTAAATCTGAAGGTTGGCCTAAAGTTGTGGCAGAAGCAATGTTTTGGAGTTGTTTACCAATATCATCAAATGTTTCATGTGTAAATTACATGCTTGGTAATGGCTCAAGAGGAAGTGTTTTAAAACCTGATGCTAACATTGAAGATATTATCATTGAAATAAAAAGATATTTAAATGATGAAAAAAGATATCAAGAAAAAGTTTTAAATGCAACCAATTGGTCTCAAGAGTATACTTTAGATAAATTTGAAGTTGAAATTAAAAAAAAATTAGAGAATAATTATGAGTAATTTAGGTGTTGTTCAAATTATTGATTCATTAGAAACAGGTGGTGCAGAAGTATTAGCGGTTAATATAGCCAACGGTTTAAATGAAATAGGTTTAAACTCACATATTTGTGCAACAAGAAAAGAAGGTAAATTAACAGAAAACATCAATAATAAAGCAAATTATATATTTTTAGATAGAAAAAAAACGGTAGATATTAAAGCTTTAATGAAATTAAAAAGATATGTAAATATGAATAACATATCAGTGATTCATGCACATGCAACCTCAATATTTATGGCTTTTTGTATAAAAGTAATAAATCCTAAATTAAAAATAATATGGCATGATCACTATGGAAAAAGTGAAAACTTGAAGGATAGATCAAGCATATTTCTAAAACTTTTTTCATTTTTTACGCATTCTATAATATCAGTGAATGTAAAGTTGAAAGACTGGTCTGAAAAAAAATTATATTGTAAAAATGTTTTTTTTGTAAATAATTTTGCGTGCTTTAATTTAGTAAAAGAAAAAACAAAATTGAATGGTGAAAATGGAAAGAGAATAATTCATTTGGCAGCTTTTCGAAATCAAAAAAACCATCAAATTTTAATAGAGGCTTTTGCAAAACTAAATAAAAATAACCCTGATTGGACTTTGCATTTAGTAGGAAGACTTGGGAATGATTTATATACACAAAAAAACTTAGTATTAATTAAAGAATTGAATTTAGAAAAGCATATTTTTGTTTATGGTGCTAAAATGGATATCAAAAATATTTTATTACAATCAGATATTGGGGTTTTATCATCTAATTCAGAGGGTTTGCCTTTGGCTCTTTTAGAATACGGTTTAGCTAAGTTGCCTGTAGTTTGTACAAATGTTGGTCAATGTTCAGATGTTGTTATTGATAAAAAAACGGGTTATTTAATTGAAAACAATAATATGAATCAACTAGTTGATAAATTAGAATTGTTAATAAAATCAGAAACTGATCGAATTAAGTTTGGACAAAATAATGAAATCAATATTAAGAAAAACTATTCTATAGGACCTTTTTTAAAAAAAATAATTAAAATTTATAGCTCTTAATTTTGATAAAATTAATTCTTCAAAATAAACTTGTATTCATATTAATTCATCTAGCTTTTGGATATTTGGGTACATTTAGTTTTTTTCCAAAAATTTTTGGTTTTGTAATTATTTTAACTCCTATTTATTTCATTTTTAATTCAAAAAATGAAAATGAAGAAGCGTTACTTTTTGCAGCTTATATTGTTGGTGCAGAAGTTTACATTCGTATGACTAGTGGTTTTATTTTTTATGAAACAGGAAAGTACATTGTTATTTTATACCTACTGTTAGGAATGTTTATTGGAAAATTTAAGCAAATTTTTTCTATCCAATATGTCTTTTATATTTTACTCTTATTATTAGGAATTGTTTTTACAAAAGTACCTGAAGGTGAATCAATAAGAAAAAATATTATTTTTAATTTAAGTGGGCCAATTGTATTAGGTATTTCTGCTATATACTGTTATCAAAGAAAGGTTTCTGCTCAAAGATTAATGGATGTTTTATACTTTATATTGTTGCCATTATTTTCTATGATAATTTACCTTTATTTTAGGACACCAGATTTAAGTGAAATAGTATTTGGAGGTGAAGCAAATTTTAAAACCTCTGGAGGATTTGGGCCAAATCAAGTTGCAACTGCAATTGGTCTAGGTATGTTTATTTTAACAGTTTATATCCTATCAAATAAACAACTAACTGGTTTAATTTATATCGATGCTATTTTTTTAATCTATTTTTCTTATCGTGGTTTATTAACCTTTTCAAGAGGTGGAATTTTAACGTCTATAATTTCGATTGCTTTTTTTGTGATATTTTTTTTAATGTATAAAAAAATATCTTTTGTAAAATTTTTTAGATACTTAATGTTAGCAATGGTTTTTATATTGTCTATTTGGATTTATACACTAGACATTACAAATGGAATGTTAAATAATCGATATACAGGAAAAAATGCAATAGGAGTCCAGAAAGATATTACAACAGGTAGAGTAGATATTTTGAAAATTCAAATGAGTAATTTTTTAGAGAATCCTTTAGGCATTGGCGTTGGTAATGGTAAATATGAAAGAATGAAAAAAGGTGAAGCAATTACTGCAGCATCACATAATGAAGTCGGTCGGTTGTTAGAAGAACATGGTTATATAGGTTTTATTTTATTAATAGCACTAATTACAATTCCGTTATTTAATTTCTTAAAAGGGAATTCTTATCAAAAAGCATTTATAATTGCATTTTATTTGATTTGGTTTTTAACCATTAATCATTCTGCTATGAGAATTGCTCTTCCTGGATTTGTTTATGCATTAAGTTTGTTAAATATCACAAATATTGATGAATTAGAAAACACAGAAGACGAGAATTTAATGATTGCAGATAATGAGTATTAAAATTCTCTACATAGGTAATAACAATACTAAAAATGAAACTACTTTAAAACTATTAAGTGATTCTCTTAAAACAGAAGGCTTTGATATAATTGTTACGTCTAACAAACAAAATAAGTTTTTTAGACTGTTAGATATGTGTGTTAATTTATTAAAACTAAGGTTTAAATTAGATATTGTTATTATTGATACTTACAGTACAACAAACTTTTACTATGCTTTAATCTGTTCTCAAATTTGTAGAATTTTTAAATTAAAATACATTACTATTTTACATGGAGGAAATTTACCAAATAGACTCAAAAAAAATAAATTCTTATCTAATTTAATATTTAATAATGCTTACAAGAATGTTTCGCCTTCGATGTATCTAAAAAAGAAATTTGAAAATTCTAATTATGTAGTTGATGAAATACCAAACATTATTCAAATTGATAAGTATCCGTTTTTAAAAAGAACAAATATAAAACCTAAACTACTGTTTGTGAGGGCTTTTCATGAAATTTATAATCCAGTAATGGCTTTAAATGTATTAAAAGAAGTTTTGAAATCTTTACCAGAAGCAACATTGTGCATGATTGGTCCAATAAAGGATAAATCATATCAAAATTTTTTAAAACTTGCGACTCAATATAATTTAATTGATAAAATTGAAATTACAGGTTTCTTGGCTAAGGAAGAGTGGCATAAAAAATCTAAAGAATTTGATATATTTATAAATACTTCTAATTTTGATAATATGCCAGTTAGTGTTATCGAAGCTATGGCTTTGGGTTTGCCAATTGTTTCTACCAACGTTGGGGGACTTCCATATTTAATAGAAGAAAATATTAGTGGTTTGTTAGTTGATAAAAACGATGTTAAAGCAATGGCGAATGCCATCAATTTAATTGTTGAAGGAAAGCATCAAAATCTAGCAATAAATGCCAGAAAAAAAGTAGAAAGTTTTGGCTGGAATTCAGTAAGAAAAAAGTGGTTAGAAATACTAAAATAGATGATATACAAGTTTATTTACTTTTTAGGACAAACTTTTAGGAATCCATCTCTTAGAAAAAACTATCAGTTTTTAAAAACTACCGAGAATTGGTCTTTAGAACAATTAGAAGAATATCAGTTAAAAAAAATTAGAGAAATAATAAAGTTAGCAATAGAAAATTCTACTTTTTATAGAGATAAATATGCTAAAGTCAATACTCAAGAAATTAAATCGCTTGATGATTTAAAGTTAATTCCGGTTTTGACTAAAGAAGAATTAATTGAAAACGTTAATGAAATTCATACCAATTTAAAGTTTCGTAAACAATTTTTGGCAACAACATCAGGTACTTCTGGTCAATCATTAAAATTTTATAGAAATGAAGAAGCAGATTCGTTTAATAGAGCATCAATTCAACGTGGTTATTCTTGGCATAATGTTAATCCTTGGGATAGAAATGGGTATTTCTGGGGATTTAATTTCTCGTTTATTTCTAAAATAAAAAATAAGCTTTTAGACAAACTCCAAAATAGATTTAGAATCTTTAGTTTTGAAGACGAATCTCTAAAGAGTTTTATTAAGAAAACTAAAAATGCAACTTATATTCAAGGTTATTCTTCAATGATTTATCAAACTGCTGTGTTAATCAATAAACTAAATTTAGAAAAACCTAAAAATTTAAAATTAGTTAAAGGTACATCAGAAAAAATCTTTGATTCATATCAAAAGGAAATAAAAAAAGCTTTCGGATTAAAAATGGTTAGTGAATATGGCGCTACAGAAGCCGGAATTATAGGTTTTGAATGTAATAAAGGAAATATTCACATAAACATGGAAGGTGTTTATGTTGAGGAAGTTAACAACGAGATTTTAGTAACGAATCTGCAATTAACATCATTTCCTATTATTAGATATAAGTTAGGCGATTATATTTCTTTGGCACCAAGAAATGAGAAATGTACTTGTGGTAAAAAACATTTAATTATTAAAGAAATAACAGGTAGAGTAGGAGAAAATATTTACGGGAAAGAAAATATGTATCCTAGTTTATATTTGTATTACATTTTTAAAAATATTTCAAAAAAAGAAAATATAAATTTAAACTATCAAGTTTTACAAGAGGAAAAAGGTAAATTGGTGTTTTTAATTCAGAATCAAATCGAAGCAGAACTTCAGCAAAAGCTGTGTAAAGAAATTAAGCGACATTTTAAAGATGATATAGAATTCGAAATTAAAACAGATACAGAGTTAAAAAAATCTAACGGCAAATTAAAAAACTTTATTTCTATCATAAATGAATAATTTAGTTTCTATAATTACACCTAGTTATAATTCATCAGCTTTTATATCAAAAACCATAATTAGTGTTTTAAATCAAACCTATAAAAATTGGGAAATGATTATTGTTGATGATTGTTCTACGGATGGCAGCAATAAATTAATAGAAAGTTTTATCGCGAAAGACAGCAGGATTATGCTACATAAATTAGCTAAAAACTCTGGAACAGCAATAGCAAGAAATACTGCAATAGATATAGCAAATGGTGAATTTATAGCTTTTTTAGATAGTGATGATATTTGGTTGCCTAACAAATTAGAGCTTCAAATAGAATTTATGATTCAAAACAATTATAATTTCACACACACCTCTTACAGCACTATAAACGAAACATCAGAAAAACCAATTAAAAACTTTATTTGTAGACCAACTCTAAATTATAAAAACATGCTTTATTCTAATCGAATTGGATGTTTAACGGTAATTTATAATGCTAATAAATTGGGCAAAATTTACATGCCAAATGTTAGAAAAAGGCAAGATTATGCACTGTGGTTAAAAATTTTAAAAATTGAAGAACACGCCTTTGGTATTCCAGAAATTTTAGCACACTATAGATTAAGAAACCAGTCTATTTCTAATAATAAATTTGAAATGCTTAAGTGGAACTTCTATCTATTTAAAAATATTGAAAAAATGTCATATGTTAAATCATTTTTTTATCTTTCGTGCAATGTTTTTAATAAACTATTTTAATGAATCAAAAAAAATATTTTAATATTTCTGAGCGTAAAATTTTGCTTAGAATAATAGATACAATAGTTATTATTACTAGCTTGTATTTTTCTTTTGAAATATTGAATTTTAGTTATTTTAACTTTTATAGTAATAGTTTACTTGTATGGGCATTTTTACTTATTACATATTATTTAATTTTTGGAGAAATTTTTCAATTATTTAATTTAAACATTTCTAATAACAGATATTTGGTACTTAGAAGTATCGTTGTTACTGCTTTTGCAACAACAATATTTTACGTTTTTACACCATTTTTATCACCTATTTTACCTAATAATAGACTTCAAATTGTCTATCTTTTTTTAATTCTTGCAATACCAATTGTTGTTTGGAGGTTTTTATACATTCAGTTAATATTTTCTCCAAAGTATTTTAAAACTGTCATCTTTATTGGTAAATCTGATAAGATAAAAGGGATGTTAAAAAAAATTCAAAAGGATAATTTTCATAACCTTAAAGCCTATTTTTCTGATAAAGAAATCGATAATGTTGATGGTTTTAGAAATGTTGAAACTGAAAATCTTTCAGAATTTTTTACAGATAATAGTATAAATGAGATTGTAGTTTCTAAAGATGGTTTATCTGATGAAGTTTTAGAATCTTTAAATAAAGAGTTGATTTTTCTTTTTCAAAAAGGATATAATATTGCAAGTTACGAGTCTTTTTATGAAGAAATAAACTTAAGAGTTCCTAAAGAATATTTAGAACTTAATTTTTATAAGCATATTAATTTTAGTAAAAACAATACGAATAGGTTTTATTTATTTGGCTTAAGAGTAACAGATATTTTTATTGCTTTAATTGGTTTGATGGCTTTTTTAGTTGTTTTTCCTATAATTTTAATAGGAAATATTTTTGCAAATCGTGGTCCTCTTTTTTATTCTCAAGATAGAGTAGGGCAAAATGGTAAGATTTTTAAGATTTATAAACTTAGGTCTATGGTTACAAATGCAGAGAACAATGGTGCAGTTTGGGCTCAAAAAAATGATACAAGAATTACAACTTTCGGCAAGTTTTTAAGACATACAAGATTAGATGAAGTTCCTCAATTTTATAACATTTTAAAAGGGGATATGGGAATTATTGGTCCTAGACCAGAAAGACCAGAATTTGTAAACGATTTAGAAAACAAAATTCCGTTTTACTCTATAAGAAATATTGTTAGACCTGGATTAACGGGGTGGGCTCAGGTAAATTACCCGTATGCAAATACAATTAAAGAACAAGAAATAAAACTTAGATACGACTTGTATTATATAAAAGAAAGAAGTGCTTTTCTTGATTTTAAAATCTTAATTAAAACCATTACAACAATCTTATTTTACCGAGGGCAATAAGTTTTTTAGTAAATAGAAATATCTAATATTTAATAATATTAAAATAGGAATTAAAGTTACTGTAAAGCTTTGTAAACCTAATATCCATAATAATGGAACGAGATTCAATAAAACTATTGCTACTTTTAAATAATTTTTCATCCAAAGTTTTACCGATTTTCTTAATAATAAAAATGCAATAATAATATTAGGGATAAATGCCCACAATACATTAAAATTATTTGGAGCAGTTGTGTGCGATGAAAATAACCATAGATAGGTTAAAATTAAACCTATTAAACCAGTTATAAAGAAGATTAAAAAATCTAAAACTTTAGATCTTTTGTTATTTTTAATATTCTTAATAGTTATAAATAAAACCATAATTAAAAGAGCAGAAAAAATAAAAATCGGACTTACAATAAAGTTATTATTTTGAACTTCTTTATAATTTAATAAAACATCTTCGCGTTTAACTAAGTTTACAATTCTTCCGTTTCTTTTAATTTTTGCATTCTTAAATGTTTTGTACAAATAATCAGGTAAATAAGTGTAGGCAATTTGATTTCTTTCTTTATCTAAGATAGTACCAGCAATTAAATTAATTCCAAAATTACCCCAAGTATTCCAGGTAATTTCGTTGTTCATTAATTGTCTTAATGTTTTATTGTTTTCTATCTCATTACTTTCTAAAATTAAATTTTCTTTTAAAACTTCAAGAGTAATATCTTTAAGTTTAGATGCACAATTATTAAAAAAAGGATCGTATAAATATGTTGCGTTTTCTTTTAGAGCATTTTTTTCTAAATATAAAAAGACTTGCTGTTTTTCGGATGTATTTAAATTTAAAACCTGTTGTTTTAACCAACGCTTATCTTTCATGTAACTATTAAAAAAATAGACAAAATCATATTTAGCCAATAGGTAGTACATATTACCGTGAGCAAAATTTAATAGAAAATTAGGTTTATCAAAATCAAATATTCCATAGTTATAAATAACATCTAAATTTAAAGATGGGTCTTTAATTCTAATTGCAGAATGACCAAATTTCTCATATAACTCTTTACCAGGACCTGCTGTAACAATAGATATTTCTGAGAAAGTAGATAATTTCTGAGCATGATTAATTTTAAATAATAATAAAAAGATAGGAAGAACTATACGTAGTTTTTTTATCATAATATATTAAGGTCTAAGTAAATTATAATCTATGGTAATAGAAAAGATATTAGAATACAAAGCGTTTCCGACACTACCAATATTAGTTAAAGCATAATCAACATGAATTCCTTTATAATTAAATCCAACACCAAAATTTGGTTGTGTGTTTAAAGATTTAGAGCCATCAAATTCTGTTTGATATTGAAAATTACCAACACCAGCTCTTAAATAAACAATATTTTCATAATCTAATTGCAACCCAATTGCCGGATCTATACTTCCTGCATTCGAAGAGAAGATATCATTTGTTCTTGCAAATCTTATATTTAAATCTACTTCTGTTTGTAAATTAAAAAATCGGCCAATTTTAAAATCTCTGGCAACACCTAGTTGTAGTTTTGGTTTTGTAATTTCTGTATTTTGTGGTAATTCTTGATTTTGACCAGGAATTGCATTTCTAATTTTTTCAAATTCTTCTTCATTTATAGCCCAACTATTAAAAGTTGTAGTTATATCTCTGGCCATTAAACCAAATTTCCAATTATTTCTTTCAAATTGAAGACCAATATCAAAACCAAATCCCCACGAAGAAGCAAAATCACCAATTGTTCTTCTTACAATTTTTGCATTAACGCCTAACTTAACATCTTTAAAAATTAAGTTTCTAGCATAAGCTAAATTAAACGCATAGTCTGCCGCAGAAAATAAACTAATTCTGTTAAAATCTATGTTTCCGTCGCTATCAATTAACTGAGTTGTATTTAAAATATCATCTACACCAAATCGAATAACAGAAACTCCTAAAGCACTTTCTTTATCTATAGGCATTGCAAAAGCCGCATGGTTATAGTTTGCAATTCCTGCAAAATATGAGGCATACATTAAAGAACCTTGATAATCTTCGATACCAACTAAACCTGCAGGATTCCAGTAAGTTGCATTAACGTTATTTGTAGTAGCTACAACAGCTTTACTTTTACCTAAAGCAGCAGCATCTACACCAATATTTAAAAATTCATTAGAGTAATTTCTAAATGCCTGCGCGTTTGTTAATACTGTTAAGAACAAGAAAAAAAGTAAAATTTTATATTTCAAATGACATAATTTTTTCTGTAACAAATATCTTAAATCCTATTAAAATAACATTAGTTTTAGTAAGATATTGTTTCATAAAGTTATATTTGAATTTTTTCTTCGATAAAAGAAGCTATTTTGGTTTCTAGCCAATTATTTTCTTCTGTTTTAAAGGAACTCATAAAACCACAATGACCACCAAATTCTGGAATTACTAAATAAAAATTACGAGATTTAATCGCTTCTTTTCTTGGGTAACATTCTGCAGACAAGAAAGTATCATCTTTAGCATTTAAAAGTAAAGTTGGTCTATCTATTTTAGAAGAATAAGGTTTAGAGCTAGCTTTTTCCCAATAATCTTCTGGATTTTTAAAGCCAAAAACAGGTACTGTATATAAATATTCTAAATGTTTAAACTTTGTTGCTTTTTTTAAGCGTTCTTTATCTAATTGAAACTCTGGGAATTTATTCGCTTTATCTAAAATTTTACTTTTTAAAGTCTTAAAAAATACTTCTACATATAATCTATTTTTAAATTTGTCTAATTCTTTTTCTGCAGTAGTTATATCAATTGGTACAGAAACAGCAATTCCACCTTTAACAATGTTAGATAGTTTTTCTTGATATTCTCCTAAATATTTTAAAGTTAAATTTCCGCCCAAACTAAAACCTATAATTACTATTGAATCGTAATTATAGTTGGTAGTAATATGTTTAATTACAAAATCCACATCTTCGGTTTTACCACTATGATAAGTGTCTAAAAGTAAATTATCTTCACCACTACAACTTCTTAAATTTAACGAAACAGTGTCTAAACCTTTACTATTTAAATGATTTACAGAAGAAATAATATATTTTGATTGAGAACTTCCTTCTAAACCATGAATTAACAATACTAAATTTTTAGAACCAACTTTAGAAAAATCTAAATCGATAAAATCATTATCCCAAGTAGAAATTCTTTTACGAGAATAAGTACATGTTTCCTTAGAAAATAAAGGACGATAAATTGTATTAAAATGTCCGTTTTTAAAAGGTAAAGTAGGAGAGAAGTCCGATTTTAATATTGGCATTCTTAATGATTTGTATGATAATTTTTAAAAATACATAAAATATTGATAATTTTAGAAAATTACCAAATTAGGATTTATTATTTTAGCCTTCTAATCAAATTTTATAATGAAAAAACACATTCCTAACTTACTAACATTAGGTAATTTATTTTGCGGAACAATTGCAACCATTTTAGCTGTTAATAACAACTTTGTATCTGCAGGTTTATTCGTGGTTTTAGGTATCTTTTTTGATTTTTTTGATGGTTTTGCTGCTCGTTTATTAAACGTTTCTGGAGAATTGGGAAAACAACTAGATTCTTTAGCAGATATGGTAACTAGTGGTGTTGTGCCAGGAATTATAATGTTTAAGTTAATAGGAGACAAGGTAATTGGTTCAGATACATTTATTGATGAATTTAACTTACCAACTATAATTCCGTTTGTGGGATTGATACTAACTTTAGGCGCATGCTACAGATTAGCAAAATTTAATATTGATACAAGACAATCTGAATCTTTTATAGGATTACCAACACCTGCAATGAGTTTATTTGTAATTTCATTACCATTAATTTTAGAATATTCTGATCTAGAATTTGTAAATGATCTTATTAGAAATAATTACTTTTTAATAACGATTACACTTTTATTAACCTATTTAATGAATGCAGAACTACCTTTATTTTCTTTGAAATTTAAAAATTATGCAATTAAAAATAATATCGTTAAATATTTATTTTTGTTGATATCAATTATAATGATTATCAGTTTACAATATTTATCGATTCCTTTAATAATAACAATTTATGTTTTATTATCGCTCATATCAAATTCTAAAAAAGCATCAATTTAAAATTGATGCTTTTTTTATAGAATAAGGTTTGTCTTAAAAAACTTTACGTTTTTTAAGCTCAAAATCTTTACCTAAATATACTTTTCTTACCATTTCATCAGCAGCAAGTTCTTCTGGTGTTCCTTCTTTAAGAATACTTCCGTTGTACATTAAATAAGTCTTATCTGTAATAGCTAAAGTTGCTTGTACATCATGATCTGTAATTAAAATTCCAATATTTCTATCTTTTAAATGCGCTACAATACTTTGTATATCTTCTACAGCAATAGGATCTACACCTGCAAAGGGCTCGTCTAAAAGAATAAAGTTAGGGTCTGAAGCTAAACATCGAGCAATTTCTGTTCTTCTTCTTTCTCCACCAGATAATAAATCACCTCTGTTTTTACGAACATGACCAATATTAAATTCTTCTATTAAAGATTCTAATTTTATCTTTTGTTCTTTTTTAGAACGACCTGTAAATTGTAAAACAGACATAATGTTGTCTTCTACAGAAAGTTTTCTAAAAACAGAAGCTTCTTGTGCTAAATATCCAATCCCTTTTTGCGCACGTTTATACATGGCATCTTGGGTTATTTCTTCATCATTTAAAAATATTTTACCAGCATTTGGTTTAATCATACCAACAATCATGTAAAAAGAAGTAGTTTTACCTGCACCGTTAGGACCTAATAAACCTATAATTTCTCCTTGTTGTACTTCTAAAGAAATACCTTTTACAACTTTTCTACTTCCGTAGATTTTCTGAATGTTATCTGCTCTTAAAATCATATTTTAAATATGTAGTTTTTGGGTTTGTTAAAAGTAGTAAAAAACTACTTTATTATTATTAAAGGTATCTTAAACAGTTACTCTTTTTCATCTAACATTTCCCAATATTCTACTGCTTTTCTTAAATGAGGTATAACAATTGTACCACCAACTAAGTTGGCAATAGACATTGTTTCCATCATTTCTTCTGTTGTTACTCCGTTTTCTTTAGCCGACTCTAAATGATATTGAATACAATCATCACATCTTAAAACTGCAGAAGCAACTAAACCTAATAGTTCTTTTGTTTTTACTGGTAAATGCCCTTCTTTAAAAGCATTTGTATCTAAATTAAAAATTCTTTTAATTACTTTATTATCAGAATCTAAAATTTTCTTGTTCATTTTAGAACGGTAGTCGTTAAATTCTTGGACTTTTTTGTGCATCTTTTAATTGTTTTTTGATCACCATTTTTGAAACTTTGATACTTATTTCATATAAGATAAGTATCGGAATTGCTACAATAACTTGACTAGCAATATCTGGAGGCGTAATAATAGCTGCTAATATTAGTACAACTACTAACGCATGTTTTCTGTATTTTTTTAAAAATTCTGGAGTTACCAATCCTATTTTAGTTAAAAAATAAATTAGAACAGGTAATTCGAATAAAATTGAAATTCCTAATAACATATTCGTAACCAAACCAATATGAGAATCCATTGTAAAATTATTCTGAATTAAATCTGTAATTTGATAATTGTACAAGAAATGAATTGAAATAGGCGCAATTACATAAAAGCTAAATGCGATTCCGCAGAAAAATAAAAATGAAGCTATAAAAATAAAACCTCTCGAATTTTTAATTTCTCTTTCTGTTAATCCTGGTGCAATAAAACGCCACAATTCCCATAATAAATAAGGAAATGCAAGTATTATTCCTAAAATTAATGAAGACCAAATAGCATTCATTAATTGTTGTGTTGGTTTTAAACTGATTAAATTATCATTAAATTTTACGTTACAAAAAGTACTATCTAATCCTAAGAAATTAAAAAAGTCACAAAAAACCTGATAGGTTATAAAATCTGGTTTTCTATGCGCTAGTAAAAAGTATTCGTAGACTTCTTTCTGAAAAATGAATAATAAAATTCCGATAATAAATATTGCTGATGCACTTCTTACCAAATGCCATCTTAATTCTTCTAAATGTCCTAGAAAAGACATTTCTTTTTGTTCTTCTGCCATTAGAAAATTCCTTCTTTAATTAAATCATGTAAATGTACAACACCAACATATTCATTTTTATCGTTTATTACTAAAATTTGAGTAATACTATTGTTTTCTAACTTATCTAAAGCCTCGATAGCCATTGCGTTTTCTAAAACAGTTTTTGGGCTTTTACCCATAATGTCTTTTGCCGTAAAATGGTTTATGTCTGTTGTTTTACTAAGCATTCTTCTAATATCGCCATCAGTAATAATACCTACCAACGTTTCGTTTTCTAAAACAGCTGTAACACCTAATCTTTTTTCTGATATTTCTACAATAACTTTTGAAATTGAATCTGTGCTATTTACTTTAGGAACTTGGTTATTTGCAATTAAGTCAGAAACTCTTAGGTATAAACGTTTACCCAAAGCACCTCCTGGATGATATTTAGCAAAATCTTTGCTAGAAAAACCTCTTAAATCTTGCAAGCACATAGCTAATGCATCTCCCATAACCAATTGTGCTGTTGTGCTAGTTGTTGGCGCCAAATTATTTGTACAAGCTTCTTTTTCTACAAAAGTATTTAAAGGGAAATCGGCATTTTTACCTAAAAAGGAATCAACGTTACCTGTTATAGCAATAATTTTATTACCATAATTTTTGATTAAGGGAACCAATACTTTAATTTCTGGAGTATTACCACTTTTAGACAAACAAATAACTACATCATTTTCTTGTACGTTTCCTAAATCTCCATGAATTGCATCTGCTGCATGCATAAATATTGCAGGCGTACCTGTAGAGTTAAAAGTTGCTACAATTTTGTTTGCTATATTTGCGCTTTTGCCAATTCCTGTAATTATGACCCTTCCGTTTGCATTTAATATAAAATTAACGGCATTTTCGAAGTTATCATCTAATAAATTTGCTAAATTCGCAATTGCACTACTTTCCAATAAGATAGTTTCTTTTGCGGTTTGTAGTATCGTATTAATTTTTTTCAATAGTTTTGTATTTTATTAAAACAAAAAAAAGTTATATCTTTAGATATAAGAAACAGGCAAATTTACTACAAAAAATAGTTTCATCAAACTATATAAAGGTTTGTATTTTGTTTTTAACGTTAAACGAATATTTTTATAAATGGATTTACATAGCCCTCTAAAAAAGTTCTTTGGATTCAATAAATTTAAAGGCTTACAAGAGCAAGTTGTTAATAGTATTGTAAATGGTAATAATACTTTTGTTATTATGCCAACAGGAGGTGGTAAATCTCTATGTTATCAACTACCTGCATTAATGCAAGAAGGTACAGCAATTGTAGTTTCTCCGTTAATTGCTTTAATGAAAAATCAAGTAGATGCCATTAGAGGTATTTCAGAAAATAATGGTGTTGCCCATGTATTAAATTCTTCTCTTAACAAAACAGAAATAGCAAAAGTTAAAGACGATATTTCTAACGGAGTTACAAAACTTTTATACGTAGCACCAGAATCTTTAATTAAAGAAGAGTATGTTTTATTCTTAAGAACTCAAAAAATTTCTTTTGTAGCAATAGATGAAGCGCATTGTATTTCTGAATGGGGGCACGATTTTAGACCTGAATACAGAAATTTAAAGCACATAATTAAAGCTATAGATAATGTACCTGTTATTTGTTTAACTGCTACAGCTACTGAAAAAGTACAAGAAGACATTTTAAAAACTTTGGGTATAACAGATGCCAATAGATTTAAAGCTTCTTTTAATAGACCAAACTTATTTTACGAGGTTAGGCCAAAAACCAAAGAAGTAGAAAAAGATATTATTCGTTTTGTAAAACAAAGAATTGGCAAATCTGGTATTATATATTGTTTAAGTAGAAAAAAGGTAGAAGAAGTAGCTCAAATATTACAAGTTAATGGTTTAAATGCTGTTCCTTATCATGCTGGTTTAGATGCAAAAACAAGAGCAAAACATCAAGATATGTTTTTGATGGAAGATTGTGATATTGTGGTTGCTACCATAGCTTTTGGAATGGGAATTGACAAGCCAGATGTTCGATTTGTTATACACCACGATATTCCTAAAAGTTTAGAAAGCTATTACCAAGAAACTGGTAGAGCAGGTAGAGATGATGGTGAAGGTTATTGTTTGGCTTTTTATTCTTATAAAGACATAGAAAAGTTAGAAAAATTTATGTCTAGTAAACCAGTAGCAGAACAAGAAATTGGTCATGCTTTGTTACAAGAAGTTGTAGGTTATGCCGAAACTTCTATGAATAGACGTAAATATTTATTACATTATTTTGGTGAAGATTTTGATGAAATAAACGGTGAAGGAGCCGATATGGATGATAATTCTAGAAATCCGAAGAAAAAACACGAAGCAAAAGAAGATGTAATTAAACTGTTATCAGTTGTTAAAAATACAATGCAAAAATACAAATCTAAAGAAGTTGTAAATACTTTAATAGGTAAAGAAAATGCATTATTAACTTCTCATAAAACACATTTACAACCATTTTTTGGAATTGGTAAAGAGAAAAAAGCAGCTTATTGGATGGCTTTGGTTAGACAAGTTTTAGTTGTAAACTTTATCAAAAAAGAAATAGAACAATACGGAGTCGTAAAATTAACTAAAAAAGGAGAAAGCTTTTTAGAAAAACCAGTTTCTTTTATGATGACAGAAGATCATTCTTATTCTGAAGAAAATGACAATACAATAATTACAAATGCTAAGTCTGCTGGTGCTGCAACAGATGCTACATTGGTTAAACTCTTAAAAGATTTACGTAAAAAAGTAGCTAATAAACAAGGTGTTCCTCCGTTTGCTGTTTTTCAAGATCCGTCATTAGATGATATGGCTCTAAAATATCCTATTAATTTAGAAGAGCTTTCTACAGTTCACGGAGTAGGAGAAGGTAAAGCAAGAAAATTTGGTAAAGAATTTGTAGCATTAATTTCTAACTATGTTACAGAAAATGAAATTTTAAGACCAGACGATTTAATTGTAAAAAGTACAGGTACAAATTCTGGAATAAAGTTATATATCATTCAGAATACAGATAGAAAACTTCCTTTAGAAGATATTTCGAAATCGAAAGGTCTAGAAATGACAGAACTAATCAAAGAAATGGAAGCAATTATTTTTTCTGGTACAAAGCTAGATATTAATTATGCTTTAGATGATGTTCTAGATGAAGACCAACAAGAAGAAATCTATGATTATTTCATGGAAGCAGAAACTGATAAAATACAAGAAGCTTTAGATGAATTTGATGGTGACTATGATGAGGATGAATTACGTTTAATGCGTATTAAATTTATAAATGAAGTAGGTAATTAATCAACTTAATTACAATATTTTTAAGTCTATTTTTAAGAATTAATTTCTTTGAAATAGGCTTTTTTTATAGCGTAAAAATAGTAAGTAAGATTCCTAAAAGAATTGCTGTAAACTTTTGTATATTAAATTTATGATTTTCTGAACTTTCAAATAGAATAATAGTTGAAATGTGTAAGAAAATTCCGATTATTAAAGCGATAATTTCCGCATAATAATCTGTGAAAAAACCTATTTTATTTCCTATTAAAACTCCTAACGGACTCATTAATCCGAAGAAAAAGAGAAACCCAAAAATAGTTTTTTTACTGTACTTTGTATTTACTAAAAAGGTAGTAAGTACAATGGCAATTGGTATTTTATGCACTACAATTGCCCAAAGTAAATTATCATCAGAATGATTTATAGGCAAACCCTCGGAAAATGCATGTAAACATAAACTTAAAAATAATAAGGTGGGAAACTTTTTGCCGTCTGTATGAATGTGAATATGACCATGTTCTGCTCTTTTAGAAAAAGATTCTAAAATCGATTGCAAAATTATTCCAAAAAGGATAATAATTCCTATTTTTTTAGGATCTGTAGTCGTTTCATAAACTTCTGGCAACAAATGTAATATAGTTACAGAGAGCAAGTAAGAACCACTAAAAGCTAACAATAATCGAACTATTTTGGTACTTGGTTTTATTACAAAAACTAATAAAGAACCAATTAAAACTGAAGATATTAATAAGATGTTTATCATTTAGCTACAATAATTAATCTATTAGAATTATCAGCATCAAAATTATTTAAACTATAATCACCAAAAGTTTCAATAATTGTAAAACCAACAGCGTCTAGATAAGAAGTCATTTTTTCTAAATCTAAAAATTTTACTCTTTCTGTATATGCGTGATTTTTACCATCATCAACAAAAGAAATATGTTTTAAGATAAATCCGTTAACGATTTCTCTTTTAATATCAAAAGTAATACCTTCTACTGTTTTAGTTTCTTGTGTAACTAAATTGGCTTTTACTTTATTTGCGTTTAAAAAATCAAAAACAAAAAGGCCATTTTTAGTTAACGCACTTTTAATGTTTTTAAGAATTAAAATGTCTTGTTTATCATCATCAAAATAGCCAAAACTTGTAAAAAGATTAAAAATAGCGTTATATGTATCGTCTAAATTAACACGCATATCGTGTACTTTAAAACTTAACGTATCATTTTCGAACTTTTTTGCGTACTTAATACTGTTTTCAGATAAATCTGCTCCGGTTACATTATAACCTAAAGAATTTAAATATACAGAATGCCTTCCTTTACCACACGGCATATCTAAAACAGTACTTTTCTTATCAATATTTAAATAAGTAGTAATATTTTTAATAAATAGTTGTGCTTCAGAGTTATTTCTATCCTTGTAAAGAATGTGGTAATACTTTGTATTAAACCAATCTGTAAACCAATCTTTTGTTTTCATAAGTGCTTTGAGTCTGTAAAAGTAATTAAAACTTACATTCTGTAAAATGAAATTTTAACAAAGTATTTTAAATTAAAATTAAATGTTTAATTGTCTATTATATAATTTAATTATTAATTTAAAACTTCCGTATTCTAATAACATCATTCTAACAATTAAATGTATTTTTGCATACAATTTTACAAGTATGAATAGAGATTTTAAAATGACAGCAACAACACTTTTTGGTTTAGAAGGTGTGTTGGCAGACGAACTTAAAAAGTTAGGAGCACAAGATGTTAAAGAAGCAGTAAGAAGTGTTTCTTTTAGAGGAGATACAGGTTTTATGTACAAAGCCAATATTGCTTTAAGAACGGCTGTTAGAATTTTAAAGCCAATAAAGACTTGTAAAATTTATGATGAAGAAGATTTATATGAAGCTATTCAAAAAATAAAATGGGAAAACTATTTAGATGCCGATGGTACTTTTGCAATTGGTGCTGTAGTAAATTCTAAAAATTTTACATCAAACTCTCATTATATCTCTTTAAAATCTAAAGATGCAATTGCAGATTATTTTCGTCATAAATATCATAAAAGACCAAATGTAGATTTAAAATACCCAGATGTTAAAGTACACGTTCACATTCAGAAAGATTGGTTAACGGTTTCTTTAGATTCATCTGGAGATTCTTTACATAAAAGAGGTTATAGAACCGCTACGAACATTGCACCAATTAATGAAGTTTTAGCAGCCGGAATGGTATTATTATCTGGTTATACAGGTGATGAGAACTTTATTGATCCAATGTGTGGTTCTGGTACAATTTTAATAGAGGCAGCAATGATTGCCAATAATATTCCTGCAAATATTAACAGAAAACTCTTTGCTTTTGAGCATTGGAAAGATTATGATGAAGATTTGTACTTTACCATTCAAGATGCATTGTTAAAGAAAATTAGAAGTTCTCACTTTAAAATTATGGGTTTCGATAAAGCGCCATCTGCAGTTCAAAAAGCAAAAGCAAATATAGAAAGTGCAAATTTAGATGAGTTTATAGGTGTACATCATGTAAACTTTTTTAATTCAACGAAAGAAGTTTTTGGTAACACAACAATTCTATTCAATCCGCCATATGGCGAAAGATTAAACATCGATACAGAAGAGTTTTACAAAAAAATTGGTGACACTTTAAAACACAATTATCCTGGTTCTACGGCTTGGTTAATCACTTCAGATACAGATGCTCTAAAATGTGTAGGTTTAAGAACCTCTAAGAGAATCGCTCTTAAAAACGGAGATTTAGATTGTAAGTTTGTGAAATACGAATTGTACGAAGGAACCCGTAAATTTAAAGAACGTAAACAAGAAGACATTTCTGAAGAGTAATTTTTAGAAGCTATTTCCTGCTTTTCGCACTCGCTTTTTTTTCGTAACTCAAAAAGAGCTCAAACAAACGCTACAATCAGGGCTAAACATATTAAACAGTAAAATTTAGAATTAAAAAAAGGAATTGCTTTCTTATTTTAGTTCTATTTTTTATTAGTTTTGATGCTATAGTAATAATTAAATTATAATTAGCGAATTCTAGATTCTATGCATTTTATAGACGTTATTTTACCAATTCCTATTCAGAAGACATTTACTTATTTGGTTACAGAAGATGAAGCCAATTTTTTACAAAAAGGTATGCGAGTAGCTGTATCTTTTGGTAAAACCAAAATGTATACAGGTTTGGTATTTAATATTCATAACAATGCACCTACATTATATGAAGCTAAAGAAATTCATCAGATATTAGATGAAACACCAATTGTAAATGAGCTACAATTGCAACATTGGCAATGGATTGCTAATTATTACATGTGCTCTTTGGGAGATGTATATAGAGCATCGTTACCATCGGCTTTTTTATTAGAAAGTGAAACAATACTTTTTAAAAATGAGGCTTTTACAGACGATACTATTTTAGCAGATGATGAGTTTTTAATTTTCGAAGCGCTACATCATCAATCTCAATTAACAATACACCAAGTAGTTGCTATTCTTGGTAAAAAGAAAGTAATGCCAATTGTAAATTCTTTAATAAAAAAATCTGCAATTTATATTAAAGAAGAAATTTACGAGCAATACAAACCCAAATTGGTAAAATATGTACGATTAAACTCTGCATATAATTCAGATACTGCTCTAAACAAATTATTAGAAGATTTATCTAGAGCAAAAAAACAACGAGAAGCTGTTTTAACCTTCTTTCAATTAGCAACATCAAAAAAACCTATAAAATCTAAAGATTTAGAAACGTCTGCAAATGTTTCTTCATCAATATTAAAATCTTTAGTAGATAAAAATATTTTTGAGTTTTATCACATTCAAACTGATAGAGTTCAGTTTAAAGGAGATACAAACGATTTAAAAGTCTTAAATGAGTTCCAATCGAAAGCACTTTTAGAAATAAAAGAAACTTTTAAATCAAAAGATGTTACACTTTTACATGGCGTTACAAGTTCTGGTAAAACAGAAGTTTATACAAAGCTAATTCAAGAAGTTTTAGATCAAGGCAAACAGGTTTTATTTTTATTACCAGAAATTGCATTGACAACACAAATTATAACACGTTTGCAATTTTATTTTGGCGAACAAATTTCTGTATTTCATTCTAAATATTCTATAAACGAAAGAGTAGAAGTATGGAATAATGTTTTAAATAACAAGCCTAAAGCAAGAATCGTATTAGGTGCTAGATCATCTGTTTTTTTACCTTTTTCTAATTTAGGATTGATTGTAGTAGATGAAGAACACGAAACTTCTTATAAACAATTCGAGCCTTCACCAAGATACAATGCAAGAGATGCAGCTATTGTTTTAGCTAAAATACATAAGGCAAAAATACTCTTAGGTTCTGCAACACCATCTTTAGAATCTTATTTTAATGCTACTCAAAATAAATATGGTTTTGTTTCTTTAAATAGACGCCATGGTAATGTACAATTGCCAAAAATAGAGCTTATAGATGTTAAGACAAAGCATAAGAAAAAAGAAATGACTGGGCATTTTTCTGATAGAATGCTTTTGTTAATAAAAGAAGCTTTAGAAGAGAAAGAACAAGTTATTTTATTTCAAAATAGAAGAGGCTATTCTCCAGTTGTAGAATGTAAAACTTGTGGTGTTTCACCAGAATGCCCAAATTGCGATGTTACTTTAACATATCATAAATTTAAACACGAGTTAAGATGTCATTATTGTAATTACCAAAGAGCAATGCCAAATAGTTGTGGTGCTTGCGGCAGTAACACTTTAGACACAAAAGGTTTTGGTACAGAACAAATCGAAATAGAATTGAAAGAACTATTTACAGACTATAAAATTGGTAGAATGGATTTAGACACAACACGTGGTAAATACGGTTATCAAAAAATAATAGGCGCTTTTGAAGCAAAAGAAATAGATATATTGGTTGGTACACAAATGCTTTCTAAAGGTTTAGATTTTGAAAACGTTTCTTTAGTAGGAATTTTAAATGCAGATACCATGTTAAATTTTCCAGACTTTAGAGCACATGAGCGTGCTTACGATATGATGGTGCAAGTTTCTGGTAGAGCAGGTAGAAGTAAAAAACAAGGAAATGTAGCTATTCAAACCTATAACCCTTATCACCAAATATTACAACAAGTTTCTACTACAAGTTATACAGAAATGTATAAAGAACAATTGCAAGAACGTTGGCAATATAAATATCCGCCGTATTACAGACTTATAAAAATTACGCTAAAACATAAAGATTATAACAAAGTAGATTCTGGTGTTAACTGGCTTTTTAAAGCATTGTACACTTCATTTGGCGAAAATGTTTTAGGACCAACGGCGCCGGCAGTTTCAAGAATAAGAAATCAATACATTAAAAATATTGTTATAAAGATTCCGCCTAAACAAAGTTTGGTAAATACTAAAAATCAGATTACTAAAATTAGAAACACCTTTGAAGCTGTAAAAGATTTTAGACCTATTCGGTTTATTATAGATGTTGATGCTTATTAGTAATTTAAAATTTGTAAATTCTAAAAAAAACTTTATGAAATTAAAAAAAGAATACGATTTAATATGTGTTGGTGGTGGAATTATGAGTGCTACTTTGGCATTAATTACTAAACTTTTAGATCCTAAGAAAGAAATTTTAATTTTAGAAAGGTTAGACAAAGTTGCTCAAGAAAGTTCTGCTGCTTGGAATAATGCAGGTACTGGTCATTCTGCTTTGTGTGAATTAAATTATTGTCCAGAAAATAAAGACGGATCAATCTCTATAAAAAAGGCAATCGATATTTGTTCGCAATACGAAACTTCAAAACAATTTTGGTCTTTTTTAACTAAAGAAGGTTTCTTAGAAAATCCAGAAGAATTTATTGCTTCAGTAAAACATCATAGTTGGGTTTTAGGTAAGGATAATGCAGATTATTTAGAAAAAAGATTCAAGGCTTTTAAAGAACATTTTATGTTCAATTCTATTGAATTTACAAGAGAAAAAGAAAAGATGAAGGAATGGTTTCCTTTAATTACAGAAAATAGAGATGAAAGTGAAGTAATGGCAGCCTCTAGAATTGATAGAGGAACAGAAATGAATTACGGAGTTTTAACAGAGAAACTGTTTTCAATTTTAGAAAAAGAATTTGATACACCAGTGCATTGTAATATCGAAGTATTAGATATTGATCCTGATACAGATTTAGATTGGACGGTTGAAATAAAAAATTTAAAGACAAAAAAAATACATCAATTAGAAGCAGAACATGTTTTTATTGGAGCAGGAGGCGGTAGTTTATTACTACTACAAAAAGTAGAAATTGACGAAAAAGAAGGTTATGGGGGTTTTCCTGTAAGTGGTGAATGGTTAGTTTGTAAAAACGAAGAAATTATTAAGCAACACAATGCAAAAGTATATTCTAAAGCAGGAATTGGAGATCCACCAATGTCTACGCCGCATTTAGATACACGTTTTATAGATGGAAAACGTCAATTAATGTTTGGTCCTTTTGCCGGTTTTAGTCCTAAATTTTTAAAAGAAGGTTCTCATTTAGATTTATTTAAATCTATTCAGTTTGATAATATTCCCTCTATGTTTGGTGCTTTTTGGCATAATTTACCATTAACTCAATATTTAATAGAGCAAGTTTTAATGAGTAAAGAAGACAGAATGGATTCTTTACGAAAGTTTGTAAAAGATGCCAAAGATGAAGATTGGGAAGTAGTAAAAGCAGGTCAAAGGGTTCAAATTATTAAAAAGGATGAATTTGAAGGAGGAAAATTACAATTTGGCACCGAAGTAATTTCTAGTAAAGATGGAAGTATCACGTGCTTATTAGGTGCTTCACCAGGAGCATCAACAGCAACTTCTATTATGTTAGAAGTTATTAAAAAAGCTTTTCCTGAATTAATGGAATCCGAAGAAAGTAAAGAAAAATTAAAAAAAATGGTACCTTTTTATAATTCAGAAATTGCTGAAGAATTATTTTTTAAAGAACTAGAAAACAGTAAGTTAATCTTAAAATTATAATCATATTTTACAATAAAACAAAGTCTTCATAATTTTTTTGAAGACTTTTTTTAATTTAGAGACAACCATTTTAAAACATTTGTAGTCTATATACTTGTAAGGCAGTTAAAACAGAAAAAAGAGGCTTGAAAATTATAACATTGCATAACAAACAAAAATCGTTAATTAAAAAAGCGATTGATAACAACAGAGAAGCGCAAAAGCAATTGTTCGAGCAATATTCTCCTAAAATGTTGGGTGTTTGTAGGCAATACGTAAAAGATATGCATCATGCAGAAGACTTAATGTTACAAGGTTTTTTAAAAGTTTTTACCAACTTACATAAATTTAAACACGAAGGTAGTTTTGAAGGTTGGATTCGAAGAATAATGGTGAATACGTGCATCTCTTATCTCAGAAAAAAGAACCTTGTAGATGTATCTGATGAAGATTTTGTATTTAACGATGCAGCAACAGAAAGTTTAGAAAATACTTCGGTAGAAGATATTCAGAAATTAATAGACAAATTACCAGAAGGTTATAAAATGGTATTTAATTTATTTGCTATAGAAGGATATAAACACTCTGAAATTGCAAAAAAATTAGATATTTCAGAAAACACATCAAAATCGCAATTATTTAAAGCACGTAAATTATTGCAAGAAAATTATAAAAAAATGAATAAAGTAATTCATGAAAACAAATAAGTTAGACAATAGCGTAAAAGAAAAGTTTGCAAATAGAACTTTAGAACCATCGGTTTCGGCTTGGGAACGTTTATCTACAAAATTAGATGAAGAACCAAAGCAAAAAAAGAAAGGTTGGTTTTTTTATATAGGTTATGCTGCAAGTGTTATCGTAATAATTTCGATAGGATTTTTTATTTTTTCTGATGAAGACATCATCATTAAAAACGATACAATTATAGTAGAAGAAGTTATAGATACTGTAAATATTATTAAAAATATAGAAGAACATTTTAATGAAATTCCGGTAGAAAAAGCAATTGTAGAAAACGAAAAGTCTATACCAGAAAAAACCAAAAAGATTGATAATAACAAACGTGTTATTTCAAGTAAAAGCACTAAAGTTGCTCAATCTAATAATAAAAACAAAAAATTAGAAAAATCAATAGTAGATAAAACAACAAGAACAACAACTGTTGTATTTGCAAAAAATGAAGTAAACCCTAGTTCTGATTTAAACAAAGAAAAATTTAGTATTACCGTAAATGCAGATGATTTGTTAAAATCTGTATCTACAAAAAGTAAAAAAGTAGAAGCGTATTACGCAAATAATAATATTAGTGAAGAAGAACTTTTAAAAGCGATTAAATCTGAGCTCATAAAATCTGATTTAAAAGTGAATCCAGAAACTATATTAGCAGAAGTAGAAAGAAGTATTAATGATGATGTTTTTGAAAATAATTTTTTAAAATCTTTAAAGAAAAAGATATCTAACATCGCTACTGCAATTGCAAGTCGAAACAATTAAATAACAAAAAACAAACCTGATAAAACAATTTATAATGAAAAAAATTACAATTATATTACTCTTAATGTTGTCGATAACAACATTTGGTCAAGAAAAAAGAACTTTTGAAAAAGAAGTAAGAAAAATATCAAAAAAGATAGAAGAAATCACAAAAAATCAAAAAGATTCTTTAAAAGTAAAAGTTGTTGCAATTGATAAAAGATTAGAAAAAGGAGAAATTACAAAAGAAACAGCAGATAATTTAAAGAAAGAAGTTGCTAAGTATCATGCTAAACAAATAGAAGAACAAGTTAGTAAACAAGAACAATTATTACAGGTACTTGTTCAAGAAAAAACTAATGGAAAAATTATTAGTACAGACGATACTGATTTAAATGAAGAAGATGTAAACACTTTTAAAGTAGGTAACAAAACTTTTCGTTTTTCAATAAACACCAAAGATGTTAATGACGAAAATGATTTAGATAGAGAAAGAAAAGAGAGAAGATGGAGAAGAGACGGAAAAAATAATAGAAGAACAACAAGCCAATTTGTATTTGCTTTAGGTGTAAACAATGTTTTAGAAGATCATAAATTTAGTTCTTTAAGCGACTCTGAATATAAATTTTGGCAATCTCATTTTTATGAAATTGGTTTTACATGGAAAACAAGATTAACAAAAGAAGCTTCGCAAGTATACTTTAAATATGGTCTTTCTTTTCTTTGGAATAACTTAAGGTTAAATAACAATCAATCTCATATTAAAAACGGAGACAGAACAGATATTGTAGTATTTCCTAATAATTTAATTGAAAGTAGGCTACGACATGTTCAAATGAATATTCCTCTGCATTTCGAATGGGATTTTTCTAAAAACAAAAAATATAAAGATGGTTTTGTTTATGATAGAACAAACAGAGGTTTAAGAGCAGGTTTAGGTGGTTTTGTTGGTGTTAAATTAGGTACCAGACAATACTTAGAATATGAAGATGATAGAAATGTTAAAGTGCAAGAAATTCAGTTTAACAATTATAATATGAATACGGTAAACTACGGATTAAGTGCTTATGTTGGTTATAAATCTACAAGTTTGTATTTAAAATACGATTTAAATCCTTTATTTAAAGACACTGAAACAAGAAATATTTCTATGGGACTTCGTTTAGATTTAAATTAAAAAATCATAAAAATTATAATGGATAATAAAAAAGTCAGCTCAAATGAGTTGACTTTTTTATTGATTTAGAGAATTATTAAAGATTAATTATTAAAATTTAATTATTAAGAGTCTTAATTAGTAATCTCATAAAAATTATACAATATCAAATTTTGTTTCAAATATCAAAAAAAATCAAACTAAATTTACTCGCTTAAAATATCTAAATTAAGCAAAATGATAGTTGGAATTCCTAAAGAAATTAAGAACAACGAAAGTAGAGTAGGTATGACACCTGCAGGTGTTTTTGAACTTACAAAAAGAAATCATTCAGTTTTTGTGCAATCTACAGCAGGAGAAGGAAGTGGTTTTTTTGATAAAGATTATCTAGAAGTTGGTGCTACAGTTCTAGAAACCATAGAAGAAGTTTACAGTAAAAGTGAAATGATTGTAAAGGTTAAAGAACCAATTGCATCAGAATATCCTTTAATTAAAGAAAACCAAATAGTATTCACTTATTTTCATTTTGCATCTAGCGAACCGTTAACACTTGCTATGATAAAAAGCAAAGCGATTTGTATAGCTTATGAAACTGTAGAAGATAATGACGGTACATTACCACTTTTAACACCAATGTCTGAAGTTGCCGGAAGAATGGCAATACAACAAGGTGCTAAATATTTAGAAAAACCAATTAAAGGACGTGGTATTTTATTAGGTGGAGTTCCGGGAGTAAAACCTGGAAAAGTTTTAATTTTGGGTGCAGGAGTTGTTGGTGTGCAAGCTGCAAAAATGGCTGCAGGTTTAGGTGCTCATGTAACCATTATGGATATCAACATGAAAAGACTACGTTACGTAAATGATGTATTACCTAATCATGTTACTACCGCTTTTTCTAGTGAATATAGTATTAGACAATTAATTAAAACGCATGATTTAATTGTTGGTGGTGTTTTAGTTAAAGGAGGAAAAGCGCCTAAATTAATTACCAAAGACATGCTAAAAGAAATGAGACCAGGTACCGTTATTGTAGACGTTGCTGTAGATCAAGGTGGTTGTTTTGAAACTACAAAAGCTACAACACATGAAGATCCTACATATATTATTGATGATGTTGTACATTATTGTGTAGCAAATATGCCAGGTGCTGTACCTTATACATCTACAATGGCATTAACAAACGTAACTTTACCATTTGTTCTAAACCTAGCTAATAAAGGTTGGGAAAAAGCATGCGAAGAAGATCAAAACTTATCTAAAGGATTAAGTATTGTAAAAGGAGACGTTGTTTATAAAGAAATAAACGAAGCTTTTAATCTTTAAATTTTCTTAAAAAAAGCTTGTAAATAAACATTTCAATATTATTAGTGCTAATAATTAAAAAGTTACTATATTTGCACCCTTAAAAATAAACAATAAATATTTAATTTATGAATCATTACGAAACTGTTTTCATTTTGAATCCCGTTTTATCTGATACTCAGATAAAGGAAACAGTACAAAAGTTTAATGACTATTTGGTTTCTAGAGGTGCCGAAATGATTTCTAAAGAAGATTGGGGCTTAAAAAAATTAGCGTATCCAATCCAAAAAAAGAAAAGTGGTTTTTATCACTTATTCGAGTACAAAGTAGCTGGAGAAGAAATTGCTGCATTTGAGTTAGAATTTAGAAGAGATGATAGCGTTATGCGTTACCTTTCTGTTAAATTAGACAAACATGCTGCAGCTTGGGCAAAAGTTAGAACTGAACGTGTTAAATCTAGTAAAAAATAAGAAATGGCATCAATAGAACAACAAGCAAAAGGTGGTAAATCTGCTGACGTTAGATATTTAACGCCATTAGATATAGATACAAAAAAAGAAGCAAAATACTGTAGATTTAAAAAGAAAGGTATCAAGTATATCGATTATAAAGATGCAGATTTCTTAATGTATTTAGTAAACGAACAAGGTAAAATTTTACCAAGACGTTTAACAGGAACTTCATTAAAGTATCAACGTAAAGTTGCACAAGCAATAAAAAGAGCGCGTCATTTAGCGTTAATGCCTTACGTTGGAGATTTGTTAAAATAATAAAGAAGTAGAGACATGGAATTGATATTAAGACAAGACGTAGAAAATTTAGGATTTAAAGATGATGTTGTATCTGTGAAAAACGGTTATGGTAGAAACTTTTTAATCCCTACAGGACAAGCAGTTTTAGCTACTTCATCTGCAAAGAAAGTTTTAGCAGAGAATTTAAAACAAAGAGCTTTTAAAGAAGCTAAATTAGTTGAAGATGCAAATGCAATTGCAGAAACAATTAAAGGATATGAAATTAAGATTGCATCTAAAGTTGGATCTGGAGACAAATTATTTGGTTCTGTAAACAACATAGATTTAGCTGCAGCATTAGCTAAAGCTGGTACAGATATTGATAAGAAGTTTATCAAAGTTACTGGTGGTAATGTTAAAAGATTAGGAAAATACGAAGCTACTGTAAGATTACACAGAGCAGTTGTTGCTGATATTACTTTTGAAGTAGTAGCAGAGTAACTAAAATGTTAACATATTGTTAAAAAAAAGCATCTACTTTATAAGTAGATGCTTTTTATTTGTTTTATTTTTGAGATGTAAACTCAAATTATATAAAATGAAGCAAAAATTTATTTTAGTGCTTTCTTTATTTTTATTTGCAGTAATTAGCGTAAACGCTCAAGTTACTTCATCAAAGATTAAAGGAATTGTAACAGATGTTACAGGAGAACCATTATTTGGTGCATCCATTTCGGTATTACATGTTCCAACAGGAACTTTAACTGGTACAACCGCTCAAGACAATGGTAGGTATACTGTATTAAATTTAAGAGTAGGTGGTCCTTACAAAATAACATTTAGTTATTTAGGATTTAAAACTCAAGAAGTTAATGACGTATTTTTACTACTAGGAAAAACTACTAACATAGATGGTAGGTTAGCAGAAGAAGGGCAATCATTAGATGAAATAGTTATTTCTTCATCAAAAAACAAAACTTTTAATAGCGATAGAACGGGTGCACAAACAAGTGTTTCTGCTATGCAATTAAAAACATTACCTACAATTTCTAGATCTACTGCAGATTTTACACGTTTAGAGCCTTCGGCTAGTGGAAATTCTTTTGGTGGTAGAAATGATCAGTTTAATAATTTTTCTTTAGACGGAGCAATTTTTAACAATCCATTCGGATTAGATGCCCCAACTCCAGGAGGACAAACAGGTGCACAACCAATTTCTTTAGATGCAATTGATCAGGTTTCTGTATCAACAGCGCCTTATGATGTAACATTATCTGGTTTTACAGGAGCTTCTGTAAATGCAGTAACAAAAAGTGGTACAAACGAATTTACAGGTACTGTTTATGGTTTTTATAGAAATGAAGATTTAACGGGTAGTAAAGTTAATGGTCAAGATATATTTGTACCAGAATTAACTCAAAATCAATACGGAGTTAGTATTGGTGGACCAATAGTAAAAAATAAATTATTCTTTTTTGCAAATTTTGAAAAAGATGAACGTGTAGATTTAGGCCAAAACTGGTTACCAAATAGAGGTTCTGGTTTAATAAATGAATCTAGAGTTTTAGAGCAAGATTTAATTAATGTTAAAAACGCTCTTGCTGGTATTGGTTATGATACTGGTAGTTACGAAGGTTTTACACACGACACAGAATCTACAAAAGGTATTTTTAAATTAGATTGGAATGTGAATGAAAACAATAGAGTTGCTTTTATTTATAATTTCTTGAATGCCTCTAAAGATAAACCTGCGCATCCAACTGCAATTAACAGACGTGGACCAGACTTTAACACTTTACAATTTCAAAACTCAGGTTATAGAATTAATAATAAATTAAATTCTTTTCAATTTGAATTGAATTCTAATTTAACTGAAAATACCACAAATAAGTTACAATTAGGATATTCTCATTTTGAAGATTCAAGAGATCCTTTTTCTGCTCCGGCACCAGTAATTAATATTTATAAAAATGGGTCACCATATATTATAGCTGGTCACGAACCTTTTTCTATTAACAATAGATTAGATCAAAAAGTATTTCAATTAACAAATAATATGAATTTTTTTCAAGGGGATCATACTTATACAGTTGGTTTCTCTTTCGAAAAATTTATGTTTAAAAACTCGTTTAACTTAAAAGGTTATGGTTTTGATGTTTTTGGAAATGTTGATATTAATAATTTTGATGCAAATAATTACGCCAATGCATTGGCAAATGCTCAGACTACTTTTAATACTAAAAATAATTTAGGTGAAGGAGTAGATGGTGGATGGAATTTAGCTGAAATGAATTTTGGCCAATTAGCTTTTTATGTTCAAGATGAATGGGAAGTGAATAACAATTTTAAGCTTACATACGGTATAAGATTTGATAAACCTTTATTCTTTAATACATCAGAATTAGCTCAAAAATTTATAGATACAGAAAATTCAGAATGGTTTGTTCCAGGAATAGAATATACAGATCCCGAGACAGGAAATCCTTATGTATTTGATTCTACAGAAATGCCGTCTAACCAATGGTTAATTTCGCCAAGAGTTGGTTTTAATTGGGATGCTAAAGGAGATTCTAGTTTACAAATTAGAGGTGGAACAGGATTGTTTACAGGTCGTTTACCGTTTGTATGGATTGGAAACCAAGTAAGTGGGTCTGATGTTTTCTTTTATCAAGTTGTAGATCCAGATTTTAAATTTCCACAAGTTTGGAGAACAAATATTGGTGTTGATAAACGTTTAGAAAACGGAGTAGTTTTAACTACAGATGTTTCTTACACGAAAGACATTAACGGTGTACATGTACAAAATTGGGGATTAAAAACACCTTCTGGTACTTTAAGTGGTGTAGATAATAGACCTGTTTATTTAGCAGGAGATCATGCAACTTCTTTCTTAGGAAATGCAAACGCATATACTTTAACAAATTCAAACAAAGGTAGAATCTGGAATGCTTCTTTTAAAGCTCAAAAAACTTTTGATAATGGTTTGTACACAACTATTGCTTATAATTATTTAAATGCTAAAGATGTAAACTCTATAGAAGCAGAAATTACAGGTGATGCATTTGCATTTAATCCAGCATTAAATAATGTAAATGACGAGCAATTAAGTTATTCTAAATATGGTGATACACATCGAATAGTTGGTGTTGCTAGTAAAAAGTGGACATACGGAAATGACAAATGGTCTACTACTTTATCTGCATTTTTTGAATATGCACAAGGCGGAAGATTTAATTACACATATGGTGGAGATATTAACGGAGACGGTGCAGCCGGAAACGATTTAATTTACATTCCAACAACTAGTGAAGTTACACAAATGCAATTCTCTGGAGCAGGACAAGCTACTGCTTTCGAAAACTACATTCAGCAAGATGATTACTTAAACGGTAGAAGAGGAGAATATGCAGAAAGATACGGAGCCTTAGCACCTTGGAGAGGAAAATGGGATATCAAATTATTACAAGATTTAAACATTAACGTTGGTAATGGTAAAACAAATACTGTTCAGTTTAGTGTAGATATTTTAAACTTTGGTAATTTATTAAACTCTAAATGGGGTTTAATTCAACAACCAAACAGTGTACAACCAATTGGTGTTAGTTTTGATAATTCTGGTGACCCAATTTATACTTTTGATGAAAATCAAAAAACAACTTTTGGTTACTCATCTTCATTATTATCAAGATGGCAAGCTCAAATTGGTTTACGTTATATTTTCTAAATCAATTAAGAATTAAGATATTTGAACCGCCCAATTATGGGCGGTTTTTTTATATATAATATTATGAAATACAGACAACTTACAAAAGAACAGTTTGAAAGTTTACATGAAGAATTTGCTCGATTTTTAGCTTCGCAAAGTATAGATGTTAAAGAATGGAATCAAATTAAAGAAGAAAAACCGCAAATTGCAGAAGAAGAAATGAATGTTTTTTCTGATATTGTATGGGATGATGTTTTAACAAAAACGAAGTTTGTAGAACATTATTCTAAAACAACTGTAAACCTTTTTAAATGTGATGAAAAAAAAATTAAAAGAATTGCCATAAAAATAAATTGGGACATTAATTTACTAGAGCAAGAAGGTTTTGAGTGGTTAATGAAAAATCCTTTAGACAATTCTGTAGATATTTTTACTGGAGATAAAGCATACAATACAGAGAGAAATAGCGAAATATTTGATTTAATTGAAAAAGGAGGATCTATAACTAGAGGAGAAATTTTCAATTATTTTGAGCAAATTATCGCTTAATAAAATTTTATTACCATTCATCTATACTTTTTTGTATCTTGTCTACAGATAAATCTGTTTAGCCTACTACATAAGTTAACAACTCTTTATTAGATTATTTTTGTCTAAAATCAAGGTAAATTAATCATGGGTAAACAAATTAATATACTGTTAATAGAGGATAATTTAATCGAAATAATGAAAATGAAAAGAACTATTTCATTATTAGAATTAACACACAATATTACAGTAGCAAAAAACGGAGAAGAGGCATTAGAAATTTTAGAAGATAAAAGTAAATTTCCTGATTTAATTTTATTAGATTTAAACATGCCAAAATTAAGTGGAATAGAATTTCTTACAATTCTAAAAGGTAATGATGAAATTAAACATATTCCTACAGTAATTTTAACGACTTCAGACAATCAAAAAGATTTAGAAGAATGTTATAGTATAGGGGTTTCTGGATATATGCTTAAACCTTTAAAGTATGATGATTACGTTAAAAAAATAGAAACTGTATTAAATTATTGGAGCATTAATGAATTAAAAAAATATTAGTTATGAAAGGTATTGTTTTTACTGAATTCTTAGATTTAGTTGAAGAAAAGTTTGGTATTGAAATGGTTGATAAGATTATTTCGCAGTCAACATTAGAATCAGAAGGTATTTATACGTCTATTGGTACGTATAGTTTTTCTGAAATGTTACAACTACTAAAACACTTAAGTGAAAACACTAATATATCTATTGATAACTTATTGTTAGTTTACGCAGAACACTTTTTTAGTGTTATAGAAAATAGTTACCCTGGTTTATTAGCAACCTACAAAGATCCCATAGAAATGATTTCTTCAATAGAAGATCATATTCATATAGAAGTTAGAAAAATTTACCCAGATGCAGAGCTCCCTACTTTTATAGTAGAAGAAAAAACTGAAGATTCTTTAGTTTTAATTTATAAATCTAGTAGAGCTATGCATCATTTTGGTCTTGGTTTAATGAATAAAACTTTCGAACACTTTAATTCTACAGCAAATATTGTTTTAGAAAAAATTAAGGAAGATGGTACGGTAGTTAAATTTCTTATTAATAAAAATTAATGAGCCAAGAAAAAATTGACATATTAGAAAGAGCTCTTAAAAGAGAAAAAGCTGCAAGAAAAGCTGCCGAAAAAATTCTAGAAGACAAATCTAGAGACTTATATTTTGTGTCGGATAAATTAAAAGACACTAACAGTAAGTTAGAAATTTTGTTAGATGAGAAATCTTCTCAATTAGAAGGTGTTTTTGAAAACTTAGTAGATGCTTTTGTTGTAATGGATTTAAGCGGAAAAGTTATAAAATTTAATGAAGCAGCCATTGATGTTTTTGGTTATGATATTGAAAACGAAAATTTAAATGTTAAAGATTTAGTATACAAAGAAGACATGGGATATGCCATTTCTTCTTTTTTTGATTTAATAAAAGATGGACACTTTAAAAACTATGAATCTCGAATTTGCACAAAGTCTAAAGAAGTAAAATGGGTTCACATAAACGCTAGTTTAATTTATAACAAAGAAAAACAACCTATTGGTGCACAAGGTATTGTAAGAGATGTTACAGAGAAAAGAGCTGCAGATGAAAAATTGTTAGAGTCTAAAAATAGACTATCCGCTTTAGTTTTAAATTTAAATAGTGGAATTATTTTAGAAGATGAAAACAGAAAAATCTCTCTAACAAATAATAAATTTTGTCAACTATTTAAAATTGATGAGAGTCCAGAAGATTTATATGGTAGAAACAGTGATTGGGCTTTAGATGAAATAAAAACACTCTTTAAAAAGCCTGATGAATTTGAAAACCGAATTAATGAAATAGTTTCTAACAAAACTGCAGTTTTTGGAGATCATTTAGAATTGAAGGATGGAACAGTTTTAGAAAGAAATTATATGCCAATTATAGTTTCTGGAAATCTAAATGGTTTTTTATGGACATTTAGAGACATTACTTTAGAGAAAAATTATAGTTTAAGTTTAGAAGCTCAAAAAGCAAAGTATAGCAATATAATTGCTAACATGAATCTAGGTTTAATAGAGATAAATACAGATAATGAAATTTTGATGGTAAATCAAAGTTTTGTAGATATGTCTGGTTATTCAAAAGAAGAATTAATAGGACAAAAAGGTAATATTTATTTTCCTTTAACTGATTTAGATACAGAAAAGCTAAAAGAACAAAGAAAGAAAAGACTTAAAGGAGAATCAGACTCATATGATCTAAAAGTTAAAACAAAATCTGGTGAGGTTAGACATTGGTTAGTAAGTGGTGCTCCTAATTATAATTTATCAGGAGAAGTTGTAGGTTCTATCGGTATAAATTTAGACATTACAGAATTTAAAAAACTACAAATTCAAAAGGAAAAAATTCTTAAAGAATTAGAAAAAAGAAATGAAGAATTGCATGAATATGCACATATTGTTTCTCATGATTTAAAATCTCCTTTAAGAAGTATAGATGCTCTGGTTTCTTGGATTAAAGCTGATAATGAAGGGAAATTTGATGAAATAACTCAAGAAAATTTTAATCTAATTGAAAATACCTTAGAAACCATGGAAACTTTAATTTCTAATGTCTTAGAATATTCTAGTGCTGGCTCTAACACAAATTCTTTATCCGAAGTAAATTTAAATACAACTGTTAACAATCTTATAAAGGTATTATTTGTACCAGAAAATATTTCTATTAATATTATAAATAAATTACCAATTGTAAAAGGAGACGAAACGAAGTTTCAACAATTATTTCAAAACTTTATAAGTAACGCAATAAAATTTTGTGATAAAGAAGTTGGTTTAGTTGAAATTGAATATCAAGATAAAAACACTTTTCACCAGTTTTCTATAAAAGATAACGGTATTGGTATTGAGAAAAAATATCATGAAAAAATCTTTCAAGTATTTCACTCATTAAATAAAAGGAAAGATTCTACAGGAATAGGTTTATCAATCGTAAAAAAAATAATCGACCTACACGAAGGTGACATTTGGTTAGAAAGTGAACCAAATGTTGGTACAACTTTTTTCTTCACACTAAAAAAGAACTAAAATGAAAACAGTACAATTAAAAAAAAATAAAAATTCTAATTGGAAATACTTATCAGAAAATATTAGTTTAAAAAAACCCTTAGTGCTTGTTTTCGGTAATCGTTTTTTATTAGAAGATAAAAATATTTACCAAGAAATTAAAGAAATGTTTACTGATGGACATATTGTATTTGGTTCTTCTTGTGGTGATATTTCTTCTGATGCAATCGATGAAGAAACAATTACAATTACAGCTATAGAATTTGAAAAAAGTACTTTTGAAATAAAAACTGCCAATGTAAATGAAAACAAAATTGATGACCATTACGATAGTTTTAAAGCTGGTAAAGATTTAATTAGTAAGTTTAACACAGAGAATTTAAAGTATATTTTTGTGGTTTCTGAAGGTAGTTTTTTAAATGGAAGCCAATTTACTACTGGTATGAACGCCGCTACAGATGATAATCTTTTAATTACTGGTGCTTTGTGTGGTGATGATGCAAGATTTGAAAAAACAGTATCTTCTTATAATGAGAATCCTAAACAGGGTGAATTGGTAGCAATTGGTTTATATGGCGAATCATTAGAAGTTTCATTTTCTATTAATGGTGGTTGGACACCTTTTGGCCCTGAAAGAATAGTAACAAAATCTAAAGGAAATATTTTATACGAGTTAGATAATTTACCAGCGTTAGATCTTTATAAAAAATATTTAGGTGATAAATCTAAAGAATTGCCAGGTGCAGCCTTGTTATATCCTTTAAATGTTAAGTCTGAAAAAGAAAAAAACTCTATAGTAAGAACTATTATTAATATTAATGAAGATGACAATTCGATGATTTTAGCAGGTGACATTATTGAAAATTCAAAAGTTCAATTAATGATGACCAATGTAGATAATATTGTAAATGCTGCAGAAAAAGCCGCTATCAGTGCATCAGAAATTAGAAAAAATAAGCCAGAATTAGCTATTCTGGTAAGTTGTATTGGTAGAAAATTAGTATTAGATCAAAGAGTAGAAGAAGAGGTTGAAGAAGTTATAGAAATTGTAGGTGAAACCACTACTGTAACAGGTTTATATTCATACGGAGAAATTGCTCCTTTTATCGGTGAAAGTAATTGTCAATTGCACAATCAAACAATGACTATTACTTTAATCAGCGAATAATGAATCCTCTTTTAAAAAGACAAATCAGAAAATACTTACCTAAAGAACTTCATGAAAGTGAAGATTTAGATGCATTTTTAGATGCTATAAATAAATCATACAAAACATCCGAAGAGCAGTTTGTAATGTTACAAAGAGCTACAACAATTAGCTCTGAAGAACTGTTTAATGCTAATAGTAAACTAAAAGAAGAAACTAATTCTCAAAAAAAAGTTATCAATAAATTAGAAGGTGTAATAGATCAATTACAATCTTATAATTTATTAGGAGATAGACCAGAGGAAACAACAGACTCGTTAACGCTTGTAGATTTTATTGATAATCAAACTAAAGAAATTATACGAATTAATAATCAAAAAGACGCACTCTTAAAAGATTTAGAATTACAAAATCAAGAGTTGAACGATTATGCTCAAATGGTATCGCATGATTTAAAATCTCCATTACAAAGTATAGAGACAATGGCCACTTGGTTACAAGAAGATTATAAAGAAGCATTAGAACCTTACGGAATAGAAAATTTAAAAATTATAAGAGAAAACGTATTAAAAATGGATAATTTAGTACGTGGTATTTTAGAATACTCTACCATTAGAAGAATGGAAGGAGAATTTTATAAAGTTAATTTAAATGAAATTCTAAAAAAGTTGATTAGTCAACTAAAAATATCTGATTCAATTAAAATAACCGTTGCTAATAATTTACCTACAGTTAACGGTGACAAATTTAGATTAGAAAAATTATTCTATAATCTGTTAGATAATGCAATAAAATATAACAATAAAGAAGATAAAATTATAAAAATTGGCTTTGAAGAAAATGAAAATTATTTTAAATTCTATGTAAAAGATAACGGACTTGGTATTAAAGAACGTTATTTTGATAAAGTTTTTGAGACATTTCAAAAATTAGATCATGAAAACAATTCTACAGGATTAGGATTACCAATTGTAAAAAAAATTATAGATATTTACAACGGTAAAATATGGATAGAATCTATTGAAGATAAAGAAACTACATTTTATTTTACATTAAAGAAATAAATATGGAAAAACCGAATTTAGATTACATAAATCAACTAGCAAGAGGAGATGAATCTATTAAGAAAGAGCTTATAGATGTAGTTAAAACTGAGTTTCCTGAAGAACAAAAAGACTACTATGAAAGTGTAAAAATAGGTGAGTTCAAAAAAATTGAAGAAAATGTGCACCGAGTTAAACATAAAATTAGTATTTTGGGACTTGAGAAAAGTTATGAAATTGCTAATAAATTCGAACACAATCTTCGAGAATTAAATTTTAATGGTCAAGAAGAATTCGAAAAAATACTTGTAGCAATTTCTGAATATATAGAAACTCTATAATTTTTATGAATTGTATTATTATTGATGATGAAAAAATGGCTAGAACCATTTTAAAAACTTTATGCAATGAAGTTAAAGAATTAAATGTTCTAGAAGATTTTCCGAATGCCTTACAAGCAATCAAATATTTAAATGAAAATGATGTAGATTTAATATTTTTAGATATTCATATGCCTGATTTTAATGGTTTAGATTTTATCAAAAGCATTAAAAATCCTCCAAAAATAATACTTACAACTTCAGATCCTCAATTTGCTATCGAAGCTTTTGAATATGATTTTATTATAGATTACTTACTAAAACCATTAGAGCTAGAACGTTTTAAAAAATCGATAAATAAAGCTCATAAAAAGGTTTTAACTACTTCATTACCTACATCAGAAAATAAACCTCAAGCTTCTAATAACGAGATTGATAATGATTTTTATGTAAATATAGATAGAAGATTAATTAAAATTGATTTACCTAGTATTTATTTAATAGAAGCAAAGGGAGATTACATTAAAATTAAAACTGAAAATAAAGATTATACTGTACATTCTACATTAAAGAAAATAGAAGTAAAGTTACCAGATTCTTTATTCCTTAAAATTCATAGATCTTACATAATAAATATTAAAAAGATTATTGATATTGAAGATAATAGTGTTTTAATTAAGAAAGATGTAGTACCTGTTAGCAGGTCTAAAAGACCTGAATTGATGAAAAGGTTAGATTTATTGTAATCTTTTATCTAAACTAAACTTATATTTGGTCTACAGTTTAGTTGTAAATAGCGAATAAAACACATCAAATTTACCTTTATTACTATTTTTGTGGTATAAAATTATATCATGAAAAAATTGTTACTAATATTAATTTCTACTGCAATTACCTCGGTAAATGCTCAGGATAAAAATAGTTTAGACAATTTTATTTCTAATGAAGGATCTTTACATAAAAATACTACTTCCGTAGTTAATTATTTACCGAAAACTGGTGTCTTTAGTTCGGAAACTACAAATATTTCTCAGCCGTCAGATTTATTAACTACTACAAACGCAAATGAAATATTTATTGTAGACTATTATAAAAATAATAATAAGGTTTCTACTGTATTAGCATCTAAAACAAAAGCGAATATATATGATCATTCAAAAGTAATATACGATAGATTTTATAACGATTCGTTAGAAGACATTACAATTTTAGAAACAAGAGGGCATCAAATTATTTGTTCTAAAATAAAAAGAGCTAACGGGAAAGTTGAATATAGTTTGAATTTTTCTATAAGAGAAAATACTAATGAAAACGAATTATTTAGTTTTTGGAATAGAGATCAATATCCTACAGGAAACTATCAGAATTTTCAAATATGGGGTAGTTCTTATTTACAAGTAGAGTTTATTGCTAATTTTATTATTGATAAACAAACCCAACTAAACGGTTTAAAAAGTTTAAAAAACAAAGACCTAATTCCCTATGTATTTGTGAAGTCTGGTTCTTATGCAAACGGACTATTAAAATTAATTATTATTAATAAAACTAGTGAAACTGCTGTTATTCTAGATAGTAATATAGCTGCTACAGAAATTTACAAACATCAAAAAACATCTAAAACTATTACTTTATCTGGTACTTATACTGAAGTATTACAAATTGAAACTGGTATTTTATTTGACATCGGTTTTACTTTGCAAACTAACAATTCTGTTCAAAAAGATGCTTTATATTTAGCAGATGGCCCTTGGGGATTGGATTATTTGAACGAATATGCAACTATCAATAACTTTAAAATAAACGTTAAAAATAAAGGCAATTCAGAAAAAGCTCATAAAGTTGATAGAAATGCATCTGTTACCGGAGAAGTTAAAGGAAACGTAAATCTATTTAGACATCTTTTACCAGGAGATCAAACTTTAGACGTAAAAAACTATAGTTTTGTAAATTTTGCATCAACAAATAATAAACCTGTAGAAATTGTAATAATGCAAGAAGATGGCAGAACTTGGGATAATAGATTAAGATACTCAATACCAGCAACATCAGAATTAAGAACTTTTAGTATTCCTTTTTCTGCTTTTAAAGATGCCAATGGTAATTCTGCTGTAGTTACTAATATTAAAACGATTGTTTTTTCAATTATAGGAGATTATACAAACTTTGTGCCTTTTGATATAGAAGTTAAAGATTTGTCTTTCACTTCAACTACAGTATTAAATAAAGAAGAACAGTTAAAAAACTCAAACGCAAAACCATTTAATTATCCTAATCCGTTTTCTAGTAATACAACCATGGTATTATCTTCTAGTTCTTCATATATAATTTTACAAGTGTATGATTCTTTAGGTAGAATAGTAGATACTAAAAAAATAGATACAGATAGTACACAATTGCGAGCAACTTATAAAGCGCCAAATTTAAAAAATGGTCAATATAAATATTTATTAAAGGACGAAAAAGGTAAAACCTTTTCGGGTACATTTTTAATAAACTGAAATTAAAAACATATAGTGGGGAAATAGTAAAGGTGAAAGTTAGTTCTTTTGCCTTTACTTTTTATAAATCGGTTTTTTTAGAAAAATCCATTTAAATCTTAAACCAAATTCTGTGTAAGTAAATCCTGTAGAACCTGCTGTTGCAACTGCAGAAGCAATATTACTTTGTAGACCATAAATATTTATCAAAGCTCGGTCAGAAAACTTGTATCCTAATTTTGCGTCGATTCTATAAGTGCTTAAACTATCATCATCTTCAATATACTGCAAGCCAGTTGCTGCCGTTAAACCATAAAACCATTCTTTATTCTTGGCTGCGGTTTCATCTTTTATCAAATTTATAAATAATTCTACGGCATTAAATTTACTTGGACTAAAATAGTTGCCTCTTTTTTCTTTAAATGATATATTTTGATAATTTACACCTGCTTTTACTGATGGTTTTGAAAAAATATTATAATATAATGAAGTAAATAATAAATTTCTAGAATTTTCGTCACTTTGCCAAGTGTAATAATATTGAGTAAACCAACCTAAATTAAAATTAGTATTTAAACTATAATTTGCAATAATATTATTCTGTACAATTTGATCATTTAATAAAGCAGCGTTAAAATTCTGAATATCTCTTTTGTAACCGATCTCTAAGTTTTGTAGTTTAAAAGGCTTTATATTTAAAGAAATATCTGTTAATAATTGTGTGTAACTTTCTTGTGCAGATTCTGATTTTGTAGCACCAAAATTGGCTTTTAAAGTTAAATTATTTAAAAGTTGATATGATGCACCTAACAATATATTATTAGTTGTTGCTTCTACTGCAGTTACACTATTTTTTGTTGTTCTGTAATTGTAGTTTGCAAGTATTTTGAATTTTGTAGAAAAAGGAATTTCCGTTTTAAAATCAAATGCATTGGCTTTGTTGTTTCCGTTATCATAAGAATATGAATATTTTGTTTCTAAATGTGGCGTAAAGCTTAAATCTAATTGCTTTATAAAGTTTTTTGCATCTTTTTGATCGTCATAAAAAGTAAGAGTGTTTTCTGCACTTTTATAAGCCTTTTTGTAATATCCGGAAGCTTTTAAAGCATTTGCTTTCCCTAAGTTTCCATCAAAAGAAGCGCTATCTTTTTGTAAAATTGAATTATAATCGTCTATACTTTTCTTAAAATCACTTTTATAAATATTTAAAGTTGCTCTAAGTGATAATATCCAATTTTCAGGAGTAGAATTATTTTCTAATAATTTTTGAATTTCATTTTCTGCAGCAGAATATTTTTTATTCCAAATTAATGCCTGTATATATCTTTCTATTGTCTGATCTTTTAATGTTTTTGATGTATTCTCTTTGATACTATTTAATGATTTTTCGCTAATTTTTAACGCAGTTTTATCATCTTCTGCTAAATGATAAGATAGTGCAATACCATTTAAAGAAGTTAATAAGTCTGCAGGATTTTCTCCAATAATTTCATAAGTTTCTTTCGCTTTATCTGTTTGGTTAGAAATTAAATATAAGTTTGCAAGATTTAATAAAGTTTCTTTGTCATTTTTAAAAGTAACTAGGTTTTCATTTAATAAAGCTTCTGCTTTTTTATATTCTTGGTTTTTTACTTTAGCACTCGACAAGCCTAGTCTCATGTACTTTTTTGAAACTAATGCATTGTTATTTCCAGGAGAAACTGCCAAGGCTTTATCAACATTAATAAGAGCATTTTCATATTCTTTTAAATTAGAAAGTGTATTTGCGTAACCTAATAAAGCAGCAAAACTTTTATCATTTTCTTGCAATAACTTTTCATAATATACCTTTGCATCTTTATAGTTTTTACTCCATAATAATGATTCTGCATAATTTAATTTCACTTCAAAATCGGCAGGATAATCTTTTAATAAATCTGTAAAAATTCCAACTGCTTTAGCTGAATTTCCATTTAAACCTACAGCACGACCATAACATAATCTAGCAGTTTTGTTTGTTGGATAATCTTTTAAAACTTCATTAAAAAAAACTTCTGCTTTTTTATATTTTCCGGTTTCTAAATACGTAAAACCTTCTTTCATGTCTTGACATAAAGTATTTAAACTAAAAAAGAATACACAAAAAAGTATCGTAAAAATATATTTCATATCTAACTTATTTTGATTGTAATTTAAAGAATAAGAATATTCTTTTAAACGGCATAAAATTGTAATTGAACGATTAAATCTACTCATTTTAATAGAACTAAAAGATATTTACAGCATTATTAACATAAAAATAAAGATAATGCCATTAGAAATTTCAAAAAAAGACAATAAATTTTATTTAAAAGGAAAAATTAATTCTGAAACGGTTCCTTATTTTATATCTTTTTTTGATAAAATTAGATCTAAGCAAATAATTATTAACATTAATAATATTAAAGAAATTGATAAATTAGGATTACTAACAATTTATAATTTTTTAGATAAATCTCATATAAACAATATGTTATTTTCTATAGAAGGCTATGGTTGTAAAGAAATTTATGACTATTTTCAGGAAATGAAAATCGCTTAAAAGAAACCCAAACTATGCAAGCATTAATTAGATTTGTAAAAAAAGGTATAAAACCAGAACAATTGTTTATGTTAAGTGTGCTACTAGTAAACGGTGGTAATTACTTATATAACTTGGTTTTAGGAAGAGTTTTAGGTCCAGAGAAATTTGCTGATGCAGCTATTTTAATCACTTTTTTATTAGTACTATCTTTTGTTGCCATGACTTTTCAATTGGTAACGGCAAAGTTCTCTGTACTTTTCGAAGATTCTGTATTTAGCGGTTTTATTTCTAAAATATATAAGAATGCGCTATTTACTGGTATTTTTTTGGCAATTTTAATAGTGGTTTTTTCATTACAATTACAAAGCTTTTTTAGAACTACATCTTCTATAATGTTTGTTATTTTCGGAATTGGCGTTCCTTTTTATTTTTTAATGAGCGTAAATAGAGGTGTTTTTCAAGGAAAACAAGAACTTAAGTCATTGTCTATTACGTATCAATCAGAAATGATTAGTAGACTGTTGCTAACTTTTACGTTATTATATTTATTAGATATTGATTCTTCTCTGATAATTGCAATTGGTATATTTTTCTCTTTCATTTTCGGACTTTTGCCTTTTAGAACCAGCGATTTTTCTTTATCTAAAAAGTTTGTTTTAAATACTGCCAACAAAAAATTAGTAAAAAACTTTTTTATCATTACTGCATTTTATGAGCTTACACAGATTATTATAAACAATAGTGATATCTTATTAGTAAAACATTATTTTGAGTCTTATGAAGCTGGTTTATATGCTTCTTTAGCATTAATAGGTAGAGTAGTATACTTTATTGCATGGATGTTTGTAATGTTGCTTTTACCAACTGTTGTACAATTAAAAAAAGAAGGAAAAGATACGTTACCAATACTTTTAAAATATGTAGCTTATATTGCTGTAATTGCTGCAACAATTGTGGTAAGTTGCTTTTTCTTTCCTGATGAAATTATAAAAATATTATTTGGAAGCGAATACCTATCAATTTCTAATCTATTATGGAAATATGCATCTGCTACTGGTATTTTCGCGATTTCTAACATCTTCGCATATTATTATTTATCTTTAGACAAGTATGTACCTGTAGTTTTATCTGGTATTTTCGGAATGTTACAAATAGTTTTGGTTGTACTTTTTCATGATTCTTTAGAGCAAGTTGTACATGTACAAATTATAGCAATGGTTTTATTATTATTTGTACAGTTAAGCTTTTTCTTTTTTAAAGATTCTGTTAAGTCAAAAAAAATTGAAGAGATCACAAAAGAATAATATCTAAGCGAATTTTACAATTATCTATAGATAACTGTATTTCAACGTAGTTAGTTAAAAATTAAAAGAATAAATAAAGAAATTTGTACTATTAAAAAGAAAGAATATGAAATTAGCAATTGTAACCGCTTATCCGCCAAGTAAAGTAACTTTAAATGAATATGCATATCATTTGGTAAAAAGCTTTAGACTTAAAGAAAAAATTACAGAATTAATTCTTTTAACAGACGTTACTAATGATGAAAAGGATTTAGACTTTGAAGAAGATGGTTGTAAAATAACTGTAAAAGAATGTTGGAAATTTAATAGCTATACAAATGTTTTAAATGTAACAAAAGCTATTAACCAAACAAAACCAGATGCTATTTTGTATAATTTACAATTTATGAAGTTTGGTGATAAAAAAGTTGCTGCTGCACTTGGCCTAACTTTACCTTGGGTTTGTAAAATAAAAAATATACCTACTATTGTTTTACTGCATAATATTTTAGAACAAGTAGATTTAGAAAGTGCAGGTTTTACTTCTAATAAAATTGCCCAAAAAGTTTACAATTTTATTGGTACATCGTTAACAAGATTAATTTTAAAAGCAGATTTAGTGGCCGTTACTATGGATAAATATGTAGTTACGTTAAAAAATAAGTATAAGAAAGACTCGGTTAAAATGATTCCTCACGGAACTTTTGAAATTCCGGAAAATCCTTCACAAGATTTGCCTGAAGGACCAATGAAAATAATGACTTTTGGTAAATTTGGAACTTACAAAAAAGTAGAATCTATGATAGAGGCTGTAGAAATTGTAAGAAGTCAAACAGGTTTAGATTTAGAAATTGTTATTGCAGGTACAGACAATCCAAATGTACCAGGTTATTTAGATAGTGTTAAAAAGAAATACCAAAATGTATCGCAACTTACTTTTACGGGTTATGTAGAAGAAGTAGAAGTAGCACCTTTATTTACAGAAAGTGCAGTAGTTGTTTTTCCGTATACATCTACAACAGGTAGTTCTGGTGTTTTACATCAAGCCGGAAGTTATGGTAGAGCAGTGGTAATGCCAAATTTAGGTGATTTAGCAACCTTGATCATTGACGAGGGTTACAGAGGAGAGTTTTTTGAGCCAGAAAGCGTGCCAAGTTTAGCAAAGGCTATTAAAGCAATTGTAACTGATGATGAGTATAGAAAAGAATTAGGAGAAACAAACTACAAAGCTGCAACAGCATTTCCTATGGGAAGAATTACAGACATTTATTTAGAAGAATTTGAGAAAATTATAGAATCAAAGAAATAGTTTTAGTTCGAAATATGTTTAAACGAAAGTTTCTTTTCTCCTAAACTATTTATAAAACCAAATTTTTTCTGCGGATTTGTTCGCCAAGGTAAACGACCTAAAACTTCTTTGGGCACATTATCAAAATCATATAAAGTCCATGACATAAAAGAAATATTATTCTTTGTCAGGACTTTTTGCATTTCTGCATAATAGTTTGCTTGTTTTTCTTCAGAACTAGCAAAAGGTCTCCAAATTCCGCTATAAGAAGACAAACCAAATTCTTGCAAAATAATTGGCTTGTTAGGTATATTAATCTTTAAAGTTAAGAAATCACTTTCAAACTTCTCTTTATCTTCGTAATAGTGAAACGAAATAATATCTAGTTTATCTTTTAATATTGTAGCACTTTCTGTGTTAGACCAACCAACTGTTACAGGGTGAACTTTGTCTATATCTTTAATTAAATCTATCATAAAATTTAACCAACCAACAACATTTTCTTTTCCTCTTGAATCAAAATCTAAGTTTGGTTCATTTTTTATATCCCAAGCTAATAAAGCTTCGTGATCTTTAATTGCAGACACAATTTTTTCAGCATGTCTATGATTTAAAGTCCAATCTAGCACATCATAATTACCATAAAAATCAAACAAAGTAACAACTGCTTTTAAATTATTCTTTTTAGCAACATCCAATACTTCTTTTAATTTTAAAATTTTGTTGTAATCTACGTTTGCTTTACCAAAATCTTCATATTGAACAAAAATTCTTATTGTATTTAAACCAGCATCTTCTATAATTTTAAAATCATTATCAATAATAGAAATATCATAATCTTCACCAAACATATCCCAAGGTGTTGCTTGCGGGTAATAGTTGATTCCTTTTATATTATTATAAGCCAATGTTGCTGTTGTAATTTCTGGTTGATATGGTTTAGAGTTTTCTTTAACCATATGTCTAATTCGCCAAAAACCATCTTCTAGTAATAAAATATATCTATACGTATTAACCTCTGTAGTTTCCAAAATTAAGACATTGTCTTTAAAAACTTTCTTATATTCTAACGCATCTGTATCTGTTAAAACCAATAACTGCCCATCTTCACTAAAAAATTCGATATCTAAATTGTGCTTTAATGTTGTAGATTCTACCGTAATATTATTTTTCTTATTGTAATCTAAAATGCTATAAATATTAGTTCTTGCACTTTCTGTAAAATAATCTTCTATTCCAACTCTTGTATTTGTTTTGTATGCAATATGTTTTACATACCAAGCATCCAAATAATCATTTTCTACAGATTTTACTTTCTGATCGCTAATTTTTCTTCCTTCATTTCCGTCATCTTTCCAAGTAACTTTTGGTAAATATTGATCTATTTTCTTAACCTCTGTATGCAACATTTTACTTCTGTCTGCACCGGTATTTAAGAAGCTGTATAAAGAACTTACTAAAAATAATAGTACACCAATAATAATTACATATGTAAGCATTAAAACGCCTCTAATTATTTTTCTATTAGTTTTTACCATACTTTTAGACCGTTAAATTCTTTTTCTATACCAGCAGTTTTTGTTTTGAAATCATAAATTCCATCCTCAAAAATATTCGGATTTAAATTAAATTCTGCAAAACCGGCATTAGATTCTTTAAAAATAGTTTCTATCAATTTTTTATCCTTATAAATAAACAGTTTTACAATTAAACCGTCTGGTATAATTTGTCCCATAAAACTCTCTAAAGGGCCAACTTTAATAGTTCTATTGTTATTATTAAAGTCTACAATATAATTATCTATTACTTTCTTAAACTTAAGATTTATAACGTTGCTTTCAGAAATTCCTATTGAATACGCTTTTACGCTCCAATTTTCTTCAAAATCTGGATGAATAATTTTCGCATGAGCTACACCATTTATTGTTGTACCAGTAGTTTTTAAAATATTTCCTTTTTTATTTGTAATGTAAAACTCTATAAAACTTCCATCTATAATTACATTATTAAGACGATCTTTAATTACTGATGTATAAAAGGTTGTTATTTGATTTCCGTCTGCATATTCATGATTCCTTTTAGCATAGATTTTGAAATTGGTAGCAATTGCAGGCATAATATTTACATCAAATTCTTTTGAATTTAAACCGTAAGATTCTGATGAAATAATCATTCTACCACTTTTTAAAGGAGAATAAATATTTTTGTAACCTATTAATTTATCTGTAAAAATTGGAGTACTTCTTTCTGATTTTAAAAACTGATTTTTTACATCAACTTTACTATTATCTTTTATAGGATTGTCTAAACTATCTGTTGGTATTACAACTAACATTGTGTAATCTATTGCACCAGCATCTATACTTGGCGGACCTAAATACGTTTCTATGGTTTTGGGTTGTTGCAAAGAATTTACAAATAGACTACCAGAAATATTAGTTTCTAAACCTATCGTTTTCCATGTTAAAAGACCTCTTTTTTTTGATAAAAATTTAGGGATTCTAAATGTTACCTTACCATCATTTTTATAAGGATGAATCATCAAAGAACCATAACTATTAGAGCAATAAAGATTAAAATTTAATGAATCTTTTACACCAAAATCTAAAAGAATCTCATCAGAAACACGAAACTCTTTTTGCGTTGTAAGTAAAGAAACTTTACCTATTAAATTTGTTTCTTGTGCATTTACGCAAAGAGTTAAAAAATAAATAATTAGTAATATTAAATGTTGTTTTTTCTGCATTATTTAGGATTACCGATATACATATTCAATTCTATTCTTACATAACTAAACAAAGAATGTTCTACTTTTTGTAGTTTCCCAAATGTATGGTTTTCAATTCTTTTAGGTATTATTTTAAAAGCAATATCTTCATTTGGCAAACCATTTACAAAACAAAAACTCATATCGTCGCTAATGGTTTTTATTGTTGGATTTTCTGGTATTTTATAATTAAAAGGCAGTTTTCTTTCTTGACGTATTCCTTCTTTTAAAAATAGATTATCGACCCAAATCATCTCTTTATCTTCATTATAAAAAGTAATTATTAATTGCGGTATCGTAATTTCTTGAATTCCGCTATTAAATAAAGTTCCGCTAATGCTATTTTGAGAAATTTCGACATCACTCAATACAATATCTTTAAACAAATCTGAATTTGAAGTATTACCAGCCGCTTGTAAATTAAATTTAGTTGGTTGTTCACTCAATTCAATTGGTGTAAATTCATCAGGATTAAAAGTTTTAGGAATAGAATCTTTTGTTTTTGACCACGCAATTCCTTCAAAATTTATTCTGAAAGCACTTATTTCTTTTGGCATCAATTTATGCTTTAAAATATGTTTTGCATTATAGGTTGCAAGCTCTTTATTATCGTCGTTATAAAGTGTTCCTTTTAAAACCACATCCGAAGGTACATTGTCTATATTTTGTACTTCACCAATTATAGAATAACGCTTATTAAATTTAATTAATTTTGCAGAAACTATTTCTAAAACAGGTTGTTTTAGAACATCTTCATGATGTGTTTGTTCTGTTGTTATTCTTCTTCTTCCTTGATTAAAATAACCAGTTACATTTTTAGAATATAGTTGATCTGGTGGTAAATCTATCGATTTTTTTGTTGCTTTTATATACCATTTTCCTTTTCTCTTAACCGCTGTTCTGTATTCTAATTTTGATGTTTTTTCTAATGGTGTTATCCATTTTGTTTCTACTTTTAAAGTGGCTAAACTGTCTGTTTCTTTTATAACATCGGCAGTAATTGCATCTAATTTTGCGTATGAACTTAACAAACCATCTGTTACAGAAATTTCTAAAAGATATTGCGCTCTAGACATGTCTCCTTCCGGATCTATATAACCATAACTTTTATTTAATTCTTTAAAATCTATTGCATCGTAATATGCTTTTACAACATTTTCTGGAGATCTTTGAGTATCATTTTTAATATAAAACATGTAACATGCATATGAAATAACAATAATCATAATAACAGCCCAAATATGTAAAGATTTTAATACCAAACTAGAGAATTTGGTGTAGTTATTCTGAAATTTAAAATATGCTGGTTTTGGTTTTACCCTTGTTTTTAAACTATTTACAAATAAAGACTGTACATTAAATATAAATGCAATTAGAACTGTTAAAAATGGAATTGTACCCCAAATTATTTTTACCCAAGCAGGTACATCTTCTTTAGGTAAAATTGATGAAACAGGTGGTACATTTAACTTTTCCCAAACCATAATTCCGTTTTCTAATTGAGATAAACGTTGCCATCCGCAGAAAAACAACACCGGATCGTAAAATTTATCATTAGAAAAAATATACTTTAAATTGTATTTTTCTGGTGTTGTTAAAAATTGTTGCAAAGAACCAATACCAGCAACACCTTTAAATTTTGAATTTTCTAAACGTTCTATTGGTCTTGTAGTTAGCTCTGGTAGTCGTCTTGCAGAGTGATAATTTCCGTCTACACTCATTGCATTTGTTTGTGCTGCTAACCAAGCCATTTGATCGCCAAACCCTAAAGTTAAATAGCGCCAATGGTCATGAGAATCTTGGCTCAAAAAATTTACAATTGGTAGCATTTTAATTTTCTGCGGTTGAGAAGGTCTAAAATATCCTAAACTCATTGTAAAAATTACAATAGCAACATACATAGATGCTAAAATACCACCAATTAAACGATGGTAAACAGCACCGAATTTTCGCTGTATTAATTCTTTTAAATCTCCTTCTACAAATCGATATATAAATTCTCCGAAAATGGGAATCGACATTATAGAACCCCAAAGTGTAAATCTGTCTAACGTTAAAATATTAAAGGCGGTTTCACCTAAAATCATCTTAGGAATTGGTGTTGTACCACCAGTACCTAAAATTACCAACATTGTAAAAGATAAACCAAAAAACAGGTATCTTTTACTAAAATATCTATAAAAAATATAAGGCAAAATAAATAATAATAATCCCCACGGAATTGTAAAAAACACCAAACCAGAAGATGTAACTTCTATAAAACTATCTCTAGAACCATGCGGAATAGGCACTTGAGTAATAGGATTCTTCTTCGAGTTTAACCAATATGGAAAAATACAGAAAACAATTAAAAATAATGCAGATAGCCCAAAAGCCATATTCTTTTTTAACTGCTTAAAAAATGTTTTAATAAATAACGAAATTTTGACTTCTTTATAAGAATCTACTTCTTCTCGAGCAACATCCATAATTACGGTTCCAATCAACGGAAAAATAAAAAATAGCATTCCGAAAATAGGAGTAACGTGATGTGATGTTACTGTTACAGAAATTAATGAAAGTGATGTAAAAAAGAATTTATATTTACCTGTTTTTAACCATAAATAAATTTCTGGTAGCGCGTGCATTAATATCGAAACACCAACTATACTTGGTAATTGTCCAAAAATATGCAGTGTTTCTACAAATGAAGAAGAAAAAACAGCCAAAACAGATGCATAACCTGCAACAGTTCGATTAGATGTTATTAGTAATGAATACCTATAAGAACCTGTTACAAATAAAATAATTGCAATTATTGCAACTGTAAATAATCCAAACTTTAAACCACCAATTAAAGATAAAGCACCAATTGTTTGATGCACTAATGGCGGATAACTTTGTACCGTAAAGCCAGTATACCATTTGTAATTCCACGGTTCAAACCATCCATTTGCATAATGATCTGCAAAAAATAAATGAATTAATGCATCATAAGTTGTTTCTAGAGTAAAAAATATAGAAGAGCCATGAAAAACAATGGCAAGTAATATTGCTGTAATTAAATATTTATTAGACTTCTCTTTCATTAACTATTTATAACTTATAATAATGTAAATATAAAAATTTTTAAGGTTAGTTTTTTTTTATTTAACTTTACTAACAAACCATTCATCTAAAGATATTTACCTTTAATATCAATAAAAAAAAAATAAAAGAAAACAAAAGTACATTTGTGTAATCGTTTTACAAAATAAACTCAACTATGAAAATACTTGCTATTGATGATCAGAAATTAGTTCTAATTCCTTTAGAAAACAGACTTAAGGAAATAGGATACGAAGTAATTACAGAAACTGATGGTCGTAAAGGAATCGAATTATTTAATTCTTTTCAACCAGATTTAGTAATTGTAGATATAAATATGCCTACAATATCTGGTTTAGAAATTGTAAAACACATTAGAAATTCTAATAGGCCTAAAACTCCAATAATGATTCTTTCTGGTAATACAGATAATGAAATGATTACAGAAGGTTTTGAACTTGGTGCAAACGATTACATGAAGAAGCCATTAAGTTTAACTGAAGTTTGTTTAAGAGCTAAGAATTTAATAGGTGTACCAGAAAGTAACGGACCTAAAAAGACTTTTAAAAATACAATTATTCAAGAAAGATGCGTAGGTGTCGTAATTCCTTGTTATAATGAAGAAAAAAGACTTTTTAGTACCGAATTTACAGACTATATAAAAAAGCATTCTGGGTATCATTTATGTTTTGTAAATGATGGTAGTACAGATAAAACGCTAGAAGTTTTAAATGAACTTAGAAAAGGTAGAGAAGACTTTATAACAGTTTACGATTGTGAAAAAAACGGAGGTAAAGCAGAAGCAGTAAGGCAAGGAATGTTACATATGGCCAAACAAGAAGATCTAGATTACATTGGTTTTTTAGATGCTGATTTGTCCACAGATTTATCAGATTTTGATGATTTGGTTAAAACTATAGAAAACTCGAATTACAAAATTGTTAGCGGATCTAGAATTAGTAGAATGGGGGCAAACATAACAAAAGAATCTGCAAGAAAAATTATTAGTTTAACTATTAACTATATAATTAGAAATATTCTAAAAATGGACTTTAAAGACACACAATGTGGTGCCAAAATATTTCATAAAGATGTTATAGACATCTCTTTTGGTGAAAAGTTTGTTACTCAATGGATTTTTGATGTAGAAATTTTTAGAAGAATAACATTACACTTTGGATTAGATAAAGCGAAAGAAATTCTTTGTGAGCAACCTTTAAAAAGATGGATTCATGCAGACGGTTCTAAACTTTCGATGAAAGACTCTGTTAAAATTGTTGGGCAATTAGCGCAAATAAAATGGCATTATAGAAAATAAATAGTACAAATTAAGTAGAGAAAGAGTAGGGACTTTCTCATAAAAAATTAAATTTTAATTAGTTATGAGAAATGGTTTAGTTATCGTTTTTGATCAAAAATCAAAAATTGATAAAGAGGTTTTAAAAAAACCTTGTTTTAATAAAAAAGTAAAAATTTGCCTTGTTAAGAATGGAAATGTGCAAAATATATTAGATTTGCTTTATAAGTTTAAAGAACAATCTGATTGTGATATTTCTATATTAGATTTAAAAAAGCAAAAAAAAGAAATGCTTGCTATAAAAGCTGGTGCTAGATTTTTATCTAATAATGAAGAATTAGGTTTAATTTTATATTCAAAAAATATTTCTTTTTTAAAGCAAAAAATCTTTAAAAAAATTTCAAAATTAAATATAAAAGATTTTCTAAAAAAAGAAACTGATCAAAGAGTTTTGTTTAGAAAACTATATGATTTACAACAAGTTGTAAACTGCTAATAACAGTAAATATTCGATATTAAAAATGAGAAAAATTTTCAAATTAAAGGGTAAAGTTCAAAATTATGATTGGGGTGGTACTAGTTACATTCCTAATTTAGTTTCAGAAAATATCAAAGAAAATATTACTTATGCAGAATATTGGATGGGCGCTCATATAAAAGCTCCATCAGAAGTTATAACAGAAAATGAAAATATCTTACTAAATAAATTTATAGAGGAAAATTTAACTGATAGTTTAGGTAAAGATGTAAGCTCCAAATTCGGAAAATTACCATTTCTTTTTAAAGTCTTAGATGTTAACAATATGCTTTCTATTCAAGTTCACCCTTCAATAGAAGCAGCCATTAATGGTTTTAATTTAGAAGAAAGTAAAGGAATACCATTAACCGCTAAAAATAGAAATTATAAAGACAAAAATCATAAACCAGAAATAATGGTAGCGCTTAGTGATTTTTGGTTATTACACGGATTTTTAGAAAGAAATAAACTTATAAAAAATTTAGAGCAAACTAAAGAACTAAACTTTTTAAAGGAAATTTTCTTAGATAAAGGTTTTGCTGGTTTGTATAAATTAGTAATGAATTACTCTCAAAACGAGGTAAATAATATTTTACAACCTTTAGTTGATAGAATTCTACCCAAATATGTAAATAATGAATTAGATAAAGCATCTCCTGCTTATTGGGCTGCTAAATCAATTCACGGTAAAACTAACAAAAATATTGATAAGGGTATTTTTTCTATTTACTTTTTTAATATTTTAAATGTTTCTAAAGGTGAAGCTGTTTTTCAAGATGCAGGTGTACCACACGCATATTTAGAAGGAAAAAACATTGAATTAATGGCGAATTCCGACAATGTTTTAAGAGCAGGTTTAACATCTAAACATATCGATGTTGAAGAACTTATTAAGAATACAAAATTTGAAGAAACAATTCCAGAAATATTAAAAGGAAATTTCAATTCTCAAAACGGTGAAACAGTATTTAAAACAAAGGCAATTGATTTCGAATTAAGTAAAATTTCTTTGGATGATTCTATTACTTATCATAAAACATCTAATTCAATAGAAATTTTAATCGCTTTAGAAGGTAGTGCTACAATAAAAGATAATTCTTTTAGCCTAGATTTAGATAAAGGAGAATGTATTTTGATAAATGCAAATACAGATTATAAAATTGAAACATCTACACATGTAGAAATTTATAAAGCTAGTGTTCCAGAAATTAACTAATTTCTTTTAATAGTTCTAATAGTTTATCAGTTCCAGAACTTGCAACATCTTCAATAATTTCTAATTTTTTAACGTTTTTGTTTGATACAGAAGGTTTAGGATCTATAAAATATATTGGCGTATTTGATTTTACAAAATCTATCAAACTAGCCGCAGGATAAACTTGCATAGAAGTACCAATAACTACTAAAACATCTGCTTTTTCTACAATTTTAATTGCAGTTTCTAACAATGGCACCATTTCTCCGAACCAAACAATATGAGGCCTTAACTGGCTTTTCTTAGGACATAAATCACCAAGATTTAAATCTTTTTTCCATTCAATAACATCATTTTCGTTTAAAGTGCTTCTTACTTTTAACAATTCGCCATGTAGGTGTAAAACATCAGAACTACCAGCTCTTTCATGTAAATCATCTACGTTTTGTGTTACAATATTTACATTAAAATATTGTTCTAATTCAACTAAATTAAAGTGTGCTTTATTCGGTAAAACTTCTAATAATTGCTTTCTTCTTTTGTTGTAAAATTCTAAAACTAATTCAGGGTTTTCATTAAATCCTTTAGGTGAAGCAACTTCCATTATGTTATGACCTTCCCATAAACCATCAGCATCTCTAAATGTTTTAATTCCACTTTCTGCAGAAATGCCTGCACCAGTTAATACAACCAAATTTTTCAATAGTATAGATTTTTATTATTTTTAGTAATAGTTATTGAAACCTAAAAATAATAATTTTAAGTTTGTAATTATGATTGATGATAAATTATTACAATATTTCGAAACTTTTTTAACAGAAAAAAGAAAATTACTATTTAAAAAAGTTCTTGAAGAAAGAACTCGCCATTTTACTGTTGTTTTAGAAGATATTTATCAACCTCACAATGCAAGTGCAGTTGTAAGAACTTGTGATATTTTTGGAATTCAAGATATTCATACCATAGAAAATAAATATAATAATAGTGTTTCTAGACATGTTGCTAAAGGCTCTCAAAAATGGTTAAATCAATATAGATATAGAAACGATGGCGATAACACAAAAACTTGTTTAAACGGTTTAAAAGAACAAGGTTATCAAATTATTGCAACAACACCACACAACGATTCTTGTCTATTGCATGATTTTGACATTACAAAAAAATCTGCATTTGTTTTCGGAGTAGAGGCAGAAGGTGTTTCTGATTATGTTATGGATACTGCTGATGGTTTTTTAAAAATACCTATGGTTGGTTTTACAGAAAGTCTAAATATATCTGTAGCTGCGGCAATTATTTTACAAGAAGTAACTACAAAACTTAGAAATTCTAATTTAGATTGGAAATTGAGTGAAGAAGAGAAAAATATTATCTATTTCGATTGGGTAAAGAAAACTATAAAAAATGTAGATAAAATTCAAGAGCATTATAACTTAAATGTTAAATAATGCGTGCAAATGTTACTTCTTATATAAATGGTAAATTAAACTGGAAAAAAGAATTAGAAACTATAAGAGCAATTCTTTTAAAACTCCCTTTAGATGAAGATATAAAGTGGGGAATTCCGGCCTATATTTATAAGGGTAAAAATATTTTAGGTTTTGCTGCTTTTAAAAACTATTACGGAATTTGGTTTCATAACGGCATATTTTTAAAAGATGAAGCTAATTTACTTATAAATGCACAAGAAAATAAAACAAAAGCAATGCGCCAAATGAGGTTTTATAATTCAAATGAAATTCAACCAGAAATCATTAAAACTTATGTTTTAGAAGCAATCGCAAATTCAGAAGCTGGCAAAGAGATTAAGCCAAAAAGAAATACAAAACCTTTAGCAGTACCAACCATATTGGCTTCTGCATTATCAAGTGATAAAATACTAACCGAAAAATTTAATAGTTTTACTACAACAAAAAAAAGAGAGTTTTGTGAACATATTTTATCAGCAAAAAAAGAAATAACTAAACAAAATAGATTGTATAAAATAATACCATTAATTATAAACGGAATAGGCTTATACGATAAATATAAAAAATAATTTAATTAACGATAACCTTTTGTATAGTTGAAGTAGAATCACATCTTTTTACTAATAAACTTACTTTCTCTAACTCCTTTTTACCAGTAACAAAATATTCTGCACATGGTTTTTGTCTGGGTTTTCCTTTACCAAAATCTACGTCACCATTTTCTAAAATTGTAGATATTTTAAGTGTGTCAATATCAAACTTTAGCATTGCATTTTTAGCTTCATCAGAAAAAAGACGCTTTTTTATTCTGATTGTTTTTAATGTTCTGGCATCCATACCATAATCGAAACTAGCATTTTTCTTTTGCCAGAAAAAATATACACCAATAGAACCTAAAGTTAATCCAACTAAATAATAAAAAATTCTTTTTGCTAACATGCTAAAATTTTAGAAGTGCAAATTTAGTTTTTTTGTATGTATTTATTCAAATTGATGTACTTTATTTTAAGATAATAAAACATCAATAAAAAACTTTACATTATTAAAAGATTAATATCTCTAAAAGGTAAATCGAACCAATCTGCAACTGTTTTGTTTGTTAAAATTCCGTGGTAAAAATACATACCATTTCTTAAACTTTTATCAAACCTAGCTGTATTCTCAAAACCTCCTTCTTCTGCAATATTTAATAGATAAGGCGTAAAAATATTACTAATAGATACAGATGCTGTTCTTGCATATCTTGCAGGAATATTTGGTACACAATAATGTATAACGCCATGTCTTACAAATGTTGGTGTTTGATGCGTTGTAACATTCGAAGTTTCAAAACAACCACCTCGATCGATACTTACATCTACAACAACGGCACCTTCTTTCATTTTTTCTACCATATCTTCTGTAGCACAAATTGGCGATCTGCTTTTGCCTCGAATAGCACCAATTGCAACATCGCATCGCATTAAAGCCTTAGAAACAGATTTTGGTTGCAAAGTCGATGTATAAATAGGAGAGTTTAAACAATCTTGTAATTTTCTTAATTTACTAATAGAGTTATCAAATACTTTAACTCTAGCACCTAAACCAATAGCAGTTCTTGCCGCGTATTCACCTACAGTTCCTGCACCAAAAATAACAACACTAGTTGGTGGTACACCACCAATATTACCAAATAATAAACCGTTCCCTTTATTAACGCCACTCATTAATTCGCCAGCAATTAAAATAGAAGCAGTACCAGCAATTTCGCTTAAAGATTTTACAATAGGATAAGAATCATGCTCATCCTTTATATAATCGAAAGCAATAGCTGTAATTTTCTTTTTTGCTAAGCATTCAAAATATTTTTTTGATTGCGTTTTTAATTGAAGTGAAGAAATTAAAATAGCTTGCGGATTGATGTAAGCTATTTCATTTTCTGTAGGCGGTGCAACTTTTAAAATAATATTGCATTTAAAAGCTTCTTCTACATTGTAAGAAATTTTAGCACCAGCATCAGAATATTCTTTATCTGTAAAATTTGCTCCGTCGCCAGCACCCGTTTCAATAACAATTCGATGACCGTTTGCTGTTAATGCTCCAACTGCATCAGGAGTTAAACAAACTCTTTTTTCACTTAGGTAAGCTTCTTTTGGCAAACCTATAAAAAGTTCTCCTTTTTGTTTTTTAATTTCTAATTTTTCTTCTTGAGGAATTAATTCTTCTTTACTAAACGGAGAAAATGAACTCATAGTTGGTTATTTTAGTTGAATGTTGCGTTGCCCATTTTCTAAAATTGATAAATGAATTTCAACAGCATCTAAAGGTAATAAATTTTCGACATTCTGTGGCCATTCTATAAGACACCATGTATTATTATATAAGTAATCTTCAATACCCATATCTAGCGCCTCTTCTTCATCTGTAATTCTATAAAAATCAAAGTGAAAAACTTTCTCTCCGGAAGAAGTTTGATATTCATTTACCAACGAAAAAGTAGGAGAGGAGATATTATCTTCTACAGATAAAACTTTACAAATTTGTTTAATAAGTGTTGTTTTTCCTGCCCCCATTTCACCATAAAACAACAATGTTTTATGAGCTGCAACTTTTATCAATTCTGTCGCAATTTCAGGTAAATTATCTAAGGAATAATCTTTATTCATATCACAAAAATAATAAAACTGATAGGTTTTTAAAGTCTATCAGTTTATTTTAATTCTATTATTTAATTTTATATTATTTAGGGCTATAAACCGCACAAGGAATAATAACTTCTTCTAAAGAAACACCACCGTGTTGGTATGTGTTTTTAAAATATTTTACAAAATGATTAAAGTTATTTGGATAAGCAAAAAACAAATCTTCTTTTGCAAAAATAAACGGAGCATTCATTGCAACCGTAGGTAAAAAAATGTCTTTTGGGTTTCTTACAGCATACACGTCTTTATCTTCATAGGTTAGACTTCTACCAGTTTTGTATCTTAAGTTAGAACTTATATTTTTATCGCCCACAACCTTTGTTGGATGTTTACAATTTATAGTACCATGATCTGTTGTAATTATTAATTTTTGTCCTAAAGCTTGTGCTTTTTGTATAATTTCGAATAGTGGAGAGTTCTTAAACCAACTTAACGTTAAACTTCTATAAGCTTTGTCATCACCAGCCAATTCTTTAATAACTTCCATTTCTGTCTTAGAATGCGATAAAATATCAACAAAATTATAAACCACGGCAGTTAAGTCATTTTGTTTTGTACCGTTATAATTATCCGCTAACTCTTTACCACTTTTTAAGGTAGAAATTTTATAATATTCGTGTTTAATATTTAAACTCAAACGTTTAATTTGAGCTGATAAAAATTCATTTTCGAATAAATTCATTCCACCTTCATCTGTATCATTTTTCCAAAACTCAGGATGCCTTTTCTCCATTTCTGAAGGCATTAAACCAGAAAAAATCGCATTTCTAGCGTATTGAGTTGCTGTGGGTAAAATAGAAAAATACGTATATTCTTCGTCTTTCTTATAATGATTGTTAATTAAAGGCTCTAGAATTCTGTATTGATCGTAACGTAAATTATCTATTACAACCCAAAGTACACTCTTTTCTTTTTTAAGTTCTGGCACAACATAATCTTTAAACAAGGTGTGCGAAAAAGTTGGCTTATCATTTCCTGTTAAAAAATCTTCGTAATTTTTTTTGATGAATTTAAAAAACTGTGAATTTGCTTCTTGTTTCTGACTTTCTAAAATACCAAGCATTCCAGGATCGCTTATGTTTTCCAACTCTAATTCCCAATGAATTAATTTTTTATACAATTCAATCCAATCTTCGTAAGAATTCACCATGGCTAAATCCGTAGATATTTTTCTAAATTCTTGCTGATAATTAGATGTTGTTTTTTCGCTAATTAATCTAGAATGATCTAAGTTTTTCTTTAAACTTAATAATATCTGACTCGGATTTACTGGTTTAATTAAATAATCTGCAATTTTAGACCCAATGGCCTCTTCCATAATATATTCCTCTTCACTTTTGGTAATCATTACCACAGGTAAATTGGCTTTTTTTTGTTTAATTTCGGCAAGAGTTTCTAAGCCTGTTAAACCAGGCATATTTTCATCTAAAAAAACGATGTCAAAATTTTCTTCTTCAACTAAATTAATAGCATCTGCACCATTTGTACAAGTTGTAACTTTATATTCTTTACGCTCTAAAAATAAAATATGAGGTTTTAATAACTCAATTTCATCATCTACCCATAGAATTTGTATGCTCATGTATTTCGTTTTATTCTTTAACGATAAATTTAAGTAAATGTTACTTTTATTATGCATGTTTAATGATAAAATATTGCCAATTTTATAATAATTTGACAAATAATAATTTCATCAATAAAATTTATGGTTTTTTTCGTAATTATCTCATCAGAAATATTGTATTTTGCATTATTAGATAGATAATTTTAGTCCTTTTGAAGAAAAAAAAACCCAATAAACTTAAAATATTAAACGATCCTATTTACGGATTTATACAAATTCCTAATTCATTAATTTTTGATATAATAGAACATCCTTATTTTCAGAGATTAAGAAGAATAACACAAATGGGATTTTCTAATTTGGTATATCCAGGTGCAAATCACACACGTTTTCATCATGCTGTTGGCTGTATGCATTTAATGCAAAAAGCAATAAGAGTTCTTCGCTTTAAACAGGTAGAAATTTCTAAGGATGAAGAAACGGCACTCTGTATTGCAATTTTGTTACACGATATTGGCCACGGAGCATTTTCTCATGCTTTAGAGCACAGTATTGTGAGTGAAATAAGCCACGAAGAAATTTCTTTAAAGTTTATGAAGAAATTAAACGAAGAGTTTAAAGGAAAATTATCTTTAGCAATCGAAATTTTTGAAGGTAAAAATTCACGTAAATTTTTATGTCAATTAATTTCTAGTCAATTAGATATTGATAGGTTAGATTACCTAAAAAGAGATAGTTTTTATACAGGGGTTACAGAAGGTAATATTTCATCCGACAGGTTAATTGCCATGATGAATGTTAAAAATGATGAATTAGTTATAGAACATAAAGGTATCTATTCTGTAGAAAAATTCTTAATAGCCAGAAGATTAATGTATTGGCAAGTTTATTTACATAAAACAGGTTTAGTTGCCGAAAATATTTTGGTTAATATTTTAAAAAGAGCCAAAGAATTGGCAGAAAAAGGAGTAGAATTATACGCTAGTTCTTCTTTAAAATACTTCTTATACAATCCAATATCATCAGAAAATTTCACTTTAGAAACTTTAGAAATGTTTTCTAAATTAGATGATTATGATGTATTATCTGCTATTAAAGAATGGGTAAATCATGATGATAAAGTTTTATCACTTTTAGCTAAAATGATTGTTGATAGAAAGTTATTAAGAGTAGAAATTCAACAAGGAATTTTTAATGAGTCTTATATTCAAAAGAAAAAAGAAAAAGCCATTAAAAAACTAGGCATTGGATTAGATGAAGTAAATTATTTTGTTTTTCATCAAGAAATAAGCAATCAAGCTTATAATTTAAAAACACCAATATATATATTAAATAAAAAAGGAAAACTTAAAGATATTGCAAAAGCTTCAGATCAATTAAACCTACAAGCTTTAACTTTACCGGTAATAAAACACTTTATTTGTTATCCAAAATAACCTTATATTAGAGTAAACGGTATAATTTTTATATTTTTGCGTTTGATGAAATTTAAAGCACAACAAATAGCAGATATATTAGAAGGTGATATCGTTGGTAATCCTGATGTAGAAGTTTCTAAATTATCTAAGATAGAGGAAGGTGAAAAAGGTTCTTTAACTTTTTTATCAAACCCTAAATATAATTCATATATATATACTACAAATGCCTCTGTAGCAATAATTAATAAAAGTTTTATTCCAGAAAAAGATATTACCACTACCTTAATTAAGGTAGATGATGCATACAAATCATTTTCTAAATTATTAGAGTTTTACAACGAGGTAAAAAATAATAAATCGGGTAGAGAACAACCTCATTTTATTTCAGAATCTTCTTCGATAGGTGATCATGAATATATAGGAGCGTTTGCATACATTGGTGAAAATGTTAAAATTGGTAACAATGTTAAAATTTATCCGAATACTTATATTGGAGACAATACAGTTATAGGAAATAATTCAACAATATTCGCTGGAGTTAAAATATACTCAGATACCATTATAGGGAATAATTGTAAAATTCATTCTGGAGCAATAATAGCTGCAGATGGTTTTGGTTTTGCTCCAGATGAAAATGGAGAATATAATGCAATACCACAAATTGGTAACGTAATTATTGAAGATAATGTAGATATTGGTGCTGCTACAACAATAGATAGAGCAACCTTAGGATCTACAATTATTAGAAAAGGAGTTAAATTAGACAATCAAATACAAATTGCACACAACGTAGAAATTGGTAAAAACACAGTAATTGCCTCGCAAACAGGTATTGCAGGTTCTACCAAGATAGGCGAATCTTGTATGATTGGAGGACAAGTAGGTGTTGCAGGTCATATTAAAATTGGTAATAATGTAAAAGTGTTAGCACAAGCAGGTGTAACCAAAAGTTTAAAAGACAACGCTTTTGTAAATGGAACACCAGCATTTAATGTTAATGATTATAATAAAAGTTATGTTCATTTTAAAAATTTACCAAAAATAGTAGCAAACATCAATCAATTAGAAGAAGAATTGAAGACTCAAACAAAAAAATAATGAGTAAGAAACAAAAAACAATACAGAAAGAAATTAGTTTATCTGGTGTAGGTTTACACACAGGTAATACGGTTACAATGACAATGAAACCTGCACCAATAAATCATGGTTTTGCTTTTAAAAGAGTAGACTTAGAAGGTGCACCTATTATTGCTGCAAAAGCAGAATATGTTGTAAACACACAAAGAGGAACTAATTTAGAAAAAAACGGTGTTCAAATACAAACTTCAGAACACGTTTTAGCTGCTGCAGTTGGTTTAGATATAGACAACTTATTAATAGAAATTGATGCTTCTGAGCCACCAATTATGGATGGTTCATCAAAATTCTTTATAGAAGCTTTAGAAAAAGCTGGTGTACAAGAACAAGATGCAGATATAGAAGAGTATGTTGTAAAAGAAATTATTTCTTACAAGGATGAAGTTACAGGAAGCGAAATTATTTTAATGCCTTCGGATGAGTACCAAGTTACTACAATGGTAGATTTTGGCACTAAAATTCTAGGAACTCAAAATGCTACTTTAGATAAAATTGCAGACTTTAAAGAAGAAATTGCAGATGCAAGAACTTTTAGTTTCTTACACGAAATTGAAATGTTACTTGAAAATGATTTAATTAAAGGTGGCGACCTTAATAATGCAATTGTATATGTAGATAAAGAATTGTCTGAAAGTACAATGCAAAAATTAAAAAAGGCATTTAATAAAGAAGACATTGCTGTTAAATCTAACGGAATTTTAGATAATTTAACACTACACTGGGCAAATGAAGCAGCTAGACATAAATTATTAGATGTTATTGGTGATTTAGCTTTAGTTGGTACAAGAATTAAAGGTAAAGTTATCGCGAATAAACCAGGTCATTTAATCAATACTTTGTTTGCAAAAAAATTGGCTAAAATTATAAAAGCTGAAAAAAGAAACAATGTTCCTTCTTTTGATTTAAACCTACCACCGTTATTAGATATTCATCAAATAATGGATATTTTGCCTCACAGACCACCATTTTTGTTAATTGATAGAATTTTAGAACTAACAGATACGCATGTTGTTGGTATGAAAAATGTTACAATGAACGAAAATTTCTTTGTTGGACATTTTCCAGGAGCGCCAGTAATGCCAGGTGTTTTACAAGTAGAAGCAATGGCACAATGTGGTGGAGTTTTAGTTTTAAATACTGTACCAGATCCAGAAAATTACTTAACGTATTTTATGAAAATGGATAAGGTAAAGTTTAAACAAAAAGTATTGCCAGGAGATACTATCATCTTTAAATGTGAATTAATTACACCAATAAGAAGAGGAATTTGTCATATGCAAGCGTATGCTTATGCAAACGGAAAATTAGTTGCAGAAGCAGAATTAATGGCACAAATTTCTAAAATTAAGTAATATGAATCAACCTTTAGCATACGTACATCCACAGGCAAAAATTGCTAGAAATGTTGTAATAGAACCATTTACAACAATACATAATAACGTTACAATTGGTTCTGGCACATGGATTGGTTCTAACGTAACTATTATGGAAGGTGCTATTATCGGTAAAAATTGCAGAATTTTTCCAGGAGCTGTAATTTCTGCAATTCCTCAAGATTTAAAATTCGATGATGAAGAAACAACCGTAGAAATAGGAGACAATGTAACAATTAGAGAATGTGTTACGATTAACAGAGGAACATCCGATAGAATGAAAACTAAAATTGGAGACAACTGTTTAATAATGGCTTATTGTCATATTGCTCATGATTCTTTTGTAGGTAACAACTGTATCTTTTCTAACAATTCAACACTTGCAGGTCATGTAACTATTGGAGATAACGTAGTTTTAGCAGGAATGGTTGCAGTACATCAATTTGCATCCGTAGGAAATCATGCATTTGTAACCGGAGGTTCTTTAGTAAGAAAAGATGTACCGCCTTATGTAAAAGCAGCCAGAGAGCCTTTATCTTATGTAGGAATCAATTCAGTTGGTTTAAGAAGAAGAGGTTACACTACCGAAAAAATTAGAGAAATTCAGAATATTTATAGAATCTTATTTCAAAAAAATTATAATTATACACAGGCTATAGATATAATTGAGGCAGAAATGGAAGCTACGCCAGAAAGAGATGAAATAATTCAATTTATAAAAGATTCTCATAGAGGAATCATGAAAGGATACTTCAATTCTAACTAAAAAGTTTACAATTGATATTAATAATAAAAAAATTATAAAATAAAAACGAAATAATGGCAACAACATCAGATATTAGAAACGGATTATGTATAAAGTATAACAACGACATTTACAAAATTGTTGAATTCTTACACGTAAAACCAGGTAAAGGTCCAGCATTTGTAAGAACAAAATTAAAAAGTGTAACCAATGGTAAAGTTGTAGATAATACTTTTCCTGCTGGAAGAAAAATTGATGATGTTCGTGTAGAAACTCACAAATTTCAGTACTTATATAATGAAGGTGAAACATATCACTTTATGAATGAACAAGATTATTCTCAAATTCAACTTCAAAAATCTGCTTTAGATAGTCCAGATTTAATGAAAGAAGGTGAAATTGTAACAATTATTATTAATTCTGAAGATGACATGCCATTATCTGTAGATATGCCAGCAAGTGTTATTTTAGAAGTTACACATACAGAACCTGGTGTTAAAGGTAATACTGCTACAAACGCAACAAAACCAGCAACAGTAGAAAGTGGTGCAACAGTAAATGTACCTTTATTTATTAATGAAGGAGATAAAATTAAGGTAGAGACTACAAAAGGAACTTACCAAGAACGAATTAAAGAATAGCCTTGAAATTCAAAGAATCTCAAACACTCCAACAAATTGCGTCATTAATTGATGCAAAATTTGTTGGAGATCAAAATTTTAAAATCTTAGGAATCAATGAAATTCATGTTGTAGAGCAAGGAGATATTGTTTTTGTTGATCATCCAAAGTATTACGACAAAGCATTAAATTCAGCTGCAACTACTATTTTAATTAATAAAGAAGTTGCTTGTCCAGAAGGTAAAACTTTACTGATTTCTGATGATCCTTTTAGAGATTTTAATAAAATAACTAAAAATTTTAATCCATTTGTAGCTTCTAAAGTTAGTATTTCTGAAAGCGCAACAATAGGAGAAAATACAGTTATTCAACCAAATGTATTTATCGGAAACAATGTTAAAATTGGTAAGAATTGTGTAATTCACCCAAATGTAACTATTTATGATAATTCAGTTATTGGTAATAATGTTACTATTCACGCAAATACAGTTTTAGGTGCAGATGCATTTTATTACAAGAACAGATCAGATGGATATGATAAATTAATTTCTGGAGGAAAAGTTATTTTAAAAGATAATGTAGATTTAGGAGCTTCTTGTACAATAGACAAAGGTGTTACAGGTAATACAACAATAGGCGAGGGCACAAAAATAGATAATCAAGTACATGTTGGGCACGATACTGTAATTGGTAAAAAGTGTTTAATCGCATCACAAACAGGTATTGCAGGTTGTGTTGTAATTGAAGATGAAGTAACTATTTGGGGGCAAGTTGGTACAAATAGTGGTATAACAATAGGTAAAGGTGCTGTAATACTAGGACAAACTGGAGTTACGAAATCTGTAGCTGGCGGAAAAAGTTATTTTGGTACACCAATATCAGAATCAAGAGAAAAATTAAAAGAATTAGCAGAAATTAAACGATTTTTAAAAGATAGAAAGAATTCTTAATTTTCTTTTTTTTAAAGTTTCAAAAAGTTATTTTTGCGTAACAAAAATTAAATAGCAAACCAATGAGTGTTTTAGTAAATAAAAATTCAAAAATTATTGTTCAAGGTTTTACAGGTAGTGAAGGTACTTTTCACGCTGGTCAAATGATTGATTATGGAACCAATGTTGTTGGAGGTGTAACTCCAGGTAAGGGAGGTCAAGAACACTTAGGAAAACCAGTATTTAACACAGTTGTAGAATCTGTAGAAAAAGTAGGAGCTGATACTTCTATTATTTTTGTACCACCAGCTTTTGCTGCTGATGCAATTATGGAATCTGCTGATGCAGGAATTAAAGTAATTATTTGTATTACAGAAGGAATTCCTACAGCAGACATGGTAAAAGTTAAAGCTTATATAGACAATAAAGACTGTACATTAGTTGGTCCTAACTGTCCGGGTGTAATTACACCAGATGAAGCTAAAGTTGGTATTATGCCAGGTTTTATCTTTAAGAAAGGTAAAGTAGGTATTGTTTCTAAATCTGGTACTTTAACTTATGAAGCTGCAGATCAAGTTGTAAAACAAGGTTTTGGTATAACTACAGCAATCGGTATTGGTGGTGACCCAATTATTGGAACTACTACTAAAGAAGCTGTTGAGTTATTAATGAATGATGATGAAACTGAAGCAATTGTAATGATTGGTGAAATTGGTGGTAATTTAGAAGCAGAAGCTGCACAATGGATTAAGGCTGATGGAAATAGAAAACCAGTTGTTGGTTTTATAGCAGGACAAACTGCACCAGCAGGAAGAACAATGGGGCACGCAGGTGCAATTGTTGGTGGTGCTGATGATACTGCACAAGCAAAAATGAAAATTTTAGCTGAAAATGGAGTTCACGTAGTGAGTTCGCCTGCTAAAATAGGAGAAATGGTTGCAAAAGTTTTAAACTAGTTTTAAAATTAATCAATATATAAATTCCCGTTTTTACGGGAATTTCTTTTTTATAGTTGAAAAACTTTGATAGCGATAAGTTTAAAATGATAAATTGAAAATTATGAAATTATTAGAAAATAAATCAGCAATAATAACAGGTGCTACAAGAGGAATTGGTAGAGGTATTGCAATAGAATTTGCAAAGCAAGGTGCAAATGTAGCATTTACTTATAGTTCTTCTGTAGATGCAGCAAATGCTTTAGAAGAAGAATTAAAATCTTTTGGCGTATCTGCCAAAGGTTACCAATCAAATGCTGCAAATTTTGATGCAGCACAAGAATTAGCAAAAGAAGTTCATAAAGAATTTGGTGCTATTGATATTTTAGTAAACAACGCAGGTATTACAAAAGATAATTTGTTAATGCGTATTTCTGAAGATGATTTTGACAAAGTAATTGAAGTTAATTTAAAATCTGTTTTTAATTTAACAAAAGCTGTCATAAGACCAATGATGAAACAAAGATCTGGTTCTATAATAAACATGAGTTCTGTTGTTGGTTTAAAAGGTAATGCGGGTCAAGCAAATTATGCTGCTTCTAAAGCTGGTATAGTAGGTTTTTCTAAATCTGTAGCCTTAGAATTGGGTTCAAGAAACATTAGAAGTAACGTTATTGCACCAGGATTTATAGAAACAGAAATGACTGCTAAATTAGATGAAGCAACTGTACAATCTTGGCGCGATGGTATTCCTTTAAAAAGAGGTGGGCAACCAATAGATATTGCAAATGCATGTGTATTTTTAGCTTCTGATATGAGTACTTATATTACCGGACAAACATTGTCTGTAGATGGCGGAATGCTAACATAAACTACATTTTATAAAATAAATAAAACCTGTAACAATTTTAACGTTACAGGTTTTCTTTTTTAAAATAGTTATTTATATCTTTCACTAAAATAGTTTTAATTGCAAGCAACAACCATATTTTACATCATTTTAGCTTTATTAGTAAGTATTGTTATTTCATATTTTCAATATTTTTACAAGAATAAAAGCAAGCACAAAGTAAATATTCTTCTTTTTTCACTAAAAAGTATTTCGATTTTTATTTTACTCGTATTATTTATAAATCCTAAAATTAATACTAAATCTTACAAAAATGAAAAGCCGAAACTATCAATTTTAGTAGATAACTCTAAATCATTGCGTTTTTTTAAAGATGAAAATAAATTAGAGAACGTACTTAGCAAGCTAAAAACTAATGAAAAGCTACAAGGTAAATATAATATTGAAACATTTCTATTTGATAAAAAATTAAAAGTATCTGATTCTGTAGATTTTAAAGGAAATGAAACCAACATATACAAATCTTTAAAAGCATTAAATCAATTAAATAAAAAGGAAAATGCGCCAATAATTCTATTATCTGATGGAAACCAAACAATTGGTAATGATTACGAGTTTATAAATTCTAAACAAAAAATATTTCCGGTAGTATTTGGGGATACAACTAAGTATAAAGACTTAAAAATTAGTCAGATTAATGTAAATAAATATAGTTACATAAAAAATAAATTTCCTGTAGAAGTAATTTTAAACTATGATGGTTTAGAGTATGTGAACTCAATATTTAAAATTTATAGCAATGGTAAAACTGTATTTTCAAAGAAAGTAAAATTCAACAAAAATGATAATTCAAAAATAATTACAACAAATTTAACTTCTTTAAAAGAAGGTGTTAATTATTACACTGCAACTTTAGATAAAATTGAAAACGAAAAAAATACTCGAAATAATAGAAAAAACTTTTCTGTTGAAGTTATAGACGAGCAATCTAAAGTACTAATTTTATCCTCTATAAAACATCCAGATATCGGTGTATTAAAAAAAGCAATTGAAAGTAACAAACAAAGAAGTGTAACACTCGAATACAATATTAATAAAAATATTGAATTAAATGATTTTCAATTAATTATACTATACAATTTAAATAATAAATTTAAATCTATTATTTCATACATAAAAGCTAATAATCTAAATTTTTTATTGATCAATGGCATAAATTCTGACTGGAATTTCATCAACAAACAACAATTTGGTTTTTCTAAAAAAGCAATTAATCAAACTGAAAATTATGCACCAATTTTAAATAATTCTTTTTTAACTTTTTTACAAAAAGATATTGGTTTTAATGAAATGCCACCATTGGTGGATAAGTTTGGAGAAATTACTTTTTCTAAAAATTATCAAAGTTTATTATTTCAAAATATCAACGGATTGAATACAGAGCAACCACTAATCTCATTTTTAGAAGAGAATAACCAAAAAATTGGAGTAATTTTTGGAGAAGGTTTATGGAAATGGAGAGCATCTAACTATCTACTAAATAATTCGTTTACAGAATTCGATCAATTTATAGGTAACATTGTTCAATATTTATCTTCTCAAAAGAAAAGAGCACGATTAGATGTAAATTCAGAAAACTTATATCCTGCAAATTCATTAGTAAATATAACAGCATTTTATACAGATAAAAATTACAAATTTGACGCTAGAGCAGCTTTAGAAATTATAATAACCAACAAAGAGACTAAGAAAAACACAAAGTTACCTTTCTCTTTAATCAACAACTCTTATCAAGTTTCTTTTGAAGATCTTGAATCTGGCGATTACACCTACAAAGTTTCTGTATTAGGACAAAAAATAAATAAATATGGTAGTTTTAAAATAACTGATTATGAGGTTGAAGAGCAATTTACAAGCGCTAACGTAAAAAAATTAGAAAAGTTAGCTAAAAAAACAGGAGGGAACCTATATCATAAAAATAACCATCAACAGTTAATTAACGACTTGTTAAATGATTCTTCTTATTTCACAACACAAAAATCTATTGTAAAAGAACAAAATTTAGTCGATTGGAAATGGATACTTTTGTTAGTTGTCATTTTATTTACATCAGAATGGTTTATTAGAAAATATTTCGGTAAAATTTAATTCTACCTTATAGATTGTGATTCCTAAAGTTATATCGTAAATTTGACTTTAAATTTAATCAAAATAACAAATGGCAAATAATCAAATGGATATAAAGTTTCCAAAGGGTGGAGTATTCTTCGTAATTCTTGCAGTTGCTGCATTAATTTTATTCTCAAAATCTACAGTTACTATCGGACCTGGTGAAGGTGGTGTGATTTTTGAAACTTTAGGAGATGGTATTAATACTGAAAAAACGTACGGAGAAGGATTTCATATTGTGGCTCCTTGGAACAAAATGATTGTAAGAAAAGTACGTCAGCAATCTATTTCTGATGAAATGAATGTACTTTCTGTGAATGGATTGGAAGTTAAAGTAAACGGTACTATTTGGTATGAACCAGAATTTTCTAATCTTGGTAATTTAATTAAAACTAAAGGAGAAGATTACGAAAGAGAATTACTAGACCCAGCAATTAATGCTGCTGCTAGAAGTGTTGTTGGTAGATATACACCAGAACAATTATACTCTAGTAAAAGAGATGTTATTGAACAAGAAATTTTAGACGAAGTTAAAAACGTTTTAAAAGATCAATATTTAATTGTAAAAAGAGTTTTAGTTGAAGATGTGAAATTACCAACTACCATTAGAACCGCAATTGAAACTAAATTAAAACAAGAACAAGAATCATTAGAATATGAATTTAGGTTAGCAAAAGCTAAAAAAGAGGCAGAAAGACAAAAAATTGATGCAGAGGGTAAAGCTGTTGCAAATAAGATTTTAAGTGCTTCTTTAACCGATAAAATTCTTCAAGAAAAAGGAATTGAAGCAACTTTAGAGTTATCTAAATCTAGTAACAGTAAAGTTGTATTAATTGGTGCAGGAAAATCTGGAATGCCAATTATATTAGGCAATCAATAAGAAAATATTTCTAAACATTTTGAATAAAAAATCCAGCTTAATGCTGGATTTTTTTTGCTTATATATTTCTTCTTTCTATTAAAATACTGTTAAAGAGAATTTAAAATGTAACAAATATTAAAATATGGCGTCTTAATAATATAGATTAGGTTTAAAGTTTTCGGGTAATTATAAATTTAATCATCAAAAATAGAATTTAAAAATAACTAAGCCCTAAAAAGTTTAGTTTGTAATTAGTTTTTTAATAGTTGATTAAGGTTAGAAATCGTTGGTTTCTGGCCTTTTTCATTTAAGACTAATTCTTTTTATCTGGAATTTTGTTACGCTCTATTTTTCCCTTTTTTAAGGCTTTATAATTTTCATAACAATCTAATACTGCTTCAATCATTTGTAAATCTGATGCTTTTTTAATAAAATATTCAGAATAATTACAATCGGTTAATAACTCAGACAATTCTTGTCTATCCATGTCTAAATATTCCATCATAACTTCTCTATCAAACTTACCAGCAAGCATTTTACGCAAGTCGTCTTCTTTTTTTAGTTTCTGAAGCTTTCGAAGTTGTTTTGGTTTTTTTCCGAATAAATTATACAAGAAATCTACCGGTTGAAACAAGGCAGCAACAGGAGATGAAAAGTTTTTGGCTTGTGGTTTACCAACCTCATAAGTTTGTTGTAGACCATTAATATGTATTCTTGTAAATCTATCTTTAGGCACTTGTTTTACATCAATTTCTAAAACACCTATTAATTTTGTAGAGCGAATTATAACTTCTTTTACACTTTCTGGTTTTTCATAAAGCGCAATTTCTAACTCGTTTCCTTTAAGTAAATCGTTTGTAACTTTTAATTTAATTGAAGTAAACCCTAAGTAAGAAACCAAAATAGTATCATTAACTTTTGTTGGTAATTCGAAAAAACCTTTATCATCAGTAATAGTTCCACTAACTGTATTTAGATTCAAAACATGGGCCGCACTTAAGACTTTTTTATTTTCGGCGTGTATAATTTGCCCTTTTAAAACTTTAGTACGTAAAGTGTCTGCTTGAGAGAATGTGCTTAAAGAGGCTAAAAAGCACAAGATTATAATCAGTTTTTGCATAAAAACAAAATTAATGATAATCCGTTATACTTTGGTTAATTATTTGTGAAAGAAGTTATTTTAAATCAATTTGTGCGCACGAGAAGATTCGAACTTCCACTTTCTTACGAAAACAACCCCCTCAAGGTTGCGCGTCTACCAATTTCGCCACGTGCGCAAATTAATATAAAATAAAAAAGTTAAGCTTTCGCTTAACTTTTTTGTGACCGGGCTGGGGCTCGAACCCAGGACCCTCTCCTTAAAAGGGAGATGCTCTACCAACTGAGCTACCAGGTCTTTTTCTTAAATCGGTTGCAAATATACTATCAATCATTGGATTTATTAGCATAAAAATGATTTTTTTTTATCGATATTTGTAAAAAAATAAAAATAATGAAAATTATACTGTTAGGATACATGGCTTCTGGAAAATCAACAATCGGTAGAGAAGCCTCTAAAAAACTGAATACTAATTTTATAGATTTAGATGATTACATCTCTAACAGAGAAAAAATGACAATTTCAGAAATCTTTAAAAATAAAGGAGAAATCTATTTTAGGATAAAAGAAAACAAATATTTAAAAGAAATTTTAGATTCTGAGGAAGATTTTATACTTTCTTTAGGAGGAGGAACACCTTGTTATGCCGGTAATATGGATTTAATTAAAGCGAGTACAGCTACATCTATTTATATAAAAGCAAGCATAAAAACTTTGGTAGATCGTCTTAAGAACGAAAAAAACACAAGACCTCTTGTATCAGAATTAAATGATGACAAATTATCTGAATATGTTGCTAAACATCTTTTTGAAAGACGTTTTTTTTATGAGCAAGCAAATACAACTATTAGCTCAGACAACTTAACAAGTAAAGAAGTAGTTACAGAAATTGAAAAATTATTAAACTAAATACGCTAAAGAACCATCGTTATTAAACTCTACCTGAACATGTTCTTTAATAGAAGTTGATAACGAAATTCCTTTAAAATCTGCTTTTACGGGATATTTTTTATGATTTCTATTTACCAAAACTGCTGTTTTAAACCTTTTTAAAGGAACTTCTAAAAAATGTTTAATACCATAAATTAAAGTAGTACCAGAATTTAAAACATCATCAACTAAAATAAGAGGTTTATTCTTGTAATCTTCTACAGAAATAGAAGTTGAAACAGGTAGCAAAGGTTGTTTTTTATTGATATTGACTTCACAAAGTATCACTTTTAATGAAGAAATTTCTTCTAAAATAGTGGCTATTTTTTTTGAAAAAACGAAACCATTACCTATAATTCCAGCAACTACAACTTCACTTTCAGAACTATTGCTTTCATAAATTTGATACGCAATTCTTCTAATTTTCTGATTTATTTGAGTGTTATCTAAAATAATATTATTTTCTGCAATCATTACTCTTCTGTTGTATAATCTTGATAATTATCTATATCTCTTCTATCTTTTTTCGTTGGTCTACCAATTCCTTTTTTCCTATAGTAATCTTTTGCATATTTTAAAAGTTCTGTTTTTTCGAACTCTTCTTTTGGTGTCACATCTTTTCGATATTGATCTACCAATTTTGCGCCAACTCTACTTTCTGGTAAATTTAAAACTTTTATTTGATAATTTATCTGATTTTTACGAACTACAATTAATTCGTTACCAAAAACTTCTTTAGATGGTTTTATACTTTTACCATCTATCTTAACTTGCCCTTTTTTACATGCTGTTGTAGCAATACTTCTTGTTTTAAAAACTCGAGTACACCACAAATATTTATCAATTCTCATAAAATAAGTTAAAATATAATTTTTGTCTTTTTACAAAGGTATAAAAATGGTAAATTGCACGCTTAAATTTTTAAGTTAAATGAATAAAATAAAAAATATTTTCTTTCTTCTTTTATTAGGAGTGATAGTAATGTATTCTTGTGATGATGATAATAACGGTTTTTTTAATCCGTTTGCAGACATTAATTATGAAGAATTAGCAATAAAAGATAACGATTCTATTGTAAAATTTTTAAAGAACAATTATTACGACACTGATTTAGATTCTGTAAAAACATTAGTAAGTGGTAAAACTTCATTATTTGAAGATAAAGATAAATTAAAATCATATAAAGTTACAGAAAATGATATCGAACATACTTTATATGTTTACACAATAGAACAAGGTAAACCTTCACCAGTAAAAGGAAACCCAACAGTAATGGATTCTATATATGTAAAATATTCTGGTCAAGCTTTTGCAAATACAGAATTGTTAACTTCTAATTTTGATAGAAATGACACTGGAACATGGTTAACTTTAAATGCCGTTATTGATGGATGGAAATATGGTTTTACAAATTTTTTAGGAGGGGAATTAAAAAAAGATAGTAATGGCGGAACACTTAACGGACCAATTACATATTTAAATACAGGTAAAGGAATTTTATTTATTCCTTCTGGATTAGCTTATTCTTCAATTGACACTAATAATTATACAAGTAGTTTAGTAGACACAAATTTGATGTTTTACATTGAGTTATTAGATATCGTAGAAGATACAGATCATGACAATGATGGTATACCTTCTATTGATGAAGATGCAGATGGTGATGGAGATCCTACAAACGATTTTAGCGATAATAGCAATCCTGCTTTACCAGATTATTTAAATCCTAATGTATAGTTAGATTTTTTACAATATTTAAAAAAGCTCTTGATTTCTCAAGAGCTTTTTTTGTACAATTTAAACTGAATTTTAATAGTTATAAATTAGTTTAGAGTAAAGATAGAGTAATCTTAATTTTGAATTTATAAAGCTCTATAAAAACACAATACAACCAACTATTTTCAAAATAGTTCTAACCAAAAAAAAGTCCTTGTAAATACAAGGACTTTTTAATATTGATTGAAATATATTATAGTTTTAAAGATAAACCAAAAATAATTTGATCTGTTCTATTATCTACAGTTACGTTAGCAAAATTAGCTTCTGTTTTAGATAAACCTCTTTCCCAACGCACATCAATACCAATTCTACCTAACTCTATACCAGCTCCCATTTGCAAACCAACAGAAAACTTATCAAACTCATCTGTAGTTAATCCAGAAAAGCTAAAATCATCTTCTATTATATATTGAAAAGAAGGACCAATAAAAACATTGGCAACACCTAAAAATTTCTTTCCTAATAAAACAGGAACGTCTAATTTCTTGTATTCATATTCTGAAGTAGCGTCATTAGTATCTGTGTATTCGTTTTTTACTTGTGTAAACACTAGTTCTGGTCTTATGTATAAACCAATTAAAGGTAATTTACCACGAAACCATAAACCTGCATGATAACCAGATCTAGATTCGCCACCTCTAATAACATCGTTTCCTGTTGATGAGAAAGTTGCATCACCGTTATTATTATAGTTTATACCTCCTTTTAAACCGAAATCGATTTGTGCATTTGAAGTTTGACTAAAAGCAAAAGCCAAACACATCATTAAAATTACTTTTTTCATGTTTTTTAGATTTATAGTTTGTTAATGTTAAACGAAATTATTTTCTAGAAATTACTTTTTTAACAGCTTTTACAACTGCAGTAGCATCTAAACCATATTTTGCCATTAATTGTTCTGGTGTTCCAGATTCTCCGAATGTATCATCCGTAGCAACAAATTCTTGCGGAGTAGGAGCATTTAAGGCTAAAGTTCTAGAAACACTTTCACCTAAACCACCTAATTTATTATGTTCTTCTGCAGTAACAATACAACCAGTTTTAGCAACAGATTTTAAAATAATATCTTCATCTAAAGGCTTAATTGTATGAATATTTATAACTTCTGCAGAGATACCTTGTGCTTCTAATTGTTCTGCTGCTTGCAAAGATTCCCAAACTAAATGCCCAGTTGCAACAATTGTTACATCTGTACCTTCAGTTAATTGAACTCCTTTACCAATTTCAAATTTTTGATCTGTTGGCATAAACACAGGTACTTTTGGTCTACCAAAACGTAAATAAACTGGCCCATCAAAATCTGCAATTGCAATTGTTGCAGCTTTTGTTTGATTATAGTCACAAGTATTTATAACTGTCATGCCTGGTAACATTTTCATCAAACCAATATCTTCTAAAATTTGGTGTGTAGCACCATCTTCACCTAAAGTAACACCTGCATGAGATGCACAAATTTTTACATTTTTACCAGAATATGCAACAGACTGACGAATTTGATCATAAACTCTACCTGTAGAAAAGTTTGCAAATGTACCTGTAAAAGGTATTTTACCTCCAATAGTTAAACCAGCAGCAATTCCAATCATATTTGCTTCTGCTATACCTATTTGAAAAAACCTTTCTGGGTTTTCTTTTATAAATTGATCCATTTTTAAAGAACCAATTAAATCTGCACATAAAGCAACCACATTTGGGTTTGTTCTTCCTAGCTCTGTTAATCCGTCACCAAAACCTGAACGTGTATCTTTTTTTTCTGTGTACGTGTATTTTTTCATTATTAAGTTGTAAAAATTGTTGTGTTGTAAATTTTGGTAAAAATAAACTTTTATTTGTCTTTAGGAAAAGAAAACGAAGATTAGAATTCGTTCTTTTTAACATAATACTCTTAAAACTATAAAAAGACTAAAATCAATCTTAAAATTATAGCTTCATTAACTCATTATAAAGTTTTTGAACTGGCAAACCAACTACGTTAAAATAACTTCCTTCTATTTTTTCTATACCAATAAAACCAATCCATTCTTGTATGCCATAACTACCAGCTTTGTCAAATGGTTTATAATTTTTGATATAATATTTTATTTCATCCGAAGTTAAATTTTTAAAAGTAACTTTAGTAACATCATTAAATATCTTTTGAAAACTATTGGTTTTTAAAGAAACAGATGTTATCACTTTATGCTCTTTTCCAGACAAATTGCTTAACATTTTAAATGCTTCATCGACATCTTTAGGCTTACCCAATGCTTTGTTTTCTAGCCAAACAATAGTATCTGATGTAACTAATAAATCGTTATCTTTTAAGTTTTTGAAAGCTTTCGACTTTAAATCTGCTAAATAATCGGTAATTTCTTCTGCTATTAATTCCTTCGGATAAACCTCGTTAACTGGCTTTAATTCTATTGAAAATTCTATTTCTAAGTCTTTAAAAAACTGTTGTCTTCTAGGTGATCCAGAGGCCAGTATAATATTGTATTTTGATAATTTTTGTTGAATCATGTGCTTAATTTAAAACAAATTTAATACTATTTATACATTTTAGTTATAGGAAAATCGTTTTTTGATATGAGTTCAAATTAGAATCTTAAAGACAACTTTTTCGCTATAAGTATTCTTAATTTTACATCAGAAAATTTAATTATAAATTAAAAAATGTAAGAGATTATGACTATAAATTTTGAATACCACGATGTAGAAGCTAGCGAGAGATTAGAAGAATTTACAAAAGAAAAATTAGAACATTTATACAAAAAGTTTAATATGATTGTTAGAGCAGATGTGTTCTTTAAAACAGAAAATACAAGTTCTGATGAAACCGGAATGATATGTAACATCCGTTTAAGTGTACCAGGGCCAAGGTTATTTGCAGAGGCTACAAACAGTAATTTTATGAATTCTATATCAGAATCTATTAAAGAACTAGACAAACAATTAACAAAAAAGAAAGGTAAAATGGCAACTTATTAAAAAGTCGTTTAGAATTTCAATCAAAAAAAAAAGAATTATGAAAAAATCATATTTATTACAAAACTTTAATAATATTACAGATTTACCTTTAAACAACAGAGTTGTAATGGCGCCTATGACAAGAAGTAGAGCAGACAACGACCAAAATGTTGCTACCAAAGATTTACAAGGTTTGTATTATAAACAAAGAGCATCCGCAGGTTTAATAATTACAGAAGGATCACAAGTTTCTAAGCAAGCTGTTGGTTACATTAATACTCCTGGAATTTATAGCGAAGCGCAGACAGAAGGTTGGAAAAAAGTAACTGAAGAAGTACACAAAGAAGGCGGTAAAATATTTATTCAGTTATGGCATGTTGGTAGAATTTCTCATCCAGATTTTCATAACGGAGCATTACCATTAGCACCTTCTGCAGTTAATGCAAATGTGCAAGTATATACGCCAGAAGGAGAAAAAGATACAGTAACACCAAAAGAAATGTCTTTAGAAGACATCAATCAAACAGTTTTAGATTTTAAAAATGCAGCCAAAAATGCAATGGCTGCTGGTTTTGATGGTGTAGAAATACATTCTTCTAATGGTTATTTATTTCATCAATTTTTTAACGAAGAATCTAACATTAGAACAGATGAATACGGTGGAAATGTAGAAAATAGAACTCGATTTTTCTTTGAAGTTTTAGACGCTGTTAAAGAAGTTGTTCCTGAAAGTAAAATAGGTGTACGATTTAATCCGTCTTTAAACGGGATCTTCGGAATGAAAGTTACAGAGAATTCAATTCCGACTTTCGAGTACCTTTTATCAGAATTAAACGATTATAATTTAGCCTACGTGCATTTATCAGAACCTTTTACAGATGTTTCTGATGTGCCACATGCGGTTACAAACATAGCAAAACATTTTAGACCTATTTATAATGGAACTTTAATGATTAATGCCGGTTTTGATGAAGCGTCTGGAAATAAAATTATAGAAGATGGTTATGCCGATTTAGTAGCTTTTGGTAAACTATTTATTTCGAATCCAGATTTAGTAGAGCGTTTTGAACAAGATGTAGATTTAGCAGATTGGGATAACAATACTTTTTACACAACTGGTAAAAAAGGATATACAGATTATAAAAAAGCTACGGTAGATGTAAGTGAAATTAAAAGATAAAAAAATGATTAAACCAAGACAAGTAGTACCCGATTTAACTATTAACTTAGTTAACGACACAAAATGGAATTTAAAAGATCAAAAACCAGAAAATTTTATTTTGATATTTGTTTACAGAGGAAAACACTGTCCGGTATGTAAAAAACAATTAGAACAAGTAGAGAAAAAGATAGCAGATTTTAAAGAAAGAGGCGTAAACTTAATTGCAATTAGCGCCAACACAGAAGAAGTTGCAAAAGATACTTACAAAGAATGGGAAATAGAAAACTTACCTATTGGATATGACTTTTCTATTGAAGAAGCCAGAAAATGGGGATTGTTTATTTCTAACGGAATTAGTGATAAAGAACCAAAACAATTTATTGAACCAGGTTTATTTTTAATTGATAAAGAGTATAAAATGTATTGGCAGTCTATACAATCGATGCCTTTTGGACGACCTAATTTAAAAGATGTTTTAGGCGGAATAGACTATATTTTGAAAGAAGGATACCCTGCTAGAGGAGAAGATTAAATACATTTAAACTTCCAATATCTATAAAATGATATTGGAAGTTTTTATATTACACCAAATTATAACAGCGTGCATTTAAAAAGACTTATTAAAGATTTACCTAGTTTGTTAAAAAAAACAGGCACAAATTGGCTTAATAGTGAACCTTTTGAGCTTAGTGCTATTGTTGCTTATTATGCTATTTTATCTTTACCTGCATTACTAGTTATAATTTTAAATTTAGTTGGTAATGTCTGGGGCAAAGAAATTGTACAAGGAGAATTGTTAGATGAAATAACCAAAGCAGTTGGTGTACAAACTGCCGAGTCTATTAGATTGATGATGTTAGATAGAGGTGATGAAAGTGTTTCTATTTTTACAACAATTATTGGTTTTGGAACATTATTTTATGGTGCAACAGGTGTTTTTTACCAACTACAAGCTGCATTCGATAAAATCTGGAAAACCCCAGAAAACAAACAAGAAAACGGTTTTATAAAAATGATTTTTAGCAGAATAAAAAGCTTTGGGTTCATTTTAATAATAGGTTTTTTATTATTGATAAGCTTTGTGTTAACAGCTTTAATTAGCACTTTTAATAAAAGAATCGAGAAATTCTTACCAGAAAGTTTATTCGAACATATTTACATTATAGATTTTTTAATGTCTGTTATTTTTATTTATGCACTTTTTGCAGCAATGTTTAAATACTTACCAAGCATTACTGTAAAATGGAGAGCTGTAAAAATTGGTGCTGCAGTAACCGCTATCCTTTTTGTAATTGGAAAATTTTTAATGGCTTGGTATTTTAATGAAATGGAACCTGGCTCAACCTACGGTGCGGCAGGTTCTATTATTTTAATTATGCTTTGGGTTTCATACTCTAGTTTAATTCTTTTTTTTGGTGCACATTTTACCAAAGTATATGCAGATACTTATTTTATAAAATAAACTTCTAATTTGTAAATAAGATTATTTACAGAATTATACACTTTAAGCAAGAAGTCTAACTATCTTTGTGGCCTATTTAATTCTACAAAACTGCAGTAATGGCAAATCATATTAAAGATCAAAAGGAAATTTTACAAAAACTGAATATTAGTCAGTTAAATCCGATGCAAGAGGAAGCTATTGCTACAATCAAAAAAAATACAAATACAATTTTATTATCTCCTACAGGAACTGGTAAAACATTAGCTTTTGCTTTACCTTTATTAGATTTTTTAAATCCAGAAATAGAAGAAATACAGGCGTTAGTATTGGTTCCGTCTAGAGAATTGGCTATACAAATAGAACAAGTTATTCGTTCTATGGGATCTGGATATAAAGTAAATGCAGTTTACGGCGGAAGACCCATGTCTAAAGATAAAATAGAATTAAAGCATTTACCAGCGATTTTAATAGGAACTCCTGGTAGAATATCAGATCATTTTGCAAATGAACGTTTTTCAAAATCATCTATTAAAACTTTGGTTTTAGATGAATTTGATAAATCTTTAGAAGTAGGTTTCGAATATGAAATGAGAGGTGTTATCAATCAATTAACGGCTTTAAATAAAAGAATCTTAACTTCTGCAACACAAGGTGTTGAAATTCCTGATTTTGTAAGAATGGATAAACCAAATACGGTAAACTATCTTAAAGCCACAACTTCTAAACTTCAAATAAAAACAGTTGTATCGCCTGCTAAAAATAAGCAAAACACACTTTTACATTTATTGAATCATTTAGGCAATCAGCAAGGAATCATTTTTTGCAATCTAAAAGACAGTATCAATACTGTGAGTAATTTTTTAGAAAGTAAAAATATTAAGCATGGTTGCTTTAGTGGCGGAATGGAGCAAAAAGATAGAGAAAGATCTTTAATAAAATTTAGAAATGGTACCAATCAATTATTAATTGCCACAGATTTGGCTGCAAGAGGAATTGATGTGCCAGAAATGAAGTTTATCATTCATTATGAATTACCAAGTGCCGTAGAAGAATTTACACACAGAAATGGTAGAACAGCTAGAGTTTCTGCTAAAGGAACTGCTTATGTTTTAAAATGGAAAGATGAAAGAGTACCCGATTTTATTAAAAATATTGAAGTAGCAAACATATCTAAACAAGCAGAAAGAAAAGCTGTTTTTTGGGAAACACTATTTATTTCTGGTGGAAGAAAAGACAAAATTTCTAAAGGTGATATTGCTGGTTTATTTATAAAACAAGGTAAACTAACTAAAGATCAACTTGGTGTTATAGAATTAAAACAAGATTGTGCATTTGTTGCTGTTCCTGCAAGTTTAACTTCTGGTTTAGTAGATAAATTAAACAACTCTCGTTTAAAGAAGAAAAAAGTTAGAATTTACGAAGTTTAATTTTTTTTTAATTTTAAGTTTCATTTTATCCATCAGAATTAAAAATAAAGAAACCTAACTACGGCAATTATATAAACTAAAAACAGTAGTACATTTGCATAAAATATTTTTTTATGTTAAAACAGTTTTCCGAATTAGGAATTAATAATGAATTACAAAAGGGTTTAATAGATTTAGAAATTTCTAAGCCTACAGAAATTCAAGAAAAAGTGATTCCTATTGCATTAAATAATAGTGAAGACATAGTTGCTTTGGCTAAAACTGGTACTGGTAAAACAGCTGCTTTTGGCTTGCCATTATTACAATTAATAGATACCGATAATTCCAATATACAAGCTGTAATTTTAGCACCTACAAGAGAGTTAGGCCAACAAATTGCCTCTAATTTAGAAGCTTATGCTAAATTTTGCTCTTCAATTTCTATTGCTACTATTTGTGGCGGAATACCAATAAAACCACAGATAGAACGTTTAAAAAAACCAACTCAAATTGTTGTTGCAACTCCTGGTAGACTTGCAGACCTTGTAAAAAGAGAAGCAATAAACATAAAAAATATTTCTTACTTTATTCTAGATGAAGTAGATGAAATGGTTAGCGCTTTAAAAGAGGGTTTAGACAATATCATTAAAGAAATTCCTAAAAATAGAAGAACTTTCCTTTTTACAGCTACAATGCCAGGTTCTATTAGACAAATGGTAAATAACTACATGTCTAAAAATGTTGTTCAAATTGAAGCGAATATGGCTACAATGGGGCATCAAGGAATTAATCATAAATATGTAGTTGTAGAACCGATAGAAAAATTAGAGGTTTTACTTCATTTTTTAAATTCTAAATCGGGCAAAAGAGGTATAATTTTTTGTAAAACTAAAGCTGCAGTAAATAAATTAGCCAAAAAATTAGCGATAAATAAATTTTCTTCTGGTGCGTTACACGGTAGTTTAACTCAAGGAATTAGAGATCGAATAATGGATCAATTTAGAGAAGGACATATTGATACATTAGTAGCTACAGATTTGGCTGCCAGAGGTATCGATGTTAAAGATTTAGCGTATGTTGTAAATTACCATTTACCAGATACGTATGATGCTTATGTTCACAGAAGTGGAAGAACGGCTAGGGCAGGAGCTAGCGGATTATCGTTATCTATCATTCAAAAGGAAGAAGAAGAAGATATTACAGATTTTGAAAGAGAATTAGACATTAGGTTCGATACTTTTAAAAAAGCAGATGCTAAAAGTATTGAAGAAAATAATGCTTTAGTTTGGGCAAATAAAATTTTTAAAACAAAACCTAACCGTTCTATAGATGAAGATTTTAAAGCTCAAATTAAAACCATATTTCACCATTTAACTAAAGATGAATTGGTAGATAAAATTTTAGCAAACTATTTAGCTAATACAAAAAACAGTGCATCAGAAACCACAAAAAACAAAAGAAAATAATAGTTTTAGTATTTTATGGGCAAAGAAATCAAAGAGAATAAAGAAGTTGCTGTTTGTATAGAAACTATTCAGAATTTATTAAAAGATACAAATCAACTTTTCGAATTACCAGAAGCACAAAGAATTGCTCTTTTTAAGGTTGCTGGTGAATTGTCTAGACCAAATAGAGACGAGTTTCAGCGAAGACGAAAAGATGCAAAAAAAGCTGCTAAACGTAAAAAAATTGAAAGTGATAAACATGCTAGAAAATCTACCGGAATAAGGTCTGCTAGAGAAGCTACATTATTTGTTGCTCCTAAATTATTAAGTGCAGCTCAAATAGAAAAAGACACACCAGAATTAGAGTCTCCAAGAAACTGTTACGTATGTAAAACAGTGTATACTAAATTGCATCACTTTTACGACACAATGTGCACCGAATGTGGCGATTTAAACTATGCTAAACGTTTTCAAACTGCAGATTTAAAAGACCAAGTTGCTGTAATTACAGGTTCTCGTTTAAAAATTGGATATCATATAACCTTAATGTTATTAAGATCTGGTGCAACAGTTGTTGCAACTACTAGATTTCCTGCAGATTCTGCAATTCGTTTTTCTAAAGAAGAAGATTATAAAGATTGGAGCCATCGTTTACATATTCATGGTCTAGATTTAAGACATATACCGAGTGTAGAAATCTTTTGTAACTATATAGAACAAAAATACGATCGTTTAGATATTTTAATCAACAACGCGGCTCAAACCGTAAGAAGACCTTCTGGTTTTTATTATCATTTAATGGAAAATGAAAAAAAGCCGGTAGATCAATTACCTAAATTAGCACAAACGCTGCTAAAAGATCATGAAGCTTGTTTAGAGGAATTGTCTAGTTTAAGTGTTTCTACAAACAAAACGAGTAAAAATAACGTTTTACCCGTAACATGGCATGGTCCAGAACCAGGAATTGGTTTGCGTAATTCTGCAGAATTATCTCAAATACCATATAGTTTTGATAATTCTTTACAAGCAGCAGAAGTTTTTCCTGAAGGAAAATTAGATGCAGATTTACAACAAGTAGATTTAAGAAAAACCAATAGTTGGCGTTTAAGATTGGGTGAGATTGAAACAACCGAAATGGTAGAAGTACAGTTGGTAAATGCTGTAGCTCCTTTTGTTTTATGTAACCGTTTATCATCTTTAATGATGAAAGAAAATACGGGTAAAAAACATATTATTAATGTTACGGCAATGGAAGGGAAGTTCCATCGATTTAAAAAAGAAGATAGACATCCTCATACAAATATGGCTAAAGCCGCATTAAACATGTTAACACACACTTCTGCATCTACATTTGCTAAATCTGGTATTTATATGAACGCTGTAGATACAGGTTGGGTTACAGATGAAGATCCGGCAGAATTATCAAAAAAGAAAACAGAAATTCACGATTTTCAACCACCACTAGACATTGTTGATGGTGCTGCAAGAGTTATGGATCCGTTAATTGACGGAATAAATACAGGAAAGCATTGGTGTGGTAAGTTCTTAAAAGATTATTTTCCTATCGATTGGTAAAACATTTTTTTAGATATTAAACATAAAAAAGCCCATCTTAAAAGATGGGCTTTTTAAATTTAAAGAAATAAACTTTACTTATTTGATTTACTTAGTAAACCTCCTTTTGCACTGTCTACCGTAATTGTAAATTTAGAATTTCCTTTTACAATCCATCGTACTTTAACAACGCCGTTACCAGGTATATTTCTTACTCTTAATTTAGCCGGATTTACCTTTTGTTCTTTGTTAACGTTAAAATCTTCGTTAGAAACAATCATACCTGCAATTACTTTTACACCAGAAATTGATATATAATCTGGTCTTGTAATATTGTATTTTAAATCTTGACTAGCATGCGTTGGCATTAATCTATCATTTTTAATTGTAGCTGTAATTTCTTTTAAACCACCACTCATTTTCTTTTCAGATATATTAGAAATTGATAAATTAGGCATATGTTGTGCGTGATAAAATGTAAATGCCATATTTCTATGTGCTTCTTCTTCTAACATAAAACCAGGTGTTGCTCTTCCAAAATTCTTTTTAAAGCCACCAACTTCTATTTTTCCGTATGTTGGATGATCAAACTCTTTCCATGGTGTAAAAGCATCTCCCATTAACAGCTCTTTATCAAAATCATACGTTTGATTTCTGTCTCTTCCTTGTTTTTTATAGTACGCAAAAGAAGTAAAAATTTCATTTGTAAATGTGTAAATCCCTCTACTACCATAAAACCAATCTAATTCGCCACCAAATACCGAGTATAAGTCTTTATACACAGTTAAATAACGATAACCAGGTAACATTTTTTCTCCTTTTTTACCAATAGCATCATAAATTCTGATGTCTTCTCTATTGTATGTTGCCAAATCTTCTTGTGCACCAGGACCTCTTAAAATCATTCCGCCAGAGTTATGAAAACTTTGTGCACCAGCAATATTAGGATGCGCTAAAACAAAATCTGCAACGGCTCTTGTTTCTGGTAACGAAAAAGGATGCTTGTAAGCACCACGCTGAATATAATCTGGTTGCCATTTCCAACCCCAATCTCTATTTGGATCGTAATAACCATGTGTATCTTCATTTATTCTTCCATCACCATCATTATCAATTCCTTCATTACCAAGGTATTCATATCGCTGAGTTGTAACTACATCATCTGGCCCAATTGCAATCATTTTTCTAGGATCTAAAGGATCTACAATATAATTACCATCATCACTTTTTCTTCTCATTCTAGTAATAGAACCATCACCATCAATATCATCATAACCATCCTCATCAAACTTACCGTCTCTATCATCATCCAAAGGAATCATACCAGATCTTGGGCTACTTCCGGTATTTGCTTCTTTCATAAAGTCGTTTCTTGCATCAGGATTTATAGTTGGTACAATGTAAAATATACGATCGTTTAACATATTTGTTATGTACTCGTTCTCATTAAAATTTTCTGTTAAATACCAAGCTGTGTAAATACTTATTTCTCCTCCTTGAATTTCATTTGAATGGATGTTTCCGTCTAAATAAAAACCCGGTTTTCTATCTGCTTTTCCTTCTTTGTAATTTGTAATTGCTAACATCCAAATATCTTTACCTAAAGCAGATTTACCAATTGATTGCCTTTTTACTAAATTAGGATGCGCATCAGCAATTTTTTTACTTAATGCAGCTAAACCTTCTGATGTATAATATCTATTAAAAGAAATTTGAACTTTTGGATTATGAGGTGAACCCGCAGCTCTAAAAACTTCTGAACTATTTTGTGCACCAATTGCTAAAGGAAATAAAAATAATAGCAACAATGATTTTAATATATTTCTATTGAATTTCATCTTTTCTAATTTTTATTTATTTCAATTTTATTGTTACAGAATCTACACCTGTATGCGATGTTCCTGCTTCTAATGTTACACTACCATTCCCTTTTATTAACCAAGAAAATTGTACAGAACTGTCACCATCTATACTATTTAATAATGTAATTTCTTTTCCGCTAATAATTTCTTGATTCTTTTTTAAACCTATGGCGACTTTAATTTTTCTTAACCATCTAGATCTTTTACCCATTTCTGTATGTGTTGGTAATAAACCGCTATTGTGCACGTCTACAGTAATTCTTGTAATTCCGTTTCCTACAGCTTCTGATGTTAAATTTTGAAGTGTAATATTAGGTTGAATTTTTGCCAATTCTATAATAAAATCTGTATGCTTCTTACTAATATCTGCCACTAATTTATATGGTGGATTTATCATTTTATAAGGAGCAATACCACCAACTTCTACTTTTTTATTAGGAAAATCTGGATGAGAAACCGTTGTCCAATCTACAAATGCATTTTTAATATTTTCTTTTTCTGCCCATCTTAAGTAATTCACTACTTTATTTTTTGATGCTTTTTTAGCAGAATCTTTTACTTGAGGCACCCACCAACCCGGAGTTGACAATGCTAGTTTACCAAAATGAAAATAAGACCATTGGAAAAAATCACCTCCTTTGCCTTTAGAACTAGGAGCATTTTTAGCTTTAATAATTTTGTTATACTTATCTGATAAAAACTTATTTAAAGCTGCGTCTTCTTTTAAAACACTAGTTACAACTCGTTTTTTGGCACCAGAAGCACTATACTTTAAAGGTGTAGATAAATTGTTTTCTGGCCCTAATGTTACAATGGCAAAAATATTCCATCGATCGTATAAAAAAGAAAGTAAATCTCTATTTTCTTTTTCAGAAACAGGATGTTCTCCGGCACCAGGTGTAAAATATTGATAATTATAGCTAAAATTTTTGTTGAATAAAATTCCGCCTTTACCATCTTCATTAAAAGCACCATCTTTATCATTATCAATTCCTTCACTTAACAATTTATAAGTTCCTTTTTCGCCTTTATTAATATCTGCTTTTACAAGAACTCTGTCATCTTCTTTTAATGTTGTATAAGCGCCTGTAATATCTTTTACACGCATCATGGTTATCAAACCATCATTATTTAAATCATCAAAAGAATCTTCATTTACAGCACCATCTCTATCATCATCTGTCTTTTTAGCATTACCATTTTTATAATGTTTTAAAGACGAAAAATAGTTTTCTGTAGCATTCGGACTCATGTTCGGAAAAATATAAAAAGTAGTTTTTTCTAAAACATTTGCATGATTTTTTAAAATATTATCTGCAATATTAACAGCCATTTCTGGTCCTAAAATATGAGAACCATCTACACCACTAACAATTGCAATTGCTGGTTTATTTTCTGCATTGCCTTTAGATAATGTTAATGCCCAAATCTTATGCCCACCAATTGTAGTGGTTAATGCTTCTAATTTAGCATTGGCAGCATTCGATTTTTGAAGTGATTTGATTTTTTGAGTAAGTTTACTGTAATTACGATAATCGGATTGTGCCGAAATTTGTAACGTAGTAAAACAAATAGTCATCCCTATCAAAAAGAGAGATGCTCGTTTTTTATTAAACATAATAGTTAAGTTTGGTTAATTTGAATAATTATGTTTAAATATATAGTTTTCTATATATAATGCATTCTTAAGTGTCTTTTTCAACTAAATATTAAGGATTGTTTAACAGATTTTAACATTTTTAAACTAAAAAGTTGTAATTCTTTAAAGAATTACAACTTTTATTGATTTTGTAAAGAAGTATTATTTTTGGATTGAAATAGGTTTTAACTTTATTAATCCTAAAAAATCTAGTACTTTAATAATTTGATATGTTACATCAATTTCGTGCCACTTTACACCAAAATTTGCACTACTAGCATGTTTATGATGATTGTTATGATATCCTTCTCCCATCATTAGAAAATCAAAAGGAAATAGATTTTTACTCGTATTTGTCATTTTATAATTTACGTAACCATAAATATGACCAAACCAATTGATAATAACTCCGTGAATTGGTGCCATTAAAAGTGCAATTGGTAATAAAAACCATTGCCATAACGCAGTTGTAAAATAAGCAAAAAATAAGATGTAAAAAGCAATCCAAAGTAATCTAGAAAAACGAGAACTTGCAAAGCTATCAAAGCTTTTCCATTGTGGTACGTTCTTGGTAAACTTACTATCTACTGGTATTTTTTGTTGATTTATTTGCTGATAAATTGTTTTAGTTTTCCACATCATTGCAAATAAATTAGAATCGTAAGACGGTGAGTGCGGATCTTTTTCTGTGTCTGTATATGCATGATGCATTCGATGCATTATACCATAACCATAAGCGCTTAAATAACTAGAACCTTGAAAAAACCAAGTTAAAACAAACGTAACTCGCTCCATGGTTTTAGACATTGTAAAAACCTGATGTGCAGCGTATCGATGTAAAAAGAAAGATTGAAAAAATAAGCCTCCGTACCAAAGAATTACTACAAATAAAACTATAATCATTAATGTTTTTTTGCAAAGATAGATTGATATCAAAAGCAAAACAATGAACCCAAATCAATAAAAAATTATACTCTTTTTCTTATTCTACTTAGGGCTTGCGCTGTTACACCAATGTAAGAACTAATATATTTTAATGGTATTACTTTTAACAACTCTGGTCTTTCTTTAAAAAGCTGTAAATAACGTTCTTCTGCTGTTAAGTTTAGTAAATTTTGTTCTCTTTTAGATTTTATTAAAAAAAGTCTTTCTGCTGTTAACCTACCAATTAAATTACCAATTTGTGTAGTTTTATAAACTTCTTGTAAATCTTTATACGTAATGCTTAAGATTGTAGTTTTTGTAAGCGTTTGTAATTGATATAAAGAAGGTCTTTGTGTTAAAAAAGAATCGTAAGCACTTACAAACTGATTTTTAAAACTAAAACCAAATGTAATTTCTTTTTCTGGATTTTCTTTGGGAATAAATAACCTAACAACACCAGATTCTATAAAAGAAATATGATTTTCTATTTCGTTGATTTTTAAAAAAGTGGTTTTCTTCTGGATTACTCTTCGCTGTAATTTAGAGGTAAAGAAGTTCCAATCTTTATCAGAAATGTCTGCAATTTGATTGATGTATTCCTTTATTTGATCCACTTTTTTAAATACTTAAAATTAAATACAAAGATAAGCTTCTTAGCATTAATCTTAATAGAGTAGGAGGTATAAATTTTTAAATTCCTGCGGCATATAATATCAAGAAAACACCAATCATAATTCCCGCTAAAGGCACTAGTTTTTTACGTTTATTTTTTTCTTTGAATAAAATGCCTCCAATAACTACCGCAATAATTAACTGACTTCTTTTAATTGCTGATAAAAGCATTATCAAAGCTTCTGGATCTTGTAAGGCTTTAAAATAAAAATAATCTGCAGCTTGTAATAATATACCAACACCAATAATAGTGTATCTAAATTTAAACGCCTTTCTTTTTTCGGAATACGGAAACCAAGTTACCGCTAAAATTATCAACAAAATGAACACCGTGTAAAAACAAAACCAGAATTGCAATGTCTGCGGATTCAATAACAAACTCTGAATTAAAAACTTGTCATATAAACCACTCGAAGCGCCTAAAAAAGTAGCACCAATAATAGCAAATATCCATTTGTTCTTTTTAAAAATAATTCCTTCTTTTTTACCAACTCTAGAATAAAGAATTACAGAAAATATAATTAAAAAAAAGCCAATCCATTGTAAAAAAGTAGGTTGTTCATTATAAATTATAATAGCGCCAATAAAAGTAAAAAAAGGTCCTGCAGATCTAATAGGTGCAACAATTGTTATTGGTAAAAATTTTAACGCTTGATATGCCAATACCCATGAAGCGGCCATAATCATCGATTTTATAAAAATGAATCCATGAGTTTTTAGCGGAATTGAAGTGATGTAAAAACCAATTTCTTTTGTGTAATCGGGGTAAAAGATTGATAGAAAATAAAAAGGTAAAAGCACTAAAAAACCAGAAGCTATTGTACCAAATAATACCGGAAAAACCTCATTACCTTGTACTGCATGTTTTTTACATAAATTATGTAATCCTAAAAAAAGTGCAGCCAATAAACCTAAATACATCCACATGGCGCGAAGATAGTTTTTTGAACTATTTTATTGAAAATAATTGCATAAAAAAAGGTTGCCGTTAAACGGCAACCTTTATAATTTATTTCTGTTTAAATTATTTTAAACTTTCTAATAATTTTTCTGCTACTAACTCAGAAGAAGCTGGGTTTTGACCTGTAATTAAATTACCGTCTTGAATTGCATAAGCAGCCCAATCTTCTTTTTTAGAATAGATTCCGCCATTTGCACTAAGCATATCTTCAACTAAAAATGGTACCACAGAAGTTAATCCAACAGCATCTTCTTCAGTATTTGTAAAACCAGTTACTTTTTTACCTTTAACAAGAGGTTCTCCGTCTGTTCCTTTTACGCTTTTTAAAGCAGCAGGAGCGTGGCATACAAATGCTACAGGCTTCTCTTGAGAATTAAACTTCTCTATCAAAGCAATTGAAGTTGCATCATTTGCTAAATCCCATAATGGTCCGTGACCACCAGGATAAAATACTGCATCAAAATCATCTGCATTCATATCAGACAACTTTTTAGTGTTCGCTATTTTAGCTTTTGCTTCTTCATCTTTGTTAAATCTATCTGTGTCTTCTGTAGCAGCATCTGGTGCATCACTACTTGGATCTATTGGTGCAGCTCCTCCGTTTGGTGTTGCAATTGTAATGTTAGCACCTTTATCTAATAATGTATAATATGGGTTTGCAAATTCTTCTACCCAAAATCCTGTTTTTTTTCCTGTATCTCCTAATTTGTCGTGAGATGTAAGTACAAATAATACGTTCATATTTTTATTTATTTTAGTTTTTATTGATGTTTCAGAATCATTTTCTGAAGTTTTTTTTGATATTTTATCTTTACAACTTGATGCCGTAACAATAGTTAACGCGATGGCAATAGTTTTTAGTAATTTCATATTAATAAGCCATTTTTACAATTTTTTCAACTTTTTCTGGAGATAATGTTTGATGTTCTCCTAAACCTGTCCAACCACGATCTGTAAAACGTTGCGCAATTTTTTCTGCAGTACCTTCATACTCTTTTGTATAATCAGATAGTTTTGTATCAATACCTAAATTATTAAAAAATGCTTCTGTTTTAGTAATCGCTTCGTATGCTTTATCATCTGTACTACCTTCGGTAATTCCCCAAATTCTTTCTGCATATTGTGCTAACTTTTCTTTTTTATCTTCAAAGTTAAACTTGTAATGGCTAGGTGCAATAACTGCTAACGTACGTGCATGATCTATACCAAATAAAGCTGTAAGCTCATGTCCAATTGCATGAACTGCCCAATCTGTTGGCACACCTTTTTGAATTAAACCATTTAAAGCCATTGTACAACTCCACATAAAATTAGAAGCTGCTTTGTAATCTGTAGGATCTTCTAATACCTTAGGAGCAATTTCTATCAGTGTCTGTAAAATACTTTCTGCAAATCTATCTTGCAATAATGCACCAACAGGGTATGTCATATATTGTTCTAAAACATGTGTAAATGCATCTGTTAAACCATTAACTAATTGACGTTTAGGAATAGAAGTTATTACTTGAGGATCTAAAATCGAAAAAACAGGAAATAAACCAGGACCACCCATGGCTAATTTTTCTTTAGTTTCTTCTCTAGTAATTACAGCTCCAGAATTCATTTCAGAACCCGTTGCTGGTAAAGTTAAAACAGTTCCAAAAGGCATTCCTTTTTCTGTTCTAATATTTTTAGTTAAAATATCCCAAGGTGTTTTGCCATCATAAACTGCTGCTGCAGATAAAAATTTTGTTCCATCTATTACAGAACCACCACCAACAGCTAATAAATATGTAATATTTTCATCTTTAATAACTTTTAAGGCATCCATTAGCTTTGCATATTCCGGATTTGCAGGAATACCTCCAAACTCAGTAACATCAACATCCGCTAAAGCAGTTTTTACTTGTTCATAGATTCCGTTTTTCTTAATACTTCCACCTCCGTATAGCATTAATACTTTTGCATCCGCAGGAATTTCTTCTTTGATATTTTTTATTGTGTCTTTACCAAAAATAATTTTGGTAGGATTTTTAAAATCGAAATTATTCATTTTTCTTTTTTTTGGGTTGATACTTCGTAATGATAAATTACTACTCTATAACAGTTACTAAATCTTTCATTGGCTTTCTAACTTTAACTAAGTTTACCAACCAATCTTCATCTTCTTTTCTATAACCTAAAGGCAATAAAACTGCACTTTTTAAACCTTTTTCATTTAGGTTTAAGATTTCATCTACTGCAGCAGGGTCAAAACCTTCTAAAGGTGTTGCGTCTACGCCTTCATAAGCAGCAGCAATAATTGCGTGTGCAAAAGCAATGTATGCTTGTTTTGCAGCATGATTAAAGTTTTCGTCTGCATCTTTTTGCGGATAAGAACTTAATAACATTTGTCTGTAATTTTCCCATCCTTCGTTTTTAAAACCACGAATTTCGTTAGTTAAATCGAACATATAGTTAATTCTTTCTTCTGTATACGTGTCCCAAGCAGCAAAAACTAAAAGGTGAGAACAGTCTGTAATTACAGATTGATTCCAAGCAATTGGTCTAATTTTTTCTTTAATTTCTTGATTTTTTACAACAATAATTTCAAAAGGCTGTAAACCACTTGATGTTGCTGCTAATCTAGAAGCTTCTAAAATTCGCTCTATTTTATCTTCAGATACTTTTTCACCGTTCATTGCTTTAGCGGCGTATCTCCAATTTAATTTATCTAATAATTCCATGTTATTTTAATTTATATCTATTTGTTTATTTGATCACTTTTATACTGTTCCATGCCGATTCGTAGGCGTCATCTAAATGCGTTTCATTTAAAGTGAACGAACCTCTTTTTTGAGAAATCATTAAAAATGATAACGGATTTATTGCATACGCATACAATAAATAATCTGACATTGGTTTGATTAAATTTTGTTCTTTTCCTCTAGTCCATAAGTCGAGTAGGGGCTGTAAATGTTTAATTCCTTCAATTCTACTTGGCTCATCAATCATTGGTGTGTTGTCGCATTGTGCTAAAAACATTGCATTTTCACATTCTTTTAATTTAAACTCTGCAATTCTGTGCCATATCAATTTAAATCCTTCTTCTACAGGCATATCTGCATGGTAATTTTCGAAAGCGTAATCTGTATATTTTGCTTTCACTTCTATGTACGTTTTATTTACCAAGTCTTGTTTATTCTCGAAATATAAGTAGATCGTTGCAGGAGAAACCTTAGCCATTTTAGCTATTTTACTCATAGGTGTTGCATGAAAACCGTTATTGTTAACCAACTCAATTGTGGCTTTTATTAACGCGTTTCTTTTATCTATGCTTTTCTGAAGTTTTACCATTGTTTTCTAATTACGATGTAAATATAGTAAAAAAATGAATGTTCATTCTTTTTTTTTAACAAAACTTAACATAATACTTAATAAACTGATAACTAAACCCTAATAACCGATTTTATAAACGGGTATTTATACGCTAATGCAAAAATTGGATAATAAATAAGTTTGTATCACTAAAACTTTAATTAATAATTATGAGCTATTTACCTTTTAGACCCAATGCAAAATCTATCGATATTGATAACAAAAGAAAAAATTCTGTTAGAAATGCTTTTTCAGAATTTTTGATAGAAAACTATGGTAAAGATTATCAAAGTATAGTAGAAAAACATAGAAGTAGACCCAAAGCGAACCATTTTAACGAACACATAAATTCTGAGAAAGCAGACAAACCAATAGTAGGAATTATTGGTGGCGGTTTTGCAGGTTTATATTCCGGATTGATACTACAGTCTTTAAATATAGAGTTTGAAATATTTGAAAGTTCAGAAAGAGTAGGTGGTAGAATAGATACTTGGTATTCTACAAAGTATGATGCAAAAGATACAAACAAAGCAGGTTTGTATGGTGAAGTAGGTGGTATGAGAATTCCACAGTTTTCTAATGATATGCTACCAGTACAACAACTTGCTTTGTCTGTAAATGCAGTTCTAAAAAGAAACGATTTAGAAGATACCATGTTAATTTGGAGAAAATTCTATTACAATTCTCCGGTACAAAGATTGCGTTATAACAACATGAAAAAACCAATTGTAGCAGAAGATTCTAATCTCAATGCTTTAAATTTTGGTGTAGATAAAGGCGGAGATATCCCAATGGTTTGGGTAACTAAAACAACGTTAGGTTCAGAATCTTTTTTACCAATTAATAAAATTTTAGATAAAGTGAATGAACCTTTTATCACGGCAATTAATCAATCTTTTTCAAAAGGATTTAAAAAGTTAATGAAATTTGACAATTTTTCTATGTGGGCGTATCTAACTAATGTTTTTACACTTGGCGATTTAGGTGAATACTACAATCCTGCAATGGGAGAAAAAACAGCTCATTTACCTTACAATATTGCCAGTTATTTAGAAACCTTAAATGTTGGTACGGGCATGTATTCTGTATCTTTTGTAGAAATTATTTTGGCAAGTTATGATTGGGATGGTAGCAAAAATTCGTACGATGCCACAGATCAAAATATTTATATGATTACGATGGATAAAGGAATGCAACATTTTCCTGATGCTTGTAAAACTGTTTTAAATTTAGAGAAAGGTATTTTAACAGAAGACGGACAAAGAGCACAAGAATTAATTGGTATGAAACCGGGTTTAAATGGTAAAGTTGGGTACTCTCCAGATAATTTAACAATAGCAGCAGCACCACCAAAAACAGTTCCGGCTGCAGATGCTTCTGCACCAGTACAAGGTTCAAAATCTAAAAAGAAAGAACGTGTACATTTAGAACACAGAGTTACTCATATTAATTATGATGAAAACTTATACGAAGGTCATGGCGGAGTTAAAATGACCATTAGAAATCATGGTAAAACTAAAGAAAAACAGTATCCGTATGTAATTACAACATTGCCAAACGGAGCGTATTTAAACGGAGATTTAAAAGAAAATTTCTTTGATAATTTATCTTTTTCAAAAGCAAGAGCTATTAGAGAATGTAATTATATGCCGTCTTTTAAAGCTTTTATTACATTTAAAAAACAATTTTGGGCAACTTTAGGCGAAAGACAAGATAAAGGTTTGGGCGTTGCAGTGTCAGACAAATCGAATAGACAAATTGTATACCCATCTTATGGCTATGATGCAGAAGGTGGTGTTTTACAAATTTATTGTTGGGCACAAGATGCCGAAAGAATAGGTGCCCTTTCTGATGAAGAAAGAGTAAACGAATGTTTAAAAGGAATTCAATATTTATATCCAGAAGTAGATATTTACGAACATTTTGCAGGTTATAAACCAGAGGAAACAACCAAAACTTGGTTTTGGGATAATCATGCCAATGGTGGTGCCTTTGCTCTTTTTAAACCGGGCCAATTTAAAAGTTTATATCCAACCTTATTAACACCAGAATTTAATGGTTCTTTACATTTTGCAGGAGAATGTTGTTCTGTTCACCATGGTTGGATTGTTGGTGCTTTAGATTCTGCATACAACGCCGTGTTAAGCATTTTAAAACAAGCTGGTGCGCACGATAAAATTAAACAAATGGAAACTACATGGGGAACTTTATCAGCACCCGATGTGGCCTTAACCAAAATGAGCAAACAATTGGTTTAAACAGATATTTTTTTAGAATACTCCATAAAATTAGCTTCAAAACGTTTTAATGTAGCATCTAATTTTTCAGCATAAATTACAAACTGACATTTATGAATGCTTTGTGTAATAGAAATTATATCTGTGTATGGAGATTTTTGAGATAAAAAAGAAGCATCATCAACACTTAAAATTTTTACTTGTGTTGTGTTTAATCCTTCTAGTAATAATAATTTATTTACAATTTTAGGTGTTGAAATAAGAATGTCTATTCCTTCAAAAATTTCAGATTTTAAAAGGTCTATATGTTCTTTTTCATCACCAAAATAAACTCTTAAGCTTGTATGTCTTGTGTATAATAAAAAAGCATTGTACAGTTCTTGTGCTTTTTCGTTGTCTTCTACTAAAACAATAGCTCTTGGTGCATCACCTTCTTCTTCACACTTTAATTTATGTAAAGTTGTAAGTATTAATGTTGTTGATTTACCACTGTTTTCTGAAGCTGTACAATATAAATTTGCACCACTTTTAATGGCAGGAATTGCTACTTTTTGAAATTCTGTTGGTACAGAAATTTCGAAAGAAGTTAATTTTTCTTTTAAGTGATTGTGTAATTTTTTAAAAGGCTTTTCCATTTAAAATACTATTTAGAATACAGTTATATAAAGTAAGGGCAAATATACAATTTAATTCATGTTTGCTATCTATTAAATACCTTAGTTATCAATCGTTATTGTATTTTATATTTTCCAAGTAAAACTAATGGTTAGCCCTTTCCCTTTATCAGAATCTATGGTAATTTCTCCTTTATTCTGAGTAATAATTTTTTTAACAATAGCCAAACCAATTCCTGTACTTTCTACATCTTCATTAATTTTTAATTGACTAAAGATTTTAAAGATTTTATCGTGGTATTTTTCTTCAATTCCGGGTCCATTATCAGTAACACTAAACAAATATCCTTCTGTTATTTCTTTAACATCAATCTTTATAATTGCCTTTTCTTTATCGTTGTGTTTAATTGCGTTGCTAATTAAATTTTGAAAAACATGACTTAGTTCTGTTTCATTTGCATAAATATCTACATTTTTTTCAGGTAAAATAATGCTACTTTTATGCTGATTATCAACAACACTAGATACCTTGTTTAATAGTTGATGTATGCTAAAAAAGGCTTTTACTTTATTGCCTTTAGCTGCTTTAGAATACGCTAATAAACCATTGATTAAAGATTCCATTTTAGAAACAACATCTTTTAAAAGTTTTAAATGATACTTTGTATTATCATCTAAATTGTCTTTTAAATCTTCTTCTATAAAAGAAGCCAAAGAGTACACCGAAACTAACGGAGATTTTAAATCGTGAGAAACAATATGATTAAAATCGTCTAACTCTGTATTGTAATTTTCTAGAAGCAGTAAATTTTCTTCTAACTTTAAGTTGGCTTGCGATAATTTTTCTGATTGCAACGAAATTTCCTTTTTTTGTTTAAGAGCCAATTCTTTAGAAATTTCTAACTGTTTAAAAGAAATCGAAAAACGATTCATTAAAAGCATAGACAATAATAAAAAAGCAACAACATAACCAAAGTTTACAAAAATTATGGCGAAATCATTTTCATCAATAAAGAAAAATATATGAATGATAAAAATTGCAGATCCTAATAACATGCTTATCAAAAGTAGTATCGATTCAGATTTTTTTATAAAAATGACTTTAATAATTATAAACGCTACATACGTTAGATTTAAAAGCATTAGAACTAAAAATGGCATTAAGAGATATGTAAAGTAGGGTGCAGGTAAAATGATTGCCAAACTTGTAAGTGTCCAGAAGCTAATTTTTATAATTTTAGCATAAATAGCATGCCTAAATTTTTTAAAAATATCATTAAAAAACAAACTAGCTGCAGAACCCCCTAAAAATAAAGCAATGTATTCTATTCTAGTTAATAATAGCCAGTTGGCATTTTTAAAAAGGTGTGTAAATGGCGCATAACGATCACTTAAAGCCATATAAGACAAAGCAATACACATTATTGCAAAATTCAACACCGCTTGGTCTTTGCTCCAATACCAAAGGTAAAAAAACAAGAAAAAGACTCCAATAAAACCAAGGCAACCAATAAAAATCATATCGGCAACTATACGTTTTGTTTTCTTATCAAATAATTGTTTTGTGGGTGCAATGACTAAAGGTTCTGTAATACCACCTTTAGAGTGATAAAAGTTAGCAACTTGCAAAACGATTTCGAAAGTAGACTCGTTTGAATTTAAAGGAATAATCTGCGAAAATCTTCGATGCAAGGTTTCTTTTCTATTGGTACCCACAACACCTATCTCTGAAATAAATTCTCCGTTAATCCAAAGTTTTGAAGCAGCGTAAATTTTAGGTATATATAATGACGACGCAACTCGATCACTAGGTATGGTCACCGTTTTTGTATAGGTTGCAAAACCCAAAGAAGGTAAACTTTTTTGGTTGTTTAAAGTAAAATTTGTCCAATTTTGTAAAGAAACCTGCTTGTAAACTGCTGCAGATTTAACACTTTCTGGTGTTAAAAGTTGATTCCAATAAAAGTTCCAATCGGTATCTAAAACAATCTTATCATTTGCTCTTAAACTGCTAGAATCCTTAGCAACATCAATGTTCTTATTTACTTTTTGAAAACCATAAAGATTTATAAACGTACTTAAAAATATAAAAAGAAAGCTTACTAACTTCAATTGTAAAATGTTTGTTAAGATTGCAAAATACAATAAAGATTTTGTTTACTTTTTAAATAATTTAACTTTCTAAAGCCTAAGCGCATCAAACTTCACATTTACATACTATTAGCAATTTAAAGTGTTCAATTTGTATTATATGTATTTTAAAGTGAAGCATTCTTATTTTTTAACATAAACATTTTGATAATTGTATTCTACATATTGATTAAAAAGTATAATTTTAGATTTTTAAAATAACCAACACTACTTACATGAAATTTATCCATTTTTTATGTCTATTTCTGTTATTTACAGCTTGTAAAAAGACAGAAGTACACCTTACTAAAATTACTGCAAAAAATATTGCGATTGACAGTACCCTAGAATCATCAGCAAAAATTGATAGTATTATTGCACCTTATACTAGAAAAATGATTGGTGAAATGGAAAAAGTATTAAGTTATGCGCCTTATAATTTTACCAAAAAAAGCGAAAACAGACAAAGCAATTTAGGGAATTTAATGGCAGATATGTGTTTTGAAATGGCAAATGCGATGTTTAAAGATAAAACAAACGCAGCAATCGATTTTTCTATGTTTAACAGTGGTGGTTTGCGTGCAAATATTTCTATGGGAGACGTAACACAAGAAGACGCTTTTAATTTAATGCCTTTCGAAAATGAGTTGGTTGTAGTACAATTATCTGGTGCTAAAATAGAAGAATTAGTAACGTATTTTATAACTTCTAAAAGTGCACATCCTTTGTCTAAACAAGTTGCATTAAACATCCGTAAAAATGGTTATCAGTTAAAAATTAAAGGACAAAATTTTGATAAAAACAAAACCTATCATGTCTTAACATCAGACTATTTACAAGGTGGTGGCGATAGCATGAACTTCTTTAAAAATCCTGTAAAACTAACAAAGTTAGATTATAAGGTTAGAGATGCCATCATCCATTACTTTCAACAAACAGATACCCTAAAAGCCGCAATAGATAACCGTGTAACTTTATAATTATGAAAAGAAGAAATTTTATAAAACAATTAGGTGGCGCTGCAGCTTTGTCTATGGTAGATGGTTTGGTTTTACCAACACTTGCTACGAACCATAAGCGTCATATTACTATTTTACATACCAACGATACACATAGTCATATAGAACCTTTTGATGCAGATCACAGCAGAAACCCAAATAGAGGTGGCGTAGCAAGAAGAGCTACAATCATAGAAAAAATTAGACAAGAAAACAAAAACACGTTGTTATTAGATGCAGGTGATATTTTTCAAGGAACACCGTATTTTAATTATTTTGGTGGCGAGCTTGAGTTTAAGCTAATGAGCATGTTAAAATATGATGTTGCAACCATTGGTAATCATGATTTTGACAATTCTATAGAAGGTTTATACAAACAATTGCCCAATGCTAAATTCGATTTTGTTTCTGCAAATTACGATTTTAAAAATACCGTTTTAGATACGCATGTAAAACCTTATAAAATTATTGTAAAAGATGGTATTAAAATAGGAATCTTTGGCTTAGGTATTGAGCTTGAAGGATTGGTAGGCAAAAAAATGTATAAAGAAACAGGGTATTTAGATCCGGTAGAAATTTCGCAGGACATTACTAAAAAGCTTAAAAACGAAGAAAACTGCGATTTAATTATCTGTTTATCTCATTTAGGGTATTACTATAAAAATAATCCAAATAAAATTTCTGATGTAAACCTTGCAAAAGCAACCAAAGACATCGATTTAATTATTGGCGGACATACCCATACCTTTTTACCAAAACCAACGTTGGTAAAAAACTTAGACGATAAAAATATATTGGTAAATCAGGTGGGTGCTTATGGTATCAATTTGGGTCGTATTGATTTTTATTTTGACGAAAACAACAATAAATCTGCGAATGGCACCACTATTTTAGTTTAAAAAATTATCAAACTGCTTTACCTAGATATTAATAAAAAAATCAGTTGAAAAAATTATAAAAATTTTAGGTCGTTTAGAAAAACTTTGTATATTCGCACACCTTAAGAAAACAAGGTTCTTTTTTTACAAAAATGGTTACATTAAAGTAGCTTTATTTGTTGCTAAAATTGAACAAAAGGGGAGATACTCAAGCGGCCAACGAGGACGGACTGTAACTCCGTTGACTATGTCTTCGCAGGTTCGAATCCTGCTCTCCCCACAACTTGTTTTATACTTTTAGATATTAACAACTATTTTTTTAAGAGTTTAGATTCAATATAGAAATTGATCTTTTATCTAAATACCCAGTATCCTTTTAACCTGTCATGCAAATATTAATTTTAATTTAACAAACAGTTCAATTAAGATACGTGCAAAACAGTATATTTGATGTTTGGCAATCTAAAACGCGTACATATCTTACGTTACTTTTAATAAAAGCTTTACGTATTATTTTGTAATCCACTGCAAATTTTTATAAGATGAAAAAACTAATAACTTCTATTTTACTAATCGCATTTTTTTTTATTGGTTGTAAAGAAAATAGTAAGCTAGAAACTACGTTACAAACACATTTTAAATATGCAAAAGATAGTGAGCTATTAATTAGCGCACATCGAGGAGGAAAAGGCTATCCTGGATATCCTGAAAACTGCTTAGAAACAATGCAATACATTAAAAAAAAGATTCCAAATGCCTTATTTGAAATTGATGTAGCTAAAAGTAAAGATGGTGTATTGCTTTTGATGCATGATTATTCGCTAGAACGAACTACAACAGGGTTTGGTAGGGTAGATCAAAACAATTGGGCGGCAATGGCACAATTGCAACTTAAAGATGATTTTAAAACCACTGTTGATTTTAAAATACCTTTGTTTAAAGACGTTTTAGATTGGGCAAAAAAAGAAAACGCGATACTTACTGTAGATATTAAGCGAAGTGTAGACCCAGCAGAAGTGCTACAATTTATAGAGAAAAACAATGCGTTAAACCAATCGGTTATCATAACTTATTCTTTAAAAACTGCTCAAAAGCTATATAACTTAAATCCGAAGGTAATGTTATCTGTAAGCATTAGAAATATCGAGGAATTTAATAGAGCTGCCAATTCTGGTATTCCTTGGGCTAATATGGTTGCTTTTACAGGTACAAGGCTTTCAGACACCAAATTGTATAACCAATTGCATTCTAAAGGTGTGCAATGCATGCTGGGTACTTTGGGGAACTTAGATAAGAGTGCTGCAGCAAGAGGCGATCATCTTTATAGAGAATGGGCAAATCTAGGGATTGATATTTTTGCAACAGACAGACCTCTTGAAACTAAAAAAGCACTTCTAACTTATAAAAATTAAAATATGTACTTCGAGTACATATTATGTTGCGATAATCGATTTGTTTTATAAAAACCATTAGAAATGGTACCCCCTATAATTGCACTACAATGTGTTGCATACTGTATATTATACTTTGGTTAAAAGCAAAAGTTGTTACAATAGCTTATAGTTAAAAATTGATGTTACGATGCTAAAAAAACAATTTTGATGCGACCACGTAGTACGGTAGCATATGTGTAATAGAATTTATTGTCTTACAAATTACATCTTAAAAAAAACAACGTTTTATTGGGTTGGTACTTGTTGATTGTTTTACATCAATTCAAATACCTTTTTGCCTTTTATACAACCCCGTATGTGTACCTAAAAAATAAGACTTAAAAAAAATTAAGTATATTTAGGCTAACATACTCTATTTCAAAAGAGTACGTTATTAAGAAAAAGTAATGATGAAAAAAGAAAAACAACAACAATTTGCTGTACAAAACAAGCATTTACAGTACGATGCACAGCTACTAGAAAACGAAGTATGGTTAACAACAGAGCAAGCCATGGCGCATTTAAATGTTAGCCGAAGTACCATGTACCGTTTACGCAAACAGCACAACATACCTAGTTTTAAATTAGGTCATAGCCCAATGTATCCTAAACATTTATTAAATAAATTATTTATACACAAGGCATTGGGTAATGTAAAAATGTAAACGATACTTGTATCTTCTAAGTAGCGCGTTTTTAAAAAATTCTGACTTATGTGCGCAAAAAAAAGTGTTTGTACATAACTATTTGCTAGTTGTGCACAAACACTTTGTAAACATGTTTCTAATGTGAACCTATGCCATGTAGTTAAAGTACTGTAACCGATCCCATATAGGTACTTATGGCAGCAAAGTTGGTTGATGGTTTGCTAAAAGATGCCCAAATTTCTACATTAAAAGTTGCCATAAAATTGGGCAATGTTACCGTGGCTGTGGTAGCGCTTCTATCTGCTACAGTTGTGTTGGTATAAAACAAATTTAAATCGGGTGCATATGCCACTACCATTAAGCTATCGGTAGCGGTTGCTTTGCCTTGGCCGCTATTGTCTTGCCAACTAAAGTTTAGCGTTTGGTTTGCTGCTGCAGCCACAGCACCGCCATCAATTCCTCTTAAATCGCCTTTACTTATCAATACTTTTGGGTAATCCATGATAGCACCTTGTGGTGTATTGATTACTGCGTTTTTAAGATGGTAAGAGGTTGCCAAATTAGCGCGCGATTTATCGCCTTGTGCACTGCCAAAATAATTATTTAATATTTCTACAATCGGACTTAAAAACCCAATTACCGTTTTAAACTTTTGGCGTTGTTCTGTTTGTTTTTCTGTAGCTATATAATTACCCCGTTGTGGTAAACTACGCATTACATTTTTACCCCTCCATCTAGAGCCTACTACGTTACCTACTTTTCCAGAAAATCCGCCTAAAATGCCTTTTTCAAATGTTGCCATACTTCTTTTTTTTTATGATTAATAGATGCCAAACATAAAAGCTAAAGTACACATATACAAACACTTGACACTTGCTGACACGTATTGACACAAACTGACCGTTTGTAAACACTTGTGATGCTTTATGACCAAAATTGACCTATTAAGACACGTTATGACACATCTTGATACGTACTGACACAGCTACGCAAATTTTATAGTGGTTTGTTCGAGTTTGCTTCGGGGTTTGTTCGGGTGCGGGTAGGGGTTATTTTTAAAAAATGGACTTTTTACGGAGAAAACTGCTAGCAGAGTGGGGTAATGCTGGTAAGAATTTGGTTACAGTAATGTGTAGTGTAATTATTATTTTATGATTGCTAACTCTCTGTAAAGAAACTAAATAGTATCGAATTTAAAGTCGAATTGTATCGATTTTATAACGCAATACAAGTTATCATTTAAAAATATTAGTTTGCGTTAATTTAGGTGTTATTTAATTTTCTGTAATTTTTGTACTGATTTTAGTAATTAACTAAGTCAAAATTTGAATATTAAAAAAAACTATGAAAACTTGAATTTGATTTTATACTTGAAAAAATAAAACTACCTAAAAGTACTCTAGTTAAAAACACCCCTAAAGCTATTATTAAAATTGCTTTTCTTGTAAATACTAATTTTCCAATGAAAATTTATTTCATATTTTTTTTAGTTTTATCGGAATTAATAACGTGCTGTATAAAATGCATAGCCATCCCGCAGGGTGGCTATGCATTTTATACCTTGTTAGGCACTGGTTATTTTCCAACCTTTATTTTCAAATTTCTCTTTCGTAAACTCATTTGGATTTAAAATAAAATTAATATCCGATTTAAGTTGTTCTAATTTCGTGTTGTTTGGTTCATAGCTTAAACCTTTGTCACAAGATGCCAAAGCATTCTCAAAGTCTTTTAAATTGGTTTTATAATTTGATGCTTGTATAAATGCTGTAATTGCATTTGAGTGCTTTTGAGTTTTTGTAAGGTTATCTCCGTTGTAATAAGCTTTGTCAAAATGTTTGTTAGCTAAATCAGCTTTAGCAATTTTATCCTCCTTATAGTGGAATCTACTAATTCTTTTAGCCTGAGCAGTATATGTTTGAGCTAAACCTAAATTAGTTCTTTGGTTGTCTGGATCAAGTTTATATGCTCTTTCAAAATATTCGATACTTTTTTTAATGATATTAGGTAGGTCTTTTTTATTACCCACTCTGTTCTTAAATTCTAGAAAGCCTAATTCTATTAATGCCTCAACAAAATCTTTATCTAACTCTATTGCAGTTAAAAACTCTTTTTTAGATCTATCATAGAAATCTTCATAGATTCCATTTCCTTCTATTTTTCCTTTAACTAAGTATAGAAAAGAGAATCTTATATTTTCATTAATTAACTGGTTTATTAGTTCGATAGCAGTGTCATAGTCATAATTTGATATTGTTAGAGCCTTAATAGCTTTATTTGCTACGACTTTTTCGTTATGATTATTCGCTTTCGAACGATAGAATAGATGTAAACTATTTAATTCACTTTCATTGAAACTTTTCTTTTCTTGGACAAAAGTTTCATACTTATCTAAAATGTCTTTTTCATTATCAAGTTTTGAATATTGTTTTGTATAAATCTTGGCTAAATGAGGAATTGAATAACCAACTTCATCTTTTTCATTGTTTTGAAAATAACATAATGAAATTTTTATGAGCCTAGGAATTGCTTCCATGCCAATTTCATCAGAAGAAAATCCACTTATATACATGAGGTCATCCATTGTAAGAAGCTCCTCTTTTTCTGATAGTGAAAAAATGTAGAGTAAGGTCTGCTCAACCAAAGGTAGTTTGTCAATAGACCCTTTAAAGCAAAAACTAAGGATGTCCTCATATGCTTTTCCACTTTCTAAATTATTTAATACAACATTTATTGGAGTACCTTGTGAAAGTTGGTGAGATATTAATTGACCTGCCAATGGCATCCCTTTCGTGAAATCATAAAGCTCGTCAATGTGAGATTTGTAAAGAGTCGTAAAGGAATCATCTTTCCCAGAGAATAACTTAAATTGAGAGTTTAGGAAATCAGGAAATTCAACTTCTTTTTTGAATCCGGTTAGGTTGATTCTTGCCATAAAAAAATCCGCAAGAGTTTCTCGGGTAGTAAGAATAGCTTTGGATTTACTTGGAAAATTCTCAAGAAAAGAAATTAAATCAGAATCCTTTAAGGTTTCAAGATTATCAACTATCAGTAATACTCTATTGTTAGTTAGAAATTCTATTACAGAATCTTCTTCGTCTATACTGTCATCATTGATTAGACCATTGTTATTAATAAACTTATATATATCATTAATCAAATCCGCATAATTTGAAACAAAGTCGCTTATTAACTTAATACCCTGAGGCGTGTATTTGTTTCTTTTTGAGCTTGTCCAAACAATAAATTCGAAATTTGTAGTATATTTTTCGTTTTTCGAGAGTAATGAGGAAAAGTAATGAACGAAGGTAGTTTTTCCAATTCCTCCAATTCCATCAATTTGAATAATTCGATTGTTGTTATTGTTGAGTTTGCTGTATAGCTCGTCTAGGTATTCGTTCCTTCCAATGAATTCATTGTATAATTGGGATTGACTACTGATATTTTCAATTATACTAAACTTATTCTCTTTTAATTTATAAAAAAGGTTGTCTGCTTTAATTGAACGACTATTACGTCTGCAATAGACATCGCCCTTTTTAAATACACAAACATTAATTCCCTTCTTAGATTTCTTCCAACCTTTTTTGTGAAATTGACCGTCTTTTTTAAATGGAATAATTCCTTCATAAGGAATAATATATATCACAAAAAAAGAAGCATCTTCAATTTCAATAATATTAGAAACGAATTCAACAGGAGCGTCAATATATTCATCAATAATGTTTGCAATTACAGCATCGTCAACATTTTCATCACTTCTTTCGTCTAGCCCAATCCAGTCGAAATTATTATTTACGCCATAAATTATATAACCGCCTTTTGTATTCGCAAAAGAACAAATGTCTTTTGCTATTTCAATTTTAGCCTTGGTTTCTTTTATTGTAAACACTTCCTTGTAGTCTAAATCTGTGTTTTCAGATTTAACATTAAGGTCCTTAATTTTTTGAATTGTCTCTTGACTTACTAAGCTTAGTTTTTCTGTCATTGTCGATTTTTATCTGTACTTGTGCCTAACTCGTTATATAAAATCAAATATATTGCATTTAGATTTTATTTACTTGTATAACAGCACTTTTTTATTACTTAAACTAAATATCATGTAGTTATCAAGTAGAAACAGTAATCTATTTTGGCTATATCATTAACTAAATAATGCTGAAGTCTTAAGAAAGTTATTTCTACTTAATAGTTTATTAAAGTTCTGTTGAAGTTAGGTTCTTCTTTTAAATTTGTGGTAATAACGTTTAGGTATATGGAAAGTTACCTGTTTGTATGTGTAAATAATTGTAAGTAGGGGATAACGTTGTTTTGTTTGGTAAGTTGCGTGGTTTAAGTATTTAATTTAGTAAATAATTACCTACTAAAAAAACCTGTAAGGACTTTCGTAAGTAGGCAATAAATAATTTAGGGTGTTAAAAGTAGTTGTATTTTAATTGAATCGTTTTCACTTACAATTATTTCAATTTAACAGTTTCTAACTTTAGAATATTTTCTCTAATTTTTCCTTTATCATATTTTACTTTTTGATCACTTTCAGCTAATTTAAGTGTTTGAATTATTTTTTCAATAAATTTACTATAAGAGTTGACAAAAACACTTCTGTCTATGCTAAAATTAGGTGAAGAATCAACTAATTCAATTATTTTAGTAACAGTTGGATTTTCATTAATTCCCTTATAATCAGAAAAATTTAAATTCGAAGAATTTTTTCTAAATATAACATCTATATCCATTGTTTGTGGATTTAAAATTAAGTAAAAATTATTCTTATATTTTGAAAATTCTGTTTTCAACTTACTTAAGTCGTATTGAAATGAAATTAACTGATTTTCAAAATTTAGATTAGCTTTATCAATCGATGTATGAAATTTAATATAAGGTTCTAAACTGGACATAAATTCCTTAATTGTTTTTGTATCAATAGAGTTATTGTTAAATCCAACTACTTGATTAAAAATTCCACTTACCATTGATGATATTGGGTTTGATACAACTAAAGAATTTACAATAGGAATATTTATTACTCTATTTATTGTTTCTAAAAGCCGATTTTTTTTATTTCGCCCTAAATCTTTGGTAAGTATAGATTCACAATTATTTTTAATTATTTCACTAAAACTTATTCCTAATTCGGTACTAGTTGGACTATTTAATTTATTAATAAGTGCTCCTGAATAAGCGACTTTAATTATATCTTCATAATTTTTTATTTGTTCTTCAAATTTTATAATTTCATTTAATTCACTTTCAATTAATTTATAATTATTTTCGGAAAGTTTCTTTTGAATTGATAGTGATTGATTGGTTTGAGTTTTTATAATGTTAAGTATACTATCATTTGTTTTCTTTAGTTTATTCGTTTCTTTATTTAAATCTAAAAATCTCTCCTGTAATAGTTTGATGCCATTACTAGCGTTCTGAATTGAATCTAAATTATCTTGTGAGTAAGAAAGATTAGTAATCAGTAAAACGATTATAAATAAAATACTTTTTCTAAATAGTTTCATTTTTTTGGGTTTTAGTTAGTTTTCTAAATTAAATTATTTCAATGGTGTTAGTAAGGTTTCATCAATTATTTGCATCGGTATTGTATATGAAAAGTAGCGGATTTTTAAACACTAACTTTTCGTATTATAACTGACCTTTAATTTATTAATTTTCTTTTAATAAAGCGATTAAACCGCTATTTTTTATTTACGTTGTTGGCGGTTCGTTTTTCTATGTAAACAGTACGTTTTTTCTTTCAAAATTGCATACATTGTCCTTCCTTCTTTTGTAACAGTTACTTTCTCTTTTATTTCATTCAAGATTAAATTTTCAACATCACTATTTGTTTTAAATTTTTTTGAAAATGATTTTAATTCAGCAAGTTTTACTTTTTTCTTTTCCTTAATGATTTCAAAAATTTTAGAGGCTAAAACTGAAATAGGTTTAGAATAAACATCACTAGGTTCTGACGCTATGTTTTTTTCTGACTTATCTGGTTTCAAAAATATTTTAGTTTTTTCTGAACTTAATTCTTTACAAGGTACAAAAGTATTTAATGTTCTTTCAAAAGCTCTAATTAATGTTTTTAGATTATTCTTGTCATCTGTAATAAGTTCAGTTGTTGTTTTTGGTAGTATAGCTGCGCCATAAATTGAGCCCCAAAGTGAATAATAAATTATTGGGCTTAGGATTTCTTCTTTTTCATTGTTTTCTACAAATTTCAAAAAGTCACGACCTGAAGTAAATAAAATTGCTATTGATTTAAGAACTTCATTGTTGGTTGATGAAATTTTAAAACCGCTTCTTAAACTGTCGAATGATTTTAGAAGTTCTAAAAGATATGTTCTATCTTCAGATTTATCAAATCCTTTAATGTTTGATTTGAAATGTTTAGCAATGTCAATTAGTAATTCCTTTCTATTGATGAAAAAATATTCTATATTTTCAATATTATCTGCCTTTATAAAATATAATAAAGTTGATGTTAAATAATCTATTTCAGACGAATTTAGATGTTCTGGTGTTTTTATTGTTAGTCCATCATTTTTAAATTCTGGTATGATTAAATCGTCCAAATTCAGCTTATTACTCTTTCTAGATAAAGTGATTTGTTTTTCAATAGTGAATTTAATATCATTGAAAACGTCATTTACTTTTTTGATATAATTACTTGGGTATTTTGAACTATATTTTGAATTTATTGCACGTTTAAACTTTTCAATTTTAAGTAATATTGGTAAGTCAATTTTTGACTTACTTAAAATACCTTCAATTAATAATTCATAAACTGGTGTCTTTAAGATTTCAAACTTCTTAAATGAATTTAGTATGTCAGAAGTGATTGTTGATTCAAGCATAATTGCTTCATCAAGTGTTTCAGTAGATTCATAAAGAGAGTTTATTTTATTTATAATATCTAAAGACTTCTTTTTTTCAAAGACATTATCTTCTCCAATTTTATTTAGAAATAGGGACAGATTATTATTTAGAGATTTTAATAGAAGTGATATTTCTTGCCATTCTTTAGAAGTTTTATTTGAAAAAGCGATTGAACTACCTAAAATGACACCAAAAATTCTGTTTATTATTCTTTCTTTTAAGAAAGTAGTTGAATTCAGTTCTTTGTTTTTTGAAGGTAAATTTGGGTTTGGTAAAACCGTAACAAAACAATCTTCTTTAATTACAACAGAATTTTCTTTTGCAATATTTGCATACTTTGTTTCAATGCTTTTTAAGGATTTTGCTAAAGTTTCATTTAGCTCTTGTTCTCTTCTAAAAATTAATTTAAAGTCGTTAAATAGAAATATCGTTTTGTTGATTACCACAAAATTTACTCCCGTTTTATCCTTAATAATTTTATAATTTTTATTGTCAATATTTGTTTCTAACAGTATTGGAAAACCATAATCTTTATCAATTTCCCTATTATGAAAAATTGGTTTTTCATAACCGATTAAGAAATGCTCATTTTCATTAAGGAATGTCGTGGAAGCTCTTTTAAAACTATATCTTCTATTTGGATAATATGAAGTAGGTGATATTGATAATGTAGTAAATACACTATTGAAATCGTTTGAGTTAAATGGAATATATACTTTCATTTTACTTTTTTAAAAAGGTAAATCATCATTTACAGAATTTTTGTTCTTTTCATTATGATATTCAAATAGATTTCTGTCGATATTTTCTATAAAGGTTGATAAATGATTTGAATATAAAATGAATAAATCACGATAACTTCTAGTTAATGCAACATATAATGGATTCCTATCTTTTTCATCACTTCCGATACACATTGGGATGAAAACAGCCTCAAATTGAAGTCCTTTAGCACTATGATAGGTCATTAATTTAGGATTTTCGGTTGTAAAATCTAAATCCATTGAATTAGAACCATATCCTATTTTGGCTTCTACACCCCAATTTGATTTGTCAAAATAGCTTTTAGCTATTTTGACATCATTATTTGTTGGTAGTAATATGCCAACATCAGTATAATTTTGTGCCTTAACTACATCTTTTATATAATCTAATTGGTCTTCGAACGAAGAACATTCCACCAACCTAGGTTTATTAACTCCTTCTTTATTACATCTATCTTCCAAAGGGTCTCTAGATTGTGTAACTTTTTCTGCAATTCGAGCTACTTTTTTTGGCAACCTATGATTAATTACTAAATTTTCCATTGGAATATTAGTTTGAATTTGGATTTCCTCCATTGTCAAAAGTCTGCCTTTATTCGGTATGTTTTTGTAGAGTTGTTGAGCTGAATCTCCAAAAAGTATAAAATGTTTTTTAGCTGCATTTTGCAATTCAGCTAATTCGTTAGTATCAAAATCTTGAACTTCATCTACAATTATATATTCAGCTGATGCCTTATCTCTTCGATTTACCCATTCCCAATGATAGAGTACTTTAGATTCGTCAACTCCAATAGTGTGTATTCCATCCTCTATAAATTGTTTCAATGCTTTTGTAAACACGATAATCAAGTAGTCATTATTCCCTTGTTCTGAAAGTTCTTTTGCTCTCCACAATGCTAAAACAGTTTTTCCGCTTCCTGCACAGCCTTTTACAATAAAAGAACTGCTTAAATTTCTACGCACTATTCTTACTTGATAATCGTCAAGTTCAGATTCGTTTATGTACCAAGATTCTTTTGCCATATTTTTTTTTATCTTACTATTCTTGTTTAGCAATATGTTTCTTAAATGACTGCCAACTAGTTTTATAACATCAAATATATTGTATTTAGATTTTATTTACTTGTATAACAGCACTTTTTTATTACTTAAACTAAATACCACGCAGTTATCAAATAGAAACAGCAATTTTCTTTGGCAATATCATTAACTAAATAATACTAAAGTCTTAATAAAGTTATTTCTACTTAATAGTTTATTAAAGTTCTTTTGAAGCTAGGTTCTTCTTTTAAATTTGTGACAGTAACCTTTATGTATATGAAAAGTTACCTGTTTGTATGTGTGGATACTTATAAGTAGGGGAGAACGAGTTTATATATCCCTTGTTAGGTGTTTAAGCAACTAATTTATTAAATACAAACTGAATAGAAAATCCGAGAGGACTTTCGCAAGTAAGCTTATACTAGCAATTTTGGTTATACGGTGTTGGCATGGTGTTTTTATTCAGTCAACTTATAATTTCGTCCAGTTTTAAATCCGCTGTATACTATCAATCCAACTATTATTATTTGTAATGAATATAGAACTGTTGAAACATTGTCAAATATTTTGTTAGTTACAGTAAGATTATATTCTGTAGTCTCTGTTACTCCGATATAAGAATTGACAAATGAAATCATTCCAGTAAGAATCCAAATACTCAATACTCCACTAATAACAAAAATCATATTAGCAGTTAAGTTTTTAAAATTCTGTTTTAACATTCGTATAAGATAAACGCTAAAAAAAATCAGAATGGATAATGGCAGAATAAAATGAATATTCGCAATTACAAAATAAGTGTCGTGAACATTTATGTCAGTTACAGATTCAGATTTGAATCCGTCAACACCAAATAGAGAAAAATTTATAATCAGCACAAAAATTGCTGTTCCAATAAGCCAAAATATTTCTTTGCGTTTCAATTCAGTCGTTAGTTTTTAAGTTAGTTGCTCAATATTATGCACAACGTTTAGTATGAGAATAGTAAGAGATTAAAACGCACTTACTTTTCGGTTTAGCACTTAGCCAAATTTACAATTTTACCACTATTTTACTTTTAACCGTCAAATTGTAAATTTGGCGGACTTTGTTAATATGCACTAGTCTTTGATTAAGCATTAAAACCCTTATTATTTTTATACATTGTTGTGCGTTCGTTTTTATTTTCCAGTCATTATATCGTATTCTTTCGGTATTTCAACTCCATTAAATTCGTTTGTCAGTCCGTAGAATATTACTAAAGTCAGTATTATTCCAATAATCAGAATAATGTAGGATTGTATATTCGGCTCAATTCCAATTATTTTATTTTTCATTTTTTTTGAGTGAACAGCAGAAATATGCCCAAAAAATGAGATTATAGCAAGTCCATAATATGGTATAAAAAATAAGTTCAAGGGAAATGTATTTAGTCCGGCAACTCCAAAATAAAAATTAGTGTCTAAATTCAAAATTAGTCTTCCAGATAAAACTGCACTTAAATGAATAAAAAAGAAAATCGCAAGATAAAGTCCAGTCCAAATTTGTAATTTTTCAAAGAAATCAGTAACATTTTTTCGTTTTTTAAAGAATAATTTGATTCCCGAAAAAACCTGTATTATAACAGCAAAAAGTAATATGGTTTCTGCGATTATGTTTCTATAAACAACTCTTAAGTCATTCATCATTTCAATATGAGCATCTGCTCCCAAAATACTATATAAATGATTAAACAAATGTAATCCCACGAAAAAGGAAATTAGGACTCCTGAGAAATAATGTATACGTTTCATTTTTTTTTTACAAAAATCAACTTAAAAATTAAGCTGTCATTTGATTTATATCAAATTCGGTTTTTAAAATTTCGGATTCTACTTAATGTTTCAAGCGTAATTCCAATATATGAAGCTATATGTGTTAATGGAATTCTTTGAGTAATATCAGGTCGAATGGATAAAATATTATCATATTTCTGTTCTGCCGAATGAAATTGCATAGATGAAATTCTTTCCTGTTGTCGTAACATTGTTTTTGTCACAACAATTTTACTTAAACGTTCAAAATCAGTGTGCTCATCAGATAGTTTTTCTACATCTATTTTCGATATTTCTAATATTATGGAATCCTCCAGCAGTTCTATAAAATGTGGGCTTGGGATATTGAGAAAAAAACTATTTATAGAACTAATAAAATCGTTATCGAAAGCAAACCAATCAGAAATGTCTTTTCCATCTTTTAAATAGTACGCTCTTGCGCAACCATTAAAGATGAAAAATGTTTTATCAGAATATTGTCCTTCTCTGACAAGTATTTCGCCTTTTGGTAGAACTAAAAATTTAGAATTATTTGATAATTTCTGTTGACATTCAAAAGACAATTTTGAATATGTTTCACTAATTCGATTTATTATTTCTTCTTTATTTACTCTCATTTTGTAATGACGCACAACGTCTCGGCTATGGCAAGTAGGGCAGGCAAGGAAACTTTTCGTTTCCGTCTGGTCTGCTAGCCAGAGCTTTTTGTTTTGTAATTATTTTTATTTTTAATTGCCAAATCCAAAAGATTTGGCGGACTTCGTAAATAAACCCAAGCCATTAAATTTAACTCTTTTCGCCCTATTTGCTATAGGCATTGTTGTGCTTAGTGCTTTTTCCATCTTGTTATATCTCGGATATTAATTTCTTAAAATTCCAAACAGTTGCAAATTCATCATTCAAATTAGCAAGAGTTGTCAAATGAATAGTTTCCGAATCATACTTTTCTCCATTAATACCAATTCTGTCAAATGTAGCAGTCGCATCAGAAATTAGATAGGTTTCGTATCCGAAATTACCAGCCATTCGTGTTGTTGTAGATACACAATGATTTGTTGTTATTCCCACAATAACAAGAGTGTTAATGCTTAATTTGTCCAGTTGCTCTTTTAAGTCAGTTCCAATAAATGCACTATTAACTTCTTTTGTAATAATTGGCTCTTCTGCCCAAGGTGTTACATTTTCATTGAATTCAAATCCCTTATTGGTTGGGTTTAATTTGGATTTTAGATTCGTTGAGCTATGTCTAATGTGAAATATAGGTAAATCTAATTCTCTCCATTTGTTCAAAATTTTACCGCAAACAATCTCAGCATTCTTATTGTTTCTATTTCCTCCCCAATATTCTTCGTCCATAAACGCTTTTTGTACATCGACTAATATTAGTGCAGGATTATTATTTCTTAATTTCATTATTTGGTTTTTTGCATTAAGCACAACTGGTTATATAAAATCAAATATATTTCATTTTGATTTTATTTACTTGTATAACAGCACTTTTTTATTTGTAAAAATAAAATATCTTTTAGTAATCAAGTAGAAACAGTAATTTTCTTTGGTAATAACATTAACTAAATAATGCTGAAGTCTTAAGAAAGTTATTTCTACTTAATAGTTTATTAAAGTTCTGTTGATGTTAGGTTCTTCTTTAATTTATGGTAGAATTATTTATGTATATAAAAGTTACCTGTTTGTATGTGAAGATACTTATAAGTAGAGGATAATGTTGTTGAATAAGCTTTGTTGCGTTGGTTTAAAGTAAATTTAGCAAATACAAACCGAATAGAAAATCTGCGAGGACTTTCGCAAGTAGGCTTATACTAGCAATTTTGGTTATAGGGTGTTGGCATGGTGTTTTTATTCAGTCAGCTTATAATTTCGTCCAGTTTTAAATCCGCTGTATACTATCAATCCAACTATTATTATTTGTAATAAATATAGAACTGTTGAAACATTGTCAAATATTTTGTTAGTTACAAGAAGATTATAATCTGTAGTCTCTGTTACTCCGATATAAGAATTGACAAATGAAATCATTCCAGTAAGAATCCAAATACTCAATACTCCACTAATAACAAAAATCATATTAGCAGTTAAGTTTTTAAAATTCTGTTTTAACATTCGTATAAGATAAACGCTAAAAAAAATCAGAATGGATAATGGCAGAATAAAATGAATATTCGCAATTACAAAATAAGTGTCGTGAACATTTATGTCAGTTACAGATTCAGATTTGAATCCGTCAACACCAAATAGAGAAAAATTTATAATCAGCACAAAAGTTGCTGTTCCAATAAGCCAAAATATTTCTTTGCGTTTCAATTCAGTCGTTAGTTTTTAAGTTAGTTCTCAATATTATGCACAACGTTGTTGTATAAGCTTTGTTGCTTGGTTTAAGCAATGAATTTACTAAATAAAACACGAACGGCGAAATTCCGAAGGAATTTCCCAAGTGAGCAAAAACCAGCAATAAAGTTTATACGGTGTTAGGTGCAGGCATTTATTCTTTCTAATATGGAAATCCAACTTTGTCAACTAGTTTAAATTTCCATTTATTCTTTTCATTATTCCAACCTTTTGTTTGTCTTCTTAATTGAGCAATTTCATTGTTATATTTTTTTAAAATTACTGGTTTTTCTTCTCTGAACTTTTTGTAATTGCCTTCAGCTTTTAATTTTTCAATAAACTGCCAAATTTTAATCTTATCTTCAATTCCTTCTCTTTCCTTTTGTTTTCTCCATTCCCATTCAACTCCATTTTTTATTAGAAGTTTTCCTAACATATCTACTTTTTCTGAACTTAGCAAGTCATTTCTACCTTCTCTATCTTGTTTTGTTTTGAATGACATTTGGTCACTAAGCCAATGTCCAATGTATGTTTTTTGTGAAGGAACGGTTTTATAATTTATTTTGATGTTATAATACTTTTCTAGTTCTTTCAAAGTATCTTTCCATTCATCATCTTTGGCACGTCTATACATTTCACTGTCATATTCCCAAATAAAATTTATGGATTTCATCCTCTTTTCTTCGTGAGTAGTAAGTAATGGACCATAGTTTTTATTTCCTTTTCTTCTTTGCTTTTGCCAAGCACACCATCTGCCAACTTCGTAATAAGGATGATATTTATTTTTGAATTGTGGTACATAAGTGTAATCAGTATCAGGACTTACTTTGTTTTTATATTCTACCACTTTATTAAAGTTTTTTTCCCATTCGATTGCTCTTTTATTTTCTCTTCCAATACCATCGAAAGGAAATTCTGCTTCTAGTAATTTTTCAAAATATTCAAAAGGTAGTGAGTTTGTATCTTGGTTGTATAAAGCGTGCATTTTTTGATACCATCTGAATAACTCTTTATCTTGTTCACTTTTAACGTTTTTGCTTACTATACCATCAGGTCGTTTTTCTTTTTTATATAAAATATACCTTGCTAATAGTCTGTCAAAATTTTCTTTATCATTATCTGTAAACTTTTTGTCATAATCATATGTCTTTTTAGTTTCGTTATTTTCATCAACATCATCCTCTTCATCTTCATCCTCATCTTCCTCTCCATTAGAGAGTAAACCTCGTTTTTTTAAAATTTCTAAATATTCTTTTGAGAGTAATTTTATATGAGGTGAAGAAAGGTCTAAGAGACTGGAATAATAGTCTTTAATTTCATTAAGTGTATTTAAATCATCTAATTCAAGGTCTAATTGTATTGATGCTTCTACATTTAAATTAATTGCTCGATTTGTAAGATTTGAAGAACCAATGATTATTCTAGAAAATTCTTTACCCTCAAATAAGAATAATTTTGGATGATAAATTTTCTCGGGAATAGATTCATCATAATAAATATATGTTTCAATATTTTCATTTAATAAAAACTCAAGTGCTTCTGCACTAGTGATATTACCATTAATTCCAATAAAGAATTTGATTTCTTCGAAATTTGATTTTGCTATTTTAAGTTTTGACTTTAAGGGTTTAATTCCAGAAAGAGTTGCAAAAGCAACAAATCCATAAAATTTTTTATAATTATTGCTTTCAAAAGATTCAGCGAGTTGTTTTCTGACATTATTTTTTTTATCAGAATTAAGTCCGTGTCCTAAGAAAGTTGTTTTCATTTACTGTCGTTTCGTTTTTGCTTGCACCTAACTCGTTATATAAAATCAAATATATTGCATTTAGATTTTATTTACTTGTATAACAGCACTTTTTTATTACTTAAACTAAATATCATGTAGTTATCAAGTAGAAACAGTAATCTATTTTGGCTATATCATTAACTAAATAATGCTGAAATCTTAAGAAGTTATTTCTACTTAATAGTCTATTAAAGTTCTGTTGACGTTAGGTTCTTCTTTTAAATTTGTGGTAATAACGTTTATGTATATAAAAGTTACTTGTTTGTATGATAAGATAATTTTAAGTAGGGAAGAACGTGTTTGTGTTATGAAAAGTTGCGTTTTAAATGTTCGGCTATTTTCCGAAGGAAAATTGAAGAACTTTAAAAAAGCAACAACTTTTGTTTAAGTTAAAAATAAGCAATTTTTTATACACGGTGTTGTAGTGCGTTTTTTATTCTCCAAGAGCTATTAAAATTCTATAAAACTCCTCTCCATTTTTGAAACTAAAGTATCCATCTTGTCCACCAAGTTTGTCTATTATAAATGTGTATTTAATTCTTTCTACTTTTTCTTTGTTTCTCTTGTCAATTATTTCGGCTTTTCCAGCTTTTAATAATTCCAAAAATTTTAATTCATATTCTGCAAATATTAATTTTCCTTTCCAATCTTTTTCAAGAAAAATTAAGTCTGATTTTAACGAATTTAATTCGTCAATTTTGTTTTCAACATTTTGGTCATAAAATTTCGCTAAATCATTTTGGAAAAGCATAATCAATTCGTTTTTGTCAAATACAATTAGTGCTTTTTCATTTTCAGTTCCGACTTTCACAGACTTATTATCAATTCTGTTCAGGTTTATGTTTTTATTTTTCGTTCGAGTAATAAATGAACTGGAACAGCTTGTAATTCCAAATATTAAAGTTAGCAAAAATGTTCCAATTTTTCTGTTCATTACGTTTTTCTCAAATGCACTACAACTCGTTATATAATATCAAATATATTGCATTTAGATTTTATTTACTGGTATAACAGCACTTTTTTATTATTTAAACTAAATATCATTTAGTTATCAAATAGAAACAGCATTTTTCTTAAGCAATATCATTAACTAAATAATGCTGAAATCTTAAGAAGTTATTTCTACTTAATAGTCTATTAAAGTTCTGTTGAAGTTAGGTTCTTCTTTTTAATTTGTGGTAATAACGTTTATATATATAAGTTACCTGTTTGTATGTGAAGATAATTGAAAGTAGGGGATAACGTGTTTGTACAAGATTTAGTTGCGTTTGTTTAGCAATAAAGTTACTAAATAATTACTGACAAAGAAAATCCGCGAGGATTTTCGTAAGTAGGCTTTTACCAGCATTTTTTTTACACGGTGTTGGCAACTGGCTTTTTTTATTCAAAGTAAATTCCGCTTTCTAATTGATAAATATTTTTTCCATTTACCTGATTAAAATAATAAATTCGTTCATTTAACTTCTTATAATCAGTTATTTTATGATTGTGAATATTAATTTTTACTATTCTTCTATTTCCCATATCTGAAACATAAATAAAATCATTTATTGCAGTTACATATTCAGGATGGTCAAAAATTGTGGGTTCTAATTCCTTTCCAGATATTGAGAAGATTTCTCTCTCTGTTTCAATATTAAATTTTCCAACGAAATGTTCAACTGGAACAGCTATCCATAAATTTTCATTTTTATCTATTGCCATTCCATATATTCCCATTCTGTGTGGTGACCTTATTTTTTCAAATTTCTTAACTATTTCTCCATTTTTCTTATGAAGTCTCATTTCGTCTTCTTGGTAAAAAGTAGTAATAAAATTTTCGTTTTTCAATTTAATAAATTCGTCAAATGGTTGTTTCCAAAATTGATTTTCTTTTCCGTATTTTTTTTCTAAATAATATTCTTTTGTAATTTCAGTTATTTCAATAAAATTATATTTGTAAAAGTTTTCCCCTGTACTATAAAACACAAAATTTTCTCTTTCAAAAATTCCATAACCATCTTTACTTATCAATTCCACTCTGTTTCTTTTCCTATTTCTGTTAATTTACTATAAACTGCCATTAACCCAAAAGTGCCAATCATACCATAATCTCTAATTTTTTTTGTGCTATTGTCATTAAATCTAATAGTCAAGTAGCTAGTTTGGTCATCTGTCCAAGCAACAGAATAGTTGTCTTTTAGTTTTTTAACTTCAATATATTCAAGTAATTCTTGTATCTCATTGAATAAGTTAACTGGGATTTTATTTTCAGATTTTCCTTTGTGTTTTATATAGGCTTGTACATTAAATTCGGCATTTCCTTTATAATTTATTTTTAAGTTAAAAACAGGACAACTTCCATAGCAACCACTTGTTTGAAATTCAATTTCTTTGATTCTATATTTTGTGGGGTTTTTATTAAGCTCTACAAATTCTTGAAACTTAAAAACTAATGTGTCTTTTATTATTAATTCTTCGTACTCCATCAAACCTATTTCCTCTTGTTTCTTTATATATGTTTTTAAATAATTTAAATCATCTTTTTTGATTGGTTTAAATAATTCGCAATTACCAAAAACATTTTTTGAAAGCCTGTAAGTTTTGAAGTTATTATTTCCTCTATCTACGATAGCGTAACTGTACAATGTCGTTCCCCAATATGCAGTTAAAATTAAATCGGTTTTTCCGTCATTTGTTATGTCGACTTTTTCCCAATTTTTCATTTCTAATAAGTCATAACCTTCTTTACAAGAAATTTTCGCTCGTATTTCTTCTGTTGATATTATTTTGAATTCAGACCATTTAAATTCTGTGAATTTTGGATATACTTTTTTCGCAAATTCTTCTACGTCTTTTGAGCTTTTCAAACTGTCAATTTGGTTAGCAGAAACAAAAGTTGAAGTAAAAATGAATATTATTAATAGTCCTTTTTTCATATTGTTGGCAACGTGTTTACATAAGGTTAGTGCGGTTTTGTGTGTGAGGATTTTTCCGCAGGAAAATCAGACGTAACAAAAGTGCATGGATTCTTGATTAAGCACTAAACTAAGCTTTATTTTTATACGGTGTTGTAAGTAGTTTTTAATTGATTTTTTCATATTTCAGTCCAGGTCCATCACAAGCCTCCCAAGAACTTAAAAAAATAGTTTCAGATTGAAGGTTCATAGTTTCTTTCCTATTTGATGTACATGACCCAATAATTTCACTTTCAGTGTCAAAGTTTAATTCTATTAAAGGCTCATTAGAATTATTAATAAAATTATAAGTTCCTGAAACTTCGGTTGTAATTCCATCTCTATCTCTTGATTTTAGGAATGTTCCGTTAGCGTTAAGCACATAGGTTTCTTGCCATTCCATTTCGGCACCAGAAGTTTCTGAATTTGGAATGCTACCAGTCATTTGTATAAGTTTCCAAATCCCAACTAATTCATTTTCAGTATAATTATCATCGTTATTATTACAAGAGAATAAAACTCCGATTATCATTAAAAATAAAATCTTGTTTTTCATAAATTAAAATTTTTAGTGTATCTATATTTAATAGATGAGTAAATTCCGAAATGGTTGCGTCAAATTACTTACAACGGTTTCGTATAAGATTAGTTGTGTGGTTTAAGCAACTAATTTAGCAAATAAATCACAAATAGAAAGTCCTCGCGGATTTTCAGAAGTAGGTGAGAACAAGCAATTACTTATAGCCATTGTTGGCGGTGGTTTTTAATATTCGGTGATTTTATCAACTTTAAGTTTTCTCATAGCTTCTCCTTCAACTAGTCTATAAGAAACTTGTCTTGTTCCTCCAGTTGATTCAGCATTTGTATCACCTTCTTTATATATTGGAAAGCGTTGACCTAAAGTATTTTCAACGAGCGAAAATTCATCATGGCCCATATATCCTTTATTTATCTCGCTGTTTTCTGATGTAGGTTGAAAATAGACCTCACTCATTGATTTCTTATTGTTAACGGAAAATGCGTACACCTTTCCGTAACTTCCACTTCCAATTGACCGAGTAAAAATAAAAAGTTCAGGTGAGCCATCAGAATTAAGGTCTTCAACTTCTGCGTTGATTACTTCTTCACCGTCAATGCTGAATGTCTCTTGGTATTCACGTTCATTTAATCCAAATGTGAAAATTGTTAGGGTGTTTTTGCCATCTTTTTCTATTGAAGAGACATTAAATCCAACGTCTTGTAAATTTAGTACGCTATTGAATTTTGTTTTGTCAATTTGATTTTGATCAATTGGTTCATTTATTTTCTTGTATGTTCCGGCAATACTTGCACCACCAGAGCAATAAAAATACAGTAAGCCTTCATCATCCTTATTTTCTGTAGTTATACTGATTTGGACATTGGTAAATTCAAACAAAATGGACTTCCCATCAATTTGGGATTGGTAAATTTTGTCATCTACTTTGTTAGCAACTGCATCAAATGTACAAGTAGGTTTTTTCTTGTCTGCTCGTGAGCGGACTGAAATATTCAATTGATCACTTTCTGCTTCCGTAACCGATATGGCTATCCAATCATAGCCTTCACTTCTCTTCGAATAATCGTCAGAAACGTAGCTGCCTAATATCTTTAACTCTTCAGTAAATTCTGTTTTTGAAACTTCTTCAATCTTTTTTGTTTCATTTTTACAGCTGATAGTCAAAAAAAGAACCATCAAAATTGCATAAAAATTATTATTCATATTTTCTGGTATTAGTTATTATGTTCATTATCGCCAACGTGTTTGTGTATGATTAGTTGCGTGTTTAAGCAACTAATTTAGCAAATAAATACCGAATAGAATATTCCGCAGGAATATTCGTAAGTAGGCTAGAAACAAGTAATTAATTATACACGTTGTTACCTGCAGGCTTTATCTTTTCACTACTAATTTGTGAGTTGTTTTAATATTCGATGTTTCTATAGAAATAAAATATACACTACCATTAATTAGTTTAGTAATGTCCTTTTCATAAAAATTACTCCCAATTGATAAATTAGATAATATAACTTTGTCAATAATTTTCCCGTTTAAATCGTGTATAATTAATTTTACATCTTCAACTTCATTCAAATTAAATGCAACCTTTAATCTGCCATCATTTGGATTAGGATATATTTTTAAATTTAAGTTATTTGTACTTGATTCATTTAAGTCATCAACAGATAAACTTGTAGGTTTCTTTATTAAAACCTTAAAAATTTGATTATTTGCACTACTTTGTGTACCATCATTAATAAAGAAAATATTAGGTTGTGTACTACTTATACCTCCATAAATATAACCAATCAAAGTTTCTTCAGTTGTTAGATAATCTAATTTGAAAACTTCATTATTAAAATGTGGAAAATCTAAATTTGGAATAAATTCTGCTCCTGCTCCTAAAAGTGAGGGCATCTCAATAGGTAATTTATATTCAGCCATATTTCCAGAACTAACTCTAGTAACTCTAGCAATAGTATTTACAAAAGGAACATTATCGTCTTGAACTAAAGTTCCTGAATTATCATAAAACTGAGCAATGCCTCCAAAGAAAACAGTATGCATTTCATTATCTTGTTCAGAATATATTGGTAAAACAGGACAATGGTAATGATTGTAATATTGTTGAAAGGTATTATTTACAGTGTAATTATTACTATCAACAGTTACAGAGTTTAAGAAAGGTAAATTTACTGTTTGTTGAAAAACACCTGAAAACATTGTTATTCCTTCATCTCCATTTGGCAAAATTTGTTGTTCTGCATTGTAATCTCTACGATGTAAATTATTACTATCAGTATGAGGTGTTAGATGTGTTATTGTAATGGTTGTACCATTATCTGAAAGATTAAATTTTCTAATCGCATCTGTATATTCTTGTATAAATCCTGATCCGTTATTTGGTCCCATAGGATTGTATCTTCCAATGAATTTTTGTCCACCTAGTAAGTAATATGTGTTATTTATTTTTTTTAATCTACCACCAGTTACTTGAAATTGTGTGTCTGTAATTTGTCTGAAAAAAGTAGATATTGTAGTGCTATTTATAATACCATTTATAACATCAGATACTTTAATTGCAGTTAGTTTATCAAATGTTGTATGGTCATTTTCAGTTGGGCTAAATCCATAACCACCTATACAATATAAATAATCTCCTTCTTGATAAAATTCCATATTTGTAGAACTTAATTGCTCTTGAATTGAAGTAGGTAATGTAGTTAAAGGTGCACTCCATTTTTGAAGAGAAATTGGGTCAACAACAAGTAATTGATTATTGTGTCCAGCTACGTCAAAAGATGCCCAAGGTTGTCTTCTATGAAGTCCGTCAAGCCTGCCACCAACGATAAGCCACTTTCCATTTGCTTGTCCAAATGCATAGGATTGAATACCACCTAAACCAGATATATTAATAGGTTCAATACTAATCTCAAAAGGTGCTGTTTGAGAAAAAACAGTAGTAAAGGTTAGTATGAATAATGTTGATAAGATTAAGTTTTTAAAAAATAACATTTTATAGAATATAAGTTAGATTTCAAATTTAGAAATAAACTTTATGGTATACTGTAACATTGGTTACCTAGGTTTAATGTGAATTGTAAATTTGGTGTCAAGGTTGTTTTTCAGCTTGCAGATAACGGGTTAGTATATAAAAAATAGTGGGTTTTCGTACAATATTTTTCGATTTATAACTGATTTTATTTTATTATCTACCTTCTGTTTAAGTACTAAAACCGCTATTTTTTATATACCCTGTTAGCAAAAGTTTTTATTTTTATAATATACAATCCACTTGATAAATCTGATAAATCAATAGAGTTGTTCCCTATCACACTAAAATTTTGGAATTCTTGACCTAACAAGTTAGTTATTTTTACATCCGATTGTTCAAAGGTGTTTCCTTGAATGTAAATTATATTATGTACAGGATTAGGATACATTGAAAAACCTGAGAGATTATGTTCTGATAAACTTAGTGTAGAGTCAATATATTCTACACTACCAATATCAGGTGAACCATCTCTTTTTACTTCAAAAAAATCGGCTAGTGGAGCTACAGATAGATTTGCATTATTAATTGCTGGAGAAGTCGATTGTAAATTAAAATCGAAGTTTATAGGGTCAACGAAAAGCGGATCTGTTTTTTGTGTATTTACCTGCACCGCTACAATATTTGCATCTTCATTTATAGTTCCAGTATTTCCGTTTAAATCTGTACCATAAATAATATTATTCTCAACTACTAAGCCATCTGATGAAGATAAGTTTGAAGATATAGCTGACTTACTCAATCCTTTATCTATAATAGAAATATTATTGATGATTTTAATATCAGAGCCACCTTGGGCGCTTATACCAATATTTCCGCCATTGGAAGATGTTACACCCTCTGTTATTGATTTTGTAAATGAGTTAAAGTAAGAAGTATTATTTATAAAATCAATTCTGTTTCCATCGTTACTATGCACACCACTAAAACCGTTAAAATAGCAAATGTTATTCTCAACTAATATTCTCCCGTTTTCCCAATTTATGTTTATTGAACCATCAGTATTATAAGTCGTTTGGTTTCTTTGAAGTGAAATTCCCTTACCTTCGTCAATATGCGGTGTTATAACTGTTTTAGTAGGTGCCCAAGAATATTGTTCATTGTAGTTATGATGTATTTTATTTCGCTGTATTTTGATTCTATAGTCATCAGTTGTTCTTGTACTTGTGGCTTTTGTTACTACTAAGGCGTGAGTGCCAGAATATGATTTTCTGGAACAAGCGTAAATTTCATTTCCAATAATATTTATGTCCTCACAATCAGCTACTCTTAACCCAGTACCTGGTGTATCGTGGATTGTATTGTTCAGAATATCTATATGATGAACGTTGCTTAAAAATACTCCTCTCGTATCTATATAACTCGGTCTGCTTACATTCATATTTGAAATATCAGTATATATTTCTCCATTAACAACAGCTCCAGCCGTACAATTGCTTATACAATCTTGATCTCGGTATAGAATTTCTGAAGCTGTAGGGTCGTTAGGGTCTATCGTATTATCTACATCTATATAAACAAACTGTAAAGCATTTGCTGTTGATAAAGGAATATTGGGTACTTCTCCTTCAATATTAAAATCTTCAATTCGAAGATAAGAACTGTTGGTAATTCTTAAGATATTGTCTCCATCACCTTTTAAAATAGTATTATTATCAAAGGCTTTAATTGTTATGTAGCCTGTAGCCGTACCATTTAAATTATTTATTCGTATTGAATTCTCTTTATGCCATAAGTGAGGATCGTGATTGTTTGTAAAACTAAATGAAGAATTATAACTACTATTTGTGTAAACTCCGATGATTAAAATAGTATCACCCGGTAAAACTACACTTGTAGCATGATTTATGGATTTAAAAGCAGTTGAAGTCGTAATTCCATTATTAGCATTATTTCCATTAATTTGATCTACATAATAAGTAGTCTGTGCATTTAAGAAAAAGCTACATAAAATGGAAAGATAAATTAATATTGTTTTCTTCATTTTCTTCTAATTTTTGCTAACGTATTTATATATCGTTTGTTGCGTGGTTTAAGCACCTAATTTAGCAAATAAAAACCGAATAGAAAATCCGCGAGGATTTTCAGAAGTAAGCAAAAAGTAAGCAATTAATTTTGTACGGTGTTGTGTGTAGTTTTTATTATTTTATTCAGGTTAATTAGTTTATTCCACTAATTTCAGAAATTCACTCGGAACGTCCAATAATTCTTGATAACACCAACTATTAGGGCAATCATCATTTAATTCTGAATGTTCAGCAATTCTAATTTTTATCAATCCATTACCTTGCTCAGTTCCTGTATAATTTTCTCCGATTTTAAAAGTTCGTTCAGATATTCCAACTACACCACCAACGGTTACAGTAGTTGAATATTCAGTTATAAATTCATATCTATTATTTTCAATTTCATCGTCTGAACTACAAGAGAATATTCCAAAAATTATTACCAGAATATAAATCAGTTTTTTCATAATTATATTTTTTAATTAGATGCTCAAATTCCCATTTAGTTGCGTTAAATTACACACAACGGTCTCGGCTATGAGTAGTTGCGTGGTTTAGCAACTAATTTAGCAAATAAATCACAAATAGAAAGTCCGTGAAAACTTTTGTAAGTAAGCTATAACTAGCAATGAATTATACACATTGTTGTACGCTGGCTTTTATCTTAAAAATTTAAATTTGGGATTGTAAATTATATTATTTCCATTACTAATTCTTAATGTATTTAGTAATATGAAAATTAAATTGATAAAGTACATAACTCCAATAATTATGAAAATTCTGCTTAGAGTAAAACTTTCTAATATTCCAATTTTTGAAAAGAGAAACCATAAAAAAGGAATAAAAAACAAAAGTAAAGTCCAAGTAATCTCAAAATTGATTAGATCTTTTCCTAATTTATTGATGTTTTTAATTTTCCCTTTTCTTGATGTCCATAATATGAATGGTATTAAAATTCCAAGTAGAGGGAAGAACAGAAAAGTTAGAGCAGAGAGATTTAGAAATGTCAAATATTTTTTGTCTTCTTTTATGGACCAATCAATTAATTCATCTGGATTTACATTTAATGCATTTGATAATCGCTTGAGTGATTCACCAGTTGGATTTGTTTCTCCATTTTCTATTCGTTGAACAGTCCTTAAACTCAATCCTGATTCTTCAGCTAGAAATTCTTGAGACATGCCTTTTTGTTTTCTTAATTCTTTTATTCTTAGTCCTAAGAGATTCTTATTCATTTTCTATAGTATTAGTTTTTCGTATTGCACCTTTTCTGGTTCTCATAATTGCAAGTGTTATTGAGCCTAATAAAAACCCAGGTATAATTTGTACCAGAGATCCATAACCTACATGATTTAATAGAGCTTGTCCAAAATTATTAAAATATAATCCATAATGAGTACCTATTTCCCAGTTAGTGTCAATCCACCAAAGTAAAGCTACAGGAAACCTTGAAATAGGCGAATAAATTAGCAAACTTAAAAATAGTAAAAGACAGGCGTGTTTTTCATTATATAACTTTATTCCCCAATAAATTGCAAAACCCAATGTCAGCCAAAGTAATCCAATAATGAAAATTGCATTATCAGGTAATCCTAAAAGTTCAAGTGAAAAGCGAATTGGTGTTAAAATTAGCGCAATTATTATTGGAGTTTTCGCGAGTTCAAGAGCACGATGAACTGTTGATTTTTGTTTGATGTTTAATTCTGTTTCCATTAGTATAACTATGATTGAATGTTTGAAACAAATGTAAAACAGGAGCGTGGACATTGATGTCGTCATGTTTATGACATTATTACGTCATCCATGTTCAATGTGAAAAGAATTAATAAACCAGAGCTTGTTTTTCAGCTTGCGTACAACTCGTTATATAACATCAAATATATTGCATTTAGATTTTATTTACTTCTATAACAGCACTTTTTTATTGCTTAAACTGCATATCAGATAGTTATCAAATAGAAACAGCAATCTACTTTGGCAATATTATCTACTATAAAATGCTGTAGTCTTAAGAAAGTTATTTTTATACTCATAGTTTATTAAACTTCGATTGCTGTTAAGTTCTTCTTTGTAATTGGTAGCAATAATATTTATGCATATGAAAAGTTACCTGTTTGTATGTGAAGATAATTGTAGATAGGGGAGAACAGCCCATGTGTATCGTGTAGTGAGGCGCGTCTCATGCACTATACATTTAGTTGATAGTAGTTTTGTATATGGTATACATAAAAAACTATTATTAAATCAATGTATAACCTTAAGCGCATTGAATATGGGCTGTTGAAAGTAATTAGCAGCAATGGAGTGTTTAAAAAACACGGTTTTTGAGTGCCGTAGGCAATTACTTACAAGGGGTTTGTATAAGCTTTGTAGCGTTGGTTTAGAATTTAACTTTGCAAGTACACACCAACCTGAAAATCCGCGAGGATTTTTAGAAATAGGCGAGAACAAGCAATTACTTATAGCCATTGTTGTAGCTAGTTATTTTTAATATTCGTTTATTATTTTTTTATCTCCATTTGCATCTGTATCAATTTCATAAGCATAAGATTCTTTAGCCCATCCTAAATCAGTCGTGTACATTACAAAATATCTATTATCATCGGTTTTAAATTCTTTCCACTCGAGAATTGACTTTTCATCAAAATCACAAGGCCAAGATAAAGCTGGGAAAAAGTACGAATCTTCGTTTAGCCAATATTTTAAATGGACAGATTTAATTTTTTCAAAAGCTTGTTCTGAACTAATCCTTTCATCATTATACTCTTTGTTTATTTCAAGTTTTTCTTTGTGGAATCTCTTTATCAGTTCGATACTTTGTTCTTCTTGGATTAGAATTGTATGATTTCTTGGTTCAATTACTGAAATTTCATTTCCGTCTTTGAATATTTTAATTTCTAAAAGAGAATAATATATAATAGCATTGTCTTGTCGTTGCGAATCAAAACCATTTGAATTCAATAGATAGCTGAAAAGGGATAACAAATTTTTGTTGAATTCAGTTGAAGATTTGAATTTATCCTTTTGATATTTTTTTGGTAGTGTTTTTCTAAACGAATCTACTTTGTCATTTAGATTTTTATTGATAGAGGGATTTTTATCCGCCCATAAAAATGTTTTGTCATCAAGATTGTATGTTCCTAAAATTTTAGGTTTTGCAATTACTTCAAAACCATTTTCCTCAACAGTATATTTAACTTCCCCTTTAGTTTGGTCAAACAAGTATTGATTTGTCGGTTGCATATTCCAAACTATTCTTTGATACATATTTCTTAAGTTCATATCAGAGTTAGCTTCTGAAAATTTGGCTTCCAAATCAGATTGTCCTTTAGAAAAGAATGAAAACATAAATAATATTAATGTTAAGGTTAATTTTTGATGCATTTCGTATAATTAGCTACAACGGTCTCGGCTATGAGTAGTTGCATGGTTTAGCAACTAATTTAGCAAATAAATCACAAATAGAAAGTCCGTGAAAACTTTTGTAAGTATGCAAGTAGCCAAAAATAAATTATATACGCTTTTGGCAACTGGATTTTCCTTTATCTTTTTTAGGATATTTTTTTCCATTCAAAAATTTTCCAATAAAAGTATTTCTCACTAAATAATGATATGTCACAAAACAAATTAAAGTGGTTAAGAAAAGTACCATTGTAAATTTAACTAAAGTTGGAAGTGGAAATTCCCAAATAAATGCTGGAATGATTGCTGTTAATGGTAAATGAATTAAATAAACCCAATAAGAAGAATCAGAAATGTAACGCATTCTTTTCGAGTATTTACTGCTATATCGAATAAATAGTCCCGTTATTCCAAAAATGAACAACCAAACTATAACAGAATTAAATAAAATTAATATTCCAGAATTTGAATTAGGGTTTAAATCCATTCCAGAATACTGAATTAGCAAACCTTGCATAATTATAAGAAAAATTGCTAAAAATGTACATTGCCAATCATACTTCTTAAAATTATACAAGAGATTTTTTGATTTAAAAAGTATCCAACCAATGATGTAAAAGAAAAAATAAAACACAAATGTATTTACATCTGGTATAAAAGAAACCGAAGCATTTACCATCGAAGTTTCTAAAAAGGTCAACATAAAAAATGTAATACTAGAAAAAAACAATACACGTATTACAGGTCTCTTAATTAGCCAATTAAAGCTTTTAGTTACTTTATTATTCATTTGTTTTGATTTTGTGAGCAACAAACCAAGTAAAACAGAAATTAATGTTATATGAATCAAATAATATAAAAACCACAAGTGTGCAGTTGTTTTTGGTAGAAAAACTATGATATTTGAAAATAATTGAGATGTAGTTGCTAATGGATTTTCTTGATTTTCAAAAATGGCATTGGTATAACTAAATGTGAAATAGATTATTGGTGATAGTATAAATAAAAAAACAATAAACGGAAATACTATTCTAGATATTCTATTTTTTAGCATTTGAACAATTCCTCTTTCATAGAACAACATAGATCCAAAAAAACCAGCAACAAGAAAAAAAATTGGCATTCTAAATGAGTGTATTAAAAGAACAAGAAAGTCAGTCAAAATATAATTTGATTCAGGGTCTTTTATTCCCCAAGAATTTCCGTGATTTGTAACGTTGTAGGTTAACGCTGAGTGCAAAACCAATCCCAAAAGCATCATTATCGCACGCAAAGAATCCAAAGAGTGTATTCGTTCAGTTTTATTCTTTAATTGTTTCAATTATTTTTTTATTACTAAACTTTGTTGAAAGTTCTATTGTTTTTTTTACTTGTTGCCAACCTTAATTTTTAGATTCAATTTGTAATTGTTCTCTAATATAGTCGTTCAATTTAGATTTATTAATTCCTAGGTATTTTTCAACCGCATTGTAATAGTCTTCATCAGTTTTACCACTCGACATAAACTCTTTAAGCAGACTCCAACCACCTTTATCCAATATTTTCTTGGCGATTAGCCCCCCAAAAACATAATGATAAGAAGTTTCTCCATCCAAATTTGTTAGTTTGAGCATATTGTTTAAGTCTATTTTAGGATGTTTCTGTAAATAGATATTTGTTCGTTTTATATGCCACTTTAAGCTTTTTCCACGACTCCCTCCAAATAGTGTGGCTACTCCTTCGGAAACCCAAAAATGCTTGTTTGGAAAATGTTTATCTATTTGAACGTGGAAGACTTCGTGCGGATAGTATTCTCCCAAACCTCCACAATAAACTTTGTCGTCAGTTGCTTTGCCACTTGGGTTTGACTGTCCGCCCATTCCGATGTAATAATCAAGTCCTTTTAATTTTTGGATTTCATCATAGTCATCAGCAAGAAAATATTCAAATGGTTTTGGCTTGACACCAAAATTTTTACAAATCTCTTGTATAAAATCATTAAGTTTTTGAGCTTTTTGGTAATCAAACTTATGGTATGTTGGATAGTAAAAGTCCACAAGTCCAACGGTTGTGCAATTCCAATCTTCTTTATTTACAGTCAAAGCATTGAATAATTTAAACTCTCCGTTTTCCTTTTTGGCGAAATAGTTGGCAATTGCCAAAACGTAAGGGCTACCATCTTCTTTGCAATATGAAAACTGGGCTTTAAGTTGACAGATATTATTTCTGAATTTTATACTCAAAACGTGCACTGGAAACCCCATATAAAGTGAAGGTTGAAACTCGTTTTCTAAGAAGTCATAGTTTTTATGTTTCTTTTGTTCTTCAATATTCCAAAATAAATTCTTTGCTTTATTTTGGGGACTCGAAGCCAAGTAGTTTTCAAAAAGTCTCATCATTTGTTTGGTTTCCACATTTGTTGCATCAACAACGTGATTATATGTCACTTTTTGTCCAAAAGCACTGATGCTGAAAAAAAGAAGTAGTATAATTTGAAATTGTTTCATTCTAGTGGTTGGCATTTCGTTCTATATGGTTTGTTGCGTTGTTTAGTACGTAATTTAGCAAATAAAAACCGAATAGAAAATCCGAGAGGATTTTCGTAAGTAGGCGAGTACTAGCAATGGATTATATACGTTGTTGTACACCGTTTTTTATTCACGTTATTTTTTGTCAAATCCTTTAAATTCCATTCTTTTCATTGTCGGACAATGATTAACCACAATATCAAATTCAGATACTTTTTCTTTTGGTGTCACGAACCATTCGCCAAAACTATAAGTTAGTAAATAGACATTTTCAAATTCGGTCGGTTTTATGGTCAGTTCCGTTTTTTCAGTTTCCGTTTTTTGTGGAACAGTTCTTAATTCCAATTCGATTTCATTCTCCGTGATTTTCCTTAATTCAGATATCAAGTCAGCGTCATGTTCCAGTTGGTAGAAGAATAGAACTGAACTTTCATTTATTTCAAAAGCGGTTGTATTTCCATCACAAGGTTCATAAATCACAAATTCATTGTTGAGTTTTTTTAAACTTATCCAATGTCTTGGAAATTCTTTTAGGTCAATTTTTATTGGTTTATGCTTTTTTGCAATTTCTTTTTCGTGATATGAAATTGCGTCATTATCCATTCGGTTTGGTTTCCAGTTAACCAGTCTTTTAAACGTTTCTGAATTCCGAGTTGTGTCGATAAACAACTGATGTTTGGATAGGTCAAGGTTTTTCGGATTGTTCTTTTCCAAAATCGTGTCCAAGTCAACTTTCCACGCAGGAATTTCAGTCGGTTTATTTTCCGCCTTTTCTGGTTTGGTTTTCTGTTTGCAAGAAGCCAAAATTCCAAATATTAATGCTATGTAGATTGCTTTTTGTATTATACTGAAATAGGTTGACCTTTTTTTTATGATTTTCGACACGTTCAAACGATTTTTTTTAGCCGTTTAGAAGGCAAAAAAAATAATTTGAACTAGGTTTGTTTTCAAAACGATAGTTCAGGTAAATTTACATTATTTTTTCGATAGGACTTGTATTTTAAATTAGGATTTAGATGTACTTCAGTAGGTTTTCTTAAGTCTAGGCTAAAATGGGTTCTCAGGTTGTTATAGATATATACAGCCTGATCAGTCATCTCCTTGGCTATTGTAGTGTTTTTGATGGTTTGCTTTAATCCATATTCGTATTTAAGAGTTCTGTTTATACGTTCAGCTACAGCGTTTTCATAAGGGTCGTATTGCTCGGTCATACTCATAGTTATCCCATTACTTTCAGCAAATTTGGTGTACTTAGGATTGCAGTATTGGAATCCTCTATCTGAATGATGAATGAGTTGTTGCTTAGGATATTTTCTGTTTTTAATGGCCATTTTAAGAGCCTCTAAGCAAAGTACCGTTCTCATATGATTATCTATTTTATAACCCATGATTTTCTTGGAATAGGCATCAGTCACTAGTGCTAGGTAATTGTATCCATTTTCGGTTTTAATGTATGTGATGTCGCTTACCCATAGTTGTTCTGGTCGATTAGGGACGTGGTCTTTTACGAGGTTTTTATATTTTCTGTACATATGGTTAGAGTTAGTGGTTGTAACGTAGTTTTTACGCTTAGGAATTAATAAATTATTGAGTCTTAGGAAGCGATAGAACTTGTCTCTACCCATTTTGATATCAGCTTTAATAAACTCAGCTTTAAGTTCTTTGTAGAGTTTAATTCCACCAGTTTTAGAACTTACTTTCTTGCGGTAATTCTTGACCATTAAGGTAAGTTTTTGGTGGGCTACTTTTTGCTTTTTTTGTTTGTTAATTCTTTTGTAGAAAGCTTGTTTACTGATCCCAAAACATCCATAGAGCCATTTTCTTTTATACGGTCTTTCTTTTTTCGCTCTATCTCTTTTGCTAATGTTTTGGGTAACGACTTTTTTGACAAATCCACACCAGTAATGAGTTCCATATCCGCGATTATGTCTTGCTGAAAGTCCTTTTGAAACTCTAGTTCTTCGATTTTTTCTTTAAGTCTTTTAATTTCCTCGTTTTTACTCATACCCATATTTTGTTGAGCTAAGGTACTATAAATTCTAATCCAGTATGAGATTGTAGTTCTAGGAACCTCGTATTTTTTAGAAGCGTTACTTCTGGATATTTGTCCGTTAACAATTTGGTCAACGACTAAAAGTTTAGTTTCAAGAGTTACTTTTTGATAGGTTCTTTTTCGCCAGGGTTCATTTTTTGTTTTCATAAGTGACTATAATTAAATGATTAATTTTTAGTCAACCTATTTCAGGAAAGTTCACATTCTTTATGTTGTACAACGGTCTCGTATAAGAATAGTAGCGGATTTACACACTAACTTTTCGTTATAACACAGACCTTTTTTATTATTATTTCATTTCGTTTTAGCGATTAAACCGCTATTATTTTTATACATTGTTGTAGCAAGTTAATTTTTTATTTATTCTGTCTGTAATATGCAAAAAAAGCTTTTATAAGTAAGAATGGAAAGATAATAATAACCGAACCCCAAAGGTTGCTTGGTGTAAATATTTCGGGAAAACTACGTATTACAAAAAACATTAATAAAGCGCCAAGAATAATTGAAATATGAAGTATTAGCATATTAGGTGTGAATATTCCAAAAATAACTATTACTGCTTGTTGTGTTCTGTGAAGTAGTATTCGTTCTATGGCTACAAAAATTAAGTTAAGTACAAAAAATGTATTTTTAAAAAACAATATTTGCATATTCATTATTGTAATTTCCTCATTTTTCCAGCTGGAAACAAAACCAAAAAAGACTACAATAAACACAAAATATATTCCCATTGGGAAAAGCGAAGGTAAAATAGTGGTCTTTTCAGAAAATCCTAATAAGGCATTTGAGTTACTTTTATAAAGTAGACGGTCAATAATAATGCGCAATAATTCATTACACCAAAAAAAATATAGAATATAAAATATGGTGGTTTTTCCATTTAAAATGGAAAGTATTGTAAAGAGTGTGAAAACCAAAAAATCCCATTGAGAATAGTGTTTTAGATGTTTTTCAATAAAGGAATGCATTGTTTAGGTTAGTTTAAGAATTGATTTTTAGTTTTCTTCGTTTAAGCATATATCGTATAAATAGTATTATTAAAATAGCAATTATAATACCTGGAAGATACATTACAAAATAGGTTAATAGTATTGGTAAAAAACCACTAAAATTTGTTTTAACAGCGTACGGATTTCCTAGATCTATTTTTTTTAAGAGAATACCATTTTTAGGTAAAGTTCTTAAACTATCAATAGATAAGTACAAAGCATTGGTGTTTGAAAGTTTTTTTTTAAATAAAAATTCATCTTCTTTATTGTGATAGCTAATAACTAAATTGTCTTTTGGGGTAGGCGAAAAGTTGTGTTTTTCACCAATAAATAATTTATGTTTTTCGCTGTATTTAAAATTGAAACCTGTAGAAATTCCATTTATATCTGTTGGCAGTAATCCATCCATTAACTGTACATAAAACGCTGCGTTTTCAATTGGTGACTGCCATACGCTACCACTTTCTAACAGATAAATAAACACATTTTTTTTATCAACATTATAGCCCTTTCTTACTTGCGCATTATTGGTGTTTACTATAAAATAAACTTCAACTATTTGTATTTCGTTGGGTTGAAACGTCATTTCCCACACTTTCCAATTTTCGCTAAATGGTATAGGATTTTTATCGTTATTATTAAGTTCTGGATAAGATTGTTTAAGTAGTGGTAGCCAGTTGCCTTTGGCTTTTATTTTAAACTCATTTAATGAATCTATACTAACTTGGTTTAAGTTTGTTTCACCACCATCATAAATACCATTTACAGGATATCCCATTTTAAACTGTAAGCGGTCTTTTGTGGTATTGCGAAACCAATAGACGCCTTTTACAACCGCAAAGCCTTTGTACAACTGAATGTAAATTTGCTCTTGTTGCATTTGTACTTTTTTAAAGCTAAGGGAATCTTCTGGATGTAGCATTGTAAAAACAGTGCCTCCAGCGTTCCAAATACCTGGTTGAGCTGCATTGCTATATAGTTTATTGCTAATAAAAAATATTAGCACTATGTTTAATGCTATTTTGACAAACACAGTTTTCATAAATTTTCTAAATATTGTGTTCCTTCATTAATACTAACACCTACTAAGTTTTTAAGAAAGGTTGCTTTGTGCAATTCTATAACATCGTTTGTCTTTAGTTTGTTGTATATTTTTTGTGAAACATCAATATTTTCAACATTTGTTGTCACTCTAAATTTAGTTGAACTAGTATTAGAAGTCATTGTTAATTTGTCTGTTACTTGTACTGTAGTTATTTGTTTTAGATTTCCGTTTCTATTGAATTTTGCATAGTTGTTAATTAGAATAAGCAGTTTAATTGAAGTATAAATAAAGGCTATTATTAGAGGGATTAAAAAGATGAATATACCTTGCCATAGTGTAAATAATAAAATGATATAAATAGCAATGTAAATTAATGCTCGTCTTACTTTTTTAAAGAAAATTTTTTTTACTAAAACCACTTCTTGTTGGCGCATAGGCTTGGTAACACTTTTACTTTTAAAAGGAGTATTATGAATTGTGTTGGTAGTGCTAGTAACGGGATTTTGTTTTTTTTCTAAAACATTAAAAGCAAAAACTTCTTTGTTTTTTGGACTAGACTCTAAATACACTTTATCGTTAACGTTTACTTTTGCGTATTTTGAATAAGGCACGCTGTGCTCTTTATTATCAATACTTATATAATAATAGGTTCTGCTAGACTTGTGTCTTGTATTTGTGCCCATTCTGGTATTATAACTTCTTGATTTAGTAGTGTGTTTGTCTACACGTTTATCGGTAACAACACCCATATAACAGTGTTTAATACCTAGTTTTAAATCCATATAAGTATTCCAAAATATATAAGAAAAAATACCAGCAAAGAATAGCAGAAATATAGAAAACATCACTATAGGAATGATACTAAAGTTATCTGGTTTTATAACAAAAAAATAGATGAAAGAAAATATAGCACTTGCAGCAAGTAAGAACAAAACAGCAAATAGGTACTGCTTTCTAAGTTTGTTTCTGTCTTGAGAGGATAGTGGTTTTATTTCAAAATTTGTATTGGTCATTTTATAAATGTTATGGGATATTTATAAACTTAATATCTTCTTTAAATTCTGAAAATATTTTTTTATCGAAAGCTGTACTACCTACAACATTATTATTTTTAAAAATTGATTTATAAAAACTAATGCTAGAAATGGTTTTGGTTTTTATGTTTACTACTGCTTCGGCATACTTTATTTTATTGCCTGAAGCATCTTTTATATACTTGTAAATTTTTATTTCTAAAGGGATTACTTTGTCTAAATTTTTATCGTAAAACTGCCAAGTTTGGTTACAATGTTTTTGTAAATTAAACGGAAGATTATCTTTAGGCGCTTCTTGGTTAAATCGTTGAATGCCTTTATCTAGTTTACTTTTAACACGCTCGTCGTCTATAAGCTCAAAACCAATGTATACGTTTTCATTATAGATATGTGCTTTATAATGGTTTTTTGGCTCTGTGAAAGAAAAAATTTCTTTATTTTCTAAGTAAAAATGATTGGAAACAACATTAGGTTTGCTAGCTTGATTAATAGCATATACCTTTTTAAATAAATGTCCTTTTTGAGTATAGTGATGTGTGATTACTACATCATCGATATTACTGCTAATTTTGTGAAGCAAATTATTTTTATATTCGAATTTGACAGTATTCGTATTTCCGTTATTTAAACGAATTTGCTCATTGGTTAAGTAACCATTACTATCATAGGTGTAATTATGGTTTGTGTTTAAAGTAGAATTACTATACTTAAAGGTTCTTTTGTGTAACTTTCCTTTTCTGTATTTATTTTTTGATTTTCCCCAAGACTTGTTTTGCTTATTTCGGTTCTCATAGATTTCAATATCACCTTCATTGTTAAAGCTGTAGCTACTAATTTCTAACGCCACTGCACTGTCATTATCAACATTGTAGGTTATAATTTCAACTTGTTTGGTGTTTAGTTCAAATCCATAATCCTTTGCGTTTATTTGTGGTAGGGATTGAGCACTTGCATTAAAACTAAGTAACAATAGAATAGCTGAAAATATATTAATTGTCTGGTTCATTGTGTTTTAGTGTGTAAGTTTGTATTGTTTTTTAATAAAATTTTAATAGCATTAGTATTTAATTGCCTTTGTTGGCATTCTCTATCCTCTTTTTTTTATTAAAATATCTTTTTGAAGCCAACTGAAAAGACATTTTTATATCAGAGGTTATATTATTATAAATATAATCTTTGCTACTTTTATTAAGAACCATGTAAATTCTAAAGGCTAAATATCTGTTAACATCGAAGAGTTCATTTATAACATATAATAATTTTTCATTTTGTACATATGAGGGCACCTTATATTTATTAAACGATTTTCCCATATCATTAACATATTGCACAACACTATCTTGGTTCTCGTTAAAGGAATCAATAAATACTTCGGCTTCTGCTGAAAGTAATTTATAGCCTTTATCTACTTTAGAAAGTTTATCGTAAGGTGAATTTGTTTTTTCTTGTTGTGAATAAACATTCATACTTAAAAATAATATAAGCAAGTAAAATATAGTTATAAGTGTTTTCATAAGAAATAAGGTTTACTAGGGTAATGATATTAATTTAAAATGTTAATTGTCTATTACCATTGCTATTTGCTGGAATGTTTCTTATTCCTGCACCATTACAAACTGGGCAAGTAACTGTCTCATAGCCATCGTATACTGTTTCTTTAACGGTGTACTTTATTGGGTCGCTTTTGCGAGTAATATAATAATAATCAACTATGGCTCCATCTACCTTTCTCACTGTTGTTGTGTTTCGGTCGATAGACTTATTTACATCAATTTCTTTATACTTTTTTCGAGTAATGGTTTTGGGGCAAAAGCTGGTAGTAGATGTTTTTGTTGAATAATGATAATATATAGGTCCTGAGTTTTTATCTAACCATACAGGTTCATTATAGTCTCCCATTACTTTAATGGCTTTCTTTGTAGTATTTATTTCCAATACTTTTACTTGACGTTTTATCTTGCTTATATAGATATATGAATTGTAAGTAGGAACTTCTGTAAAAGGCATCTCGCCATGATAAACACTCTTTTTATAACTAAGTGGTTCTTGGCCAATGTAGGCAAAACCTTCAACAGGTATATGTCTCCATCGATTACCATTTATATATGTTTTTCTTGCATTATCAATATTTAATTCTCGTCCTTCTACTAATATGCCATTATCAAAAACGCCAGCAGCACCTTTTACCCTAGCAGCAAACGCTTGATAATCTTCATCTTGGTTACTTGGACGACTTGAAAATTTATCATTATAGAGTCTGGTTATATTTACCTTATAACCCATACCGTGTAATTTTCCATCTTTGAAAGTGCCTACTTCTAGGTATGAATGGTCTCCTTTAAAAATAGAATCGGTTGTATGAAATTTGATGCCATAACCATTAAGATTTGTAGTGTCTTTACTATGAAGATAACCATCCATTGTAGGCCAATATATAGTTTTGTTTTCTTCTTTTTTGTTTAACAATTTAGAATTAGGATAATAATTCATCTTAACAGACAAATTATTAAGTAGACTATCTATTTGTGGTTTATCAGTGGCTTTAGCAGGAATAGTCATTTCAACTTCTCCATCAACAACCAAAGCCCACTGATAAGGTGTTTCTGACCATGGTTTCTCTAAGAAAAATACACCTCCGTTACCGTATTCCATAAATAAAGTAGGCATAAAACCAGTAAATGCACCTTTGCCTCTTGCATCATAAGTACCAAGAGTAGAACAACCTATATACTTATGTCCATTTTCAAAATTAATCACAGAGGTTTCATTTGCTATTGGTGAAATAGTATAAGGACTAGGATATGTTGGATATATCATATTAGAAAAGGATGAACCATAATTTTTTTGCAACATAGCATTTAATAACACATCATATTCTCCATTAGCTCTTCTAATGGTTATACGGTTGTATTGACCTGACTCGTCTAATTCTTCACTATAAAGGACACTACCATCTTCATAATAAAGATTACCCGATGGTTTTATCATGGTTCCTTCAATATCTTCTATACTGGCAAATAGCTGACCGTTACTCTTGTACCTAATATCTGAAGTGGGTTCAATAGCAACACTTGTGTATCTTGGTGTTTTAAGACCATCACCGTAAGATTTATTTTTATTTATGAAGAGCTTCCCAGACATGGTAAGCCACCTACCACCTAAAACAAAGGTAATCTCATCGTATTTTTTTTTGTTCTTTTTTAAAGCCAAATACTCTCCATCAACTCTTATAGTATTATTATTTACTAGTTTATTGTAAGCAGACCAAGAAAGCCGTTTTAGTTCTTTAAACTCTTCTAATTTTTTATTGCTTAAAAGGTAATATTTCTGGAAAATACCCTCTTCGTTAAGACCTTGTGCAGACATCTTAATGGTTATTAGACATATGAGTAACACCACAAGTAGTTTTATATATAGTTGTTTGTTTTTCATGAACCTTAGAGTTTTTTAAGTGAAATTTTAAAAAAAAACTAATAAAGTTTTAAATATGTTTTAATTTTTAGGCACATATTGTTTTTTTAATTTATATTGACTATTAAATCTCTTAGATTCTTCTCGTATGAATGTTCGTTCTTCATTACTTAATTCGACTAATATTTTTCCTGTATTTGCAGTTGAATAAGGGTTTGGCAGATATAGCAAGTATCTATGTGCAACTACTTTATCTAATTGAAATAGGTGTTTAATAAATAATGCGTGTAGTTTATTTAACTTATCAATGCTCATTGTTTGTGTAAAATTATTATGTTGTTGAACTACAATTTTCTTAAACTCAGAATTACTTTTGTAGTATAAGCTTATTAATGAATTTGCTGCGGTTAACATAGCTTTTTCTGCTTGTTTTGAGGCAGTACTGTTATTTGTTGTAGTGGCTGAGGATGTATGGCCATTGGCATAATCTACAACCAATTTTCCGCTTTTAAACTCACCATAGCTTTTAGTGTTTGTTTTTTTATCTAGCTTTACACCTAGACCTGTGATAAATCCATTGTGAGCAAAAGCACCTTTATAGACAAATGAACTGGTAAAAAATTGACCTGTATAATTTATTTTGCCACTTTCGTCCCAATCGCCCATATAACTATTGCCGTTAGTCCACATATAAGTGCCAGCTTTGTATGGCTTACCGTTTTTAAACAATCCTTCATAAACATCACCTTGGTCATAGGTAATAGATCCATAGCCATTGGTACAATTACCGAGACAATTTCCACTAGACTTGCCGTTAGAAAAGTCGGTTAAAAGATTGGTTACCAATTTTCCTTCGTTATAGATACCAGCTTCAACAGTTTCTCCATTTTTTACAAAATATCCATAGCCGTGTTGTTTTGTATCTTTCCAATGGCCATAATAGTGCAAGTTGTTTTGTTTCCAGTGGTAAATGCCATAACCATCGAGTTGACCTTCAAGGTAATTACCACTATAAGTATCGCCATTAGCGTAAACAAACTCTGCGTAACCATTAAGTTTTCTGTTTTTAAAAAAACCTTCTACTTTGGCACCGCTTTCGAAAATAAATGTTCCGTAACCGTCAGTGCAATTTCCTTTTGTACACTTATCAGTTGTATTAGTGATAGTGGTGGTGCTTGTAGCTAGCTTATCATTAGAAGGATTAAAATAACGTCCTATGTTAAATAGCAATGGCTTTGCGTTACTATAATCTTGAGCAACATAAGTAGCTACACCATTAACAGCATATACTTGGTCTTGTGTGTTAGCAATAATGCCTTTGTAAGTTACAGGTACTTTTTTTCCTTTATGATAAAATGCAATGAGAGACTTGTCTTGGTTTAGTACATACCATACTTCTTTGCCTTTATCTGTCATAGAAATGGCTGGGTATGCCTTGGTTCCATTATTTGTACCATTCCCAAAAGCATTTTCGGCAAAGTATGTGTCATTACTTTTGGCATCAGTTACAATAATATTTCTATATTCGGTTTTGAGTTTCCATTTTCTATCTGAAAACACACCGGTCTTTCCTTCTTCTATACAAATTGCAGTTTTTCCATCGCTCACAACTATATTTTGTGCGTTAATTAATGGCTTAAAGGGTATTGAATCTTTTGTAGATACCCACTCATCAAAGGCATTTGGGGCAATGTAATAGGTAGACGTTAAAGGATTGAAAAAAATATAATCATTATTGAATCTGCAAAATAAGTTTGTATTGTCTAATTTCCCATTAATGTATAAATGAGGCATTACAAGCCCTCCTTTTAAATTTTGATCTCCGGTTGTTTTTTTTATTACAGCATTTTTTTTAAAATCCTTATATTCACTATGGTAAATTATACTTCTTGTATATTGGTTTATTAAATTACCTGCTGCATTGGTTTCTATCCTAGTGATCCAGTTGCCTTTTTCATCGTATTTATATTTAAAAAAGGTTTTCTCACTGTTTAAGGTTAATTTTCTTTCAGTTAATAGACCATTTGTATAGTATTCTATTTTAGTGGTTGGCGCCTTATCTTTTACTTTAGACACGATAGTTACCATTAATAAATCACCTTGTTTTTGGTAACTGTATTCGATAGTTTTGTAGGCAAATGTTGCTTTTATTATTCGGTTATGGTTGTCATATTCATAAATTCTACCCTCGTCATTTATTAAATTTCCATCTGCATCATATGTAACGACTGTTGTTTTTCCATCAGGATAGGTATAAGTAATAGGTCTGTTTTGCTGATCCCTTTTTATATGGTAATTGTTACCAAAATCCAGCTCATTACCATTGGTATCGTAAAAGGAGAAGTATTCTTGAAACACATCTCCTTTTAGTTGCGTGGTTTTTAAGTTAGCACCTTTTGGTAATGGGTTTACTGGGGCATTTATCCAATTTATGTTTTGCGCAAATGCAGATGAGAATATGCTTATTATTGTTATTATTAAAATACTTTTATGCTTCATAAACTTTTAGTTTTGGTTGGCAATTTATAGTAGTTATTTGATTTAAAAAATACGACAGATTACGTATTTTTTTGTTTATATAAATGAAATTCTTTTTGGTTAAGTTTCAGAATAGATAACGGTTTTGTTTAATTGGCTACAACGTTGTTTTGTATGGAAATTTGCGTTTTAAGTCGACGGCTATTTTCCGTAGGAAAATAGGGGTTGACAAAAAAGTACAAATTTTTGATTAAGCCAAATTTAGCAATTTTTTATACAAGGTGTTGTAGCAAGTTTATTTTTTTCCGATTACACACATTTTCCAATTATTTGGATTTTCATTTTTGTTTTCTTTATTTCCATAAAATGAAAAGTAAACTCCATTTTTAAGTTTTATTTCAATAATTCCAACTTCATAAGTCTTCTTCAAAAAATCTATATTCAAACAATTTAATTCCTTCATTGTTTTTAATAAGCTCGGTTTTTCTCCATTATTTGTAAAAATCCAAAAGTCTGAGATTAAGAAACTTTCTCCACCGTTAATTTTAGATATATAATCATTGAAAATATGAATTAATTCATTTTTTTCATTAAAATGAAATTCAATATTTCCATATCTCCATATTCTTGAATTTTCTTTAGATTTTCCATTAATCCAATTTTCAGGTGGTAAACCTTGATTTTCAATTTCAGTTTTATTTTCTCCAAGTTTAATAAAACCAAATTTTCCAGTTTTTATAAATTTTAAAAAGTCTAAATCTACTTTGATTGGTTTCATTCTGTAATTTGCTACAACGTGTTTGTACAAGGTTAGTTGCGTGATTAAGCAATAAATTTAATAAATAATTACTGACAAAGAAAATCCGCGAGGATTTTCGTAAGTTGGCTAAAAGCAAGCAATTAATTTTGTACGGTGTTGGCTGTAGTTTTTTATATTTTTTCGCTCAATTCTTTTGGTAATAACTTTTCCAAAATCATTTTCTGTTTCTTTTCAATTACTAAAAATTTCCAGTTTTTTTCTCCATTTTCAGAAATTCCGTAAACATCTTTTTGAGATTGAATTTCAAAAAAGTCAGTTTTTTCGTTATAGACTACATTTTCAGAACCAAAAGTGCTTTCCAATGACAATTTAGTCAAGTTTATTCGTGTTGTTTTTTCGTCTTTTGTTTCTCCTTCTTCTCCTTTTATTTTCATATTCATTTGATTTGAGTATGTCAGAAGTGAGTAATATTTCTTTTCAATTTCCTTTTTGTCATTAACTTTCAAGATTTTCGGATTCTTGATTTCGAATTCCATATCTGGATTGTTAAAAGTCATTTTCATAACCTTAATCATTTGCGATTTAGGAATAATTTCAAAAAATTCAGGAACAATGTATTCCATAGATTTTTCAAATTCCATATTGACAATTGTACTCAAATAATCATTAAATTCTTTCTTCAGTTCATTTTTATAATCTTGAGCAATTCCAATTGCACTAATTGTCAAAAATAGAATTGTAAATAAATTTCTTTTTAATTTCATATGTTAATTTTGATTTCGGTTTTTAATTACAGCCAACTCGTTATATAACACCAAATATATTGCATTTAGATTTTATTTACTTGTATAACAAAACCTTTTTTTATTACTTAAACTGAATATCAAGCAGTTATCAAATAGAAACAGCATTTTTCTTTGGCAATATTATCAACTAAATAATGCTGAAGGTCTTAAGATAATTATTTTTATATTGATAGTTTAGTAAATTCGGTTTATGTTAAGTTCTTCTTTGTAATTGGTGGCAGTAATATTTACATATATATATTAAGTTACCTGTTTGTATGTAAAGATACTTATAAGTAGGGGATAGAGGCGGTTAGTATATGGTTAGTTGCATGTTTTAAGCAACTTATCTACTCAATAAATTACGAAAAACATAAATCTGAAGGAATTACCCAAGTGAGCTAAAACTAAGCAATGAATTATATACGGTGTCGTATGTAATTATTTTTTAATTTCCTTTAAAGTACTTTCTGAACGTTCAATTTCAGATTGATAAAAAGCAGAAACGTCTTCATTATAATGTTTTTCAAATTGTTTAACTCTTTGAATGTTTGTGTAATTAAGACCGCTACCAATTATTAAAAGTAATATACCTGCCACTAATGTTGGAATGATATAGGCTTTTGCCAAATCTGTTTTTCCTAATTGCCAAAATCCAACACTTGCAATAAAAAACCCTATCGAAAATAAGGTAAAAAAACGTGTTGAAAATACTTCGGATTTTGCCCATTCTGTTAATTGCTATTAAAACAATTATAAACAAAACCTAAATCACTAATATCTATAAATATGCGTAATAAGCCATAAAATGGTTATAAATAAATAATCATACATATGTTATATAATTTATATTATGTTAAATAGAGAATTTAAAACCATACTTCTATTTCTATCAAATATAATAATTACATATTCTGAGTATAAAAATTATAATCTTTTAAAACAACAGATATAAACTCTCTATCACTTTTATGCATAGATTTAATCTGCGTAACTTCAATAATCTTAGTGCGTAATTTTATTAAAGTTTTATAATCATTAAATTTAATAGCAGTCTTATATGTATTTTTAATTATTCGTGCATCATTATCAGACAATTTAATCACGTTCGGATATGTTGGTACGTATTTATCAGCTAATTCCTCTAAAATGGTTTCAGAAAACTTTGCTTCATCCTTTAAATAAATAACAACGGTATTCGCAATGATATCGCCAAATCGTTGATTATTGGGTGTAAATATTATCAGTAATAATCCTACTAACTTCCCTACAATAAATGTCAATCCTAAAAGAAAATCAGAATCATCAATGGTAATAGATTGTATATATACCGCTAAAAGTAGAAATAAATTAAAATCTACTATTCGTAAAAACCAACGCATTGTATAATCAGAAACCGAAGGTTTAAATCCATCTACATTTATTACTTTAACATGTAAAAGCTTCTTTCCTAATGTTTGTCCATCCATTAAAATTTCTGAATATAATGTGTAAAAAGTAACCGGAATTAAGACTAAAATTCCGACTGCTTGTACCGTCCAAGTATCGCCAGAAAATGTTTCTTCTACCGCTTGAAAATCAAACACATAATACACAAAATAGATATAAGCAAACTTAAGAATATTGTCAAATAAAAACGCTAATAAACGTTGCCCAACGTTGGCTACCGTAAAATTTATATTTATATTTTGTGCGGTTTTTATTTGGAGTGTTTTCATGCAATGGTTAAATTCGCTCTTAATGAGAGAGGTCGCTTTTATAAAGCAAAATAAAGAAAAATGGCTCGAATTTGAACAAGTTATTTCAAATAAAACGAAAAAAAGTCCAGATGACATTGCCAACTTGCATATAAAAATCATGAATGATTTGGTATATGCCCAAACGTATTACCCAAAAAGTAAGGTTACTTCGTACTTAAATAAATTAGCTAAAAGCAGTTTCGACAAAGTTTATCATTCTAAAAGAAGAGATCAGAATATATTTTTATATTTCTTTTTTGACAAAGTGCCACTTCTCTCCTATCAATACAGAAAATTCTTTTATTTATCATTTGCTTTTTTCTTTGTGTGCTTTTTTATTGGTTTACTTTCTACTTTTAATGATGATAGTTTTGCTAGACAAGTTTTAAGTGACGAATATATAGATCAAACACTAGAAAATATAGAAAGTGGTGATGCTATGGCGATTTACAAAGGCGGGAGTAATTGGGGTACTTTTATTGGTATTTATAATAACAACCAAAGAGTTGGCCTAAATATGTTTCTTTCTGGTTTGTTTCTAGGAATTGGAACGGGTTATTATGTTGTGATGAACGGAATAATGGTTGCTGTATTTCAGGCATTTTTTTACCAGCAAAATAGTTTTTTTGATAGTATTAAAGGAATTTGGATTCATGGTACTTATGAAATCTTCGGAATGATTATCGAAGCTGCAACAGGTTATATTATTGGTGCAAGCATTTTGTTTCCAGGAACATTAAAAAGATTCGAATCTTTTAAAAAAGGTGTAAGAAATGCTTTTTACATCTTTTTAAGTACTATACCATTTACAATTATGGCTGCTTTTTTAGAAGGTTATGTTACAAGGTATTCTAATATTATGCCAACCTTTTTCTGCTTTGCAATCATTCTTTTTTGCTTAGCAACCATTAGTTATTACTATTTAATTTTGCCTTTTAAAGTGGCTAGAAAACATCAATTAAGATAATGAAAAAAGTTATTTTATTATTGATGATTTTTACAAGCTCAATTGCCAAAGCGCAAGAAGAAAAGCTTGATAGTATTGTAAAGTACAAAGACACAACCAAATACATTAAAAGTATTGAATACAGTACCTTAAGAACTTTTACTGATAGTTTACATACAAAATACACAGGTAAAGATTTTATTTACACAGAAGAAAAAGAAAAGAAAAGATCTAATACCGATTTAAGTTTTTTAACAAGTATTGCCTCTTTTTTAAAAGTAATTTTTCCTTTTCTATTGGGCGGAATTGTAATTTTTATCATCTTAAAAGTGGTTCTTGGTTCTAAAATTGGTTTTTTCAATTTTAAGAAAAATCCAAAAAAAACAACAGAAAAACTAATTTATGAAGAAGATGATATTAATGAATTAGATCTAAATGCACTTTTAGAAAAAGCAATACAAACAGAAAATTATAAATTAGCTATTCGTTATTATTTTTTAAAAACGTTAAAATTGCTTGCTACCAAAAAGCTAATTAATTATCATAAAGACAAAACGAATTCAGAGTACAAATTTGAACTTAAAAAAGGTACAATTAGAAATCAATTTTCTTATTTAACCTATGTATATAGCTACGTTTGGTATGGCGATTTTGCCGTGTCTAAAGATGAGTTTTCTATATTACAAACTAAATATGAATCATTTATAAAAACCATTTCTTAAATGATGCACTTTAAAAACATATTTAGAATTTTCTTAATTGTTACCTTGGTTTTTATTACAGGTTGTACAAAAACCAATTGGAATGAAAATTACAGAGAAAAAGAAAAAAGTCCGTTTGGAAATTATATAATCTCCAAAGAAGCTTCTAACTTATTTCCAGATACAGATGTTACAATTCTTAAAGAAAATTTTTACGACACAACTATTTTTTCTTTTGATGGCGATACAATCAGTAAAAAAAATTATGTTTTAATAAAAAATAGTGCTTTTAAGCAAACTAAAGAAGGTACAAAATCTTTATTAGAGTTTGTGTCTAAAGGAAATTCTGCATTTATATCTTTACATTATTTTAATGCCGATTTTAAAGAAGCTTTAGATTTTAGCATCAATAATTTAGATAAGAACACTTTTGGCAATCAAAATTTAAAAAAATTAAACGGAGAATTTTACCTAAAACATCCAGATTTTGGTAAAAAACCATATTTGTATTCTAGAAATATCAGAAGAAATTATTTTTTACAATACAACGAAGGTAAAACAATGGTTTTAGGTACAACAAAGATAGATGGCGAAGAAGTACCCAATTTTGTAAAAATCTATCATGGCAAAGGTGCTTTTTATTTACACACAAACCCTATTGTATTTACAAATTACTACTTATTAGAAGGTAAAACAGATTACGTGGCCAACCTACTCTCCTATTTACCAAACAATAAAGTTTTATGGGACGAACATATTAAATCGAGTGAATATTCACAGAATCCAGATGATAAACCATCCATTTTTAATTATTTCTTAAAACACCCAACGCTTACTTGGTTTTTATATGTATCAATAATTGGCTTACTATTTTTTATGCTCTTTAATGCGCGCAGAAAACAAAGAGCAATACCAGTTCTAAAACCATTAGAAAATACCACTGTTGCTTTTACCCAAACAATTTCTAACTTGTATTTAAGCGAAGAAGATCATAAGAATTTAGTTGACAAAAAAATTACATTTTTCTTAGAAAAAATTCGTTCGAAATACTTAATTGATACAACAATTTTAAATGCTGATTTTATTAAAAAACTAGCAGCAAAATCTGGAAACGAACTACAGAAAACAAAATATTTAATACATACAATTATTACTTTAAATAAAAAGACAGAATGTTCTAAAGAACAATTAATTGTATTACATAAAATGATAGAAAATTTCTTTAAAAAATAACTATGGAATCTTTAAATACAGCACAATCAAATTCATCAGAAGAAACAAATAATATCGAGTTTAAAAATCGATTAGATGTAAGTGAATTACAAGAAAATGTTTTTAAAATTAAAGAGCAATTGCAAAAGGTAATTGTTGGGCAAAAAGACATGTTAGAATTGTTAATTGTTGCGTTATTATCTGATGGCCACGTTTTAATTGAAGGTGTACCTGGTGTTGCTAAAACAATTACTGCAAAACTTTTATCTAAAACTATTGCTGCAGGTTTTAGTAGAATTCAATTTACGCCAGATTTGATGCCTTCAGATATTTTAGGAACTTCGGTTTACAATCTACAAACCTCTGAATTTGAGTTTAAAAAAGGGCCTATTTTTTCGAACATGATTCTTATTGATGAAATTAATCGTGCACCTGCAAAAACCCAAGCTGCTTTATTTGAAGTGATGGAAGAAAAACAGGTAACTATTGATGGTAAAACCTATAAAATGGAAGAACCTTTTATGGTTTTAGCTACGCAAAACCCCATAGAACAAGAAGGTACTTATAGATTGCCCGAGGCGCAATTAGATCGTTTTTTATTCAAAATAAATGTAGCATATCCAAATGCAGAAGAAGAATTTGAAATCATATTAAAAGAACAAGCCTTAAATAACACCACAAAATCTAGTAAAATACAAACTGTAATTTCTGCCGCTAAAATTAAAGAATATAGAAATTTGGTAAATCAAATAGCAATAGAAGAAAATTTATTAAAATATATTGCTAATATTGTTGTAAACACAAGATCTAATTCTTTTTTATACTTGGGCGCTTCACCAAGAGCAAGTATTGCAATCTTAAATGCATCTAAAGCATTTGCAGCCATAAGTGGTAGAGATTTTGTAACACCAGAAGATGTTAAAAAAGCGACAATACCTGTTTTACAACACAGAGTTATTGTAACACCAGAAAGAGAAATGGAAGGTTTAGGAAGCAAGCAAATTATAGAGCAAATTATAGAAGCAGTAGAAATACCAAGATAATTTAAAGAGAAAACTAAACCTTGAAAAACTTTTACAATTCACTCTTTTTAAACAATAGATTTTTCTATTTATTAGGCTCAATTGCAGCACTTTTTGTTGTTGGCTTTTTTGTACCCGTATTTTTCGAAATTTCTAAAGTGCTACTTTTTATACTTTTAACAATTTCGTTAATTGATGTAATTCTTTTGTATAAATTAAAAAATGGCATCGAGTTTTCAAGAAATTTACCCGAAAGATTATCTAACGGAGATGTGAATACTATTCGTTTAAACTTTACTAATACTTATGGTTTTAAAGCGCATTTAAATATTATTGAAGAGTTACCCTATCAGTTTCAAAAAAGAGATGCCAATTTCAATTTAAACATTGCTACTGGTGATAATAAATCCCTTTTTTATGATTTAAAACCTAATCAAAGAGGAGTTTACAACTTCGGCAAAACAAACATTTATACGAATACTCCGCTACAATTAGTAACTAGAAAATATATTTTAGGAGAAGAAAAAATCTTAAAATGTTATCCTTCATTTTTAAAACTAAAAGAATTCGATTTTAAAGCTTTTACCAACAACACAGTATCTTACGGCACAAAAAAAATGAGAAGAATTGGACATTCTTTAGAGTTTGAGCAAATTAAAGAATATGTTTCTGGAGACGACATTAGAACTTTAAACTGGAAAGCAACTGCAAAAAGTAACCAACTGATGGTCAATCAGTATATAGAAGAAAAATCGCAACCTGTTTATGCTATAATTGATAAAGGTCGTGCAATGCAAATGCAATTCAATCAGCTTTCTTTATTAGATTACGCTATAAATGCTACACTTGCAATTAGCAATATCATTTTAAGAAAACAAGACAAAGCCGGAATGTTATCTTTTTCTAAAAAATTAGAAGATTGGATTGTTGCTGAAAAAAGAAATTCTCAAATGAATTTGATTTCTGAATCTCTATACAATCTTAAAACTGATTTTTCTGAATCTGATTTTAGTACGCTATACGCAGTTATAAAAAGAAAAATTACGCACAGAAGTTTGTTAATTATTTATACAAACTTCGAAACTATGGATGGTTTAAACAGGCAACTACCCTATTTACGTGCTTTAGCAAAAAATCATTTGGTATTAATTATATTTTTTAAAAACACAGAATTGCAAGCTCTAATTAATACAGATACAGACAATATACAAGATGTTTACGACAGTATTATTGCAGAAAAGTTTATGTATGAAAAGGTTAGAATTGTAAATGAGTTGAAAAAATACGGAATTCAATCTGTTTTAACTGCACCAGAAAATTTAACCGGAGATGTTATTAATAAATATCTTGAATTAAAATCTAGAGGATTGTTCTAAAAAAACTATTTTCGTCAAAAAAAAAGCAATGAATTATTATAAGTACTGCATAAAAAATTACGCAAATTTTTCTGGTCGTGCTAGAAGAAAAGAATATTGGATTTTTCTTCTTTGCTATCTAATTATATTTACAGTACTTGGGTTTCTTGCAGAGTTTATAAATACATTCACTACAACCAACGAAGGTTTTTTAATAATAGGTATTTATGGACTATTTATAATTACACCACATTTAGCTTGTGCAGTTAGAAGATTACATGATATTAACAAATCTGGTACTTATTGGTTTGTTCGATTTATTCCTTTAATAGGACCAATTTGGCTCTTAATCTTATTTTTAGAAAATAGCTGGGAAGGACAAAATAAATACGGAATGAATCCGAAGAAAATGGATGCATCAGAATTAGAAAATATAGGAAAAGAATAAAAACAAAAAACTATGGATTGGTATTTAAAAGTATTAAAAGACTATTTTAAATTTTCTGGCAGAGCTAGAAGAAAAGAATATTGGATGTTCTTTTTATTTCATTATTTGTTTACAGGGCTTTTATTATTTCTTTTTATATATTCTAACGAAAATCTTTTTGATTATAACGAAGAGTTTGAAACTGAAAACACTTCATATCTATTTTTAATACTTTTATTAATTTATACATTAGCTACCATTATACCTTCTTTAGCTGTAAGCTCTAGAAGAATGCACGATTTAGGTAAAAGTGGCGCATGGTTTTTTATCAACCTTATACCATACATTGGTGGTTTTTGGTTTTTGATATTAACTTGTATGGAAGGCGAAAATAAAGTAAATCAATACGGAGAAAATCCGAAAGGAATAAACAATAACAGAGAAATAGATTTTATAGGAAAAGAATAAGTTTAATTAAAATTAAGAAAAATGAATTGGTATTTAAAAGTTTTAAAGCAATATGCAGATTTTAAAGGAAGAGCAAGAAGAAAAGAGTATTGGATGTTTGTATTGATAAACTCAATAATATCATTTTCGCTTAAATTTATAATGCATGGTTCATTGGTTTCTCCTGAAACATCGCTTATTGAAACCATATATTCTATTGCAGTGTTATTACCATATTTAGCAGTAGGAGTTAGAAGAATGCACGATGCTGGTAAAAGTGGTTGGTTTTTATTGATTCCTTTTTACAACTTGTATTTAGCTTGTACTGATAGTGAAAATGGTGAAAATAAATGGGGATCAAACCCAAAAGGTTTAGGAAACAGCAATGAAATAGATTTTATTGGAAATGAATAATTTCTTTAATTTATACATTATAAAAAGGACTGCAATTTTGTAGTCCTTTTTTTTATTTATAAAACGAATATTTACAGAATTATAAAAGTGAATAAACTACTTTTGCCGAATGGAAATTAGACAAAAATCTGAAATAGAATTTATTATTGTAATGGCTTCTTTAATGTCTTTAGTTGCATTAGCTATAGACGCTTTATTACCTGCAATAACAGATATTGGTCTGTCTATTAATGTGACAGATTCTCAGAATAATCAGTTATTAATTACCATGATTTTTCTAGGTTTAGGTTTTGGACAGTTAATTTCGGGTCCGTTATCAGATAGTTTTGGTAGAAAACCTGTAATTTATGTAGGTTTTATTGTGTTTGCTTTTGCAAGTTTGGTGTGCATTTTTTCTAAAAATTTAGAAATGATGATATTTGGTAGAATTCTGCAAGGTATTGGTCTTTCTGCACCTAGAACTATAAGTATTGCAATGGTTAGAGATCGTTTTAGCGGTAATTACATGGCTAAAGTAATGTCTTTTGTTGTGGTTATTTTTATTTTAGTTCCTGTTGTTGCACCTGCTATTGGTAAAATAATGTTAGATTCTTATGGCTGGAAATCTATTTTCTATAGCCAATTAGTGTTTGGTTTGTTTGTAATGCTTTGGCTTTGGAAAAGACAACCAGAAACACTGAAAGTAGCAAATAGAAAAAAATTTAAATTATCTTTATTTGTTTCGGGTACAAAAGAATTTATAAAACATAAAAACGCTGTAATTTTTACTTTATTTTCTGGTTTTATTACGGGCTCTTTTATGGTGTATTTAAGTGCAAGTCAGCAAATATTCGAAAAACAATATCATTTAAAAGAAGAGTTTCCGTTTATTTTTGCAGGTTTGGCAATTAGCATTGGTATTGCAACATTCTTAAACGGAACTTTAGTTGTGAGATTAGGAATGTTTAAATTGGTTAAAATTTTTACAGTATTATTTACACTTATTCCAATTATCTACATATCGCTATTTTATGGTGAAAGCAACCCAAGTATTTATGTGTTGATAACATTTTTTGCAATACAATTTTTTGCAATTGGCTTTTTATTCGGAAATACGCGTGCTTTGGCCATGGAACCTATTGGTCATATTGCTGGTATTGGTGCAGCAATTAATGGTTTTTTCTCTACCATAATGGCAGTTCCTATTGCTACATATATTGGGGGTTTTTAGATAAAACTGCATTACCTTTATTTATAGGTTTCTTTATCTGCGGATTAATTGCTCTTTGCTTAATTCAGTATTTAAATATTGCCAATAAGAAAGCAAGTTAAAACTTAGTTATTACTGTTTTCGGTTAATACTTTCCAATTTCCATTATAATAAATTGTTGATCTATGACTGCTATTTACATTCAAACTACAATTGCTGTTTGGGTATAAAGTTAACGTAGCATTGTAACCTTCGTCTTTAGCATTTAAAGTATACTTTAAAATATAAGCTCCTTTTTTAGCATCAAATGTTTTTTTAACAACTTTTGGCTTGCCTTCAAATTTAATTCCTGCATCTGCATTGTAACCTCTAGACAATTGTTGCTGACCGTAAAAAGGCAAATCTACATAAACACTATCACTTTTAATTCTAAAAAAATTAGCATTTCCTGATAAATTAATATTATTTGTAGAGCTACCTGGAGGTAATAAATTTTCTAATCCTCTTACATTATTGTTTAACCCCATTGGCTGCGCCCAATCAAAAATTGCTTCTATATTTTTACTAGCTACGGTTTCTTTTAAATTATCAATTTCTGCTTGTGTAACCGTACTTTTTAAACTAGAACAACCAAAGCAAAAAACTAATAAACTTACCAATACTATTCTCATAATTAAATATTTTATTGATTATTAGGTATCTAAATTTACAAAAAAGGAATTTAAATTCATTTAAAGATATCACAAATTAAATAGTATTTTTGAAATCTAAATAATAGAAATGAGTGTACACATTATTTTTGAAGATGATTATATCTTATGCGTTAGTAAACCTAACAATGTTGTAGTTCATCATGCGCATCACTCTAGAAACGTTGCTGATGAAGCTTCTCTTTTACAATTAGTTGAAGCGTTGAAAGGAATAAAAACATACCCGATACATCGTTTAGACAGAAAAACATCTGGTATTATTTTATTAGCAAAAGAAAAACAATACGTTTCTAAGTTTCAAGAATTGTTTACTAATAATCAAATTGAAAAAACATATTACGGTTTGGTTAGAGGTTTTGCACCAGAAGAAAAAATAATAGATTCGCCAGTAAAAGGACGTGATGCCAATGTACACAAAGATGCATTAACAGTTTTAAAAACTTTAGAAAAAGTAACGCTAGAAATTCCTGTAAAACCTTACGATTCTTCTCGTTATAGTCTAATTGAAATGAAACCTAAAACAGGTAGAATGCATCAATTAAGAATTCACACCAATAAAATTAGCAATCCGTTAATTGGCGACCCTAAATATGGCGATAAAAACCACAATGTAATGTTTGAAAACAACTTTGGTTGGTGCAAAATGTTTTTACACGCTGGTAAATTAGAATTTAAGCATCCTTTTTCTGAGGAATTCTTAAGTTTAAAAGCAAAGTTTCCGGAAGATTGGCAGCATGCTTTTAAAGAATTTTCTTGGAAAAATCCATTAGCAAATTAAGCACTTAAAATCGGTATAGAACTGTTGTTTCCAGAATTTCTTAGCCCTGATAGAGCGGTTTGTTTGAGCTCTTTTTAGATTGTTTTTATAAAAAGATATTTTTATAAAAACAATCTAGCGAAGCGAAAAAAAGCGAGTAGCGAAAGCAGGAAATAGCTTCTAAAAATTATTGTTCGATATTTTGTGCATTAAAGGCTATTAATTCTCCTGCCTCAAAAGTTGGTGTAATTTCTATAGGATTACAGCAAACCTCACAATCTTCTATATAGGTTTGCTGATGTACGCTTGCATCTAAAATCATCGATACTTCTTCCCAACAATATGGACATTGAAAAAAATGCTCTTGCTCCACTACTCTTTTACTTTTAAGACTAATTTTCCGTTTTTATTACCTGTAAAAAGTCTATTATAGGTTTCTTGAAAGTTTTCGATTCCGTTATAAATATCTTCTTTCGATTTTAGTTTTCCTTCTTGTAACCAGCCACTCATCTCTTTTACAGCTTTACCAAAATCTTTGGTATAATCCATTACCATAAGACCTTGCATTGTAGAACGTGTTACTAACAATGATAGATAATTACTAGGACCTTGCACTTTACTTTTGTTGTTGTATTGAGAAATTGCACCACATATAATTACTTTTGCATGCATTCTTAATTTGCTTAATGCTGCATCTAGTATTACACCACCTACGTTATCAAAAAAGACATCGATACCTTTAGGACATTTCTTTTTTAAGGCAGAATAAATATTCTCGTTTTTGTAGTCTATAGCATCATCAAAACCTAACTCATTTAAAATATAGTCGCATTTTTCTTTTCCGCCAGCAATACCAATTACTGTACAGCCTTTTATTTTAGCTATTTGCCCAACAATAGCACCAACAGCTCCTGCAGCACCAGATACCAAAACGATATCTCCTTGTTTAACTTTTCCTACTTCTAAAATACCAAAGTACGCTGTCATTCCTGGCATACCTAAAGTACCCAAATACATTGGCATCGAGGCCAAACTTTCGTCTACTTTAAACCAGCCATCTCCGTTTGTAATAGAATATTGTTGTACGCCACCCCAACTTGTTACACAATCTCCAACTTCAAATTTTGGATTGTTATTTGTTTTGATAACTTTACCAATAGCACCTGCGCGCATAACGTGATCTAATGCTACTGGCGGAATGTATGATTTTGAATCATTCATCCAACCGCGCATTGCTGGGTCTAATGATATATAATGATGTTCTATTAAAATTTCTCCGTCTTGTAACTCAGTAATTTCATTACTTTCTAATTGCCAAGTATTTTCATCTGGATAACCTTTGGGTCTATTTTTAAGTATAACTTGTTTATTAATCATGAATACTAATTTTTAACTCTAAAAATACTAATTTTTAATAATTTAAAAGCACTTCTATAGCTTTATCTAATCGACTTTTTCCTAAATATTGATTTTCTAATTCTGCTTGAAAAGGTATAGGAGTTTCTAAGCTTGCAATTCTAGCAACCGGTGCGTCTAAATATTCGAAACAGTTTTCGCTTATTAATGCAGAAATATCACTTGCCAAACCACCAAACATAGAATCTTCTTGTACAATAATTGCTTTACCTGTTTTTTTTACTGAATCGTAAATAGTTTCAACATCTAAAGGTTGTAACGTTCTTAAATCGATTACATCTATATTTTCTATGTTTTGCTTTTCTAAAGACTCTAAAACCCAATGTATTGCAGCACCATAACTAATAATTGTTAATGCATCACCTTGTTTTACAACAGCTGCTTTACCAATTTCTGTTGTATAACTATTTGTAGATACTTCTTGATAAACAGAACGATACAAAGCTTTATGCTCGAAAAACATTACAGGGTTTGGATTCTCTATTGCCGAAGCTAACAACCCTTTTGCATCTGACGGAAAAGCCGGATAAACAACTATTAATCCAGGAGTTTTGGTAAACCAAGCTTCGTTTGTTTGACTATGAAAAGGCCCTGCATTTACACCTGCACCACAAGGCATTCTTACTACAATGTCTGCTTTTTGTTGCCAGCGATAATGCGATTTTGCTAGTAAATTTACAATAGGATTAAATCCTGATGAGACAAAATCTGCAAATTGCATTTCCATAACAGCTTTAAATCCGTTAACAGACAAACCATAAGCAGCAGAAACAATTGCAGACTCGCAAATTGGAGTATTTCTTACACGTTCTTTTCCAAATTTCTCTAAAAATCCATCAGTAATTTTAAAAACACCGCCATAAGCTGCAACATCTTGCCCCATGATAATCAAATTATCATTTTTTTCCATTGCCTGCTCCAATCCTTCTGAAATGGCATCAACAAATCTTATTTTTTTCTTGTCAAGAGACGGAACTATTTCTTTATAACTATAATCTTTATAAACGTCTTTTAACTCCTCTTCTAAATCTGGTATAATTTCTTCCTCATTATACGCTATATCTAAGTTTGTATTTATTTGTGATGTAATTTCAGTACGAAAAGACGCATCTAATGTTTCTGTAAGAACACCATCTTCTAATAAAAATTCTTTAAAATTTTCTAACGGATCTTTATCTGCCCAAGTATCTAATAAATCTTGTGGTACGTACTTTGTTCCACTAGCTTCTTCGTGCCCACGCATTCTAAAGGTTTTAAACTCTAACAATACTGGTCTTGGTTTTTTTCGAATACTTTCGGCTATTTCAGACACTTTTGCATACACCTCTAAAATATTATTCCCATCGATTACATAACTCTCCATACCATAGCCAATGCCTTTATCGGCTATATGATTGCATTTAAATTGTTCTGATGTAGGCGTAGACAAACCATACCCATTATTTTCTACACAAAATAATACGGGCAAATCCCATACAGAAGCAACATTTAAGGCCTCATGAAAATCTCCTTCACTTGTACCACCTTCTCCTGTAAAAACTGCACAAACATTGCCATTTTGCTTTATTTTATTTGCTAATGCAATACCATCTGCAACGCCTAATTGTGGCCCAAGATGCGATATCATACCAACAATATGAAATTCTTGTGTCCCAAAATGAAAACTTCTATCTCTACCTTTAGTAAAACCATTTAATTTACCTTGCCATTGCGAAAAAAGTCTGTGTAAAGGAATTTTACGTGTTGTAAACACTCCTAAATTTCTGTGCATTGGTAAAATGTACTCGTCATCGTACAAAGCAGCCGTTACACCAACTGCAATAGCCTCTTGCCCAATGCCAGAAAACCATTTAGATATTTTACCTTGACGCAAAAGAATTAACATTTTTTCTTCTATCAATCTAGGTAACAACATTTCTTTATATAAATGTAAAAGTTGTTCTTTTGCTATAGAATTTGCGATAAATTTAATTTTACTTGCCATACGTTGTATATTTCATAACGTTAACAAACATAAACAATCAAAAGTAGAATCCACAAAAAAATCCTTATCATTTTAATGATAAGGATTTTTAATTATTTATAAGTAAAATACTCTACAATTCTTTAAAAATTGCGTGCATCATTCTCTTTTTATCGTTTATACTTTCTTCTAAAGCAATCATAGTTTCTGTTCTATTAACTCCAGGAACATCGTCTATTTGATATATAATGTCTTTTGCATCATTTGTTCCTTTTGCTCTGACTTTACAGAAAATATTATATTTACCTGCTGTTACGTATGCAACAGTAACGTTAGGTATGTTTCTTAAGTTTTCTATAACACTCTGTGTCATAGACGTTTTTTCTAGATATACACCAACATGTGCTATAAAAGAATAGCCCATTTTTTCGTAGTTAAGTGTTAAAGTAGAACCTTGAATAATACCTTCATCCTCCATCTTTTTTACACGAACATGAATGGTTCCTGCAGACACTAATAATTGTTTTGCAATATCTGTAAATGGTGTTCTAGCATTCTCTATTAAAATGTCTAAGATTTGATGGTCTATTTCGTCTAAAATGAATTTTTTCATAATTTATATATTATTCAATTATAATTGCAAATTTATAAATTTAATTTAAGAGAACAATAAAAAAAATGAGAAATATCTAATGTTTTTAGCTTTCGAAAACGATTTCGTGGTGACCAATTTTGCCTTTCAAGCTACTTTCTTCTACTTTAACCAATGTCGAAACTAACTCACCACCAACAATTTGATCTTTATATTGGTAGGCTATATCCTTCTTTTCACCTGAATGTCGATGAATTATATCATAAAAATCTTTTGCGTTGTTTGGGATAGTAAAGTAGTCTTTATACTCACTAAAATCCTCGGTAATTGCAATATGATACAATCCTTGTAAAATAGCATAAAAAGTATATTCTCTAGACACCTCTCTTACATAATCATCAGGATAGTGTCCAGATTCAATTAAGATAGTATTGTAACCTAACTTTTGAAAATTATCTCCGGTAGCCGTTGGGTAAAACTCATCTGTATATCTACCTATATAATTCGGAATCATTTTTTGCAAAACAGCGTTCATAGCTACAATTACATTCATTGTCTGTTTTCTACCTTTGGTTAACACCCTTGTAACTTCTTCTGAAGGGGCTAAGAAAGATATTGTAGCAGGGTTTTTAGTGTTTTCTACATTAAATATAGTTCTTTGGTCGTGTAGATTAAAACAAAACTGCGGATTAAAATCTTCTAAAAGACTTCTTAATAACTTGCTTTCTTTTGCAACTCGATCTACAGCGTCTCTATTAAGATCTATATTATTACCATTTACTCTTGTATAAACTTCTGCTCCGTCTGGATTTAACATAGGTATAAAAACCAATGTACATGTATCTAAAATCGTTTGTAATTGCTCTTTATTAGTATTTAAAAAGCAATTAAATAGATCGAATAATGCTTTTGTACCTGTACTTTCATTTCCGTGCATTTGAGACCACAACAATATTTTTTTCTTACCAGTACCAATTTTAAGTTTATAAATAGGTATTCCTTTTTCTGATGTACCTATTTCTTGCACAAGAAATTTTGATTCATATTTCTGAAACAAACTTTCTATGTCTTTAAAACGAATCCATTTTCCAGAAATAGAAGTTTCTTTTTGTTCTTTAAAAATGGTCTTCAAAAAATCTACTGCTAACAAGCTCATAATATTCGGTTGTAAAATCTTTGTAAAAATAAAGCAATCACATTTGTAATCAAACTAAAATGTTACAAATGTAAATTAACTAATTGTTACAAATGTAAACTTGCAATTATGCTTACAAAGTTACTTTTGTAAACAGAATTTCTATTTTTTATTTCAGAAAGCTATTTGATTATATATCAATATAATAATTTCCTATATAAAAAATATAAATACTTATATTTTAGTATTTTACAAGTTTTAACTAAAGCTTTACTTTACCACCTCAAACACTTAATAAAACTAGGTATAAATTTACCTTTGTGGTTACAATAAAATATTTTACATTTGTAAAACAACAAGTTGTTACAATGATAAACACAGCCAATTTTACAAGTAAACTGAAAAAAGTAATGGAACATCATCAACTTTCGGCATCTACGTTTGCAGATAAAGTTGGTGTACAACGTTCTAGCATCTCTCATATTTTATCTGGAAGAAACAAACCAAGTTTAGATTTTATATTAAAAGTAACATCAGAATTTAACGACGTAGATATTAATTGGCTCTTAAAAGACGAAGGTGTTTTTCCTAAAAATGCAGTTCAGAAAATAAAACAGCACACCCCTTCTTCACCTACTTTATTTTCTTCAGAAAAAAATAACAGCGGAAAAAATATTCAACGAATTGTAGTTTTTTATGATGATGGTACTTTTGAAGAATATCAAAAATAATTTTACGTTTACTTTTCGTTTTCAACAAAAAGCTAATTTTTATAACAAACTTGTTTAAATAGTATATTTTAGTACTTATGAATAAAATTGATATAAGAACAGTAAATGTGGTTCAGTATTTACAACCTTTAAGAGAAGGTGGTTCTTTGCCTGCAATTGTAAAAGCAGATGATGGTTTTTTGTATGTCTTAAAATTTAGAGGAGCCGGACAAGGAACCAAAGCTTTAATTTCTGAATTTATTGGTGGCGAACTTGCGAGAGCTTTAAACCTAAAAGTACCAGAACTAGTATTTATGAATTTGGATGATTCTTTTGCAAAAACAGAACCCGATGAAGAAATACAAGATTTATTAAAATTTAGTGTGGGTTTAAATTTAGGGCTTCATTTTTTATCGAGCGCGATTACTTACGATCCTTTGGTTTCTAAAGTTGATGCTTTTACGGCATCTAAAGTTGTATTATTAGATAGCTTGATTAGTAATATCGATAGAACAACAAAAAATACAAACTTGCTGCATTGGAATAATGAACTTTGGGTAATTGACAATGGCGCTAGTTTTTACTTTCATCATAATTGGAGTACTTGGGAAAATCATTTAACAAGAACGTTTCCGTTAATTAAAGACCATGTGCTTTTAGCGAAAGCAACAAAACTAAAAGAAGCTGCACTAGAACTTAAAAAAGAAATAAACGAATCTATTATAATTGAAATCGTTTCTAAAATTCCTGAAAATTGGTTAGAGAATGAAGGTGAAGTTTTAAAACCTAACGAAATGAGAAATGCATATATTACTTTTTTAAATGCAAAATTAAAAATGTTAGATTCATTAGTAAAAGAAGCAGAAGATGCAAGATAGATTTACATTTGAATATGCAATTATTCGTGTTGTTCCAAAAGTAGAACGCGAAGAATTTTTTAACGTGGGTGTAATTCTATTTTCTAAAAGAAAAAAGTTTTTAGGAATTAAATACCACATTAACCCTGACAAGTTAAAAGCACTTGCTCCAGAATTAGATCTTAATTTTTTAAATAATTATTTAGCAGCTTGGGTGCAAATTTGTGAGGGCAATAAAGCCGGAGGTAAAATTGGTGAATTTGAAATTGCAGACAGATTTAGATGGCTTGCTGCTTGTAGAAGTACAATTATACAAAGCTCTAAAACACACCCTGGTTTGTGTGAACAACCAGAAGATTCTTTAAATGATATTTTTGAGAAATTTGTAATGTAACTAACAATAGAACCAAATTATACTAAAATAATTATTGAATTGATTTTACCTTTTTATCAAAGACAACTTACAACAGGTATAAACATTATGATTAACTAATATTTCTAACAAAAAAATCTAGTATATTTTTATAAACATACTAGAATATTTTTTTGCGAAATACTTTTAGGGTATTTACGTTTACAAATAAAAACTATTTTTTGATTCTTAACTTAAGTAGCAAACAAATTTAGCCCTGATTGTAGCATTTGTTTGAGCTCTTTTTTAGTTTGTTCGCGAAAATTTGTGAAGTATGAGCAAATTTATAAAGTGAACATACTAAAAAAAGCGAGTGCGAAAAGCAGGAAATAGCTTCTAAAAAAATTCTATAAATGACTGGCGATTAAATTATTTTTAACAGTAACCTCTGGTACTTTAAAATTGAAATAATTAGACAACGGAATTTCGAAACCTTTATGATTTAAATAATTATTTAATGCAATATTTAATCCTTCGCTATAAAGATGATGCTCTGCCCCTGTTGGGTCTTCGTGAAATAAATCGTTTTCTGCAAAACCTTCAAACTTTGGCCCTGTAATTTTAATTTTAAATTCTTCTGGATTTTTACCTACCGGACTATGACTTGTGCAAGCAAATTGATGCCAAAAAGCAGATTGAATACAATTATTATAAAATAACTGACGTACAACCTCTAAAGAATCGATAGTTTCTTGGGCTGTTTCTGTAGGAAAACCAAACATTAAATAAGCATGAACCATTATATTTTGATCGGAAAATGCTTTGGTAACTCTTGCTACTTGCCCAATGTCTACTCCTTTTTTCATTTTTGCTAACAACCTATCGGATGCAACTTCTAAACCACCAGTTACTGCAATACAACCAGATTTAGATAAAAGTGCACACAATTCTGGCGTAAAAGTTTTTTCGAATCTAATATTTGTCCACCAAGTAATAAATACTTTACGTTCTAGTAATTTATTGGCTAACGCTCTTAACATTTTTGGTGGCGCTGCTTCGTCTACAAAATGAAAACCAGTTATACCTGTTTCTGCAATTATCTTTTCGATTTTATTTACCAAATCATCTGCAGTGGTGTTTTGATAATTGCCGATATAATCTAAAGTAACGTCACAAAACGAGCATTGTTTCCAATAGCAACCATGAGAAATAGTTAACTTATTCCATTTACCATCAGACCACATTCTGTGCATCGGATTCATAACATCTAAAAAAGACAAGTATTTTGCTGTTGGCAAACCAACGTAACTTGGTGCCGGCAAATTTTTATGATGAAAAATAGTATTCGGAGTTTTATCTGCATAAACAACTTTATTTTCTCTGCAAATAAATGTTCTTTCTAAAGACTCCTCTCCTATTTTATTTTCTAAATATTCTGTAATTCTTAATAACGGCCCTTCACCATCATCTAAAGTTATAAAATCTACATAATTAAAAATACGCGTGTCTGTTAAACGTCTAAGCTCTGTATTGCAATAACCTCCGCCAAAGGCAACCTTAATTGTTGGATATTTTTCTTTGATAAATTGTGCACATCTTAATGCCGAAAACAAGTTACCAGGAAACGGAATTGTAAAACAAACCAAATTATAAGCATCTTTTTGTAATTGTTCTTCTAACAAATACAACATTTCGTCTTCTATTAAAGTGGTTTCATATTGCAAACATTCTTCTAAGGTATTAAAACTAGATGCTGCTCTACCAATTTGTTCTGCATAACGTGTAAAAGAAAAAAACTCGTCTACGTTGGTATTTATAAAATCACCCAATTCTTCTACAAATAAAGTGGCAATGTGTTTTGCTTTGTCTAAAATACCAAGTTTACCAAACTCTGTAGATAAATCTTTGTTTAGTTTTATACGCCTGTGCCCGTGCGGTAAAAAATCTTTGTGCATAATTTGATAAGCTGCAGTAACTTCTTGTACACGTAAATAACTCATTACAGTATCTACTTTGTCTATATATGCTTCTCTTTGTTGCCAAACCAAAGGCAACGCAGTATTACCAAGCATTTCTGCTTGTTTAAAAATAGCATCTATAAATTCTTTAGTAAAAACACTTGTAAATAACTCGATACTTAAATCTAGCTGCTTCGTTTTAACATCTTTAGCATCTAAAAATCCTTTAATATATGCCGTAGCGGGATAAGCAGTATTTAACTGCGTAAATGGCGGAGTAATTAAAAGTGCGTTAGTAGACATCTAATTTATTAAAATGCAAAGATACTACCTCAATTATAATTACTCTTTAAATTTTTAATGCTTTTTCTTAAGATTCATTTTCTTACAAAAACAGGTATTTATACGTGTATTCTGTGCCAACTAAAAACTTACATTCGTTTTATAACTTAAAAACAATTTAATTTTGAATAGTAACCCCAACTTTCAAGAAATTAAAACAGAAACCACAAAACTGTTAGATACTGAAATTACTCAGGAAAATGCTAAAATTAGTTTAGATAAAATTCATCTTAAATTACAAGAAACAACTGCTATTACAGGTTCTGATTTTTCAATTGAAAATTTAGCAGCAATACCCACATCAAAAGGAAAAGCCTTGGGTTTAAATTATGCTGCTTTATGTTTATTAGATTACAAAAGAACAACTCTTTTTTTACAAGCGATATATACTGCGATAAAAGAACTACAAGACAAAAAGCCTAAAAAAAAGATAAAAATATTTTATGCCGGTTGCGGGCCTTATGCACCTTTTTTTACATTGATATGTACTCTTTTTAAACCAAGTGAGATTGAGTTTTCTTTACTTGATATTAATGTTGCATCAATAAAGTCAACAAAAAAAATAATTAGTGCCTTTAACTTATTGCCATACATAAATACAATTTATTCTGCAGACGCCACAACCATAAAAGTACCTAAAAGTGTATGTTATGACATTTTAATAAGCGAAACTTTAGATGCTGTTTTATATAGAGAATGTTATGTACCCATTTTAATGAATTTATTACCTCAGTTTAAGAAAGACGTAATTTTGATTCCAGAAAATGTACTGCTCACCTCTTCTTTAATTAATACTGATAAACCTGATAAAGAGGAAGAACTTTTAGATGTTATTTTTGATGTTAGAAATAGCATACTAAATAATGCAATTTCAAATAATTTCAATCCTTTAAAAGTTGCTATTTCTAAGAAAACAGAACACTATAATACTTTGGTAATTGATACAAATGTTCATATTTATAAAGACTATTGGTTAAAAAGATACGATTCTACTTTAACAACACCTTACGCCTATCACCTACAAAAACCATTTACTAAGCAAAAAGCTGTTTTTACATATTATTTGGATCCAGAAATAGAAATGAAATTAACTTTTGAGTAACTAAATTATTATGTTTCATCGTAGATACTTCTTTACATATTATAGTATTTTAAAAATTGGAAAAGAGAAAAATTTTACAGATGATGATCATCTTTTTTCCCTGATATATTTCTGATTTAAAAAGTAGTAGTTTTGCAAACTAAATTTTTAATATTCACGAATTAAAAGTATCTAAACAAAAATTTATTTTGCAAGAAGAAAGTTATAGTTACAGAATACAATGTTACAAATGTATGAGACCAAATAGTACTTGTATTTGTAAACACATCCGTTCTTTTGATACAAAAACTCGTTTTATTATTTTAATGCATCCGAAAGAATATAAAAAAGAGAAAAACGGAACGGGAATTATGACAAATCTTCAGTTAAAAAATGCTGAGATAGTTGTTGGTGTAGACTTTACCAACAACAAACGAATTAATAATATAATTGATAATAAAGAAAATTCTTCTTTCTTATTATACCCAGGTAAAGAAAGTTTTAATTTATCTACTAGAAAAAAACCAGAAATAGAACATTTTTTAGATAAAAAACCTCATATTTTTATTCTTGATGGTACTTGGCCTTGTGCAAGAAAAATGCTGAAGCTAAGTAAAAACTTACAGGAATTAAATAGAATAAGTTTCGACAACAAAATAAAGTCTAAGTTTATTATCAAACAACAACCAGAATCGCTTTGTCTTAGTACGATAGAGTCTGTTTACACAGTTTTAAATCTACTTAAAAAAGCAGAAATAGAAAATTGTGATACTTCTAATTTTCTAGTTCCATTTAAAAAAATGATTGGGTATCAACTTGATTATTTATTAAACCCAAAAAGTAAAAATTATCTTCCGGAAGCTAGTAAGATTATTACACCTAAAAATAGCTACAAGAAAGAAACTCAAAGAAGTATTATTTACGAACAAGAATAATTTGCGTTCTTAAATCTACTTTTTTTGCTCTTTTTAAACTTCTAAAAATTATTTGATAAAACAAGCCGCTAGCATCTTATATAAATCTGGGTGTTTTCTTTTCATTAGTTTAGGTCTTTCAAAGAAATACTCTCCGGCCACAGCTAAAAATTCAATTTCAGATGTTCCTCCGTAATTTCTAATATCGGAATCATCATTATTAATTTCTTCGATTTTTTTATGAATTAACTGTAAATAAGGAATCGTGTATTGTTTGTCTAGTAAAACCTCTGGAATACCATCAATAACACCATCCGATTTATCGAGAAGATGAATAAACTCGTGAATAGCTGTGTTTCCTTTATCTGTTTTGTTATGAAAACCATGATGCAGTGCTTTTCTTGATAAAATCATTTGATTTTCAAACCTTCCTGTACCCACTAAACCACCAATATTTCTGTGTGCTGCCTTAGAGTCAAACTGTAAATCATCATCAAAATAATCTGGATAAATTAAAACCGTTGTTAACTCTGTATACTGCCAAGAAGGAAATCTATATACCGGAATTACAGCACTGGCAGCAACTAACAACGTATCTAACTCTTCTAATTCAAATTTAATAGCCCTAATATGAACGGATGCTAAAAAGCGTGCCATTTTTTCTCGAAAAAGTTGTTGCTCTTTTTCTGTAAGTTTTTGATAAAATAAAACGTTATCCTTTAAAACACTGTGCCAATGATTGGGCACAGAAATTTTTTCAATGTTTTTAATCGCTCTTTTTTTATTACTTCGAATAGTAAATATTAAAAGCATCAATAATAAAGAGATTACAATAATATAAAGCATTCTGCTATTTTTAATAAAAAAGATTACAAGAGACCCGTCATAGCTTCTTTTACAATTGCAATATTTCTATCTTTATTGGTGTTTGTAGATTTTTCTTGTTCTTGTATTATTGTTCTCATTAAGTTGATTACTACTTTGTCGAAGCTAAACTTTTTATATTGATTTCCTTTGGTTACCATATCTTCTACTAAATTCTGAATTGCCAACATATTATTGCTTTTAGAAATCATTTTAAAAGCTTTTTCATACATCACTTTTGTTGGTCCTTGTCCAGATAAAAACATACCAGAAACAACACTTTTAGCTATAAATGGTAATTCTGTTTCGTCTTTAGACTCAATAAATATTTGTGTTAACGGTGTTGCCAATATTTTACGAACATCGTCTGGTAATTCTTTAGATTTTTTTAAAGCCAAATCTTTATCTATATAATACATAGCAACTAAAGATTTTCCTAAAACTGCATACGATTTACTTTGCAAACCTTTTGTGAAAATAGATTTTAATTCTGGGTCTGTTAATTTCCCTAAAGTTTCTATAGCAGCAGCTTTTACCAATGTTTTAGCATCATTATTAGCCAATTGCATAATTTTTCTAATGGCATCTTTCTTAGAAAATTTATTAATTAAATCGATATTTTCTAAAGCTAGTACTCTAATTTTATATGAAGAATCGTTTAAAGCTGCAACAACAGCGTTAAATGCAACTTTATCGTCTTGTTTTTTTACAACTTCTAAAAGCGCTTCTCTTCGATGCATAAAATGTGTTGCATTTTTTAACTGAAAAATATAATCACTTAAAACTTTATTTTCATTAAACTCTGCCAACAATACACCATCAGAATTTATCTGAATTAAATCTGGCATTATATCAAAAGGAAACGTAAATGAAGCATCGTTATTTTCTACAAAAACAGTTTCTCTTCTACGCTTAGTACCTTCAAAAATATCTAATGTTAAAGGAAATTGAAAATTTTCTGGTTGCAGTTGTAAAATGTTTACTGTTACAGTTTTTCTTAACTTATTATAATCATAAGAAACATCTATTTTTGGATGATTTGCACCAAAATACCATTGATTAAAGAACCAGTTTAAATCTTTACCAGTAACTTTTTCGAAAATTAAACGTAATTGATGTGCTTCTGCTGCCTTATATTTATAGTCATTTAAATACGTTTTTAAGCTTTCGAAAAAAGCTTTGTCTCCTAAATAATTTCTTAGCATGTGCAAAATAGCGCCACCTTTGTTATAGCTAACTATATCGAACATATCTTCTTTATCTAAATAATTAAAACGAACCAAATCCTTATCAGATTCTTGACCTTCTAAATACAAACTAACATTAGAATGCATGTACATTTCTGCCGCTTCTTCTCCGTATTTATATTCTTGCCATAAATATTCGCTATAATTCGCAAAAGACTCGTTAAGTGTTAAATTAGCCCAACTCTCTGTTGTTACTAAATTACCAAACCAATGATGAAAAAGTTCGTGTGCTATAGTGTTTTCATGAGTATTTTCATCGATTAATTGTCCAGGTGTTTGGTAGGCTTGTTCACCATGAACAACCGCTGTAGTATTTTCCATAGCACCAGAAACATAATCTCTAACAACCATTTGGCTATATTTATTCCAAGGATAAGCAACGCCCAATTTTTCTGAAAAGAATTGTATCATTTCTGGTGTATTACCAAAGATATCTTTTGCATATTGTGCATATTCTTTTTCTAAATAGTAGTTTACCGGAATATCTTTATAAGAATCTTTTACTATCTCGAACTCGCCAACACCCATAAAAAATAAATAAGGTGCATGTTTTTGATCCATTTTCCAGTAATCAGTTCTTAAATTACCATTATTTGTTTGATTTACAAGTGATCCATTAGATAAAGTAACATATTTGTTAGGAACTGTAATGTAAATTTCTTGTGTGGTTTTTTGATTGGGAGCATCTATTGTTGGAAACCAACAACTACTTCCCTCTGTTTCTCCTTGTGTCCAGATTTGTGTTGGCTTATTTTTATCTGCACCATCAGCATTTATAAAATACAAACCTTTTGCACCAGTAATTGCCGCACTACCTTTATCTTTAACTTTTTCTGGCCTTGCAGTATATTTTAAATAGATCGTAAATTTTTCTTCTTTTGTATACTTTTTTGGAAGTTTTATTACAATTTGAGCATCATCATAATCGTAATTTAATTTTGTTCCGTTTAAAGAAACTTCATCAAACAACATTGCTTTTGCATCTAACGTAAAAAGGTTTGTAGCATAGAAATGAGGTTTTGCAGTAACCCAAGCTTCACCATTTAATTCTTTTTTATCAAAATTAAAATTAACTTTTAGTTTGGTATGAATTAAGTTGTGCGTTTTTTCTCTTTCTGCCCTATAAATGGTATTATTTTGTGAGAAACTTATGGTGCTTATTGATAGGAATGCAAGTAAAATCCAGATTTTAATCTTCATAAATAATATATTCTTCTAAACTTCAAAAATACTAAATATGAAGATAGAACGTGTTAATGAGCAGTTAAATTCAAAAAACGTACCAAAGGCTAGAAAAAAAACCTCAACTTCTTTCGAAATTGAGGTTTTTTGTAAGTTTAAAATGCTAACTATTTGTTGAACATCTTAGAAAACTGTTTTAAAGAAGTACTGTCTGCGTCTACATCTACGCTATTTAGCATATCGATTATCTTAGAAGGATTCATATTTTCTCCTAATAATCTTGCGACTCCTACTCCGGCTTCTTTACCGTATCCAAAAGCGATAACTTCGTCTATAGAATTTGTATCACCAGAATAGTAAACTTTTACATTCATTCCTTTTGCCTTCATAGACATCAGGTTTTTATAAGTATCGTTGTTGGTAAATATCTTTTTTAATTTTCCTTTTTCAGTTTCGTAAGCAACAGAATTATCTGCAGTTTTAGGTAAAAAAGCTACATTAATTTTCTTGATACTTTTCATGGTTTCTTTTACATCATCAGAAACATCTGAATTTGCAGTTAGTAAAGAACTTACTGGTAAATCGCCCGTATAAAAATCTTCTTTACCGCTTGTGTCTACTAGATAACTTTGTAATGATTTATCGTTTTTACATGAGCTTGCAAAAACTAATACAAAAAGTAAAGAAAGTATGGTTGTTAATTTTTTCATTGATTAAGTTTTAAAAAGTACAATCTAATTTTAAAAAAACTAGATTGTACATGTTTTATATTATTTGTTTGCAAAAGTATCTGCTAGATCAGACATTTTATTAATATCTATGTTACCTGTTAAAGAGACAATAACTGCTTCAGACATGCCATTTGTCTTTTTATCGATACCTTTAATAAACATTAAAACTTCATTAACAAAGTCTTTGTTTTTAGATGCTTTTACATAAATCTTAACTCTAGAATCGTCTTCTTTGATTCTCATTAACTGTGTTAAGTTTTGTTTTTTAATAGAAGCATTTACCATGCTTTCCATTTTGTTTGCAATGGCCTTGTCTTCTGTAGAAAACATTTTGAATTCTTTTAATTCTTGTATCATTTGAAACACTTTCATCTCATCGCTATCTTTAAATTTTTCTGAATTAAATTTCGATAAAATTTCAAATGCATCTTTGGTAACAACTACCATATCTACTTCTTTTATGTCTTCTAAAGAATCATATAAAGACTGCGCATTGCTTAACAAAGGTGTTACTATAAATGCGATTAATAATAATATTTTTTTCATCTTTTCTTGTTTTACTTGGTTTTACTAATATTTACTTGGTTTATCTTAAAATCTTTTTTACTGAGTTATCATAAGTATGTAAAGTTGCAACTGCTTGTTCTCCTTTTTTTAAGTTTTTAGACAATAATTTTAATCCTTTACTTACTTCTGCATAAATCTTTTCTGCTTCTTTTCTTTCTTGGTACTCGCTGTATTGTTGTTTACCAACAAATACACTAAATAATAAGACTACAGATGCTGCTACAGACAACCATTTAAAGTTTTTCTTTTTAGATTTTTTAGTTTCTAACTTAATGGTTTTTGTATACGTTTCATCTTTCGATACAGAAAAGTAGGTAAACATATAAGCATACTCTTGCAAATGTTGTGCTACATCACCTTCTTTAAAATAGTTTCTTAAGGTTGCCTCTTCTTGCAAAGTAGTTTCTGCGTTTTCGTACTTTTCTATTAATTTTTCTATGTTAGCTAACTCCATAGTTGTGTTTTTTAATTAATTGTTCTCTAATTGTTTTTCTTGCTCTAGATAATGCCACTCTTACTGCGGTTGGCTTCATATCTACCATTTTACATATTTCATCAAAATCATATTGTTCAATATCTCTTAACTGAATAATAATCTTTTGCTGTTCTGGCAACTTTTCTATCAATTGGTGCACTTGGTTTACACTGTCTTGATGTTCTAGTTTTTTATCTAAAGACGTTTCTTTCTCTTTATAATTACTGTGTACTAATGTTAAATTACTTGCTTGCTTAGATTTTAGTCTATCATAACAATAATTTTTTGTCATTGTCATTGCAAATGCTTCTACATTTTTATAACCAGCTATTTTATCTTTACTACGCCACAACTTAAAAATAAGCTCTTGTGTAGCATCTTCTGCTTCTTCTGTAGACACCAATAATCTTTTGGCTAATCTAAAGACCTTATCCTTAAAAGGTAAAACAACTTTTAAAAAGTCTGATTGGTTCATTTTTGTTTGGTTGATTAATGGTAAACCTGTTAATTAAACTTATTTTATTATCGGGTTTACATCATTACGACGAGTAACAATATATTTTGTTACACAAGAATTTAAAAATAATACTATTTCTATTTATATTGCGTTAGATTATTAAAACAATTCTTATTTTTTATAAATGAAAAACCTCTTAAAACTCTTTTATTTAGGCGCAATTACACTATTACTTATCAATTGTTCTAAAGAGTACCAAATACCCAATAATTTAGTTGTGCACGATTTTGTTTGGAAAGGTTTAAACGCATATTATTTACATCAAGATGAAATTGCTGATTTATCTGACAGACGTTTTAACTCAGACCAACAACTAAATGCTTATTTAACTGGTTTTGCAGATTACAATACACTTTTTTCTAGTTTATTATTAAATACAGATGAAAAGTCTATGATTATTGAAGATTATACAAATTTAGATTTAGATGTACCAAGGTCTGCTTTTGTAAACGGAATGGAATTTGGCATTATTGCGCAACCTAACACTACTACAAATACTGTTATTGGTTATGTAACACATATTTTACCTAATTCGAATGCAGCTTCAAAAAAATTACAAAGAGGTGAGTTTTTTAACGCTGTAAATAACATCTTATTAACAGAAGATAATTATTTCGATTTATTAATAAGTGGCGATACATCTTATACTTTAAGTATGGTAGATTTTGACGGAACAACTGTTACACCAAATGCAAAAACGGTTGTCTTAGATAAAGAAAATTACGATTACGATACCACTTTTTTAGAAAAAACCTTTAATATGGGTTCAGACAATATTGGTTATTTAATGTACAATAACAACTTATCTAAATCGTCAATTAACAATTTAAACAACACTTTCTTAAATTTTAAAAATCAAAATATTAACGAATTAATTTTAGATTTAAGATACAATATTACTGGTGGTAGTTTCGCTAAAAATATTACCAATTTGGCAACTATGATTACCGGGCAATTTACAGATGAAGTTTTTATAAAAGAAGAATGGAACTCGAAAGCACAACCTTGGTTTTTAGAAAATCAACCAGATTCTTTATTAACTAAATTTCCTGCAAAACTTAATTCTTCAACAGATTTTAATAGTTTAAACCTAACAGAAGTTTACATAATTTTAAATGGTGATTCTTTTAGCGCTTCTTCTGCAATAGAACTATTAATAAATAGCCTAAAACCTTATATAAACGTACATATTATAGGTACAACTACTAATGGAAACAATACAGGTTCTATAACTTTATATAATTCTCAAGATTACGATATCGAACTAAAAAACGATACACATACAGTAGCTTTACAACCAGTTGTGTTAAGTTTTTACAATAAAGACGACCAAACCTATAACGAGGGTTTTACACCAACAATTGCAACTTGTCCAAATGAAGATATTTTAAATCTAGGTTTTATAGGTGAAAGGTCAGAACCTATTTTAGATAAAGTATTAGAATATATTTCAACAGGAAATCTTGGTACAAATGTTACTTGTAATCCTAATAATTTTATATATTTATATAAATCTATAGATACACAGAGAGAATTAGATAATGGTGTATTTATTAAACAAGATTTACCTAACACATATTAATATGAAAAAATACTTTTTAGCAAGTTTACTATCCTTATTAGTTTTAACTGCATCGTGCAGTAAAGAAGAAGTCAATAATCAAATTCCTGAAGAGGTTGAAGAATTTATTATTACCACAGATGATGAAATAAATTATTTTATCTGGAAAGGATTAAACTTGTATTATTTATGGCAAGAAGATGTGCCAGATTTAGCTGATAACAGATTCAATAATTTTGAGGGTTTATATACACACTTTAGACAATACGACTCACCAGAAGCTACTTTTAATAGTTTATTAAGTCAACCCGGAGTTGTAGATCGTTTTTCTTGGATTGTTGATGATTATGTAGCTTTAGAAAATTCTTTTCAAGGAATTAATTTAAGTACTGGTTTAGATTTTGGTTTAGTAAGAGATGTAAACAGTAGTACAAAAATTTTTGGTTACGTAAGATATGTAATTCCAAACTCTAGCGCTGCAACAGCTGGGGTTACAAGAGGTACTTATTTTAGTACTGTTAACGGAATTCAATTAACAGATACCAATTTTAGAGATTTATTATTTAATGATGATGCTTCAATAACACTAGGTTTTTCAGATTATAATGAAGGGAGTCCTATAAGTAATAATAGTACTGCTGTTCTCGAAAAAACAGAAGTTCAAGAAAACCCAATTGCAGTTTCTAAAGTGATTACAGATGGAACTCAAAAAATTGGTTACTTAATGTACAATCAATTTGCAAGTTCGTACGACCAAGACTTAAATGCTGTATTTGCTAATTTTAAAGCAGAAGCTGTAAACGATTTAATTATAGATTTAAGGTATAATGGTGGTGGATCAACAAATTCTGCCGGATATTTGGGAAGTATGGTAACTGGTCAATTTACAGGAGAAGTATATTCTAAAGAAGTGTGGAATAACAAAGTTTTAAGCGCATTCTCTTCAGATAATTTTACCAATAATTTTCCAACAAAAATTACCAAAACAGATGCTAATGATAATATTGTTGTTGATGAAGCTATAAACAGTTTAAACTTATCTAGAGTTTATTTTATAGTTTCTGGTAGTTCGGCATCTGCATCAGAATTAGTTATAAATGCTTTAGATGCATACATCGATGTAAAAATTGTTGGTACAACAACTGTAGGTAAACAAGTAGGTTCTATTACTTTGTACGATTCTGATAATTTATTTAGAAGTGGAGACAATTTAAATACAGAACATACATATGCAATGCAGCCATTAGTTTTAGAAATTACAAATAAAGATGGTAAAAATTACCCGAACGGAATTGTACCTGGAACAAATTTTACAGGTATTAATTTAGGTGAAGATATTGGCAACTTAGGTGTTTTAGGTGAAAGATCAGATCCTTTATTAGATAGAACTCTAGAATATATTTCTACTGGCGCAAAATCATCAGCAAAAACAAAAGACTTTATTAAAACAGAAGAAATATTTAATTCTAAATTGGCTACACCGGCAAAGAATAATATGTATTCCGAATTAAAATAATAAATTAAAAAATCCAGCTTAATTGCTGGATTTTTTTTACTAGATATTTAAATTTTCTGCCTCTTCTGCAGAATCTTCCATTTCTTGATCTGTAAGAATATCTGGTCTAAATTCGCTCATCTTTTCTTCTTCTTTAGATTTAGCATAATTAAATCCAGATTTCCACCATTTTTTCATTAGTTTTTTATCAAAAACCAAAGAGTTCGTGGTTAAAACTGTTGGTGTATAATATAAGTTTAGTTTGATATCTTTATTTGACGCCGCTAATTTACCAATAGTAATATTATGCCTTTCTACATGTACCAACATAAAATCCATTACATCAAATAATAAAGAAAACGGATTCTTTGCAGGCAACCTATTAATTTGAGTAACTTCTGTTTCTAAAATAATTGCATCAATTTCTGTAGCTCCTCTTAAAATAGCTTCTCTAATTGGTATTAAAGAACCAAAACCACCATCGGCATATTGACAATGATTTTTTTCTAATAAACTCATAAACGGAACATAGTTGCAAGAACCCCAAATCCAATCACAAAAATCTTCGTAACTACAATCGTTAATCGATTTATACTCAATTTGATTTGCCGTTAAATTAGAAACAGTAACAACAACTTCTTTATTTGCCGCTCTAATTTTAACATACATTTCTTTGGTAACATTTTTCTTAATTAGAGATCTTAAATTTTTACTTTCTCCAAAAGTTTTTCTACCGTTTAAAAAATTCCAAAATGTATTTAAGTGGTTGATGCTTATCACTTTTTCACCAGCAACTTTTCTAATTTTAAAAGGATTGTTACTAAAAATAGTTTCTTGATTAACATTGGTATACAACTCTTTAAGTTCATCTAACATATCCATAGCCAAATGAGATACCATTAAACTTCCTGTAGAGGTTCCTAAAAACAAATCGTATTTTTTGTTTTCATGTTTCATTAAGTACTGCGCAACACCTCCTGCAAATGCTCCTTTACTTCCTCCGCCAGAAATTACCAATGCTTTTTTCATTATCAATTATGATTTGATTACTTTAGTCGTATAAAAATATCAAAAATGAGAAGAATATTCGGTATTATTTTAATTTTCCTTTTTTTAATCTCTTGTAAACAAGAATATCTACCAAGAAATATTAGTGCAATTTCTGTTGAAACATATAACATTGATACTACTAGTATAAGAGCAATTCAAGTAATAGATTCGACAACAGTTGTTTATGCTGGTTCAAACGGAACTATAGGAACCACTGTAGACAACGGTAAAACTTGGTCTATTTTAAATATAAAATATAAAGATTCTATAATTCCTAATTTTAGAAGTTTAGCATTTAATGGTTCAGATTACTTTGCATTATCCATTGCAAATCCTGCATTGCTTTATAAAATTTCTGATATGGAGGCTACTTTACAATATACAGAAGAAGGTGCCAAAGTTTTTTATGATGCAATTGCATTTTTTGATGATAATAAGCATGGTATTGCCGTTGGTGATCCTACAGAGAATTGTGCTTCTATTTTAATTACTGATGATGGCGGAGAAAACTGGCATAAAATTCCGTGTGAAAATTTACCTGAAATAGCCGAAGGTGAAGCTTTTTTTGCTGCAAGTAACACCAATATTAAAACAATTGGTAGTACCGTTTATATTGCCTCTGGTGGTAAAAAATCTAGAATTTTAAAGTCTAATAACTTCGGAAAAACATGGCAACTATTTGAAACCCCAATAATACAAGGTAACGGACCACAGGGAATGTATTCTATCGATTTTTATGATAAAAATAACGGAATTGCAATAGGTGGCGATTACTCTAAACCATTAGAAAATAAGGCTAACAAAGCAATTACTGCAGATGGTGGTAAAACTTGGACTTTAATTGCAGATGCAGAAAATCCTAATTACAAAAGTTGCGTACAGTATGTACCTAATACCAACGGAAAAGAAGTTTTTGCAGTAGGTAAAACTGGTATTTCTTACTCTAAAGATGGTGGATTGACATGGAACAAAGTTTCTAATGATAGTTATTATACCATTCAATTTATAAATAAAAATACTGCTTGGTTAGGTGGTGCAAATAAAATAGGAAAACTTGAATTGTAAATTTCTTTTTAAATACGCACTTATTTTAGGAGCTTTATTCCTACTTTACAATTGCAATAAGTCATCAGACCTAAAACAAAACCTTAGTTGTAATGAGATTTATTTTAAGAATTTAAAAGAAATTTCAGATGCTAAAAACAACTTTAAAATAAGTTTGCCTAATAATTGGAAAACAAGCAATTTTATAGACGATTATCAATCTTCTATTTATACAGCAGATACCACAAAGCAACTTACCAAAAGTTTGCTTTTAGACGTAAACTTCATCAACAACGCTATAGAAATAGATGATATTTTTAAGCTAAAAATAGAACACGAAAACTTAACTAATAAACTAATTCAAAAAGAACAAAAAGAAATAACTTTTTTAAATAGAAAAAGTTATTATGTTGTTTCTATTGGTAAAAAACAGAATTTTAAATACAAATCTTTACAAGTATTTGTACCTTTAAATAAAACTAGTTCTTTAGCTATAAAAGCAGAAGTATATGGCGATTCTTTAGTGCAAAAAAGAATTTGTAAAGTTTTAACTTTAATAGATAAAATTAAAATTGAACAGTAAATGATTGATAAAAAACACATTATAGATAGATTTATTAAGTATGTAACTGTAGATACAGAATCAGATCCAAATAACCCAAATTTTCCTAGTACAGAAAAACAATGGGATTTAGCAAAGATTTTAGTTGATGAATTGAGAGAAATTGGAATGCAAGATGTAGATTTAGATGAAAATTGTTACATCATGGCAACTTTGCCTAGTAATATAGAACATCGAGTACCTACAATTGGCTTTGTTGCGCATATTGATACAAGTCCGGATTTTACTGGTAAAAACGTAAAACCACAAATAGTAGAAAATTACCAAGGCAATGATATTCTTTTAAATGAAGAAAAAAACATCATATTATCTCCAGATTATTTCGAAGATTTACTAAAATATAAAGGGCAAACTTTAATTACTACAGACGGTACAACTTTGTTGGGTGCAGATGACAAAGCTGGTGTAACAGAAATTGTAACCGCTATGGAATATCTAATTAAACATCCAGAAATTAAGCATGGTAAAATTAGAATTTGTTTTACACCCGATGAAGAGGTAGGTAAAGGTGCACATAAATTTGATGTAAATAAATTTGATGCAGAATGGGCTTACACTATGGATGGAAGTCAAATAGGAGAATTAGAATATGAAAACTTTAATGCTGCTAGTGCAAAAGTAACTGTTACAGGTAAAATGGTTCATCCTGGTTATGCAAAAGGTAAAATGATAAACTCTCTTAAAATTGCAAATGATTTTATGGCAGCTATTCCGCAAGAAGAAGTGCCAGAAAAAACAACTGGTTACGAAGGTTTTTTTCATTTGCACGACATGCATGGTAATGTAGAAAAAACAGTTTTAGAATACATTATTAGAGACCATGACTTAGATTTATTTGAAAAAAGAAAATATTTGATGCAAAAAATAGCATTCGATTTTAATGAAAAATTGGGTCAAGAGTTAATTGAAGTTTCTATAGAAAATCAATATTTTAATATGCGAGAAAAAATTGTACCCGTTATGCATATTGTAGATTTGGTTGAAGAAGTAATGAAAGACTTAGAAATTACACCTGTAATTAAACCAATAAGAGGTGGTACAGATGGTTCTCAATTATCGTATAAAGGTTTGCCATGTCCTAATATTTTTGCTGGCGGACATAATTTTCACGGAAGATATGAATATGTTCCTGTAGAATCTATGGTAAAAGCTACAGAAGTAATTATTGGTATTGCAGAAAAAGTTGTAGAAAAAAATTCATAAAAAAAAAGTCTTCAGCGAACTGAAGACTTACATCATAGCATATGCTATAAAGTAAATTTTTAATAATAGAGCCCCTAATCTCTATTAAAAACGATTTACTCTTACAAACTTAGTGAATTTTATTTATTAAAACTACATTCTTTAAAATAATTCAGGGTTTTTCCCCTTAATATTCTTAAAAAAACTCTTAAAATTATCAAAATCCTTCTCTAAACTGTCTGTTGGGTAATAAGGTTCGGATATTTTAACTGTCTTATTTTCAAAATCTAACGTTGCCATAACAATTGGCACATTAGCTCCTTTTGCAATATAATAGAATCCTGTTTTCCATTTTTCTACCTTTTTCCGAGTTCCTTCTGGCGAAATGCCTAACCTAAATTCTTCTTTAGAATTAAAAAGTTTAATAACAGCATCTACCATATTATTACTTTTAGATCTATCTACAGGCGTACCTCCTAGAATTCTAAAAAAATAACCAAACGGCCATTTAAATAGAGAACTTTTTCCTATAAAATGAACCATTATACCTTCGCTCATTCTTGTTAAAATTGCAATAGGAAAATCTACCCAACTAGTATGTGGTGCGGCAATTACAATATATTTCTTTGGCTCTTTCGGAAAACCATTTTCAATCTTCCAACCCAAAATAGTATGTAAAATAAACTTAGATATTGCTTTCAAATGGTAGTGATAAGTTAATTGTTTACAAAAACCTAAAGTAAAGGTTTTTTGTTCTTTTTATAAATGATAAATTTAAGGACTTAATTCGACATGATGACAGAAATAATCATATACTTAATAATTGCTGTAGTTTTTTTGATATTTGGCTTTTTAATTGGTAAATTAATTTCAAAAATTAATTTTGAGAAAGAAAAATCGATTTTAGAGAAAGAAAATGCCACTTTAGAAGAGAGAGCTATAAGGTTATCTCAATCTAAAGAAACTTTAGAAAACAACTTCATAGAAAATCAGCAAGAATTAAAAAATAATCAACAAGAGAAAGAAAAACTTCTTACGATAACATCAAAACAAGAATTTGAAATTGAAAATCTTCAGCTCAAATTAAAGGAAAATAAAAGCGAAGTAGAAAATTTACAACAAAAGTTCACGAAAGAATTTGAAAATTTAGCGAATAAAATTCTAGATGAAAAATCGAACAAATTTACTGTTCAGAACAAAGAAAATATTCAAAATATATTAAATCCTTTACAAGAAAAAATAAAAGGATTTGAAGATAAGGTTGAAAAAACTCATAAAGAAAGTATCGATTACCATGCCGCTCTACGTCAGCAAATACTTGGTTTAAAAGAGTTAAACCTACAAATGAGTAAAGAAACCATTAATTTAACAAAAGCTTTAAAAGGCGATAATAAAGTTCAAGGAAATTGGGGTGAGCTCGTTTTAGAACGAGTTTTAGAAAAATCTGGCTTAGAAAAAGACCGAGAATACTTTGTGCAGCAAAGTTTTACAAATGACGATGGCAAAAGGGTTTTGCCCGATGTAGTTATTCATCTGCCTAACAATAAAAAAATGATTATCGACTCTAAGGTTTCTTTAGTGGCTTATGAACAATATGTAAATGAAGAAGACGAAAGTTTAAGACAAACTTTCTTAAAAGAGCATGTAAATTCTTTAAAAAGACACATTACACAATTAAGTGATAAGAAATACGAAGACATATATAAGATAGCATCTCCAGATTTTGTATTGCTTTTTATTCCAATAGAACCTGCTTTTGCAATTGCTTTAAATGAAGACACTCATCTATATAATAAAGCTTTCGATAAAAATATTGTTATTGTTACACCTTCTACCCTATTAGCTACATTACGCACCATAGATACTATGTGGAACAATGAAAAACAACAAAGAAATGCACTTGAAATAGCAAGACAAGCGGGTGCTTTATATGATAAATTTGAAGGTCTTTTAAATGATTTAATTGGAATTGGTAAAAAAATTGATGACAGTAAAAAAGAATATTCTAATGCCATGAATAAATTAGTTGATGGTAGAGGAAACCTTATTAAAAGCGTTCAGAAATTAAAAGAAATGGGAGCCAAAGCTAAAAAATCTATTCCAGAAAACTTATTAGAACGTTCTAAAGAAAACTGATTTTATTTCTTTTGAGTCATTATTTAATCCTTTTTAGTTAATACAACCGTACAATTAAAATTAATTTTGATGTATTATAACTTAAAGAAAAATATTATGTCAAATAAAGAAAGACCAAGTGCCGAAAATGTAACAAAAGGAAACTCTGGAGATGTTCATGAAAGAGGTTTACATCCTTTAAAAGGAACTGTAAAAAAAGGCTATAAAGATACTGATAGCGATAAAGATAGATTAAAAGGAGAAGATAAAGATAAATTAAAAGATCAAGTACATAGTGTTACTAAAGATAATGACAAAGTTGCTGATAAAATTCAAAACTCAGAAAAAAGCAAGTAATATTTCATATGAGTTATTCTTTCGATTGATACCACTAACATTCTATATATAAAGGTTTTAAATTTGTAGTATTATTAACCAGTACTAGAAATAGTACATAAAACTAAATAATATGAATACGGATACAAACGAAGGTAAGTGGAAACAAATAAAAGGTGAATTTAAAGAAGAGTTTAGTAATATTACCAACGATAAATCTACCGAAACTGATGGTAAATTTGATAAACTTGTTGGACAAATTCAAGAAAAATACGGTGAAACTCGAGAAAAAATAGAAAAAGAAGTTAAAAGCTGGTAAAAACAACTTTTAAGTCTCTAATATAAAAAAAGCATCAAGAAATTATTCTTGATGCTTTTTTTATAATTTTTATAGACAATTACATTACAAATAGTCTTCTTGCGCTCATCATATCAGAAACACGTTCACCTATTTCATGTAAAGCCTCTTCGTTATCTGCATTATTAATCGCTTCATCAATAAAGTCTACAACAGCTTTCATATCTTCTACTTTTAAACCTCTTGTTGTAATCGCTGGCGTACCAACTCTAATACCAGAAGTTACAAATGGAGACTTATCATCAAAAGGAACCATATTTTTATTAACCGTAATATCTGCTTTACCTAAAGCAATTTCTGCATCTTTACCAGAAATATTTTTATTACGTAAATCTATTAGCATACAATGGTTATCTGTACCACCAGAAATAATTTTATAACCTTTGGCTACAAATTCTTTTGCCATTGCAGCTGCATTTTCTTTTACTTGAATTTGATATTCTAAAAACTCATCTGTTAAAGCTTCGCCAAAAGCTACTGCTTTTGCAGCAATAACATGTTCTAACGGCCCGCCTTGGTTACCAGGAAAAACTGCCGAATTTAATAATGTCGACATTTTTTTAGGTTTACCACTTTTAAGTGTTTCTCCGAAAGGATTTTCAAAATCTTTACCAATCATAATCATACCACCTCTTGGGCCACGTAATGTTTTATGAGTAGTTGTAGTAACAATATGACAATGAGGCAAAGGATCATTTAAAATTCCTTTTGCAATTAAACCTGCAGGATGAGAAATATCTGCTAATAAAAGTGCACCAACACTATCTGCAATTTCTCTAAAACGTTTAAAATCGATATCTCTAGAATATGCAGAAGCACCTGCTATAATAAGTTTTGGTTGTTCTTTATTTGCAATATCTTGAATTTTATCATAATTTAAAACTCCTGTTTCTTCATCTACACCGTAAAATGTTGGGTTGTATAATTTACCAGAAAAATTTACAGAAGAACCATGAGTTAAATGTCCACCGTGCGATAAATCGAAACCTAGAATAGTATCACCAGGTTTTAAACAAGCTGCAAAAACGGCTGTGTTAGCCTGTGAACCAGAATGTGGCTGTACGTTTACATACTCTGCACCAAATAATTCTTTAGCTCTATCTATTGCTATTTGCTCTACAATATCAACTATTTCACAACCTCCATAATACCTTTTACCAGGATATCCTTCAGCGTATTTATTCGTTAAAATAGAACCTTGAGCTTGCATAACTTGGTCGCTTACAAAGTTTTCTGAAGCGATTAATTCCAAACCATTTAATTGTCTTTCTTTTTCTTCCTGAATAAGGTCAAAAATTTGATTGTCTAATTGCATTGTAATTGTTTTGAATAAGTATCAAATGTAACAAAAAACAAAATCCTATTAAATAACTTTTTCGTATATTTTTAAAGAACTTATTAAGATTTATATAATTCAAAAAAAAGCATTGTTAAAAATAAGTTATTCGTTAAATTTCATTTTAAAGATGAGAAAAAATTGCATAAATTTGAACAAAATAAAGATTTTTATAAGATGATCATAACAGCAAATAATCCGAATAGAAAATCATGGTTAAAGGTAGAAGAAGATTCTGATTTTCCGATACAAAATATACCGTTTGGGGTTTTTATTACAAGAGATGATATTATTACAATAGGAAGTAGAATTGGCGATTTTGCTATTGATCTAGGCGCTTTACACCAATTAGGATATTTTGAAGGAATACCATTAACAGATGATATTTTCTTACAAGATAATTTAAATGATTTTATTGCAGATGGTAGAAAAACTTGGCGTTTGGTTAGAAACAGAATTGCAGAAATTTTTGATGTAACAAATGGCAGTTTAAGAGACAACGCAAACCATAAAGACAAAATTATCTTTAGAATGGATGAAGTTGAAATGCTCTTACCCGTATCTGTAGGAGATTACACAGATTTTTATGCAAGTAAAGAGCACGCTACAAACGTTGGTTCTTTGTTTAGAGATCCAGAAAATGCGTTATTACCAAACTGGTTGCATATACCAATTGGTTACCATGGTAGAAGTTCTTCTATAATACCTTCTGGCACACCAATTAGAAGACCATTAGGACAAACAAAACCTGCTGAAGGAAGTAAAACTCCTGGTTTTGGACCATCTAAATTATTAGATTTTGAATTAGAAATGGCATTTATTACTACGGATGCAAATGTTCTTGGAGACAGAATTCCTATCGAAGAAGCAGAAGAATATATTTTTGGTTTGGTTCAATTTAATGATTGGTCTGCAAGAGATATTCAAGCTTGGGAATATGTACCATTAGGCCCTTTCTTAGGAAAGAATTTTGCTTCTACAATTTCACCTTGGATTGTTACTTTAGATGCATTAGAGCCTTTTAGAACAGAAAATCCGAAGCAAGTGCATGAGCCTTTACCTTATTTAAAGCAAGAAGGAAAAGGTAGTTACGATATTAATTTACAAGTTGGAATTCAGCCAGAAAATGGTGAAGAAACAATTGTTGCAAACTCTAATTTTAAATACATGTACTGGACGATGGCACAGCAATTAGCACATCATACCGTTAATGGTTGTCCTGTAGAAGCTGGTGACATGATGGGTTCTGGTACAATTTCTGGACCAACCAAAGATAGTTTTGGTTCTATGTTAGAGTTAACTTGGCGTGGACAAAACCCAATTACTTTAAAAGACGGAACTACACGTAAGTTTATAAACGATAACGATACTGTTATTATGCGTGCACATTGTAAAAATGATACCATAAGAATTGGTTTTGGAGAATGTATTGGTAAAGTTTTACCCGCCAAATAAATAGCATTTATATTTTAGAAACAAAACCTCATTTTTAAGTTAAAAAATGAGGTTTGTTTTTTTAATATCAAAATACAAACACTTAGTTAGAAGATTTTACTATCTTATAAACTTAACAATCAACTACAAATCTTGAAAGAGAAATTAAAACATTTAGAGTTATTCTTAAAAAGTTCTGATTTTAATAGAGGCATTAGAATTGGGGTTGCAATTGCAATACCATTTGCCCTACTCTACTTTTTAGGTTATTTCGAATACGCACCTGCAATTGCAGTTGGTACTTTTTTAAATTCACCAAGTGATATACCTGGAAGTATCAAAAGAAAAGTAAATGCTATTTTAATAAGTATTCTATTATCAATGGTTATTACGGCAGCAATATTATTTGCTAAACCTTTTTTAGTAGTTTTAATTTTAGTAATAACAATTATTTCGTTTATAGTTTCTTTATTATCTGTATATGGTTTTAGAGCTTCGTTGGTTTCTTTTTCTGGTTTATTAGCAATGATTATTGCTTTTGCCATTCAGAAACAAACTACTCAAGAAATATTAGTTCATCTTAGTTTAATGACTCTTGGCGGATTATGGTATTTAGTGGTTTCTTATATTTTTCAAAAACTAGTTCCTAAAAAAGATCAAAATCAATTATTATCTGATTCTTTGTTACTAATTGGCGATTATTTAAAATTAAGAGCAAAACTTTTAACTAAAAAAACAAAAAGAGACGAGTTACTTAAAAAAACTTTTGTTCTTCAGAATCAAATTAATGAAAAACACGAAACTTTAAGAGAAGCATTACTTACCGCAAGAAAACGCTCTGGTAGATCTAGATACGAAGAAAAACAATTACTAATTTTTGTTTCCTCTATTAAGATTTTCGAATTAATTGAAGCTAAGCATTTAGATTATAAAATGATTGATTCTATTTTTGGGGAACGAAAATCATTTTTAAAAGCATCAAAAAAACTAAACAAAATTATGGGAAACCATCTTATTGTTTTATCAGAATTATTAATTCAGAACGAAAAAATACCCAATAAAGATGTTTTATTAAAAGCCCTTTCAAAAACAAAAGAATCTATTAATCAATATGTAGAAACTGTTCAACTGCCAGAAGCAAGAGAAGGTGCTTTGGTGTTGCAAAACTTATACGATTATCAAGAGCAATTATTAGAAGAAATAAGAGTAATTAGACGTGTAATGGCCAATGTACATGATGCATCTAAAATTTCTTTAAAAAGAGAAAGTTCAAATCAGTTTTTAACATTACAAGAATATCGTTTTAATGTATTATTACAGAATTTAAGCTTAAAATCTACCATATTTAGACATTCTGTAAGATTAACATTTGCCCTGGTTTTTGGTTATCTCTTCGGGTATTTTCTAGAAATACAAAATACCTATTGGATTTTATTAACCATAATCGTAATCATGCGACCAAGTTACGGTTTAACACGTTTAAGAACCAAAGATCGAATTATAGGAACTTTAATTGGTGCTGCAATTGCTTTAAGTATTGTTTCTATAACTCAAAATATTGTAGTTTATAGCATTTTAGCTTTTTCTTCATTAATTTTTGCTGTTTCATTGTTGCAACAAAATTATAAATCTGCAGCAGCTTTAGTAACAATAAGTATTGTATTTGTATATTCTTTAATGAATCCTGATGCATATGAAGTAATTCAGTACAGAGTTTTAGATACTATTATCGGAGCTATAATTGCCATTGTAACTAATTATTTAATACTTCCTACTTGGGAAATCGATAATCAGAAACAAATTTTAGTAAATGCGCTTAAAATGAATAAAAATTATCTTTTAGCAACACAAGAACTATATAAAAAACCAAATATCAATAAATTACATTATAATTTAGCTAGAAAAGAAGTGTTTTTAGCAATAAGTAATTTAAATGCTTCTTTTCAAAGATTAACTCAAGATCCTAAATCAAAACAAAAAGAATTTGAATTGGTGTATGAAATTGTAACCATAAACCAAACTATGGTTTCTGCAATTGCTTCTATTGGTAACTTTATAATCAATCATAAAACGACTCCTGCTTCTAAAGAATTTGATATTTTAATTGATAAAATTAGCAACTCTTTACAACTAGCTTGTATCAATTTACAAGCAAAAACTAGCAATGCTAAAGTAGCAGAAGAAATTGTAGAAAAAGCAGAAAACAAACTTTTAAATTCGTATCAAAAATTATCTAATTTAAGAGATGAAAGCATTAAAAAAGGCAATACCGAAATAGATCAAAAAACATTGCATGCACTGCAAGAAGCCTATTTAATTTCTAATCATATGGTTTGGTTAAAATCACTATCAGAAAGTTTAAAAAAAGCTACAAACAAGTACAAAAAAACTATTTTAGAAAACCAATTAACTCACTAAAAAACAGTAAAATAAATTATTAAAAATTCGTTAAATCAATTCTTTTTTTATCTAATTTTGTTTTAAGAAAATGGTCTATTTTAAAAAACCATTGTATTAAAAATGATAGAAAACATAGAGAATATAGAGCTTCATTATTTAACATTAAATGATTACAAACAGTTAAAAGAAGCAATGATTGAAGCATATGCAAGTATGCCAGATTCTTATTGGAAAGAATACCAAATTAAGGCTTTAATTGATAAATTTCCAGAAGGACAAGTAGTGATAAAAATTAACGGAGAATTAGCCGGTTGCGCTCTTTCGATAATTTTAGATTACGATAGTTTTGATGACCAACATACGTATAAAGAAATAACAGGCGCATTTACATTTAATACGCATAATACAAACGGTGATGTTTTATACGGCATTGATGTTTTTATTAAATCTGAATATAGAGGTTTACGTTTAGGTAGAAGGTTGTATGATTATAGAAAAGAATTAACAGAAAAACTAAACTTAAGAGGCATCGCTTTTGGCGGTAGAATTCCTAATTATCACAAGTTTTCTAATAAATTATCACCAAAAGAATACATAGAAAAAGTAAAAAGAAAAGAAATTCATGATCCTGTTTTAAATTTTCAAATTTCTAATGATTTTCATCCTTCAAAAATTTTAAAGGGATATTTAGAAGGTGATGAAAATTCTGGTGAGTTTGCTGTATTACTAGAATGGGATAACATTTATTATCAAAAAAAATCTAAAAGAGCAACAAGTAATAAAAAAGTGGTTCGATTAGGGTTAATACAATGGCAAATGCGCTTGTACAAAGATTTAGAAGAATTAATGCAACAAGCAGAATATTTTGTAGATGCCGTTTCTGCATACCGATCGGATTTTGCACTTTTTCCAGAGTTTTTTAATGCACCGTTAATGGCTGCTAATAATCATTTACCAGAATCGCAAGCCATAAGAGAGTTGGCTAAATATACGCCAGAAATTGTTCAAAAATTCTCTGAATTAGCTATAACATACAATATCAATATCATTACCGGTAGTATGCCAGAAATTAAAGATGGCTTATTGTATAATGTTGGTTATCTATGTAAAAGAGATGGTACAACAGACCGTTACGAAAAACTACATGTTACACCAGATGAGGCAAAGGTTTGGGGAATGCAAGGTGGTAATGAATTAAAAACTTTTGATACCGATTGTGGTAAAATAGGTATTTTAATTTGTTACGATTCTGAGTTTCCAGAATTAAGTAGATTACTTGCAGATGAAGGTATGGATATTTTATTTATTCCTTTTTTAACCGACACCCAAAATGGCTATTCTAGAGTTAGACATTGTGCACAGGCAAGAGCTATAGAAAATGAATGTTATGTAGCCATTGCTGGTAGTGTTGGTAATTTACCAAAAGTAAATAATATGGATATACAATATGCCCAATCTATGGTTTTTACGCCTTGTGATTTTTCTTTTCCGGCTAACGGAATTAAAGCAGAAGCAACTACGAACACAGAAATGATTTTAATTGCTGATGTTGATTTAGATTTATTAAAAGATTTGAACAAGTTTGGTTCTGTTAGAAACTTAAAAGACAGAAGAAAAGATATTTTTGAATTGAAAAAGAAGAAATAATTAGATTATAAATAAAAAGCTCCGAAATTTTCGGAGCTTTTTATTTATTAAGAATCTAAATCATTAAATTGAAATTCGTCATCAAAAGAATCTTCATCTTCTGCATAATCTTCCATTGTTTGCTCTAATTTAGTACTAATCTTCACCAAATAAATGGTTTCCTCTGTCCTAACTTCAACAGCTTTTATATACTCTCCTTTTGCATTTTTAAAAGATAAAATATCCGAATAATCATATCCATCAGGATATTTTTCTATCAACAAATCTAAAATATCTGTTGTTAGTTTTGCATAATCTACAATTACTCTTTTCATATATATAGTTTTTCAATTGGCATAAAAGCAAAATTTAAGTGTTACATTTCTAGTAAATAAGCAAATATTAAAGGCGCCACAATAGTTGCATCACTTTCTATGATAAACTTAGGTGTATCTATATCTAATTTTCCCCAAGTAATTTTTTCATTAGGAACTGCTCCAGAATAGGATCCATAACTGGTTGTAGAATCAGAAATTTGACAAAAATAACTCCAAAATGGTGTATCAGTTCTTTCCATATCTTGATACAACATTGGTACAACACAGATAGGAAAATCACCAGCAATTCCACCTCCTATTTGAAAAAAACCAATTCCGTTTTTAGAATTCTCTGTATACCAATCGGCTAAAAAGGTCATATACTCTATTCCAGATTTTACTGTAGAAGCTTGTAATTCTCCTTTTAAAACATAAGATGCAAAAATGTTACCCATTGTAGAATCTTCCCAACCAGGTACAACAATTGGCAAGTTTTTTTCTGCCGCTGCATACATCCAAGAATCTTTTAAATCTATTTCATAATGCTCTTCTAAAACACCAGAAAGTAACAACTTGTACATATATTCGTGAGGTAAATAACGTTCTCCGTTTGCCTCTGCATCTTTCCAAATTTTTACAATATGTTCTTGAATTCTTCTAAAAGCTTCTTCTTCTGGTATACAAGTATCTGTAACTCTATTTAAACCTTTTTCTAATAAATCCCATTCGTCTTGCGGCGTTAAATCTCTATAATTCGGTACACGTTTATAGTGAGAATGTGCTACTAAATTCATCACATCTTCTTCTAAATTTGCGCCCGTGCAAGAGATAATATGAACTTTATCTTGACGAATCATTTCTGCAAAAATTTTACCCAATTCTGCCGTACTCATGGCACCTGCTAAAGAAACCAACATTTTGTTTCCTTTGTTAAGTTGCGTTTCGTAACTTTTTGCAGCATCTACTAAAGCCGCCGCATTAAAGTGAAGAAAATACTTTTCTATAAATTCTGATATTGGTTTTTGATTAGTATTCATCTTCATCATTTTTAAATTTTGCCACTTTTTTAAACACATTTTCTTTTGTAAGATCTTCTCCTATATCATAAGAATCTTCTTTTGATGAAAACTTATAACTTAACATTTTGTAAAATAATTTTGCTGCTAAAAAATCAGATGATTTTTCATTATCATTTGGGCAAAGTTCAACCATATCAAAACCAACAACATTTTTTTGCTCGAATACTGTTTTTAAAAATTCTAACGTTTCATAATAAAACAATCCGCCAGGTTCTGGTGTTCCTGTAGATGGCATAATCGACGGATCTAAAGCATCCAAATCAAACGTGATAAAAACATTTTTACCTAATTGGTCGATAACATCTTCCATCCAATCTTCATTTACAGCCATATCGTGTGCAAAGAATACTTTATCTAAATTCATATTTCTTTTTTCAGAAATATCCATACTTCTAATACCAACTTGCACCAAATTTGTGTTTTGATTTGCCTCATAAACAGCACAAGCATGGTTACAAGAAGAACCTTCATATTCTTTTCTTAAATCTGCATGTGCATCAATATGTAGTACTGTTAAATCGCTAAAACACTCATTAAATGCTCTAATTGTTCCTATAGAAATAGAATGTTCTCCACCAAAAACGGTTACAAATTTATTTCTATTGATATATTTTTTTGTTATTTGATGTACTTCTTCTACCATGGCTTCTGGAGATGACTTTTCGGTAATCGCGTCAGCTAAATAAACGCCTTCTTTATATACCTCTGTATCTGTTTCTATGTCATACAGCTCCATGTTTTCTGATGCATTTAAAAATGCTTCCGGACCTTTGTCTGCACCTTTTTGCCATGTACTTGTGCCGTCATAAGGAACAGGGATAATTACTATTTTTGAAGTTGACAGGTTTCCGAACTCCTGCGGAATTCCTGCATATGTTTTATTTGTGTTCATTTTATTTGAGATACTTGTAATTGTAAAATCAATTAGGAATTAAATTTAAAATCTAATTGATTATTTTCTTTTTAATAACCTAATATTGATAATAATTCGTTGCTTTTTTGTTGTTCTTTAAAAACGTTAAAAGTTAATTCTCCGTTTTCATCTCTATCGATTAATAAGTGTTTTGGGTGCGGAATTAAACAATGTTGCAAACCACCAAAACCACCAATAGATTCTTGATATGCACCGGTATTAAAAAAACCAATGTATAACGGATTATTCTTCTCATAAACAGGCAAATAAATTCCGTTTATGTGTTGTTCAGAATTGTAATAATCATCACTATCGCAAGTTAAACCGCCCAACAAAACTCTTTCGTACTGCTTGTTCCACTTATTAATTGGCAGCATAACAAAGCGTTTATTTATTGCCCAAGAATCTGGTAACGTTGTAATAAAAGACGAGTTTATCATGTTCCATCTTTCTCTATCGTTTTGTTTTTTCTGATATAAAATTTCATAAATAGCTGCGCCAGATTCGCCAACAGTAAAGCTTCCAAATTCTGTAAAAATGTTTGGTACATCTACATTTGCTTCTTTGCAAGCCAATTTAATTTGATTGATAATTTCATCAATCATATATTGATAATCATATTCAAAACCCAAAGAGTTTTTAATGGGAAAACCACCACCAATATTTAAACTATCTAAAGACGGACAAACTTTTTTAAGGTTGATATAAACGTTTAAACACTTCATCAACTCATTCCAATAATAAGCATTGTCTTTTATACCTGTATTGATAAAAAAATGTAGCATTTTTAAATCTACTTGTGTATTATTAGCAATTTCTCTTTCATAAAAAGAAACAATATTTTTATAGCCAATACCTAATCTAGATGTGTAAAATTCGAATTTTGGTTCTTCTTCGGATGCAATTCTAATACCAACCTTAAAAGGTTTTTCTGTTTCTTTTTGCAACAACGGTAACTCCTCAAAATTATCAATAATAGGAATCACATTTTTATGATCAGAATTAATTAAATCACCAATATTTTTAATGTATTGATCCCTTTTAAATCCATTACATATTACAAATGTGTTGTCTTTAATTTTACCTTCTGCTTTTAATTTTTTGACAATATCGATATCAAAAGCAGATGAAGTTTCTATATGAATATCATTTTTTAAAGCTTCATTTAAAACATGCTTAAAATGAGAACTTTTAGTACAATAACTATAAAAATAGTCTGCTTTATAGTTATGCTTTTGCATACTATTTTCAAACCATTCTTTTGCTTTATTGATGTTTTCTGATATTTTTGGCAAGTAGGTAAATTTTAACGGTGCACCATATTTGGCTGTTAATTCCATTAAATTTATTCCGTGCCAGAATAATTTATTGTTTTCAGTTTTAAATTCTTCTTGAGGGAAATCGAACGTTTGTTCGATTAAATCTTTATATTTTGTGTTCACTTTTATTTTTAAATTAATTGTATGATAAACCTGTCTAAGCTAAAACATTTTTAAGTTTTAGAATAGATATTATAACCTTTTAAAAAAGGGTTTATCACTGTAATATTTGCAAGTAAACTACATGCAACTTAGAAAAAAGCTGCAATTCTTGAAGAATTGAAAATGGAGATACCTTAATTTTTTCGTTGCATTTCCAAAATGCGATATAATTTTCATTCTCCGTTAGAAAATTATTTCCGAGATAAGAAAAACTAAACATTTTAATTAAATAAGTTAATCAAATGTATATTATTTTTCAATACAAAAAACAAAAGTGAAAAAAAATTTACTTTTATTTAATATACAGTATTTCTTCTTTTAAACACTAAGATTCTTTGACTTATTATTATCAAAAAAAATAATATTTAATGTAAAAAATGTTTTTTAATTACTTTAAAAAAGTCTAAAACAAAAAAAAGCTCTGAATTAACAGAGCTTTTTATATTTATTCTTCAATTGGCGGATGCCCATGAATTTTTTCGAAATCTTCGTCGAAATTTGCACGTAAATATGCATTTAATTTCTTTCGATAATCGTCTTTTAACCAAGTAACAAAATTGTGTGTACTTTTAGAAATACATTTAGCATATCTATTAATTCTATCATCAATTTCTTCGCCTATCATTTTTGCTAAAATTAAAGCATCAAAAACATCTTCACTATTTTCGATACACATTTTTGCATGATGTACTATCGATTTTTCTAATACTCGCTTCGAAGATTCACCTGCTTTAATTGTATCTATATATACTTTTTTCATATCGAAATAAGTATCTGTAGACTTTGCAAATTCTTTCTTAATATCTGCAGGTAGTTCGTATTTAAAAGTACTTTCGATTTCTTCATCAGAAAGTATAGAATCTAAATAATAATCTGGCGCTCTAAACATTTTTTGCCAATCTAAATCTGCACCCCAAGGTCCAAATCTATGAAAGTTGTTACCTAAATCGATAACATCAAAAGTTTTCTTATCTCCTAAAATACGAGAACCACGACCAATCATTTGGTAATATAAAGTAAGCGATTTTGTTGCTCTATTTAAAATAATGGCTTCTATACTTGGCTCATCAAAACCTGTAGTTAAAATACTTACAGAAGTAATAATAGCATTTGGTGTTTTATGAAACCACTTTAAAATAAGCTCTCTTTCTTTTTTAGTATTTGTATTATCTAAATGGGCAATTGGGTACCCCGCTTTTTTAAATGCATGAAATACTTGTATCGAAGTATTAATACCATTATTAAAAATAAGCGTTTTTTTACCTTTAGCTGTTTCTTCGTAAGCGCTTACTAATTTAGTAAGCATGTCTGTATTCATATACAAATCTTCAGAAGATTTTACTGTATAATCTCCGTTAGCACCAACTTCTAAAGAAGTTAAACCAACATTATAAGAATACATATTTGCTTGTGCTAAATAACCACTTTCTATTAGGTGATGAATTGGTTCTCCTACAAAAAGTTCTTGGTAGTTCTCGTACATTGGTAATTTAATGTTGGAACTTAAAGGAGTAGCTGTTACACCTAAAATAAAAGAATCATTAAAAAACTTAAATATTTTGGTAAAAGAGTTATAATGTGCTTCATCTACAATAACCAAACCGATATCAGAAATATCTAACTTATCATCTGTAAGTCTATTCTTTAGCGTTTCTACCATGGCAACAAAACAATTAAAATCGTTTTGATCGTCTAATTTGGCTGTAGAATTAATAATTTTATTGTGCACACCAAACTCATTAAGCATCTTAGATGTTTGCTTGCTTAATTCTATTCTGTGTGTTAAAACTAATACTTTCTTCTGAAATTTTTCTATGTAACGTCGAACAATTTCAGAAAAAATAACAGTTTTACCACCTCCTGTAGGTAATTGATATAATAAATGATAATCTTTTGGTGCAGTTTCAAAACGATTAAAAATCTCTTGAAGTGCATCTTTTTGATATCCGTATAATTCTTTTCCTACCTTTACTTGTGAAGTGTTTGTTTCTGCCAAAAGTTTAAAAATTTTAAGCTACAAAAGTAAGACTTAAAATAGGTTTTTCCCAAATTTAAGCTATATAAATCTTGATAAGTTTGTTTGAGTGATATCATAATGCGATGTATTATGCACAGAAACACCATTTTTTACCACAATTAGTTGTGGTGATTGATGCATAATTTGAAACTTATACCCTACTTCATCAGAAATGTTTCTATAACTTAATAAATCTAAATAATAGACTTTTAAATTCTGATGTTCTTCTAAAAAAAGGTTTTCAAACTGTTTTATAACCATACTACTAATTCCGCATCTAGTAGAATGTTTAAAAATTAAAACAGCCTCCGTTTCAGATTGTTTCTCTATAATCTCTAATTGATCTATACTATTTAAAGGAATCCAGTTTAAATATGACTTTTTTTCTGGTTTTGATTTTTTATCACTATTTCCTCCAAATACGTTGTTAAATATACCCATTTACTTGTTTTTTTACTTTGTCGATACAAATATAAGAAACTTTCATCAGTCAAAAAGTCAGTTAAAACAAGTGATTTACAGACATTTTGACCTATTTAAAGTTAAATAATCTAATGGTATTAAAATTGCTTTAATCTTATCAAAAAAACAAAAAAATAGAAAATGAATTTTAATAACTATACAACAAAATCGCAAGAGACCATTCAAATGGCGCAGCAAATTGCGCAAGGTTTTGGTCATAATCAAATAGAAAATGAACACATATTTAAAGCATTAACACAAGTAGACGAAAATGTTTTGCCTTTTCTATTAAAGAAATTAAATATAAATACAGCAATTTTAGAGCAAGTATTAGATAAACAATTAGAAAGCTTACCTAAAGTTTCTGGTGCAGAATTAATGCTTTCTAGAGAAGCTGGTAAAAGTTTAAACGAAGCATCAATTATTGCTAAAAATATGAAAGATGATTATGTTTCTATTGAACATTTAATTTTAGCAATTTTTAAATCGAAAAGTAATATCGCACAAGTTTTAAAAGACCAAGGTGTAAGTGAAAAAGATTTAAAAGCAGCAATAGAGGAATTAAGAAAAGGAGAAAGAGTTACTTCTCAATCACAAGAAGAAACGTATAATTCTTTAAATAAATTTGCTAAAAACTTAAATCAATTAGCGCAAGATGGCAAACTAGATCCGGTAATTGGTCGAGACGAAGAAATTAGACGTTTACTACAAATTTTATCTCGTAGAACTAAAAACAACCCTATTTTAGTTGGGGAACCAGGAACTGGTAAAACAGCTATTGCAGAAGGTTTAGCACATAGAATTGTAGATGGCGATGTACCAGAAAATCTTAAAGATAAATTAATTTTTTCTTTGGATATGGGCGCATTAATTGCTGGTGCTAAATATAAGGGTGAGTTTGAAGAACGCCTAAAAGCCGTTATAAAAGAGGTAACAACTTCTGATGGAGATATTGTACTTTTTATAGATGAAATTCATACGTTGGTTGGCGCAGGAGGCGGACAAGGCGCTATGGATGCTGCTAATATTTTGAAACCTGCTTTGGCTCGAGGAGAACTGCGTGCAATTGGTGCAACTACGTTAGATGAATATCAAAAATACTTTGAAAAAGATAAAGCATTAGAAAGACGTTTTCAGAAAGTTCAAGTTGATGAACCAGACACAGAAAGTGCTATTTCTATTTTACGCGGAATTAAAGAAAAGTACGAAACTCACCATAAAGTTCGCATTAAAGACGAAGCCATTATTGGTGCTGTAGAATTATCTCAAAGATATATTACCAACAGGTTTTTACCAGATAAAGCCATCGATTTAATGGATGAAGCGGCATCTAAATTGCGTATGGAAATCAATTCTAAACCAGAAGAATTAGATGTTTTAGATAGAAAAGTTATGCAGTTAGAAATTGAAATCGAAGCCATTAAACGAGAGAAAGATGAAGTTAAATTAAAATCTTTACGTTCTGATTTGGCAAATCTAAAAGAAGAACGCAATGAAATTAATGCAAAATGGAAATCAGAAAAAGAAGTAGTCGATAATATTCAGAATGCAAAATTAGAAATAGAAAACTTTAAACTAGAAGCAGAAAAAGCAGAACGTGAGGGTAATTATGGCTTAGTTGCAGAGTTGCGATATGGTAAAATTAAACAAGCTCAAGAAAATTTAGAGCTTTTACAAAAAACATTGCAAGAAAATCAAACTGAAAGTTCTTTGATTAAAGAAGAAGTTACTTTAGATGATATTGCAGAAGTTGTTGCAAAATGGACAGGTGTTCCGGTTACAAAAATGATTCAATCTGAAAGAGAAAAATTATTAAAACTAGAGCAACAATTGCACAAAAGAGTTGTAGGTCAAGAAGAAGCAATTGTTGCAGTTTCTGATGCCGTTAGAAGATCTAGAGCAGGTTTGCAAAACCCAAACAAACCAATTGGTAGCTTTTTATTTTTAGGTACTACAGGTGTTGGTAAAACAGAATTAGCAAAAGCATTGGCAGAATATCTTTTTGATGATGAAAATGCCATGACTCGTATTGATATGAGTGAATATCAAGAAAAACATTCTGTTAGTAGATTGGTTGGTGCGCCTCCTGGTTATGTAGGTTATGATGAAGGTGGGCAACTTACAGAGGCAGTTAGAAGAAGACCTTATTCTGTGGTGCTTTTAGATGAAATAGAAAAAGCGCATCCAGATACTTTTAATATTTTATTACAAGTTTTAGACGAAGGTAGGTTAACAGACAATAAAGGACGTGTTGCAGATTTTAAAAACACCATAATTATTATGACATCTAATATGGGAAGTCATATAATTCAAGAGAAATTTAGCGACCCTAAAGCAGATTTAGAAGCTGTTACAGAATTGGCTAAAATTGAAGTTTTAGGCCTTTTAAAACAATCTGTTAGACCAGAATTTTTAAACAGAATTGATGATGTAATTATGTTTACACCACTTAAACAATCTGACATTTTTGAGATTGTAAAACTTCAAATTGAAAGTTTAAAGAAAATGATTGGGAAACAAGAAATAACATTAGACGCTACAGATGAAGCTATAAGTTATTTGGCTAAAAAAGGATATCAACCAGAATTTGGTGCAAGACCTGTAAAAAGAGTTATTCAAAAAGAAGTTTTAAACCAACTTTCTAAAGAAATTCTATCAGGAAAAATCACAACAGATAGTATTATTCTTTTAGATTCTTTTGATGACAAATTAGTGTTTAGAAATCAATCAGATTTGGTAGAAGAGTTATAGTTTAGTTAGGTTAATTAGTTAGTTAGCAGAAAGCGGTACTTTAATAAGTATCGCTTTTTTTTTATTTATATTCGTACATCAAAACAAATTATCATGAAAAAATATATTCTAGTAATTGGCTTAATTTTTAGTTTATTAGTTTCTTGTAACTCTCAAGAAACAACAACTTACTATTTAATTCGTCATGCAGAAAAAGACAGAACAGATAGCGGTAATAAAAATCCAGATTTAAATGAAAATGGATTAAAAAGAGCTAAAAAATGGGCAGAATATTTTAAAAATATCGATTTAGATGCCGTGTATTCTACAAATTACAATAGAACACAACAAACTGCAAAACCTACTGCTAGCAGTAAAAATTTAAATATTACAAGTTACAATCCTGGTAAAATGTACGACTCTGTATTTAAAGCAAATACCAAAGGTAAAACAGTGTTAATTGTTGGTCATAGCAACACAACACCTGTATTTACAAATAGAATATTGGGTAAAAAGATGTATGAAAACATGAGCGATAATGACAATGCCAGTTTATTTATTGTTACTATTTCAGGTGATGATAAAACTAGTAAAATTGAAAAAATTGATTAGCATAATGGTTTCTAATACTAGAAAAAGACTTGTAATTAGATATCAATAAAACTACAAGTCTTTTTTTATTTTTAAACTACTAAAGTAATTTAACCTCAATATTTTCTAAAATAATTTCTGATACTTTTTTAAGCTCATTTTTTTCAAAAGCTTTATCAATATCAATAAGAGAAATTTCTTTATGCAACGGTTTGTAATTTTCGAAATCGACAAAACGAATTCCGTTTTTTACTGACTCTTCTTTTAAAGCTCTAAAACGTTTTCCACCACCGTTTGTGTGGTAAGAATATGCCAAGTAATCAATTAAAAAATCTTCTTTCCCAATCCAATAAATAAATACATCTTCAAAGTCTTCTCCTCCTCCGTCTTTAGAAAAAGTAACTTCAATTTTATAATAATCTTTACCTTTAACTTTTGATGATGGTAATAATTTCTTATGAACAGCTTTATCATTTAAACCAAATGGTAAAACAGAAAAATAATGCACAGAGTTTACCGCATTAGCAATAACATTTGCTATAGAATCGTTTGTTTTAACTAATTTACCATCAGCAAAACGCTTGAATCCATTATTAGAAAGTACATCTTCTACAGTTTTATGATCAGAATTATTTGTAAATCGAAATAGCTCAAAATTTCCATTTTTACGAACCGCAGCGTAATCAACATCTCTAAACTTAAACCCAATTTTAGAGTTTTTAACTTTATCTGCACCAGAAGAAACCATTGTTTTATCTATAATTTCTTGTGCATTCAACTCTTTCTTAGCAGGTTTACAAGAAATTGCAAGCAGTAAAAAAAGTAATACTATTTTTTTCATTTTATAAGAATATTAGTTCTAGAATAGAATTCAAAATTACGTTTCTTTCCCGAATGTAAAAATGTATCTTTGTTAAAAATTTTTAAACAAAAAATCAGTCTATGGCTGTACAGAAAAAAATAAACATACAGAATAAAAAAGCGAGATTCGAATTTGAAATTCTAGATAAATTTGTGGCCGGAATTCAATTAACCGGAACAGAAATTAAATCTATAAGATTAAGTCAAGCAAGAATTACAGAGAGTTTTTGCGAGTTTAATGATCGCGGAGAATTGTTTATTGTGAATATGTATATACAAGAATACATGTTTGGGCATCATTTTAATCATAAGCCAAAAAGCGAACGTAGATTGTTATTAAACAAACGAGAATTACGTAGTTTAAAAAAAGATGTAGAAGCAAAAGGAAATACAATTGTACCTTTAAGGTTATTTATTAATGATAGAGGATTTGCAAAACTAGAAATTGCCTTAGCCAAAGGAAAACAAATTCACGACAAAAGAAATACGCTAAAAGACAGAGATAATAAAAGAGATTTAGCTAGAATTAAAAAGAACTTCAACTAAAATGCCTGTTTTTTTAAAACTAATTCGTTATAAAAACCTCTTAATGGTTTTATTAACAATGGTTTTAACTAAATACGCATTATTAGAATCTCACTCTTCAAATACATTATTATCGCATTTCAATTTTATTATTTTAACGACCGCTGTACTTTTAATTACAGCAAGCGGATATATTATAAATGATATTCTTGATATTGAAACTGATAAAATAAACAAGCCATCAAAATTATTCTTAGATAAAAACTTTTCGATTAAAAAAGCTTGGTCTTTTTATATTTTACTTAACATCTTTGGTTTAGCTCTTGGTATTATTGTTTCCATCGCAACAAATACACCTTTAAACTCATTATATTTTATTGTAACTGCGATCATCCTATTCTTCTATTCTAAAAGTTTTAAAAAAATCGCTTTAATTGGTAATCTTATTGTAAGTTTCTTATGTGCTTTAGTGATTTTTTTAGTTTCTGAATTCGAATTTATTAGCACAAATTTAGAACCTAGTTCAAAAATTTCTTCTGATTTAATAATTGCTATTTATTTGTTCTTTTCTTTTACAACAACATTAATTAGAGAGATTATAAAAGATATTGAAGATGTAAACGGAGATTTAAAAATAAAAGCTAAAACATTGCCTATTCTTATAGGAAGAAAAAGATCTGCAAGAATTGCTTTTTTTATCAGTTCTATAATGTTAGTTTTTATACTAATTATCTTACAATCAATAAAAAACGAATCATTATTCTTTTGGTATATTTTACTCTTTATTTGCCTACCACTACTCTATTTATTATATAAAATTTGGTTTGCAAGAACTAAAAAAAACTATAGTATTATTAGTAATTTACTAAAAATTATTATGTTTTTAGGAATTTTATCGATGCTTTTATTTAGGTTTTAGAAGTACCTGTAACATTTTTCACTTTTCTTTTTCTTGAAGTGATAAAGTAAACTCCAGATAACAAAACTACAGATGCAATTATAGATTGAGTGGTTAATTCTTCGTCTAAAAAATACCAACCTAAAACTAAAGCCACAATAGGATTCACGTATGCAGAAGTTGCTACTTTTTCTGTAGAAACTACTTTTAGTAAATAATTAAAAGCTGTAAAAGCAATAATACTTCCAAAAATTATTAGCATAATTACAGAAAACTGAACTTCTATTGCCCAATTTAAAGGAGAAGACATTGTTTCATTAAAAGAAAAACTCATCAATAATAATAACAATCCAGCAAACAGCATTTGATATCCTGTAGTTACAAAAAAGTTTTTGGGTAAATCTGCTTTAGAAACAAAAACACCACCATAAGCCCAACTTAACACACATGTAAGAATCATAAAGATACCCAACAAACTACCTTCTGAAGTTGTAATTGATTTCTGACTAACCAAAAGATACATGCCTACTATACCTAAACCAACACCAATAATCGATTGTCTTTGCATTGGTTTTCTATCTATCAATCTTAATAAAATTAGCACAAACAATGGTTGTGTAGCAGCCAATAATGCAGCAAAACCACTGTCTACATATTTTAAAGCCCAAACAAAAACTCCGTTACCATAAACTAAAAAAAAGAATCCAGAAACAGCACAGTTAATTAATTGCTTTTTAGAGATTTTTAAGTTTAACTTCATAATTTTAGAAATTATAAGTATTAAAACTGCAGAAATTAAAAACCTTACAGATGCCATAAAAAAAGCTGGTAAAGCAGTTACAGCGATTTTATTAAACAAATATGTAGACCCCCAAACAACGTAAATTGTAAAAAAAGCGAGAACTATTAATATTTTAGAATTTTTTAAAAACATCTATTTAAATTTAAACAACGAAAATACTACTATTAAAAATAAACAATGCATAAATTTTCGTCAGTTCTTATACTGATAAAGAAATTATAACTAAACATTAAAATTATTTTAAAGAGATTATAAGTTTTATCTTCTTATAAATATATTTTAAACCTATTTTTAAGAAATTTTAGAAATAGTGTATTTAATTTTATATATTTATTTGAATAAATGAAAGGAGAAATTTTTGATAAACAACGTGTAATAAGTTTTAGTGATGCTGTCTTTTCTATTGCAATTACACTTTTAGTCTTAGACATTGTAGCACCAACTTATAAAGAGTTAAAAGCAGCAGATACTTTACAAATTCTACAAAATAGAATTCCAAGTATTATTGGTCTAATAGTTAGTTTTATTGTGATAGCTTTATATTGGGTAGCACATATGAGAATTATGAAATATGTTTCTACAATAAATAAAAAGGTATTACGATACAATATTTTCCTTTTATTTTTTATAGTTCTTCTCCCTTTTTCAACTGCGTTTTATGTTAGAGGCTTTATGTTAAAAGGCCCATTTGCTTTTTACTGCTTTAACTTATCTGCAATTGGTTTTTTTAATTATTTGCTTAACATTTACATTCCTAAAAAAGAAAAAGGTTTAACTGGCATAACCCCCGTTTTAGCCAAATATTTTAAATACCGAGCTTTAATTGCATTTATTATTTGGGTTTTGGCTGGTATTTTTGCTTTTTTACTTCCAATGTTTGCTAGGTTGTTATTCTTATTTATTTTTATATTAGAAGCTATCTTAGTTAAGATTTACAAAAAAAAACTAATTAGTGAAAAAACTATTGTATAGAAAATATCCTTTTGATCCATCAATAAAAAACCATTGTATTGTTGCTTTTGGTTTGTCTATTTGGGTGTTTATATTCTTGTTTTACACAGAACCTTTTGACGTTAATCAATTTAAAGATGATGAAATGCCACTTTACATGTCTTTATATGGATTGTTGGTAGGAACTTGTTATTTGGTATTTATACCAATACAACAGATTTTATTTAAAAAATACAAAGAAAATTGGTATGTTATATCAGAAATATTATTTCTATTAATTTATGTTATAATAAGTATTATAGCTGCAAGGTTATTTTATTTATATGCAGTAGTACCCGGAGAACCATACCCATATACTTTAGGCTATCACTTAAAAGCAATTTTAATACCTGCTTTTTTAACAATTTTACCAATTGTTATTTTTGGAAGATTTGCTTTTGGAAAATATAAAAATAAAAAAACTGAAGCAAAAAAAATTGAAATAAAAGGCGAAGGTAATTACGAAGGATTGCGTTTACTTTTTAATGATGTAATTTGCATACAATCATCAGACAATTATATAGAAGTTTTTTATTTAAATGGTTCTATTTTAAAGAAGACTTTAATTAGAAATAAACTTTCTGTGATTGCAAATGAGTTTCCAGAATTATTAAGAACTCATCGTTCTTATTTGATAAATCCTTATCACTTTTTACAATGGAAAACAGAAAAAAGCAAACTATTTATTCTCTTATTTCACCACATAGAAGTACCCGTTTCTAAAACGTATCAAAATAATGTAAAAAGCATTTTAAATTCTACCACAGAATAGCTGTATTTCGCCCCAAACACTTATAAATACTGAGTTTATTGTTGATTAGTTTATAGTTTTGTATCAGAAAGTTTAATCAATTAAAACCTCATTATGAAAACTCTAATTACATTAATTATCGTATTTATTTTATCAAATTCTAATTTATCAAGTCAAGAAAATCAACAAGAAATTTTAATTGTTGGCACAATGCACACAGTACCTAAAATTGCAAAAAATAGCTACAAACCTATGTTACGATTTGCAAAAAAATACAAACCAGAAGCAATCTATGTAGAATCGCCAATGGCCAATGATTCTATTTCTTGGGAATATTTAAAAAAAGGTTGGTCTAAAGGATATCAAAAATTTTACAAATTATCAGATTCTTTACAAAAGACTTTTAATTATAACAACGTTAAATTTAACGCTACTATTGGAAAAGATTTTTCAAGTATGAGTGATGATGATTTAGATCACCTTATTAAATCATTTATTTACAAAAGAGATAATGGAAACTATGAATTATACACCTATTTAAAAAAATATGGTGTAAATGGATCTAAAAACCCAACAAGACATGAAGATGGAGATTTGACATATAAATTAGCATTAGCTATGAATCATAAAAAAGTGATTAATATGGATGATCAACAAACCAATAAAGAATACCATTTAGCTTGGAATAAGTGTAGTAAGGAAGGTGCTAAAAATGGCAATAACACAGCAAATTCTAAATTGTATAAAAAAAGTTATAATAGCGCTATTTTGCCTGCTATTTTTAGAAAATTGGGCAAACATACAAATAAAAGAAAATCATTGCAGCAATTGCATGATATGGCTTCATTTTCTTATGTGATTAAAGACACTGAAGGCTGTAAAGAAGGAAGGAAATATTTTGACGAAAGAAATATGAGAATGGCTAAAAACATTGCTGAACAAATTTTAGGTTCTAAAAAAACAAAAAATATTATTATTGTTGGTGCAGCACATGTAATTGGTTTAGAAAAAGAGTTTAAAAAAAACTATCCTAACCTTAAAGTAATTCTAATGAATGAGTATTAAACTTTCTATTTTTACTTAGAAAACGCTCACAATATTTTTGATCGTTTATTTTTTAAACCTCATAAGCTTAAACTTATGAGGTTTTGGTTTACAAACCATTATCAAACTAACTATTTTCTTCTTCAGTTTTAGTTTTGATAAAATCAAGATCTCTAGTATTTTTTTGAACAGTAATTGCACCAAATAAACTTAATAAGTAAGATATGGCGTAGAATCCTTTTTCACTTAAAAGTAAATCAGCATTTCTCAGTCCAACTATTAATAATAGTAAAGATGCGATTACAATAACCCAACTAATACCATAATACATTTCGCTCACTTTGATGTCTTCTGCTTTATCTCTTACTGCTTTTTGTAGAGAAATAACAGCATAAATTCCCATTAAAAGAATAGCAAAATAATACCCTTTTTCATTTAACTGCATGGTTGCATTCCAGAGCCCAATACAATAAGAAAGTAACCCAATAATTACAACTCCCCAAGTTGCACCTACATAAGCAGCTGTTGGTTTTTGGTTCAATTCATTTTTTAATTTGTTCTTTGCTCTTTTGTTCTTAGTCTCTTCTTTCGATGAAACTGTTGTTTGATAATTCATAATTTTTAGTTTAATAATTATGATACAAATTTGCGACAGTTTTGAAGTTCTTAGAATTTAATTTGAACCAATTACTGACGATTAAAAATAACCAATAACACAAGTAAAACAATAAATAAGTATATTTACATATATTTTACTGACGATATAATGATAAATTTAAAAGAAATATTAGAAACTTTTACCAAAGAAAACCAGCAAGAGTTTATTTTATACTTAGAGAAAAAGAACAAAAGGAAAGATGCAAAAAACATTCAGTTAGTTCGTCTTTTATTGTCGGACAACTTTTCTTCTACAGAGATTTCTCAGAAATTATATGGCAAACAAAATAAAGTAGCATTACACGCTTTAAGAAAAAGGTTATTTAAGTCTTTGATTGATTTTACAGCAAATCTAAGTATGAAAGAAGAAAATTCAATTGACATACAATTGATTAAATACATTCTTTCTGCAAGAAATTTCCTTAAAAAAGGACAAATTAAAATTGGATATCAAATTTTAGACAAAACTGAAAATATTGCTAATGAACATCAACTTTATACAATTTTAAACGAAATTTATCACACTAAAATTGAATATGCTCATTTAAATAAAACTTTAAATTTTGATAATCTTATTTCCACTTTTAATGACAATCAAAAGCAGTTAATTATAGAAGATAACATTAATATTGCTTGTGCTAAAATTAGAATTTCATTAGCCGAATATCAACAGCAAAAATCAAAAGAAGATATCAAAACACTGATTGAAAATGTTTTAAAAGAGCAAAATATTATCATTTCAGATTCCTTATCATTCAAATCTTTATATCAAATAATTAAAATTACTAGCATTTCTTCAGCGCAAAAATTTGATTACTGGAATATTGAAAAATTTCTGGTAAACACTTATGCTATTATCAAGCATCATACATCTAAAGACAAACAGCTTTACTATCATATAGAAGTGTTATACCTTATTGCAAATGCGCTTTTTAGAAGCAAAAAATTTACAGAATCTAAGAAGTATTTAGCATTAATGTATTTTTATATGAATGAAAAAAAGCAAAAATATTATTCTGATTTTGCTCCAAATTATCATTTATTATTGAGTTTAAATTACAACTATCATAATCAACAAGAAAAAGCCATAGAGCTTTTAGAACCTTATATTACTAATAAAAACGTAAATCTTGTTTCTCAATTAGACATTTTACTTTCACTTATTGTTTATTATTATCAAAATGAGTCTTTAGAAAAAGCTAAAAATTTGTTGGCTACTTTTTATCATACTGATAATTGGTATATAGATAAAGCAGGAATTGTATGGACCATTAAAAAAAATCTTATAGAAATTTTACTTCATATTGATTTAGGAAATATTGATTTGGTAGATTCTAGGTTTGTAAGTTTTAAAAGAAATTATTTTAAACATTTATCTGCAATAAATCAAGAAAGAGTAATCTCTTATTTAAAATTGATTGAAATCTATTATAAAAAACCAGAAATAGCTACAACTATTGAATTCTACAATAGAGTAGAAAAATCATTTAATTGGATAAATAGAAATAATGAAGATATTTTCTTAATGAGTTTTTACGCTTGGTTAAAAGCAAAAATGACCAAACAAAATATTTATTTTGTTACTTTAAATTTGATAAATAATTAACTTATTTACATGTAAAATGTGATTATATGCTCTTGGCATAATAGTTGGTTAAAAACTATGTAAAATCAACAATCATGAAAAAAATCTATGTATTACTTTCTATTTTCACCACATTATTATTGTTTAATTGCAGTAAAGAAAACAACGAAATAGATTTTAAATATACAGCAGCAGATTTAAAAAAAATAAATGATGATTCTTCTAAAACCTGGACAGTAAATCAATTTTATTTAAATTTTGCAAATGATATATTAAGTGAGTTTAATGATTGTTATGTAGATGACACTTTTACTTTTTATCATAATAAAGAACAAGTTGAAGCCACATTAGGCAACACATCTTGTTTCTATCCTAATCCTACAGAACAATACGCTACATTCACTTTAAATTTTTACGAAAAAACGGGCAAAATATTTCTAAACGTTTCTCGTGGAGAAAGTTTAGAGAATAATTTTAAAACCCGTTTATTTATATTAGAATTAAAAGAATTTTCAGAAACAAAAATGATTTTTGCTTCAGGCGATGCGCCTAATAATTATGGCAAAACAATTGTTTTTACTGCTAATTAACAAAGTTTATTTCTGCCTTTTTATCAACTCTGCTTCAATATCTTTCAATGTAAATCCTTTTGCTTGTAACAACATTAAATAATGAAACATTAAATCTGCAGATTCATACAAAAACAAGTCGTCATTGTTATCCATTGCTTCAATAACAGTTTCTACTGCCTCCTCACCTACTTTTTGGGCTACTTTATTAATTCCTTTAGAAAACAAACTGGCAACATAAGATTTCTTTGTGTCTTTATTTGCAACTCTTTCTGTGATTACATTTTCTAAAGTAGAAAAGAAACCATAATTTGGTGTATTTTCTTCTTTCCAACAAGTATCTGTTCCTGTATGACAAGTTGGTCCATTTGGGTTTACTTGAATAAGAAGTGTATCATTATCGCAATCTAGCTTTATATCAACTAGATTTAAAGTGTTTCCGCTCTCTTCACCTTTAGTCCACAAACGATTTTTAGTTCTAGAAAAGAAAGTGACTAACTTTGTTTCTTTTGTTTTGTTAAACGCCTCTTCATTCATATACCCCAACATCAAAACATTTTTTGTTGTCGCATCCTGAATAATAGCTGGCACTAATCCGTCATTATTTTTATTGAAATCTATATTCATTATCTTAATTTTAATTCCATTTTTATATCCGCAGTTACAAAATGTGTATCCTTAATTTCTACATGCTTAAAGCCTAATTTTTCATATAAACTTAGAGCTTTTTCTAATTTTGTACTAGATTCTAAAACAATTTTTTCAACATTATTTTGTTTACATAAATCAATACAAATTTGCATTAATTTATAACCTATTCCTAAACCTTTATAACCATCAATAACGGCTAATTTTAAAATTTCACTACTATTATTATTTATAGGATTTAAACATATAGTTCCAACAATTTCATTATTTATTCTAGCTAAAAATATATGTGCACCATTCTTTATAAATAAACTAGGATTATCTAATAACAGATCATCTGCTTTTTCATAAAGTTCAAATTTCTTTAACCAATGTAAATTTATACTTTTAAACTCTTTATGATATTGATCTTGATATTTTATAAACTCTAAATCTTTCATATTGGTAAAATTTAGAACTTAAATTCTTACTGGTATATTTTGTTTTTTTAAAGCTTCCTTTAATTCTAAAATTGGTATTTCACCAAAATGAAAAACACTTGCTGCAAGTGCTGCATCAGATTTTCCTTTAGTAAAAGTATCTGCAAAATGCTCGATAGAACCAGCGCCACCAGAAGCAATAATTGGTATGTTTAGTGTTTCTGATAAATACGCCAATGCTTCATTTGCAAAACCTGCTTTTGTGCCATCATGGTCCATAGAAGTAAATAATATTTCTCCTGCGCCACGTTTTTCTACTTCTTTTGCCCAGTCAAATAGTTTGATATCTGTAGGTATTGTTCCGCCTGCCAAGTGCACAAACCATTCGCCATTAATTTGTTTCGCATCAATAGCAACAACAACACATTGGCTACCAAATTTATCTGCTAATTCGTTAATTAAATCGGGTCTTTTTACTGCAGAAGAATTTATAGAAACTTTATCTGCGCCACATTGTAATAATTTGTCTACATGCTCTACAGAAGAAATTCCGCCACCAACTGTAAACGGTATGTTTACTTGTTCGGCTACTTTTAAAACCATGTCTAAGGTGGTTCCTCTATTTTCTAACGTTGCAGCAATATCTAAAAAAACCAATTCGTCTGCACCTAATTCTGCATATTGTTTTGCTAAAACCACCGGATCTCCTGCATCTATTAAATTTACGAAATTTACACCTTTTACAGTTCTTCCGTTTTTAATATCTAAACAAGGCACTATTCTTTTTGTTAACATTATTTATAGCTTTTGGTTCTTGGCTTTTGGCTCTTTGCAAATAGCAAACTGCTAAAAGCAAATCACTATTTTTTTATTATAAAGTTTTCTAATTGTTTTAAACTGATTTTATTCTCATAAATCGCTTTACCTATAATTACTCCTTCGCAACCATTTTCTGCTAATTTTGGAATTTCATCAAAAGAAGAAATTCCGCCAGATGCAATTAATTTTAAAGGTTGTACTTCGGTTAATATTTGCTTATACATTTCAAAACTTGGTCCTTGCAACATACCGTCTTTAGAAATATCTGTACAAATTACATACTGAATTCCTTTTTTTTGATAATCAGCAATAAACGGTATTAATTCTAAAGAACTTTCTTCTTGCCAACCATTGGTTGCTATTTTGCCTCCGGAATTATCAGGATAAAAATCGGCACCTAAAATAATTTTTTCTGATCCGTATTTAGCAATCCAACTTTCAAAAATTTCTTTATTTTTTACGGCAATACTTCCGCCTGTAATTTGATTTGCGCCAGAATTAAAAGCAATTTCTAAATCTTTATCAGATTTTAAACCACCACCAAAATCAATTTTTAAATTTGTTTTAGAGGCAATTTGTTCTAACACATTATAATTAATAATTTGACTTGCTTTTGCGCCATCTAAATCTACAACATGTAAATATTCGATACCTGCATCTTCAAATTCTTTAGCAACTTCTAACGGATTTTCGTTATAAATTTTCTTTGTATCGTAATCTCCTTTTGTTAAACGAACACATTTTCCGTCTATAATATCTATGGCTGGAATTATTCTCATTCTTTTAGTTTTTAGCTTTTGGCTTTTGGCTTTTAGCGAACTGCTAAATGCAAATAGCAAAAGGCATAATTTTATAAATTTAGAAAGTTTTTTAAAATTTGTTCACCTGCTTTTGATGACTTCTCTGGATGAAACTGTACTCCGTAAAAATTATCTTTTTGCAATGCAGAAGCATATTCTAATTCGTAATCTGTAGTTGCTATTGCTTCTTTACAATTTTCTGCATAAAAACTATGTACCAAATACATAAATTCTTTTTCTTTAATTCCTGTAAATAAATCTGAATTTAGATTATAAATTACATTCCATCCCATTTGTGGGACTTTTACAGCTTTAGAAAACTTTTTAACATCAACATCAAAAATACCTAAACCTTTTGTGTTGCCTTCTTCGGATGAATTACACATTAATTGCATACCTAAACAAATACCCAAAACAGGTTGTTTTAAAGTAGGAATTACTTTATCTAAACCGCTTTCTTTTAGCATTTTCATTGCAGAACTTGCTTCTCCTACTCCAGGAAAAATAACTTTATCAGCAGCTTTTATTTCATCAATATTATTAGATAAAACAGCATCTAAACTTAATCGTTTAAAAGCAAACTGAATACTTTTAATATTTCCCGCTCCGTAATCTATAATTACTACTTTCATTTTTTTACTTTTAACTTTTGGCTATCAGCAAACAACTAACAGCTAAAGGCAATTTTATAACACTCCTTTTGTAGATGGTAAAAACATTTTGTTTGCATCTCTTTTTACGGCCATTTTCATTGCTTTTGCAAAAGCTTTAAAAATTCCTTCTATTTTATGATGCTCGTTATCGCCTTCTGCCTTTATATTTAAGTTACATTTTGCACCATCTGTAAACGATTTAAATAAATGTAAAAACATTTCTGTTGGCATGTCTCCAATCATTTCTCGTTTAAAATCTGCTTCCCAAACCAACCAAGGTCTTCCTCCAAAATCTACAGCAGCTTGCGCTAAACAATCATCCATTGGTAAACAGAAACCGTAGCGTTCTATACCTAATTTATTACCAAGCGCCTTATGAAATAATTCACCTAAAGCTATCATTGTATCTTCTATAGTATGATGCTCGTCTACTTCTAAATCGCCGTCAACTTTAACTGTTAAATCCATTGCGCCATGACGACCAATTTGATCTAACATATGATCGAAAAACTTAACACCTGTATCAATATCATTTTTACCAGAACCGTCTAAATTTAACTTGATATAAATTTTAGTTTCATTGGTATTTCTAGTAATTTCTGATACTCTATCTTCTAATTTTAAAAACTCATAAATCTCTTTCCAATCTGTAGAAGTTAGAGCAATACAATCAAGAATTTCTTGTTTTGAAGTTTCAATTTCATCAGCGCCTAATTCTGGGTTTTCTGATAAAAAGATTCCTTTAGCACCAAGATTTTTTGCTAATTCCATATCTGTGATTCTATCACCTAAAACAAAAGAATTTTCTAAATCATAATCCTCAGAAAAATATTTAGTTAACAAACCAGTTCTTGGCTTTCTTGTTTCTGCATTTTCATGCGGAAAGGTTTTGTCTATGCAAACTTCAGAAAAAACAACACCTTCTTTTTCAAAAGCAGAAATCACCTTGTTTTGTGCAGGCCAAAAGGTATCTTCTGGAAAAGAATCTGTACCCAAACCATCTTGATTGGTTACCATAACCAACTCAAAGTCTAATTCTTCGGCAATTCTTGCCATGTATCTAAAAACCTTAGGATAATATTCTAACTTTTCTAAACTATCTAATTGGTAATCTACTGGCGGTTCTAAAACTAAAGTTCCGTCTCTGTCTATAAATAGTACTTTTTTACTCATATTAATAAATTTTATCGAATTCTAAAACTCAGAATTACTTTACACAAGAGATTTTAAAGCTCTTAATAATTTTTGATTTTCTTCGCAAACACCAACACTTATTCTTAAACAGTTTTCGCAAAGCGGTTGTGTTGTTCTATTTCTAATAACTACACCTAATTCTATTAATTGATTGTATCGTTTTGTGGCATTATCTACTTTTATCAATAAAAAATTTCCATCAGAAGGATATACCTTTTCAATAAAATCGACACAACATTCTAGTTCCTTTTTTAAGCGATCTCTTTCACTTTTTAATTGAGAAATTTCATTATCAATTTCATTTATTTTTTGCAAACGACTTATAGCTCTTTGTTGCGTTAATTCGTTTACGTTATATGGTGGTTTTATGGTATTTAAAATATTGATTATTTCTGTTGATGCATAACAAATACCTAAACGTATTCCTGCTAAACCGTATGCTTTAGAAAGTGTTTGAGTTACTATTAAATTAGGATATTTTTGCAAGCTTTGCAACCAACTTTCTTCTTCAGAAAAATCTATGTAAGCTTCATCTAAAACTACTAAACCTTTAAACTTTATCAATAATTCTTTAACCGCTGGCACTGTAAAACTATTACCTGTTGGATTATTTGGCGAACATAAAAATAAAATTTTACTATTATTATCTGCAGTTTTTAAAATTTGTGAAACTTTTGGTTGAAAATTGTCATCTAATAAAACTTCTCTGTTTTCTATTGCATTGATATTTGCCAGCACATTGTACATACCGTAAGTTGGCGGTAATGTTATAATATTGTCTTTATTTGGTTCGCAAAATGCTCTAAAAATTAGATCTAAAACCTCATCACTTCCGTTACCCAACAAAATATTTTCTTTTGAAACATTTTTAATTGTGGCTAATAAATCTTTTACAGAGTTTTGCTGAGGATCTGGATATCTATTTACACCATTTTCGAAAGGATTTTCATTTGCGTCTAAAAAAATCATTTCTGTTGTAGCAACATCTTTATACTCATCTCTTGCCGAAGAGTATGGTTTTATTCCTTTGATGTTATCTCTAACTAAATCACTAATAATTTTACTTGTTTTCATACCAAAATAACTCTAATAAAGAGCAACATTATTTATTTTACAAATCTTTTAAACGAATAGAAACTGCATTTTTATGCGCTTGTAAACCTTCTGCTTCTGCCATTAATTCTATTGCATTACCAATAGTTTTTATACCTTCTTTAGAAATTTTCTGAAAAGTAATACTTTTTGTAAAACTATCTAAATTTACACCAGAATACGATTTAGAAAAACCATTTGTTGGTAACGTATGGTTTGTACCAGATGCATAATCACCAGCACTTTCTGGTGTATAGTTTCCTATAAAAACAGAACCTGCATTTTCTATATTATCAACATAAAAATCATTATCACTTGTACAAACTATAAAATGTTCTGGCCCGTATTCATTAATTAATTCTAAAGCAATTTTATCATTTTCTACAAAAATAGATTTCGAGTTTGCAATGGCTTTAGACGCAATTTCTTTTCTTGGTAATTTATCAAGTTGACTCTCTACTTCTTTTGAAACTTCTGCTATTAATTTTTCTGATGTAGAAACTAAAATAACCTGACTATCTACACCATGTTCTGCTTGACTTAATAAATCTGATGCTACATAACTTGCATTAGCTGCATCATCTGCTACTACTAATAATTCACTTGGTCCTGCTGGCATATCTATGGCAACCCCAAACTTTGTAGAAAGTTGTTTGGCCACAGTAACAAATTGGTTTCCTGGCCCGAAAATTTTATAAACTTGCGGTATAGTTGCTGTACCAAAAGTTAAACCCGCAATTGCTTGAATTCCGCCAACTTTTATAATTTTAGTAACACCACATAAATTGGCTGCAAATAAAATTGCCGGATTTATTTTACCTTCTTTATTTGGCGGAGAACATAATACAATTTCTTTACAACCCGCAATTTGTGCTGGAATTGCAAGCATTAATACGGTAGAAAATAAAGGTGCTGTACCTCCGGGAATATATAAACCAACTTTTTGAATGGCTCTTTTTTCTTGCCAACAAGAAACTCCGTTTGCTGTTTCTACAGAAACTTTATCCGTTTTTTGAGCTTTATGAAAATTTGTAATATTCGTCTTTGCTAATTGTATTGCTTCTTTTAATTCTGAAGAAACTAATGCAATTGCTTCTTCTATTTCACTTGAAGAAACCAATGTATTATCTAAAGAAACACCATCAAACTTAGTTGTGTATTTATCAACAGCTGCATCTCCGTTTTTTTGTACATCTAAAAAAACTTCATTTACAACACCTTCGATATCATCAACGGTTTTTGTTGGTCTTTCTAAAATTTTATTCCAATCTTTTTTTGATGGATTATTAATGATTTTCATAATTTACTATCTCTTATAAATGTGCTCTAGCGTTAGGGATTGAAGCAATTGTTTGAGCTCTTTTTTCTTTTTCTGAAAAAAAGCGAGTGCGAAAAGCCCGTTAAAACGCCCAAAAAAACATTTTTATTTCTCTTTTAAATACTGAAACGAGTTTAAAGTACCATTTTTTCGATTGGACAAACTAGAATTCCTTCTGCACCATTTGCCTTAAGTTCATCTATAATTTCCCAAAATTCATTTTTATTGATAACTGTGTGCACAGAACTCCAACCTTTTTCTGCTAATGGTAAAACAGTAGGACTTCTCATGCCTGGTAATAAATTTAAAATATCTTCTAATTTATCGTTTGGTGCATTTAACAATACATATTTAGAGTTTCTACCTTTTAAAACAGACTGAATTCTAAATTGAATTTTATCTAAAATTGCTTTTCTTTCTTCAGAAATTTTTGGTGAAACAGCTAAAACTGCTTCAGACTTTAAAAGAACTTCTATTTCTTTTAAACCATTTTTAAACAACGTACTTCCACTAGAAACAATATCACAAATTCCGTCTGCTAAACCAATATTTGGTGCAATTTCTACAGAACCATTAATTTGGTGTAATTGTGCATCGATGTTTTGTGCTTTTAGAAACTTTTTTACTGTTTCTGGATATGATGTTGCTATTCTTTTACCTGCTAAATCTTTTAAAGAGTTTGCATTAGAATCTTTTGGCACAGCAATAGAAACTTTACATTTAGAAAAACCTAAACGCTCTACAAATTCGATATCGCTTCCTTTTTCTATTAATACATTTTCGCCAATAATAGCTGCATCTACAACACCATCTTTTAAGTATTGAGGAATATCGCCATTTCTTAAATAAAATACCTCTACCGGAAAATCTCTGGCTGCTGCTTTTAATTGATCTTTACCATTATCGATAGAAATACCGATGTCTTTTAAGATTCTCATTGAATCTTCGTTTAACCTTCCTGATTTTTGTACTGCAATTCTTAAATTACTCATTTTGTTTTATTTGATGTTTGAACAAATACGGTTTTAAAATGAAAAAACCCGCTTGATTTGCTCAAACGGGTTTATAAATATCTTGATTTTATTCAATACATTTTTATATCGCTTGATTGCAATTGTAAAAATGATGATGATGTGATTGAATAAAATTCATGTTCTTTTTTTATATATGCAAATATTCTAAATTTATTTTCAATTAAACAAACTATATCTGTAAAATTTTAATTAAAGTTGAATATTTATCAAAATTTAATTTTTTGTTGAAATTTAAAACAAAAAAAACAGCACTTATTTGTGCTGTTTTTAATATTGTATATGTACAAGAATTAAGCAATTTGAGCTGCTATTTTCTTGTAAGTACCGTTTTCTAATTTTTCTCTAATTGCAGAAAAAGCAGTAATTGTTTCGTCTATATCTTCTTGAGTATGTGTTGCAGTTGGTATTAATCTTAAAATAATTAATCCTTTTGGTATCACGGGATATACAACAATAGAACAAAAGATTCCGTGATTTTCTCTTAAATCGTTTACCATAGCCATTGCTTCAGGAATATCTCCTTTTAAGAATACCGGAGTAATACATGTTTGTGTTGTACCTAAATCGAAACCAGCGTTTCTTAAACCAGATTGTAACGCATTTGTGTTTTCCCACAATTTAGTTTTTAACTCTGGCATTGTTCTAATCATATCTAAACGTTTTAATGCACCTTTTACCATTGCCATTGGTAAAGATTTTGCAAACATTTGAGATCTTAAATTATATTGTAAATATTGTATTACATCTGCATCACCGGCTAAGAATGCACCAATACCTGCCATAGATTTTGCAAAAGTTGCAAAGTAAACATCGATATCATCTTGTACTCCTTGTTCAAAACCAGTACCTCTACCGTCTTTACCTAATGTACCAAAACCATGCGCATCATCAACTAAAAGTCTAAAATTATATTCTTTTTTAAATGCAACTATTTCTTTTAAACGACCTTGCTCTCCTCTCATTCCGAAAACACCTTCAGAAATTACAAGAATTCCTCCTCCTGTTTTTTCTGCCATTTTAGAGGCACGTTTAATGTTTTTCTCGAAACTTTCCATATCGTTATGACGATATACAAATCGTTTACCAGAATGTAAACGAACGCCATCGATAATACAAGCGTGCGTATCCATATCATAAACAATGATATCGTTTTTAGTAACCAACGCGTCTATTGCAGACATAATACCTTGGTAACCAAAATTTAATAAATATGCTTTTTCTTTATCAACAAACTCTGCACATTCTCTTTCTAATTGTTCGTGTAAAGGCGTGTGACCAGACATCATTCTAGCACCCATTGGGTAAGCCATACCGTGTTCTAATGCAGCTTCTCCGTCAACTTTTAGTATTTCAGGATGATTTGCTAAACCTAAGTAATCATTAATACTCCAAGTAACTACTTTTTTTCCGTTGAAAGACATTCTATTAGAAATTGGTCCTTCTAGCTTTGGAAAAACATAATATCCTTCTGCTTTATCTGCCCATTTACCTAAAGGGCCTTTATCTTTTACAATTCTATCAAATAAATCTGTCGTCATTTTGTCTTCTGTTTTTTGAAGTTTGCAAAGTTAACAAATTTTAACAGTTTATACAATTAAGCTAAAAAGAGCAAAAAAAGAAAAAAATTAATCTAAAAACCCTTGATTTTTCATCCAAGAATCGTTGTAAATTTTATTTAAATATCTAGAACCGTGATCAGGAAAAATTACTACAACAAAGCTGTCTTTGTCAAAAAAGTTCATAGCATCATATTGTTTGGTAGCCTGCATTACAGCGCCACTTGTATAACCACAAAACAAACCTTCTTGTTTTACAATATCTCTTGCGGCAAATGCAGCATCTTTGTCTGAAACTTTTTCATAAACATCAATCACATCAAAATCTGTTGCTGTAGGAATTAACGTTTTTCCTAAACCTTCTATTTTGTATGGTTTGATCTCATTTACATCGAATTCACCTGTTTCATGAAATTTCTTTAAAACAGAACCAACGGCATCTACACCAAGAATTTTAATATCAGGATTTTGTTCTTTTAAGTACTTACCTGTTCCAGAAATAGTTCCTCCTGTTCCGCTTGCTGCAACAAGATGTGTAATTTTACCTTCTGTTTGTTTCCAAATTTCTGGTCCGGTAGATCTATAATGCGCTTCAATATTTAACTCGTTAAAATATTGATTGATGTAAACAGAATTCTTTGTCTTTTTATGAATTGCTTTAGCAACTTCGTAATAAGATCTAGGGTCATCTGCAGCAACATTTGCAGGACAAACGTGCACTTCTGCTCCCATTGTTTTTAACAAATCAATTTTATCTTGAGAAGATTTATCGCTAACTGCTAAAATACATTTGTATCCTTTAACAATACTTATCATTGCTAAACTAAAACCGGTATTACCCGAAGTTGTTTCTACAATTGTAGCTCCTTTTTTAAGAATCCCTTTTTTTTCTGCATCATTAATAATATGTAACGCAATTCTGTCTTTTGATGAGTGGCCAGGATTAAAAGCTTCTACTTTAGCAAAAAAATTACCTTTAAAATTCTTTGTGATATTACGAAGTTTAATTAACGGTGTTTCTCCTACTAATTCTAAAATACTATTATTAATTGCGCTATTCTTTACCATTCTACATGCATAAATAAAACATCATTACCGATAAATAATGATGTTTGATTGTCTTTTTACCGTCTGCAAAAGTACATTTTCGTTTTGAATTACGAAATTGAATTAAAATTTAATTATTTCGCATCAATTTTACCTTCTAAAGCTAATAAAAACGAATAATCTTTAGCGGTTTCTTTTAATGCATTAAATCGACCAGATGCACCACCGTGTCCAGCTTCCATATTTGTTCTTAGCAACAATATATTATCATCAGTTTTTAAATCTCTTAATTTTGCAACCCATTTTGCAGGTTCCCAATATTGAACTTGAGAATCGTGAAAACCAGTAGTTACCAAAATATTTGGATAATCTTGGGGTTTTACTTGATCGTAAGGTGAATATGATTTTATATAATCGTAATATTCTTTGTCGTTAGGATTTCCCCACTCATCATATTCTCCGGTGGTTAACGGAATCGATTCATCTATCATTGTAGAAATAACATCTACAAAAGGAACTGCAGCTATAATACCGTTATACAATTCAGGATTCATATTTACAATTGCTCCCATTAACAATCCACCAGCAGAACCGCCCATTGCATATAAATGCGCTGCAGAAGTGTAATTATTTTCAATTAAAAACTTAGAACAATCTATAAAATCTGTAAACGTATTTTTTTTGTTTAACATTTTACCATCTTCATACCAGTTTCTACCTAAGTATTCGCTTCCTCTAATATGCGCCAATGCATACACAAAACCTCTATCTAATAAACTTAATCTAGTTGATGAAAATCCGTCTGAAATTGTATAACCATAAGATCCGTAGGCATATTGTAACAATGGCGTATTTTCGTTTAAAACAGTGTTTTTATGATATACTAAAGAAACTGCTACTTTTTTACCATCTCTGGCAGTAACCCAAACGCGTTCGCTTTTATAATTTTCTTTATTGAATTTTCCTCCTAAGATTTCTTGCTCCTTTTTAATTTCTTTCGATTTATCTTTCATGTTAAAATCGATAATAGAAGCAGGAGTTGTCATCGAATTATAAGAATAACGTATCACATCTGTATCAAAATCTGGATTGGCATAAACACCCACAGAATAGGTTTCTTCTGTAAAAGGTAAATAATAATCTTCTACATTATCCCATCGTTTAATTCTAATTTTATTTAAGCCGTTTGTGCGTTCTTCTAGAACTAAATATTCTTTAAAAATAGAGAAATCTTCTAATAATGTATCTTCTCTGTGCGGAATCACATCAACCCAATTTTCTTTTGTTGTATTGGTTACAGGCGTTTTCATCAACTTAAAATTAGTAGCGTCGTCTTTATTAGTTAATAAATAAAAATGATCTTCGAAGTGAGAAACACTATATTCTAAATCTCTTTCTCTTGACTGCAACATTGTAAACGAACCTGTAGGATTATCTGCATCTAGAAATTGTGCTTCTGTAGATACTGTACTACTAGAACCTATGATTATATACTTGTCTGATTTAGATTTTGTAACATACGCATTAAAAGTTTCGTCTTTTTCGTGGTAAACTTCTACGTCTTCAGAAGTTGGTGTACCTAAAATATGTCTATAAATTTTTTCACTTCTTAATGTATGCGGATTTTTTTTAGTGTAGAAAATAGTTTTATTATCGTTAGCCCAAACAGAGGCTCCTGTAGTATTTTCTATGATATCTTTATAAATTTTACCGGTTTCTAAGTTTTTAATTCTTAAAAAATATTGTCTTCTACTTACAGTATCTGTAGCAAAAACCACTAATTTATTATTTGTAGATATATTTAAGCCTCCTAATTGAAAATAATCAAAATCTTTAGCCATCTCATTTACATTAAACATAACCTGCTCTTCTGCTTCTAAGTTGTCTTTTTTTCTACTAAAAATAGGATATTGCATTCCTTTTTCGAAACGCGTTATATAAAAATAACCATTGCTCTTGTATGGCACAGAAGAATCATCCTCTTTAATTCTGCCTTTCATTTCTTCAAATAAATTCTCTTCGAAATTTCTTGAAGACGCTGTAACTTTATCGTGATAAGTGTTTTCTTCCTCTAAATAATTTATAACTTTGGTTGTATGCTCATCTTTAACTTCAGATAGTTTTTGAGCGTCAGACAAACGCATCCAAAAATAATTATCTTCTCTAACATCGCCATGCTTTTCTAAAATTGCTAATTCTTTATCTGCAATTGGTGCTTTTGTATCTATATTTTTCATTACTTCATTTTTTAAAGCAATTGCAAAAATAAGATTATTAAAGTGAGTTTACCGTAAATATTTTCTCAATTTTAGCCTACATTTTTCTATAATGAATTCGTAAATTTGTAATCTAATTTTAAATTAAAAAAAGATGTTTGGAGATATTTCTGGAATGATGAATAAGCTAAAGGAAGCGCAACAAGAAGTAGAAAAAACAAAAACAAGATTAAACTCTGTTTTGATTGATGAAGTAACAGCAGACAAAAAAATTCAAGTAACACTTACTGCAAATAGAGAAATTAAAGCAATTACGATAGATCCTTCTTTGCTTTCTGATGCCGAAGAATTAGAAGATTACTTAATTTTAACTTTAAATAAAGCAATTGCCAAAGCTACTAAAATTAACGAAGACGAAATGGCGGCTGCTGCAAAAACAAACATGCCAAACATACCTGGTATGGATATGTTTAAATAACAATGCACCATCATTAATAAAAAATTAACTCAATAAAGTTACTTTTAACAGTATATAAACTAAAATACCTCTTTTAAAAGAGGTATTTTTGTGTGTATTAATTTATAATAATACTTATTATGATGAAAGATAAAAACCAAACTTCTCTTGGTAAAAAAATATTAAAATGGGCAGCAATTACAATACTAATTTTATTAATTGCCTTAATATCTGTTCCGTTTTTATTTAAAGATAAAATTGTACAAATGGTTTCTAATACCATTAACAATAACGTAAATGCAATTGTAACTTTTAAAGAGACAGATTTAAGCCTTTTAAGAAACTTTCCTTTAGCCAGTTTAAAAGTAAACGACATCAATGTTACAAATAAAGCTCCTTTTTTAGGTGATACTTTGTTTAATGCAAAAGAACTTAATTTAAATTTAAAAATTACAGAACTTTTTAAAAGCGCATCAGAAACTTTAGAAATTAATAGTATTTCTGCAAATAATGCTGCCGTAAACATTATACTTAACAAAGATAATATTGGTAATTATGATATTGCTAAAAAATCTGAAAACAGTGCAAATAGCAGTGACAGTTCTCTTTCTTTAGCAATAAAAGAATATGAATTACAAAATGTAAATTTTAGCTATTTTGATGAAACTACCAAAATTAAATTAGCTTTAGATAGTATTTATCACACAGGTAAAGGTAATTTTGCCCAAGACGTCCTAGATTTAGATACAGAAACTACTGCTAAAGTTTCTTTAGATATGGATAATGTAAATTATCTAAATGATGTAAATATAAAGCTTAACGCTGTTTTAGGAATCGACTTAAAGAATTTAAAATATTCATTTAAAGAAAACACAGGTTACATTAATCAATTGCCATTACAATTTAACGGTTTTATACAATTAATAGAAGAAAATCAATTGTATGATATCACTTTTAAAACACCAACATCTTCTTTTAAAAACCTTTTAGCTTTAATGCCAAAACAATATGCTGGTAATTTAAATACTATTAAAACTGAAGGTAATTTTGATTTAAAAGGTATTATTAAAGGTACATTATCAGAAACTACAATTCCGACTTTAGACATATCATTTATATCTAAAAATGCAATGTTTAAATATGCTGATTTACCAAAATCTGTAGATAACATATATTTAGATGCCAATATTATTAATAAAACAGGTTTAGCTAAAGACACTTACATTGCAATTAATAATACTTCTTTTAAAATTGATAAAGATGTATTTAATGCAACAGGTAAAATTGCAAACATTACAGATAACGCAACAATTAACCTAAAAGCTAAAGGAACAATTAATTTAGATAATATCAGTAAAGTTTATCCGGTAGCTTTAGAAAATGAATTAGAAGGAATTTTAACTGCGGATGTTACAACTAATTTTGATATGAATTCTATCGATAAAGGCAATTATCAAAATATTAGAAATAAAGGGAAAGTAGCTGTTTCTAACTTTAAATATTCTGGTGATGATGTTGCAAATCCTTTTATTATCTATAAAACTTCTGTAAATTTTAATACAAATACAATTTCACTAGAAGAATTTGATGCAAAAACAGGAAGTTCTGATTTATCAATTAAAGGGAATTTAGAAAATTTTTATGGCTTTTTATTTAAAGATCAAAAGTTAAAAGGAAGTTTCAATCTAAACTCAACAAACTTTAAAGTTGATGATTTTTTAACAAAATCTAATGAGAATACCACAACAAATACAACCAGCAAATTAAAAATACCTGCTTTTTTAGACATTACTTTAAATACAAACGCAAACACCGTTGTATACGACAACATTAATTTAGAAAAAGTTTCTGGTAAAATTTTAATTAAAGATGAAACCGTTAGTTTAAAAAACTTAAAAACTAGTGTTTTTGGAGGAAATATTGGTTTTGATGGAGAAGTTTCTACGAAAGGAACAACTTCTAAATTTAATATGGATTTGAACTTAAACGAATTAAATATTGCCGATTCTTTTAGCAAATTAGAAATGTTAAAAGCTATTGCACCTATTGCAAAATCTGTAGAAGGTAAAATTAATTCTAAAATTAAAGTATCTGGTAATTTAGGTGAAGATATGACGCCTCAATTAAAATCTATTTCAGGTGATTTATTAGGACAATTATTAAACACAAAACTAAAAGCTAGTAATTCTAAAGTATTAAGTTTATTAGGTTCTAAAGTAGATTTTTTAGATGTAAGTAAATTAAATTTAAACGATGTAAGCGCTTTATTTACGTTTAATGACGGTGAAGTTAGCGTAAAACCATTCGATCTTAAATACAAAGATGTTGCAATTAATGTTGGTGGTTCTCATGGTTTTGACAATTCTATGAATTACAATATTACTTTTGATGTGCCTGTAAAATATCTAGGTTCTTCGGTAACAAATGCAATTGCAAAACTAACTCCTAAAGACGCAGCAGAAGTTAAAAGTATTCCTGTAAATGCAACTTTAACGGGTAGTTTTTCGAGTCCTAATTTTTCATCAAACATTAAAAGTGCAACAGAAAATTTAGTAAAAAGCTTGGTAGAAAAACAAAAGCAAAGTCTAATTAATCAAGGTAAAGATAAATTGAAAGATTTATTATCTGGATCAGATAAAAAAGATTCAACATCAACTACAGATAAAACTAAAGATAAAATTAAAAATGTTTTAGGCGGTCTTTTTAATAAGAAAAAAGATAGTACCAAAAACAATTAATAAAAAAAACCGGAAGCTATTGACTTCCGGTTTTTTTTTGTGTTAGATAGCACTTGTCATGCCTAGAACACCTATTATAATTCCTAAGAAATATATAGATATTATAATAATGGTTAAAACACCAATAAATTTATAATGCGACTTTAACATCTCGAATGCCTTTGCCAAAACAGCATCATCTTTAGAAATTAAGGCTTTTTTCATTTTTACTGAAAAGTTGTATAAATAATAAACTGGTAAAATGTAAATTAAAGCAAAAACAATATAAGTTATTGTTATAATTAAGCCCATATCTACAGGTGCAGGTTGTGCTGCAGGAAAGTTATTGTAAATAGAACCTATAAAAAAACTTCCAAAAATCATTAAACCAATTAAAATAAAACCTAGAATAGATAAAAATTTACACCAACTCGCTGTTTCTTTTAGAAACTTTCTAGCAGAATTTGTTAAAGTTAATTGCTCTAATTCGGTAATTGCATTTTGCATACTAAAGTTTGTTTTAAGTTAGAAAAGCATCAAAAATAATAAATTTATAAAAAGAAAGCCACAAAAGTAAATTTGTGGCTTTTTATATATTGTTACAGTAAGTTTTTTAAAACTCAGAAATTGTTTTCTTAATAATAGAAATACAATCCATTAATTCTTCTTCTGTCATCACTAAAGGTGGTGCAAAACGAATAATATTACCGTGTGTTGGTTTTGCTAACAAACCATTATCTCTTAGTTTAATACAAATATCCCAAGCCGTAGAACTATCTTCAGAATCGTTAATTAAAATAGCATTTAACAACCCTTTTCCTCTTACAGACTCTACTAAGTGATTATTTTTACAAAACTCGGTTAATTCTGCTCTAAATATCTTCCCTAACTTATCTGCGTTAATTGCCAATTTCTCATCAGTAACAACTTCTAATGCCGCCATTGCAACAGCAGCTGCAATAGGATTTCCGCCAAAAGTAGAACCATGATTTCCTGGTCTAATAACACTCATTACACTATCATTTGCTAAAACTGCAGAAACCGGATACGCACCACCACTTAAAGCTTTACCTAAAATTAAAACATCTGGCTTAACTTCTGGTGTACCAGAACAATTTTTTTCTGGACAAGAACAGTTACCACAAGTAGCTAATAATCTACCTGTTCTTGCAATACCAGTTTGTACTTCGTCTGCAATAAATAATACATTATGATCTGCACACATTTTTTTTGCAGCAGCTAAATAACCTTCAGAAGGCACATACACACCAGCTTCACCTTGAATTGGCTCAACTAAAAAAGCGGCAATATTATTACTACTTTCTAAAGTTTCTTGCAATTGCTGTAAATTATCATATTCTATTTTATGAAAACCCTTTGTATACGGACCAAAGTTTTTTCTAGCAACCGGATCATTAGAAAAAGAAATAATTGTAGTTGTTCTACCATGAAAATTGTTTTCACAAACTATTATTTCTGCTTTATTTTCATCGATTCCTTTTACTTCATACGCCCATTTTCTAGCAATCTTTAAAGCCGTTTCTACAGCTTCTGCACCAGTATTCATTGGTAAAAGTTTATCAAAACCAAAATACTCTGTTGCAAATTTTTCGTATCTACCAAGCATATCATTATAAAAAGCTCTAGAAGTTAAGCTTAATGTTTTTGCCTGATTTGTCATTGCATCTACAATTTTTGGATGACAATGCCCTTGGTTAACTGCAGAATATGCAGATAAAAAATCGTAATATTTTTTACCTTCAACATCCCAAACATAAACACCTTCTCCTCTACTTAATACTACCGGAAGTGGATGATAATTATGCGCACCATGTTTGTTCTCTAATTCTATCGCTTCTTGCGACGTAAGTTTGTCTAAAACAGCCATTTTTATTGTTTTAAGTTTATAAAATAACCATTCCTATTCTACCTTTATCCTTCTGAAAAATTATCAGAAATTCAGCGTGGGAAAGAAATCATCCCCGAAGTTTCACAAAAGTAATAAAATAAACCTTTTAAATACAAAATTTTTGGGCGTTACCTAAAGGTCGCGCTTTCCACTAAATCTTTTTGTGAAAAACAAAAAGGATACCGTTTCAATCGCTAACGCGTATTGCAAACCTGCAAAGTTTTATTATTTATAATTAATTAAAAGAATTCGTAGCAATAACAAGTACACTAATCAATATCTTTTACTAATTTTGCAGACCAAAATATTTTAAAATGCCACGTAGAGAACGAAACAAGTTTGTAAAAAAAAATCAGGTTTTAGAATTAAAAATTGAAGATTATGCTTTTGGCGGAAAAGGTATTGCTAGAATCCATTCCGAAGAAGGTAGTTTCGTAATTTTTGTTCCAAATACATTACCTGGTCAGTTGGTAAAAGCGCAAATAAGTAAGTCTAGTAAAAAATACGCAGAAGCAAAATTAATAGACGTTTTACAACCATCAGAAGATGAAGTTGCAGTTCCGTATCAAGACATACCTGGTGCACCTTACATTCAATTACCAATAGATTTACAGCATAAATACAAACAAGAAAGTACACTTTCTCTATTTAAAAGAATTGGTAAAGTAGAAAATATAGAAGATTTATTTGACGAATTTGTAAAATCTCCAAACGTATTTCATTACAGAAATAAAATGGAATATGGTTTTTCTGCAATTGGATACGATAGAATTAATAAAACAGATAAAGACGAGTTTACACTAGGTTTTAAAAGACGTGGTGTTTGGTGGATGGGTGATAATCTAGAAAAAGATTCTGGTTTATTTGACAAACAATTAGAAGACAATCTAAATAACATTAGAGAATATTGTAAAGCAACAGGTTTAGAACCTTGGCACGGTCCTAGAAAAACTGGTTTTTTTAGATATTTTGTAGTAAGAAAATCTTTTAAAACAGACGAGTTATTGTGCAATTTAGTGACTACATCGCCAGAATTAGAAAATTTTGATTTAGATAAATTTGCAAACTTTTTAAAAGATATTTTCGGAGATCGTTTAGCAGGTTTATTACATACAATTAATGATGAAACTGGCGATAGAACAATAGCAACCGCAGGTAAATTAGACCTTGTGTATGGTAAAGATAAAATTGTAGAAGAATTATTAGGGTTAAATTTCGAGATTAGCATGAAAAGCTTTTTTCAAACCAACCCAAAATGTGCAGAAAAATTATACTCTAAAGTTGTAGAGTACGTTTTAGAAGATAAAGACAAAGTAGACAATACTGTTGTAATGGATTTATTTTGTGGTACAGGTACAATAGGTCAAATTGTTGCTTCTAAAAGCGAAAACGCAAAAATTGTTGGTGTAGACATTGTTGCTTCTGCCATAGAAGATGCAAAGAAAAATGCAAAAAGAAATAATATTGAAGGTTTACAATTTTATGCAGCAGATGTTGGTAAATTTTTAATTGCGCATCCAGAATATCAAAATAAAATTAAAACGATTATTTTAGATCCTGCAAGAGCTGGTATAGCACCAAAAACGCTTAAAAAAATTATCAATCTAAATGCAGATAGAATGGTATATGTTTCTTGTAATCCAGCAACGCAAGCAAGAGACACAGAATTATTAAGAGAAGCTGGTTATGCAATTAAAAAAATTAGTTTGGTAGATCAATTTCCGCACACAAGTCATATAGAAACTGTTGTTTTATTTGAAAAATAATAAACTTGTTTTAACATCTTTTTAATTCACTTTAAATTCACAAAGTTTATATTTAAAGGAATTAATTTAAATTTTAAAAAAATGAAAAAATTAACAGAATTCGAAATTTCTAACAAATTAGAAAAATTAGTAGATTGGGAGTATTATGACAATGCTTTGCATACAGACTTTGAATTTGATAATTTTAAAGATTGTATGTCTGCAATGAATAGAATTGCTTTTGAATGTGAGGCGTTAAATCATCACCCAGAATGGACCAACATTTATAATACTTTAGAAATTAAATTAACAACGCACGATAAAGATGGCGTAACAGAATTAGATTTTAAATTAGCGACAGCAATTAATAAAATTGTAGAAGTTGAAGAAGAAGATTAATCTGTTGAAATAAATTAAAACATTTATCTAAATGATAAAAAAACTGATTCCTTTCTTATTACTTGCAATCGCTATTTTCTCGGCATGCGAAAAAGACGATTTTTGTTTACAAAACCCAGTAACTCCAAAGTTAATCATAACTTTTTATGATCAAACCAATAGAGAAACGTCTAAAAATGTACAAAGATTATCTATTTGGTCGGGCACAAAAGATACTATTACACAGTATACAAGCGTTACACAAGATAGTATTGCAATACCGTTAAACTCTTTAACAGAAGAAACAGTTTATTCGCTTAAAAAAAATGCAACAAACGGTTCTACCGCTACAAATGAAATTGCAACTTTTACCATTAAATATAATACAGAACAAGAATTTGTTTCAAGATCTTGTGGTTTTAAAGTTATTTTTAACAACGTTACTTTTTCATCAGAAAATAATACTTGGATAACCGATTTTACACCAGCAACAATTACGAATTTAAATGACCAAACTACAGCGCATGTTCAGATATTTCATTAGTCTTTGTTTTGTTTTTAGTTTTATAAATGGTTATTCTCAAGCACAAAAAGAGGATGATAATTTAGACAAAGTTTCAGATTCTATTGTTTATAAAACCAATTACGGACTACGTTTAGGTGTAGATATTAGCAAACCAATAAAAGGTACTATTGATGGTGCTTACAGCGGTTTTGAAATAGTTGGAGATTACAGATTAAAAAAGAATTTTTATTTAGCTGCAGAAGCTGGTTTCGAAGAAGAAACTTCTAATGAAGATTTTTTAAATACAACTTCAAAAGGAAGTTATATCCGTTTAGGATTTAATTACAATGCTTACAAAAATTGGTTAGACATGAATAACGAAATTTTTGTAGGCTACAGATATGGCTTTAGCTTATTTGAGCAAACGCTTAACAATTATACACCCAATGTTTCTGATGCTGAAAACGGTAATTACTTTCCTGCAGAATTAAATACGAATGCTGTAACAAGTACTAGTCTAAACGCACATTGGTCTGAACTTATGTTGGGTATCAAAGCAGAAACTTTTACCAATTTTTACATCGGCTTTAGTGTTTCTTATAAAGTAATGATGAGCGTTAAAGATCCCGACGGAGTTAAAGCCTTATTTTCTCCTGGTTTTAACAGAATTTTCGAAAGTAATACAGGTTTTGGTTTTAATTATACCTTAAGTTACTTAATCCCTTTTTCAAAAAAATAAGAACACTTTATCAATTACTGATTTTTTAGTAACTTTATAGGCTGTTTTTAATAAAAAAACTACAGAGATGAATAAAATACCAAGTGTAAACTTAGCCGATTTTTTATCTGATGATAAAAATAGAAAGCAAAAATTTATAGACGAAATTGGTCACGCTTATGAGAACATAGGTTTTGTGGCTTTAAAAGGTCATTTTTTAGATGAGAAATTAGTAAGTGATTTGTACGAAGAAATAAAAAACTTTTTTGAACTACCTGTTGCGACTAAAGAAAAATATGAAATTCCTGGCATTGGAGGTCAAAGAGGTTATGTTTCTTTTGGAAAAGAATCTGCTAAAGGAAAAAAAGAAGGAGATTTAAAAGAATTTTGGCATTTTGGTCAATATGTAGAAGATGATCCTGAAAGAGCTAAAGAATATCCAGAAAATGTTCTTGTAGAAGAATTACCAAAGTTTAACGAAGTTGGTAAAGAAACTTATAAAATGTTAGAAAAAACTGCAAAATACGTTTTGCGTTCTTTAGCATTGCATTTAGGTTTAGAAGAAACGTATTTTGATAATTTTATTAAAAACGGAAACAGTATTTTAAGACCTATTCATTACCCACCTATAAAAACAGAACCTAAAGGAGCGGAAAGAGCTGCTGCGCACGGAGACATCAATTTAATAACATTATTAATGGGTGCACAAGGTAAAGGTTTGCAAGTACAAAATCATAATGGCGATTGGATTGATGCTATGGCAGAACCAGATGAATTAATGATTAATGTTGGTGATATGTTATCTAGACACAGTAACAATAAACTAAAATCTACAATTCATAGAGTTACAAATCCACCAAAAGAAATGTGGGGAACTTCAAGATATTCCATTCCGTTTTTTATGCATCCAATATCAGAAATGAAATTAGATGTTTTAGAAAATTGTGTTGATGAAAACAATCCTAAACAATTCGAAGATATTACTGCCGGAGAGTTTTTAGATCAACGTTTAAGAGAATTAGGGTTAAAAAAATAATTTTTAAATCAAAAGCGTAATTTAAAATTAAATTACGCTTTTGTGTTTTAAAAAATTAATATCAAATTATTTAAATGGATTTAAAAGATCAATTAAAAAACCTTTTTCCAGAGCATAAAGAATCCGAAGAACCAAAAAAAGAAAAATCGAATGTTTGGTTACAAGACGATCCTATAATTTGTAAATACGAAAAAAGAAAAGGGAAACCAATTACAATTTTAGAAGGTTATAATGGCGCAACTTCTGATTTTAAAATCTTAGCAAAAGAGATAAAAACAAAATTATCTGTTGGCGGAAGTTTTAAAGATGATAAAATTATTATACAAGGAGATTATAGAGACAAAATTATGACGATGCTTAAAGACAAAGGCTTTAAGGTAAAAAGAGTTGGTGGGTAATTAAATACTAAATGTTAAACAAAACTTTACATATAACTAACGGAGATTGTACAACAAACTATCTTAAAAAACTTCAAGTAAAAGGTAAAATTATAACTTGGAGAGAAATGTTATGTCAAGGTAAAACGTTAACAGACGTTGGTAGCGAAAAATTTTGGAATACAAGATTTCACTTCTTTAAAAATAGTTATAATGTTTCAAAAGAAATGTTCATCAATTTAACTTTAAAAGAATACAGAAGTCTTTGTAATACAAAAAATAGTAAAGAAATTGTTTTATGGTTTGAGCATGATTTATTTTGTCAAATTAATATGTTAGCTATACTTTCTTGGTTAAAAAAACATAGAAAAGGACATACTATTTTTTTAGTTTGTAGCGGTAAAATTAAAGGTTCAGATAAAATGTTTTCGCTTACAGATTTGTCTGAAAATCAAATTTTAGAACACTATAAAAATAAAATTCAATTAGATCAAAATGATATTGAATATGCAGATTATATTTGGCAATTATACTGTTCTAATAGCCCATTACGCTTAGAAACTGTAAATAATTTTAAACCGAATAAAGCCTTTAAATATTTAGTTGATGCTTTAAATGTTCATTTAAAAAGGTTTCCGTCTGTAGAAAATGGTTTAAATAATACTGAAAATTTTATTTTAGAAACAGCCAACAATTATACATTTTCTACAAAAAAACAATTCATTACAAAATTATTAGAATTGCAACAAGTTTTTGGGTTTGGCGACATTCAATATGAAACAGCTATCAACAACCTTAACAATGCGTTTGATTCTATAAACCCAACAAAACTCTCTAAAAGAGGAAAAGAACTGCTAATAAATGAAACGAATTATTACAGAGAATTACGTTCTGATAATTCGTACCTTGGCGGTTCTAAAAAATATAGCTTTTTGTACAGCAATGTTTCAGAAAAACTATTACAAATAACAAATTAGTATGAGTATACAACAATCGGAATTAATTTTAAATGCAGATGGTAGCATATATCATTTGAATTTAAAACCAGAAAATATAGCTAACGATATAATTTTTGTTGGCGATCAAGATAGAGTAGATAAAATTACAGATAGATTTGATTCAATTGAATTTACAACTCAAAAAAGAGAATTTAAAACAACAACAGGTGTTTATAAAGGCAAAAGAATGTCTGTAATTTCTACAGGTATTGGCCCAGACAATATAGATATTGTATTAAACGAATTAGATGCGTTGGTAAATATCGATTTAAAGACAAGAAAACCTAAAGATCAATTAACAGCTTTAAATATTGTTAGAATTGGTACTTCTGGTTCCTTACAAAAAGACATACCGGTAGATTCGTTTTTAATGAGTTCTTTCGGCTTAGACTTAAACGGAATGCTTCACTCCTATCAAATTGATGAAATTTCTAATCCAGAAATTGAAAATGCTTTTGTAGAACATACTAATTGGAGTACAAAGAAATCGAATCCGTTATTAGTAAAAAACAGCAGTTCTTTAGAAGAAAAATTATCTTCGGATAAAATTTTTAAAGGAATTACTGCTACTGCTGGTGGTTTCTACGGACCGCAAGGTAGAGTTTTACGTTTGGCTTTACAAGATGAAAAGATCAATAGTAAAATAGATTCTTTTAACTTTAATGGTAATAGAATAACAAATTTAGAAATGGAAACTTCGGCTATTTACGGTTTGTCTAAATTGTTAGGCCATAATGCCGTTTCTATGAATGCAATTATTGCAAATAGAGCAAACGGAACATTTAGTGAAGATTACAAAAAAGTAGTAGAAAATTTAATAGAATATTCGCTTAACAAATTAGCTGAATAAATGACGAATTTAAAAGTTGGTGGTGTACCAGAGCACTTTAATTATCCTTGGTATTTAACACTTAAAAATAAAGAATACACAAAAGAAAACATCAATCTTAGATGGCAAGATTTCCCTGGCGGAACTGGTGCCATGTGCAAAGCATTGCGTGCAGGAGAAGTTGATATTGCAATTGTTTTAACAGAAGGAATTATTAAAGATATTGCTGCTGGTAATCCATCTAAAATAGTGCAAACATTTGTAGAAACTCCGTTAATTTGGGGAATTCATGTTGCTAAAGATTCTAAATTCAAAAAAATTGAAGATTTAGAACATGCAACAATTGCAATTAGTAGATATGGTTCTGGTTCTCATTTAATGGCAATTGTAAATGCTTTTAATCAAGGTTGGGATGTTGATAAACTAAAATTTAAAGTTATAGGAAATTTGCAAGGTGGTATTGATGCACTAACAAATGGTGAAGCAGATTACTTTATGTGGGAACATTTTACAACAAAACCATTGGTAGATAACGGTACTTTTAGAAGAGTCGATAATTGCCCAACACCTTGGCCATGTTTTGTTGTTGCTGTTAGAAATGAAGTTTTAGAAAATAATGCCAACGAAGTAAAAAAGGTTTTAGACATTATAAATGCCCAAACTGCTAATTTTAAGAAAATCGAAGATATCGATAAAATTTTAGCAAAAAGATACGAGCAAAAGCTAGAAGACATTCAGAAATGGTTAAAAATAACCGAATGGAATGACGGAAAACCAATTACCAAAAATTTAATTACCAGAATTCAAAATAAAATGGTAAGCTTTAACGTTATAGAAGAGAAGAAAAACTCAACTGAGTTCGTAAAAAATATGTACATTTAAATATTAAAATTTTTAAAAGATGAAAAAAGTAGTATTTGTTGCAATTTGTATAGTAAGTCTTATGTGTTTTTCTTCTTGTAGAAGTACTTCTAAACCTTGTGGTTTGGCAGATACTATAACAACAAACCAAACGACATTAAAACAAATAAATATTTTATAATTTATTTGTTTCTTAATTCCAAATTCAATGAATCCGCTTTTTACAGCGGATTTTTTGTTTCAATTTAACAATACTATTGATATAATAGTGCTAAAGTTTTGCTATTAAATCTCTAAGAAAAACACTATAATTCTCTAATTCTAATGGAACATCTGCATTTTTTTCCATATCATGAAAGTGATGAGTAGCTAACAACTTCATACCTGTAAAAGCATTCATTTTATGAAAGCCAAACATTGGGCCTTCATCTACATTCTTCTGATTAAAAAATTCGTTTTCAAGTGTAAATGCAGTTTTAGGAGCATTCCAACTAGTTGTAAGGATGTATTGTTTACCATGCATTAAACCACCTGTACCGTAGTTTATATCAGGATTTTTTCTACTTCTACCATCACTTGCATAAATTCCATTTTGATGTCCTTCTGTAAAAACTTCATCAATATATTGTTTAAAACCAAACGGAATTTGAAACCACCAAATTGGTGTATGATATATTACTATATCTGCCCACTTAAATTTTTCAACTTCATTTTTAACATCATAATTTTCACCAACTTGAGTAAATTTAACATCAAACCCTTCTAGTGTATCAAAATGTGAAATTGTGGTTTTAAAAAGTGTTTCATTAAATCTTCCTTCAGAATGTGCAAATGGATGACTTCCATTTATAATAAATATATTTTTCATGTTTATAATTTTATCCGAAGCAAAATTAAAGCTACATTTATTATTGTAAAAATAATACAAATCATACCTTTGTATTAATATTATAATAACTATGGTGAATTTAGAATGGTACAGAACTTTTAAAGAAATATATGAAAACGGAACTTTAACCAAAGCTTCTGTTGCACTTTACGCTTCTCAACCCGGTGTTAGTGTGCATTTAAATGCATTAGAAGCCTATGTAGGTAAAAAACTGTTTGAACGTACTTCTAGAAAGATGATTCCTACCGAAGATGGAAAGTTTTTGTATGAATATATTATAGAATCACTAACAAAATTAGAAGTAGCAGAGCAACATTTTAAAAAAACAACTCAAGAAAAAAATCCGTCTTTAAACATAGGAATGTGTTCTGAAATGTTTCAATTGATTCTAGAACCCGAAATTAAAAAATTAAACTTTGATTTGGTCGCAAGATTTGGTGCCCATACAGATTTAATAAAAGATTTAAATAATGGTATTTTAGATTTAGTAATTACTCCTAAAAAACAAGTTGAAAAAAAATCATTGGTAGAATATATTCCTTTTTCTAAAGAAAGAATTGTATTAATTGCAGGAAGTAAAACAGATACTTCAGTGATAACAAGCCATATCAATTCTAAGAATTTTAAAAATCTAGAAGAAGAATTGCTTAAAAATTTATGGTACAGTTCGTCAAACGAAATGGAGCATTTTAGACGCTTTTGGTTTGAAAACTTTAATAAAAAGCCAAGTTTTAAACCCAATTATATTTTACCCAACATTACTTCTATTATTAGATGTTTAAAAAATGGTATTGGACTTGCATTAGTTCCTGATTTTTTATGTGAAGAACAAATTTTAAAAAAGGAAATAAAATTAGTTTGGAAAGGTAAAATTAAAACAGAAAACACCTTATATTTTGCATTAAGAACAGACTTAAAATATAAAAAAGAATTAGATGTTATTAGAAAAATTTTTACATCAAAATTAAAATAACCACCTAACAATAAAAGTATTACACTTAACACTTAGCTTACAATTTATAAACTTTTTAATAAGAATTAACTTACTATTTTTTCATTATTAATTTACCATAACAAAACATAGTGTCTGTAAGTTTGATAAACTATATACAGAATGCGTTTGTGTACATTTTATTTAACCTTACATAACTATAAGTATCTTCTAAATACTTTATGTAACCAAAGAATAACTTATAAACATTTACCTTTTTAAGATGAAAAAAAACAAAAAACGTAAGTTAGACTATGTTGTAATTTCTGATGTGCATTTAGGCACTTACGGCTGTAAAGCGGCAGAATTATTAAACTATTTAAAATCTATAGATCCAAAAGTTTTAATACTTAACGGAGATATTATAGATATATGGCAATTTAACAAACGTTATTTTCCTAAATCTCATATGAATGTAATTAAACACATTACTGGACTACTTTCTAAGGGTACAGAAGTGTATTACATTACCGGAAATCATGACGAAATGCTTAGAAAATTTAAAGGTTTTCAATTGGGGAATTTTAAAATTTTGAACAAACTTGTTTTAGATATTGATGATAAAAAAACATGGGTTTTTCATGGTGATGTTTTTGATGTAACCATGAAACATTCGAAATGGCTGGCGAAATTAGGCGGTAAAGGCTACGATTTACTTATTTTGATTAACACCTTTATAAATTGGATTAGTAAATTATTTGGTTACGGAAAACTATCCTTATCAAAAAAAATTAAAAACAGTGTAAAAAGTGCTGTAAAATTCATCAATCATTTTGAAGAAACCGCTTCTGATATTGCAATTGATAACAACTACGATTATGTAGTTTGTGGTCATATTCATCAACCAGAAATAAGAGAAATTGCAAACGCAAAAGGAAAAACAACTTACTTAAACTCTGGTGATTGGATAGAAAACTTAACTGCATTAGAATATAAGAAAAAGCAATGGACTTTATACGAATATAATAAAGATGAAATTGTAAAAAACAATACAGTAAAGCTATCTAAAAAAGAGTTAAAAGCTTTAAAAAAACAAGATTCTCAAAACTTTATTTTTAATGAATTTTTAAAAGAATTTGACATAAAAAAACCGGTAAAATAATTTATGAAGATATTATACGCTATACAAGGTACAGGAAACGGGCATTTAACCAGAGCAAAAGAAATTATACCAATTTTACAACAAAAAGGAGATTTAGATATATTATTAAGTGGTAACGAAAATAATATTCCGTTGGGTTTTGATGTAAAATACAATTTAAAAGGTTTAAACTTCACTTTTGGTAAAAACGGTGGAATAGACTTTATAGCGAGTTATAAAAAAATGAATTTATATCGATTTTATAAAGAAATAAAAAACTTACCTGTAAAAGATTACGACCTAATTATAAATGATTTTGAACCAGTTTCTGCTTGGGCTGCTCGGTTAAATAATGTAAACATCATTTCTTTAAGTCATCAAAATGCTGTTTTAGACTCAGCTTCACCAAAAATAGGTAAATTTAAAATTGAAAAGCTAATTTTAAAATATTATGCACCTTCTAAAGTAAGATTTGGCTTTCATTTTAACAGTTATAGTTCAGCAACATTTTTGCCAATTATCAGAAAAAAAATAAGACACAAAACAGTAAAAAACAAAGGCCATTTTACTGTCTATTTACCTTCTTATCATCATGATAAAATAGCAAAAATACTTTCTAAAATTCCGATTGTAAAATGGCATATTTTTTCTAAGGATACTACAAAGTTAATCTTCGAGAAAAATATTACTATTTTTCCTGTTAACGAATTTGATTTTATAAAAAGTATGGCAAGTTCTAGTGGTGTCTTGTGTGGTGCGGGATTCGAAACACCTTCTGAAGCCTTATTTTTAAAGAAAAGGTTAATGGTTATACCTATGAAAAATCAATATGAACAACAATGCAATGCACTTGCGCTAAAAGAAATGGGTGTTCATACAATAAAAAAACTAAGTAAAAAACAGGTGCCTAAAATTGCAAAATGGATTCGTTCTGAAAATATTATCGAAGTAAATTATGCAGACACTACAGAAGACCTTTTAGAAGCTTTATTATTGCCCTATTATAAATCTTCTTCTTTACCTACCATTTTATCGTAGTTTTCTGAAATTTTTGAAGAATTTTATTGGTTTTAGAAAAATGTTTAGAACCAAACCAACCTCTCCATGCGCCTAAAGGAGAAGGATGTGGCGCAGTAAGAATTGTATGTTTTTTTACATCAATCAATTTAGATTTACTTTCAGCAAATTTACCCCAAAGTAAAAAAACTACATTTTCTTTTTCATTAGAAATTTGTTTAATTACAGCATCTGTAAAGGTTTCCCATCCTTTTTTCTGATGACTTCCGGCTTCGTGCGCTCTAACTGTTAGTGTTGCATTTAATAACAAAACACCTTGTTTTGCCCATTTTTCTAAGTTTCCACTTTCTGGAATTTCTTGATTTAAATCCGTAGAAATCTCTTTAAAAATATTTTTTAACGAAGGCGGATGTTTCATATTATCTTGTACAGAAAAACACAAACCATTCGCTTGATTTACGTCGTGATATGGATCTTGACCTATAATAACAACCTTTAAATCATCGAAAGTACAATAATCGAAAGCAGCAAAAATATCTTCTTTTTTAGGAAAACATTGATGTTTCTTGTATTCTTCTTCTACAAAATTGAGCAACTCTTTACAATAAGGTTTATCAAATTCATTTTGTAAAATATTTTTCCAGCTATCGGCTATTTTTAGTTGCATTCGAAATTTAATTAAGTTAATGATACACTTTCTGAGATTTCAAAATTAATATACTTTATGAAAACATTAAATTTATATAACTAATTATTTTAAAGTAAAATTCCAGTTATATCCCAAAAATAAAATAGGTAAAACCCTCATAATTAAAATTATAAAATAAGTAATATTTGTATAAATAAAACAAAAGCTATGAAATCAAAATTACTATTTTTTGCAATTATTACTTTATTAATATCTAATTATTCACAAAGTCAGAATGTAAATATTCCAGATAACGAATTTAAACAGGCATTACTAAATTACACACCTACTATAGATACAAATAACGATTACCAAATTTCATTATCAGAGGCCCAAGCTGTAACCTCTTTAAATATCTCTAACTTTCAAAGTGTTGAAGATATGGGAGGATTTTGTCCGGATCCAAATGATCCAAACTGCGTTGGTGGTGGTGGAATTATATCTTATGGAATTAGTGATTTTACAGGTATTGAAGCCTTTACAAATTTAACTTCTTTGATCTGTAGTAATAATGAATTAACAAGTTTAGACGTTTCTGCATTAACTAATTTAACATATTTAGATTGTTCTAATAATCAAAATCCGAATGTTACTATTAATTATTACCCCGGAATAAGTAATTTAATTTTGCCTAGTTCTGGTAGTTTAGAAACTTTAATATGTCATACAAACGATTTAGTAACATTAGATGTATCATCTCAAACATCCTTAAGTGTTTTAACTAGTAATTATAACCAAATTAATTCTTTAATACTGCCTACTACAAACACTTTAACTAACTTAGACATTAGTAGAAATCGATTAACAACCTTAGATCTTTCTGCGCAAACAAATTTAATTAATGTAACCTGTAATGATAACTTAATTACTGCTTTTACTTTACCAATTACCAATACAGTAACATCTATAAACTGCCAAAGAAATCAAATTACCTCTTTAAATGCTTCTTCTTACACTTCTTTAACCAGTTTAATTTGCAATAATAATTCAATTAACTCTTTAATATTACCAAACACAAATACTCTTACAACTTTAAAATGTTTTGTAAACCAAATATCTAATTTAGATATAACTAACAATACAGGATTAACTCATTTAGATTGCAGAAATAATCCACTAATAAATTTAAATTTATTACAAAATGCAGCTCTAGAAACATTAAACTGTTCGACTACACAGTTAACAAATTTAGACCTAACAAATAATACGCTATTAAAAACTTTGGCCTGTGGTAATAACCAAATTACAAGCTTAGATTTATCTAGACAAACAAGTTTAAACACCTTATACGCTAATAATAACCAATTAACTAGTTTAAATATTAAGAACGGAAATAATTCTGCAATAACCAACAACAGGTTTAACGTTTTAAATAATCCTAATTTAAAATTAATATGTGTAGATAATTTAGCTTATGCAAATTCAACTTTTACAAATAAAAATGGATCATCATTTTATTCTGATATATGCTCTTTTATTCCAACAAATTCTAATACCATTACAGGTACAGTTTCTTTTGATTTTAATAACAATGGTTGTGATGCATTAGATACTAAATCTATAAACACCAAATTAACAAATACTAGCACTAATTCTGCCAATGTAGCGTTTACAAATTCTAACGGAGAATACATACTTTACACACAAGAGGCAACAAATACAGTTGAAATTTTATTAAATTTACCTAGCTTTTTTTCCGTTACTCCAACAACTCAATCAAAAACATTTACAGGTTCTGGTAATACAGAAGTAATTGATTTTTGTATTACAGCAAATCAAGTTGTAAATGATGTTAAAATAACGGTAATACCTACATCTGAAGCAAGACCTGGTTTTGATACTTCTGTAAGAGTTTTTTATGAAAATATAGGTTCTAGTACTTTATCAGGTTCTGTAGATTTAGAATTTCCAGATAATCAACTAAACTTTTTAAATGCTAGTATTGCTCCTGATTCTCAAACAAATACAATTTTAAGTTGGAATTACAACAATCTACTTCCATTTGAAAAGAAATTTATTGATGTCAATTTCAATATAAATACTCCTGTTGCTACTATAAACCCTGTAAATGGAGGTGACTTAATAATTTATACCAGTAATATTAGCAGTACAGATACAGATGTTAACCCAACAGACAATACAAGTTCGTTAACAGAAACTGTAGTAAATTCTTATGATCCTAATGATATTATTTGCTTTGAAGGAAATTATATAGACGCTATAGAAGTGCCTAATTTTTTAAATTACAGAGTTCGTTTTCAAAATACAGGTACTGCATCCGCTATTAACATTGTAGTTAAAAATGAATTAGATGCAGATCTAGATTGGTCTACCTTTACACCTGTTTCCGCAAGTCATGATTACAGAACATCAATAAAAGAAGGTAATAAGGTAGAATTTATTTTTGAAAACATTCACTTAGCAGATAGCTTATCTAACGAACCAGAAAGTCATGGTTGGATTTTCTTCAAAATAAAACCTAAAAGTAGTTTTAGTATAAATGATATTGCAGAAAATACCTCGTACATTTATTTTGATTATAATGCTCCTATAATAACGAACACAGCTTCAACTCAATTAACTAGAATTGCAACATTAACAACAACAGCAGCTACTAACATTACTCAAAGTAGTGTAAATTTATCAGGTAATATTTCTAACAATGGTGGAGCCATGGTTACTGATAGAGGAATTGTTTACGCAATAAGTGCAGAAAATAGCAATCCAGAAATTAATGGAAACGATGTTGTAAAAATAAGTGACGGAACTGGAATTGGAACTTTCGGTAAAATTATAACGAACTTAGATACAAATACGCAATATTCATTTAGATCTTACGCAATTAATTCTGCAGGAATTAATTATGGTAATTTAGAAACCTTTACAACCAACTCTCTTTTAGCACCAACTATAACATTTTCGGACATTTACAAAACTTATGGAGATACAGATTTTCAATTAAACGCTACATCAGATTCTTCTGGGGAGATTAGCTATACAATAGAAGGAAACGCAAATGGAACCTCTTTAAGTGGCACAAATAATAACATAGTAAATATTGGAGACGCAGCCTTAGTAACCATTAGAGCTAATATTAGAGCAGACAACAGTTATAATGCAGGTTTTAAAGATATTACTTTAGCAATTAGTAAAGCTAATTTAAACGTTACAGCAGATAACTACTCAAGAAATTATGGAGATGCAAACCCTACTTTTACATACCAATATTCAGGTTTTATAAATGGAGAGAATGCGACTATGTTAGATGAAGAACCAAAAATTTCTTCTGTAGCATCACAAAGTTCTAATATTGGATCTTATAGCATAATTTTAACAGAGGGTTCCGACAACAACTATTCTTTAAATTTTATAAACGGAACTTTAAATATTACAAAAAGACCAATTAGCATTTTAGCAGATAATATAACAAAATCTTTAGGAAGTGTAGATCCAGATTTAACGTATCAAATTATCAATGGTAGTTTAATAAATGGCGATATTTTTACTGGAAACATGACTAGAGTTCCCGGAGAAACTATTGGCACATATGCAATACAAAAAGGATCTTTATTTATAAGTAACAACTATCAAGAAAACTTTACAGAAGGTGTTTTTACAATTTCTTCAACAGCAGGTTTAGATTCTAATTTTATTGATAAAAATATAGTTATCTATCCAAATCCTGTTGAAGATATACTTTCACTAAAAGTTAACAATAACATTAAAATAAACGAATTTAGCATTTATAACATTCAAGGTAAAGTATTAAAAAACAATCTTAAAAAACAAAGAATCAATATTTCTAACATGCCAGCAGGTATATATTTCATTAAAATAAATACAGATAAAGGAAGTGGAATAAAAAAAATAATTAAACTTTAAAAAAACACATAAAAACATCAGAAGTTATTGTTTCAAAAACTTATTTTAAAATTGTTAATAGAGCTTATACTGTTACCTGTAGTGTAAGCTCTTAACAGTATAATTGAGTTTTAATTGAAACTTTTTTATCTATTAAAATTTAGAAATATTAGCTCTTAAAAAATAACTAATTACAAAAAGGTTTTCATATTTAATAGAACTGTAAAAAAGAAGTTCATTTTATGAAACCTACCAAAAGAATTTATAAATTTGTTAGATAAATAAAAACACTTTTGTTGAGAACAAATATTTCAGAAAAAACATTACAAGATTTAGAATTTACGACTGTTTTACAACATGTTTCAGAACATTGTATTAGTGGTTTAGGTAAAGAAAAAGTTTTTAATACAACACCTATAGAAAGTAGAAAGCAATTGTTTAGAGAATTGCATTTGGTAAACGAATATTTATCTTCTTTTGAGAGTGAGAACAGAGTGCCAAATCATGGTTTTGATAATGTTACAGAAAGTGTAAAACGTTTGGCAATAGAAAACAGTTTTATAGAAACAGAAGCTTTTTTAAAAATTGCAACGACTTCTTTAACTGTAAATGAATTGATTAAATTTTTTAAAAAATTTAAAGTTCAGTTCCCAACCTTTTTTGAAGTTTCTCAAAAAATAGAATTTACAACCTATGTAGATGATGAAATAAAAAAAATTATTGATATTTCTGGTGAAGTAAAAAACAATGCTTCTGCCGCATTAAAACAAATTAGAAGAGATATTAATAACATTAGAGGTAAAATTGGTGCAAGTTTTTCTAGTGCTTTATCAAAAGCAATTTCCGCAGGTTATTTAGATGATATTAAAGAAACAATTGTAGATAATCAGCGAGTATTGGCTGTTTCTGCAATGCACAGAAGAAAAGTTGCTGGTAGTTTGTTAGGTGCTTCTAAATCTGGTAATATCGTTTATATAGCGCCACAAGCAACTTTAGCATATAGTAGAGAATATCAAAATTTAGTGTACGAAGAAAAGCAAGAAGTAATTAAAATATTACGTGCTTTAGCAGAAACAATTCGTCCTTTTACGCCACTTCTAGAAGAATATTTAGATTTTTTAGTTCATACAGATGCTGTTGGTGCAAAAGCGAAGTATTCTAGAGAAATGAATGCTGTGTTACCTAAAATTACGAAAGAAAAAAGAGTTTATTTTAAAAACGCTTATCATCCTATTTTATGGAAAAAAAATAATGCCCAAAACTTAGAAACCATTTCGCAGTCTATAGAATTAAATGAAAAACAGCAAATTATAGTAATTTCTGGACCAAATGCAGGTGGAAAAAGTATCACTCTAAAAACAATAGGTTTACTGCAATTAATGTTGCAAAGCGGTTTGTTAATTCCGGTTGATGAAAGAAGTCAAACCTATATTTTTGATACAATTTTAACTGATATTGGAGATAATCAATCCATAGAAAATCAATTAAGTACTTATAGTTATCGCTTAAAAAATATGCGCTATTTTTTAAGAAAATGCAACGAAAACACCTTGTTTTTAATTGATGAATTTGGTACTGGTTCTGATCCAGAGTTAGGTGGTGCATTAGCAGAAATTTTCTTAGAAGAGTTTTATAATAAAAAAGCATTCGGAATTATTACAACACATTATTCTAACTTAAAAGTTTTAGCAAACGAATTAGACAATGTTACCAATGCAAATATGCAGTTTAACGAAAGAACTTTAGAACCATTATACAAACTATTTGTAGGACAAGCAGGTAGTTCTTTTACTTTTGAAGTTGCACAAAAAAACGGAATTCCTTTTAGCTTAATTAATAAAGCTAAAAAAAGAGTTGAAACAGAAAAAGTTAGATTAGATAAAACAATTTCTAAACTGCAAAAAGAACGCAGTAGATTGCAAAGAACTTCTGATAATCTTGAAAAACAAAAGTCTAAAGGACAAGAACATTTGGATAGTTTACAAGAAAAAGAAGATAAAATTCAGTCTAAACTAGCTGGTTTTCAAGAGTTATATGACAATAACCAAAGAATGCTTTCTCTTGGTAGAAAAATTAACGAGTTTCTAAACAAATACTTTCAAAATAATAATAAAAAAGAATTAAACACTAGTTTTAATAAGTGGGTTGCAGACGAAAAAGTTAAGTATGCAAAGAAAAACCCAATAAAGCCTAAAACCAAATCTCAAAAACAAAAAGCAAAAGTTGTAGAAAAACAAATGCAAGAGGTTATAAAAAAGGTAGAAAAAGAAGTATTAAAAAAGGTAGTTGAAGTTAGAAAAGAGAAAAAAATAGAAGAAATTAAAGTTGCAAAAGAAAAGGCTTCTTACAATTATAAAATTAATGATCGTGTTAGAATTATAGACTCTAATTCTGTAGGAACTATTGATAAAATTGACAAGAAAAATGTTACTATTAATTATGGCGTATTCACTACCAAAACAACTTTAAATAAAATTGAACTTGTAGAAAAAGCTAAAAAATAGAAGCATCAAAATTTAAAATACTAGAATTAGGCATCAAAAATTAATATAAATTTCAATTCAGTAATAATTTTGAGCCTTTTTTGTAAAATCAATAAAAATATACAAACCACTTCCCTATTCTGTAATTATCATTATTTTATTCAGATATTTGTTTTAACAACACCTATTTAAAAAAGAAAATGATTCAAAATACTGTTTTAAAACAACTTCATAATTCACTTTCTGGAGACGTCTTATTCGATAACCTACATAAAACATTATATGCTACAGATGCATCTGTTTATCGTAAAATACCTTTAGCGGTTGCTTTTCCTAAGGATGATAAAGATTTAAAAACATTAATTGAATTTGCAAAAAAAAACACCACCACTTTAATACCAAGAACAGCAGGTACATCACTTGCAGGCCAATGTGTTGGTGATGGTATTGTAGTTGACGTTTCTAAACATTTTACAAAAATCATTTCTTTTGATGCAGTAAATAAAACTGTAACACTTCAACCTGGTGTTGTTAGAGATTCTTTAAATGTTTATTTAAAAGAATTCGGATTGTTTTTTGGACCAAATACTTCTACGTCTAATCGATGCATGATTGGCGGAATGGTTGGTAACAATTCATCTGGAAGCACTTCTATAAAATATGGCGTAACTAGAGACAAAGTTCTAGAAATTAAAGCCATTTTAAGTGATGGAAGTTCTGCTACTTTTAATGAAATTACTTCTGATGAGTTTCTTGAAAAAATAAAAGAAAACACGCAAGAAGGTAAAATTTATAGAGCAATTTACTCTGAGTTATCACAAATTGAAAATCAGAAAGAAATAAAAAAAGAATTTCCGAAAGAAACAATTCATAGAAGAAACACTGGTTATGCAGTTGATGAGTTTTTATCCTCAGATTTATTTGGCGGAACTGAACCTACAATTAATGTTGCTAAATTTCTAAGCGGTAGCGAAGGCACATTAGCTTTTTCAACATCTATTACACTTCAATTAGACGATTTACCACCTACTGAAAGTATAATGGTTTGTACACATTTTAAAAGTATAAACGAAAGCTTAATTGCTACTGTAACTGCAATGAATCATAATTTATACAATTGTGAACTTATGGATAAAACCATATTAGATTGTACTAAAAACAATAGAGATTTGGCAAAAAATCGATTCTTTTTAAAAGGTGATCCAGAAGCTGTTTTAATGTTAGAAGTTTCTGCAAATTCTTTAGATAAAGCAGAGGTTTTAGCCGATAATTTAATTAAAGATTTAGAAAAAAATAACTTGGGTTATCATCACCCTAAAGTTTATGGTAAAGACATTGCAAAAGTTCATTATTTAAGAAAAGCAGGTTTAGGTGCTTTAGGTAATATGATTGGAGATATGAAAGCAGTTGCATGTATAGAAGATACAGCGGTTGCCCTAGAAGATTTACCAAATTATATTGAAGAATTTACGCAAATAATGTCTAAATACAAGCAAAATGCAGTGTATTATGCACATGCTGGCGCTGGTGAATTGCATTTAAGACCAATATTAAATTTAAAAAAGAAAGCAGATGTTGTTTTATTTAGAAAAATAACTACTGAAACTGCAGAATTGGTTAAGAAATACAAAGGTTCGTTTAGCGGCGAACATGGTGATGGTATTGTACGTGCAGAATTTATTCCGTTAATGATTGGTGAAAAAAATTATCAATTGCTAAGAAGAATAAAAAAAGCTTTTGATCCCGATAATATTTTTAACAAAGGTAAAATTACAGATGCGTTTTCTATGGATGAGAATTTGCGTTATGAAATTGATCGTGATGAGCCAGAAATTAAAACAATTCAAGATTTTTCTGACAGTAAAGGGATTTTAAAATTAGCAGAAAAATGTAATGGTTCTGGCGATTGTAGAAAACCCGTAGAAGCTGGCGGAACAATGTGTCCTAGTTATAGAGCAACAAAAGACGAAAAAGATACCACACGTGCAAGAGCAAATACTTTACGTGAATTTCTTACAAATTCTAAAGAAGCAAATAAATTCAATCATAAAGAGTTAAAAGAAGTATTTGACTTGTGTTTAAGCTGTAAAGCCTGTGCTTCAGAATGCCCAAGTAATGTTGATATTGCTACTATGAAAGCAGAATTTTTATATCAATATCAAGAAATAAATGGTTATTCTTTTAGAAGTAAATTATTTGCAGAAAATGTAAAATACAATAAGTTGGGTAGCATTGTACCTAGTTTAACAAATGCTATTTTAAATACACCGTTTGCAAAAGCTGCCATGGGTGTTGCTAAAGAAAGAACAGTACCTAAATTAGCAAAATCAACTTTAAAAAAATGGTATAAAAAACAACCAATTACAAAACATAAAAAAACAGTTTATTTATTTTGTGATGAATTTACTAACTTTTATGATGTAGAAATTGGTAAAGATGCTTATTACCTATTAGATAAACTTGGCTATACTTTAAAAATTGTAAATCATGAAGAATCTGGAAGAAGCTATATTTCTAAAGGATTTTTAAAACAAGCTAAAGCTGTTTGTAATTTTAATGTAACTATTTTTAAAGATATTATTACAGAGAAAACTCCTTTAATAGGAATAGAACCTTCTGCTATTTTAACTTTTAGAGATGAATATATTCGATTAGCAGATGACACAAAATCCGCAGAAAAAATTGCAAAAAATGTGTTTACTTTTGAAGAATTTCTAGCAAAAGAATTAGAAAACAAAAAGTTTGATACTAATGTATTTACTAATAAAACTAAAACTTTAAAGATTCATGGGCATTGTCATCAGAAAGCTTTATCCGGTACACACGCAAGTTTTCAAATTTTAAATATTCCTAAAAATTATAACGTAACAATTATAAACTCTGGTTGTTGTGGTATGGCAGGTTCTTTTGGTTATGAGAAAGAACATTACCAAATTTCTATGCAAGTAGGTGAAGATACTTTATTTCCAAAAATTAGAAATACATCTAAAGAAACAGAAATTGCCGCTGCGGGTACAAGTTGCAGACATCAAATTTACGACGGTACAAAACGAATTGCCAAACACCCAATAACTATTTTAAAAGAAGCATTATCTTAGTAAAATGCAAAACAAAAATAAAATAGCTTCTATGCTTACGCTAATTATTGCAGGCGAAGCTATTTTTTTACTTCCGTTTATCTTAATGCGTGTTTTTAAGCCAATTATTAGAGATGTTTTTTTAATTTCTGACGCTCAAATTGGTGAAGCCCAATCATTATATGGCTTAACAGCTGTTATTTCTTATTTTATTGGTGGCTTTCTAGCAGACAAATGGCAAGCAAGAAAATTACTTACGCTATCTTTAATTTTAACTGCTTTTGGTGGATTTTGGATGACTTTGATTCCATCTATAAATAGCTTAAAAATATTATATGCATTTTGGGGAGTTTCTACAATATTATTATTCTGGGCATCGCTTATAAAAGCAACTAGACAATGGGGAAATAAAAACAATCAAGGATTATCATTTGGATTATTAGATGGTGGTAGAGGATTTTTTGCAGCTTCAATCGCTTTGTTTGGCGCAAGTATTCTTACTTACTTTTTTCCTAAAAATGCCCTTGAAATTAGCCAAGAAACTAAAATGAAAACTTTACAATACATAATTGGTGCAATAACCTGTATTGTTTTTTTAATTGCCTTTTTAGTTTGGAAATTCTTACCAAAAGATGATGTTAAAAATTTAAATACAGAAGCTAAATTCAATTTTAAAAAAGCTTTCTCTTTACTAAAACAGAAAAAAATAATTTATCATTCATTAATTATTTTTTGTGCATATTGTGCTTATAAACTTACAGGAGTTTATGGAACTTATGCAAACGATGTGTGGAATTTCAGTTTGCAAGAAGCTACATATTTTGCTGTTTTTATTCAGTTTTTAAGACCATTATCAGCAATTTCGATTGGGTATGTTGCTGATAAATTTATACCTTCAAAAATTTTAATTCCTAGCTTTATACTATTAATCTTCTGCTCTTTACTATTAGGTTCTGGTGCTTTTAAAAACCAAATAATTGCATTTTCTTTTACAAGTTTTATTTTAATGGCTTTTGGTACTTATGCACTAAGAGGTTTATATTTTGCAATCATAGAAGAAACCAACACGCCTTTACAGTTTACAGGTACTTTAGTAGGTATTATATCTGTAGTTGGTTTTACACCAGATATCTTTATGTCTCTTTTTAACGGTTATATGTTGGGTGAAAATCCGACAATTAATGAATATGAAAATTTATTTTTAACATTTACCATAATCCCTATTGTAGGCTTAATTGCAGCTTTCGGATTTAGAAAATCTATACAAAATGAGTAAAAAACAAAAGTACGCTCCTTCTAAAGAAAGGTATGACAAAATGAATTATAGAAGAACTGGAAATAGCGGATTATTACTACCGGAAATTTCTTTAGGTTTATGGCATAATTTCGGAGAAAATGACGATTTTAAAAATGCTAGAAATTTAATTAAATGTGCTTTTGACCACGGAATTACTCATTTTGATTTGGCTAATAATTATGGTCCACCATACGGTTCTGCAGAAACTACTTTCGCAAAAATCCTTAAAAAAGATTTTAAAAACTATAGAGATGAAATGATTATTTCATCTAAAGCAGGTTACGATATGTGGGAAGGACCGTACGGGAATAATGGTTCAAAGAAATATTTAATTTCTAGTTTAGACCAAAGTTTACAACGATTAAATCTTGATTATGTTGATATATTTTATCATCATAGACCCGATTATAATACGCCTTTAGAAGAAACAATGGGTGCCTTAGATTTAATGGTTAAACAGGGTAAAGCTTTGTATGTTGGTTTATCTAATTACAAACCAAAAGAGGCAAAAAAAGCATTTGAAATTTTAAAAGAGTTAGGTACACCTTGTTTAATACATCAACCACGTTATAGTCTGTTAGACCGTTGGGTAGAAGATGGTTTATTAAATTTATTAGAAGAATCTAAAGTTGGTACCATTTGTTTTTCTCCGTTAGCACAAGGTATGTTAACTGATAAGTATATTAATGGTTTGCCAAAAGATTCTAGAGCTATAAAAGATGGCAGATATTTAAAAACAGATATGGTTTTAGAAAATTTACCAAAGATTAAAGCTTTGAATGAAATTGCAATAAATAGAAACCAAAATTTGGCGCAAATGGCTATTTCTTGGATTTTAAAAGATGAAAGAATTACATCTGTATTGATTGGAGCAAGTAAAACTTCTCAAATTTCTGATAGTTTAAAAGCTTTAGACAACATCATTTTTGATAATGATGAATTAGAACAAATTGAAATAATTTTAAAAATGAAATAATTTTTAATCCAATTGAAAAAAAATAGTACCTTTATCTGCACATTTAGTAAAAATATGATTCTGAAAAAGATAACCCCCATCCTATTTTTAGCTATGTCTATAGCTAGTTGCTCAATATTAAAAGCACAAAATTCTGTAAATCTTTCTTTACATCAAGACATGAAACTTCTTATTTGGGGTGATGAACTTGGTAACCGAGCAGGAACTTTAAATTATAATTTTAGATTAAAACACGAAACCCAAGACAAAAAATACGGATATTTTATGTACGGTTTAGAGTTTGAACAAGCTCTTTTAGATGACATTTATACTCGATATGGCGCTTTTGGCGGATTTTCTTTTATGGAAGTTTTAGATGATTACAATTTTCACGTAACCCCAAGTATTGGCGCTGGTATTATCAACCGAACAGGTAAAAATTTATTTAGTTTATCTGCAAGTTTACAATTTGAATACTTTTTAGGAGACAGATTTAGATTAAGCGTATTAAATCAAATAACTCAGAGAACAGATTTAGAATATTTATACGATGATTTAAAATATCGATATAGTTTCTTTATCGGTTTTGAATACACTTTATTTGAATTAAAAAGAAAAAGAAGGCCTTAATTTTTAAGACCAAAACTCTCTTTGCTTATTTAACTCTTCTTCTTCCTTTGTTAATTGTTCTATCTGCTCTACAGTTAAAACTTTTAAAAATGAAGGATGTTGTTCGATCGCATATTCAATTTTAGTTACAATTTCTGCAACTGTTTCGTTGTCATAATCAATATCTAAAGGCTCTTTAATAACCATAGATTGTAAAACATTTCGCTTTTTTATAGACAAACCTTTTTTATCAAAAGAACGTCTAAAACCATCAATAACAATAGGTACAACTACTGGTTTACAAGTTTTAATAATATGTGCTGTTCCTCTTCTAATTGGTTTAAAAGGAGTTGTTGTTCCTTGAGGAAATGTTATAACCCAACCATCTTTAATGGCTTTCTGAATATTAGAAATATCAGAGTTTTTTACTTGCCTGTTTACATTTTTACCAGCACTTCGCCATGTTCTATCAATAGAAACAGAGCCGGCATAAGCAAATAATTTAGGTAAAATACCAGATTTCATAGTTTCTCCGGCAGCAACAAAATAAATATTTAACTTCGGATTCCAAATGTAACCTACATTTTTAATCGAATCATCTCTACCTTTTAAGGCAGCATTAAAAACATGAAACATTGCAGCAACATCTGCAAAATACGTTTGATGGTTCGAAATAAATAAAACATTTCTATCAGGTAAATTTCTTAATATTTCAGATCCTTCAATTTGTAAATTATTAAACTTACGATATCTTCCATGAGAAATTACACCAAAAATTCTAATAATCATTTTTTTTAAAAACAAAATATGACCAAAAGGATTTCTTTTAAATAAAGGCATTATAGATTAATTTTTAATACTTGGTTAACTGCAAATTTACAAAACAATTTACAAACCTTATTGTTTTAAAAGTTCTTTAATTTCTGACAACATCATTGCTGTTGCACCCCAAACAACATAACCATTTAGTTTAAAGCAAGGTACATCTGTATTTTTCATATATGAGGTACTTAAATTGACCGTTGTTAGCGATGTATCATTTAATAAATCTTCTAATAAAACCTCTATGGTAGTTTCTACTTCGTAATTTGTAATAAATTTTGGCCTTTCGGATAGATAACCTATAAATGGTGTTGCTAAAAAGTTACTTGGCGGAATGTAAACATCTGTAAGTTCTCTTATAATTTCTACCGATTCTGTTTTTATACCAATCTCTTCATTTGCTTCTCTTACAGCTGTAGCTTCTAAATTTTTATCAGAAATATCAATTTTACCACCAGGAAAACTTATTTGTGCAGAATGTGTGCCTTTATAACTAGCTCTTTCTGTTAAAATAAATGTGGTTTCATTATTTTCATTAGGGTAAAATAATGCCAAAACTGCAGCTTTTTTTGGATTACTCGCTTTTATTTTATCTGCATCATATCTTAACCTAAGTTCTGGCGCTAATTTAAACTGAGCATCTAAACCACCTAATTTGCTTGTTTTAAAAGAGTTTATATTTGCTTTAAATTGATTAAATTTCACTTTAAAATGTATTTTAAAATTAAACTAACGCCTTTTAAATATAATAATTATTTTTTGGCAGGAATTTTGAATAGATATTAAATATGAATAATAAATACAAAAAATTAATAGCAAGTATTGCATTAGATGCTTTTGGCTTAATACCAGTACCTTTTTTAGATTTTCTTTGGGCGCCAATATCTGGTTATATAATGACTAAGATGTACAAAGGTAAAGAAGGTAAAGTTGCCGGTATAGTTTCTTTTTTAGAAGAGATTTTACCTTTAGATATAATACCAACTTTTACCATTATGTGGGTTTATAGTTACATTATAAATAAGAGAAAAAATGAAGACTTAATAGAAAATTAATCTTCTTTTTTAAATAAAAATCCTAAACCTAATCTACTTAAAAACTTTTTTTCGAAAGCCCAAAAGAATTTAAATTGCCCAAAAATCCAACCAGTTATTGGTAACGTTAATTGGTAAACCGGAAAAATAAGTAATATTCTTAATGGCCAGTATATAAAACCTGATATTGTTTCTCTGTCCAATCCTAAAAAAGCAGTAATTGGTTTTGCAACCCAAGCGGCAAAAGAACCGTTTATTGCAAAAACAATAAAAATAGCAACTACAGACCAGTTACTTTCTATATTCCAACGTTTTTTTAATTTCTCCATAAAAACAATTAAGCTTTAGTTTTAGATTTTCTAAACATTAGCCAAACACCTATTAAAACCAAAGGTATACTTAAAACTTGTCCTGTATTTAAAGGACTAAATATCCATTCTTCTCCTCTTTGTTGAACTTGTGGTTCTTTTAAAAACTCTATTATAAATCTTAAAGACCATAAAACAACCATAAACAAACCAAATAAAAATCCTGTTTGTTCTTTTTTATCAGTTTTCCAGTACAAATACCACATCACAAAAAATAGTGCTAAATAACTAAAAGCTTCGTATAATTGGGTAGGATGTCTTGGTGCAGTTTCTCCTGCTGCTTTAAAAATTACACCAAAATTACTTCCTGTTTCTTTTCCATAAATCTCGGAATTAAAAAAGTTACCAAAACGAATAAAAAATCCTGCTAAAGCAACCATTATTGCCAATCTATCTAAAATAAACAACCAAGGTTTTTGTAAATGTTTTTTTGCATAAAAATACATCGCAATTGGAATACCAATGGCAGCACCATGACTAGCAAAACCTGTAAAACCGGTAAACTTCCATCCTTCTGCAGATTTTTTAAATGGTAAAAATATTTCTAATAAATTATGCTGATAATAATCCCAACTGTAAAAGAAAACGTCTCCTAAACGCATTCCTATTAACATCGATAGAAAAACATACATAAACAATGGATCCATTTTTTCTACAGGAATTTTGTCTTCGATATAAATTTTTTTCATAAAACGCAAGCCTAGTAAAAATGCTGCTACAAACATTAAACTATACCAACGAACTGTAAAAAAACCTAAATCTATTCCTATAGACGGATTCCATTCTATTGCTAAAAAACTCATATTTTTATTTTTTCTAAGTGCGAAAGTAATAAAGCAATCGCTGTTTTAAATAAATTAATTGTTATTCTTTCTTTTCTGGCACAGGATCATAACCACTACCGCCCCAAGGATGGCAACTAAATATTCTTTTTAAAGCTAACCAACCACCAGAAAACAACCCATGTTTTTGCAACGCTTCTATTGTATAATGTGAACACGTTGGACTATATCTACATGTTGCTGGTGTAAATGGAGAAATAGCCGTTTGATAAAAACGAACTAAAAGAATAAATGGATATGAAAGGATTTTTTTCAATATTAAATTTTAAAAAGCACTTTAATTCTACAAACCAAAATCTAAAAAAATTAATTTAAACTAAAAGTTGTACCATCTTTACCGTCTTTTAATTGAATTCCTAATGCAATTAATTCATCTCTAATTTGATCTGATAATGCCCAATCTTTATTTTCTCTTGCTTCTTTTCTTAATTTTATAAGCAACTCTACAACACCATTTATTTTTTCTGAACTGTCTTGTGAATTTTCATTCATCAATCCTAAAACATCAAAAACAAATGCATTTATAGTTGATGTAAATGTTGCTAAATCATCCGCAGTTAAACTTGCTTTATTTTCTTTAATTTGATTGATCACTTTTACAGCTTCAAATAAATGTGAAATTAAAATTGGTGTATTAAAATCATCATTCATGGCTGCGTAGCAATCTTTTTTCCAAGAATCAACATTAAAAGTAGATGTTTTTTTAGCTTCTATTTTATTTAAAAAAGTAACGGCCTCCATTAATTTAGCATGTCCTTTTTCCGAAGCTTCTAAAGCTTCGCCAGAAAAATCTAAAATACTTCTGTAATTTGCTTGCATGTTAAAAAAACGAACAACACTTGCAGAAAATGCTTTTGGTAAAATATCGTTCTCTCCTGATAAAATTTCATTCGGAAGAATAAAATTACCCGTAGATTTAGACATTCTTTGGCTATTTAATAAAAGCATATTTGTGTGCATCCAATAATTAACAGGGGTTACACCACTACATGTTTGAGATTGTGCAATTTCACATTCGTGATGTGGGAATTTTAAATCCATTCCGCCACCGTGAATGTCAAAATTTTCTCCTAAATACTTTGTACTCATCACAGAACACTCTAAATGCCAACCAGGAAAACCATCAGACCAAGGAGAAGGCCAACGCATAATATGTTTTTCATCAGCTTTTTTCCAAAGTGCAAAATCTTGTGGATTTTTCTTGTCTGATTGTCCGTCTAAAGTTCTTGTATTATTTAATAGATCTTCTACTTTTCTACCAGATAAAATTCCGTAATTTTCTTTTTTATTGTATTCGTGTACATCAAAATATACAGAACCATTAACCTCATACGCAAATCCTTTTTCTATGATTTCTTTAATCATTTCTATTTGCTCTACAATGTGCCCTGTTGCAGTTGGCTCTATACTTGGTGGTAAAAAGTTGTAATTTTTTAAAACATCATGAAAATCTACAGTGTAACGCTGTACAACTTCCATAGGTTCTATTTGTTCTAAACGTGCTTTTACAGCAATTTTATCTTCACCTTCATCTGCGTCATTTTCTAAATGACCAGCATCGGTTATATTACGTACATAACGTACTTTATAACCTAAGTGTAAAAAATATCTATACACCACATCAAAAAACATAAAGGTTCTTACGTTACCTAAGTGGGCGTTGCTATACACGGTTGGTCCGCAGACATACATGCCTACGTAACCTTCTGTTATCGATTTAAAATCCTCTTTCTTTTTAGTAAGAGAATTGTATACTTTCAATTGATTTTCTTTGTAGAGTTCCATTAAAAAAAGTGACTAATTACAGCGGATAAAGATAGGCACTTTATTAAGAATAGAGAAATGGAATTTGAGTGAAGTTTACTTAATTATGTGTTTCTAATTTTACTTGATTGTAATAGTACTAAATTGCCCATTTACTTTTAACATGTTATTAGTTGTTGCATCATTTTTAAAATATTTTACCCTATCGTTTTTCAAATTGACCTTATTTACTTGATATTTATATCTAGAGTGCACATTCCCAAAGTTTAAGATTGCTTCTGAGTTACTTAAATCTAAAACAAACTCTTCGAAATTTGCATCAAAACCTTTAATAGTAATCTCGCCAAATTTATCTGTTACTGAGACTTTTTTATTGATTTTATCGATTTCTAATTTCGAAAAATTATTAAAAATATTAGTATTTGTAACCGATGCTATTTTTGCATCGGTTACATTGTTTAAAAATAAAGTACAAGCGTTTAAACTGTTTATGTTAACCGGTGATGAATCTATATTTAGCTTACCTCCTATTAAGTTATTTGCATTGAAAGTACCATATTTTAAGCTACCAGAAGCAACTGAGTTAGGTAAATTTACTTTACAATGACGAGTATTTAATTTAAAAGTAGCGGCTTTGGGTACTTTTATTTCTATCGTTTTTTTAATTTTTACATTTTTACCATTTACTTCTTTCTCATCAGCATTAAAATTGAAATTAAATTTCATGTTTTTTAAACTTTCTTGTGCTTTTAACAAACCTTGTTTAATTTGTTCTTTATCAATATTTTTGATTTGGAGTTTAGCCTCATTTAAAGCTTCTTTTAACTTTTGCTTATCGATGTTTTTTAAATGATTTTTAGAATTTCTTAATTCAGCTTTAATTCTTTTGCCAGAGTTGTTAAGTTCTTCTTCAATTTCTTTAAATCGTTTTGTTTTTTTGAATTCTTCCCATTCTTTTTTAGATTTAATAATGATGTGTTCGTTATCATTATGATATTCGAAAGAGTATTTATTTTCTCTTATCATTCTTTTTTCAATATCCTCTAAAGAATCAAAGTCAAAGTCAAAATCGAAGTCCATTTCTGGAATTTCAATATCTTCAATTTCTGGTATTTTGATATCAGCAATATTAATATCAGAAATATTTATATCCATGTTTTCAAAAAAGACAATATTATTTAAGCCTAAAGATTTACCTGAATTCGAGACAACACTTACTTTTCTCTTGTTTCCGAGTGCTTCAAAATTCCATTTTTTAAAGTATTCTTCTGCTTTTTCCTTAGAAATTCCTTCTACTTCTATAGTTGCAATTATAGAAACTTCATTTTTATTCCAAGTAGTTACGTTTATTGTAGAATTAGATGCATTAATGTCTAATTGTACATCTTTATTTACGGTAAAAGTTTCTGTATACTTTTTATCGAATTTTTGCGCATAAATAGTACCGAGTAATAGAAATGCAACTAAAAAACTGAATGTATTATATAATTTGATTTTCATTTTGTGTTTTATTTAAATTTTTAAGTTGTTGTAATTGCTTTTTCAAGCGTTGTAACAGCTGTAATCGTAATTTTAAATTACTTATTAATGCATTTATGGTAACATCATTAACCCCTTTTGTATTGAGCTCTTGGGTTAATAATTTATATTCTTTTGTTAATTCTGATATTTTAGATAAATAATCATCTATAACCTCTTTATTATCTTCTGTTAACTCTAATTGACTAATTTCTAAGCTAATACTACTTTTATAGTATTTTTCTATGGTTTCAAATTCTGGCGATATGCTTCCTAAACTTATTTCTTTAGTTATTTTTTTTGTTTCGTTAATAGATTTTGAAGGATAAAACTGCACACAAATACTAACTAATAAAGCTACAGTTGCCGCAATACTTAACCATTTATAATTAATTTTAGTTTTCTTTTTACCATGTAATTCTTTTTCTAATAAAGCTTCAAATTTATTAGTATGATTTACAGACAAAGCAATTTTTTCTTCTTTATATTTCTTTACAGAATCTCTAATATCTTGCGGCATACATCGTGTTTTTTAGTTTTTCTTTTAATACTTTTTTACCTCTTAACAATTGTGTTCTAGACGTGTTTTCTGTAATATTTAATATTTCAGAAATTTCTTGATGATCGTAACCTTCTAACAAGTACAAAGTTAAAACCAATCTGTATTTTTCTTTTAACGAGTTTATATTCGTTACAATTTCATCTACAGAAATTGTGTTTTCTACTTGCCAATCTTCTTCTTCTACCTTTGTAATAACATCGTTATTTATGGCTATTAATTCTAATTTATTTTTCTTTAATAAATCGATACTTTGATTGATTACAATTCTTTTTAACCAAGCACCAAAAGCAACTTCATTTTTGTAATTTTTGATATTTTTAAAAGCCTTAATAAAAGCGTCTTGCATTACATCTTCAGCCAAAAACCTATCTTTTACATATCTATTTGCCACCATAAACATAGCGTTGCAATATAAATTATACAATTGCATTTGCGACTTTGCGCAATTGTTTTTGCATTTATTAATTATAGGTTGATGTAACTGTTTGGTTGATGTCATTACTTCTTTCTTATTCTAAAGACGATACATTTTTTGAAGTGTTGCAAAATTTGTAATTAATTATCTTTAAATTTACATAAAAGTGATTGAACTTAATGAAAAAGAAGGTTATTAGTGTCTTAAAACAGCAAGAGAATATTTACATTTTTTGTTTGTTTTTATTATTCTTTCCATTAAAAACTCAATTACAAAATGGAATTATGTTTCTTTTTGATGTTTTTTTTCGAAACGGAATTACAACCGAAAACTTTACTTATAATTATAAAGGAATTTTTATTGGATGTGATAAAATAGCTCTTTTTAGAAAAACAAGTCTTAATTTTAATTGGTTTCAAAAACATGGAATATATTGGATACAATTTATTCCATCACTTTTAGCGTTCTTATTACTTTATAGAAGAACCAAAAAAAATACTTCAATTTTGTTATTAGATTGGATTTGGATTGTTATTTCGTGTTTTAGTATTTTAACCTCATTAAATAATATACAATCCATAATAATCAATTTTCATAGTTATAGTAGTTCTCAAATCATAAGGACATTGCCAATTACAGTATTTTTTTTATTAATTGGAATATATATACTTATTAGAATATTTACATTTAAAGAACGTATACAAGCAATTACATTTGGTCTTTTAGGATTTTATGGTAGTTTCTTCCTTTGGATGAAATATTTAGGACCAATTATTCTTCCTATTATTTAATAAATAACTTATTTTTACTTTAAAGTTTACTCTTAAAATGAACAAAAATTCTTCTGCTTTACACGAAAAAGATGGTGTTTCACAACCAGAAACTACTAGTAAATCTTCTGCTGAAAAAATTAAGCTAAATAGAGCGAAACAAAATTCTGTTAGTGAGTTTGTTGCTAAAATTTTAGAAGGAAATATTACTTTTTTAAGTAAAGCAATTACACTGGTTGAAAGTACTAATTGTAAACATCAAGAAAAGGCAAACCAAATCTTAGAAAAATGTTTGCCGCATGCTAATAAATCTATAAGAATTGGTATAACTGGTGTTCCTGGTGTTGGTAAAAGTACATTTATAGAGGCTTACGGTAAATATTTAACTTCTAAAGGTAATAAAGTTGCTGTTTTGGCGGTAGACCCTAGTAGCTCTGTAAATAAAGGTTCTATTTTAGGCGATAAAACAAGAATGGAACAGCTTGTAACAGATAAAAATGCTTTTATTAGACCATCGCCTTCAGGTACGTCTTTAGGTGGTGTTGCTCAAAAAACAAGAGAAAGCATTATTTTATGTGAAGCTGCCGGTTATGATACTATTATTATAGAAACCGTTGGTGTTGGGCAATCGGAAACCGTTGTGCATTCTATGGTAGATTTCTTTTTATTATTAAAATTAGCCGGTGCCGGAGATGAATTACAAGGTATAAAAAGAGGAATTATCGAAATGGCAGATGCAATTGTCATTAATAAAGCAGATGGCGAAAATGAAAGAAATACAAAAATTGCTAAAGTAGAATTTAATAGGGCTTTGCATTTATATCCTTTAAAAGAAAGTAAGTGGCAACCAAAAGTATTAACTGCTAGCGCACTTCATAACAAAGGTATTGATAAAATTAATCAAATGATTTTAGAATACATTTCTTTAACAAAAGAAAACAAGTATTTTACACAAAAACGAAACGAACAAAATAAATATTGGCTATTATCTACTATCGATCAGCAATTAAAAGCAAATTTTTATAATAATCCACAAGTTAAAAATGCCTTACAAAACGAGATTAATAATTTAGAAAACGGCATTACAACGCCTTTTAATGCTGCAAAAAAATTATTGAATCTATAAAGTTTATCATTATGATTAAATACTACATTTTTTTTACGTTAATTTTATTGATAACTAGTTGTACTCAAAAAAAAGAACTGAGTTCTATAAATCCAGAGAACTGGACAAAGAGAGCAATTAACATCTCGACTAAAGATTCTCTAGAATATGGTAAATCTTACCTTTCTATTTATTCACAAATCTACAGTTTGTCTAAGCACAAAAAGCATAATTTAACGGCAATGGTTAGTTTAAGAAATACAAGCGACAAAGATTCTATTTATATTTTAAGTGCTAAATACTATGACACGCACGGTAAAACAATAAGAACTTACTTTGATTATCCTATTTATTTGGCGCCAATGGAAACTACCGAAATTATTATTGATGAAATTGATATAACTGGTGGTACAGGTTCTAATTTTTTGTTTGAATGGAAATTACCTAAACATAGTTCTGAACCACTTTTTGAAGGTATTATGACTTCTACAATGGGCCAACAAGGATTATCGTTTACAACACAAGCAAAAAGAATTGAATAATATCTTACAATTAAAAATGCCTGCTACTAAAAAAGTAACAGGCATCTATCCAACTAAAATCAACCAAAACAAACATGGTCAAAATCTTAACATCATTTTTTAGAAAGTATAAGTAATACTTGCTTTTGCAAAAAATGGTGTACCTGGTGTAAAATGAATTTCTTCTACGGGGTTTTGTTCGTTTTGTAATCTAGATTCTGTAGCAAATTGAGTTTCGTTCCAAGCTACATCAAAAATATTTTCAATTGCCAAACCTAATGTTACATCTTTCATTTTATAATTTACATTAAAATCTGCAACAAAATAACCTTCTGCAACTATAGAATTATCTTCTGTTGCTGGTCTATCATCTATATATCTATATTGAATTCCTCCAGAAAAATCACCTAAATTATTAACAGATAATCCACCTACGGCGGTAAAATCTGGTGCTAAAGGAATATAATCTTCGCCTGATACGTTTTCTAAACTTCTAGCTTTTGTAAAAGTTACATCTGTATTAAAATATAACCAATCTGTAAATTGATATCTTACTCCTAAATCTAAACCATAACGCTCAGATTCTCCAGAAGGTTCTACAATACCAGCATCACCAACATACACAAACTCTTCTTCTGATAGTAAATACCAAACTGCAGTATTAATTACCATATTTTTTGTTGGTTTCCAAATATTACCAAAATCTAAACCGTAAGCTTTTGGCAAAACTTTGTCTGCATTTTGTTGTAAAACAACTCTTGTATCATTACTATGAAACCCAATTCCTGATTTTAAAAACCATTGTAAGTTATCGTTTTGAGAAAACAAGAAATTTAATTTCGGAGTAACGATTGCTTTATTCTTAGTTAACGTATTATAGTTGGTTTGTAAAGCATCATTATAAATAAATTTAAAATAATCTAATCGAACTGCTGGTGATATTTTAAATTTTCCTATTTCAAATTCTGAATTAAAAAATGCATACATATTTGTTTGTCTTACATCTCCTAATTGAATTCTATCGATAATTTCTTGTCTATTTTTTGTGTGAGACAATTCTATATCATTTATAATATCATATCGTAAACCTGCACCTTTTGTAAATTTAGCTTCAACGTCACCAAATAATTTATTTGAAATTATTTGTGCATTTGCACCAAAAATATCTCTGTTTTCAAATTGTCTAATCTGATCTCCGTTAACAGCATCTTCTAAAAAGAACGTAAAATTAGAAAATAATTCAAAATTGTATTTAGAATAAAACACATTCGATTTTAAAATACTTTCTTCTGACAAGGTTTTATTTAACTCAATATTAAAATTTGTTCTAGAAGTTGTACCTCCTTCTGTATCATCTATCGCACCAAAACGTGTAATATTGCCATTATTAACTTCTCTTTCTGGTATTTGACCTGATGCATCCCAAGTACTTGTAAAGTGAGAAGCTGTTACACTTACTCTGTCTTTACCGTTTAAAAATGTATTGTATTTTCCGAATAAATTTAATCTACTAAAGTTTTGCGGAGATTCAAACGGACCATCTGTAGCAATATATTCTACAGCAACATATGCATCATCTTTTTTATTACCTTCTAAAAGATCGAACATACCCAAAAAGCGTTGTGAGTTAAACTGCCCAACTTCCATAGAAATCATGCTGTTTTGTATGCTTTTTTTAGTAGAAAAGTTAACATAACCAGCCGTATTAAAGTCACCTTGTTTTGCATAATAAGGGCCTTTACCAAAATCTATTTTTTGAATTGTTTCTGGTATTACAAAGTGTAAATCACTATAACCTTGACCATGTGCATGTGAAACCATGTTAATTGGCATTCCGTCTACAGAAAGTGTAACATCTGTACCATGGTCAATATCAAAACCACGTAAAAATATTTGTTCTGCTTTTCCGCCACCAGCATGTTGCCCTATAATTAAACCTGGTACTTTTCTTAAAATTTCTTGTGAATTGTTAACAGGATTAACTTCTAAATCTATTTTAGATATCGTTTGTAAAGCATTGATTTCTTTTCTTAAAACCAACTCTTCTAATTGAAATACCTTAGTTTTTAAAACAACTTTAAAATCATTAAAATTTTCTGCTGTTAAAACAACATCTTGTTTTTGAAATCCTAAAATACCTATTTGAATTGTGTCACCAATATTGGTATTTAACACCTTAAAATTTCCGTTTAAATCTGAATGTGTATGCGCATTAGAGCTAACATTAAACACATATGCATTTTCTACAGGATTATTATAAGTGTCTATAATTTTACCATTTAATTCTTGTGCTTTTGTTTGTAAACAAGTTGCAAGAAAAATAAATACGAATAGTAAATTTCTCATTTTTACATTTTTTTGCAAACTTATATATTTAAAATATCTTTTTCAGCTAAAGGGCCCAATTCGTAGATACTTTCTACCAATTCTTCTTTTAACATAATGGCTTCTTGCATTTTACCATTTGCTTTTAAAATATATGCGGCATGTAATAACGCTTCTGGTTCGTAAGTTTTATTTAAAACAAATTTTTCTGTAATTTCTAAAGCCTTTTCTATTTGTCCGTTTTTAAAGTAAGACCACGCTAATAAATCATAAGATTGTGCTGTTGGTCTTTCTCTTACTTCTTGAGCGGCTATGTTTAAAGCTTTTGATTTTAAGTCTTTGTTATCTGCGTATAATAAAACGTCGTATTTATGATACATAACTCCGTAATTAGAGTCTGACACTTGAGTAATGTACTTTTCGATTTGTTGTTTTTTTTCTACTGAGTTTTCCATAAAATCTAAAATTTCTGCTTTTAATAAGTGGTAATTAGGGGATTTGTTTTCTTGAGTTACTGTTTCTAAAATTCTTAAAGCTTCTTTAGGGTTTCGCTCGTAAGAATACACAATCCATGCAATTCCTTTTTTAGCGTAACTATCTTTAGGGTTTAGTTCTAACGCTTTTAAATAAGCATTATAAGAGTCTTTTATTCTACCTGCATGACCATAATAATCTGCTAGGTTTGTATAATTCCACTGAATTAAAGTTTTGTTATTTGAAGATTTTGCTATTTCTAAAGATGCTTCTAAATATGCTATTGCTTTATCTAAATTACCAATATGATCGTTGTATTTAGAAAGTCTTATTAAATAATCGAAACTCTTAAAGTTTTTAACTTTAGATAAGTATTTTTCAGTTTCTTTAAGATTGCCTAATTCTAGGTTAACATCTATTAACATAAACTGAGTTTGTTGAAGTTTTTCTCCGTTTTTTTCTGCTTTTTTTAATAAAAGCAACGCCTCGTTAAACCTGTGCTGAGAAATATAGTTTCTTGCCAAACCTCTTAAATAACCTGCGTTATTATAAAATGTTTTTTCATTAGCAATGGTTAAGTTTTTTTCTGCACTTTTTAAAGATTCAATTTCTCCTGTTAACTTAAACATTGCATTGTTTGCTGATGCTAATTTTGCGTAATAAGGAAATTGATTTGGAGTCTTTTTTAACTTTTGAGACCAAAAATTAGAATCTGATTGTATGTTTTCTAAAGAGTTATTTTCTGTAGCTTTTAAATAGGCATTATAATCTTTAGTATTTGTTATTTGTTTGTCTGTTGAATTACTGCAACTCGTTGCGATTGAAAAAGTTACAAATAATAAAATTAGTTGGATATATTTCATTGTTTGTATTTTATGTTGATTAAAAATATCTGATGTATTATTAGGGAAAATACATCGAGACATTAGAGAGTTAACTTTTTAATAAAATGACACATGCTCCCTTAAACATGTGTCATTTCTAAAAGCTTCTACTACCAAGGAGAAGCTAAATATGGAAAACTTGTTAAAAAGTCTTTGTCATTTGCATCTACATTATCATTTGATAAAGTTGGATTTTCCATAAAATCTTCTCCACCAAAAATCAATAATAATTCAACAGTAATTACATCATCTGTTAAAGCTCTACCTGTTAAAACGTTTTCTCCGTCGTAAAAAGTAGTTGTACCGTCTAAAGATACATTTAAAACATCTGTTGCTAATAAACCAGTAAAAGCTGCAGCATCTAAACCTAAAGCATTTGTATCTCCTTCATTTGCATACGCAGGACTTAATCCTTTTAAATTGGCTTCAAACATAGATTGAAACTTGGCATTTTGTTCTGACGGAATTGTGTTATTGAATTCATCTTTATTATCCGAAGAAACAAAAACAGTATTTACTGCTGGTCTTCCCATTTGGTCTTTTTGCATAAAAGTTCCAGAAAAATCTGTTGCTACAACTGCAACCACATCATCGTCGTTATTATTACAGCTAATCAATACTATAGAAGACATTAATAAAGCTGCTGTATATTTTATAAAATTAAATTTCATGATATTTTGTTTTTAAATTTTGTTAATTATTGTTTTACTTTAGCTTCTACCCAAGTATTAATTGTACCAGAAGTACCAACCATACTTTTAGGAACTTCTACAACTATAGATAGTACATTTGAACCTGCAAAAGTATCAGAACCTGGGTTATTAAAACCAGAAGCAGTTCCACCAACAACTTCATTATATCTAGCAAAATCCATAAAGAAAGGATCATCTCTTGGTCCTGCAAACATTTTCATTCCTGCACTATTTTCTGCAATAATTGCTGATGAACCATACGCAGTAATATCTACTTCTCCTTTTACAGAAGACATTGTAGCAATATTACTTGTTAATCCTGTAGAAGATGGTGCTACTGGCCCAAAGAAATACATTTTACCATCTCTAGGAATTGCTTGAATTACCAAATCTTCTACTGCGTCACCATCTGTATCAATATTAAACTCTACCAAAACATTTTCATCAAAAGATGTTGTTGATGTGGCAGAAGGACTTAAAAGACCTTGAACATTTGCTACAAATACTAAATTATCTGTGTTTTCTCCTTCGAAAGCATAAAAATCTGTAATATCTGCAGATGTTCCTTGAGCTGCAGGTGCATCAATATGATCTGCCGCTACTGTAATTAAACCAATAATTGCAACAATTACGGTTCCTATTAAAATTTTACTTTTTTTCATTGTGTGAGTTTTATAGTTAATATTTAATTGAATCTCACACTACTTACGAGGTTATTAGATATACGGTTTTTTAAAATGTAACTTTTTTTCATATTTTTTCTAATCCCTTATAAACACTGCTAAAAATAGTTGTAAAAATTTTTTAAACATGGTAAATAATCGTAGTATTGTATTAGAAAATTATAATTATTTTGAACAAAAACGAAAAAAAATCTTCTTGGAAAGAAAGACTTCATGAAATTATTTATGAAGCAGACACCAAACAAGGAAAGCTTTTTGACGTTGTACTACTTATTGCTATAATTGCAAGTATTTTTTTGGTAATGCTAGAAAGTGTAGAGAGTTTTGATAATGAATATCATGATTTTTTAAACATTGGCGAATGGATTATTACAATTTTCTTTACAATTGAATATATTATTAGAATTATATCGATAAGAAAACCATTTAAATACATCTTTAGCTTTTATGGTATTATTGATTTACTTTCTACCATTCCTAAATATTTATCATTTATATTGATAGGCTCGCAAAGTTTAGTGGCTTTAAGAGCTTTAAGACTGTTAAGAATCTTTAGAATTTTAAAATTAGCAAGATATATTGGCGCTTCAAACAAATTATTATTAGCTTTAAAGTCTAGTAGAGCAAAAATTGCTGTATTTTTATTCTTCGTTTTAATAGTTTGTATAATTTTAGGCACAGTTATGTATATGATAGAAGGTGCCGAAAATGGTTTTACAAATATTCCTAAAAGTATTTATTGGGCAATTGTAACGTTAACTACAGTTGGTTTTGGTGATATTGCACCGCAAACACCATTAGGCCAATTAATTGCAAGTGTAATTATGATTTTAGGGTATTCTATTATTGCAATTCCAACCGGAATTGTTAGTTCTGAAATGACAAAAGCAGACGAAGATATAGACACAAATACACAATCTTGCCCAACGTGTTTAAAAGAAAAACATAAAAAAAACGCAACATTTTGTTACAATTGCGGTAGCATTTTAAATTAAATGAACAAATACAAAAACACTTTAATAACAATTGTTGGTCCTACCGCAATTGGTAAAACTGCTTTAAGTATTAAACTTGCCAAAGCATATAATGCGAGCATTATTTCTTGTGATTCTAGACAGTTTTATAAAGAAATGACTATTGGTACAGCCGTACCAGATCCAGAAGAATTAGCCGCAGCAAAACATTATTTTATTCAAGATAGAAGTATTTTTGATACTTATAATGTAGGTGAATTCGAAAGAGATGCTTTGCAAACTTTAGACAATTTATTTCAAGAAAATCCAATACAGATAATGGTTGGCGGTAGTGGTTTGTACGTAGATGCTGTTTTAAAAGGATTGGATTATTTTCCGGAAGTAAATGCTAATATTAGAAAAAAGCTAACACAACAATTAGAGTCTGAAGGAATCGAAGTTTTACAACAACAATTAAAAGAGCTAGATATTGCTACTTATAATACTATCGAAATTGAAAATCCGCATAGAATAATGAGGGCTTTAGAAATTTGTATTGGTACAGGAACACCTTATTCTACTTTTAAAAATAAACCTAAAAAACCCAGAAATTTTAAAAGCATTAAAGTAGGTTTAAATGCAGAAAGAGAATTAATTTATAATAGAATTAATTTAAGAGTAGATTTGATGATAAAAAATGGCTTAATTGAAGAAGCCAAAAAACTTTTTGAGTTTAAACATTTAAACGCACTACAAACTGTTGGTTACAGAGAACTTTTTAATTATTTTGAAGGCAACTTTACTAAAGATTTTGCAATATCAGAAATAAAGAAAAACACCAGAAGATTTGCTAAAAGACAGCTAACTTGGTTTAAAAGAGATACTGATACCTTGTGGTTTGATTATTTAACAAACATTAATAATATTCAAAAAGAAATTGATTCGAAACTTTAAATGAAAGATAAAATTTTTACATTATTAAGTAAGGTTTATAATTTAAAAAACAAAATTGCCTTCTACCCTTCTATTATTGCTTTGGGCGGAGTTTTTTTTGCTTATTTAATGATGTTTTTAGAAAATCTAGGAATTTCTGATTATTTTCAAGAAATATTACCAGAATTAGTAGTGAATGACGAAGAAACTGCAAGAACTATTCTTTCTACTTTTATTGCAGGATTAACTTCAATAATGGTTTTTAGCTTTTCTATGGTTATGATTTTACTTAACCAGGCGTCTAGTAATTTTTCTCCTAGATTATTACCTGGTCTAATTTCTAACAGAAGACATCAAATTGTTTTAGGCTGCTATTTATTTACCATTATTTACTGCATTTTAATTTTAGTTTTTATAGAACCAAATGGTAAAGATTATCAATTACCAGGTTTTTCTGTGGTACTTTCTATCGTTTTCATGATAAATTCTCTTGGCGCTTTTATTTATTTTATCCATTCAATTTCACAAGAAATTCAGATTAACAATATTTTACTTAAAATTTATAGAAAAGCAGAAAAAAGCCTACAAAAGTTAATCGAAATTGAAAAACAAGTCAATGATAAATCTGACACAACAAACTGGATTGAACACAAGACAAAAAAGTCGGGTTATTTTAAAACTGTATCTACAGATATTTTAGTAGATATGGCTTGCAAATATAAATTTGAATTAGAAATTTTATCAAACCAAGGCTCTTATTGCAGTGAAGGTGATGTATTGTTTAAATCGAATATCAAATTAAGCGAAGAAATTTTAGAAAAAATATACAATAATTTTGAATTTTCTAAAGGAGAGTTAATTGATAACAATTATCTTTTAGCATTCAAACAAATTACAGAAGTAGCAGTAAAATCAATGTCACCAGGTATAAATGATCCTGGTACAGCTATAAATGCAATAGATTATTTATCTGAATTACTGGCGCTTAGAGCACAACTTACCAATTTTGAAATTAAACAAAAAGAAAACACAGCTGCTTTAATAATTAATACGTTAAATTTTAAAGATTTAATTTATAATATTATGGCGCCTTTAAGAACCTATTGCTCGCATGACATAATTATAGTTAAGAAATTACTTATCTCTTTATTAAGAACTAAAAACAAAACAAATATTAAATCGTACAAAACAATTCTTTCTTCTGAAATAGAACTGTTAATTACAGATGCCAAAATAAATATTAAAAACACAGAAGATCTTAAAAAATTAGAGGCTTATTTAAATTAATAATCTTTTATACATTTGTTATCCTAAAATTAAATTATGAAATTAAAAATCACATTATTGTTTATCGCTTTTATAAGCACAATTTCTTTTGCTCAAACCAAAGTTGGATCTATAGATAGCGATTACATTATTAGCCTTATGCCAGAGAATAAAGTTATCTTAAAAATGGCTCAAAAATATGGTGCAAAACTAGATTCTTCTTTTACTGTGAAAGTCGAAGATTTTAGAGCGAGATTAAAAGATTACCAAGCCAAAGAAAAAGAAATGGGCGATTTAGAAAAAAAGACTATTCAAAAAGAATTGGCATCTTTAGAACAAGACATTAACCAATATCAAAAAAATGGTAACACATTAATGGGCTTAAAAAGAGACGAATTAATGCGTCCGCTCTACAAAAAACTTTCTAATGTTATTGCAGAAGTTTCTAAAGCAAATGGTTATACTCAAATTCTTACAACTACCGGAAATCAATTTGCTTACTTAGATCCTAAATTTGATATTACAGATTTAGTCATTAAAAAATTAGGAATTACAGTTCCTAAACCAACTAAACAATAAGAAATAGATAAATAAAAAGCCTCATAATTATTCATTATGAGGCTTTTTTTATAATCAGAATATAATATTACTCATACTGCTTCATTTCTTCATCATAAAACATACCTGCTTTATCCATTAAATCTGCTAATTCTGTAGCAATATCTTCTTCATTTTCTCCTGTTAAATCTTCAAACCACTCAATTTCATCATCTTTTAAATTAATTATAAAACGTGGGAATTCTGTGTGCAACACAAATATATCTTCTGGTGCGTTGCTATTATCTGCAAGTAAAAACTTTGGTAAATCCATTATTTATTTTTTAATATTTTAAAACTTATCTATCAATGTTACTTTAAATTTAAGCAACAATTATTTTTTCATCTTTCTCTTTAATCAACTTTAAAGTTAAGGAATTAAACCTTATAAATAGTAAAACAGATGCTGTTGTTAAACCTGCCAACAAACCTAACCAAATACCAAAACTACCGTACATGCTTTCTTGCCCTAAATAATAAGAAACCGGAAAACCAACAACCCAATAAGAAATAAAGGTTAAAACCGTTGGTATTTTCACATCTTGCAATCCTCTTAAAGCTCCTAAAACAACAACTTGTATACTATCTGATATTTGAAAAAATGCCGCCGCCAATAATAAATTTGCTGCAATAGATAGTACTTCTTTATTATCTACATAATTTGCTGTATCGCTTAAATCTACATATAAATTTGGTAAACTTTTATGAAAAATAAAGAATAATAGCGCGAAGAATGTGGCTAGCAAAACTCCTAATAAAAATATAGAGAAAGCTATTCTGCGCAACTCTCTGTAATTTTTTAATCCTTTCTGATTACCAACTCTAATCATAGAAGCCACACTTAACCCCATGGCAACCATAAATGTCATAGAAGATAAGTTTAATGCTATTTGGTTTGCTGCTTGCGGATTTTTACCCAACAAACCACTTAACCAAATGGCAGCAGTAAAAATTGCTACTTCAAAAAACATTTGCATTGCACTTAAAGAACCTAAGTTTATAATCTTTTTAATCATTAAAAAGTCTAAAACAAAAAACTGAATATTTTTTACAATTCTTTTAGATCTTTCTTTAAAACGTAAAAGAAGCCATAAATAAATAACCATTATTATTCTTGAAGCTAAAGTACCATAAGCAGCGCCAACAATTCCCATTTCTGGAAAACCAAACTTACCAAATATTAGTAGATAGTTTAAAAGAACATTTACAATATTTGCTAATAAAGTAGCGTACATTGGATATCTTGTCATCGACATACCATCACTAAATTGTTTAATTGCCTGAAAAATTATTAACGGAATTAGTGAAAAAGCTACCAAATCTAAATACGGTATTGCCAATGCAACAACTTCTTCGGGTTGTTTCATTAAATACATAAATGGCTTAGAAAAATAGACTAATAAAAACAATAAAATGCCTAAAGTAGTGCATAAAAACAAACCATGTTTATAGGTAGATCTTGCTTGTTTTAAGTTGTTAGAAGAATCTGCTTCTGCAATTAATGGTGTTATGGCTGTAGAAAAACCAATACCAATAGACATTGCAATAAACATAAAACTATTACCCAAAGAAACCGCAGCTAACTCTGCTGTACCTAATTGACCAACCATAATGTTGTCTATAAAACTAACAAATGTATGCCCAAGCATACCTAACATAACTGGTGCTGCTAGTTTTAGGTTGTAATTAAATTCTGAAGTGTATTGAGATAGATTCAACTTTCTTTGTTTTTCGGACAACAAAAGTACAATTAGTTCATAAATTATATAAATGTGCGAACAGAAGTTATACACAAAAAAAAGCTACCTTAAAGAGGTAGCTTTTTTATTTAAGAGTTATTTTTTAATTACATTTTGGCTTTAGGCAATAATACGGCATCAATCACATGTATTACTCCGTTAGATTGGTTTACATCTGCAATTGTAACTTTTGCTTTTCCTCCATTTTCATCAGAAATATAAACATTTTTTCCTTTCATCCAAGCAGTAATTTCTGCACCACTTACTGTTTTAATTACAGCTTTACCATTTCCTTTTTTAATAAGGTTTATAATTTCTGTTGCACTCCAGTTACCAGCAACAACATGATATTTTAAAACAGCCTGTAATTTCATTTTGTTTTCTGCCATTAACAAAGCATCTACAGTTCCTTTTGGTAACATACCAAAAGCTTTGTTTGTTGGTGCAAAAACTGTAAACGGACCATCGCTAGATAAAACACTAACTAAATCTGCAGCTTTAACAGCAGCAACTAATGTTGTATGGTCTTTAGAATTAACAGCATTTTCTACAATATTTTTTGACGGATACATTGCTGCACCACCAACCATTTTCGTCTTTTGCGCCATAAAAGATTGACCTAAAAACATTGCTAACATAAATACTGAGGCTTTGATAAAATTTAATTTTTTCATAATTTGTAAATTGAGTTATTAATTTTTTGTTCTCAAAAACACTTACGATATTCATTTACTTTTGGTTTTGTTAAAAAAATCCCAAAACAAATATTTCTTAGGTTTCCATCTATATAATTACTCGAATAATTTAATTATTATTACTTTTGATTTCTAATTAAAAAAACAAATAATGGCAGATATAACTTTAAAAGGAAACGCAATAAATACAATAGGAAATTTACCAAAAATTGGTTCTAAAGCTTCTAATTTTTCTTTAAAAACTGTAGATTTATCAGAAAAAACGTTAGAAGATTTTAAAGGTAAAAAAGTAGTTCTTAATATTTTTCCTTCTATAGACACTGGTACTTGTGCTACTTCTGTAAGAGAATTCAATAAAAAAGCATCAGAATTAGAAAACACTGTTGTTTTATGTATTTCTAAAGATTTACCATTTGCGCAAGCTCGCTTTTGTGGTGCAGAAGGTATTGATAATGTTGTTATGTTATCTGACTTTGCAAACGGTAGTTTTGGTAAAGATTATGAACTTGATATTGCCAATGGACCTTTAGCTAACTTACACTCTAGAGCAGTTGTAATTTTAGATGAAGAAGGTAAAGTTATTTATACTGAACAAGTTTCTGAAATAGCAGATGAACCTAATTATGAAGCTGCATTAAAAGCAATATAATTTAATGAAAAACCCAAACGACGGCTTTGTTAAAGGTAGATTACGCAGTTTAAAATTTGCTTTTAGAGGTACTTGGTTGCTTATTACAACAGAAGATAGTATTAAGGCGCAAATTGCAATCGCAATAATTGCAACTATTTTAGGCTTTTATTTTAACATCTCTAATATAGAATGGATGTTTCAATTTATGGTAATAGGAATGGTTTTAGTTGCAGAATCTTTAAATACCGCTGTAGAAAAAATTGCAGATTTTATTCATCCAGATTTTCATGTTAAAATCGGATTTATAAAAGATATTGCTGCTGGAGCACCTACTTTTGCAGCTATAATATCTTTAATTATTTCTGGGTTCATTTATATTCCAAAAATCATTTTACTATTTTAGCATAACTCACTTATAATAATTCATTTACTTAATGGCTAAAAGAAAACCTAGCGTAAAAAAAAACACAAAAACATTAGAAAATAAACCTCCTTTTTTTGCTTTTTTAAAAACAAAACAGGCACAAACAATTTTTGGTTTTTTTTTAATATCGTTTTCTGTTTTTTTATGCATTGCTTTTATATCATTCTTTTTTAATTGGCAAGAAGACCAAAGCACATTAGATCAATTAACAAATAGAGCAGTAAAAAGCAGTAATTTATTAGGTAAAATTGGCGCAAATTTAAGTCACTTTTTTATATACAAAGGCTTCGGAATTGCTTCTTTTATAATCGCAATTCAGTTATTTTTAACCGGTTTAGATGTATTGTTTAAAAGAAAATTTTCTAAAATAATTCTTGCTTGGAACTGGAGCTTAGTTGCGATGGTTTTAATATCGATTTCACTTGGTTTTCTGCATGTAAAGTTTGCACTATTATCTGGTATTGTTGGTTTTGAAATCAACCAATATTTACAAGATTTTATTGGTAAAACTGGTTTAGCAATTGCATTAATCTTTCTATTTGCTGCTTATATAGTAGTTCGATACAAGGTTACTTTTGACATTTTTATTGAAAAGTTAAAACAAAAAAGGGCTAAAGAACAAGAAGAATCTTTAATTGTTGATGAAAACATTTCTAATGCAATAGAAGATGAAAAGACTATTGAAAAGGAAAAAACAAATGAAGTTGTAAAGAAAACGGTCGAAGAAACATCCGAAGATAAAGAAAAATCTAATTTCGAAAAGTCTGTAATCGATTTAAAACCTACAATTTCTAAACATTCTGATGTTGAAACAAAAAAAGAAGAGTTAACTTTAACTGTTGCGCATGAACCAGAAGCAAATATTGAAGAAACTGTAGAAGATTTAAACGACGTAGGCATCGATGTTGCTATTGGTAGAGAAGAAGAATCTTCGACTCAGAATTTATCTGATAAATTAGTAAAAGATTTTGGTGAATTTGACCCAACCTTAGAACTTGCAAATTTTAAGTTTCCTACTTTTAATTTATTAAAACAATATAACGAAACAATATCTATAGATCCGGAAGAATTAGAAGCTAATAAAGACCGAATTGTAGAAACTTTAAAAAATTATAAAATTGGTATTGCAGAAATTAAAGCAACTGTAGGACCAACAATTACCTTATATGAAATTGTACCAGAGGCTGGAATTAGAATTTCTAAAATTAAAAATTTAGAAGACGATATTGCACTTTCTTTGTCTGCTTTAGGTATTCGTATTATTGCCCCGATTCCTGGAAAAGGTACAATTGGTATCGAAGTACCAAATAAAAAATCTACAATAGTTTCTATGCATTCTGTAATTTCATCAAAGAAATTTCAAGAATCGCCAATGGAATTGCCAATTGCCTTAGGTAAAACCATTTCTAATGAAACATTTGTAGTCGATCTTGCAAAGATGCCACACTTATTAATGGCGGGAGCAACAGGACAAGGTAAATCTGTAGGTTTAAATGCTGTTTTAACTTCTTTACTTTATAAAAAACATCCGGCAGAAGTAAAATTTATTCTAGTTGACCCTAAAAAGGTAGAATTAACGCTTTTTAATAAAATTGAAAGACATTATTTAGCAAAATTACCAGACGTAGAAGAAGCCATTATTACTGATACGACAAAAGTTGTGCATACTTTAAATTCTTTATGTATCGAAATGGATAATCGTTACGATTTGCTAAAAGCTGCAATGGTTAGAAATATTAAAGAGTACAATGCTAAATTTAAAGCTCGAAAACTAAATCCTAACGACGGACATCAATTTTTACCCTATATTGTTTTAGTTATTGATGAATTTGCAGATTTAATTATGACTGCTGGTAAAGAAGTAGAAACACCAATTGCGCGTTTGGCACAACTTGCTAGAGCTATTGGTATTCATTTAATTGTTGCAACACAAAGACCTTCTGTAAACGTAATTACAGGTATTATAAAAGCCAATTTCCCGGCAAGAATTGCTTTTAGAGTAACATCAAAAATAGATTCTAGAACAATTTTAGATGCTGGTGGTGCAGATCAATTAATTGGTAGAGGAGATTTATTATACACCGCTGGTAATGATATCAATAGAATACAATGTGCTTTTGTAGACACACCAGAAGTAGAAAAAATTACCGATTTTATTGGTTCTCAAAAAGCGTATTCAGAAGCATTTTTACTGCCAGAATATGTTGATGATGAAAGTGGCACAACTGTTGATATAGACATTGCAGACAGAGATAAACTGTTTAGAGATGCCGCAGAAATTATTGTTACAGCACAACAAGGTTCTGCCTCTCTACTACAAAGAAAGTTAAAGCTTGGTTACAATAGAGCTGGTAGATTAATAGATCAATTAGAAGCGGCAGGAATTGTAGGTGGTTTTGAAGGTAGTAAGGCCAGACAAGTTTTAGTACCAGATTTTGTAGCACTAGATCAATTATTAGAAAACGAAAAAAAAGTATAATCTCATAGAAGAGTTTACAATTATTAAATTATGAAGAAATTAGGAATCTTATTTTTAAGTCTTTTTATTACAACTATTACATTTGCTCAAAACGATGCAAAAGCAAAATCTTTATTAGATGAAGTTTCTACTAAAATGGGTGCATATAAAAATATGTACATTGGTTTTAGCCAAACGTTAAGTAATGAAGATGCCGGAATTAAAGAAGGAGATGAACCACCTATTAGAGGTGAAATTAATTTACAAGGAGAAAAATATAGCTTAAATTATTTAGGCAATCAGTTTATATATGATGGTAAAAAATTATATGTAATCAATCATGAAGAAAAAGAAATTTCGATTTCTGATAGCGATTTAAGTGGAGATGACGGCTTTATTTATCCTTCTAAACTATTAACTTTTTATAAAGAAGGTTACAATTTACAATGGGGTAAATTACAAAACATTAAAGGTAGAAAAATACAATTTGTTACTTTAAACCCTATAGATAGTGCTTCAGAAATTGTAAAAGTAGAGTTGGGTATCGATGCTAAAACAAAGCACATTTACAAGCTTATTCAAACAGGAGCAAATACTTCTAAAACAACTTTTACAATCACAAAATTTAGAAAAAACGAAGAATTATCTAAAAACTTCTTTTCTTTTAACAAAGCAAAGTTTTTAAGTAAAAACTACACAATAGACTAATTTTATCGATTAATACAAAATTAGTAGCATATTTATATTTAAGAAACTACTTTTGCTACAATGAAAATTTTAGATAAATACATCTTAAAAACCTTTCTAAAACCTTTTGCTGCAACATTTTTAATTGTATTGTTTGTCTTAGTAATGCAATTATTATGGCAAACTTTCGAAAACATTGCAGGTAAAGGTATTAGTGTTGTGTTTATTTTAAAGTTTTTATACTATACATCATTAAGTATTGTGCCACAGGCATTGCCAATAGCAGTTTTACTTTCTTCAATTATGGCTTTGGGTAGTTTAGGTGAAAACTACGAGTTTGCCGCTGCTAAATCAGCAGGAATTTCTTTACAAAGATTGGTTAGACCTTTGGTGTTTTTAACACTAATATTAAGTGGTGTTAACTTCTTGTTTTTAAATAATATTTTTCCTTATGCTATTTTAAAACAACAAAATTTATATTACAATATAAAAAAGAAAAAACCCGCACTTGCTTTAGTTCCGGGAAGTTTTAATAGCGATTTACCAAATTATCAAATTAAGTTTGAAGAAAAATATGGTGAAGAAAAAAATCTCTTAAAAAAAGTTTTAATTTATGATTTAAGTTCTAGACAAGGCAATCAAAAAGTAATTACTGCAGAAAGAGGTAAAATTATTTCTGAAGAAGGTTCTAGATACATGACTTTTATATTGTACGATGGTTATTACTATGAAGACCATACCAAGTCTCAAAGATCACCAGATAAAAAAGCAAAAATGCCTGCTTCTCAAGCAACATTCAAAGAATATGAATTCAATATTGATATTTCTGATTTAGTTGGTGACGGACAATTAGATGAACAAAGGTTTAAGAATAGCTTTAAAATGCTAAAATTAAACCAATTACAAGACACCATACCTGTTATTAAAGATTCTTATAACACAATTCTTTCGTTAAGAGCCAAAAGTATTGCAACAATTTCTAAATCTAAAGAACTTTATAAATATTCCGATACACTAAAAATTAAATACTTAGATTCAACAAAAATATTAAACAACTTTTCACTTAAAGATAAAATAGGTATTTTAAATGGTGCAAAAACTAAAATGAATAGTGCCTTAACCAATGTGAAAAATAATATGACGACCATCAAAAGGAAAAGAAAAACACTTAACTTTTTTGATTCTGAATATTACGGTAGAATTGCATTATCTTTTTCTTGTTTAATTTTATTTTTTATTGGTGCACCACTTGGTTCAATTATTAGAAAAGGTGGTTTTGGTTTACCCATGATTTTAGCCATTTCTATTTATGTATTGTATTTCTTTGGTAACACTTTTGGTAAAAACTTAGCAGAAGAAAGCTCTATATCTTCTTTATTAGGTTCTTGGGTTTCTGCAATGATAATGGTTCCTTTTGGTATCTTATTAACCAGAAGAGCAACCAAAGATAAAGGCTTGTTTAATGTAGATGCAATTACACAACCTATTAAAAATTTCTTTTTAAAATTTAAGTCTAAAAAAGACAACTAAAATAAATATGACTTCAATATCAAATAAAAATAACACACAACTAGATAGTATTGCAGCGGCAATAGAAGATGTAAGAAACGGTAATGTTATTATAGTTGTAGATGACGAAAACAGAGAAAATGAAGGTGATTTTTTAGCAGCCGCAGAAAAAGCAACTCCAGAAATGATTAATTTTATGGCTACGCATGGTCGTGGGTTAATCTGTGCTCCTTTAACAGAAAAAAGATGTAAAGAGTTAGAATTGGGAATGATGGTGAATAATAACACAGACCCAATGGAAACAGCTTTTACAGTTTCTGTAGATTTAAGAGGAAAAGGAGTTACTACAGGTATTTCTGCATCTGATAGAGCTTTAACAATGCAAGCGTTGGTAGATAAAGAAACGAAACCTTTCGATTTAGCAAGACCCGGACATATTTTTCCGTTAAGAGCAAAAGAAGGTGGAGTTTTAAGAAGAACTGGGCACACAGAAGCGGCAATAGATTTTGCGCGTTTAGCCGGTTTAGAACCTGCAGGTGTTATTGTAGAAATCATGAACGAGGATGGTACAATGGCACGTTTGCCTCAATTATTAGAAGTTGCCAAAAAGTTTGACATCAAAATTGTTTCTATCGAAGATTTAGTTGCTTACAGAATGGAGCACGATTCTTTAATCGAAAAGAAAGAAGATTTTGATATTATAACGCGTTTTGGTGAATTTAGATTAAGAGCTTATGAACAAACAACTAATAATCAAATTCATATTGCATTAACAAAGGGTTCTTGGTCTAAAGAAGAAGGTGTTTTAACTAGAGTAAATTCTACCTTAGTTAATAACGATATTTTAGGTACATTAACTAATAATGCAGATAAGAAATTAGACCAAATGTTTCAAGTGATTAATGATGAAGGAAAAGGTGCAATCCTTTTTGTGAATCAACAAAATCAATCGCAAAACTTGTTAACTCGATTAAAAATATTAAAAGAAAATCAAGAACATGGCGAAATAAAAGCACCAGACATTAAATTAGATAATAAAGATTTCGGAATTGGTGCACAGATTTTACATGATCTAAATATTAGTAAATTAAAATTAATAACCAATTCGCAACAAACAAAAAGAGTTGGTATGATTGGTTATGGTTTAGAAATTGTAGATTATGTAACCTATTAATCTATGCTTTGGATATCTTTATTAATTATCATTTTAATGATTTTGAAATTCTTTAATAAAAGTAAACCTAGCAATTGTAAAAGAAAATCTTTTTATTTTAAAAGAAAACTATAGAAATAAAAAAACTCCCAATTAATGGGAGTTTTTTTATGTTTGATACTATCTAATTTTTAAATAACTACTTCTACTCCACTTTCCAATTCTATTGTAGCATTATCTTTGGTAAATAACCTTGCTGTATGCGCACCTTTTAAAATAATTTCATCATTTTTAACTGCTAACCAACTACCTTCTCTTAACCCTAAAACAGGCGTATTATTAAAAACATGAAACTCTTTTATTCTTGTTTCTCTTGTTTCTCCCATGTGCGTAGAACCTTCTTCTGGATCTAAATAATGTGCGTTTATGTTAAAAGGAATACAACCTAAAGTTTTAAAACTTGGCGGATACACAATTGGCATATCATTGGTGTTTTTCATGTTAACACCACATATATTACTACCGGCACTTGTACCTAAATAAGGCGTTCCGTTTTCTAATACCGCTTTTAAAGTTTGTAAAATATCATGTTTGTAAATTTGATTTACCAACTCAAACGTATTTCCACCTCCGGTAAAAATTCCTTCAGCATTTTGTATAGCTTCTTTTTTATTTTCGAACTCATGCAACCCTTTTACAGTAATATTAATGGTAGCAAATGCTTTATTTGCTATTGCAGTATAGGCGTCATATGTGATTCCGCCTGGTCTTGCAAAAGGTATAAAAACGATGGTTTTTACATTTTTAAAATGCGTTTTTAATGTTGGTAATAAATATTCTAAATACGTACTACCAAAAACTGTAGAAGTACTTGCTATAATCATGTTTTTCATACATCAAAAATAATAAAATTGTACTAGAATTTAGGTTTAACAAAAAATTACAATTGCATTAATACAATTTTAAGACGATTACTAATTTTCTTTGTAGCATGAGAAATTGTATCCTTTTCATTCTTCTTATTACTTTTATCAGCAAAACTTATACACAAAGTAATCGATTAGAAATTGCCGGAATTGTAAGCTTAGATAGCTTACCAATTAAAGATGTACATATTATAAATTTAAATACCAATATTGGTACTATTTCTAATGATTTAGGCGAATTTATTATTCCTGTAAAATTAGGCGATAGCTTATCTTTTTCTCATATCAATTTAAAAAATAGCGTAATTAACATCACAAAAAAGGATTTAAAAAGTTTAAAAATAGACATCAATTTAACACAGCAAATTGTTAGTTTAGAAGAATTTACTTTAGAAAAACCACGTAGTATTTTCGAGCAAGACAAAGATATTTTTGTGTACAAAGGTCCGGTAATAAATGCAGCAACATTAAATTTACCATATGCCAATACTGTTGCAAAAGAAGACAACGCTATTTTTAAATTTAGTAGTGGTGGCGTTGTAAATTTAGATAATTTAATAAATGCTTTAAATGGCAATAATCGAAGTGCTAAGCTTTTAAAGAAAATTCAATTAGAAGATAGCAGATTGTCTTCTATTAGAAAGTATTTTTCTGATGATTTTTTTATAACAGATTTGCAGATTAAAGAAGAACAAATTAACCCTTTTTTAAATTATTGTATTCAGCAAAATATTATTTATCATTTTAATAAAAAGGAAAATTTAAAAGTAATGGCAATACTTTTAAAGCAAAGTAAATCTTTTCCTTTAAAAGAGGCTTCTAATATTAAAGTGACTCTAAAAAAGGATTAATTTTAACATGCTTTTACAATTGCTTTAATAGATTTTTAAGACTGGTTTCTACTTACTTTGTAGAAAATCAACCACATGCCTAAAAAATTACTTTACGTTTTTATTTTAATTCCTCTATCAATTTACTCACAAAAACAAGCTTCCATATTTAAAGGTAAAACTATTGATTCTACTGCCGCAGTAAAAGATGTACACATTATCAATTTAAATACTAAAGCAGGAACATTCTCTCTAGAAAACGGAAAATTTCAAATAAAAGCTAAAGTTAACGACACTTTACAATTGAGTTCTATAGGTTATCAAACAAAAAAAATGATTGTAAAAGCCTACCATTTTATAGAAAAAGAAAATTTAATTGAAGTAAAAGAAGCTATTTATAATTTAGATGAAATTGTATATAAAAGAACCAATTTAACAGGTTTTCTAACAGCAGATATTAAACAAACTCCTAAAAAGAATTATAAAGAAAAAGCCGTTGACGATTTATTGATAGGTATTAGAAATTTAGATTTAAAAGAAATTGCAAATATGAAAGTAGGTTTGGGTGAAGCTCATTTAATAAAACCAACTAAGGTAAGATTGCCAAATACTTTTGAAGGTGTTGGTTTCTCTTTTGGTGTTGGTAATTCTAACAAGAAAAAGAAAAATTTTAGTGATGTACTAGATGAAGAAGATAAAATAGTAAAGAAAATATACAACCTATTGGGTGAGGATTTTTTTAATAATGATTTAAATATTAAAAAAGAACAACATATTCTTTTTATAAATTATTGTTTAAACAAAAATATTATAACAGTTTATAAAAATAATAATGTGCTAAAATTAATAGAAATATTAAAAAAAGAGCGCGTTAATTTCACCAAACAATAGTATCTTTTAACAGAAGTTTATAAAAATAAACAGTAATTTTAATCAATGTAATTCCGTAATTTGTATACATCTAACTCAATTAAATGGCAAAAAAAATACTTTTCCTCTTTTTATGCTTTACTAGTTTCTTCAATTTTGCTCAAGATAGAAGAACAATAATAAACGGAAAAGTTACCGATTCTTTAAAGTTGGTAAAAAATGCCAATATTATCAATCTTACAACAAATCAAGGTACTTTTTCTGCAGATGATGGTACTTTTAGACTATTTGTAAAACAAGGAGACTCTGTAAGAGTTTCATCTATACAACACATTACCAAAATAATTACTATTACAGAGCAAATTATTAACACAAAAAAAATGGCTGTTAAATTAGCTTACAATACAGTAGTTTTAGATACATTTGAGCTTAAAAGACATAATCTACTTGGCAGTTTAGAGGCCGACTCTAAATCTGTTCCAGTAGATAAAAAAGAAAAAGCACTAAAAAGTATTTTAGATTTTTCTGATATAGATATGTCTATTGAAGCACCAGATGATCTTATAGATAAAATGAAGCCCAATTTGGTTACCACAGACCCAACTGAAAGATTTGCCGGTGCGGGTGCTGGTTTTAGCATGCCTTTTAAAGATTCTGAACGTTTATGGGCATTGCGAAAAAAGTTAGCGAGACAAAAAGCTTTTCCGTACAAAATATTATCAGAGTTAGGTGATAAATTCTTTTTTGATGAATTAAAAATTCCTGTAGACCGTTATTTTCATTTTCTAGAATATTGCAATCCGTTAGGTATCGAAGATTTACACAAAGAAAAAAAAATCTTAGAACTAATTAAAATTTTACAATCTGAAAGTAAATCTTACCTATTAATTATAAAAAAAGAGTAATTTGGCTCAGTAATTGTTTTTAATATCATATGAAATTTAAAAAATATATTTTATTCCTGTTCGTAATAACCCTAAGTTCTTTTTCTGTACACAAATATTATTTGAGCTTAACTCAAATAAAATACAACGAAGAAGGTAAATCTGTACAGGTAATTATAAATGTTTTTATGGATGATATTGAAACTGCTTTAAATAAAGACAACAATATCGATTTACAGCTTACCACCAAGAAAGAACTAAAAGATAACGATATTTATTTTGAAAACTACTTAAAAGATAAATTGCATTTTAAAATTAATAACAACGCTAAAAACTTTAATTATATTGGCAAAGAATACGAAGGCGATTTGGTTTTTTTCTATTTAGAAATAGAAGATGTAAACGCTGTTTCTTCTATAGAAATTAGCAACAAAATACTAATGAAACACTTTCCAGAACAACAAAACTTAATAAAGTCTAAAGTTGGTAAAAAAAATAAAAGCGTTTTATTAGAAAAAGATAATTACACAGAAATACTAACATATTAACTATTATTAATCAATTCAAATTTCAAATTATGAGAAAAATAGGGCTACTAATCCTTTCTTTAGTATTTGTAATTGGCGCAACTTTTGCACAAGATTCTGTAACAAAAGAAGGTCACACAAATCAAAACAAATTTAGACAGTTAAAAGAAATTTTACCAACTCCTAATTTACAAAGAACTGCTTCTGGTGCACCAGGAATAAAATATACGCAGCAAAAAGTAGATTACAATATGGATATTGTTTTAGATGATGAAAACGCAAGAATTTATGGTGAAGAAACAATTACATATCACAACAATTCTGATGATACGTTGCAATATTTATGGGTACAATTAGACCAAAATATGCGTGCTGCAGATTCTAAAACTCCAGATATTCAATCAAGTAGAATTCCGAGTAAAACTTCAACAGCAAGATTTAATAAATCTTATGTCGATGCACCTTTTGATGGTGGTTTTAAAATTGAACACGTTAAAAATATAGATAATAGTAATTTATCTTATACGATTAACCAAACAATGATGCGTATCAATTTAGCGCAACCACTGGCTTCCGGAGAAAAGTTTCAGTTTAAAATAAAATGGTGGTACAACATCAACAACCACAGAACAGATGGTGGTAGATCTGGTTACGAACATTTTAAAGAAAACGGTAATAATAATTATGTGATTGCACAGTTTTACCCAAGAATGTGTGTGTATGATAATGTAGAAGGATGGCAAAACGACCAATTTTGGGGAAGAAGTGAATTTGCTTTAGAATTTGGAGATTTTACAGTAAACATTACTACGCCAGACGACCATATGTTAGGGGCAACTGGTGTTTTAAAAAACCCAGAAGATGTATTCTCTAAAAAAGAATTAAAAAGAATTGAAAAAGCTAGAAAAACTTTTGACAATCCTGTAGTTATTAGAACACAAGAAGAAGCAGAAAAAATTGAAAAAAAGAAGTCTAAAAAAACAAAGACTTGGAAATTTTATGCTGAAAACGTAAGAGATTACGCATTTGCAACTTCAAGAAAATTTATTTTTGATGCAATGGCTGTAAATATTAATGGTAAAACCGTAATGGCAGAATCTTTATATTCTAAAGAAGCAAATCCGTTATATGGCGATCATTCTACCAGAGCAGTTGCACAAACTTTAAAAACGTATTCTAGATATACTTTTGATTATCCTTATCACAAGGCAATTTCTGTAGACGGCCAAATGGGAATGGAATATCCACAAATTTGTTTCAATCCAGGAAGACCAAATCCTGATGGAACGTATTCTGATAGAGTAAAATATAGAATGATTAAAGTTACCATTCACGAAGTTGGACATAACTTTTTTCCTATGATTGTAAATTCTGATGAAAGACAATGGACTTGGATGGACGAAGGTTTAAATTCTTACATGGAAATGCTAGCAGAATTAGACTACGATAAAGATTTTCCTATTACAAGAGGTTATCCTAAAAACATTGTTCGTTATATGGCAGGTGACCAATCTAGAATTGCACCAATAATGTCTAAAGGAGATAATGTATACAGTTTTGGTAACAATGCTTATGGTAAACCAGCAACTGCTTTATGGATTTTAAGAGAAACAATTATGGGTAAAGAATTATTTGACCATGCTTTTAAAACCTATGCTAAAAGATGGAAATTTAAGCACCCAACTCCTGCAGATTTCTTTAGAACAATGGAAGACGCATCTGGTGTAGACTTAGATTGGTTCTGGAGAGGATGGTTTTATACTACAGATGTTACCGATATAGGAATAAAAGAAGTGAAAAAGTTTTATGCAGAAGATGCTAATGAAAATACTATAAATTTTATTCAAGATAAAAGCGCTGGTTTAACTATTAAAAAACCAAAATCTGCGAAACAAAAGTATTTTTATGAAGTTACCTATAACAAACCAGGTGGTTTAGTAATGCCAATTATAATAGAATTGACTTATGCTGATGGTACTAAAGAAAAGAAAACATATCCTGCCCAAATTTGGAGATATAATGACAAGGAAGTAACAAAAGCGATTCATTCAGACAAGCAAATTACTAAGATTGTAATAGATCCAGATTTAGAAACGGCAGATGTAGATGTATCTAACAATACTTTTCCAAGAGAAAAGAAAGATCAATTTAGTAAGTTTAAAAAGAAAATGAAGAACTAATTTTTAAGTCTTTAACTACTACAAGCGGTGCAAATTAATATTTGCGCCGCTTTTTTTTATAAAGGTTTGTTAAAATTTTAACAATATTTAACAGAACTGCACTTATATGCTTAATTTAGACGTCATAATTAATTCAATTCAAACAAAATGAAAAAACTTTCTTTACTTATGTTTTCTCTTTTCTTTGTTAGTTTTGCAACGATAGCACAACAGAAAACAACAGAAAAAAAGAAAACTCAGCAAGGGCACACAGACGAAAACAAATTCAGACAAATGAAAGATGTTTTTGCTACGCCAAACGATCAACATACAGCATCTGGTGCTCCAGGGCATCAATACTCGCAACAAAAAGTAGATTATGTTATGGATATTCGTTTAGACGAAAATGCAAACAAAATCTATGGAGACGAAAACATTACCTACCACAACAATTCTAAAGACCATTTAGAATATTTATGGGTGCAGTTAGATCAAAATATGCGTGCAGATGATTCTAAAACACCGTTAGCAAAATCTAACAGTGCTGCTGCCTTTGTTACTCCAGACAATTTTATGAGTTCTTATATGGGAGAAAAGAAAGGTTTTGGATATAATATCACAAAAGTAGAAAGTAATGGTAAGCCATTATCTCATACAATTAATAGAACAATGATGCGAATTAATTTACCACAAGCATTGGCACCTGGTAAAACTTTCGAATTTAGAATTGAATGGAATTACTTAATCAACGATATTAATAAAGATGGTGGTAGATCTGGTTTAGAATCTTTTCCTGACGGAAATAAAAACTACACAATCGCACAGTTTTTTCCAAGATTAGCAGTTTATAATAACGTAGAAGGATGGCAAAACATGCAGTTTTGGGGTCGTTCTGAATTTGCTTTAGAATTTGGAGATTACGAGGTAAATTTAACTGTACCATCAGATCACATTGTAGAAGCTACAGGTTCTTTACAAAACGAAAAAGATGTTTTAACAAAAACACAACGTAAGCGTTTTGAAAAAGCTAGAAAAAGTTTTGACAAACCAGTTATAATTGTAACTCAAGAAGAAGCAGAAAAAAATGAAAAGGGACGTGCTACAGGCACTAAAACCTGGAAATTTAAAGCAAACAAAGTTCGTGACTTTGCGTTTGCTACTTCTAGAAAATATATTTGGGATGCAATGGCAGTTAACATAAATGGTAAAACTGTTATGGCAACTTCTTTATATCCTAAAGAAGGAAACCCATTATGGGAAGAACACTCTACAAGAGCTGTTGCAACAACTTTAATTGAATATTCTAAATTAACTTTCGATTATCCTTATCCAAAAGCTGTTTCTGTACACTCAGAAAGACAAGGAATGGAGTATCCAATGATCTGTTTTAACTTTGGTAGACCAAATGAAGACGGAACGTATTCGGACAGAACGAAAAAAGGAATGTTAGGTGTTATTATTCATGAAGTTGGTCACAACTTTTTCCCAATGATTGTTAATTCTGATGAAAGACAATGGACTTGGATGGATGAAGGTTTAAACTCTTTCGTAGAAATTTTAGCTGAAGATGTGTATGATCCAGAATTATTTGCATCTAATCCTGCAAAAAATATTACACGTTACATGGGCGGAGACCAAGCAAACATCTCTCCTATTATGTCTCAAGGAGATTATGTAAAGCAATTTGGTCCTAATGCATATTCTAAGCCAGCTGCTGGTTTATATATCTTAAGAAAAACAATTATGGGTCCAGAATTATTTGACCATGCATTTAGAACGTATTCTCAAAGATGGATGTTTAAACACCCAACTCCAGAAGATTTCTTTAGAACAATGCAAGACGCATCTGGTATGGATTTAGATTGGTTCTTTAGAGGATGGTTTTACACTACAGATGTTACAGACATAGGTATAAAAAGTGTTAAGCCTTTATATTTAACAGATAAGCCAAGTGAAAGAGTAACGAAGTTAAAAGAGCAATACAAGCAATATTTTGACAACTTAGGTGATTTAGTTTATATTACTGATAAAAAAGAAGATGCAAACGCAAATGCAATGAATAAATATGCAAATGGTAAAGAAGTTCCAGCATATATTTATTCTGTTGAATTCGAAAAGCCAGGTGGTTTAGTTATGCCAATTATAGTTGAATTAACGTATGCTGATGGTACTACAAAAAGAGAAACTTTTCCTGCACAAATTTGGATGCGTAGCGATACTACAGCGAAAAGAGTATTTTCTTCTACAAAAGAAATTACAAGTATTGTTGTAGATCCTGATTTTGAAACTGCTGATGTTGATACTTCTAACAACAGCTGGCCTAAAAAAGAAGGTAGTAAATTTGAAGACTTTAAAAAGAAACAAAAGAACTAAAACTTCTATTATTTGTACTTAGTTTTTAAGTACTATTTAAATTATAAGAAAATCCAGAGAAATTATTCTCTGGATTTTTTGTTTTTAAGAACCCTAAAATCTCTCTAAACACTTAAGTGTATCATCTTATTTTTTACGTAAACACTTAAAATTTATTTAAACAGGTTGTATATAATTAAACAAGGTTTAGCTTGATAGAAGAAATAAAAGTAAAAATTGAGTATGAAATATGTAAAAAGCCTTTTGAATGATTAGCAGTTATTTTATATGAGTGGAATATTTTTATTCAAAATCCAAAACTTTAAACAAAACTAATTATATTTAAACACTTAAAATAATTAATATAATCGAATTGGAAATTAGAGAAACACATAGAAATAAATACACTATTTCTACCGATAAGAAGAAATTAGATCTTTTGAGTATTCATAAATTTCTTGCAAACGAGACAGATTGGGCTAAAGGAATCCCAATTGAAACTTTAAAAACATCCATAGAAAACTCTTTAAACTTTGGAATTTATTATGAAAGAAAACAAATTGGTTTTGCTAGAATAATTTCAGATTTCTCAACTATTGCTTATCTAGGAGATGTTTATATTTTAGAAGAATATAGAGGAAAAGGGTTAAGTAAATGGTTAATGAGTGAAATAATGGAGCATCCAAATCTACAAGGATTGAGACGTTGGATTTTGTTAACCGATACGGCTGAATGGCTCTATAAAAAATTTGGATTTAATAAAATACCTAAACCTGAATTATATATGGAAAAACATAATCCTGCTGTATATAGCAGCCCTAAAACTAATGAGGTAAATTAGGTAATTTATTCTTAATTCATTAGCTTACCCCTATCCTGTCTAGAACTTGCCTTATTTATAATCACTCTTTTGTTTGCTTATAAAATGAGCGAGAAAAGATACGCTCTCCTTATAATTACTGAGCTAAATTAACCAATTATATTTTAAAATTCACTTTTCAAAAACTCATTACAAATGAAAAAACTTTTAGCATTACTAACTACTATTTAAAGTTTTTATAAAATAGGTATTATTTGACTGTAAAATTTCGAGATACAGAATTTTCAATATTACCATTTAAATCAATCGCAGTAAATACCAAACTGTAAGTTCCTATTTCTGTTGGTGTATAACTTGCAGAAATTACAAGTTCTGTTTGTGTATTTGTAACACTATTAACTGTTTTTTCAAAGACGATAGTTCCGATCTCATTTAAAACTGTCAGTTTTATTGATTCAATTTTTGTATCATCAACACCTAAGGCTTTTATAATTACTTTATCAGCTTCTGGCCAAGCACCACCCCAATACCCTACATAAGTTTGATTTACACTAGGACTTTCAATTAAAACTTTTGGTGCCGTCGTATCTATATCTACCTCTTCTGTGGTTGAACAACTTGTATTTATTACTGCAACTGTTAATAAAGTAATTAATTTTATAAAATTATTTTTCATTTGTTTGTTTTATACATTATTGTAAGAGTAAGAAATAGCCTATTTCTATATAAGTACCACTGCAAAACTATGTTATTTTGATTACATATATTATGTTGTTTATTATTAAATTGTTATCAAAAAGACCTCATTAGGTTTCATTACGAATTTTACTATTTTAAAATTGTTGGCAACATTAATTATTATAGCCATCATAATTGTTTTTAATGCTAAAACCTCGAACGATTACAAATAAAAAAAGGATATATGTTTTCACATATATCCTATCTTTTTGTTTATAAATTGCTAAACCTTAGCTTTTAGGCTTATCATCTTTAGAAGCTTTGTTCCAAATTTTAATTTCATCTTCTATTGTAACTCCTTCTAATACCTCTACATTTACTCCGTCTGATGTTCCTAACTTTAAAGTTCTTTTTTCATAAGTACCTTCGCCTGTTTTTACCTCTACATATGGCTCTTCGGTTTTTTTATCAAACTTTAACAAACCTTCTTTTATAGATAAAACACTATCTTTTTTAACTAAAACAATATCTGCGTTTGCGCTATATCCTGCTCTAATAAAAAAGTTGTCGTCTAAAGATACATCTGCCTTAATCTTAAATTGTACTGCACCACCTTCTTCAGTTCCTTTTGGAGCAATAAAATTTAATTTTGCCGGAAATTTCTTTCCTTCAATAGCACCAATAGAAACTTCTATATCAGAATTCTTCACTAATTTTCCTACTTCAGATTCGTCTACTTTTCCTTCAAAAATCATTTTACTCATATCTGCTATAGATGCAATTGTGGTACCAGCATTAAAGTTGTTAGACTGAATAACTTGATCACCTTCTTTTACAGGAATCTCTAAGATTGTACCAGACATTTGTGCTATAATATTAGTGTTTGCTGCACCACCAGAACCCGCAGAACCTCTTTTAATAATTAAATAATCGTTTTGGGCGTTTTTTAAATCTTGTTTTGCTTGATTGTATGTAAGCTCTACTCCTTCATATTCTGCTCTTGCAATTACGCCTTTGTCAAATAAGTTTTTAGTTCTGTTATAAGAAATAGCTGCATTGTTTACTCTTAACTTTGCATTGTCTACTCTACCTCTTGCACTAATTAAAGATTGTTCGTTAGGCACAACTCTTACGGTTGCAATCAAGTCTCCTTTTTTTACTTTAGAGCCTTCTAACAACATTATTTTATCAATAATACCTGTAATTTGTGGCTTAATCTCTATTTCTTCTAAAGGTGTTACTTTACCTGTAGCCACAGTCTTTTTAACAATTGTGGTTTTAAAAGGTGTTTCTGTTTCATACTCTACAATACTTTTCTTGTTCTTTTTACCGAACCAAACAAGTGCTGCAATAAAACATACTGCGATAATTATTAAAATAATTTTAGATCTCTTACTCATGATTTGTTGTTAATTGATTTTATTCTTCTCTTAATGCTTCTATTGGTTTTACTACTGTTGCCATATGTGCCGGAATTAATCCTATTAATGTTCCTAGAAAAATTAATGTGGCAAAGGCAATTAAAATTATAGGTATGTTTACTGTAGGGTTTATCAACGGAATATCTTCATTGCTACTTGCTGCAGAATCTATTAAAAATAGTATTAAACTTCCAAAAATAATACCTAGCATACCCGCTGTTGTTGTTAAGAAAACAGACTCTAATATAATTTGTTGACGAATACTTTTTGGTGTTGCCCCTAAAGCTCTTCTAATTCCTATTTCTTTGGTACGTTCTTTTACGGTAATTAATAAGATATTACCAATAGCAAAAACACCTGCTATTAACGTTGCAATACCCACAAACCAAGTTAAAAATTGCATACCCGTAATAAAACCAGTAACCTTGCCTATTTCTTTACCAAGATTTACACTACCAAATGCTCTTTCATCTTCTGGATGCACTTTATGCAAACCTTTTAAGGTTAACAATATATCACTTTCCATTTGTTCGATGTTTGTACCTTCATTAGCGGTAATCATCATCCAATCTACTTTATTTGCTGTGTTGTATACTTTTCTAAAAGTAGTAAAAGGGATGTATGCACAATCACCATCAAAATTTATTGTATTAGAAGGTTTGTAAACACCAATAACCTTATAATTAATGCTATTTATTTTTACATATTGGCCAATAGGTATTTCTCCTTTATCAAACAATTGTTTGTACATGTCTTCTGATATGACGGTAACTTTTGCCGTAGATAAAATATCGTTCTCATTTAAAAAACGACCATAAAGTAATTGTTTTTTCTGAATTTGATCTAATACCGGATAATCTCCGCTTACTTGAAAATTTCCAGATTTAAAATCTTTTACAATTAAATTACTAGTTTGATTTCTTGGTGCTAATAATTTAATTTCATCACTATATTCAGATTTTAAAACCTCAATATCATGCATAGTTAAAGAAAACCTTCTTCCTTCTTGAAAACCTTTAAAAGGTGTATCTGTTGCTTGTGTCCAAACAAAAACACTATTTGTTGCAAAATTACCAAACAGCTTGTTAAAACCATTTTCCATTCCTCTGGCAGCACCTAATAAAACAACCAATAAGAAAATACCCCACAAAACCCCAATTATAGTAATTGCTGTTCTAATTTTATTTTTACGGATACTACCGTAAATTTCTTGCCAAGTATCTGAATCGAATAAAAATTTCATAATTAATCTGCTCTTAATGCTTCTATTGGTTTAATATTTGCTGCCTTTTTTGCTGGTACATAAGCCGCAATTAAGCCAGATAGAATTAAAACTATAGTTGCACCTATTACTATACCTGGGCTTACACTTGGGTCTTTTATAAAATAATCTTCTTCTAAACTATTACCAATCAAACTTAAAATATACGTTCCTAAGGTAAGCCCTAGATAACCTGCAAGTGTGGTAATTAAGACAGATTCTTGTACAACCATACCTACAATAGAAACGGGTTTGGCTCCTAAGGCTTTTCGAATACCAAATTCTTTTGTTCTTTCTTTGATTACAAAAATCATAATATTGGAAATACCTATAATACCTGCAACTAAAGTACCAGAACCAATTAAGATTACAATGGCATATAAAACACCCATAAACTGCCCAACACCTTTATTAGCTTCTGCCATATTTCTAACAGAAAGCGCACTTTGATCATCTGGATGAATATCCATCTTTTTTCTTAAATCACGCTCCATTTGATTTCCAAAAGCAACAGCCGCATCTAAACTTAAATTAGGATTGTACCCTAAAGCAATTTGGCTAATGTAATCATTATTACCATACATCATTTGTGCGGTAGTTAGTGGTATAAATGCTTTTCTTTCTTCGTTATCTCCGCCTTCATCAGAAAAAATACCTATTACTAAATATGAACTTCCGTTTACGTTTACCCTTTTTCTTAACGCAGGTCTTTCACCAAATAAATCTTTTTTAAGCAACCTACCAATTACAATTACTTTCGATTTTTCTTTTAAATCTCTTTCATTTAAATACCTACCTTCATCAATAATTGTTTTTTCTAAATATTGATGATCTGGGTTTACAGCCATTACACTATAATTGCTTGCCTCATTTTTATACTTAATGGTAAAGTTTTTATAAATTCTAGAAGATTTGTATTGAATTTTGTTTCCGTACTCCTCAGTAATATAATCGTAGTCTTTATTTTTTAATTGAACGGTTCTACCTGTTTGCAAACCTTTGTAAGGTTTAGAGGTTTTCCAAACTCTTACAAACATGGCATTTTGCGCATCATCTGCAAAAGCACCTTTAAAAGAATTACTTAATCCGCTTACAATACCAAATAATAAAGTAAACAGTAAAATTGCAAAGGCTACCGTAAAACCAGACATTACAGAACGTAATCTGTTTTTGTTTATACTCTGAAAAATTTCTCTCCAACGATCTAAATCAAACATATTAAACGGCTTTAGCTTTTCCTACTGCAGTTATTTCATCACTAATAATTAAACCGTCTTTTAAACGTACCACTCTTTTGGTTTGTTCTGCAACTTCTTCTTCGTGTGTAATAACAAAAACCGTCATTCCTTCATCATTAATATCCTTTAACAAATCCATTACAGAATCTGTTGTAGTAGAATCTAAGGCTCCTGTTGGCTCATCGGCTAAAACAACTTTAGGTTTGGTAACCAAGGCTCTTGCAATGGCAACACGTTGTTTTTGTCCACCAGAAAGCTCGTTTGGTAAATGGTTTGCCCAATCTTTTAAACCAACTTTTTCTAAATAATCTAAGGCTATTTGCAAACGTTCTTTTCTTGCCATACCTTTATAATACAATGGCAAAGCAACATTTTCTACAGCTGTTTTGTAAGATATTAAATTAAACGATTGAAAAATAAAGCCTAAGAATTTATTACGCAAAATTGCTGCTTTCTTCTCGTTCATGTTTTTTATCAACTGCCCATTTAAGTGGTAAGTACCTTCGTCATGCACATCTAATAAACCAACAATATTTAGTAAGGTAGATTTTCCAGAACCAGAAGATCCCATAATAGAAACAAATTCGCCTTCTTTAATATGTAAATCGATTCCTTTTAAAACGTGTAGAGAGTCTTTACCAATTGGGTAAGATTTATGCAGTCCTTCTATTTTAATCATTTGGTGGTTGTTTTGTATAAAAGTATTGATTACCAATGAGTACACTTACTAATTTTTTGTTAAAAGCAAGAATTCATATTTCAAATACAAACATAAGACGTCTTAAAATAAATTATGTTACAAGAAATTTTAAAAAACTTAAAGTATCTTTGTTATAAATTCACAAGAACCTTTTTAAATGCTTGATATTCCTAAAAATAAGAAGATAATTTTATTTGATGGTGTTTGTAATTTATGCAATAATGCCGTTACAAAAACAATTAAATTCGATAAAAAAAACGAGTTTCTTTTTGCTGCTCTTCAATCTAAAAAGGGTACAGAAATTATAAACTATTTAGGCATCGATACTCGCAAACTAGATTCTATCATTCTTTATGAACCTGGCGTATCTTATGATGTAAAAGCTACAGCTGCTTTAAAAATTATGCAATCTTTTGGCGGTTTATGGCATTTGACACGTATATTTTATATATTTCCAGAAAGTTTTAGAAATCATGTGTACGAATTTGTTGCTAAAAACCGTTACAAATGGTTTGGCAAAAAAGAGCAATGTATGATACCTACTAAAGAACTGAAAGCTAAATTTTTAGATTAATTATGAAATTGATTAACGCCTTAAAATGTGGGGTAATTTCATTTGTTTTAACAATCGTAATAATTGTTCTATCAATTTATATGAATGAGACAAATACTTATGTTTCTTCTACAATAGTAGGTTTAATAGCAGCTATTATTTTATTATTGTCCATTATCGGAATGATATTTTTAATTACAGAAAGAAAGAAGCCCCAAAAAAATCAAATATTTGTGTCTTTTCTAATAAACTTATTGTTTTTAATGATGTATTCTTACCTAATAATTTCTAATTGGAAATAAAATGAAATTACCTTCACAAATAAAGTGTGTTATTTTTGATATGGACGGTGTAATTATAGATTCTGAAGAGATTCATAAAAAAGCCTATTATGAAACCTTCAATTCTTTAAATGTTCATGTTTCTGATGCTTTGTATAAATCTTTTACGGGTTCTTCTACAATTAACGCTTTTCAGAAATTAGTAAAACACTTTCAGCTAAATGAAAATCCAGAAGATTTGGTTTTAGATAAACGTAGACGATACGTAAACTTTTTTGAAAACGATCCTAACTTACATTTAGTTGCTGGTGTAGAAGATTTGATAAAATACCTCTACCAAAAAAACATCACATTGGTATTAGCTTCTTCTTCTGCCATGGTAAACATCAACCGTGTTTTTGATCGTTTTAATTTACACCAATATTTTGTGGCTAAAATTAGTGGCGCAGATTTAAAGGAATCGAAACCAAACCCAGAAATTTTTAACAAAGCAGCAATTCTAGGAAATACACCTAAAGAAAATTGTGTGGTTATTGAAGATTCTGATAATGGTGTTAAAGCTGCTAATGATGCCAATATCTTTGTATTTGGGTATGCCAATGTTTTATCCGAAGGTCAAACTTTAGAAAATGCCGATGCGGTTATTAAAGATTTTAAGAACTTAAAATCGATGCTATAACCACTTGTAAATAGCACACTATTACGTAGATTATTTACGAACTGTACTTTTTTTGTATCTTAGAGATTCTTAGTTTTTTATAAAAAATAAATTTCTAAAACCAAACCAATGAATCTCGAAAACAATAAAAAAAATGCTATTGCATTTTATAAAATGGCTTATAATGGTAATCCTGAAAAGGCAGTAGCACTATATGTTGGTGATAAGTATATTCAGCACAATCCTTTAGTAGCAGATGGCAAACAAGCGTTTATCGATTATTTTACTAGAATGCATAAAGAGTATCAAGACAAATCTATTCGGTTTGTAAGAACAATTGCAGAAGGCGATTTGGTGGCGCTTCACACACATCAAATTTGGCCTGGGAACGACCAATATGTTACTATGGATTTTTTCCGTTTTACAGATGATGGTAAAATTGTTGAGCATTGGGATAGTATTCAGCAAGTTCCAAATACATCAGCAAACAATAATACGATGTATTAATTATTGCTATAAAGAACAGCATACGAATTAGTTAAAATGTAATCATTAATTATTTAGAAAGTTCTACAAAAATTCGAACAGCAATTTATGTGAATTTAATGTAATGTTTCTTTTAACTTTAATACTAAGTATGTATCAATACACTATAATTTTAGTAAATTTCACAAAACAAGTAAATAAAGACCCCATTATAATTAATGCAGCTAAAAGAAAATTATAAAAAAATTAGAACTGCCACAGTAGATTTCTGTAACCACTTAGAAATAGAAGATTTTGCCATACAAGTGGTAAAATTTGCGAGTCCTGCAAAATGGCACTTGGCACATACCACTTGGTTTTTCGAAACTTTTATATTAAAAGAAATAGACAAAAATTATAAAGAATTTGATGCTAATTTTAACTACTTATTTAATAGTTATTACAACAATGTTGGTGCTAGAATTTTGCAAAACAACAGAGGCAACATGTCTAGACCAAGCACAAATACTGTTTTTGAATATAGAGCGTATGTAGATAGTAAAATGTTAGCAGTAATGGACTCGATAACAAACCAAAAAATTATCGATTTAATTGTTTTAGGCCTGCAACACGAGCAACAACATCAAGAATTATTAGTTACGGATGTAAAATACATGTTGGGCCACAATCCGCTATTACCTAGTTTTCAAGAAAATTACAATTTAGTTTCAGATAAAAATGCGGTAAACACAAGCGTTAAAGTAGATGCAGGTGTGTATACTATTGGGCATCAAGAAAAAGGATTTTGTTATGATAATGAACTTGGTGTACATAAAGTTTATGTGGCCGATTTTGAAATAGACAATTACCTTGTAACCAATAAAGAATATATAGAGTTTATTGAAGATGGCGGTTACACCAATTTTAATCTTTGGTTAGATGAAGGCTGGTCTTGGATACAAAATGAACATATAAAGGCGCCTTTGTATTGGCATAACATAGACAAGCAATGGCAGTATTACACTTTAGCAGGTTTGCAAAAAATAGACTTAGACGCAATATTGTGCCATATTAGTTATTTTGAGGCCAATGCATTTGCAACTTGGAAAAACAAACGATTACCAACAGAATTTGAATGGGAAATTGCTTCTAAAAAATTAAATTGGGGCTTGCGTTGGGAATGGACAAATAGTGCTTATCTACCCTATCCTAACTTTGTTACAGCAAACGGTGCCGTTGGCGAATACAATGGTAAATTTATGAGTAACAAAATGGTGTTAAGAGGTGCATCTACCGCTACCTCGGCAAATCATAGCAGACACACTTACCGTAATTTTTTTAGTGCAACAGATAGATGGCAGTTTACAGGAATTCGATTAGTAAAATAAGATGACAGAAACTTTTAAAGAAGAAATAAAACAAGGTTTATCGGCAATACCTAAAACATTGCCTTCTAAATATTTTTATAATAAAATTGGCGACGCACTTTTTGTACAGATAATGAATCTGCCCGAATATTATTTAACCAGAAGTGAGTTTGATATTTTTAAAAATAAAACCCAACAATTAATAGATGCTTTTGGTATTGATAAAAATACACATTTCGAGTTGATAGAATTGGGCGCTGGCGATGGTACAAAAACCAAAGAACTTTTAAAAGTTTTAGATGCTCAAAAATATCGTTTCGATTATATGCCAATAGATATTTCTGCCAATGCTTTAGCGCAATTAAAAAACAATTTAGCCAAAGAATTGCCTAATGTTTCTGTAAAAACCCAACAAGGAGATTATTTTAATGTGCTACATTCTCTAAAAGAAAACAACAACCCAAAAGTAATGTTGTTTTTAGGTTCTAATATTGGTAACATGGATGATGAAATTGCTACAGAATTCATTTATAATTTAGGTGCAAATTTGCAAAAAGGCGACAAATTGTTATTAGGTGCAGATTTGATAAAATCGAAAGAAATTGTATTGCCTGCGTATAATGATACACAAGGTATTACGGCAAAATTCAATTTAAATTTGTTAGACCGAATCAATACAGAATTAAATGCAGATTTTAATACATCGCAATTTAAACATCAACCAGAATATAACGAAGAAGAAGGTATTGCCAAAAGTTTTATTGTAAGCACTAGCGATCAAGAAGTAACAGTACAACAATTAAACAAGACTTTTCATTTTAAAGAAGGTGAAAAAATTCACACAGAAATATCAAGAAAGTATAACGATATTTTAATACAACAAATTATTGCAAACACTAGCTTTACTCTTGATACTAAAATTATGGATAGTAAGGCTTATTTTGCTGATTACATATTAACAAGAAACTAAAAATAATTTGCTATGAAATTAGCACTATATGGCTTGGGTAGTAGAGCTACTGCTTATTATTTACAAGAATTAAACAAGCAATACAATTTAAAAAAAGGCGGATACAGCACTTGCCCACTTTGGATGTATAACACTAATTTTGATACTATAAATCCGTTATTGCCAAACGTTTCTAAACCATTAGACGTTATCGTTGCAAAAGATTTACAAGAAATAACAGCATTACAACCCGATAAAATTATAGTACCAAATATTACGTTGCACGAAACAATAGATCGTGTTGCATCTGCTACAGCAATTATACATCCGTTGCCTTTAACGCTCGCTAAAATAAAGCAACACCAAGTTGCTAAAATCGTTTTAATAGGTTCTTTACATAGCATGAATGCAACTTACTTACGTTCATTTTTTAAAGAAAACGGTATTGCAGTAGTACTACCTACAGCTAAAGAAATGGAATTAATTGACACCGCAAGAAAAGCAATTTATGCCTATACAGAAACAGAAGAATTAGTGCAAGATTACCAAGCTATTTTAAAAAAGTATGCAGCCAAACATATTGTAGTAATTGCATGTACAGAACTTTCTATACTAAAGCCACAAGGAGTTAGAACTATTGCAGACATGGCAGATTTACAAATTCTAAACGCAGTACAAACAATTATATAAAACAAAAAAGCCTTTGCAAATGCAAAGGCTTTTTTTATACAATCATTTATAATTATGCTTCTGTAGAAGCCTCTTTAATGGCTACAACTTCGATATCAAATACCAAATCTCTACCCGCTAACGGATGATTTCCATCAATTATAATAGCGTCTTCCTTTACCTCTACTACCATTAAATTCATTTCGCTACCGTCTGGAGCTTTCGAAACCAACCCCATACCTACTTGTGGCTCCATGTCTTGTGGTAAGTCTTTTTTAGCAACTTCTTGTATCAATTGTGCATTTACTTCGCCATACGCATCCTCTTTGGCAATGTTTAGTGTTTTTTTCTCGTTCAACTTCATGTTTAACAACCCTTTTTCAAAACCAGGAATCAAACGTCCTTCTCCTAAAGTAAACTCAATTGGTTCTTTTCCTTCCGAAGTATCAAATATTTGTCCGTCTGTTAATTTTCCTGTGTAATGTACTTTTACAGTGTTGTTCTCTTTTACTTGCATCATACTACTATGTATTTCTTTTTTAAGTTTGATAAACTACAACTCTTGCACTTTACAAACTTTTTTAATTTACACATACAAAGCCTCCAAAACCAAGCCAAAGCAATTAATTTAGATAAAACTTGTATCTATAGCTTAAATATGTGGTTTCAAATATAAAACATGTTGCTATCATTGGTTTTAAAAGGCATTAAGAACAACCCGTAAGTTTGTCAGTCTAAATAAATTTAAGGTAATCTTGTCATCAAAATAAGTAAAAACACGACTCTAAAATTTATACGATTAATTTTAAATTTCATTTTAACCTTCTTTTACAAACTACTATTTTTGCAAAATGGATACTAAGAAGCAGGTAATAAAAAAATTGCAACGTTCGGTTGCAGAAGCTATCAAGCAATTTTCTATGATTGCAGAAGGAGACAAAATAATGGTGTGTCTTTCTGGCGGAAAAGATAGTTATGCAATGTTAGATATGTTATTATATTTTCAGAAAGTAGCACCTATTTCCTTTGAAATTGTTGCCGTAAACTTAGACCAAAAACAACCCGGTTTTCCAGAAGAGGTACTGCCTACTTATTTAAGCAACCTAAAAGTACCTTATAAAATTATAGAAAAGAATACCTATAAAGTGGTAATGGATAAAACACCCGAAGGTAAAACTACTTGCAGTTTGTGTTCTCGTTTAAGAAGAGGTACGTTGTATGAAGCTGCCAAAGATTTAGGTTGTAATAAATTGGCATTGGGCCACCACAGAAATGATATTATAGAAACCTTTTTCTTAAACTTTTTCTTTGCCGGTAAAATGGAAACCATGCCACCAAAGTTTAAAAACGATGCTGGCGATTTAGTAGTGTTAAGACCTTTGGCTTTTTGTAAAGAAAGCGATATCGAAACCTATGCGGCGTATCAAGAATTCCCGATTATACCTTGTAATTTATGCGGATCGCAAGAAAACTTACAACGTAAAAAAGTAAAACAAATGATTGCCGATTGGGAACAGGAATTCCCGAATAGAAACTCGATTATGATGAATGCTTTGCAAAACGTTTTTCCGTCGCATTTACTAGATCATAACTTGTACGATTTCGAGAACTTAGAAACCAAAGTAACAGAAAATGTATAGTAAGGTTGTAAACCACTTACACCCTACTACTTTCTTTATACACAGTTATCCCGCCTTTTAATTTTCTTTTCATTTTAAGAGCCGGTTGGTAATTGATATGAAACTTTTTAATGTTTCGTTTTACACTTAGTGCTTCTGGTGCAGCTGCAGCAACACCGCTAAAGCCCATTTTAAACTTTCCCACATCACCAAGATCTACAATTTTACCATCGCTTAAATGATAATCTAACTTTTTACCCAAAGCCATTAACACAGCTTTTACATCTACACTATGCAAAGTACACTCGTTGCTAATGCTTTCGCTTAAGGTATCTAAATCTATGGTACCTGTATTTACGGCTTGTAAAATATAATTCTCGGTATTTTTACCAATACTATTATTTCTTTTAGAAATTCTGTAACGTAGCGCCATTTGTAATTTATTTTTTGTATATTGTTAATTATCTTCTATTTACCTACCAATTTTAAATCTACAAATTATTCTACAATAATTTTAAAAATATACTAGTATATTTTTAAATAAATACTACAATAGTTACACAAGAATTCTAGTATTGCTCTAAACTACCTCAGCAGCAATGCAACAATACCTACTGAGCAATGCAACAAAACCTACTGACGTATGCACAAACGCACCCTAGTGCAAATAGTATAACCTTACCACGCATAAATAGTTTACTTATAAACAAAAATGTATTTACTATTGGCTTTTACATATAAATACACGAAATTCGCTGAAGTTGATTATAAATCGTTGAAACGATTGTTATAAATGTCTTATGCTATGGAAAATAAAAAAATAAAGAATGACATCAAATAAAATAGAATATATAGACAAGTTGTTTTTGTCTTATAATTATCAATTAGCTGATCAATCGAATCATAAAGTTAGAGTCTATACATTAAGGTATGGTATGTATCACGCAGCTGAATTTATATTATTCGATGAAGATTATGATATATCTAAAATAAAAAATGAATATTCTGAATTAGGGTTTGCAACAGATGTTAGAATACTAAATGACATTGATGAAATTGAAGAATATTTATTTGAAGGTTTCTTTATAAAAACACCGCTAGGTAATGAATTAAAAAATAGGTACAAACAATTTGTTAATAGGCAACTTCAAAATTTACCTGAAGGAAGTACATATAAATATATAAACAGCTCTTTTGATTTATTGCTTCAAGATGAATCAAAAAATATTATTGAAAGTAAGTCTTACGATGCAAGTTTAGAAACTAATATTATTGATAAAATTAATGGGTTATTGAGTGAGGTTAATGGTGCAATTTTTATAATAATTGAAGCACCTGCTGGATTTGGTAAAACTTGCACAGCTAATGAAATACTTAATGCTTTTTCTCCAAGTGAATGCAAACAACTACCTTTCTTTACGGAACTATCAAGAAATAGGGAAGCTAGGGTTTTTAAACATATTTTATTAAATGAAATTGATGAACAGTTTCCGAATGGAATAAAACAAAATATAGTTGTTGAACAAATCACTAAGGGTAGAATACCATTAATTATTGACGGTTTTGATGAATTAATTTCAAAAGAAAGCAATAAAGAAGAGGTTGAAAGTATGCTAACCACAATTATAGAGCTTTTAAAAGGTGACGCAAAAATTATAATTACATCTAGAAAAACTGCCATATTTAATAGTGATGAATTTCTTAATTCTATTTATGATTCTAACAATGAATTCTCACTTGCTCGCTTTGAAATAAAAGAACCTAAAATAGAAAACTGGTTAGATAACGAAAGAATTGAGGTCATAGACAAAGCAAACTTTCCTGTTGCTCAAATTGCTAATCCAGTTCTTTTATCTTACTTAAGAAACATTTCATTAGATGTCCTAAAAGGCTACGTGCTCGAAACAAATGACGGCGCATTGATAGACAAATATTTGGACTATTTATTAAAAAGAGAGCAACAAAGACAAAACCTAAAATTAGATAATGAAGACCAATTAAAAATTTTCAGAAAATTGGTGAGATTTATGACAGAGTACAACATAACTGCAGAATCTAAAGAAACTATTAAAGATTTCATAAAGGATTATAATCAAAAATTATTACAAAACAGTCTGAAGTTATATATAGCAGAAGAAAAGCCTTCAATCGAAGATTTAATTGAAACTCTATCAAACCACGTATTTCTTGATAGGAAACCTAATGGTGATGTTGGAATTATAAATGATTTCATTTTTGGACATTTAATAGGTGAAAACTTAATCCTTGAAAAATATCAAGAGCATTATGATAATTTTGAAAAGATAATCCCTCAAGATTTCGCAATAAAATCCATAGATTCATTTAAAATTCAAAGTAAAGTAAACAAAGAAAACTTATGGTCAATTTTCAATGAAGAGAATTTTGAATATGAAATTGGATTTTATTTTGATTTAGATTATACTTTTTCAAAACAACCAAATCGAGATTATAAAAACCTTTTTGTATTCGATAAGGAACTATCAAACTTGAAATTTGATAACAATTGTAGATTCGAGTCATCTGCTTTTTCATCAGTTATATTTAATAATTGTGTCTTCGATATCAATTTATTTTTCGACACGTCATTTCAAAATTGCTCTTTCTATAATTGTTCAATTGTAAATCAACAAACAAGTAAACCTTACAGCGACTTTGCTCTATTTGCCTGTAATTCAGACAATAATTTAGTTACTGATATTTTAAATCTATTTGAAAACCCGACCAATAACGAAGTAAAGAAAAAAATCACTCTTTCTGAAGATATGGTTCTTAGGCATTTTTTTCACGTCGATGGCGTAAAACCTAGAGCTCGTAAATTTTCATATATTAAAAAGCTACTTCATGAGTATCACGATAAAGAGATCAATAAGGTTATAGATTCTTTAAAGAGTAAAAAGTTTTTACATTTCAAGGATGATGTTGGATTTATTACCAGAGAAGCAATTTATCATCTTAAACACAGCGAAAACAAATGATAGCAGGCTTTCAAATAATAGAGAAGCAAATTCAACAAAAAATAGTTGATGAATTGAACAAAGTAGGCCTCTTGTATAGGATTTTTGTTAGAACAAAAAATGAAAAATCAATAACTGAAAAAATTCAGAGAAAGAAAGAAGAAGGTAAACCATATCAAGAAAATGGCAAAAAAATTCAAGATGTTATTGGTGTTAGAATAGTAACATATTTTAAAGACGACATCAACGTTGTAAAAGAAATTTTAAATAATAAGTTTATTTTTATTGATGAAGAAATTGATGAGTTAGAATTAACTGTTTTCAAACCAAAAAGAACAAATATTATTTGTGAATTCGACGAAAGTCAAATTCAGATTTTGAAAGAAGTTAATTCAGTTTCTGAAAAATTGAATTTCAATTTAATCGATAATACTTTCGAACTTCAATTACGTACTATGTTATCTGAAGGGTGGCACGAAATAGATCATAGTTTAAGATATAAATGTAAAGACGACTGGCATGAACATAAGGAAAGTGAAAGACTTTTGAACGGTATTTATGCTAGTTTGGAGACTAATGATATTGCTCTCAAAAATTTATTCAATGAATTATCTTATCGACATTTTAAAAGTAAAAATTGGGAAGCATTATTGAGAAATAAATTCAGATTACAATTTCAATTATCAAATTTGAAAAGCGATTTAAAAGACATCCTTAACAATGATATTTTGATAGGAAAACAAATCTTAAAGGTAGATAGAACAACTTTTCTATTAAAAATTTCTAAATCAGATTTATCAATACCAATGAATTTTAACAACTTATTATATTTACTTAACGTTATTGAATTAAAAAACGAAAAACTTTTAGAAAAAACACCTGAATTAATAAAATCCACACATAATTATTTATGAATTTAATTGTATTTCCAGTTTTATAGTTTTTAAGAAAAATTTTGCAGCCCCACAGACGTTTATTTATTTACTGAGTTTAAAATCAGCTATTCTGCATGTTCTAAAAACTTTAAAAAAAAATTAGTTCTGTTATAGTAATATGCTAAAACAAAAATCTTTAATTAATAAAATCTAACTAAAGAACTCTATATTCACCATTCTATACACAACCACAACAATGCAAACCACAAAGCTAACATCAGAAAGTATTTTACCTCTTACCTGCTCTAGAGCCGGTACTTGTTGTTATGGGAAAGCCGTAATGTTAAATCCGTGGGAGTTGTTGCAATTTAGCATCGAAAAAAAAGTATCTGCTAAAACGTTTCGAGATTTGTACACAGATTTTGGTGGCGTTCGTTTAACTTTTAATGGTACAAAAGATAGCAAAGGGCAAAGTGCATGTAGTCAATATATAGATACCAAAGGTTGCAGTGTGCATAATGGTAGGCCTTTGGCTTGTCGTTTGTATCCTTTAGGGCGTCAAATACAATTTAACAAAGCACATTATATGTTCGAGGGCAAAGCGTTTCCGTGCTTAACAGATTGCGCAGAGGTTTTAAATTTGCCCAAATTAACGGTGGGTAACTATTTAAAAGGACAAGGAGCAACACCTTTTGAGAATGCCCAAGATGCCTATTTAGAAATCATGCAAAATATTGCAGATGTAGCCTTTCAGTTGTTATTAGAAACCGGTTTGTCTGCATCCGGAGACACCAAAACACTGCAATTGTGGCAAGAAATGGGCAACGCATTACCAGAAGACTTAACCCAACGCATTGCTACCGATTGGTTAGACGCTTTAATGTTGCCAACTATAGATAGTGCTATTAACAACCCCATTGACTTTGCTACGGCACACAACGAGCTTTTAATGGCTAAAATTCAGGATAATTTTGGTGGCTTAGATACACTAGACAAAATTAGCGATGCGGCTGTTGTTTTAATTGGCGTAGCTTTACAATTGGCAAGAGGTTTGGGCGCAAATACCAAAGAAATTGCAAGCCATTGGGTAGCTACTGCAAAAAGTCATGGTGCTTTAGACTAATTGTTGTTAACTTTGTTTCTAGAAAAAGAAACACTTCTTAAAATTGTAACCGATGAAAATATTGCATACTGCCGATTGGCATTTGGGACATAGACTGCACGAACAATCTCAATTTGAAGAACAAACCCTATTTTTAGAGTGGTTAGAAAACTACATCATCGATACTAAAATTGATGTTTTATTAGTTTCTGGCGATATTTTTGATTCGGGTTCGCCATCAAACCAAAGTTTAGAAATGTACTACCGCTTTTTAATGAATTTAAAAGCAACTACTTGCAAATCGGTTATTATTACGGGCGGTAATCATGATTCCCCCGGAACTTTAAACGCACCAAAACCTATTTTAGACGCTTTGTCTATAAAGGTAATTGGTAAAGCAACTGAAGACATTAAAGACGAAGTTTTTAAAATTGAGGTAAACAATGAGCAGGTAATTGTTGCCGCAGTACCTTATTTAAGAGACGGTGATATTAGACGTGCGGTTGCCGGTGAAACTTTTGACGAGTTGATAGACAAATATAAAACCGCTTTAATACATCATTACGATGCCGCAGCAGAAGCTTCTAAAGAAATTAACAAGAAGAATGCACCTGTAATTGCCATGGGGCATTTGTTTGCCACAGGCGGATCTGTTTCTGATAGCGAGCAAAATATTTATGTAGGTACTTTGGGCCATATTGGTGAAGAAGATTTTAATACGTATTTTGATTATGTGGCTTTAGGCCATTTACACAGACCCCAAATAATTGGTGGCAATGAGAAGGTTCGATATTCAGGATCGCCAACTGTGTTGAGTTTTAGCGAAGTTGGTTACGAGAAAAAAGTTATTGTATTAACTGTAGAGGATAATACCATCTGCAATATTGAAGAAGCAATTGTGCCGAGGTTTCGCGAATTTTATAAAATTACAGGCACTGTAGCAAGTTGTATTGAAACCTTTAATGAGCTTACCACCAACAACTACAATTTAACACCTTGGGTAGAAATTGTATTAAAAGAAGACCATACAGTAAATACCGAAAGTTTAAAACGTGCCGCAGAACATCATGCTTTTGAAATCTTAAAAATTGGCTTACAAAGAGAACGCTCTATTAAAGGAATTGAAGAATTGTTAGAAAACACAAAATCTATAAAAGAATTGGTACCTACAGAAGTTTTTAAACTAAAATGCAAAGAAATGGAATATGATTTAGAGCAAAAACCTGCCATTTGGGATGCTTTTAATGAAATTTTACAAACCGTAAAAAAGCAATAAAGGCATCTAGTTATGAAAATTTTAAAAATAGAATTACAAAATATCAACTCTTTAAAATCTGACACGCCGATTTGTATCGATTTTAACAGTGAACAATTTAGAGATGTAGGTTTGTATGCCATTACAGGTGCTACAGGTGCCGGCAAAACAACTATTTTAGATGCCATTACTATTGCCTTGTATCATAATGTACCAAGATTTAACGGTACAAAAGGCACACTTTTAGATGTAGTAAGCCATGGCGCAACAAACGCATACAGTAGAATTGTATTTAAAAACAAAACGGCTTCTTTTGAAGCTTTTTGGGGTGTAAGAATTGCTGATAAAAATGGTAAACTCTATAAAAATGCCAAAGAAGAAGTCAGCTTAAAAAACTTAACTACAGGCGTAATTTTAGCTACTCAAAAAAGACAATTATTAGCAGAAGTTTTAAGAGTAACCCAATTAGACTACAACCAATTTTTACGATCTGTAATGCTTGCCCAAGGTGAATTTGCAGCATTTTTAACAGCCAAAGGACCAGAAAAAGGAAAGCTTTTAGAACAAATTACTGGTGAACAGATTTATAAAAAAATTGGGCAAAGTATTTTAGAAAGAAAAGCAAAAGAAGAAAATATCTTAAAAGAAATTCAGGCAAAAATTAATGCGGATGATATTTTAAGTGAAGACGATAAAAAGAAATTATTAGAAGAAAGCAACGGCATTGCAACGGCGATTACAAAATCTGAATCTGAAATTAAAACCTCGCAAGCGGTTGTTGATTGGTATACAGAATTTTCTAAATTGACAAAAGCAAAAGAAGACAATGAAAAAAATTCTGAGGCGATTGACAAATACGTTAAAGAACAAAAACCGAAATTAGATGCCTATGCTTTGCACGAGAAAGCTTTGCCTTTTAAAGAAAAGATAAAAGAATTAGTTCTTACTGAAAAATCTATTTTAGAAAAGCAAAAAACTGTAACTCATTTAAACAAAGAACTGAATGATTTAAAGCCAAAAATTACTCAATTTGAAGCGCAAGTTAAAACAGACACCACTGCTCTTGAAAACCAAGAAAAGAATTTTAAACAATGGTTGCCAAAGTTTGAAGAGGTTACAACATTAGATGCTACGTTTAACACCGAACAACAAGTAAAGTTAAAAACATCAGAAAATATTAAGCTAATAGATGTAGAAATAAAAAAAGAGCTTATAAATAAACAAAAACTTACAGAGCAATTTGATAAAGTTGATGCACAAATTAAAGCGGCAAAAAACTATTTAAAAAACAACTACTTTCTAACAGAGGTTGCCAAAGAATTAACCCATTGGAGAGAAGATTTTTCGGCTTTAAAAGCACACAATGCCATTGTAATTGAAAGTACCAATATTTTAAATAAACTTGAAAAAGATGCAATAACTACAGCACAAGTTTTAAAAGATAAAAAGCTACTTTTTGATAAAGAAATTATAACATTTAAAGAGTTTGATAGTAAAATAAAAGCTCTTAATAAAAAGACAGAGAATAATACCTTACAAGACATTTTACAACAACAAGCAATTGATGTAAAAACAATAAATAACTGGAAACAACTAAAAAGTCTTTCAGAACAGTACAACCTTTTTCAACAGCAGATAACAAATATTGTTTTAGAAATACAAAAATTAACAAAAGAAGAAAAGGAAGTACAAACCAATCTTACCGTTTTAGAAAAAGACTTAAAAATGCAAGAAGACCTGGTATCTGATGCTACTAAAATTTTAGAATTAGAACGCAGCATTGCCAAGTATGAAGCTGATAGAGCAAATCTAACGCAAGGAGAACCTTGTGGTTTGTGTGGTGCTACCGAACATCCATTTACAAAAAACACACCAAAGATTCAAATTAGTGAGGCTACAGTAACACTCAACAAAAGAAAAGAAGACTTTAGTAAATTAAGTATAAAGCAGCACCAATTTGTACAACAAAAAACGACAATAATTACCCGATTAGAAAATGCAACTAATCAATTAAAAAAGAAAAAAGAAGAAATTGCTGAACTAATTTTAAAAGCGAAGGCAACACCTATTTCTATTGAATTATCTAACCTAGAAAAAATTGATAGTGAAATTAAAAGTTTAGAGCATCAATTAAAAATTCATGAAGAGAATTTACAAATTGCTCAAAATATTCAGAAAGAAAAAGACCAACTTACCAAAGCAATGCAATTGCAACAGCAGACAAATAGTGCTTTAAACACACAAATTGCAACGTTAGAAGAACAAATTAAACATGCTAAAAATTCTACCGAAGAACACAGCAAAAAAGTAATTGTAAACACAAAACTTGGCAAAGAAATAAAAGAGCGTTTAAAGATTTCTTTAGCCAAATACACGTACACATTACCAAGCATACCAGAAAGCAGTCTATTTCTAAAAAATATAGACGAAAATATAGCTGCATACAATGCTAAAGAAAAAGAGATTGCCGCATTTGAGTCTGAACAAAAGGTATTAACAACCAAGTTAGAAAGTATTGATGCCAATTTAAAAGTTAAAGATCAGGATATTAAAAACCTGCAAAAAACTTTAAAAGAAAAAATTGAGATTTTAGATAAAATCCTTGGGCAACGAATAGCTATTTTGCCAAAAGAAGTATCCGTAGATTTTAAAAGAACAACGTTACAAGCGCTCACAAAAAAATTATCAGATAAAGAACGTAGTAGCAAAGAGGCACTTAATAATTTGCAGAATTTAAGAACTAAACAAGAAACATCTTTAGCAAATACAACTATTGATTTAAAAAAACTTGAAGGCTCTAAAATCGAATTAGAAATCAACTTGAATAAAGAAATACAAGCTAGTAATTTTGCGACACGTAAAGCTATTGAATTGGCTCTTTTACCTGATGAATTAAGTGCAAATTATAAAAATTTAAAAGAAAGAGTTCACGAGAATTTATTAAAAATAAAAACATTAAAAGAAAACAATTTACAAGAATTTAAAAACTTAGAAAACCGTAAAAATTTTACAATTACAGCGGAAGAAAGTAAACAGTTCTTAGCCACCGCGAAAAATAAAAAAGAAGCCCTTTTAACAGAAAAAGGTAAAATTGAAGAAGCGTTTAGAAAAGACAAAGAAATTAAAGATAGAAACAAAGAGGTCTATAAAAAAATAGACATTCAAAACGAAATTTGCAACGTTTGGCGAGAGTTGTTTAAAATTATTGGTAACTCAAAAGATGCGTTTAATGTGTATGTGCAACGTTTAACATTAAAACAATTATTAGATTTGGCAAATGTGCATTTGTACAATTTGAACAAGCGTTATTCGTTAAAATTAGAAGATTCTTACAAACCCAAAGAAGAACTGAACTTTAATTTGATAGACCATTACCAAACAGATAGAGCAAGATTGGTAGATACTTGTAGTGGAGGTGAAAAGTTTATTATTAGTTTGGCTTTGGCATTGGGGCTGTCTGATTTGGCAAGTAAAAATGTAAAAATAGATTCTCTTTTTATAGATGAAGGTTTTGGTACTTTAGATGGCAATACTTTAGAGACGGTAATTGCTACATTAGAAACTTTACAATCTCAAGGTAAAACAATTGGTATTATTTCTCATGTAGAAAACTTAAAAGAGCGCATACCAACACAAATTCAAATTACCAAAAAAAGTAGCGGAGTAAGTACAGTAAAAATTGTGTAACGCAGCATGTGCCTTTATTAAAAACAAAAAACGGCTTTAAAAAATTAAAGCCGTTGATTGATTGATAAAAACTTCATTACGACCCTACTTATAATTTAGTAAAAACCCCCATTTCGACTAATCTATAGAAAAAAATTTCGTACGAGCAGGGTTCGTAATGCGTTTATTTATAAATTTTAGCTAATTATTTTCTTTAAAATGCTAAAACCTTTTTTTTCATGTTCATCTACAGTTCCATCTGCAAAAAGCACTTGTTTTATATTCTTTAATAATTCTTCTTTTTCGATTTGAGTAAACTCATTATCTGAAACAAAAGATTGTATTTTATCTAAATTTTCTTCATCAGAATCTACAACAACCTCTGTATGCATTCTATGAAAAGTTACCTCATCTACTTTGGTTCGTATATAATCTTGCTCAGCAATATCTTCTACATGGTTACAATGAGCTGCATATAATAATACGTAGGCTTCAAAGTCTTTTTTAGTCCAATCTAAATTCATACTTCTTTTACAATTGGTAAATTACCATTACTAGCCCATTCCGTCCAAGAACCATCGTAAACAGCTGTATTTTTAATTTCTAAAACTGCTGCTGCTAAGGCTAAAATTGAAGCCGTTATACCTGATCCACAGGTAAATATGATTTCATTTTCGTTTTCAAATTTAGTAAAAATTTTAAATAAATCATCAAAAGATTTCATTTTTCTGTTTTCTAACACAAATTTGAATGGAATATTTATAGAATTCGGAATATGTCCGCTAGATAATTCTGGTCTAGGTTCTGGCGCTGTTCCTAAAAATCTTTCTTCTGAACGAGCGTCTATAATAACACTGGTGTCGTTAGACATTGCTTTATAAACTGCTGCTGTATTTTTAAGTTTATTTGGCTTAAAATCGACTGTAAAGTTCCCTTTATCACTTTTAATAGAATAGTTAGCAACAGTAGGATAGTTGTTAGCATTCCATTCTGGCAAACCACCATCTAAAACCGCTATGTTTTGAAACCCCATTAGCTGAAACATCCACCAAACTCTTGGCGCACTATAAATGCCTAAATCATCATAACAAATTATTACAGAATTGTTATTTATACCTAATTCTTGAGCTTTTCTTTCAAATACTTCTGCCGTTAAAACTGTATTTGGTAACGTTGCATTTTGATCTGAAAAAGTCTTTTTTAAATCAAAAAACAGGGCACCTTTAATACATTTCTTTGCAATGTGTGTTGTATCAACATCCGTCACTTTGGGTATTGTACAGTCTAAAACGACAAGATTTGTATCATTTATATGCTTGTACAACCAATCTACAGTTACTAACGGTTTTGTTATTTTTAAAGACATTTTGTAGACGTATTATTTTACTTCGTCGTAATGATCGTCCCAGTTTTTTGGTGTTGGATTGTCGTGTAATTTACCAACAGATTTGGCAACTAAAGAGGCAACAGTTGCATCTCCGGTAACATTTATTACGGTTCTACACATATCTAAAGGCCTATCTACCGCAAAAATTAATGCCAAACCAATGGCTAATTTGTCTGCCGGAAAATTAACCGATTCTAATACAATTACCAACATTACCATACCTGCACCAGGAACTGCCGCAGAACCAATAGAAGCTAATAAAGCTGTAATTATAATTGTTAATTGATCTACAAACGTTAAATCGAATCCAAGTGCTTGTGCAATAAAAACTGCTGCAACTGCTTGATATAAAGAGGTTCCATCCATATTAATGGTAGCACCAACCGGTAAAACAAAACTAGATACTTCTTTATCTACACCAATGTGCTCTTCTACACGCTCCATAGTTACAGGTAAAGTAGCTGCACTAGAACTTGTAGAAAACGCCAATAATTGCGCCGGACTTAATTGTTTTAAGAACCAAAAAGGATTCTTTTTTGTAAACACTTTTACCAAAATCATGTAAAAAATAACCAATAAAAATAAACCACCAACAACGGTTGCTGCATACTTTAAAAGTGCAATTAATAAATCTGGATCATTAGAAGACACCACTACATTAGACAATAAAGCAAATACTGCAATTGGCGCAAATAACATAATTAAATCGACCATCTTTAAAACAACTTCATTTAAAGAATCGAAAAAATCTTTTAAAGGCTTCGATCTTTTTTCTCCTATTAAAAGCATAGAGATTCCTAAAAATATTGTGAAGAAAATTACTTGTAACATCGATTTGTTGTTACTCATAGCTTTCATTGCATTATCTGGCACCATGTCTACTAAAAACTGTAAAGGCCCGCTACTTTTTTGTTTTGAAGCTTCTGCAATTTTTGCTTGCACACCTCCACTGTTGGCATATGTTTCTGTTAATTTTGTAATAGTTTCTTCTGATATACCATCACCTGGCTTCACAATATTAACCAACAATAAACCAATGGTAATCGCTATAACTGTTGTAAAAATATAGATACCGATTGTTTTTAAACCAATATTTTTAAACTTAGAAATGTCTTTTAAGTCTGAAATTCCCTTCACCAAAGAAGCTATAATTAAAGGAACTGCAATTAACTTTAATAATTTTACAAAAATGCTTCCAAAAGGATTTATCCAATTGGCAACAAAAGTAGAACCACCGTCTACTGTTGTCATTAACAATCCAAAAAGGATACCTACAACCATTCCTATTAAAATCTTCCAGTGTAATGCTAGTTTCTTCATCTATTTGTTTAAAATTATTTTAGTTGTGAAAGATAAAAAAATAATTAAAAATTTAAGTGACTTTATTTGTATATTGTGTCATATTTTTAGAAAACATTCATATTAATTATTAAAAACATAAAAATGTCAGGTATATTAGACTTATTAAACAGTGATTTAGGAAAACAAATTGTTTCTGGTGTAGCAGGTTCTACAGGTAACGATACAAGTAAAACAGGAAGTGCATTAACAATGGCTTTACCCGTTTTAATGAAAGCAATGGAAAGAAACGCTTCTTCTCCTGAAGGTGCAGCTGGTTTAATGGGAGCTTTAACAGGTAAACATGATGGTAGTATTTTAAACAACTTAAGTGGTTTATTTGAAGGTGGTGTTGATGAGTCTGTGAAACAAGATGGTGCTGGTATTTTAGGTCATATTTTAGGTAGTAAACAACAAGGTGTAGAACAAGTAATTAGTCAGAAATCTGGTTTAGATGCTAGTTCTGTAGGAAATATCTTAAAAGTTGCTGCACCAATTTTAATGGGTGTTTTAGGTAAACAAAAACAAGAACAAAATATTAGCAATTCTGGAGATTTAACAGGTCTTTTAGGTGGTTTGCTAGGTGGTAGTTCTGCGAACAACGATCAAAGCTTTTTAGAGAAAATTTTAGATGCTGATGGTGACGGGAGTGTAATTGATGATGTTGCAGGAATGGTTTTAGGAGGAAATAAGAGTAAAGGTGGCCTTGGAGGAATGTTAGGTGGTCTTTTTGGAAAATAAGTTTTCTACATTTTTAGATATAAAAAAAGCTCAAACATATTGTTTGAGCTTTTTTTATAAAGTTTAAGTGTTACTTTTTATAACAAGACTTGTATATTTCTTCGTACACTGGTAAAATACTATCTAAAGAAAATTGTTTGGTATGTGCTTTTGCATTTTGTTTAAACTGCTCTAAAGTTGCATCGTCTTTAACAATTGAAATGGCGTTTTTAGCCATGTCTTCTACATCTCCTAAATTACTTAAGTATCCTGTTTGGCCATGAATGTTTACTTCTGGCAATCCGCCTGTATTGGTAGAAATAACAGCTGTACCTGCCGCCATTGCTTCTAATGCTGCCAAACCAAAACTTTCTGTTTGTGATGGTAATAAAAACACATCTGTATAACATAAAATTTTAGCAACTTCTGTGCTATTTCCTAAAAAGAAGACATCATTAGTAATTTTTAAATCTTTTACTAATTTTTCTGCTTTTGCTCTTTCTGGCCCTTCACCAATCATTAATAATTTAGAAGGAATTTCCTTTCTTACTGCGGCAAAAACCTTAATTACATCTTCTACCCTTTTTACAGGTCTAAAATTACTAACATGCGTAAAGATTCTTTCGTTTGGTTGTGCCAAAGCAATTCTTTTACATTCTTCTTTATGTGCATTGTCGTACTTTTCTACATCAATAAAGTTGTAAATTACTTTTATATCTTTTGTAATATTGAATAACTTATTGGTAGTATCTTTTAAATTGTTAGAAACAGAAGTAACTACATCAGAATTATTAATACTGAATTCTACGGCTGTTTTATAGGTTGGATGACTACCAACCAAAGTGATATCTGTACCATGTAATGTAGTAACTACACGCACATCTAAACCTTTTTCTTTTAACATTTGCTTTGCCATATATGCAGCATACGCATGCGGAATTGCATAATGTACATGTAAAACTTCTAAATCGTGTTTTCTTACGACTTCTACCATTTTACTTGACAACGCCAACTCATAGGGTTGATATTCGAAAAGAGGATATTCTTCGATAACAACTTGGTGAAAATGTAGATTGTGAGATAAAAAATCTAAACGAACTGGTTGATTATATGTTATAAAATGAACCTCATGTCCTTTATTAGCCAATGCCATACCTAATTCTGTAGCTACTACTCCACTTCCTCCGAAGGTTGGATAACAAACAATACCTATTTTCATGTAATTTCTAAAAAGGTTAAAAAATTAAATTCTTAGTTGTAAAGATACTTTTAATCTTACACTATTATTCTAAATAAAAATATAAAAGAGTTTTTCAAATGCATGAAAAACTCTTTTTGTGATTTATAATAATAGTAAATGATTAGTAATCTCCTAAAGTTGCTGGATTTTGAGCTAATGCAGTTTCCAATTGCTCGTCACTTGGTGCTTTACCATGCCACGCATGAGTGTGCATCATAAAGTCTACACCGTTCCCCATTTCTGTATGTAACAATATACAAACAGGTTTTCCTTTACCGGTTAAAGCTTTTGCTTCTGCTAAACCTGCTAAAATTGCTTCGATATCATTACCTTCTTTAACATCTAACACGTCCCAACCAAAAGCTTCAAATTTAGCTCTAATACTTCCCATGTTTAAAACATCGTCTGTAGCACCATCAATCTGCTTTCCGTTTAAATCTATAGTTGCTATTATATTGTCTACTTTTTTTGCTGATGCATACATTATTGCCTCCCAGTTCTGACCTTCTTGCAATTCACCATCACCGTGTAAAGTATATACAATTTTAGAATCGTTGTTTAGTTTTTTTGCTTCTGCAGCACCAATACCTACAGATAAACCTTGCCCTAAAGAACCAGATGCAATACGCACACCAGGTAAACCTTCGTGTGTTGTTGGATGCCCTTGTAATCTAGAGTCTAGTAATCTAAAAGTATTTAACTCTTCTACAGGAAAGAAACCACTATGAGCCAAAACACTGTAAAATACAGGTGAGATATGACCGTTAGATAAAAAGAATAAATCTTCATTTACACCGTCCATTTTAAAATCTGTAGAATAGTCCATTACTTCTTGATATAAGCAAGTAATAAACTCTGCACATCCTAAAGAACCTCCTGGGTGACCAGAATTTACTTTGTGCACCATTCTTAATATATCTCTACGAACCTGTTGTGTAAAATCTTGTAATTGTTGTGTTGTTGGCATTCTGTTGTTTTTGTTTTAGCAAAAGTAATTTTTTTTAATACAATAGACAACTTAAAAGCGAAAGTAAAAGAAGGGTTCGAATATTTCTTTTTCATGTAAATTTTCCCTTTTAATTATCTAAGTTCGATAATAAACCCTTCTTCAATTACTCTTCGGTGTAAATGTATTTTTTTTTGAAAGGAAATTCTAATGAAGCAAGTCGGAATTCATGAATTAAGACATGCTAGGTGCAAATGGGAACTTTAATTACTTGATAGCTAACTGAATAAAATTTCATTAAAATTATGTGATAAATTAAGTATTTTTGCTAAAAAATATTAAAAAATTGCACATTTCTAAGTTCGTATCACTTCTAGTATTTGTTGTTAGCTTTAACACAATTGCCCAGAATTCTAAAAATATTGAAAACTACACGTTTGATGAATTAAGTGATAAATATTATGAATATAAATTTACAGATTCTTTAAAGGCTAAAAAGTTTGCCAATTTTTATTTTAATAAAGCGGTCAAGGAAAAAGATACAGTTCAAGCAATAGACGGTAAGTCTTATTTGAGTGAAGTTTATAACAACGATAACATTTACCTAAGTTTTATAGATAGCTTAATAACTTTAACTAAAAAGAAACCTAACAATATGTTTCCTGCATATTTATATGCATGTAAAGGAACATATTACATTCTAAAATCAATAGATAATAAATCATTAAAAAATTATCTTCTTGCTTTAGAATATATCAACTCATCAAAAAATGATAGTTTAAAGTATCACATAAAGCAAAGAATAGCTATGCTAGCATCTAGAAATAGAGACTATAAAAAAGCAAAAGATATTTATATAACGATTTTTAATTTTTATAAGAAAAAACCAGAATTAAGTAATTTTAATTTTAACTGCACCTTATTATTAAATATTTCTAAAGAATATATTTCTCTTAAGAAAAATGATTCAGCTATTTACTTTGCTAAAGAAGCATATAAGATAGCCAAGAAAAATAACCATTTAAAGTATATTAGTTACTGTCATTATCGAATAGGTGAAATAGAGTATTATCAAGAAAAATATTTGTCCGCAATAAAAAACCTAAAAAAATCTCTACCTAATATAATTAAAGATGAAAATTTTAATATTTTATCTAACTCATATAATTACATAGCCAAATCATATTTTAAATTAAAAAATAACAAGAAGTCATTAAAATACAACTTATTAATCGACTCTCTTTATACAAAAACCAAGATTACTCACTTATCACAAAAATATAGCTATGAGTATTTAGCTAACTATTATAAAGAAAAAAAAGACTTAAAAAATCAACTCAAATACATTAATAAATATTTAAAAGTCGATAGTATATTAAATGTTAGAAATAAAAACCTCTCTAAAACATTTACTGAAGAGTACGACAGACCAAAATTAATTGCTGAAAAACAAAAAATCATATCAGAATTAAGCAACGAAGTTTCTTTTTACAAGAAATCACGAATTGTTATAGCGCTAATTTTAATTCTATCATTTATATTATTCTTGTATCAATTTAGAAAACGAAAAAAACAAGAACAAAAATTTGATAAGCTTACGCTCAAATTAAAAAATAAAAAAGTAGTTGACAATTCAGTAAACTCTAATACGAATGTTCAGAAAACCTTACCCGAAACTATTATTACAGAATTGCTTGCTAAGTTAGATTCTTTTGAAAAACAGCCAGAAAACTTTACAAATAATAAGCTTACCCTGAGTATACTTGCTAAAGAATTAGAAACAAATTCTAATTATCTTTCTAAAGTTATCAATCAGAAAAAAGGTTGTAATTTTTCTACGTACTTAAGAAAATTGAGAATTGATTATGCCCTAGATTTATTAGAAAAAGATGCTACCATTCGTAAATTTAGTATCGATGCAATTGCGAAGGAAGTCGGTTTTAAAAATGCAGAAACATTTTCGAAAGCTTTCTTTAAAGAAACTGAACTGAATCCTTCTTTTTATATCAAACAACTAGAAAAAAAGAAGTAATGTTTTTAATATAAACTTAAAAATTAAGCACTTATTTACGAAAATAAATAAAAATGTATTTTCGTATTGAAAAAAGAAAAAACACTCCTTTGAAAATAGTTTTACACATAACATCATTCCTTTTGTTTCTTGGCAGTTTTAATACAATTGCCCAGGATTCTAAAAATATTGAAAATTATACGTTTGATGAATTAAGTGATAAATATTATGAATATAAATTTACGGATTCCTTAAAAGCTAAAAAGTTTGCCCATTTTTATTTTAATAAAGCGCTCAAGGAAAAAGATACTGTAAATGCTATTGACGGGAAGTATTATTTAAGTGAAGTTTATAAAAATGATTCTATTTATATAAATTATTTAGACTCTTTAATTAGTAAAACTAAATTGAATCCAAATAAAATGTATCCCACTTATGCATTTTTAAAAAAAGGAAATTTATTCTTTAATAATGAATTGTTCAATGTCTCTTTAAAAAATTATATTTTAGCATCATCTAATTTAAAAAAAAATAAAAATGATAGTTTAAATTATCTTCTTAAAATTAGAATAAGTACACTTAAAAACTTTGATCAAAAAAATTTAGAGTCTCTTAAAATCTTATTAGAGTGTAATCAATACTACATAAATAATAAAAATAAAGTTTCTGATAATAAACATAGTGCTGTATTAATGAATATATCCATATTATACGCTAAGTTAAAAAAAATTGATTCTAGTAATATTTTTATAAATAAAGCAATAGAGTTTGCTTATGAAAAAAATGACAATTTCTTAAAAGGTTATTGCTATTACCTAAAAGGAAGATGTTTTTTTGAAAATGGTGCTTACAAAAAAACTATTTTAAATATTAAAAAGTCAATTCCCTACTTAATAATTGATGAAAACTATAGGAATTTATCTCTTTGTTATAGTTACATTGCGAAATCTTATGAAAAACTGAACAATGAGAAAAATGCTTTAAAATATCATTTTTTAGTAGACTCATTATATATTACAACTAAAATACCTTCTAAAAAGGTTAAAAATAGTTTTAACTATATTTCTCATCATTATAAGGATAAAGGAGATTTAAAAAACCAGCTTAAATATATTGAAAAACAAATTTTTGTTGATAGTATTCAAGCGTCTGTTGGAAAAAACCTCTCTAAAACATTTACAGAAGAATACGACAGACCAAAATTAATTGCCGAGAAACAAAAAATTATTTCAGAATTAAATAATGAAGTTTCTTTTTACAAGAAATCACGAATTTATATTGTGATAGTTTTAATTCTATCATTTATATTGTTTCTATACCAATTTAGAAAACGAAAAAAACAAGAACAACAATTTGAAAAACTTACGCTCAAATTAAAGAATAAAAAAGAAGTTGAAAATTCAGTAAACTCTAATACAAATACTCAGAAAAACTTACCAGAAACTATTATTACAGAATTGCTTGCTAAGTTAGATTCTTTTGAACAACAGCCAGAAAACTTTACAAATAGTAAGCTTACCCTAAGCACACTTGCAAAAGAATTAGAAACAAATTCTAATTATCTTTCTAAGGTGATCAATCAGAAAAAAGGTTGTAATTTTTCTACGTACTTACGAAAATTGAGAATTGATTATGCCTTAGATTTATTAGAAAAAGATGCTACCATTCGTAAATTTAGTATTAATGCAATTGCTAAGGAGGTTGGTTTTAAAAATGCAGAAACATTTTCGAAAGCCTTCTTTAAAGAAACTGAACTGAATCCTTCTTATTATATCAAACAACTAGAAAAAAAGAAGTAATGTTTTTAATATAAACTTAAAAATTAAGCACTTATTTACGAAAATAAATAAAAATGTATTTTCGTATTGAAAAAAGAAAAAACACTCCTTTGAAAATAGTTTTACACATAACATCATTCCTTTTGTTTCTTGGCAGTTTTAATACAATTGCCCAGGATTCTAAAAATATTGAAAATTATACGTTTGATGAATTAAGTGATAAATATTACGAATATAAATTTACAGACTCTATAAAGGCTAAAAAGTTTGTTGATCTTTATTTGAAAAAAGCAGTTAAGGAAAAGGATACTGTAAATGCTATTGACGGGAAGTATTATTTAAGCGAAGTTTATAAAAACGATTCTATATATATAAATTATTTAGATTCTTTAATTAGTAAAACTAAAGTGAATCCAAATAAAATGTATCCAACTTATGCTTATTTAGAAAAAGGCTTATTTTATTTTCATAAAGAGAATAAAAACTTATCATTAGAAAACTGGATCTCTGCTCTTAAAGAGGTTGAGATTCACGGTAACGATAGCCTAGAATTCATCATAAAAAAAAATATTGCTGCTTTAAATTATGATAATAAAAAGTTTATTAGAACAAAAAAACTTTATTTAGAGTGTTTAAGGTATTATGAAAAAAATAAACTAAAAATTGAACCTAGTAATTATTTTTCACTTCTAATTAACACATCAAAAGTTTATTTGAATTTAGAAAATATTGATTCAGCTAAAATTTTTAATGAAAAAGCAAATAAATACGCGAAAAAAACAAATGAGAATATATTTATTGGATATTGCTTTTATGGAAGGGGTACTATTAATTTTAGAGAACAAAACTATGAAGGAACAATAGAAAACTTAAAAAAATCGATACCCTATATCGTAGAAGATGAAAATTATAGAATTTTGTTTAAGGTGTACAATTTAATTGCAAAATCTCATACCAAATTAAATAATAAAAATGAAGCTTTAAAATATTATTTTTTAATAGATTCTATATATAATAAAACGAAAATACCTTCTAATAAAGTTAAAAATAGTTATAATTATCTTTCTAATCATTACAAAAATAATCAAGACTTAAAAAATCAACTCAAATACATTAATAAATACCTAAAAGTCGATAGTATATTAAATGTAAGAAGTAAAAACCTCTCTAAAACATTTACAGAAGAATACGACAGACCAAAATTAATTGCTGAAAAACAAAAAATCATATCAGAATTAAGCAACGAAGTTTCTTTTTACAAGAAATCACGAATTGTTATAGCGCTAATTTTAATTCTATCATTTATATTATTCTTGTATCAATTTAGAAAACGAAAAAAACAAGAACAAAAATTTGATAAGCTTACGCTCAAATTAAAAAATAAAAAAGTAGTTGAAAATTCAGTAAACTCTAATACGAATGTTCAGAAAACCTTACCCGAAACTATTATTACAGAATTGCTTGCTAAGTTAGATTCTTTTGAAAAACAGCCAGAAAACTTTACAAATAATAAGCTTACCCTAAGCATACTTGCTAAAGAATTAGAAACAAATTCTAATTATCTTTCTAAAGTGATCAATCAGAAAAAAGGTTGTAATTTTTCTACGTACTTACGAAAATTGAGAATTGATTATGCACTAGATTTATTAGAAAAAGATAATACCATTCGTAAATTTAGTATCGATGCAATTGCTAAGGAGGTTGGTTTTAAAAATGCAGAAACATTTTCGAAAGCCTTCTTTAAAGAAACTGAACTGAATCCTTCTTATTATATCAAACAACTAGAAAAAAAAGGATAATTATGTTTTTTGCTTTTTCTTCTTGGCTGCCGGAAATAAAACATTGTTTAAAATTAATCGGTAACCAGGTGAAGTTGGGTGTAAATCCAATTCGGTTTTAGGGTCTCCTACTCTATGTGTATAATCTTCAGGATCATGTCCGCCGTAAAAAGTAAACATACCTTTACCTTTTGTTCCGTGAATATATCTTGCTTCTCTATTCACTTTATTTTCTCCTAAAACTAATACATTACTTTTAATTGTATTTCTATCAAAAGAAGTAGTTTGTCCCATAAATCCTTTTACTAAAACTGTGTGGTTTTGAGTTAACATGGTTGGCACAGGATCCCATTTTGCAGAAAACTCTACCAAAGAAAAATAATCTGAAGTTTTAGGTATTTTACGTTTTCTTGTCATATCAATAGAAGAAAACTCATACGTTGTTGGGTTTTTAATTAAATCGAAATTTTTAAATGCAAAGGTTTTGTTGTAATTTATTTTCGATTGATAATTTGGTGTAGACGCATCTCCATCAAACATTGCTTCTGCAATATCAATTCCGTCTGCAGATAAAGCGATATCAAAACTATCGGTAGCAGAACACATTGCAAACATAAATCCGCCACCAACTACATAATCTCTAATTTTCTTAGCTACAGCTAATTTTTCTTCAGAAACCTTATTAAAACCTAATTCGTTTGCTAGTTTTTCTGCACTTTGCTTTCCTTCTATATACCATGGCGTCGTTCTAAAAGAACCATAAAATCGGCCATATTGCCCTGTAAAATCTTCGTGATGCAAATGCAACCATTCGTACAACAACAACTTATCGTCTAAAACTTCTTTGTCATAAATTACATCAAAAGGAATTTCTGCATAGGTTAAAACCATGGTTACAGCATCGTCCCAAGGCATTTTGTCTTTAGGAGAATATACTGCTATTTTGGGCGCTTTTTCTAAGGTAACAGCATCTTGATTTGAAGAAGGTGCAGCAATTTCCTGTAAAATTAATTGTGCTTTTGCATCTGAAATTACTTGATAAGAAACACCTCTAATTTTGCATTCATTTTCTACAATCTTATTGTTTTCAATTAAAAATGCGCCACCATCATAATTTAAAAGCCATTTAGATTTTAAACCTGCCTCTAAAGAATAATAAACAATTCCGTATGCTTTTAAATGATTTTTCTGATTATCATCACTCATAGGAACATATATAAATGATGCCCAAATTGAGTTGGAAACGAATAGAAATATAAATATTGTTAGAAGTTTCTTCATATTAAAAACTAAAATACACAATTACTTTAGAAGCAATTGTGTATTTCTATAAATTTATAAATACTTTAATACTTAAAAAGGAACATCATCATCACCAAAAGCATCTTTTGGATCTACGCCTCCTTCTCCGGCAAATGGATCTTCTGGGAAATCTGCATTCATAGAAGATTGAAATTCTGAACTAAATCCTTCTTCTAAATCTGAGAATTTTGCTAAGTGACCTGTAAATTTTAAACGAATATTATCTAAACCACCATTTCTGTGTTTTGCTACAATAAATTCTCCTTGTCCTTCACACGGTGAATGGTCATCGTCATCCCATTCTGTCATTCCGTAGTATTCTGGACGGAAAATGAAACTTACAATATCGGCATCTTGTTCAATTGCACCAGATTCACGTAAATCTGATAATAAAGGTCTTTTACTTCCACCACGAGTTTCTACCGCACGAGATAATTGAGAAAGTGCAATAACTGGTACAGAAAGTTCTTTTGCCAAAGCCTTTAAGTTTCTCGAAATCATAGAAATTTCTTGTTCTCTATTTCCGCCTGCTTTTCCTCCTGCAGTCATCAATTGTAAATAATCAATCACTAAGATTCTTACATTGTGTTGCGATACCAAACGTCTTGCTTTTGCTCTTAAATCGAAAATAGATAAAGATGGTGTATCATCAATAAAAATTGGGGCATCAGACAAACGTTTTACTTTTACATTTAACTGTTCCCACTCGTGTGGCTCTAAATTTCCTTTTCTTAATTTTTCTGAAGTCAATCCTGTTTCCGAAGAAATCATACGTGTAATTAACTGTACAGAAGACATCTCTAAAGAAAAAATAGCTACACCATGATTAAAATCTATGGCCATATTTTTAGCCATCGAAATTACGAATGCTGTTTTTCCCATACCAGGTCTTGCAGCAATAATAACTAAATCTGATGGTTGCCAACCAGAAGTTAACGCGTCTAATTTTGTAAAACCTGTGGCCAAGCCAGACATACCTTCTTGGTTACCAATTTCTTGAATCTTTTTTAATGCTTGTTTAACAAGTGATCCTGCATCTTCTGAACTCTTTTTTAAATTTCCTTGTGTTACTTCAAATAACTTACCTTCGGCATCATCTAAAAGGTCAAAAACATCTGTACCTTCATCATAAGCATTTTCTATAATTTCACTTGATATAGAAATTAATTTTCTTTGGATGTATTTTTGAAGAATAATACGAGCATGAAACTCGATATGCGCAGAAGAAGCTACTTTTTGTGTTAAACGAATTAAATACAAATCTCCGCCAACAAAATCTAGTTTAGAATTCTTTCTAAGCAAGTTAGATACTGTTAATAAGTCGATTGGTTCTGAGTTTTGAAACAATTCGTAAATAGCAGCGTATACTTCTTGATGCTTTTGATCGTAAAATGCTTCTGCACTTAAAATATCAATTACATCGTCAATTCCTTTTTTATCAATCATCATTGCACCAAGAACAGCTTCTTCTAATTCTACTGCCTGTGGCGGGATTTTCCCTTTTTCTAGACTAATAATTTTACTCTTGTCTATCTTTTTTCCTGCGATTGCACTCGTTTTTTCCATGATTGCAAATGTACTTTTTTACTTTGTTAGATGTTTGTAATATATAACATTTATTTGTTGACAAATATTGTAAACTAAATTGTTATTATCTTGTTAATAACCAGTCAACTTCTATTTTGAATTCTTATTTTTACACATATGAATTTTAATAAAAAACATTTATTTTTAGCCTTTTCTCTGCCAATAATGATTCTTTTAGTGCGGCTTTCGGCAAAGAATAATGCGTTTATAGAGCATTATTATTCTAACGGAATTTACCCTTACATTTCTAAATTTTTAAGAATATTTTTAGGTTGGATTCCTTTTTCTGTTGGCGATCTTTTAATTGCTTTTTTACTTTTTATTTTCCTACGTTTTTTATTTCGATTAATTAAAAGTCGATTTAAAAATTTTATTCCGAAAATGATTCATTTTACTGCAATTATAGCAATAATTTACTTTTGTTTTTATCTTTTCTGGGGATTAAATTATTACAGAGAACCTTTGGCTAAAAACTTAAATTATCATCAAAATAAATATACAACTGCACAATTAATTTCTACCACAACATTAATTATTAATAAGTTAAATAAATATCAATTTGAACTTACAAATAACGATTCTTTAAAGGTTAAAAACCCGTATAGTCATAAAGAAATGTATAAAATGGCTATTGATGGATATGCAAATTTAGAAACCGATTTTCCGCAATTAAAATATGAATATCGTTCAGTAAAAAGTTCTTTAATGAGTTTGATACAAACCTACAACGGCACATCTGGTTATTTGAATCCGTTAACGGGTGAAGCCCAAGTAAATAATAGAGTTCCGAAAACAGGATACCCAACAACTATTTGTCATGAAATGGCGCATCAAATTGGTTTTGCTGCAGAAAACGAAGCCAACTTTATTGGTTTTTTAGCCGCGAATTATAATGACGATTTGTACTTTAAATATGCCAGCTACAGAATGGCTTTTAGTTATTGTATATCAGAAATTAGAAAAAGAGATTTTAAACAATACAAGGAACTTTGGAAAACAGTTAACCCAGGAATTTCAAAAGATTTTAATGCGAGTTATCACTTTTGGCAAGAGTACAAAAACCCATTTGAACCTATTATAAAAAAAGGCTACAACTCTTATTTAAAAGCAAATAATCAAACAAACGGAATTGAATCTTACAATTATGTTGTCGATTTATTAATCACGTATTTTGATGATATTGAGTAGATTTCATTTTCTTAAATTTATGTTAAATTAACCACATTTAACAGTTAACAAAATGCTACTAATTAAATTTAGGGCAATTAATTCAAATAACTATTTCAAACTCATGAGAAAATTACTCTTATTATTCTCGTGTATGTTGGCTTTTTCTATGCAAGCGCAAGATTATTTTCCAACAGACGCAGGAGTAAAAATTACAGACAACACATTAGTTGCATTTACCAATGCTACTATTTATGTGACACCAGAAAAGGTGATTAAAAAAGGAACTTTATTAATAGAAAATGGTAAAGTTACCAATGTTGGTAGATCTATTAATGTACCAAAAGGTGCAAAAATTGTAGATTTATCTGGCAAAACAATTTATCCTTCTTTTATTGATTTATATTCAGATTTTGGTATTAAAAAACCAAATAGAGCATCTGGTAATTCTAGAGGAACGCAATATGCTGCTTCTAGAGAAGGTTATTATTGGAATGATCATATTAGACCAGATGTGAATCCTATTAAAGATTTTTCTTTCGATTCTAAAAAAGCCAAAGATTTAATTAACGCTGGTTTTGGTGTAGTAAATACGCACATGAATGATGGAATTATTCGTGGAAACGGTTTATTAATTGCTTTAAACCCTAATTCTTCTGATGCTTACAGAATTTTAGACACTAAATCTGCTCAATATTTATCTTTTAATAAAAGTGTAACTTCTAGACAAGCATATCCTGGTTCTAGAATGGGTGCAATGGCTTTGTTAAGACAAACTTATAATGATGCTAATTGGTACGCTAATGGTAACATGAAAAATAAAGATTTGGCTTTAGAAGCTTTAAACAACAATAAAAATCTAGTACAAATTTTCGAAACTAGCAATTTATTAGATGCTTTAAGAGCAGATAAAGTTGGTGATGAATTTGGTATACAATATACAATTGTAGGTTCTGGAGACGAATTTGAAAGAATAGCAGATATTAAGAATACAAATGCGAATTTTATAATTCCTATTAATTTTAGTAATGCATATGACGTTTCTAACCCTTTATTAGCGCAACAAATTTCTTTAAGAGATATGCGTAAATGGAATCAGGAACCTTCTAATTTAAAAGTATTATCAGAAAACGGAGTAAATTTTGCTTTAACTACGCGTTCTTTAAAATCTGTAAAATCTTTTCATAAGAACTTACAAAAAGCGATTAAATACGGTTTTGATTCTAAAAAAGCATTAGCTTCTTTAACTACAATTCCTGCAACTATCATTGGTAATAACAATATTGGTAATTTAAATCAAGGTAGTTATGCAAACTTTATTATTACTTCTGGTGATATTTTTGATGCTAAAACAACCATTTACGAAAACTGGATTCAAGGAGATAAAAATGTAATAAACGATATCTCTATTAAAGATATAACAGGAAACTATATGCTTTCTGTTAACAATAAAAGTTACGATTTAACCATTTCTGGTAAAGGAGCAAAACAAACCGCAGCTATTAAATTAGGTGACAAAAAGATTAAATCTAAATTTTCATTTAAAGATAATTGGATTTCTATTACTTTAAATGAAGATAGCGGCTACACAAGAATGATGGGTAAAATTATAAACCCAGCTAACGTAATGCAAGGTACTGCTTTTGATACTTTAGGAAACGAAACCGCTTGGTCTGCAAGTAAAAAAGTAAAAAAAGATAGTAAAAAGAAAAGTAAAAAATCGAAAGAACAACCTGTTGTTGTGCTTCCGGTAAGTTATCCAAACCTTGGTTTCGGAAATTATTCTTTGCCAGAAACAAAAACGATTTTAATTAAAAATGTTACTGTTTGGACAAGTGAAGATGCTGGTATTTTAAAAAATACAGATGTATTATTAGAAAATGGTAAAATTGCAAAAATTGGTAAAAATTTAAAAGCAAGAAGAGCTACAGAAATTGATGGTACTGGTAAACATTTAACTGCAGGTATTGTAGACGAACATTCTCATATTGCTGCATCTGCTGTAAATGAATGGGCACAAAATTCTTCTGCAGAAGTTACTATGGAAGATGTTATCGATCCTAACGATATTAATATTTATAGAAACCTTTCTGGAGGTACAACATCTTCTCAAATATTACATGGTTCTGCAAACCCAATAGGTGGTCGTTCTGCAATTATTAAATTGAAATGGGGAGAAAACGCAGAAAATATGATTTATGACAACTCGCCTAAATTTATAAAATTTGCTTTAGGTGAAAATGTAAAACAGTCTAGAAGTCCTAACGGAACTCGTTTTCCGCAAACAAGAATGGGTGTAGAACAAATGTTTACAGATTATTTTACTAGAGCAAGAGAATATGAAGCTTTAAAGAAAACTGGTAAACCATACAGAAAAGATGACGAAATGGAAACATTAGTCGAAATCTTAAACGGAGAACGTTTTATTTCTTGTCACTCTTATGTGCAATCAGAAATTAATATGTTAATGAAGGTTGCAGAAAAATTCAACTTTAAAGTAAACACATTTACACATATTTTAGAAGGTTATAAAGTAGCCGATAAAATGGCAGCGCATGGTGTTGGTGGTTCTACTTTTTCTGATTGGTGGGCTTACAAATACGAAGTTAACGATGCAATACCATACAATGCAGCAATTATGCATAATGCTGGTGTTACTGTAGCAATTAATTCTGATGATAGAGAAATGTCTAGACGTTTAAATCAAGAAGCTGCAAAAACAATGAAATATGGTGGAATGTCTGAATTAGAAGCTTGGAAAACCGTAACCATTAATCCTGCTAAATTATTACATATCGATGATAGAGTTGGAAGTATTAAAGAAGGTAAAGATGCTGATGTTGTTTTATGGAGCCATCACCCAATGTCTATTTACGCAAAAACAGAAAAAACAATTGTAGATGGTAGAATTTTCTTTGATAGAAAAGAAGACATCAAAAAAAGAGCCGCTATAAAAGAAGAAAAAAGCAGATTAATTAATATGATGCTAAACGAAAAAATGAATGGTGGTAAGACAAAAGTACCAATGAAAAGAGCAGATAGAGATTTTCATTGTGATACTTTAGAAGAAATTTAAAACTAGAAAACATGAAAAAAATTATATATAGTTTACTATTCTTCTTTGTTATAGGAAATAGTATCGCACAACAAACACCCGCAGATAAGCAAACAAAAGCTTTTTCAATTGAAGGTGCAACGGCTCATATTGGTAACGGAAAAGTTATTGAAAATTCGTTAGTAATGTTTAACAATGGTAAAATTACTTTTGTTGGTAGCGCTAAAATGAAAATAGCTAGACAAGGAACTATCATAAACGCAACCGGAAAACATATTTACCCAGGTTTTATTGCCGCCAACGCAACTTTAGGTTTGGTTGAAATTGATGCTGTAAAAGCCAGTGATGACCAAAGAGAAATTGGTAGAATGAATCCGCATATTAGAAGTTTAATAGCTTACAATGCAGAAAGTAAAATTGTAGAGTCTATGAGACCTAACGGAGTTTTAATGGCACAAATTACGCCAAGAGGTGGTACAATTTCTGGAACTTCTTCTATTGTACAGTTAGACGCTTGGAATTGGGAAGACGCTGCAATTAAAACAGACGACGGAATTCACATGAACTGGCCTTCTAGTTTTACAACTGGTAGATGGTGGTTAGGCGAAGATCCTGCTTTAAAACCAGATTCTAGATATGCTGGTAAAGTAGATGAAATAAAATCTTATTTTAAAAATGCTAAAATCTATTTAGCTGGTAATAAGGCTAAAACTCATTTACCATATCAAGCTACAGAAGGTTTATTTAACGGTTCTAAAAAGCTTTTTATTCACGTAGACGGGCAAAAGGAAATTACAGATGCAGTTACCACTGCTAAAAATTTAGGTATTAATAATATTACCATCGTAAATGCAGAGCATGCAGATAAAGTAGCCGATTTGTTAGTAAAAAATAATGTGTCTGTAATTTTACAAAGACCACATAGAAACCCAGGTAACGAAGATGATTCTTACGATTCTACATACACTGTTGCAAAAACCCTTTTAGATAAAGGTATTATTGTAAGTGTTGGTATGGAAGGACAAATGGAACGTATGAATACTAGAAATATACCGTTTTATGCAGGTACTTTTGCAGCACATGGTTTAACTAAAGAAGAGGCTGTACAATTGATTACATTAAATACAGCTAAAATTTTAGGAATCGATTCTTTTGCAGGTTCTTTAGAAGTTGGAAAAGATGCTACTTTGTTTATTTCTGAAGGTGATGCTTTAGAAATGAGAGGAAACATTTTATCAAAAGCATTTATACAAGGTAGAGATATAAGTTTAGAAACGCACCAAACTAAACTTTGGAAACGTTATTCTAACAAGTACAAAACCAAATAAAAATTTTCTACAAATAAAAAAAGGCTCGCAAATTGCGAGCCTTTTTAATCAAAAACAGTTAACAGTAATAAAACATACTTAAATTCTCCTTTTTCTTAGCAATCGAATCTTAAAACAATCTGTCTAACTATTTAAAGTAATTGTTTTATTACAACACAAATATTGTATAAAATCTTTATTACTACAATACCTATAAATAGGTATATTTGTATTGATGAAAGAAATTACAAGCATACAAAACACATACGTTAAAGACCTTTTAAAACTTCAAGAAAAGTCTAGAGAACGCAAAAAAAAAGGATTATTTATTATAGAAGGTAAAAGAGAAATTTCTTTAGCAATTGCTGCTAATTATAATTTTGACACTGTTTTGTTTGTAGAAGATATAATTACAGAAAAAGAAATCTTACATCTATTTAACGAAAATATTCACCGTATTAAAATCTCTACAGAAGTTTATCAAAAATTAGCTTACAGAGATAGTACAGAAGGCATTATTGCGGTTACAAAATCTAAAAACTTTTCTTTAGACACTATTAAATTCTCTTCTAGTAATCCGTTAATTTTAGTAGCAGAAGGTATAGAGAAACCTGGAAATATTGGTGCTATTTTAAGAACTGCAGATGCCGCAAATGCAGATGCCGTTTTTATTGCAAATCCTAAAAGCGATATGTACAATTCTAACATTATTCGTTCTAGTGTTGGTTGCGTATTTACAAATCAAATTGCTGTAGGTTCATCCGAAGAAATTATTGCTTTTTTACTAGAGCATAACATTAAAATATTTGCGACTACTTTACAGAATTCTAATGAATATTATAAAGAAAATTATACAGAAGGAGCTGCAATTGTTGTAGGTACAGAAGCTACAGGTTTAACCGAAGTTTTTAGAGAAAAAGCAACACAAAATATAAATATACCAATGCAAGGAAAAATAGATTCTATGAATGTTTCTGTAGCAGCTGCAATTGTTTTATTTGAAGCAAAAAGACAAAGAAATTTTAAATAAACTCATTAATTAACAATGCAACCTACAACTTTGTATTACATATTAATTGCAATTCTAATTATTAGTTTTGTTATCGATAAGGTTTTAGATTACTTAAACGCAAAACGTTTTGATGATACAATTCCGGTTGAATTAGCAGATGTATACGAAGAAACTGCCTATAAAAAATCTCAAGCTTATAAAAAGACAAATGCAAAATTCTCTAATCTTACAAGTACATTTTCATTTGCCTTAACATTACTTTTTTTTATTTTCGAAGGATTTAGCTATGTAGATAATTTTGCCCGTAGTTTTACGGATAATAACATTCTTGTAGCTTTAATTTTCTTTGGTGTAATTATGCTGGGTTCTGATATTTTAACTACGCCATTTTCTTACTATCAAACTTTTGTTATCGAAGAAAAATTTGGTTTTAATAAATCTTCTAAAAAAACTTTTTGGTTAGATAAATTAAAAGGTTGGCTAATGACAATTATTATTGGCGGACTTATTTTATCGATAATTATTTGGTTTTATCAGCAAACAAAAGAAAATTTTTGGCTGTATACTTGGCTCTTAGTTGCTATCTTTTCTTTGTTTATGAATATGTTTTATGCAAAATTAATTGTGCCAATTTTTAATAAACAAACTCCGTTAGAAAACGGAGAATTAAAAACTGCTATCGAAAAATACGCAGAAAAAGTAGGCTTTAAACTCGATAATATTTTTGTTATTGATGGCTCTAAACGTTCTACAAAAGCAAATGCGTATTTTTCTGGTTTTGGTTCTCAAAAAAGAATTACACTTTTTGACACACTAATAAATGATTTAGAAACAGATGAAATTGTTGCCGTTTTAGCACACGAAGTTGGGCATTACAAGAAAAAACATATCATTTTTAATCTTGTTACTTCAATTTTAATAACAGGATTTACACTTTATTTATTATCGTTATTTATTAATTACCCGATATTTTCTGAAGCCTTAAGTGTTACAAAACCAAGTTTTCATATTGGTTTAATTGCTTTCGGAATTTTATATTCACCAATATCAGAAATAACTAATTTAATAATGAATTTTATTTCTAGAAAATTTGAATATCAAGCAGATGATTTCGCTAAAAAAACCTACGCAGCAAAACCATTAATAAGCTCTCTTAAAAAACTTTCTAAAAATAGTTTAAGTAATTTAACGCCACATCCTGCCTACGTTTTTATGCATTACTCGCATCCTACTCTATTAGAAAGGGTTTTAAATTTAAATAATAAAAGCTAGTTTTTCTTTAGTACAGATTTTACAATATCCTTAATCATTTCTTTATCTTTTTTTAATGCGTTTATAGGCAACATTGTGGTTAATGATATACATAAACTATCTTGCATACTAATAATATATTCTGATTTTACATAACGTTTATCAGATTTACTAATTTCGTAATTCGTAGTATATACTTTTTTACCATATGCACTTTTTTCTGCCCAAACTTTATCGTTTTGTTTACTAGCTATTTTTAGCTTTTGATCTTCATAAGAATTCGGTAAATACAAAGCTATAACTATGGCATCTTTATTTTTAGATCCGTACATATTTGTTGCAAAATTTTCAAAAAGAGCGGTATCTATATCAATATTAATTTTTCTTTTTTGGATTTCGAAAATCGTATGCTTCTTATTATTTTCTTGCGCATAAAAATTAAAACTAAATAAAGTTAGTAAAGTTACGAGTAATAGATTTTTCATTTTTCAAAAATAATAAATAATACTGCTGTTAATTTAGAAAACGAAATGCTTGTTTGTTAAAATTCTTATTCTTAAATTCACTTTAGAATAATTCATTATCTATAAAGTAATATATGCAGTACACAGCAACTATAGAAGAAGAAAATAAGGAAATTGCAAATAGATATAAAGATCTATTAAAAGGTACTTATGAAATTTTATCTGCAGATGATAAGAAGTTGATTAGAAAAGCTTTTGAGATTGCAGTAGATGCACATTCAGAACAACGAAGAAAAACAGGAGAGCCTTACATATATCATCCTATCGCTGTAGCTAAAATTGTTGCCATGGAAATTGGTTTGGGTGCAACTTCTATTGCAGCTGCTTTATTACACGATGTTGTAGAAGATACTGACTATACTTTAGATGATATGGAGCAATTGTTCGGAGAAACAATTGCCAGAATTGTAAACGGTTTAACTAAAATTTCTCGATTAAATAAAGAGCAAGATGCTTCTATACAAGCAGAAAATTTTAGAAAAATGCTCTTAACTTTAAATGATGATGTTCGAGTTATTTTAATAAAAATTGCCGACAGATTGCACAATATGCAAACTATGGATGCAATGCCTGCACACAAACAGGTAAAAATAGCCTCTGAAACCTTATATATTTATGCGCCACTAGCACACAGATTAGGTTTATACAATATTAAAACAGAACTAGAAGATTTAGGTTTAAAATATACCGAACCAGAAGTTTACACAGATATTGTTACTAAAATTAAAGAAAGTAAAGAAGAGCAACAAAAATACTTAGAAACATTTGCAGAAACGTTAAAAAAAGGTCTAGACAAAGAGAACTTTACGTATGAAATAAAAGGTAGGTTTAAATCCATTTATTCTATCCGTAGAAAAATGAGAAAGCAAAATGTTACTTTTGAAGAAGTTTATGACAAATATGCAATTCGTATTATTTATAAACCTACTTCTGATGATGATAAATTTGATGCTTGGAAAATTTATACAATTGTTACAGATTATTTTAAACCAAACCCAACAAGGCTAAGAGATTGGATTTCTCAGCCAAAATCTACAGGTTATGAAGCTTTACACATCACTGTAGTTGGGCCAGATGCACAATGGGTAGAAGTGCAAATTCGTTCTAGCAGAATGAATGAAATTGCAGAAAAAGGTTATGCTGCACACTTTAAATACAAACAAGGTGATTCTAACGAAAGTGGTTTAGAAACTTGGTTAAATAGACTTAAAGAATCCTTAGAAAACCAAAGTTTAAATGCGGTAGATTTTGTAGAAGAGTTTAAACTGAATTTATATGCAAAAGAAATATACGTTTTTACACCAAAAGGTGAATTAAAATCGTTGCCAAAAGATGCGTCTGCTTTAGACTTTGCGTTTACAATACATACAGATGTTGGTTTAAAATGTAGAGGCGCAAAAGTAAATGGTAAATTGGTTCCTTTAAGTCATAAATTAAAAAGTGGCGATCAAATAGAAGTAATTACTTCTTCTAATAACAAACCAAATGCTAGATGGTTAGATTTTGTAATTACTGCAAGAGCAAAAACAAAAATTAGAGCGGCTTTAAAAGAAGAAGAAAAGAAAATTGCAGAAGAAGGAAAAGCAATTTTAACAAGAAAATTAAGACATTTAAAAATACCTTTCAACGAAAAAACAATAAACGAACTTGTAAACTTTTTTAAGATTAGAACTAGTTTCGATTTGTTTTTTAGAGTTGGTAATGGTGCTATAGATAATACTAGCTTAAAGGCATATGTTGCACAAAGAAACAGTACTATTTTAAACTTTTTCAAAACAAAGTTAAGAAGGTCTCCATCTAACAATAAAGAAACTTTAGACGCAGAAGAAGTTACAAGCAAATACGACGCTTTAGTATTTGGTAAAGAAGAAGAAAAATTAGATTATAAACTATCTAAATGTTGTAACCCTATTCCTGGTGATAATGTTTTGGGCTTTTTAACAATTAACGAAGGTATAAAAGTGCATAAAAAGAATTGTCCTAATGCAATTTCTTTGCAATCTAATTATGCCTACAGAATTATGCTTGCCAAATGGATAGATTCTACAAAACAAGACTTTAAAGTTATTTTACACATTAGTGGTGTAGATAATAGAGGTATTATAAATGATCTAACAAAAATTATTTCTAGCAATATGGGTGTTTTTATTAACAGTATAAACATTGCAGGTAACGAAGGGATTTTTGATGGTAAAATTAGTTTAAGTGTTAAGAATAGCGGACAATTAAACAAACTAATTAACAGCATTCAGAAGGTAGAAGGTGTTAAAAAAGTAGACCGTGTTAATAGTTTATAAATATACTCTTCAAAAAAGAAGTTATTTATTCAGAAATAACTGTATTTTTGCTTTTTCGTAAAATTTTAAGATAATGAGTAATTCTCTTGAAAATCAAGAAGTAGTAAAAAAAGTATTTACAGCATATTTAGAAGAAAACAAGCACAGAAAAACACCTGAACGCTACGCTATTCTTCAAGAAATATATGACGCCGACGAACATTTTGATATAGAATCTCTCTATATTAAGATGAAAAACAAGAACTATAGAGTTAGTAGAGCCACACTTTACAACACTATAGAAATTCTGTTAAGTTGCGGTTTGGTAAGAAAACACCAATTCGATGGGCAATCTATGGCCCGTTATGAAAAAAGTTATTTCGACAAAAATCACGATCATGTTATTTTTACAGATACAGGTGATGTAAAAGAATTTTGTGACCCAAGAATTCAAATTATCAAAAAAACCATAGAAGATATTTTTGATATTGATATTCAAAATCACTCACTTTACTTTTACGGTACAAAAAAGAAAAAATCTTAATTAACAACAATACACAACACAAACAACAAATTACACAACTAATGGCTGTAGATTTATTACTAGGACTACAATGGGGAGATGAAGGAAAAGGAAAAATCGTAGATGTTTTAACAACAAACTATGATATTATTGCTCGTTTTCAAGGAGGCCCAAACGCAGGACACACTTTAATTTTTGATGGACACAAACACGTTTTACATACAATTCCTTCAGGAATTTTTCATAAAACTGCATTAAATGTAGTTGGTAATGGTGTTGTAATAGATCCTGTAATTTTTAAAAAAGAACTAGAAAATTTAGATAAGCATAACATAGATTATACTTCTAAATTATTAATTTCTAGAAAAGCACACTTAATTTTACCAACACATAGATTGTTAGATGCTGCATCAGAAACATCTAAAGGTAAAGCTAAAATTGGTTCTACTTTAAAAGGAATTGGCCCAACTTATATGGACAAGACTGGTAGAAACGGAATGCGTGTTGGTGATTTAGAATTAGACAACTGGAAAGAAAAATACGATGCTTTAACAGAAAAGCATATCAAAATGTTAGAATTCTTTGATGTTCAGATAGAATATGATTTAAAAGAATTAGAAGCAGAATTCATCAAAGGAATCGATAAATTAAAAACATTAGCTTTTATTGATAGCGAAGAGTTTTTAAACCAAGCTATTAAAGATAAAAAGACAATTTTAGCAGAAGGTGCTCAAGGATCTTTATTAGATATCGATTTTGGTACATATCCTTTTGTAACATCATCTAACACAACTGCCGCCGGTGCTTGTACAGGTTTAGGTGTTGCACCAAATAGAATTGGTGAAGTTTTCGGAATTTTTAAAGCGTACACTACTCGTGTTGGTTCAGGACCTTTCCCTACAGAACTTTTTGATAAAGATGGTGAAGAAATGGCTAGAGTTGGTCATGAATTTGGTGCTACAACTGGTAGACCAAGAAGATGTGGCTGGTTAGATTTAGTTGCTTTAAAATATGCTGTAGATGTAAACGGTGTTACACAATTAATGATGATGAAAGGAGATGTTCTTTCTGGTTTTGATACTTTAAAAGTTTGTACATCTTACAATTATAAAGGTGAAGAAATTTCTCACTTACCATATAACATCGAACCAGAAAATGTTTCTGTAAATTATTCTGAATTTAAAGGTTGGGATGAAGATTTAACAAAAATGACTTCTGCAGATCAGTTACCAAAAAACTTAATGGATTATGTTGCTTTTATTGAAAAAGAAACTGGTGTACCTGTTAAGATTGTTTCTGTTGGTCCAGACAGAAAACAAACTATTAAGAGATAGTTATTTTCTAAAACTATATAATTTAAGCATCTTTTATTAATTTAAAAGGTGCTTTTTTGATTTTTTAAATCTGTTTAAATGCCTTAATTATTTTCACTTTTCTTTAGTAATCAACTACTATCTTTTCAGTATTTTTGCCTAAAACAGTAACTTTTGAAAAAAACACTATTATTTACTTTTCTTTTAATTAGTTTTTTAGGTTTCTCACAATCAAAAAAAATGATTTATTCTGCAGAACAACAATATGTAGATGAAAGCAAATATCCTGGAGCAACCGTATTAATTGGTAATGTAAAAATGACGCATGAAGGCGCGATTCTTACATGTAAACAAGCTTTGTTTTATCAAAAAGAAAACTTTTTTAAAGCATTAGAAAATGTAACTATTAAACAAGGTGATACGATTACGCAAACTAGTGATTATCTAGATTATGATGCTAATTCTAAACAAGCTTTGTCTTGGGGAAATGTAGTTTTAAAAGATCCGGAAATGACTTTAACTACAGATACTTTGCAGTTTGATAGATTAAATCAGAAATTGTATTACCGAAGTTATGCTACTATAAAAGACCAAACAAATACCTTAAATAGTAAAAACGGAAACTATTATTTAGAAACTAAAAAGTTTACTGCAACTACAAGAGTTACCGTTGTAAACCCAGAGCATAACCTAGAATCTAATCATTTAGATTATTATACAAACTCGGGTTTAACCTATTTATATGGTCCTTCAACAATTACAAATACTCAAAATGAAAACAAAATTTATTGTGAAAGAGGTTTTTACAATACAAAAACAGATATTTCTTATTTTGTAAAAAATGCTAAACTATTTTTGAAAGAAAGAACTGTAGAAGGCGATAGTTTGTATTATGATAAAAAACAAGGTTTTGCTTCTGCTACAAACAATATTCAGGTAATAGATACTGTTAAAAACTTTGTTACTCGTGGTAATTATGCCGAAATTTTTGAAAAAAAAGATTCACTTTTTATCATTGAAAAAGCTGTGGCAATTTCTATTGTAGACAAAGATTCTACATTTATTCATGGTGATACACTTTTGATAACTGGTGCTCCAGAAAAAAGAATTGTAAGAACTTATCATGATGTCAAAATTTTCAAATCAGATTTACAAGGTAAATGCGATTCTATACATACAGATCAAAAAACAGGTGTTACAAAAATGTTTAGAAACCCTGTGTTATGGTCTGATGGCAACCAAATAACAGGTGACACTATTCACTTAATATCTAATGTAGAAACTGAAAAATTAGATTCTTTAAAGGTATTAAATAACGCTTTTATAGTTTCTAAAGATTCTCTTTCTATAGATGAATACAACCAAATAAAAGGAAGAAACATGTTTGGTAAATTCAAAGAAAATAAACTTAAATTATTGTTGGTAAAAGGAAATGCCGAGTCTGTGTATTATAACAGAAACGAAGAAACTGGTGTTATAGAAACAATTACCAAAGAAATATCTAGTAATATTGAGTTTACTTTAGATAACGGGCAAATTGCTACAATTAAATATTTAAAAAAATCAGAAGGAAAAACATATCCTCCTTCCCTATTTCCATCAGAAGATAAAAAATTACAAGGATTTATTTGGCGAGAAAGCGAGCAACCAAAAACAAAACAAGATATTTTTAAAGATGATAAAAATCAAAAGTTACCTGTAAAAAGTGATAAAGATTTTATAAAACCTTTAATTATGAACGATTCTAAAAATAACACAAGAGAAAGTACTTCTAAAAATAAGTAAATGAAAGAAGATTTCTTTAAATATCAAGCGCAAACATCTCCTCACCCATTTGCTCTAGAAATATCACATGCAAAAGGAAGTTATATTTTTGATACAGATCAAAAAAAATTTTTAGATTTTGTTGCTGGTGTTTCTGCAAATAGCTTAGGCCACAATCATCCGAAGGTTACAAATGCTATTAAAAGTCAATTAGACGCATATTCTCATGTTATGGTTTATGGTGAGTTTGTACAAAAACCGCAGGTAGATTTATGTAAAATCTTGGTAAAAAATTCTCCGGAAAAATTAAATTCAGTTTATCTTACAAATTCTGGCACAGAAGCTACAGAAGGTGCTTTAAAATTAGCAAAGAGAGTTACAAATAGATCTGAAATTATAGCCGCAAAGAAGTCTTATCATGGCAATACTATGGGAGCAATGAGTGTTTCTGGAGTTGAAGAACAAATTCAGGCTTTTAGACCTTTAATTCCTGGTTCTAAATTTATTGAATTTAATAATGAGTACGATTTAGACAAAATTACATCCAAAACAGCTGCTGTAATTTTAGAAACAATACAAGGTGGCGCTGGTTTTATTGCACCAACAAACAATTATTTAGCTAAAGTAAAATCGAAATGTGAAAAAGTAGGTGCACTTTTAATTTTAGATGAAATACAAACAGGAATAGGTAGAACAGGAACCTTTTGGGGCTTCGAAAACTACAATATAATTCCAGATATTATTATCACAGGTAAAGGTTTGGGTGGCGGAATGCCAATAGGTGCTTTTATTGCTGATTTTAAGCATATGGAGCTTTTAAAAGAAAATCCAAAACTTGGTCATATTTCTACTTTTGCAGGAAACCCTGTTATAGCAGCTGCGGGTTATGCCACAGTGACAGAGATTTTAAATGAAAATTTACTTGAAGAAAGTTTACGTAAAGAAGATTTAATTAGAAAGCATTTAAAACATCCAGCTATAAAAGAAATTAGAGGAAAAGGTTTAATGCTTGCTGTAATTTTAGAAAATCCTGATATTACAGCTAAAGTAGTTTTTGATTGTTTAGATAAAGGACTTATTCTTTTCTTTTTACTTTTTGAAAATTGTGCACTTCGTGTTACTCCTCCTTTAAATATTTCTGATGAAGAAATTATTTTAGGTTGCAACATAATTTTAGATAGTTTAAACAATAACTCCAAATAACTTATTACCAAATATTTATTTAAGAAAATCAGTTATTTCAACTTTTAAAAACTATAAAAAATCTCTTAATTTTCTTAAATTCAGTTAAATAGCGTTAATAAAATCATAAACTAGTACTTTGTGTGAAACCTTTTTAGGTTAGTGTAGTCTTTACAGTATAACATTAATCTCAAACAGACTTATTATGAAAAATTTTAAAACAATTATCGCAGTATTAGCAATTAGTTTATCAACAGTATTTACAGCCACTGCAACAGATCCAGTATTAAAAAAGACCAAAGAAAATTCTAATTTAAGAACAGAAATGTCTTCTTATTTAGGAAATAAGATTCCTGTTGTTTTAAAACAAACTACCTCTGCAGAAGTATCTTTTATAATTAACAATAAAAACGAAATAGTTGTTCTGTCTGTAGATTCTAAAGTATCAGAATTAAATACCTACTTAAAAAGTAAATTTAATTACAAGAAAGTTAATTTAAAAGGAATTAAAAAAGGTGAAATTTATTTGATGCCTTTAAAATTCGAAATAAAATAATACAACTTGGTTGGTTAGTTGGTGCTCATTTAAAATTTATTTTTACTTGAGCATTTTTTTTGATAAAAACTGAAAGAGCAACTCAAAAAAATTGAATTGCTCTTAATAATCAACCATTAACAAAATTAAATAGTAGATATATTTTTTCAGTTATCTAGTTACTGTTCCAGATAAATTTACAACAGGGCCTGCTCCCATTGTTAAAACTGTATGATCTTTTGCGGTACTTGGCACTAAATGCGCTAATGGTTTTAATGTAAATGGAGCTGAACTATTGTCTGGACTTGGCTCTATCGATATTACAATCGTTGCTCCTTTTAAATCTGTAGGAAAATCTACACCAGCTGCAGAACCCATTACATAATCTTCTCCAGGATATCCAGGACCATTATTTAAAGTTCCTTTAAAAGGAGATGTTGCAGCGTTATCATCGGCTCCTGAACCCGTTAAAAATGTTCCGGTACTAACAGGTGTGCCATTTATTACTACCCAACCTTCATATTTCCATCCATCTGTTAAAGCAGGTAAACCTAAACCAGCTGTAACTGTTGGAGCATCTGAATTGTCTAAAAACCAAACTCCGCTTGCTTCATTTGTATCATCGTCATCTGTTGGAGTAGCTAAAATATATTTTCCGTAAGATTCTCCTAAAGTTTTTAAATCTCCAGAAGCATCAACTACAATATTATCTGAATTTACACTTGCGGAATTTCCAGAAAAATCACCAGCTAAAATTTTAGTTGCTGCAGGTGCTGGGTCAGAATCTACTGCTGGCTCAATAGATAGCACAAACTTAGTAGCGTCTTGCAAATCTGCAAGGTCTACAGTGTAACTCTGCGGAAAATTAACACTAGTAAATGTACCTGTACTAACCGGAGATCCGTTTACAATTAACCAACCTTCATATACAAAATCTGCACCTAATTCTTCTAATCCTGATAAATTTACCGTTAAATTACCTGTAGTTGGTTCATTTTCATTGTCGCTACATGCAACAAATAGTGTTGTTAAAGCAAAAATAATTGCTAAGTTTAAAACTTTTTTCATCTTATTAAATGTTTATTGTTAATGTTAATGACAAAGTTAAAAGCCAAAGAAATATTTAAATGTTAGCTAGCGAACACTTAAGCAGTTTTTTGTAAAATTCTAAGTTCTTTTCTATTAAAGTTTATAATATTTTCTTCTTTAAGTTCATTCATTAAAACATTTAAATTAGATCTAGATGTACCAATTAAAGATGCAATATCTTTTTGGGTATACGGATGAACTATTATTTTATCTCCTGTAGATTCGCAATCGTAGCCATATTCTTCACAAAGTTCTTTTGTGAATTCTAAAAAACGAGTTCTGGTATCCTTAAATAAAATTAATTGTAATCTTCTTTCTAACTTTTTAAATCTAAGTCCTAAGAATTTATAAATTTTTAAACTAAATGTTTTATTATCACGCATTAAATCATGCATTGTTTCTACACTTATTGGGCAAATAGACGTTTTCATATCTATAGATTGCGCAAATTCATTTCTTTTTTCTTCTCCCAAAATAGCCTTTTCGCCAAATAGCTCTCCTTTTGTTAAAATTGCATTGATAATTTCTTCACCAGCTTCTGTGTAATAACCTATTTTAACTTTTCCTTTTTCAATTAGAAAAACTTTATTTGCTGCATCTTCTGTAAAATAGATATAATCACTTTTTTGATAAGTATCAAAACGGTGGCATTTTTTGTAGTCTTTAAATTTATGTGGACATAAAAGATGAAACAAATTAACGTGATCAAAAAACCATATATTTTTCATAAGGGTAGTGTTTTAGACAATTATTATAAAAGTCTTAAAACAGCTTATATACTTACAAAAAGCATGAATTAATCGTTAATTTTTAATAATAAGTTAGGGTTTGGGCAGTTCTCTTTATAAAAATCTAAATCTTTACTAGAAGAAACACCTGGATAATCACCTTTATTACCTTGTAAATCTTTTATAATTTGAAAATGCAAATGTGGTGCATAATCTCCGTTTACTGAAGCATCTCCTAATTCTGCAATTACTTCTCCTTCATTAAATTTATCACCAACTTTTAAATTTTGAATCGAATTTTCAGATAAATGTCCATATAAAGTATAAAAGTTATAATCTGCGATTTTATGTTCTAAAATAATTGTTGGTCCGTAATCACCGTGATTTTTATTAAAATTAAAACTATGTACTTTTCCTTTTAAAACGGCCAATACTTTGGTTTTTTCTTTACACCACAAATCAATACCTAAGTGTATATTTCTTTTATCTTCTTCACTTAAATTTTTAAAATACGCACTTCTGTCATATAAATTTCTTTTTTCTAAATAACCACCATAAGCTACATGCTTATTTTCTTTTTTTAAAAAAGCTTCAATATAATTTTCCCAATCTTTCGAAGAAGAAACATCAAAACTTAATAAGTCTTTATTTGTATTAGAAATGTTTATTGGTACATAACTAGATAGATGTATTTTTTTATCTATAGCTAATAAAGGCGTTTCTGATATATTCTTTAAAAAAGATTCAAAAGGATTTAATTTCATAAATTAAAAGTAAAAAAAAACTCTCGAAATTCATCGAGAGTTTTATATTAAATTGACTTAAATATTAAGCATTTTCTTTTTTTATTAAGTTTAAAGCAGAACCTTCATTATACCAATCTATTTGACTTTGGTTATAAGTATGGTTTACAATAATAGTATCTTTAGATCCATCTGCATGTACTAATTCTATAGTTAAAGGTTTGTCTGGTGCAAACTCATTTAAATCTAAGAAATTAAATGTATCATCTTCTTGAATTAAATCATAATCTGCTTCGTTTGCAAAGGTTAAACCTAACATTCCTTGTTTTTTAAGGTTTGTTTCGTGAATTCTTGCAAAAGATTTTACAATTACAGCAACTACACCCAAATGTCTAGGTTCCATTGCAGCATGCTCTCTAGAAGATCCTTCACCATAGTTATGATCTCCTACAACCACTGTCTTAATTCCTGCTGCTTTATACGCTCTGGCTGTATCTGGCACTCCTCCAAATTCTCCTGTAATTTGATTTTTAACAAAATTTGTTTTTTTACCAAACGCATTTACTGCACCAATTAAACAATTGTTAGAAATATTGTCTAGATGTCCTCTAAAACGTAACCAAGGCCCTGCCATAGAAATATGGTCTGTTGTACATTTTCCGAAAGCTTTAATTAATAATTTTGCCCCAGAAATATCATTTCCAATTGGCGTGAATGGCTCTAATAACTGTAATCTTTCAGAATCTTCATTTACAGCAATTTTAACGTGACTTCCATCTTCTTCAGGCGCTAGATAACCATCATCTTTAACTTCAAAACCTTTTGGAGGCAATTCCCATCCTGTAGGTTCATCTAACATTACTTCTTCTCCGTTTTCGTTAATTAATTTATCTGTAATAGGATTAAAATCTAAACGACCAGCAATAGTTACAGCTGCAACCATTTCTGGTGAAGCAACAAATGCATGTGTATTTGGGTTACCATCTGCACGTTTTGCAAAGTTTCTATTAAAGGAATGAATTATTGAGTTTTTAGGAGCATTTTTTGGATCTTCATAACGTGCCCATTGCCCTATACAAGGTCCACAGGCATTTGTGAAAATCTTAGCATCTAATTTTTCAAAGATTCCTAAAATACCATCTCTATCTGCAGTATATCTAACTTTTTCAGAACCAGGATTTATTCCAAAATCTGCTTTCGTTTTTAACCCTTTGTCGATAGCTTGTTGTGCTATTGAAGAAGCTCTTGATAAATCTTCATAAGAAGAGTTTGTACAAGACCCAATCAATCCCCATTCTACTTTTAAAGGCCAATCGTTAGCGTTAGCTGCTTCTGTCATATCAGCACCAGCTTTTGTAGATAAATCTGGAGTAAAAGGACCATTTAATAACGGACTTAGTTCTGATAAATTAATTTCTATTACTTGATCGAAATATTGCTCTGGATTCGCATATACTTCTTTATCTCCTGTTAAATAATCTTTAACTTCATTTGCAGCATCAGCTACATCTCCTCTGTCTGTAGCACGTAAATAACGTTCCATAGATTCATCATAACCAAATGTAGAAGTTGTAGCTCCTATTTCTGCTCCCATGTTACAAATTGTACCTTTACCTGTACAAGACATCGAAGTAGCACCTTCTCCAAAATATTCTACAATAGCGCCAGTACCTCCTTTAGCAGAAACAATACCAGCAACTTTTAAAATAACATCTTTTGGCGCTGTCCAACCAGATAATTTACCTGTTAATTTTACACCAATTAATTTCGGAAACTTTAACTCCCAAGGCATACCTGCCATAACATCTACTGCATCTGCACCACCAACTCCAATGGCAACCATACCTAATCCTCCAGCGTTAACTGTGTGAGAATCCGTACCAATCATCATTCCTCCTGGAAATGCATAATTTTCTAAGACTACTTGGTGTATTATTCCTGCACCTGGTTTCCAAAAACCTAAACCATATTTATTAGAAACAGATTCTAAAAAATTAAATACTTCATTACTTGTATTTAATGCATTTTGCAAATCTGAACTTGCGCCATTTTTAGCTTGAATTAAGTGATCGCAATGGGTAGTAGTTGGTACTGCTACTTTAGATTTACCAGCTTGCATAAATTGTAACAATGCCATTTGTGCTGTTGCATCTTGCAAAGCAATTCTATCTGGAGCAAAATCTACATAGTCTTTTCCTCTTACAAACGCCTTATCAGAATTACTATCCCATAAGTGAGAATATAAAATCTTTTCTGCCAAGGTTAGTGGTTTTCCTGTAAGTTCACGAGCAGCATCAACACGTTCAACAACGGTTGAATACACTTTTTTAATCATATCAATATCAAATGCCATAAGAATTATAAATAATTTAAAGGTTTTTGTTATAAGTTTTACTAATTCACAAGGTACAAAATTTATAATTATTTGATAAATGATTTATTTATTAATAAAGATTTAAAACTTATACCTAAATAGAAAAATTTGATACTCACTTTAGATGTAAACAAAAAAATCCTGAGTTTAAAACTCAGGATTTTCTATTTATATAGATTTTTAATTATCTAACTAATTGTTTTTGTGAAGGCTTAAATTTAGTTAAAACAATACCGTCAACAGCAGCTTCATATTCTGCCATAGTTGGTGTTCTTCCTAAAATTGTTGATAAAACAACTACTGGTGTTGATGATAATAAAGACTCACCTTTTTTCTCTCCAGAATCTTTTACAACTCTTCCTTGAAACAAACGTGTAGATGTTGCCATTACAGTATCTCCTGGTTCTGCTTTTTCTTGGTTACCCATACAAAGATTACAACCTGGACGTTCTAAGTATAGCATGTTTTCGTACTTTGTACGTGCCAATCCTTTTGGTGCGCTATCATCAAATTCAAATCCTGAGTATTTTTGTAATACTTCCCAATCTCCTTCTTCTTTAAGCTCATCTACAATATTATATGTTGGTGGTGCTACAACCAAAGGTGCTTTAAATTCTACTTTACCATGTTGAGCTTCGACATTTTTAAGCATTTGAGCTAAAATTTTCATGTCTCCTTTGTGAACCATACATGATCCTACGAAACCTAAATCTACTTTTTTAGTTCCTCCGTAATATGATAATGGTCTGATGTTATCGTGTGTATAACGTTTTGATACGTCATCATTGTTTACGTCTGGATCTGCTATCATAGGTTCTGCAATTTCATCCAAATCAATAATAACTTCTGCATGATAAACAGCATCTGCATCTGGTCTTAAAGAAGGCTTAATACCTGTTTTAAGCTCAGTGATTCTAGTTTCTGCTTTTTCTACAAGACCTTTCAGCACTTGCTTATCATTATCCATTCCTTTATCAATCATAATCTGAATACGACCTTTAGCAATTTCTAATGACTCTATTAAAGTATCATCTTCTGAAATACAGATAGATGCTTTAGCTTTCATTTCTGCTGTCCAATCTGTAAATGTAAATGCTTCATCTGCCGTTAAAGTACCAATATGTACCTCGATTACACGACCTTGAAAAACATTTTCACCTCCAAATTGTTTTAACATTTGTTGCTGTGTTGCGTGTACAACATCACGAAAATCCATATAAGATTTCATTTGTCCTTTAAAGGTTACTTTAACTGACTCTGGAATTGGCATTGATGCCTCACCTGTTGCTAATGCTAAAGCTACAGTTCCTGAATCTGCACCAAAAGCAACACCTTTAGACATACGTGTGTGCGAATCTCCACCAATAATGATGTCCCAATCACCAACAGTAATATCGTTCAATACTTTATGAATAACATCCGTCATTGGGAAATATTTTCCTTTAGGATCACGACCAGTAATTAAACCAAAATCGTTCATAAAGCTCATTAATCTCGGTATGTTAGCTTTAGATTTATCATCCCAAACTGATGCTGTATGACAACCAGATTGGTAAGCACCATCAACAATTGGAGAGATAACTGTTGCAGCCATCATTTCTAATTCTTGAGACGTCATTAAACCTGTAGTATCTTGCGAACCTACAATGTTTACCTCTGCACGAACATAAGAACCTGCGTGTAATGTAGCTCCTGATGTACCTACTGCATTTTTATTAAATATTTTCTCAACAGCTGTTAAACCTTGACCTTCTATAGATACTTCTTTTGAAGGTGCATATACTTGTGGCACTTCAATTCCTAAAGTTTTACAAGCAAATGTTTGTAATTTTTTACCGAAAACAACAGCGTAAGAACCACCTGCTTTCATAAACTCCATCTTTTGCGGAGTAAAAGCTGCAGAAATATCTTTTAATTCTGTTTTACCGTGGTATAATTTTTTTTCTTTTGTATTAATCGTTAAAACAGTACCTGTTTCTACCGAATACATTTGTTTTAAAACTGGTTCTCCATCTTCATCTACAATAGTATTACCTTCTTCATCTTTTTGAATAACCCAATTTTTAAGATCTAAACCGATACCTCCTGTTACGCCAACTGTTGTTAAAAAAATCGGAGCAATACCGTTTGTACCAGCAATTACTGGTGCAATGTTTATAAAAGGCACATATGGACTTGAAGGAATACCTGTCCATAATGCAACGTTATTTACACCAGACATTCTAGAAGATCCAACTCCCATAGTTCCTTTTTCTGCAATTAACATTACACGTTTATCAGGATGTTGTTCCTTTAAAGCTAATAATTCATTTTGCATGTCTTTGTTATGTTCAAACATACATTGCCCATGTAACTCACGATCAGAACGTGAATGTGCATCACCTCCCGGAGATAATAAATCTGTAGATATATCACCTACACCAGCGATATAAGTAACCACCTCTATTTCTTCTTCTATTTCTGGCAGCTTTGTAAAGAACTCTGCTTGGGCATAACTTTCAATAATATCTTTAGCGATAGAACTTCCGTTATTAAAAGCTTCTTCTAAACGATCTGTGTCTGCTTCATATAAAAATACTTGAGTTTTTAAAACTTTTGCAGCTTTACTCGCTATTACTTCGTCATCTCCTAAAGCTAAATCAAGTAATACTTTAACCGATGGTCCACCTTTCATGTGCGATAATTGCTCGAAAGCGAAATCTGTAGAAATTTCTGGAACAATAGATTCACCTAAAATAATCTCTTTTAAAAACTTAGCTTTTACAACGGCTGCACTTGTTGTACCCGGTAAAACGTTATAGATAAAAAAGTTTAGAGATTGTTCTCTATACTCATTTTCTGTATCTTTAATTTGCTCAATAATTGCGCTTAATAAATCTGCACTATCAATTGGTTGTGGATGAAGTCCTTTCGTTTTTCGTTCTTCAATCTGTTTTAGGTAATCTTTATAAATACTCATGAAAGAAATCTTTTATTACTGTAAGTCTTTTGTTAAAAATTTGAAAGAATTAAGTTTTAAACTCTTTAAAATTTATTCTCGCAAACTTACATTTTTTATATTAATTTTAAAAGATAAATAACCGATTGCAATAATTAATAAATAAAAAAAGGCAAATTTCTAAATAGCTGAATATTATTCAATAAAAAAGAAGATAATCTATTTTTTATTAAGAATATCGTAATCAATTAAAAAAAAGCAGGCTAATAAGCCGAATTCTGTTCCTTATAAATAAGGCTCTTATCATTTATCTAGTTCTAAAATTACTCTTAGAATCAATCTGTCTACCCTTTAGAATCGAGCGAGTAGCTCTCAAGTTCTAATATACATGACATTGCACCTCATAGAGTTTACCTGGTTTCACTACAGCCGAACTGTACTTGCTTTCTGTTGCACTTGTCCTCAACTTACGCTGGACGGATGTTATCCGCTATGATACTCTTTGGTGTCCGGACTTTCCTTCTTAATTAAATTAAGACGATAAGATAAGCCTGCTTTAAATTATATTGTACGATTTCTATTTGATAAAAAAAACCCACTCAATAAATTGAGTGGGAAAAATTGCTATGAAAAAGAAAAAGTGTTGTTGGCGAACCAACAACACTGCAAATATATATTAAATCTAGTAAAAAAAGTATTCTTTTTATTTAATATTCATTTTTTTACTGATTTTTTTAACATATGTCTACGAAAACATATCTTTAACTTTCTCAAAAAATGATTTATCAGATTTATTTGGCGCAGGAACAAAGTTGTCATCGTTCATCATTTTATCGAAAAACTGCTTTTGTTCTTTGTTTAATTCTTGCGGTGTCCAGACATTAATATGGATTAAAAAATCTCCTGTGCCGTATCTTTCGATACTTGGTAAACCTTTTCCTTTTAATCTTAAAATTTTTCCAGACTGTGTACCTGCATCAATTTTAATTTTTACTTTACCAGTTACAGTTTCTACCTCTTTACTAGTACCTAAAACTGCTTCAGAAAAGTTTACATACAAATCGTAATGAATATTTGTTCCTTCTCTTTTTAAAGAATCATGTTGTATTTCTTCAATTAAAACTAATAAATCTCCTGCGATAGAATTTTTACCAGGAGCCTCGTTACCTTTACCTCCTACTTTTAATTGAACTCCTTCTGTTACACCAGCTGGTATGTTTATAGAAACTGTTTCTTCTGCAACAATTAAACCTTGCGCATCTGCTCCGTTTGGTTTGCTACTAATAATTTCTCCTGCACCAGAACAAGTACCACAAGTAGTTGCAGTTTGCATTCTACCCAATATTGTGTTCGTAACACGCATTTGTTGCCCAGAACCACTACAAGTTGTACAAGTTTTGTACTTAACACCGTCTGCTTGAACTTTACGTTTTACTTTTACTTTTTTCTCTACTCCTTTTGCAATTTCTTCTAAAGTTAGTTTTACACGAATTCTCATGTTACTTCCTTTAACTCTAGCTTGACGTTGACCACCGCCACCGCCGAAACCACCACCAAAGCCGCCGCCGAAACCGCCACCGCCAAAGATGTCTCCGAATTGGCTAAATATGTCATCCATATTCATACCACCGCCACCAAAACCGCCTCCGCCTTGAGGACCATCAAAAGCAGCATGACCGTATTGATCGTATCTTGCTTTTTTGTTTTCGTCGCTTAAAACTTCATAAGCTTCTGCTGCTTTTTTAAAGTTTTCTTCTGCGGTTTTATCATCTGGGTTTTTATCTGGATGATATTTTATAGCCATTTTTCTATAAGCCTTCTTAATTTCTGCCTGAGTTGCAGATTTAGAAATACCTAAAATTTCGTAAAAATCTTGTTTTGCCATTTTTATTTCAATTATCAATTAACAGTAATCAATGATCAATGGTAATTGTGCATTGTTAATTGTAATTATTTACTGTCCGATTACCACTTTTGGGTATCGAATAATTTTATCTCCTAATTTGTATCCTTTTTCTACACAATCAATTACTTTACCTTTTAAATCTTCTGATGGAGCAGGTATTTGAGTAATTGCTTCATGAATTTCAGCATCAAAAGTATCGCCAGCTTTTGTTTCTACTTTTGATAAACCTTTTTGCTCTAAAGTGTTGTAGAATTTTTGATAAATTAACAACACACCTTTTCTTAATTCTTCTGCTTCTTTATCCTCTTCAATATGTGTCAGTGCTCGCTCAAAATCATCAATAATTGGCAGTAAAGATGTCATTAATTCTTGTCCTGCAGTTTTAAATAACTCTATTCTTTCTCTCGATGTTCTTTTTTTGTAGTTTTCAAACTCTGCAAATAAGCGTAAAAACTTATCTTTTTCAGCTTGAATTAACTCTTCTGCTGTAGGCTCTTCTTTAGCCACATCTGCTTCAATCTCTTGATTTTCTTCAACTTGAGAAGTACTTTGCTCGTTTTTAAGTTCTTCTTCCTTTATATTTTCTTTCTTACTCATTTCTTTGTAATCATTTAATTGTCTACTACTTAATGGCAAAAATGTTGCCAACAAAAAAAATAGTGTCAAACTGACACTATTTTCATTTTATATCCTTAAAATTAATCTTCTATTCTTTCAATTTTAGCTCCAATAGATTTTAGTCTAGCTTCTATATTTTCATAACCTCGATCTATTTGTTCGATGTTATTAATTATTGAAGTTCCTTTTGCAGAAAGTGCTGCAATTAATAAAGAAATACCTGCTCTAATATCTGGCGAAGTCATTTTTGTTGCTTTTAATTGACTCTCGAAATTGTGTCCAATTACTGTTGCTCTATGCGGATCACATAAAATAACTTTTGCGCCCATGTCTATCAATTTATCTACAAAAAACAAACGACTTTCGAACATCTTTTGATGTATTAAAACAGTTCCTTTTGCTTGTGTTGCAATAACTAAAACAATACTTAGTAAATCTGGCGTAAAACCAGGCCAAGGTGCATCTGCAACTGTTAACACAGAACCATCTATATAATTCTGAATTTCGTATGATTCTTGTTCTGGTATATAAATATCATCTCCTTTTTTCTCTAGAGTGATTCCTAATTTTCTAAAAACGCTAGGTATTTGTCCTAAATCTTTCCAGCTAACATTTTTAATTGTTAATTCTGATCTTGTCATTACCGCAACACCAATCCAAGAACCAATTTCTATCATATCTGGTAAAACCGTATGCTCGCAACCTCCTAAAGATTCTACCCCTTCAATTACTAACAAGTTAGAACCAACACCTGATATTTTTGCGCCCATCGAATTCAACATTTTAGATAATTGTTGAATATAAGGTTCACAAGCAGCATTGTAAATTTTAGTTTCTCCTTTTGCTAATACTGCGGCCATTAAGATATTTGCTGTACCAGTTACAGAAGCTTCGTCTAACAACATTTCTGTTCCTTGAAGTTCATCGGCTTCTACTCCGTAAAAGTATTCTTCTTTATTATATCTAAATTTTGCGCCTAATCTAATAAAACCTTCAAAATGTGTATCTAATCTTCTTCTACCAATTTTATCGCCACCAGGTCTAGGAATATAACCTTTACCAAATCTAGCTAATAACGGTCCAACAATCATAATAGAACCTCTTAAAGAACTTCCGTCTCTTTTAAAGTCTGCCGATTCTAAATATTCTAAATTAATATCATCAGCTTGAAAAGCATAAGCATTACTACTTAACTTCTCTACTTTTACACCTAATTCTCCTAAAATAAAAATTAGTTTATTTACATCAATAATATCAGGAACATTGTTTACTACTACTCTTTCTGGAGTTAATAAAACAGCACAAAGTATTTGTAAAACTTCATTCTTTGCTCCTTGAGGTGTAATTGTTCCGTTTAATTTATGTCCGCCTTCAATTTTAAATGATGCCATAAACGCTTATCTTTTTCTATTTTTATGTTGATTATTGTGTTGCTTCTTGTAATTACTCTTCGAATTATTCTGACCTTGAGAGTTTCTTTTTCTAAGTAAGTTTTTACTTTCAGAAAGTGGTTCTGTTGTTTCTCTTAAATCTATTTTACCGTCTGATAAATCGAATAAATGTTTAAAAATAACTTTATCGTCTACCGTATCTTTATTCCAATTTAAGTAACATTTTTTCATGTGATTGGCAATCGTATAAACCAATGCTTCCTTTTTTTCTCCTTCTTCCCAACTTAAAGCAACATCTATCATGGTTTGTATGTTATTACCATAATAACGGTATCTAGATGCTGATTTTGGATATGCCAAACCTTCTGGTTTCTCTCTAAGTTCTTCTTTAGAAGGCTGCGGATAAGGAGATTCTACATCTAATTTAAAATCAGCCATAATGTACAATTGATCCCAAAGTTTGTGCTTAAAATCTGGCACATCGCGTAAATGAGGTTGTAAATTACCCATTACATCTACTATTGCTTTGGCCATTTTGTCTCTTTCTTCTTTAGTTTCTAAAGCAACACAATGGTCTACTAATTTTTGTATATGTCTGCCGTATTCTGGTATAATCATTAACGGTCTTCCTGAATTGTACTCTAAATCGAATGTCATTTATATTTTTTTGAGAAGTGTTCTCGATACATTTTCCTTTATCATTTTATCAAAAGAAAACACTAGAACTGACAAGTTATATTTTGTAGTTTTTTAAAGTTGCAAAATAGCAATTTATTTTTAGTTATTTACCCAATCACTTTTAATTTAGCAAATTGTAATAGTAATTTCTTTTTACCTGCGGTAGCAAACTGAATTTCTGCTTTTTTATCGGGTCCTTTACCTTCTATACCTATAACTGTTCCTTTACCAAATCTATTGTGTTCTACAATATTTCCTTTTGATATTTCACCATCAAAAAGATTCATTTTAGGAGAAACATTTGAAACTTTTTTTAAGTTTTTGGGTATTGTTATTTCTTTTTTCTTTGCTAAATCTCGCTCCATTTTTTTTCGTTGAATTGGTTTCTGAAAACGAATTCCTTTTGGCGCATCATCAAAAATACTTTTGTCTAAAAAGTTATTTACTGCCGGACTCGGACTTTTTGGTGTTATGTAATTTAAATATTGATCGTCTATTTCTTCTAAAAACCTACTTGGTTCTGCATCTACTAACTTTCCCCATCTGTATCGAGTTTGAGCATACGTTAAATAGGCTACTTTTTCTGCTCTAGTTAATGCTACATAAAACAACCTGCGCTCTTCTTCTAACTCGCTTCTGGTATTCATGCTCATTGCAGACGGAAATAAATTTTCTTCTAATCCTACAACATAAACATACAAATATTCCAATCCTTTAGATTGGTGAATTGTCATTAAAGAAACGGTTGGTTTGTCATCATTTTTTTCTGAATCAAAATCTGTAGCCAACGCAACATCCTCTAAAAAAGTAGTTAAAGATGCGTCTTGTCCTTCTTCAATTTTATCAGTAATAAAATCTTTAATTCCGTTTAAAAGTTCTTGTACATTTTCTACTTTACTTACAGCTTCTGGTGTGCCATCTTTTTCTAAATCTTTAATTAATTGCGTCTGTTTTACAACAGTTTCTGCAATTTCAAAGGCATTTTTAGTTTTAGCTTCTATTTGAAAGCGTAGCATCATATTCATAAAATTCTGAAGCTTATTCTTTGTTCCAGCATTTATTTTAAGATCTATTTTATCTATATATTTTATAATATCGAAAATAGATTTTTTGTAATGATTTGCTGCAATTGTTAATTTGTCTATTGTTGTTGCACCAATACCTCTGGCAGGATAATTTATAATTCTTTTTAAGGCTTCTTCATCATTAGGATTGATTAAAATACGTAAATAAGATAAAATATCTTTAATCTCTTTTCTTTGGTAAAAAGAGATTCCTCCGTAAATTTTATAATCAATATTTTTTTTACGTAAGGCGTCTTCTATTGCTCTAGATTGTGAGTTTGTTCTATATAAAACGCAAAAATCGCTAGGTTTAAGCTGATGATTCATTTGGTTTTCCCAAATAGATTGCGCAACGAACCTACCTTCTTCTCCGTCGGATATTGTGCGCATTACGTTAATTGCGTCTCCGGCATCATTAGACGTCCAAACTTCTTTATCTAACTTTGTTTTATTTTTTTCGATTACAGAATTTGCTGCATTTACAATATTACTTGTAGAGCGATAATTTTGCTCTAATTTAAATGTTTTAACTTCTGGATAATCTTTTTGAAAATTTAAAATATTCTGAATATTTGCTCCTCTAAAACTATAAATACTTTGCGAGTCGTCTCCTACCACACAAATATTACCGAATTTATCTGCCAAAGCACGAACAATAATGTATTGAGAATGGTTTGTATCTTGATACTCGTCTACCATTATGTATCGAAATCTGTCTTGGTATTTTGCTAAAACTTCTGGAAAACGTGCTAACAACTCATTGGTTCTTAACAATAAGTCATCAAAATCCATTGCGCCAGCTTTAAAACATCTATCTACATATGCTTTATAAATATCACCTACTTTTGGTCTGCTTGCATGCATGTCTGCTTCTTGCAAATCAGAATTATTAAAATATGCTCTAACGGTTATTAAACTGTTTTTAAATGAAGAGATTCTTCCCAAAATCTGTTTTGCCTTATAACGTTCTTTGTCTAAGCCCATTTCTTTAATAATGGCACTTATTAACCTAACAGAATCTTGTGTATCGTAAATTGTAAAATTAGTTGGAAAACCAAGTTTATCTGCTTCGGAACGTAAAATTCTTGCAAAAACGGAATGAAAAGTTCCCATCCAAAGGTTTTTTGCCTCACTTTGTCCTACCACAGAAGCAATTCTAGCTTTCATTTCTTTTGCAGCTTTATTGGTAAAGGTTAAAGACAAAATATTAAAAGAATCTACACCCTGCTTCATTAAATGAGCAATTCTATAGGTTAATACACGTGTTTTACCAGAACCGGCACCAGCAATAATTATCATTGGTCCATCCTTTTGTATAACAGCTTGCCTTTGCGGCTCATTTAAAGATTCTAAGTAATTATTCAAGAGATATTTTTTTGAAGTATTTAAGCGTTAAAATTAACGAAACTAATTGTGATTTTATGGAATGAACTCTATTATTTATTCACAAATTATTCCACATTTATAATTTCTATTTTTTTATAATTTTAGCAAACAATTAAGTTTAATTGACTTTAATAACATGAACAGATAAAGTAAAATATCTGCAAATAGGCAGATAAAATACAATATCTGCTTTAAAACAGATAAAATTAATTTATTACTATTAAATTTTAGTATATTTACTTAAATTTATTTGCAAATATATGACTAGTATTTTAACCGGAGACATCATCAACTCTAGAAAAACAACCAATATCGATTGGCTAACATCTCTAAAAGAAATTTTAGTCAATTTTGGCGAATCACCAAAATACTGGCAAATCTATAGAGGCGACAGTTTTCAAGTAGAAGTTAAAAAACCCGAAGAAGCCTTTTTAGTTGCTTTAAAAATAAAATCTGCACTAAAAAGTATAGCAAATATGGATGTTAGAATTGGTATTGGAATTGGTAAAAAGGAATACAATGCTGATAAGATTACAGAAGCAAACGGAGAAGCTTTTATAAATTCTGGTTTTGCTTTTGATAACTATTTAAAAAAACAAAGTTTAGCGATAAAAACACCATGGCAAGAAATAGATAAAACCTTTAATATTGCTTTTGATTTGGCATTATTAACTATAGATTCTTGGTCTGTAAATTCTGCTGAAGTATTTAAAATCGTTTTAGAAAACCCTGAAATAACTCAAAAAGAAATTGCAAAAATGCTTAGTATTACACAAGGCAGGGTTAGTGAAAGACAAAAAAGAGCTGGTTTAGAGCCTGTATTAAAACTAAACAACCTTTTTAAGATTTTAATAGTACAAAAAATAAACAAATAATATGCTTTTATTTTTAAAACTTTTATTGGCTCATATTTTAGGTGATTTTGTTTTGCAATCTAACAAATGGGTAAAAAAGAAAGAAGAAAATAAGTTAAAGTCTTCTATGCTATATCTACATATTGGCATACACGCAATTTTACTAATAATTCTTCTTGAATTTAAATTGAATATATATTGGCTTGGTATTCTAGTAATTGTAACAACACATTTTTTAATTGATGTTATAAAACTATATTATCAGAATGATAAAACTAAAAGAAATTGGTTTTTTATAGACCAATTACTGCATATAATTGTATTGCTAATCACAACTTATATCTACCAAGGTTTACATATAAAATTAGCAAATATATTTACACAACAAAATTTACTATTAATAGTTGCATTACTGTTAGTCACAAGTGTATCTGGCATCATTATTAAAGTTTTTATAACACAATGGAGTCCTGAATCAAAAACAAATAATGATGATTCTTTGGCAAAAGCTGGTAGATATATTGGTATTTTAGAACGTCTTTTTGTTTTTACTTTTATTGTAACAAATCATTGGGAAGCTATTGGTTTTTTAGTAGCAGCAAAGTCTGTTTTTAGATTTGGAGATCTAACTTCTTCTAAAGACAGAAAATTAACCGAATATATTTTAATTGGTACTTTGTTAAGTTTTGGTCTTGCTATTATAATAGGAATCTTATATTCGTACTTACTAAATACAACATAATTAATGGAAGATAAATTTATAGATAGTGTTGCATATATATTGCCTGCTGTAGTAACAGGTTTTGTTGCTTATTATATGTTTAATGGCTTTATTGCAAATAGAATTTCTGAAAAAAAACTCGAACTTTTAGCGCAACAAAAAAAGGAGTCATTACCTATTAAATTACAAGCTTACGAACGTTTAATGCTGTTTTGCGATAGAATAAACCCTGTAAAAATGCTTATGAGGGTTTCGCCAATATCTACAAACACTCAAGATTATTTACAATTATTGATAGCGAACATAGAACAAGAATTTGATCATAATTTAGTGCAACAAATTTATGTGCAAAATGAAACCTGGACAGCTGTTTACGCTGCAAAAAATGCTGTAATAAACAAATATAAACAAGTTGCAGATCAAGCCAAATCTGCAAACGAACTAAGAGAAATTATTCTTACAGATTATAGCACTACTACTCCGCCAACAGAAACTGCCATCGAATTTATAAAGAAAGAAGTTAAAATTTTATTGTAAAAAAATCTCCGTTTATTACATATGTAACAAACGGAGTTTTTACTTTTTCTTTTTTAGAAACCTTCTTCTTAGAATTGTAATCGAACTCCTAGTTTATAATTTCTTCCTCTGGTAGCGTATCCAAATACATCATCATAATCTTCATTTAAAAGATTTGTTACTGCCGCAAAAAATGTAACTGTATCTCCTAAAACTTTATAATTCGTCATAAAATCTAATACTTGGTAGTTTTCTAATACAACATCTTGACCTGCTATACCAAAAGAACCATATCTATCAAAAATTGTTCTTTCACCTACATTTCTATAAGTAAAGTTAAAAAATGCATTTTCAAACGGAGTAATATCTAAACCAGCAACCAACTTATTTTCTGGAATGTAGTCATTAAAATCTTCGGTTACATCTCTATCTGTATACGTAAATGATGCATTTATTGCTAAAAATGAAGTTGGTACTACTTTAGCACTTACTTCAAATCCGTTTGCATCAGAAGAACCATTACCATATTTAAATGTAGAAGCATCATAAATAATAGCATCTGTTTCTTTTCTATTAAAGTAAACTGTTTCTAATTGCAACCAATCTTTAAAGTTTAAATCGAAACCAGCTTCAAACGTTTTGTTAGATTCTGGGTTTAAATCAATATTACCAGAAAAACCATCGTATAATTGATACAAACTAGGCGCTATAAAAGCAGTGCTAAAAGAAGAAAATAGTTTTAAAGCTGTATCATTAATATTTAAAAGTGCATAAGCTAAATTTGCATCGTAAACAAAATGGTTGCCATAAACATTATGCATATTTAAACGACCACCAACATTTACGCTTACACCAAAATCAGAAATATAAACTAAACTCGCGTAAGGATCTACCGTATTAAAATTAGCCAATCCTTTTTCTATCTTACCAAAAGGAGTAATTGTATTGTTACTATGAATTTGATAATTTAACCCTGTTATTAATTGTAATTGCTCTGTAAACTCATATCTATTTACTAAATCTACATTTACACTTCTTCCTACAAATTCATAATCTTGTAAAACACAAGCAAAAGAATTAAACTGACTTAAATCCCTTTCTACCACATTTGCAGAAGCTAATAAATAAAGTTGTCCTTTATTATAAGTATATGTTGGCTTAAAACCAACTCTAAACTGCTCTTGACTACCAGTATTAACTTTACTATCAGCAAAAGCACCAGCATCGAAATCATAATCAAATTCATCATAATTTAAAAAAGTCTCTAAAGTTAATTTCTCATTTACTTTATAACCTAACTTTACTAAAGCGTTTTTAGAATAAAATGCATCGGTTTCAAAAGCAGTATTTGTGATACTTTTTGCTGATGAAATGCCGTTAACTCCTGTTAAACTAAAAGATCCTAAAAAATTAATTTTACCTAAAGTACCATTAACATTTAGGTTTTGGTTTCTATCAGACAAACTTCCATTGGGAGAATTTGCAGTATTATTAGTACCTAAACTTGTTTCAAAAGAACCAGAAACCTTGTCTAAAGAAGCCTTTTTTAAGGTAATACTAATAACTGCCGTTGCAGCACCAGAACCGTATAATGTAGATGATGCACCTTTTAAAACCTCGATACTTTCTATTTGATTAACCGCTAATAAACGTAAATCAAATTCTTGATTAATTGCAGATTGATCTGTAACTGGCACTCCGTCAATTAAAACTAAAACTTGTCTAGCTCTACCACCTCTAATATTTATACTTCTAGGTTCTGATGGATTTGTATTTACTCCCTTTACATCAATACCAGCTAGGTTATTTAAAATTTCTATAACAGTTTTTCCTGAATTCTGAAGCAACATTTCTTGGGTAATTTTATGAATTACCTTACCAGTATTTTCTTTTTTTAAATTAAATTTAGTTGCAGTAACTACAACCTCTTTTAAAGTTTCTACATTCTCTTTTTGTTTTTGAGCAAAAAGATTTGTGCTGACAAAACTACATGCCAACGCACCAACAATAATAAATTGTTTTTTCATTTCTAATAAATTTGATTTACAATAAATCAGGTAAATTTTGTGTACGAAAATAGATTAGTACATAAACTTTTATCCCGAAAGTTTTTTAACTCGTGATAATGGCAGGTTTCCTGACTTGCGTCTTGTAACAAACCTTCCCAACAAAAAAATGTCAGTGGTAAAAGAATAGTTACAAGCTTTGTAGCTTACAGTTGCGGGAACAGCTCTAGATTTTAACTAGATTCCCTTTTAATTTGATGTAAACCAATTTTTACATCAAAACCAAAATCGGCACAAATGTAGACTATAAATTGATATTAGAAAACATTTTTGTAATCTTGTCTTAAAATTAATTTTCATGAATAATAATTTCTCAAAAATATTACTTGTCACTTTTCTATCGATAATTGTATCATGTCAAAAAAAAAACAAAGAAATTGATGAAAACTATAGCCTAAAAAGTAAAATTAAATACGCTAAAGGTTTTGACATTATTAATGAAAATGGATCAAAAAAATTAATTATTAAAACAGCATATCAAAACTCTAATAACGTTTTTAAATACATTATAAGAGACAAGCAAAACAAAAAAACGATAACCACAAATGAAACTGTAATCTCTACACCAATTCAAAAAATTGTAGTTACCTCTACAACTCACATACCAATGATTGAGTTATTAAATGAAGAAACATCTATTGTAGGCTTTCCTTATTCAAAATATGTTTCTTCAAAAAAAACAAGAAAATTAATTGATGAAAATAAAATTATAGAGATTGGAAAAGAAAGTTCTTTAAATACAGAAATACTTCTTAATCTTCAACCAGAACTAGTAGTTGGTTATAGTGTTTCTAGTGCTGATAAAAGCCTAACAACTATAAAAAAAGCAGGTATAAATGTTATTTACAATGGTGATTGGCTAGAAGAAACTCCTTTAGGAAGAGCAGAATGGATTAAATTTTTTGGTGTTTTATTTGATAAAGAAAAAGAGGCCGACAGTATTTTTTATAACATCGAAAAAAATTATTTAGATGCAAAAAAAATTGCTTTATCAGCAAAAAGTAAACCTACTGTTTTGTCTGGTGCAATTATGAGTAAAGATATTTGGAATTTACCAGCAGGAGAAAGTTACGTTGCACAATTTTTAAAAGATGCAAATTTAAACTACTTATGGCAAGACACAAAAGGCAAAGGTAGTTTGTCCTTGAGTTTCGAAAGTGTTTTTGATAAAGGTCAAAGTGCAGATTATTGGATAGCTCCAGGATATTTTACTTCGAAAGATCAACTTTTAGAAAGTAATAAACTTTATAAGAAATTTAATGCTTTTAAGCAAAGTAAAATTTTTACTCCAACAATAAAAAAAGGAAAAACAGGTGGTGTAATTTATTATGAACTTGCAGGCACAAGACCAGATTTGGTGTTAAAAGACCTTATAAAAATCTGTAATCCAGAATTACTACCAGATTATAAATTGGCTTTTTTTGAGGAAATGCCATAAAAAAATAAAGCCTCTAATTTAAAATTAAAGACTTTATTAATAAAGACTGGGGGAATGCTTTTCTTATAATTCAAATTTAGACAAAAAGTTAGTAATTATTAAAGAAAACAAGGGTGTTTTATGGGTAGTCGACGGGTAGTAAATGGGTAGTAAATCAATATAAACCTTTGTTTTTACTGGTTTTTATCAATTGTTAGTACTTCTTTCCTACTTTTTATATTTAGTTTTCCGTAAATATTTTTTACATGAAACTTTACCGTATTAATAGATACATTTACTTCTAAAGCAATCTCTTTATTAGACTTACCAATTACAATTAAATCGAAAACCTCTCTCTCTCTAATACTTAAATTCTCTATATCTTTAATTTTAGATTCTTTGTCTATATTACTCGTTAATAAATCTATCTCTTTATTAAAATTAATTATTTCATTCTTCATGTAAGAATTTCTTTTTCTTAATGTCTTTTCTCTATATATAACTGCAAAAGATAAAGTAACAACCTGTACAAGGCCTCCAATTTTCATATTGAATGGAGCATTGTCAAAAAATGAAATTCCGAAATTTTTTAAAACTGTAAAATTAATTCCATTAAATAATATAATAACAAATGCAATTGTAAATAACTTAATGTGCCCGCTCTTATTAATTAAAAGTACACTTACAACCCAATAGGTTAAAAACAAAAGAAAAGTTAATATATTTAAAATAACAAACAATTCTGATTTTTTAAAGAAATAGAATAATACTACAAACAAAAATATATTGACTACAATAATATGTGAATATTTTTTTAACCCAGGATAATAATTATCAACTAATAAAAAGTTATGAGCAAACTTAAAAGAGAAAAAACCAAGAAAAAAATAATTGAATAAAATTAAATTATCAATAATAGTATTATTAAAATTAAAAAAGTTAAAAATACCATCTGATGCCAAAAAGGCAAATACTAAACTCATTAGTAAAAAACAGTGATGAATAAAAGAATTATCTTTAAAGAAAAAATAATAAACAATACTAAAAACAATAATTAAAAAAGCAGCACCATAATAAAAACTGTTAATTAAAATTTGGACACTTTCATCAAAATGATACTCTTCTTCTAATTTTAACTCTACCGGATAATAGGCACTATAATCTGAACTAACTTTTATAAAAACAGGATAATCTCTTTGTATTTTATAAGAAGTAAATCTAGAATTTTTTATTTTTTCTAAAGGCCTTCTATTTTGATATGCTATAGAGTTGTTAGCTCTGTAATTTTTTATTCTAAATATATAATCCTCTTTAGAGTTAGATGCTGGTATTTTAAACCAATAAACAGCGTCTGATTGTTTTTCTAAAATATTATACTCTAACAAATTAAAAGTTTTATCTTCTATATCTAAAACTTCTAAATTGGCTTCAAAATCTTTATAATAGTATATTTCTGACTGAGAAAAGGCAGTAAAAGTAAAAAAGATAAATACTAATATAAGCTTATTTTTCATGGCTATTTTTCTAAATCTTTAGAGATTGAATGTAAAAGAAATTATTTTCTACAGAAAAACCTAAAAAAGAATTGATTGAAATCTTTTACATTACCTAAGGTACAATTTTAAATTTATCTTAATATTATAAAGTTAAAATTTCATTTTTTTTAACTTAATATTAAGATATTACCTTATCAAAATAATTTTGTTTGATTCTCATCATCTCTCTTTTTTTCTTCTGCCTTTTTCTTCGCTATAGATTTTTGCAAAGCTATTTTTGCTTTTTCTTCTGCAGAAAGTTCCTCTAAAATTGGCTTTTTTGTTTCAGGTAGTGGTACATCAATTGGTAACTTGTCATCTACTACCACTTCATTTTCTTTATCTGAATCGCTACTTTCAACCTCTTCCTCTTCTACTTCATGTGGTAAAGATTCTAAAAGATTTACATTTTTAATCTTATCTGTAGTTAACTGGTTACCTTGCGCTTTGATTCCTTTTACAGCTATGAACTCCTCAAAATTAACCTCTTCATTATCTAAACTCCTTTTAGAAAACTGAATTTCTGCTACAGGCCTGTAATCTGTTGCTACAATTTCGAGTTGAGACTTTGCATGTTCTGAAATAAAAACCTCTTCCTTTTCAACTGATTCAATTAAAAATCGTTTTACGTAATAACGTTCTTTTTCACCATCAAAATAAATAGCAGAAATTGGTTTTTTAGGTTGCCATTTTTCTAAAACGATCATATCGTCTTCAAAATGCATTGTTAAATCTGGCTTTACAGCTTTTGCTTTACCAGATTGTGTTATAATTAGCAATTTATCTTCTGCTTTAAACTCACCCAAAAGCTCTCCTCTTTCATCTACATTTAAACGTTGTACTGTGTCATCAAACCAAATTTTTCGTGGTTTTAGTGTAGAAACTCCTTCCGATTTAAAATCTATAGATTTAATAGAATATTTTGTAATTCTATTACCTCTTACAGATCTACCTTTTACTGATAAATCTGCAAAATCTATATCCCATTTTAATTTCTTAACACTTCCAACAGAACGCAAATTAACAGTTACAACTTCTGCTTCTCCGTTAGGATTTGCAGTAAAATAATGCACAATAGAACCTTTATTTCCGTTTGTTAAATCGTACTCTTTATCTCTTGTAACAGAAGTTACGTTAAAACGTTTCATGTATGATGGTCCTCTTGCGCCATCTCTGTACATAAAATTATAAACAGTTCTTTTATCTTTCTTTTTAAAGACGGCTACGTGTATAATATCTTTACCAACAAAGGTCTTAGAATCTACTTTTGTTACCATCATTTTACCATCTTTTCTAAAGATAATAATATCATCTATATCAGAACAATCTGTAACAAACTCGTCTCTTTTTAATGAAGTACCAATAAAACCTTCTGCTCTATTTACATAAAGTTTGGCATTATTCATTGCAACTTTAGAGGCCACAATATCATCAAATATTCTAATCTCTGTTTTTCGTTCTTTTCCTTTACCGTACGTATCTTTTAAACGCTTAAAGTAAGTAATTGCAAACTCAATTAAATTATCTAAATTCCCTTTTACCTCTGCAATCTTTTCTTCTAAACTTTCTATAAATTGCTTCGCCTTGTCAATATCGAATTTTGATATTTTCTTAATACGAATTTCTGTTAAACGTGTAATATCTTCTACAGTAATTGCTCTTTTTAAATGTTTTATGTGTGGTTGTAAACCTTTATCAATTGCTTCTATTACACCGTCCCAAGTTTCTTCTTCTTCTATATCTCTATAAATTCTATTTTCAATAAAAATTCTTTCTAAAGATGAAAAATGCCACTGTTCTTCTAATTCGTTTAACTGAATTTCTAATTCTTTTTTGAGCAATTCTACCGTTAAATCTGTAGAGTGTTTTAACATTTCTGATACACCTGCAAATACTGGTTTATTATCTTGAATTGTACAAGCTAACGGAGAAATAGATGTTTCACAATTTGTAAAAGCATACAACGCATCTATAGATTTATCTGGCGATACGTTGGGTGGTAAATGCACTAAAATTTCTACTTCTGCAGCTGTATTATCTTCTATCTTCTTTATCTTAATTTTACCTTTATCATTAGCTTTTAAAATACTATCAATTAAAGATGTTGTAGTTGTAGAAAAAGGTATTTCTGAAATTACCAACGTCTTTTTATCTAACTGAGAAATTTTTGCTCTGACACGTACTTTTCCACCACGCTTACCATCATTATAATTGGTAAAATCTGCAATTCCGCCCGTTAAAAAATCGGGTAAAATTTTAAAACTTCTTCCTTTTAAATACTTTATAGAAGCATCTATTAATTCAATAAAATTATGTGGTAAAACTTTTGTCGATAAACCTACTGCAATTCCTTCTGCACCTTGTGCTAATAATAACGGAAACTTTACAGGTAAATCAATTGGTTCTTTTCTTCGTCCATCATAAGACAACTTCCATTCTGTTGTCTTCGGATTAAACACAACGTCTAACGCAAATTTAGATAAACGAGCCTCTATATAACGAGAAGCTGCTGCACGGTCTCCGGTTAAAATATTACCCCAGTTACCTTGCATATCGATTAGTAATTCTTTCTGACCAATTTGCACCATCGCATCTGCAATACTTGCGTCTCCATGCGGATGATACTGCATTGTATGACCAACAATGTTTGCTACTTTATTGTAACGTCCATCGTCTAAATCTTTCATAGAATGCATAATTCTACGTTGCACTGGTTTTAAACCGTCTTCTAAAGAAGGTACAGCTCTTTCTAAAATTACATACGAAGCATAATCTAAAAACCATTCTTTGTACATTCCTGTAACCTTAGTTATGGTTTCTTCTTGAGGTGAATCTAATTGTTCTCCTTCATTTGTTAATTCTTCTTCGTGTTCGTTTTCGTTTATTTCTTCACTCATGTAAAAAACGTTTATTCGTTTAAGAGTTTATTTATTTATTCTTTGGGCGTTTTAACAGGCTTTACGTTATATCTTTTTAGTTTTGTTCTCGATAAAAATTTGCTCATTCTTCACAAATTTACTCGAACTGACAACTAAAAAGGATGCCACTTCAATCCTTAACGCAAAAAATACATGTTTACTAAATATCATTTTTTTAAAAAAAATAACATCCAGTAAATTCCTTATTTCTTTTCTTTTACTCCTCTAATAATCAACTGCAATGCTAAAGACATCATAGCTGATGATAAAATTCCTAAATAGGCAGAAGTGTTTTCTTTGTACGAAAAATCATTATAATTAACCTGTGTTATCCAGAAAATTAAAATGATTAGAAAAATTATTGAAAATATATTAAAAACTGTCTTTACTTTTTTCATCTATGCTTCGTCTTCTACGTAATCTAATTCTACTTTTAAATTCTCGATAATAAATTTTTGTCTGTCTGGTGTATTTTTACCCATATAAAACTGCAACATTTGTTCTATAGACATTTCTTTATCTAACATCACAGGATCTAATCGAATATCATCACCAATAAAATGTACAAATTCGTTTGGTGAAATTTCACCCAAACCTTTAAATCGAGTTATTTCTGGTTTTCCTCTTAATTTTTCAATTGCCTCTCGTTTTTCTTCATCAGAATAACAATAAAAAGTTTGTTTTTTATTTCTTACTCTAAATAATGGTGTTTCTAAAATGAACAAATGCCCTTCTTTTATCAATTCAGGAAAAAACTGTAAGAAAAAAGTTATCAATAATAAACGAATATGCATACCATCTACATCGGCATCGGTAGCAATTACTATATTATTATAACGCAAATCTTCTAGACCATCTTCTATATTTAAAGCTGCTTGTAACAGATTAAATTCTTCATTTTCGTACACAATTTTTTTACTTAATCCGTAAGAGTTTAAAGGTTTTCCTTTTAGACTAAATACTGCTTGAGTATTTACATTTCTAGATTTTGTGATAGAACCCGATGCAGAGTCTCCCTCTGTAATAAATAGTGTTGTTTCTAGATAGTTCTCTTTTTTAACATCACCTAAATGTATTCTACAATCTCTTAATTTTTTATTGTGTAAACTTGCTTTTTTAGCTCTGTCTTTTGCTAATTTTCGAATACCAGATAATTCTTTACGCTCTTTTTCTGCCTGAATTATCTTTTTCTGCAGTGTTTCTGCTACATCGGCATTTTTGTGTAAAAAATTATCCAACTTGGTTTTTAGAAAATCATTAATATAAGTTCTAACCGTTGGTAAATCTCCGCCCATATCTGTAGAACCTAATTTGGTTTTTGTCTGACTTTCAAAAACAGGTTCCATAACTTTTATGGCAATCGCAGAAATAATTGATTTACGAATATCTGAAGCTTCAAAACTTTTTCCGTAGAAATCTCTTATAGTTTTTACAACTGCTTCTCTAAATGCCGCTTGATGTGTACCACCTTGTGTTGTATGTTGCCCGTTTACAAAAGAGTGGTATTCTTCTGAATATTGTGTTTTACTGTGTGTAATTGCAACCTCTATATCATCTCCTTTTAAATGAATTATCGGATACAACATGTCTTCTTTATTGTTGTTGTCTTCTAATAAATCTTTCAATCCGTTTTTAGAAAAGAATTTTTCTCCATTAAAAATAATGGTTAAACCAGGATTTAGATATACATAGTTTTTTAGCATTTTAGCTACATATTCATTTCTGAACTTGTAGTTTTTAAAGATCGTTTCATCGGGTACAAATGAAACTTTGGTACCTTTTCTACGCGAAGACTCTTCTAAAAACTCTTCGTTTTCTAGATTACCTTGAGAAAATTCTGCAGAAGCAGATTTTCCTTCTCTAGAAGATTCTACTCTAAAATAAGAAGAAAGTGCATTTACAGCTTTTGTACCAACACCATTTAAACCTACAGATTTCTTAAAAGCTTTCGAATCGTATTTACCTCCCGTATTCATTTTAGAAACTACATCGACAACTTTACCTAAAGGAATACCTCTACCATAATCTCTAACAGTAACTTTACTACCGTGAATAGAAATTTCAATGGTTTTTCCGGCGCCCATTACATACTCGTCAATAGAGTTGTCTAACACTTCTTTAACAAGAATATAAATACCATCATCTGCAGAAGAACCGTCACCTAACTTACCAATGTACATTCCAGGACGCATTCTTATATGCTCTTTCCAGTCTAAAGATCTAATATTATCTTCTGTATATTTTGTTTCTTGACTCATATAATCTCTTGCTACTATTGGTTTGGCGTATCGTAAAAATAAGTTTTAAGCACTAAAAAATAAACATTTTTAGCAATTAGTTATCAACATCATTTTAACGAAATAAAACCTAAAAATAAGGGTAAAAATCACAATAAAAAACAATTTGTTGTATTTTTAAACAAAACGTAATTTATTAAACAATTTATTTACTTTTGACACTCTAAAATTATTTAAAATTGGAAAGTACACAATTAACAGCGTTGGCAAATAAATACGGAAGTCCTTTATATGTTTACGATACAGACAAAATAGAATCTCAATACAACAGATTAACAAATGCTTTTAGCAGCGTAAAAAACTTAAAGTTAAATTATGCTGTAAAAGCATTATCTAACATTAATATTTTACAGTTTTTCAAAAACTTAGGTTCTGGGTTAGATACTGTTTCTTTTCAAGAAGTTCAGTTATGTTTAGCTACAGGTATAGATCCTAAAGATATTATTTACACACCAAACGGAGTTTCTTTATCTGAAATTGAAGAAGTTGCAAAGTTAGGTGTTCAAATTAATATTGATAACCTTTCTATTTTAGAGCAATTTGGTCAAAAACATCCAAATATTCCAGTTTGTGTTCGTATAAATCCACATATTATGGCTGGTGGAAATTCTAAAATCTCTGTTGGTCATATCGATTCTAAATTCGGAATTTCAATTCATCAAGTACCACACATTAAACGTGTTGTAGAAAATACTGGTATGAATATTAACGGAATTCACATGCACACAGGTTCTGATATTTTAGATATCGATACTTTTTTACGTGCTTCGGATATTTTATTTGATGTTGCAAGACAATTCGAAAACATAGATTTTATCGATTTTGGTAGCGGATTTAAAGTTCCTTATAAAGAAGGTGATATATCTACAGACATCGAGCAATTAGGTTTACAATTATCTGAAAGATTTAATGAGTTTTGTACAGAATATGGTAAAGACATTACTTTAATGTTCGAACCTGGTAAATTTTTGGTTTCAGAAGCTGGTGTATTTTTAGCAAAAGTTAACGTTGTAAAACAAACAACTTCTACTGTATTTGCACACGTAGATTCTGGTTTTAACCACTTGGTTAGACCAATGATGTACGATTCTTATCATCATATTACAAATATTTCGAATCCTACAGGTAGAGATCGTTATTATTCTGTGGTAGGTTATATTTGCGAAACAGATACTTTTGCGTCTAATAGAAGAATTGCAGAAATTTCTGAAGAAGATATTTTATGTTTCCATAACGCCGGTGCTTATTGCTTTTCTATGGCTTCTAATTACAATTCTCGCTATTTACCTGCAGAAGTTATGGTGCATAAAGGGCAAGATTATCTTATCAGAAAAAGACAAACAATTAAAGACATTTTAAACAATCAAGAAACTATAGACTTCTTTAAAACAAAGACTTCTAAAAAAGAAAAAGTAGAAGCTTAACAAAAATACAAACCATTAAAAATCCACCAAAGCAAATGTTTTGGTGGATTTTTTTATATTTACTAATCCATAAACAAACAATAACCACAATGAAAATATTAGGAATAGGTAGTAATTATGTTACCGATTTAAAAGACATTGAAGAAAAGAAAAAAGGTAAAAAATTCATCTTTTCGAAACCAGAATCTAGTTTAGCTATAAATCGTGATGTAGCTTACCCAAGTGAAATTACAAACGAGTTAATTTACGAAGTAGAATTGGTTGTAAAAATTGGTAAAGAAGGTAAAAACATTACCAAAGAAGATGCGAACACTTACATTTCAGAAATTGCTGTTGGTATCGATTATACAGCTACGGATATCCTAAAAAACGCCAGAGAAACAAAACATCCTTGGGAATTTGCAAAAGGTTTTGATGGTGCAGCACCAATTTCTAGTTTTAAGCCCGTTTCTAACTATAATTTAGCAGATATAGATTTCGATTTAAAAATTAACGGAGTAGAAAAACAAAAAAGTAATACAGCTTATATGATAAATAATTTTGCTGATATTATTGTGTTTATTTCTAAATATATGACCTTACAACCAGGCGATTTAATTTTTACTGGTACACCCGCTTTAGGTAAAGGAGAAATCTTTAAAGGAGATCATTTACAATGTTCTGTAAACGGAGAATTGCTATTAGATTTTAAAATGATTTAAGTAAATATTGATGAAAATTAGACTTTCTAAAATTGAAGACATTCCAGAAATTGCTATTATTATTGATGATGCAAAAGCGTATTTAAAATCACAAAAAATAGATCAATGGCAAAACGGATATCCAAATGCAGCACAAATTGAAAACGATATCAAAAAAAATGAAAGTTATGTGGTTGTAAATGATGAAAATCAAATTATGGCAACTTCTATGTTTACTTTAAGAAAAGAACCAACTTATAAGGACGTTATTGATGGTGAATGGATGGTTTCTGAAAATGAAAAATACGGTGTAATTCATAGAATGGCAATAAAAAAAGAATTTAGAAAATTTGGGATAGCCACTTTTATGTTTCATGAGTTTCATTTACAATTATTAGAAAAAAAAGTTAGAAGTTTAAAAATTGATACACACGAAGATAACCTTGGCATGCAATCTCTATTAAAAAAATTAGGTTACAAATACTGCGGAATTATATACACAAATTACAATGCAAAAAGATTAGCTTTTGAAAAAGTAATTACTTAAAACACAAAATAAAACTATATTTACATCCTCATAAAATTTATTTTTATGAGGATTTTTTTCGCTTAAATTCAAATTAAAAATGCAGTTACTTCAATATATAACACAACAAACACAATTTTCTTCTAAATCTGTAGAGAATACAATTTCTTTATTAAATGAAGATGCTACAATTCCTTTTATCAGTAGATATAGAAAGGAAATGACAGGCAATTTAGATGAAGTAGAATTAGGCGAAATTGTAAAATTTAAAGAAGCTTTCGAAACTTTAGAAAAACGTAAAAAAAGTATTTTAAAGGCGCTAGAAGAACAAGCTGTCTTAACATCAGCATTAACCGAAAAAGTAAATAATTCTGCAGATTTAATTTCTTTAGAAGATTTGTATTTACCTTTTAAGAAAAAGCGAAAAACAAAAGCAGAAACTGCAAGATTACAAGGTTTAGAACCGTTAGCAAAAATGATAATGAGTCAGCGTGTAAATGATTTAGAATATACAGCTTCTAAATACATTAAAAATGATGTTGAAACTCTTGAAGCAGCTTTAGAAGGCGCTCGTTATATTATTGCAGAATGGATTAATGAACGTGCAGACATCAGAAATAATATAAGAAGAGAATTAGAACGTTTTGCTACAATTTCATCCAAAGTAATAAAGTCTAAAAAAGACGATGAAAAAGCACAAAAATTTAAAGATTATTTTGATTGGAATGAGTCTTTAAATAAAATTCCTTCTCACAGATTTTTAGCAATTTTAAGAGCCGAAAATGAGGGTTTTATCAGAATTAAAATTGAAGTTGATAGCGAAAGGTTATTGCAAAGAATTGAAAATAGAATTATTAGAACGCAAAATGAATGTTCGGCACAAATAGAATCCGCTATTAAAGATGCCTTTAAACGATTACTATACCCTTCTTTATCTAACGAAAGACTTTCACTAGCAAAAGAAAAAGCAGATAATGATGCTATTTTAGTGTTTTCTAAAAACCTAAAACAATTACTTTTAGGAGCACCTTTAGGTGAAAAAAGAGTCTTAGCCATCGACCCGGGTTTTAGATCTGGATGTAAAATAGTATGCTTAAATGAATTAGGAGAATTAATGCATAACGAAACCGTTTTTCCGCATGAACCTCAAAATAAAAAAATTGAAGCCATTCAAAAAATTAGTTCGTTAGCAGAAGCATATAAAATTGATGCTATTGCTATTGGTAACGGTACTGCCTCTCGTGAAACTGAACAATTGGTAAAGAAAATTCAATTTAAAAATACTATTGATGTTTTTGTTGTTAGTGAAGCTGGTGCTTCTATTTATTCAGCATCAAAAATTGCAAGAGACGAATTTCCTAATTACGATGTAACCGTTCGTGGATCTGTTTCTATAGGTAGGCGTTTGCAAGATCCGTTGGCAGAATTGGTTAAAATTGATGCTAAATCGATTGGCGTTGGCCAATACCAGCATGATGTCGATCAAACTAAATTAAAGAAATCTTTAGATGCAACTGTAGAAAGTTGTGTAAACACCATCGGAGTAAATATTAATACGGCAAGCGAATCTTTATTAAGTTATGTGTCTGGAATCGGGCCAAAATTAGCTGAAAACATTGTAAATTACAGAAATAAAAATGGTTCTTTTTCTTCTAGAAACGACATAAAAAAAGTACCTCGTTTAGGAGGTAAAGCTTTTGAGCAAGCGGCAGGTTTTTTAAGAATTAAGAATGGTAAAAATCCGTTAGATGATTCTGCTGTGCACCCAGAAAGTTATGCTTTAGTAGATAGAATTGCCAAAGACAATAAGCTAAAAGTTGCAGATCTTATTGGAAAATCTGATTTGATAAAGCAAATAAATCTAAAAAACTATATTACAGAAACCATTGGTTTGCCAACTTTAACAGATATTGTAAAAGAATTAGAAAAACCTGGTTTAGACCCAAGAGAAAAGGCCAAAGTTTTCTCTTTTGATGCAACTATTAAAACAATTTCAGATTTAAGAATCGGGCAATTATTACCCGGAATTGTAAATAACATTACCAATTTTGGTTGTTTTGTAGACATTGGTATTAAAGAAAGTGGTCTAATTCATGTTTCTAATCTATCGGATACTTTTGTTAAAGATGTAAATACTATTGTAAGTTTGCAACAACAAATTATTGCAAAAGTTTTAGAGGTTGATGTTGTGAGAAAACGAATTCAATTAGCTTTAATTAAATAACATTTTTATTCTTAAAATATGAGCAAAAAAGAAAAAACAGCTTTATGGTATGACTTAACAGATTCTCAAAAGAATGAAATACAGCAAGAAGTTATTAACTCTAATAAAAAGAAAAAATCTACTTGGGAAGATCTTAAAAAAGAACTTTCTAAGCTGAAATAAAATTTAGTTCTTTTTTAATTCATTTATTAAAAAAGAATAAATAAAAGCCTTTTCTTCTATTAAATCATTGTATTTAATTGCTCCAAAATGACCATATTTATCTTGTTGCCATAATAAAATAGGATTCTTTTGAGCCCCTCTATCTTGTAATTTTCCTGCAAATTTATAGGAATTATAAGAAGGAACTCGAGTATCATTTGAACCCGTAATTATTAATGTTGAAGGATAATTTATGCCTTCTTTTATATTATGAAAAGGAGAATAAGAAAGTAAATTTCTAAACTCATTTTCTTTTTTTACTGTACCATATTCAGATAAATTTATAAAAGCAGATCCTGTTCTAGATTTTTCCAAACGAAGCATATCTGTTGGTGCAACATTAATCACTGCAGCTCCATAAATTTCAGGACTCTTTATTAATGCAGATGCTGCAATTAATCCTCCATGAGATGTACCAATAATACCTATTTTTTTTGGCTTCGTGTAACCTTGGTTTATTAAGTACTTTGCTGCATAAGTAAAATCTAAAATTCCGTTTTTCTTTTTAAGTTTTTTACCATCTTTCCACCATTTTTCTCCTAACTCTCCTCCTCCTCTAATATTTACATATGCAAAAGCGCCTCCGTTTTCTATAAAATAAATAATTCCACTATTAAATTTTGGTTTCTCAATATTACCATATCCACCATAGGTTTTAAGTAAAAAGGGTGTTTTAGCATCTTTAGAAATTGAATCTTTATACACAATAAACATTGGTACCTTTTTACCATCATGAGAAATAAACTCCTTTCTCATAAAACGATAATTTTTAGAATTAAAATAAACATCAGCTTTTCCTAAGTATTTAAATTGAAAAGTTTTTAAATCTAAAACACAACTTACAGGAGGCACTGTATATGAAGATAATTTAAATGTAAACACTTTTTTTATGGCATTGTAATACATATTAGAAATACTTAATCCCTTTGGTGTAATAACCTCACCTAAAATCTTTCCATTAAAATCTGTAATTGCTATAAAAGAAGACTCTTTAGATTGATAAGAACTTGCAATTTTATCATCAGCAAATTCATAACCTGTAAACACAGCATCATTATATGCAGGACTCAACAATTCCCAATTATTAGGCTTTTTTATAGGGATTCTAACTAAAAAGTTTTTCCCTTTAATTTTAGTCAAAACCACTGCTGTATCTGCTTTAATTTTAGCTAAATTAATGTTGTATTTTATTTTTTCGTAAAAAGGTTTAAACGCTTTTTTGTCATCTTTAGGCTCTAAAAAATAATAACTAAACTCGTTTTTAAAACTATTCTTTTTTAATATAAAATAAATACTTTCATCTTTTGCACCTTTAATAAATAGTTGCTCATCTGCAGAACTTACTTTAAATATCAATTCATCATCAACCTGTGGCGTACCTAAATTATGATACATTACTGCTGCAGTATATAAATTAGAGTTCTCTAAATCTGGTGTGCTTTTAATATAATAAAAACCATTACCAAGCCAATAAATGCTTGGATTTAAAATATTTTTTAAAACCTCTTTAAAATAACGTCTTTTTTTTATTCCTATTATTTTAATTTCTTTCCAATCGCTTCCATTTCTATTATAATGATAAGCTAAATATTCGTCATTTCTAGAAGATTTAAAACCCGTAAAAATTATTTTATCTTTTGTAGATATACTATTAGGTGCTACCAAATTTTTGTATTCAGACTTACTACCATTTGCATAATAAATAGAAGGCAAAAAATTATTTTTTAGAGATCGTATTTTAAAATGCATTTTATTATTTGCTTCATACTTAGTTTTTTTATCATAATCCATTTCATACCATCCATAGGCTCTCATCTTTGTTTCTGAGCTATATTTTCTTGAAATTTTCTTTAAGTATTTTCTTGAAATTCTGTTTTGATTATCAACCCAACGCATTACATCTTCATTATTTTCAGCCTCTAACCACTGATAATTATCTGTAATTTTTATATTATGATAAATATCTATAACAGGTACTTTTTTAGTTACTGGATAAGCTATTTGGGATGAAATTGAATTTGATAATAATAATGCAAGAACAAGGTGTATTCTTATAAGAAATTTCATAGTTTTCTTTTAAAACAAAAGTAGACAAACTATTTTTCAAATAAAGTATTAAATTTATACTTAACCTTAAATTTTTATTGCAAATTCATTTAATATTTTCTTACTTTCGACCACACAAAAATAATTAATGAAAGTCTGCATCGCCGAAAAACCATCTGTAGCAAGAGAAATTGCTAACATTCTAGGAGCCAACACAAAACGTGACGGTTTTTATGAAGGAAATGGCTATGCGGTAACTTATACTTTCGGGCATTTGTGTACACTTTTAGAGCCTAAAGATTACAAACCACACTGGAAAAGTTGGGATTTGAACAACTTACCAATGTTACCAGATCGTTTCGATACAAAAGTTACTGGAGATTCCGGAATTAAAAAACAATTTAACATCGTAAAATCTTTATTCGAAAAAGCAGATGTTATTATAAATTGTGGGGATGCCGGTACAGAAGGAGAACTGATACAACGTTGGGTAATTAACCAATGTAATTACAAAGGAAAAGTGCAACGTTTATGGATTTCTTCTCTTACAGAAGAAGCCATAAAAGACGGATTTAAAAATTTAAAACCAGCAGAAGATTACGATAATTTATATTACGCAGGCTATTCTCGTGCTATCGGAGATTGGTTATTGGGTTTAAATGCAACTCGTTTATATACAGTAAAATTTGGCGGCTTTAAACAAGTTTTGTCAGTTGGTAGAGTGCAAACTCCAACCCTAGCCATGTTGGTAAATCGTTATTTCGAAATACAAAATTTTAAACCGCAACCTTACTGGGAACTGCAAACCACTTACAGAAATACGTTGTTTAATTATGAAGATGGACGGTTTTTAAAGAAAGAAGATGGTGTAATTTTAGCAAATAAAGTTGCAGAATCAGATTTTGAAATTGTTTCTGTAACGAAGAAGAAAGGAAAAGAATATGCGCCAAAATTATTCGATTTAACAGGTTTACAAGTGTATTGTAATAATAAGTTTGGTTTTTCTGCGGATGAAACTTTAAAAATCGTACAGAAATTATATGAAATGAAAGTAGTAACCTACCCAAGAGTTGATACTACTTTTTTACCAAACGATTTGTACCCAAAAATACACGGTATTTTATCTAAATTAACCAATTATAGCGAATTAACACAACCACTTTTAGGTCAGAAAATTAAAAAAACAAAGCGTGTTTTTGATGATAAAAAAGTTACAGATCACCATGCAATAATTCCTACAGGAATTCAAGGTAATTTGCAATACAACCAACAACAGGTTTACGATATTATTGCAAGAAGATTTATTGCAGTATTTTATCCAGATTCTGATGTTTCTAACACATCTGTAATTGGTAAGGCTGCAGAAGTTCCTTTTAAAACAACCGGAAAAGAAATTTTAAATAAAGGTTGGCGTGTTGTTTTTGAGACAAAAGAAAGTAAGGTTAAAAAAGAATTGAATGAGAAAATGACGCTACCTTCTTTTGTAAAAGGAGAAAAAGGAACTCATGAACCTTCTTTTTTAGAAAAAGAGACAAAACCACCAAGAAATTACACCGAAGCAAGTTTATTACGCGCCATGGAAACTGCAGGAAAGCAAGTTGATGATGACGAAATGCGCGAATTGATGAAAGAAAACGGAATTGGTAGACCTTCTACTAGAGCAAGTATTATAGAAACTTTATTTCGAAGAAAATATATTGAACGTAAGAAAAAACTAGTATTACCAACACAAACCGGTATCGATTTAATTAATATTATTGACAACGAGTTATTAAAATCTGCCGAATTAACCGGACTTTGGGAAAAACGTTTGAAAGAAATTGAACGAGGCGATTTTAACGCAGGAACGTTTATCAATAATATGAAAAAAATGGTTGATGAGTTGGTGTATGAAGTCCGTTCTAATAAATCTAAAAAAAGAATTTCTTCTGCAAACACAAATCAAGTAAAGCAAACAGAAGCTGCGAAACCAAAAGCTAAATCGATAAAAGAAGTTGCGGGTAAAACCTGCCCAAAATGTAAAAAAGGAAAACTTTTAAAAGGAACATCTGCTTATGGTTGCTCTGAATACAAAGCTGGCTGCGACTTAAAAATACCTTTTGAAATTTATGGTAAAAAAGTTTCTGAAAATCAAACTATTCGATTAATTGATAAAGGTTGTACAACAAACTTAAAAGGTTTTATTTTAAATGATAATAAAGTTGAAGGTTTAATAAGGTTTGATGAAAATTTCTCTTTAAAGCTAGAACCAAAACAACAACCTGTTAAAAAAGTTGCCACAAATTCTTCGGATATAATTACTTGTCCGAAATGTAAAAAAGGAACTGTTTTAAAAGGAAAAACGGCTTACGGATGTTCTAATTACAAATCTGGTTGCGATTTTGTTTTTACATTCGAAAACATAAAAAAAATAGCAAATGGGCAACCTTTAACTAAAGAATTGGTTCTTAGTATTATTTCTAAGTAAAGTAAAATATCGTTTGCAGATATTTAATTCAATTACTTAAATGATTATAGTTTGCAAATAATTCTAGCCCTGATTGTAGCGTTTGTTTGAGCTCTTTTTTCTTTTTCTGAAAAAAAGCGAGTGCGAAAAGCAGGAAAAAGCTTCAAAAAAAAATTATAACATATTTCTTTCGTAAAACTTTTCTACTTTTTCTCTAGCCCAAGGTGTTGTTCTTAAAAATTTTAAAGAAGATTTATATGTCGGGTTATTTCTAAAAGCATTTATATTTAATCGATCTCCTAATTCTTCCCAACCATACTCTTTAAACAATTGTTCTAAAATTGTTGCCAATTTTATACCGTGCATTGGGTTGTTTGGTTGTTCTTTACTCATTATTATTAGAATTTGCTATCGTTAAAATTAAGTCTGAATTTATAATTGATTTGTTATTAGAAGTATTTGCGACCGTTTTCATGCAAGTTGCAATTTTATCTGGATGAATCATTTTGAACTTTTTTAAAGACCCGATAAACAACGGATTTAAGAGTTTCATAATTGCTTTACCGATACTTTCTCCTAGACGAAACTCGTCTCTTTTACCACCAATTAAAGAAGGCCTTAAAATATGTGTGTTTTTTATTTTTTGAGCTAAAATATCTCTTTCCATTTCGCCTTTAATTCTATTGTAAAATACAGAACTTTTTGCGTCTGCGCCCATAGAAGACATCACTACAAAAGTAGCAATATTGTTTGCTTTGGCTAATTTTGCAGCAGTAACAGGTATACCATAATCTATAGACTTGTACTTTTCTTTGTCTTTTGTTTTTGCCGCTGTTGTGCCAATACAACAAAACACTTGATCTGCTGTAAAAAGTGTTTTTTGGGCTTCTAAAGCAAACATATCTACTAAATGCTCTTCTATTTTACTTGATGATATATTTACAGCACTTCTAGAAAAAAGTTTGATTTTTGTATACGAAGCATCTGCAATTAACTTTTGTAAAAGTAAATTACCGGTTAAACCTGTTGCGCCTAATATGATTGCTGTTTTGCTCATTTATTTATCTAAATCTGGTAAAACAAAATCGTCTAAGACAGACTTTTTAGCCATCATTTTTTCGATTTCTTCTACGGTTCTTGGTGCTTCGGCAGAAAGATTTTTAGGCCCACTTTTAGTTATCAAAATATCATCTTCTATTCTAATACCAATTCCCCACCATTTTTTATCGCAGTTACTTCCTTCTGGAATATAAATTCCTGGTTCCATAGTAACCACCATATTTTCTTCAAAATTACCATAATTTCCTGGATCGTGCACGTCTAAACCAATATGATGTGAAGTTCCGTGAGGATAATATGGATGTTTTTCGTCAATAGATTTTATAATGCCCAATTTAAACAAACCTTCGTCTACGATTTTCTTAGAAATTAGGTTTGGTTTCGCCATACTTTCTCCTATCTTATAAGCCGCAATACCTGCTTCTTGTGCTTTGTAAACAATTTCGTAAATGGCTTTTTGTTCTTCTGTAAACTTACCGTTTGCTGGAATTGTACGTGTTACATCTGCCGTATAACCTCGATACTCTGCGCCTAAATCCATTAAAACTAAATCGTTGCCAACTTTTGTTTTATTATTTTCTATATAATGTAATATACAACCGTTATTTCCTGCACCAACAATAGAAGGATATCCTTCATATTCTGCACCATATTTTTTATAAACAAACTCGTGTATCCCTTGTAATTCTGTTTCAGACATATGAGGTTTCATGGCTTTCATTACTTCTACTTGCCCAATTGCAGATATTCTTACTGCTTTAGTTAATAAAACCAATTCTTCTTTTGTTTTCACCTCTCTTAAAGTTGCCAAATTTCTAGATAAAAAAGTTACATCAATATTTGTTTTAGCATTTAATTTTAAGGCTATCTTTTGCTGTAAATCTTTCTTTAAATTAACATCTGTAGCCTCTTTAAATTTCATTAAATCTTCATCATTTTTTAAAGATGCATCATAAGCAACTGCTCTACCAATTATTTGCGCAACATTTGCACTGTTTTCTATTGGAGTAGATTTTACCATTTCGTAAATCTGCTTTTTTAATGGTGATAAAAAGTTTTTTGGATCAAAATCTGCTTTTTCTTTAAAAGACAATACTAAATCATACACCTCTGCTTTTTCTCTAGCAGAATTTCTATAATCGTCATTAAATTTTTCGATAAAAACTCTATCAAATTTTTTAAAATCTAGTTTATCATTTATAAAATCTTCGCCATTTTTTGCTACTTTAAAACCTAATTCATTTATTGCTCCTTCGACTCCTAACCTTTTACCATTCCATTGTTCTGCTCTTTTATTTTTTTTCTGAACATATAAAACTTCGTTATAAACTAATCCGTTTTCATCGGTTTGATTTTCAGAAAACAAAACTAAAACTCCGTTTGGTTCTCTATAACCAGTTAAATAATAAAAGTTAGGATCTTGATGAAAAACATAATCCACATCATTAGCTCTGTTTCTTAAAGGATTTGCAAATACTACAGCTACAGAATTTTTTGGCATTTTTGTACGTAAAGCATCTCTTTTACTTTTATGAAAATCTTTGGATAAAAAATCTGATGGTGTTTGTGAAAATCCGTTGCATGTAATTGCTAAAAAAGCAATTAAAATAAATTTGAATGGCTGCATTGTTGCTGATTTATAAGTTGTTTACCCAAATGTAACATTATTTATTTTTTAGTTGAAAATATTAACAAAATATTAGTGATTGATAATTGCGAATTTTTCAATAATTTAGCGCTAAATTTAAGAAATCTATACATGAAAAATATTGCATTACATTCTGTTCACGAAAAATTAGGCGCTAAAATGGTACCTTTTGCTGGTTACAATATGCCAGTTCAATACGAAGGCGTTACTGCAGAACATTTAACGGTAAGAGAATCTGTTGGTGTTTTTGACGTAAGCCATATGGGTGAGTTTTTAGTTTCTGGTGAAAATGCTTTGGCACTTATACAAAAAGTAACCTCTAATGATGCTTCTAAATTAGAAATTGGTGATGCACAATATAGCTGTTTACCGAATACAGAGAACGGTATTGTAGATGATTTAATTTGTTACAGAATTAAAGAAAACGAATATCTTTTAGTGGTAAATGCATCTAACATAGAAAAAGACTGGAACTGGATTTCTTCTTACAATAAAGAATTCAATGCAGAGTTAAGAGACTTATCAGAAGATTATTCTTTATTAGCAATTCAAGGTCCAAAGGCTGTTGACGCAATGCAATCTTTATCATCTTTAGATTTATCTGAAATACCATTTTATAAATTTAAAATTGGCGATTTTGCAGGTATCGAAAATGTAATTATTTCTGCTACGGGTTATACCGGTTCTGGTGGTTTTGAAATCTATTGCAAAAATGAAGAAGTAGAACAAATTTGGAATAGAGTTTTCTTAGCTGGTGCAGAATTTGGTATAAAACCAATTGGTTTAGCTGCAAGAGATACTTTAAGAACAGAAATGGGTTATTGTTTATACGGTAATGACATAGACGATACTACTTCGCCAATAGAAGCAGGATTAGGTTGGATTACAAAGTTTTCTAAAGATTTTGTAAACTCTGAAGCTTTGGCAAAACAAAAAGCAGAAAAACCAACAAAAAAATTAGTTGCTTTTGAATTAAATGAAAGAGGCATACCAAGACAAGGTTATGATATTGTTGATGTTGAAGGTAATGTAATTGGTAACGTAACTTCTGGAACCATGAGCCCTAGTTTAAATAAAGGTATTGGTTTAGGATATGTACCCACAAATATTGCAAAAAGTGGTACTCGAATTAATATTCAAATTCGAAAAAAAATAATACCAGCCACAATTGTAAAACTACCTTTTTATAAAGGATAAATATTTTAGAAAAACCTCACATATTTGTGAGGTTTTTTAGTTTAAAGAACTAATTTCACTTTTTAATTACTTCAAAAAAAAATTATATGAATTGTTTATTAACTGGCGGTACAGGAATTGTTGGTAGTCACATTATATTCGAATGGTTACGCAAAGCTATTGTAGATAAAACAGTTAATCATCTTTATGTAGTAATTCGAGCTCACGAAAAAACTGCAGATGAAAGACTTTTAGCAATTCTTAAAGATAAATCTCGTCCTGAGTTTTTGAATAATTTTACATTAGAAGCTTGTTTAGAAAAAATTACCGTTATTTCTCATGATTTAGAATCTATAGATAATACGGTTTTAAAAAAATATAATTTCGATACTGTTATACATTGTGCAGGCTCTACAAGTTTATTACACACAACAGATTCTAAACAAATTGTTCATGCTCAAAATTATTTAGTAACTAAAAATCTTTTAGAAGAACTACCTAAAAATGTAAAACGATTTTTATATATAAGTACCGCATATTCATTTGGTATTCAAGATAAAAAAGTAAACGACTCTATTGGTAATTATAACGTCACAAATTTTAGAAATCCGTATGAGAAATCTAAATATGAAAGTGAATTTTATGTAAAAGAAACCTGTAAATTAAAAAATATAGACGCACAAATATTAAGACCAAGTATTATTTGCGGTAGATTATTAGATGCACCTTTTTTTGAAACTCCTAAATTTGATGTATTTTATTCTTGGGCAATCTTTTTAGACAAATACGCTAAAAAATCTAAAAATAATTTTAGAATTTGGATTGATAAAGAAAGCGGTTTAAACATCGTTCCTGTAGATTTTGTTTCTAAAGCAATTTTACATGCTTTTTTAAATCCGACTATAAAAGAACTAAACATAGTAAACCCTAAACAAATTCTACACAAAAATTATGTAGGTAGCGTTTTAGAATCTTTTAAAATAAATACGTACGAATACGTTTCTGAAAAGCCAGAAAATCTTAATAATTTTGAACAGCTTTACTACAAAAGTATTGGTAATCTTTTTGAAAAATATGTTTCTGTACCAGATTTGCAATTTAAATCTACCTTAATTCTAAAGTTTATTGAAGAATTAAAATTAGACATAACACTTGGTGTACATGAAAACTTTATGAACTTAATTGACTTTTCGGTCGAAAAAAAATTTGGAAAAAGTTATTACTAATTAAAACTTTAAACCTATGGATTCTTTAACTCAAATAGTCTTAGGCGCTGCTGTTGGTGAAGCCGTATTGGGCAAAAAAAATGGCAATAAAGCAATGTTATATGGTGCTATTGCAGGCACAATACCAGATTTAGACGTAATTTCTAGCTTTTTTACAGATACCGTAACTGCTTTAGAAATCCATAGAGGTTTTACTCATTCTATTTTGTTCTCTGTAATATTTGCTCCAATTTTTGCTCTTGTAGTTTTAAAATTCGAAAAATATAAAAATTTTAAAGATTGGACTTTGCTCTTTTTTTGGGCCTTTATAACACATCCTATTTTAGATGCACAAACAACTTGGGGCACACAACTATTTTGGCCTTTAGATATAAGATTAGCCTTTAAAAATATTTTTGTTGTAGACCCGCTATATACATTACCTTTTATCATTTTTGTGCTTTTAGCAATGTTTCAAAAAAGAACTTCTAAAAAGAGAAAAACTTATAATAATTTAGGTTTGATAATAAGTAGTTCTTATTTAGCTATTACCTTAATTTTAAAAGGTCTTTCTTACAAAAAATTCACCAAAGAGTTAAATAATCAAAACATTATCTATTCTAAAATCGCAACCAAACCTGCGCCCTTAAATACCATATTATGGTCTGCAAACGTAGAAACAAAAAATGCTTTTCTAATCGGGCATTCATCTTTTTTTGATAAAAAACCAATCGAATTTTCCCACTATCCCAAGAATCATCACTTATTAGGAAATTTAAAGAATAATGAAAAAGTAAAACGAATGATTTCAATTTCTAAAGGTTGGTACACTATTAACAAACAAAATTCTGATTTATATTTTAATGATTTAAGATTCGGAACCCTAAGCATGCGTCAAAATGCAGAAAATTTTGTTTTTAAGTATAAAATTAATGTTGATGAAAATGAGAACGTAACTTTTATAGAAGTAAAAAAAGATAAAAATGATGCTAAAAACCTAATGTCTGATCTTTGGATGAGAATTAAAGGAAATTAGTCTTAAAATTTTGTAAGGCTTCTAGCATAAATACGATTAATCATTTTTAAATTAAATTTTCAATTAAACTAACATGAAGAAATTACTTTTTACAGCCATTATTGGTGCTGCAATTATTACAAGTTGCAAACAACAACCTAAAACCGAAAAAAACAACAGAAATAGTTAAAAAAGAAACTGTTTCTAAAAATTTTGCTGAAGTTATAGAAACTGCACACAAAAAAGATATTTTCTTAGCAAAAGAAGCTATACAATACGATGCTGTTATAAATTTTGGAGGAAATGAAATTTTAAACGCTAACATTACAGTTTCTACTTCTTCTGATATTGCTAAAATAGCATATAAAAATGGTGATGAAATCTATGTTAACAAACAAGATATTTTTGTTTCTGATGGATTAAAATCAAATCCTGGAGTGCGTTTTCATGCGTATACTTGGAATTATTTTTTCCTATTTCCTTATAAGTTAAACGACAACGGTACAAAGTGGGATTTTAATCATAAAACACAAGAAGCTAATAATAACTTAAAAACGGCTAAACTAAGTTTTGAAGCAAATACAGGTGATGCACCAGATGATTGGTACGTTGTTTATAAAAATAACGAAACTGATTTACTAGAACACGTTGCCTACATTGTAACTGCTGGTAAAACTAAAGAAGCTGCAGAAGCAGATCCGCATGCTATAAAATATACAGATTATACAGAAATAGAAGGTATTTCTATTGCCACAAATTGGGATTTCTACGGATGGAATTCTAAAGATGGTTTAACAGATAAAATTGGAAATGCTAAAATTACAAACATAAAATTTGTTGAAGGTTTTAGAGATAGTTTTTCTATTCCAGAGAATTATACTAAGAAATAAATATCTATTGCCTATAATTTAAAAATCTCATTATCTATAATTAGATAATGAGATTTTTTATTTTCTATAGGTAAATATTGTATTGCTATTTGTTATACAAAACCTTTTTACTGATAACACCTTTTTCAGTTTTAATGTTTACAATATATACTCCGTTAGCTATATTCTTAATTTTAAGTCTGTTTTCACTATCAGAAGAATCAATGTTCCAACTGTTTGTTATTTGACCTAAAAGGTTAAATAATACTACATTTTCGATGTTTAAATTGTTTTTATTATCAATTACAAACTCGTTAGTACTTTTGTCTAAGAAAGTAGTTATTAAATCATTTATTGGATTCTCTAGATTTGCATCATCAACACTTAACACAGTGTCTTGACTAAATACTATCGAGAATCTATTTAAATGCTCTCCTTTATCTAATTGTAAAACAACTTCGTTATTTGTAATGTCGTACGTTTTGTTATTCAATTTATCTTTTACAAAAATAGTGTTGTTTACCTTTTTGATATCATCTAAATTTAAAATAACAGCACCTTTATAATCCATTATTATTTCAAAAGGAATCTCTAAAGAATTTGAAACACTTTGAATTCCTGCAATAACATATTTGTTATCACTATTTTCAAACTTCCAATAAACATCCGTTGCACCTAAATCGTTAATAGGACTATCAAAACCTTTTTCAAATTCAAAAGTATTGTTCGGGCTAAAAGAAACTCCAATTTGTCTGTGTAATGGCTCTCTATCTTCGCTAACAAAGTCCATTCCTATTTTTAATAAAGGCAATGTGTTAAAGTCGCCATTATCTTGCTCAACAACCTTTTTTCTTTCAGATTTAAAGAATACAGCATTTCCACTATCTTCTGTAACATATTGTCTTTGACTGTTGTTAAACACGATTGGACCACCGTCAGAATCGCCTCCAATAAAGAATCCTTGACCAATAGGAATGTAAGTTCCAGGAGTTTTAAATAAACTACTATCTGTACCACTTGATGGTGCACATGAAACATCTCCATCATCGTCATTCATTTCTATAAAGTCAATATCAATTGTATTAGAATCTAAAGACTCAAATCTTATAGTAGAACCAACAATAACACAATCGTTAATAGTAAATGTTTCATAACCTGATGTTGCAGGTAAATCATAAGTACCAACTTCTACATTGTCTTTAAAGAAAATTAAAGTCTTACCTGTAGCAGATTTGTAATTAATATTTATTTCATCTGTAGCTCTTGTAATTCTATTAAATTCTAAATAACTAGAACTTGTATTTAATCTAACGATTCTTTTTTCTACTATTTCAAAAATGGTTCCATTTAATAAAGATTCTTCAGCTTGCAAGGTAATGCTAAAAGCACCAACAGCAGGTTTATCTAAACCTCCTACAGCCATAGAAAGATTAATTGTAGCGTAACCACCAACATAACCTTGGTAATTATGTCCGCTAGTTTCAGAACTAGTATTTTCTTCGCCTACATGATCCCAGAAATATAAACTACCATCGATAGAATTGATATTGTCTTTAATGAATTTTAAAGCATTCATAGCAGACGGAAATGGATTTCCTATTAAATAAGAGTCACTTCCTCCAACTGCTGTAGTTAATTCTCCATCATTAGGATTACCAACAAAAGTATAGTTTTGTGCTACTTCTGGTCCTTTAAAAATATAACCATCTGTTGGCGCTATTGTTCCTGATTTATACTTGTGTTCATAATTAGATCTTTGTCCTTTTGTGCTAGCAAAAGTATAAATCCAGTAATCTGCAATATTAATTGGTGTACCAGTACTACCATCATAACCGCCTACAAAATTAATATCTCTTGCAATGTTTGATGCTCCTTGACCAACAACACCTGTAAAACTAACCGGGTTTGTACCGTCTTTTAAAACTGATTCTATAGAATACGTTTGTAAATCGACTGTTCTTACAGGAGAACTCATATAATTGTATCTATAAATATTTGCAAGTTCAGAGTTTTGTTCGACATACATTTTTCCGTTACCTGTAATATCGGCAACTCCTGTATGCGTTTGTACAAACTGACTTTTTCCAACCAATCGAATCTCTGCATTTGTGGTAATATTTAAATTATTGGTTACCACTAACAATTGATTGTCTATTGCTAGAATATTAGAACCTAATACCTCTAATTTACGCGCACTTAATCTTTCATTTTGATGTTCGTAATTTTCATTAACAGAAACATATCTAGATCTATCAGGATAACCATTGTTCCAGTTACCACCAGTTCTTGTTGTTTTCTCTATTCTATGCAATCCTAACAAGGTGTTTGCATCTGAGTTCGAACTTTCAATCTCTGAAATTAACGGATCATGTGGATGTCTCTCAGCAGAATCAATTAAGAAATTATAAGGATCTAACGCATCATCTATAAAAACAACCCATTCACTTTCTGTATAATTTACATTAGGTTGTAGCGTTTCATCTATTCTTACATACGATGTTTTGTTAGTTAATTTTGAAACAACATCAATTCGGTTTGACCATGAGCTGACATCTCCAGTTTTTGATACTGTAATGGTATCGTCTCCACCTTCAATATTTGTTAACGCATCATCTTGTATAATAATTGCACTTGCAGTTGGTGCTGCCGCTGTTGTATTAGAAATATTGTTTTCTGAATTTGTAATTAAAACAGATTGACCTGGTAAAATTGCAGAACTAACTGTTAATGTAGCATCTGGTGTTACCCCTGTTTGATCTCCTGTTTTATTTAAATATAGCTGCACATTTACTAGGCTGGCTGCAATAGTATTTGAATTACTGATATTGGTAATTTCTATCCAACGCTCAGTATCAAACTGATATACTTGTGTGATCATTAAATCATCTATTGGAGCGTCTCTGTAGTCAAGATCACCATTTCCAGGATTAAAATCTCCATCAGAATCATTAAATGCATCTTCTAATGAACTTTCATTAGTTACTGTACTTGCAGATGGGCTTAAACCGTCGTTTACTTTTGAACCATTTATTCCTGAATCATCGTTATCATCAAAAACATCAACTAATCCATCACCGTCTGTATCTGTTGCTGAGAAAGTATCTCCATCACCGTTTTCGTTGACGTCTAAAATACCATCATTATCTGAATCTGTATCTAAATAATCTGGAGCGTCTAAACCATCTGTATTTTCTGGAATTAAACCTATAATAGCACCGTTTTCATAATTATCGTCTACACCATTGTTATTAACATCAGTAATCGATGTTCCAACTCCACTTGGTGCAATATACCCTGTTGAAGGTTGTCCTTCTACGTTATCTGGAATACCATCATTATCTGCATCGATATCAACAAAATTTAGTTTACCGTCATTATCTGCATCTCCTGAAACATAAGAGTTAGGTTCACCATCATTATCGGTGTCTTGGCCGGTTATTATTAAAGCATTTGCAGTGTTTTCTGATGTACCATCTTGACCAACATCGCCATCTACAAGGTCATTAAATCCGTCATTATCAGAATCTACAAAATCATCTGCTTTTCCATCGCTATTAGTATCAGTTCCGCCAGCTTCAATAACATCAGCAATACCATCGTTATCGGAATCTAAATCTATGTAATCTTTAATTCCATCTCCGTCGGTATCAGGATTTGATATAGTGACGTTATTTGCGCCACTATCTGAATCATAACGATCATCTAAACCATCATTATCTAAATCATTTACTAATGTTCCATTAGAGTTTACGTCATCTATCGTTCCATTTCCGTCGACATCTTCTCCTCCTGTTTCAACTAAATCCGGAATACCATCATTATCAGAATCTAAGTCTAAGCTATTTGGAATACCATCATTATCTGAGTCTACACATGAAGAAACACTTACAAAATCTAAAGCAGCTCCTGCCCCAAGTGATCCGTTAGAAGGAGTTGTCGCTTGGAATTGTAATGTTGTTTGAGTAGTTGTAGCAACAAACTTTTGAGAAAAAACATACCATTTTTTAGGGCCAATAATTCCGCCTACATTTCCTGCTGCTGTAGCAACTAAAGTCTGATTTATTATACTAGTATTTGATGCATCTAAAACTTTAACATTAAGAGTAACGTCTTGTCCTATTCCATGGCCAACATCTTCACCCCAAAAGAAAGAAAGTGTGTAGCTTTTACCAACCGTAGTAGTAATTGTTTGAGAAAGTATGTTACTTACACCCGAAGTTACATCATTATTACCTAAAACATCTACATATTGTGTTCCTTGGTAAGCATCGGCAAAGACTACACTTGGTCCCCAAGAAGGGCTTTGTCCACCTACCCATCCATCTAAATTTTGGGTATAATTCCAACCTTCTAATGTGTTTGTATTATAAGTTGTACCTATAAATGTACCTGCTGCTGCTGTAAAACCTCCAGGAAATATACTTGCATCAGAAAAGTCTTGGTTTTCAAAATTACCGTTGGTAATTAGATTTTCACAACCTTCATCTGTGTCTAATATTCCGTCATTATCGTCATCTAAGTCAACTGAATCTGGAATACCATCGTTATCTGTGTCTTTAATATCTCTGTAATCTACATCTCCACCGGCATTAATATCTCCATCCTCATCACCAAGGTTGCTTGCATTTGGTGAATTTATACCGTTATTTACTGTAGCACCTGTTATTGCAGAATCATTAATATTATCAAAATTATCGTCTAAACCATCATTATCAGTATCTATACCAGATAAAATATTATTCGTATTACCATTCTCTGCAATATCTGAAATACCATCGTTATCTGAATCTGTATCTAAATAATCTGGTTTGTCTAAAGTATCTGTATTTGTTGGATCTAAACCAATAATAGCTCCATTTTCATATACATCGTCTACACCATTTTTGTTTAAATCTGTTATGATACCTGGCCCTGTAGGTGCAATATAACCACTAGTGGTTTGCGCCTCTACATTATCAGTAATACCATCGTTATCTGAGTCTATGTCTACATGGTTTGGTTTTCCGTCATTATCTGAATCTCCATTTGGGTATGTCTCTGGCGTTCCATCATTATTAGCATCAGTACCTGTAACAATTAATGCATTTGCAGTATTTGTTCCGTTAGCATCATTACCGTTTGCTAAAGCATTTGTAGGGTCACCATCTACAGCATCATTAAAACCATCATTATCTGTATCTACAAAACTATCTGCTTTCCCGTCTCTATCTGTATCTTCTCCACCAGCTTCAACAACATCAGCAATACCATCGTTATCGGAATCTAAGTCTAAGTAATCGTTTATACCATCACCATCTGTATCGCCTTTAGTATAAGAATTGGGTTTTCCATCGTTATTTGTGTCTGTACCAGTTGTTATTAAAGCATTGCTCGTGTTTTCTGAAACACCGTCTTGACCAACATCGCCATCAACTAAATCATTAAAACCATCATTATCAATATCAACAAAATTATCTGCTTTACCATCTCCGTTTGTATCTGTTCCTCCGGCTTCTACGATATCTGCTATACCATCATTATCTGAATCTAAATCTTGCCTATTTGGAATTCCATCTCCGTCAGCATCTAGATTAGGTATTAAATTACCTCCGTTATCAACATCGTATAAATCATCCAGTCCGTTATTATTAATATCATTAATTAAAGTACCGTCAAGGTTTATATTATCAATTTTTCCATTACCATCGGTATCTACTCCACCTGCCTCAACAATATCCGGAATTCCGTCGTTATCTGAATCTAAATCTAAGCTATTTGGGATACCGTCTCCATCTGTATCTGCACAAGACAAATAAGAAATAGCATTAACAGAAATACCGTCTACAAATGCCCAATAATTGGATGCAGAATTATTTGAACCTACAAATAAATTATAATTACCAGGGGTTGTGATACCTAAATTACTCGGTATAAAAGTGTAACTTCTTTCTTCCCAAGTACCAGCTGTACCACCGGTAGTGGTAAGATTATTAATATTACTTATTAAAGTTCCTGAGGTTGAAGAATTACCGTTTAACCTTATAACAATATTTACTGAGGAAGCTTGCCCCTCGAATCCATTGGTTTCTGGGTATTCTGTATAATCTAGTTTTATTGTATATTCTTCGTTTGGATCTACTATATTAAGTGGCGTGTATATACCTTCTGAACTTCTAAAGCCCATAAAAGAACCACCTGATGGCGATGATTGAAAATCTGTAGATCTTCCGTTTGAAATTGTTAAATCTGATCTTTGTTGATAATTAAGTGTAAATGAGATTTGTTGATCTGTTGACAAATCGGATGTATTTACATTTACCCAAGGACTAGGTGCAAATCTTGCTCTATTTACATTACCTACATAAGGAGTACCGGAATTGTTATTATCTATATAGTTTTGATTAAAACTACCGTTAACATTAAGACTAGTAGTTGTTGATAAAGGTTCTGCAGATAAACTACACTCGACAACATCTAAAATACCATCGTTATCATCGTCTAAATCTACATTATCGGGAATACCGTCTCCATCTGAATCTAAAGGAGGACAAGCATTACTAACATTTGCATTTGTTACTGATGAATTTGTACCTGAATAACCATCACTTCCGGAAACTGTTCCGTTAGAATTAATAACACCTCCATCAACAATGCCATCTTTATCATGATCTGTAAAACCAGCCTCTAAAGTATCTGGGCAACCATCACCGTCTGAATCTCTGTTTAAATAATTTGGCACACCAAGTGTTGTTTCTGCAGGAACAAGTCTAGCCCCTGAACAATCTACAGTAGAATTAGTTGTTTTAGAATACTTAGCACCATACACAACCATATTGTAAGCAAACGTTTGTACTTTAATGTGATTTGTATTTGCATTAATTATATATTTGTAACCTACCCGTGCACTTCCGTTTAATAAATTATTTTGATAGTTAGAGTTTGATGGTGTAACACCCGCAGCATCTGATTCTCTAAACCTTACTTCATTATTATTATCTGAAGCTGTTTGTGCTAAATAAATTGTTACTTCTGTACCTTTGGTTAAGGTTTCTGGAAAGCTCAATACCATAAAAAAAGGATTACCTCCTGGATAGCTATTTGGACCTGATGCAAAAGTACTCCCTGGGTTTCCGATGGCATTATTGGTATTATTAAAGTATTGTGATGCGGTAACACCGTTTGCAAAACCAGTTGTTGTACTGCTTTCTTCTATACAAGATTCATCATAAACATCAAACAAACCATCGTTGTCTAAATCTGAATTATTATCAACAAGACCGTCGTTATTCGCATCTATACCACCTGCTTCTAAAATATCAAAAATTCCATCATTATCAGAATCTAAATCTCTGCTATTTGGTATTCCATCACCATCAAAATCACATGGTGTTGTTCCGTTTGGCAAAGAAGTTAATGTTAAAGAAATATCATCTAAAGCTAAATCGTTACCACAACCACCAACTTGATTATTAATTAAAACAATTTCTAAATTAGTTGCATTACCAGAGTTAAATTCGAAATTATAATTATTCCATTTGCCCGTTCTAGGAATATCTCCTGTCTCAAAAGATGCAATTACATTACCAGAATTATCTAAATCTCTAATTTCGTATTTTACATTTGCTAAAATTAAGCCACCTTCATTATTTGTACAATACTGCTCGTTATTTATACTATTTGCATTAATTAACCATGCAGAAAAATTATACGTAGCATTTTTTGAAACTGTAACGGTTCTATTGTAAAAGTCGCCAATTGTAAAGTTAGCATTTACAACCATCATAAAACCGCTACCAGTTGTATGATCGCTAATATTTTCTTGCCAACTACCTTCTGGTTGATTTATTAAGTTTGCAATGGCATAATCACCATCATTCAATGCATTTGGAAAACCTGAGAAAGCAGTAATATCTCCTCTATAATTATACGTTGTATAACCTGCAGGCAACGCACTACCTGGATACGTACCTGTGCCAAAATCTTCATAAAAAACAGCGCATTTAGCATCTTCGATATAATCTAAAATACCGTCGTTGTCATCGTCTATGTCTTGTGAATTTAAAACACCATCTCCGTCTGTATCAACCGAGGTTGATTGTGAGTAAGTAGTTATAGATATAAATGCAATTGTAATTAAAATAATTTTTTTAAAACGTATCATTCCCCCAAACAATATCGTCTTATTAAAAATGTTGTACATATTTTATAAGAAAATTTAAGCTTGTAAATATAGTTTAACTTAATAGTTTTTATGTTAATTTTTTGATAAAACTATGTTAATAAAAAAATATATTATTCTATTAACTAAACATTTACAACTGTTAGTATTTTTAACATATACGATAAACCATAGGGTCTGGTTTTAAAAAAACAGCTTTTTTTCAAAAAATTTTTTGACCACCTTTACCTTTTTAAGAAAATTAGTTATTACACAAATATGATATGTACGAAACGGTTGAGTATGTATATAGAACTGCTTCATACAAAAACAGGTATTTATACTAGCTTTTAACTTTATTCTATTAACTAATTTAGTGCAATAAATAAATTCTATATTCTTTTTATGGTTATTAATAATGACAGAGTACAACTGCCTTTTAATTTTGATACTGAAAAACTAACGCAAGAAACAAAAATTTTATGCCATGAAGATTTTGTATATTATAATGTAATTCAATTACGAGGTCCAGCTCATATAGTAGATTCGTCTTTACCTTTTCCGCCACCTGCGAAAGATTATGCCGATGGTTCTTGGACAAAATGGCTAAATACAAACTCTTTAGAAAAATCAGTATATCTAAAAAGTATTGTTGAAAAATTTCAAAAAAACACAACAGTAACTTTGGTTAGATTATTAAGGCTTGCGCCATATTCTGAAGTAAAAGAACACACAGACCCAACTTTAGGACTAACGGTAGAAAAATCTGTAATTAGAATTACAATACCTATTTTAAATAATGATAAAATGGTTTTTAATTTAAACAAAACACCTGTAAATATGAAACCGGGAGAATGTTGGTATTTAGATTTAACAAAGCCTCATCAAATTACTAACAATTGTAATGAAGAACGCATAAACTTAACAATAGATATGATACCTAATGATTGGTTGAAAAACTTGATAAAAAAATCCCAATAATTTCTTATCGGGATTTATAATAACTTTATTTAAAAAGTAATTATACGTTAAATCTAAAGTGCATTACATCACCATCTTTTACAATATAATCTTTACCTTCTACTCTCATTTTACCAGCTTCTTTCACTTTAGCTTCGCTACCAAAAGTAACATAATCTTCATAAGAAATTGTTTCTGCTCTAATAAAGCCTTTCTCAAAATCTGTATGAATTACTCCTGCTGCTTGTGGTGCAGTAGAACCAATAGGTATTGTCCAAGCTCTAACTTCTTTAACACCTGCTGTAAAGTACGTTTGTAAGTTTAATAATTTGTACGCAGAACGAACTAACCTAGAAACACCTGCTTCTTCTAAACCAATATCAGCTAAAAACATTTGTCTTTCTTCATAATCGTCTAACTCTGTAATATCTGCTTCTGTACCAACAGCTAATACAATTACTTCTGCATCTTCTTCTTTTACAGCTTCTTTTACTTTTTCTACATATTCGTTACCAGAAACTGCAGAACCTTCATCTACATTACAAACATATAACACTGGTTTTGCTGTAATAAACTGCAAAGATTGTACAAATTCTATTTCTTTTTCAGAAAAATCTAAAGCTCTAACAGAAGTACCTTGTAATAAAGTTTCTTCAATTTTTAATAAAACAACCAATTCTGCTTGCGCTTCTTTATTACCAGTTTTAGCAGTTCTTTTTACTCTTTCTAGTCTTTTTTGAACTGTTTCTAAATCTTTTAACTGTAATTCGATATCGATTGTTTCTTTATCTCTAACAGGATCAATTGAATTATCTACATGAATAATATTATCATTATCAAAACAACGCAAAACGTGTAAAATTGCATCTGTTTCTCTAATATTTGCTAAGAATTGATTTCCTAAACCCTCTCCTTTACTTGCTCCTTTTACCAAACCTGCAATATCTACTATTTCTACTGTAGCTGGTAAAACACGCTCTGGATTCACAAGTTCTTCTAACTTTTCTATTCTTTTATCTGGTACATTTACTACACCTAAATTAGGTTCTATTGTACAAAAAGGAAAGTTAGCACTTTGCGCTTTTGCATTAGATAAACAATTAAATAAGGTTGATTTTCCTACGTTTGGTAATCCTACAATTCCGGCTTTCATGTGTAATAAATTTAAAAAAAGAAAGATTTAACTTAATTTTTGTTAATCTTTCATAAATTTTTGAGAGTGCAAATATAATACTTTGTTAAACTTTTTAAGGTTTTATTTTGCAATAATAAAAAATGATATTTTTAGAAATAAATTCAACTTATGAAAATAAAATTACACCTATTTTTAACAATTTTAATTGTAAATATATCTTCAAATGCCCAAGAAATTTCTGGTTATGTATTCTCGAAAACTTCTAATAAACCAATTGAGCGTGTTGCAATTGTAACAAACAATAAAACAGGTACAGTAAGCGATAAATTTGGCAATTATAATTTACAACTTAAAAATGCTACAAAAATCACCTTCTCTTCTTTGGGTTATCAATCTGTAACATTGACTATTAATGATTTAATTAACCAAAAATACAACGTCTACTTATTAGAAAATATAAATCAATTAGCAGAGATAGAGCTAAAATTTGATAAAATATCCTTAGAAAATTTAATACAGAAAACTTTAGACAGTATGCGTAAAAATTATATTACTTTTAGTAATAAACAAGATATATATGTTTACGAAAATCAAAAAATAGATTTTAATAAACTAGAATTAGATTTAGAATCTAGCTCTCTACTTAATAAACAAAATAGAAAATTGGCACAAAAAGACTTTGAAAATTTTTCTAAAAATTTAAAAAATATAAGTCCCGAGTTTTCTAAGGAATTTTATGCTAAGATTAATACACAAAGCATAAAACCAAAAAAGACTAATAAAAAAGTTTCTATTATTAAGATTGATAATGTCGAAGGATATCGAAAAAAAGAATTGTCTAATGGCATAACCTTAAATAATCTTCAAAATAAAATTCAGAATATTGTTTTAACACATTTAGATAAAAATAAAACATATAAAGTAAAAACAGGATTGTTTAAAGTTGAAGACTCTTTGTCTTTTAAAGAGGTTTCTAAAAAAACCGATTCTCTAAAAAACGACAATTCTTTTGGCAATTTTAGAATAACAAATAACAAAAGAACTATAGAAAATAAAGGTTCGTTTTTTTTAAATAATGACGAAAACAACTTTTTAAACCGCAAATTTTACAATCAATCTCTAGAAAAAAGTGAAATTATAAATGGTAACAAAATGTACGTTATATCGTATAAACCTAAAAAATCTAAAGCAAAATATTCCGGAAAAATATATATTAATCCTGTTAATTTTAGCATACAAAAAATAATTTATAAGTACGCAAAAGGAAAACGAGGCGAACATGTAAATTTAAAATGGCTTTTAGGTATTAAGTATTCAGAAAACGAAGACGCTACTACTCTATTTTATGAAAAAGACAAAAATGGTAGTGTTTATGCTTCTTATCTAAAACAAGAAATAAAAAACTATGCGTATATAAATAGACCTATAAAATTTATTGAAAACTCAAAAAATAGAGAAAAAGTAAAATTCAATATTAAAGTAGAAGTTAATCTAAATGAAGTAACAGAAGTTTTACTGAACGAGCCTACAAAAACACTTAATAAAAATCTAATACCTTACACAAAAGAAGATTTCAAAAAAAAATCTACTTATATTTCTGATGAAAAACACAACGCATCGTCATGGAAAAACAGACAGCTAATAATAAATTATTTAGAAAAGAATTCATAAAAAAATCCTGAGTAAAAAACTCAGGATTTTAAAATTTTATACTTAAAAAAGATTAATCGTTGTGTAAAAACTTTTGTTTTGCCAATAATTCTTCTTCAGTTTCTACATTATCATCATCTGGCACACAACAATCTACAGGACAAACTGCTGCACATTGTGGCTCTTCATGAAAACCTTTACATTCTGTACATTTATCTGCTACAATATAGTAAACTTCATCAGAAATTGGTTCTTGATCTTCATCTGCATTTATTGTTTTACCGTTTGGTAACACTGCGCTTCCCGATAAATCTGTTCCGTCAGAATATTTCCAATCGTCTGCGCCTTCATAAATTGCTGTGTTAGGACATTCTGGTTCACAAGCACCACAATTTATACATTCATCTGTTATTATAATTGCCATAATTTTCTTTTCTGTTTTGTACCTTTGCAATTGCAAAAATAACGCCAAAAATAGTTACAACCAAAATAAATGGATAGTATTCAAAATAGAATTACTGCTTTTGTAAAATTAGGAGCATTTTTAAGTCAGTTTTCTCAAGAAAAAATAGCAAAAAAAGAAAGTGTAGAATTTAACGATCTTTTTTTTGATGGATTTAAGCATCAAATAAAATTAGCTCAAGAAAACAATTCTTGGTTTACTAAAGATAATATTTTATTCTCTTTAGAAAGTTGGTCTAATGCACTAACAAAAAACAACTTAGAAGAATGGGTTTCTAAAAATTCGATAAATGATGCTACTGCTAAAACTGTGGCAATCGTAATGGCAGGTAATATTCCTTTGGTTGGTTTTCATGATTTTTTATCAGTATTAATATCAGGAAATTCAGTTTTAGTTAAACAATCTTCTAACGATAAACATTTACTACCTTTTTTGGCCAAGTATTTAGAATATGTAAATTCTAATTTTAAAGGAAACATCTCTTTTACAGAACAGAAATTAGAAAATTTTGACGCAGTAATTGCTACTGGTAGCGATAATACGGCTCGTTACTTTGAATATTACTTTAAAAACAAACCAAATATCATCAGAAAAAGTAGAAATTCTGTGGCTGTTTTAACAGGTAAAGAAACTGAAGAAGATTTTACGAAATTATCTAATGATGTTTTTCAATATTTTGGTTTAGGTTGTAGAAGTGTTTCTAAACTATATGTGCCAAAAAATTATAATTTTGATGCTTTTTTTACAGGAATGTACGCAAAAAAAGACATTATAGGCAATGCAAAATATGCCAATAATTATGATTATAACAAAGCTGTTTATTTAATGAGCGAGTTTGATTTATTAGAAAATGGTTTTTTAATGATTAAAGAAGATGAAAGCTACGCGTCTCCTATTGCCACAATATTTTACGAATATTATGACAACGAAATAGATTTAAAAATTAAACTACATCAAGATAAAGAAAAAATTCAATGTATTGTTGCTAACAATTTTATAGAAAATGAAATTGCTTTTGGCGAAACTCAGAATCCTAAATTATGGGATTATGCAGACGGAATTAATACATTAGAATTCTTATCTAAAATATAAAACAACAACACAACCAACTATAAAATGAAAAAGCATAATTTTAGCGCAGGACCTTGTATTTTACCAGATGAAGTTCTTAAAAAAGCATCTGAAGCAATTTTAAATTTTAATGATGATAATTTATCTTTAATCGAAATTTCTCATAGAAGCGAATCTTTTGTAAACGTTATAGAAAAAGCGAGATCTTTAGCTCTAGAATTATTAGGTTTAGAAAATAAAGGTTACAAAGCTTTATTTTTGCAAGGTGGTGCAAGTTTAGAATTTTTAATGGTTGCTTATAATTTATTAAACAAAAAAGCTGCGTATTTAAATACGGGTACTTGGTCTAACAAAGCGATAACAGAAGCCAAAGCTTTTGGTGAGTTAATAGAAGTTGGTTCTTCTAAAGATAAAGGTTTTTCTTACATTCCTAAAGAATATAGCATACCAGAAGATGTAGATTATTTTCATTGCACAAGTAATAATACTGTTGCTGGTACACAAATGAAAACTTTTCCAGAAACAAATGTTCCTTTAGTTTGTGATATGAGCTCAGATATTTTTTCTAGGCAATTAGATTTCGAAAAGTTCGATTTAATTTATGCAGGTGCTCAAAAAAACATGGGTCCAGCAGGTGTAACTTTAGTTGTTATTAAAGAAGAAATTTTAGGAAAAGTAGAAAGACACATTCCTTCTATGTTAAATTATCAAGTACATATAGATAAAGACAGCATGTTTAATACACCTTCTGTTTTTGCTGTTTATGTTTCTATGTTAACTTTGCAATGGCTTAAAGATTTAGGCGGAATTCCATTTATCGAAAAAGTAAATGCTAAAAAAGCCGATTTATTATATTCAGAAATTGATAGAAATCCGTTTTTCGAAGGAATTGTAGCTAAAGAAGATAGAAGTATTATGAATGCAACTTTTAACATTACAGATGATTCTTTAAAAGAATCTTTTGATAAAATGTGGAAAGAAGCTGGTATAAATGGCTTACACGGACACAGAAGTGTTGGTGGTTATAGAGCAAGCATGTACAACGCATTACCTTTATATAGTGTACAGGTTTTGGTAGATGTAATGCAAGAATTTGAGAGAAATCAAAAATAAAAATACAAACCGTTCTTATTTAATTACAAATTTGAACAGACTGAAATAAAAGAATGAAAATATTAGCAAATGACGGTATTTCTAACAGCGGAATAGACGCTTTAGAAAAAGGAGGTTTTGAAGTATTAACTACTAAAGTTGCACAAAATCAATTAGAAAACTTTATAAACGATAATAATATTGATGCAATATTGGTTAAAAATAATACGCAAGTAAGACAAGAGTTAATAGAAGCTTGCCCAAGTATTAAATTGATTGGTATTAGTGGTGTAAATACAGATAATGTAGATGTAGAATTTGCAGAAGATAATGGTTTACACGTTATAAATACACCAAACGCAACGGCAAATGCTGTAGCAGAGTTGGTTTTTGCACATTTATTCGGAATGGCAAGATTTTTACACTCTTCTAACAGAGAAATGCCTTTAGAAGGTGATACTCGCTTTAAAGATTTAAAGAAAGCTTATGCAAGCGGTTTAGAGTTGCGCGGAAAAACATTAGGTATTATCGGTTTTGAAAAAACAGGACAAGCTGTTGCTAAAATTGCATTAGCTTTGGGTATGAATGTAATTGCTTCGGATGATAGAATTACAGGAGCACCAATTTCTATAGATTTTTTTAACGGTCAAAAAGTTACTATTAATATAGAAACTATAGATAAAGATGATGTTCTAGAAGCATCTGATTTTATTACTTTACATGCACCAGCACAAGAAGAATACATTATAAGCGGTGTAGAAATTGAAAAAATGAAAGATGGTGTAGGAATTATCAATACTGCAAAAGGTGGTATTTTACACGAAGTAGATTTAGTAAAAGCTATAGAAAGTGGTAAAGTACAATTTGCTGGTTTAGATGTTTTTGAAACAGAGCCAACACCTGCGGTACAATTATTAATGAATCCAGAGATTTCTTTATCACCAAACATTGGTTCAGAAAGTATAGACGCACAAGAAAGAATTGGTACAGAATTAGCATCTCAAATTATTGCACTTTTAAAATAAAATATGGCAATTGTTAAACCTTTTAAAGCGGTAAGAGCTAAAAGAGATAAAGCAGCATTGGTTTCTTCTAAATCTTATGAAGTTTATACACCAGAAATGCTAAATTCTAAATTAGCTTTTAATCCGTATACATTTTTACACGTTATAAATCCTGGTTATAAATATCACAAACAAGATATTACAGGAGAGTTACGCTTTAAATTGGTTCATAACAGATATTTAGAATTTAAAGAAGACGAAATTTTCTTTCAAGATGAATTACCTGGTTTTTACATTTATCAAAAAATTACTGCAACAAATTCTTTCTGCGGAATAATCTCTGCAACTTCTGTAGAAGATTATCATAACGATGTTATAAAAAAACACGAAGGCACTTTAAAAGAAAGAGAACTGTTGTTTGAAAATTATTTAAAAAACACTGGTTTTAATGCAGAACCAGTACTTTTAACATATCCAGACAATGATGATATATCATCAATAATAAAAAAATACACAAAAGAAAGAGCAGAATACGAGTTTTCATCAACAGATAAAACTTCTCATCTTTTGTGGGTTGTTAACGATAAAATAGATGTTGCAAAGATAGAACAAGCTTTTAAAGAGGTTGATACGTTATATATTGCCGATGGTCATCATAGATCAACATCTTCTTGTTTGTTGGCAGATCGACTAGCAAAAGAAAACCCAAATCATACGGGTAAAGAGGCTTATAATTTTTTTATGAGTTATTTGTTACCAGAAAGTCAATTAAGTATTTACGAGTTTAATCGATTTATCAAAGACTTAAACGGCCTTACTCCGCATGAATTTTTAATAGAATTAGACACTATTTTTAGAATAGAAAATAGAAAACAAGAATTGTACAAACCAAAAGAGAAACACCATTTTAGCATGTATCTTAATGGAGAGTTTTATGCTTTATACTTGCGCAAATCTTTATATAATTTTACAGATTCTTTAAGTAAATTAGATGCCCAAATATTATACACAACGGTTTTAAAACCAATTTTAGGTATAGAAGACATCAGAAACGATTCTAAAATAGTATATTCACAAGATAAATCTGATAGTTTAGAATTGAAAACAAAAGTAGATTCTGGCGAGTTTAAAGTTTCTTTTGGCATGTTACCAACAACCATATCAGAATTAAAAGAAATAGTAGATGCTGGTTTATTAATGCCACCAAAAACTACATATATAGAACCAAAATTAAGAAGTGCTTTAACTATTTACGAATTTTAAAATGATTACAGAAAATCTAAATCAAATAAAAGAAAGTTTACCAAGTTCTGTAACTTTAGTTGCTGTTTCTAAAACAAAGCCAGTAGAAGACTTACAGGAAGCATATGATGCTGGTCAGCGTATTTTTGGTGAAAATAAAATTCAAGAAATGGTAAACAAATTCGAAGTTTTACCAAAAGACATTAAATGGCACATGATTGGCCATTTGCAAAGTAATAAAGTTAAATATATGGCTAGTTTTGTAGATTTAATTCATGGTGTAGACAAATTTAAGACACTTAAAGAAATAGATAAGCAAGCCAAAAAAAATAACAGAGTAATTAATTGTCTATTACAAGCCAAAATAGCAAAGGAAGAAACTAAATTTGGTTTATCTTTTGATGAAATTGAAAAAATATTAATTTCTGAAGAATTACAAAATTTAAAAAATATTAAAATTGTAGGTTTCATGGGAATGGCTACATTTACAGATAACAAGAAACAACTAGAAGAAGAGTTTTTATCATTAAAAGCCTTTTTTAACAAACATAAAACTGCTACAATTAAAGACAATTGCAAGTTAGAAACTCTTTCTATGGGAATGAGTGGCGATTATAACTTAGCTATCGATTGTGGTAGCACAATGATTAGAGTAGGAAGTTCTATCTTTGGTAATAGAAACTACAACTAATTAATTGCTTAAAAAGATATAGAATTTGTACGTTATACTAGACATTGAAACAACAGGAGGTAAATTTAATGAAGAAGGCATTACAGAAATTGCTATTTATAAATTTGACGGACACTCGGTTGTAGATCAATTTATTAGTCTTGTTAATCCTGAAAAAGAAATCCAAAAATTTGTTGTAAAACTTACCGGTATAAACAACAAAATGCTACAAAATGCACCTAAATTTTATGAGGTTGCTAAAAGAATTATAGAAATTACTACAGATTGTACTTTAGTTGCGCATAATGCTGCTTTTGATTATAGAATTTTAAGCACCGAGTTTGATCGATTGGGTTATGATTTTAATAGAAATACACTTTGTACAGTAGAGTTAAGTCAAAAACTAATATTAGATCAACCTTCTTATAGCTTAGGTAAATTAACAAAAGCCCTAGGTATACCAATGACAGATAGACATAGAGCTTCTGGTGATGCATTGGCGACCGTGCAACTTTTTAAACTTCTGTTAGAGAAAGACATCGACAAATCTATTATTCAAAATTCTGTAAAATACCACGACAAAAGAGTTGAAAAAGAAAGGTTACAGAAACTTATCGATTCTGTACCAAAAGAACAAGGTTTATTTTACATTCATGATGCAAAAGGCAAAGTGATTTTTTTAGGTCGTGGCAAAAATGTAAAAGCAGAAGTAAATAAATTGTTTTTAAAACAAACACGTAGAGCAGTAAAAATTCAAGATAGAGCTGCTGCCATTTCTTTCGAAAAGACTGGCAACGATTTATTTACTAGACTTAAATATTATATAGAATTAGATATACTTTCACCAAAATTTAACTTCAGAAAAAAAAGAAAACCAAACTTACGCGAGTTTAACAACGAAGATTTTTTAATTTATGAAAAAGGAAGAGAAGTCGAAGAGCACGCTGTTATACTTGTAGAAAACAAAGAGGTTTTTGGTTATGGATATACAAATTTAGCATATCAAGAAAATCGTTTAGATATTTTAAAATCTGTATTAACACCAATAGAAGATAAAAACCTTGCAAAAACTATTGTTAAAAACTACTTAAATACAAGCTCTGTTAAAAAAATTGTTAGACTTTCAAATGAAAAAGATTAAAATTTTACTACTACTATTACTTACACACACCTCTATTAACATTGCACAAGCAAAAAAATCTACTAAACTAGGTAAAACTACACTCAAAGAATTAAAAATGTCTATTTATGACAAAGATTCTACTGCCGCTGCTGTAGTACTATATGAACATGCCAATGTTTATCTAGATCCAAATAACAATTATAACACTCGAACAGATTATTATTACAGAATTAAAATCTTTAATAAATCTGCCTTCGATTTAGCAAATATTAGCATCGATTTATACAAAAAAGAAAGATTAGTTGATTTAAAAGCAATTACATACAATATCAATGATGATTCTAGAATTGTAAAAAATAATCTTATGGATAAAGATGTTTTTACAGTTGAAAATAGTGAAAGCTGGAAAACTAAAAAATTTACACTTTCTAAAATTAAAGAAGGTAGTGTTATCGAATATAAATACAGTGTTTTATCACCATATTTAGGTTTAGACGATTGGACTTTTCAATCTGAAATACCAAAAATTAAAAGTGAATTTGACGCAGCTGTTTTGGGTAATTATAAATACCATGTTCGATTAATTGGCTATTTAAATTTAGACAAAGATAATCCATCTATAAAAAAGAAATGTGTTTATATAGATGGCGTTGGCGAAGGAGCATGTATTATATATTCTTATGGTATGAATAACGTACCGGCCTTTAAAAAAGAAGAATATATGCTAAGTAAGAAAAATTATTTGGCAAGAATTACTTTCGATTTAATCTCATACACAGATGTGAGAGGTGATAAAACAAGCTACACAACTACTTGGAAAAAAGCAGACAAAAAGTTAAAAGCTCAATTTTTTAACAATCAAACTTCAAAGAAGAGTTTTTTTAGAAAAAATTTACCAGAAAATTTATTCTCGATAGAAAATGAACTTAAAAAAGCAAAAGAAATTTACAAATTTATTCAAAATCATTATACATGGAATGATAAAAATTGGACCAATGAAGACGCAAAAGTAAAAACAGCTTTTAATGAAAAATCTGGCAATGTTGGCGAAATAAACGTATCACTTTACAATAGTTTAACGGCTGCAAACATAAACGCAAATTTAGTTGTCTTATCAACAAGAAATAATGGTATCCCTACAAAATTACATCCTGTTATTTATGATTATAATTACGTAATAGTTAAAGTAAATATCGATGGTAAAGATTATTATTTAGATGCTACTGATAAATTTTTACCCTTTGGCTTGGTTCCGATAAGAACTTTAAACGGAGAAGCAAGGGTTATAAATTATGAAAAAGAAGGAAACTGGACTTATTTAGAGCCAACGATAAATTCAAATAAAAATATAAATAGTAAGCTTACTTTAAATGCAGAAGGTGTATTTACTGGAAACTTATTTATAAGAAAAACAGGATATTACGCACAAAAACAAAGAAAAAAACTAGCAAGTTTATCAAAAGATTCATACTTAGATGAAGTAGAATCTAAACATGTTGATCTAGAAGTAGAAGACTATAAAGTTGTTTCTAAAGATTTAATTGAGAAACCTATTACAGAAGTTTTTAAAGTTAAGATCTTTATGAATGAAGATTTAGGAAACACGGCTAGAATTAACCCTTTTATTTTTGAAAGAATAAATGTGAATCCTTTTAAATTAAAAGAAAGAAATTATCCGGTAGATTTCGCACACCCTTTTAAAAGTACTTTTTCATTAAGTTTAACAATTCCAAAAGAATATAAAGTATCTAAATTACCGAAAAGCAAAGCAATTGCATTGCCTAATAAAGGAGGTACATTTATTATAAAGTCGCAACAAAAAGATAATACAATAAATTTATATGTTAGCTTTAGTATCAATAGAAAAACATATACAAGTGAAGAATATTTCGCTTTAAAAGAATATTTTAAACAAATAATTATTGCCGAAAACTCTTTTATTCTATTAGAAAAAAATAAAGTTTAACAGTTTAAGAAGATTAAAAACAAAAAACTGCTGATCAACAAACAGTTAAACTGTAAAATTGATTTTAAAAATAGTAAACAGTTATTTTTAAAATGTTAATATTTGTTAAATTATCAATTAAATTTAATAGATTAGCACCTAATAGCAATTATGAATTTAGATAAACTAGTTTTAGATTTTCAACAAAAGGATGTAAAAGCCTACGAAAAACTTTACAATATGTATTGTAATAGTATTTCTGGTGTTGTTAATACTATCGTAAAAAATGACGATGTTGCCCAAGAAATAACACAAGATGTTTTTATCAAAGCTTGGAACAAATCTGATTCTTACTCCTCTAAAAAAGGTAGATTTTTTACTTGGATTTTAAATATAGCAAGAAATGCCGCTATAGATTATACTCGTTCTAAGAAGTTTAAGCAGTCGAAACAAAACCTTAACTCAGATTTTTTCGTAGATATATTAGAAACAAGTGATAATCTAAATAATTCTACAGATGCAATAGGTATAAAAGAGTTTGTAAAAAACCTTGGTGATAAATGTAAATCTGTAATAGAATTGTTATTCTTTAAAGGCTACACACAAAAAGAAGCATCAGAAGAATTAGACATACCACTTGGTACAATAAAAACACGCAATAGAAATTGTATTGCAGAATTAAGAACAATGGTAGGCGTTTAATAATGGATATACAAAAATACATAGAATCAGGAATTTTAGAACTGTATGTAGCAGGCTCTCTCTCTGAAAAAGAGAATGAAGAAGTGCACAATGCAGTTAAAAAAAGCCCAGAACTTTTGGCCGAAGTTACCTCAATAGAAAATGCTATTGTAAAATTAACTGCTGCCGCAAAAAAAGATTCAAATTATTTATTTACAGATATTTTAAAGGGCATAAACAATAACGATACAAAAGTAATTAAAATTGCAGAACGCAAAACTAACTGGACTCAGTTTACTGGTTGGGCAGCTGCAGTACTTTTAGGAAGTACATTAATTTGGTCTATTTCTAAAAATAATAAATTACAAGAACAAGTTGCATCAGAAAAAGTACAACTTGAAGAACAAATAGAGAAAGCTTCTAATAGTTTAGCAGAAGCAGAAAAACTAATTACAGTTTTTAGAGATAAAGAAATTATATCAGTACCACTAGATGGACAAAAAGTTTCTCCGGATTCTTATGCTAAAGTTTATTGGGACAAGAAAACAAAAAGTATTTATCTAGATGCTAAAGGATTACCAGAACCACCAAAAGGTAAAGTTTACCAAGTTTGGTCTTTAAAAATGAGTCCTTTAACACCTACAAGTTTAGGTACAATCGATACTTTTACTGCAGATGCTAATAAGATTTTCACTATTGAAAACGCAAATGAATCTGAAGCATTTGGTATTACTTTAGAAGATGAAGGTGGTAGCGAGTCTCCTACTTTAGAGCAATTATATGCTTTAGGTGCTGTAGTAGCTTCTACTCCGTAAAAAATAAACTAAAAGTTTAACTTATATTTGACCAAATCTTAGATGATTTGGTCATTTTTATATATGCTTGTTTTATTGGTAGGTTTTCTTCTTTCGATAAATTACTATCATCTTGTAAAACAGAAATAGCTGTATTTCTAGCAGCAACCAAAATTTTAGAATCTTTAACTACATCTGCTATTTTAAGATTTAAAACACCACTTTGTTGCGTTCCCATAATATTACCCGGACCTCTTAGTTTTAAATCTACTTCAGCAATTTTAAATCCATCGGTAGTATCTACCATTGTTTTAAGACGTGTTTTAGCTTCTTCAGACAATTTATAACTAGATAGTAAAATACAATAACTTTGATCTGCACCTCTACCTACTCTTCCTCTTAGTTGATGCAGTTGTGAAAGTCCAAATCTTTCAGAACTTTCAATAATCATTACACTCGCATTAGGCACATTAACCCCAACCTCTATAACAGTTGTAGCTACCATAATTTGTGTTTCGCCTTTTACAAAACGTTGCATTTCAAATTCTTTATCAGCAGGTTTCATTTTACCATGTACAATACTTATTTGGTATTTTGGTGATGGAAATTCTCTTGCAACACTTTCATAACCATCCATTAAATCTTTATAATCCATAGCTTCGGATTCTTCTATTAACGGATACACTAAATAAACCTGCCTGCCTTTGTCTATTTCATCTTTCATAAATTTAAAAACAGATAATCTATTGCTATCAAACCTATGTACAGTTTTAACTTCTTTTCTGCCAGGAGGCAACTCATCAATTACAGATATGTCTAAATCACCGTAAACAGACATTGCTAACGTTCTTGGTATTGGTGTAGCCGTCATTACTAAAATATGAGGTGGCAATGTATTTTTTGCCCATAATTTAGCTCTTTGCTTAACTCCGAATCTGTGTTGCTCATCAATAATTGCTATTCCTAGGTTTTTAAAAACAACTTTATCTTCTAACAAAGCATGTGTACCTACTAATATATGTAAAGTGCCATCTTCTAAATTTTGATGAATTTCTCTTCTTTTTTTTGTTTTTACAGAACCTGTTAATATATCTACCTTTACATTTAAGCCTTCTAATAATTCTGATACTGCTGTAAAATGTTGATTTGCTAAAATTTCTGTTGGCGCCATAATGGTTGCTTGATAGCCATTATCGATAGCTAAAAGCATCGACAAAATGGCAACAATTGTTTTACCAGAACCAACATCGCCTTGTAAAAGCCTGTTCATGTGCGCTGCAGAGGCAACATCTTTTCTAATTTCTTTTAAAACTCTTTTTTGTGCATTTGTTAAATCAAAAGGAAGTTTTTCTGAATAAAAATTATTAAAAATTGGTCCTACATTTTCAAATACAAAACCTTTAATTTTTGTTTTATTAATTAGCTTTTTTCTAACTAATTGTAATTGAATAAAAAATAACTCTTCAAACTTTAATCTGCTTTGTGCTTTGGCTAAACTTTCTTGATTTTTAGGAAAATGAGCATTTAAAAGCGCCTCTCTTTTGGGCATTAACTTGTATTCTTCTAGAATATCTTTAGATAAACTTTCTGTAATAATATCAAACGATTGTTGAATTAGATTTTGCACATAACCTCGAATCATTTTATTAGAAACACCAGAATTCACTAATTTTTCTGTGGAATGATAAACAGGTTGCATTTTGCTTTGCAACTTTTTTTTATAATCTTTAACCAATTCTAAATCTGGGTGCGGAATACTAAAATTACCATTATAATGATTTAATTTACCATAAACCACGTATGGCTCGTTAATTTTTAAAGCATCTTTAATCCATTTTTGCCCTTTAAACCAAACTAGTTCCATGGTGCCAGTAGCGTCTTGAAATGTTGCCACTAACCTACTTCCTCTTTTTTGAGCCACAGATTTTACTCTTGTAATCTTACCAACAATTTGAACTTCTGCTGTACTTGGTTGTAAATCTTTTATTGCGTAAAAAGTAGTTTTATCTATATATCTAAAAGGATAAAAATTAAGTAGATCATTACATGTTTTAATACCCAATTCTGTATACAAAAGAGCAGCTCTTTGTACACTTACACCTTTAATATATGTTATTGATTTTTCTAGATTCAAAGTTGATTATTTTTTGTACAAATTTACATAAACATACTTTAAATAATTTAATACCCCACTTTTTTATGTTTTGTGTTTTATATTTTATATTTGTTACGTAATTGTGACTTTTTATATTTTTATGTATCTAAATGTTTGAAAAACAATTACATTTGACTGTTTATATATATATACATTATGAAGAAACAACAAAAAATCAGCCTATTAGTGCTCTTACAAATACTATTCTTTTATTCAAGTATTTGTGCCCAAACACCTGGTCTTATTATTGAAGGTGCAGACCCTAATGGTGTATTAGATCCAAATGGAGACGGTTACGTTTCTTTACCACCATCAGAAACACCAAGTCAGTTTACCAACGTAGGGTTCCCTGCTAATATAAATGCTACTGACGTTAATGACATACTTTATAATGAAATAACTTATAAACCAATACCTCGACTGCTTCCAGAACCTGTTGGTGACATTTCTAAAGGTCCTAATTGTGGTTTTACAGATATGGTTACCGATGCAAATGATGATTCTACATATTTCTATACAGATGGTACTAATATGTTGTTTCGATTTCGTTTGGGTGATGCTAAACCAAATTCTAAGGGATATTCTATACTTATAGATACAGATCAAAAGTTTGGTTTTTCTGGACCTAATGCAGACCCAAATGCAGTAAATGGAAATCCCGGATTTGAAATAGAGATTGTCTTAAGAACCAATTTCACCATTGATGCTTTTAATATTGATGGTTCTGCTTCCGGAGGTCCTACACTTGCATCAGAGCCTTATACATCTAACGCAATTAAATCTTTGGCATTGACCACGGTTTGTGATGATCCAGATTATTTTTATGACTTTTATTTGCCTTATGCTAGTATTGCAGGTTTAGATGCTACCACTAAAATCAGAATGTTGTCTATCACCTCTATTGCTCCAAAAGAAGCTATAGGACAAAATACAACCTCTGATATTGGCGGTGTAGATGATGATTCTGGTATAAAAGACGATTTGTTTGAAGATGCCATCAATAATCAAACTCCGGTAGATGCTAATGAAGACCCTGTAGAAAGAGCAGATTGTCCTCAAATAACAGGTCCTATTATAGCTGGTACTGGTGTAGTTATTAATGGAACAAACGAATTTGTATCTGGTAGTACTACAGAAATAGAAATTTTTATTGATGGGGTTAGCCAAGGGTCTCCTACAACTACAACAACAAATGGTACGTGGACTTATACTATTCCAGGTGCAATTACAGAAGGACAAAAAATAAAAGCAACAGCAACTATAAAAGATGGTACAACAATAGTAAGAGGAACTTCTTTTGACAATTGTGATATAGAAAATGTTGCACTTACGGGGTGTACACCACCTGCTGCTCCTGGTATTACTCAAGTAGGTACTAAAGGAGGTAAGGGAATTCTTGGTACTTCAAGTTTTGCAAGTGGAATTGCCATACAATTACGTATTTTTCGAAATGGTATAGAATTAACTTCTTGGGGAAGTCATCCCACAGATCCAACTACTGGTTACTTTACGGTAACAACAGGTGCAGGAGGTAGTTGGGAACTTCTTGCGGGTAACACAGGTGGTGAAGGTTTTGGAAATTATACTGCTGTTATTATGGATGCAGCAGATACAAATTGTCAATCTGCAGCAAGTGCAGTGTATACATGGTGTTTTGGTACGGTTAGTGGTGCAATAACCATTGATACACCTAACCCCGTATTAAATACTTCTTCAACCATTTCTGGAACAGCTCAAACAGATTCTACAGTAAGGTTATTTAAAAACGATCTATTTACAGGTTTAGAAGCTGCTTCTAACGGAAGTACTGCTTGGTCAATCGATATCTCTAGTTTAGAACTTATATCTGGAGATGTATTATATGTTATGAATATTCAGGCGTCAACAGAATGTCCAAGCATTAGTTCAAATACTACTGTTGTAGCACAATCATTTCAACCTGCAGTAAATACAGAAGGTTGTTTCGATGGCAATGCTACACAGATTTCTGGTACTTCTAGCGAAATTGGAGGAACAATAAGATTGTATACTAGAGTGGGAACTGGCGTTACCACAAGCGATTCTCAAGTAGGTACAACACCAACAGTAGATTCTAATGGTAATTGGACAGTAACAGGACTTAATATTCCTGCTGGAAATTATGTTGCAGTAACCGTCCAAAATACAGGAGAAGTAGCAAGTATTATTTCTAACGAGGTATTAATAAGTTCTAAAACTATTTTTACAGATTTAGTCATCACTTCAAATCCAATTACAGAAGGAGATTTAAGTATCACTGGTACTAGTTCTGGTCTACCAACAGGTTCTACCATACAATTATACCTAGACGACTCTATAATTGACGGAAAAACGGGCACAACAGATGCTTCAGGAAATTGGACAATAGCTGGTTTAGATAATGGTGGTTCTTTTGATGAACTTTATACAGACGCAGTAGTTACCGTAACAGCAACATCTAGTGCTGCTGGGAGTTGTGAAAGTGATCAATCATCATCAAAAGTAGTGGTATGTATACCTCCTGTAACACCAACTATAACAGCAGTAACCGCATCACCTATTTGTGAAAACAGTATTTTTACTGTTACCATTGTAGATGCACAACCTGGTTTAGTATATCAATTGTTAGATCAAGACAATAATATGGTTGGGCCTTCTATTGTTGGACCATCTACAGCTGCAGACAAAACGATAGACTCAGACCCTATACAGTTTGGTATAACTTCTCTTAAAGTAAGAGCATTTAAAATATTAGCTACCTGTACTATAGTAGAATCTAATAGTGTACAAGTAGTTATCAATCCTGCTCCAACCGTTACTTTTGGACCTAATCCTTTTGCAACCCAAAATGTTAGTGCCCAAACTGTAAATTTAACTTATTCGGCTACTACTAATGGACCAGACCAATATAGTATAGATTTTGATGCTGCTGCTAATACTGCAGGTTTTGTAGATGTAGCACTTACAACATTACCTGTATCTCCAATAGTTATTAATGTACCTGCAAATGTAGCTGCAGGTGTTTATAATGCTTCGGTAACTGTTAAAGAACCCGTAAATGGTTGTGAAAAAAGCTATCCGATAACCATTACCATATTAGATCCTAATGCACCAATGGTTGCCTTTGGTAATACAAGTGTTTCTCAATGTTCTGGAATTACAACTGCAGACTTTAGTTATTCTCTTGCAAGTGGAGATACGCCAACTTTATATACTGTAGATTTTAATGATGTTGCTAATTTACAAGGTTTTTTAGATTTAACTGATGTTGCTTTACCAGTTTCACCAATAACAATTACGGTACCTGTTAGTCCTAATGCAGGGGTATATAATGGTATTATTAGATTTAAAACTGCAGGCGGTATTGTAAGTCAAGAATATCCAATAACCATATCAATAGAAGTTACAAATCCGGGAATTGTAGGTCAAAACCAAATTGTTTCATCTGGAGATGATGTAGCTGCTTTTACATCAATTCAAGACGCTACTGGTTTTGGTGGTGTAACTTATCAATGGCAAAAAAGTACAACAAGTGCCATTGCAGGTTTTGCTGATATTGGAGGTGCTACAAGTGCTACTTTTGATGATGGTACCATTACACAAACCACCTATTATAGAAGAGTTGCCACAAGTGTTACCAATAGCTGTTCTACAGAAAATACTAGTAATGTAATTACGGTTACAGTGCTTAATTTTGCAGGTACACCTATGATTACGCAAGTCTATCAATTTGGAAATGAACGTTGGGTAGAAATTACCAATATACATCCCACAGATGCAATACCTACAAGCAGCATAAATGTGGCTCTTTTTAGAGATAAAAATAGAGTTTTAGATGGCACTAATCCTGATGCTGTTTTTACACTAGCAAGCGAGCTACCTGCAGGTGAATCTGTATTATTAAAAAATACAAGTAGTAGTTTGGCTACAGTAACTGGAACTCCTATAGATAATGATAACTTAACAGAGATTGATGGAGGAAATGACATCATCATTTTATCAACAACTACAGGTGCTACTGCTTGGGAAAACAGATATGATATTGTTTCTAGCATTGAAAATAAAACATCTTTGGTAAGAATAGATGAAACTACTGCTACGAATAAAACCTATACAGAAAGTGAGTGGGTTACTTTTATAGATAATGCTTTAAATCCTTATGAGTTTTTAAGCACAGTTGCAGAAAGACATCCTCATGACCCTTTACTTTCAGAAATTACAGGAGCTAACCCAGATGCAAATACTCGTTTAGGTTTGCATAGAATAAACAAAACAACTAGAACTGGAAATGATTGGGATAATGGTTTCCCTGATAGATCTAGATTTGTTTCTATTGCAGAAAACTACAATCACCTTAACGAAAGATTAAGCGCAAGAAAATTAGAAGTATTAGGCACTAATATTTTAGGTATTGAAGACCAACTTTTAGTGGTTACTAATAATCTAAATATAACAGACAATGCAGAAATTCGTTTAATTGGTTCTAGCCAGCTTGTCCAAACACATCCAGGATTAGCAGATATTAGTGGAAATGGAAAACTATATACAGAGCAAAATTCTACATTGGCAAATATTTACAGATATAACTATATGAGTTCTCCTGTAACCTCTTTAAATGCAAATACCTATACTGTAGAAGATGTATTAAAAGATGGTACAAACCCAGTTTCATTTACGGGAGTTGTTGGTCAAGATATTAATAATATTGCTAGAGATATTAACTTTGTAAGTGGTTTTGATGGTAGTACTGGAACACCAATTAACATTGCAGATTATTGGATTTATGCCTTTTCTAGTTCTAATGGAGCTAGAGCTAACTGGATTCAGAAATTTAAATCTGGTATCAACCTTAAAACAGATGGTTTTATTTTTAAAGGTCCAGGGGTGGCACAAAACTATACATTTGTTGGAAATCCAAATGATGGTGAAATGAACGTTTCTGTTGGAGCGCAAGAATCTTATTTATTAGGAAACCCCTTCCCTTCTTCTTTAAATGCACTTAAATTTATAAAAGACAATTTAAACTCTATAGATGGTAGTGTTTATTTATGGGATCATGTAGGAGAAGAATCTACTGCAGAAGCCATTGATGGACATCGTTATAACGGTTATGTAGGTGGTTATGCAACCATAAACCTATCAATGGGAGTATCTAGTGTTGGCAAACCCACTGTAGGTGCATTTAGCATTACAATAGAGGCAGAAAATGCAGTAACAAATGGAACAACAATCACAGATAATTCCATAGATGTTGTAACTTTAAATAATGGTATTAATTTTATAGAATTCGATAAAATTACAAGAGCAACAGATAAACTTACTTTAACATATAAAGCTGCTAATGGAAAATCTTTAAGACTTTTAGTAAACGGTACAGAAATAGATACCTATACTTTAGATCCAAGTACTATTTTTACAGATTTTGATATTGAAAAGTGTATTATTGTAGGATCTACCATTAGAATAGAATCTTTAGATACTAATAACTTTTCTTTAGACAACATCTCTATTAGTGATGATGATGGAAATATTTCTTGTATTCCTTCTGCAGGTTCAGATGCATCACTATATAAAACTCCAGGAACCTATATACCTATTGGTCAAGGGTTCTTTGTAGGTGGCGATGCAGATGGTGGGCCTATTGTTTTTAACAATAGTCAAAGAGAATTTGTCTCTGAAGCGTCTGGAAATGCTGTGTTTTTTAAAACTGATAAAAAAGAAAAAAAGAATAGCACTTCTAAAAATGATAATGGAGACTTTAACAAACTTCCGTTTATTAAGTTAGGAATGGATTTTATTAGTAATGAAGGTAGCAGTTTACACAGACAAATAGGGGTTTCTTTTAGCAGTAACAATACTTTTAACTTTGATAAAGGTTATGATAGTCCTATTTTTGACATCGGTTCAACTGATATTTATTGGAAATTCCCAAATAACGAGAGCAAATATGTAATTGCAGGAATTCAAGGTTTTTCTTCAGAATTAGAAATCCCTTTTGAGGTTCTAATGGATTATGATGGTACAAATATTTTAACTATTGATGATTCTTTTGGAATAAATACAGAAATATTTTTAAAAGACAAGTTACACAATACAACTCAATCTTTAACCAATAATGAAGTTGCTTTACAACTAAAAAAGGGCGTTTACACAGATAGATTTGCTATTGTATTTAAAGGAGAAACTACATTAAGTGTAGATGATAATTTAGAAAATCCTTTAAACGACAAAATTACCATCTTCTTAGACAATCAACAACAAGAATTGGTGATTCAAAATAACGAGAATTTAGAAATTAAAAAGGTATTACTATTTAATTTGTTAGGTCAAAAAATGGCTTCTTGGAACATCTTTAAAAATTCTATAGAAAATAGATTAAAAACTAAAAACTTATCACAGACAGTTTACATTGTAAATGTACAAACTGATAAAGGTATAATCAGTAAAAAAATAGTCTCTGAATAGTTAAATTAATTATTTTAAAATTTTAAAAGGTTTTCTGAAGATAACAATTCAGAAAACCTTTTTTTTATTTATAAATTGATTGCAAAACTAAACCAAATATATTTTTTATTTCATGTATCTTTGAACTCCATTACATTTTTAAAAAATGAGATTACATAGAAATTTAACATTTGCTGTTATAGACAGTATTAGAGATATATTTAACGAAGGCGTTTATGCAGATAAAGCAGTAGAAAAAGCTTTAAAGAGAGATAAACGCTGGGGCGCTAGAGACCGCAAATTTGTTGCAGAAACAATTTACGACATTGTAAGATGGAATAGACTTTATGCAGAAATTGCCGAAGTAAAAGTACCTTATGATAGAGATAATATTTGGAGACTCTTTTCTGTTTGGTGTATTCTAAGAGGAATTGCTTTACCAGACTGGAACCAAATTGGTGATGTACCAGAAAGAAGAATTAAAGGTCGTTTTGCAGAACTTTCTAAAACAAGAAAATTTAGAGAATCTATACCAGATTGGATGGATGACTTATGCGAAAAAGAATTAGGAAATGAAGTTTGGACCAAAGAAATTGCCGCTTTAAACGAGCAAGCAAAAGTTATTTTAAGAACTAATACTTTAAACATTTCTAAAGAATTACTTCAAAAAAAGTTACGAGCAGAAAACGTAATTACAGAATTTGTACCAAATCATCCAGATGCATTGGTATTACCAGAAAGAGCAAATGTGTTTAAAACAGAAGCTTTTCACAATGGTTTTTTTGAAGTCCAAGATGCTTCTTCTCAGTTGGTTGCTGCGTATTTAGATGTTAAACCTGGTATGAAAGTAGTAGATACCTGTGCTGGTGCTGGTGGTAAAACTTTACATTTATCTGCTTTAATGGAAAACAAAGGGCAAGTTATTGCTATGGATATTTACGAAAGCAAACTACGTAAACTAAAAGTAAGAGCAAAAAGAAACAAGGCCCACAATATAGATTTAAGAGTTATCGACTCTACAAAACCTATAAAAAAACTACACGGTAAAGCAGATAGAGTTTTAATAGATGCACCATGCTCTGGATTAGGTGTTATTAGAAGAAACCCCGATTCTAAATGGAAATTACAACCAGAATTTATAGACAATATTAAAAAAGTTCAACAAGACGTTTTACAACAATATTCTAAAATGGTTAAACCAGGCGGAAAAATGGTGTATGCTACTTGTTCAATTCTTCCTTCAGAAAATCAAGATCAAGTTAATAATTTCTTAACATCAGAAGCAGGAAAAGACTTTACTTTTGTAAAAGATAAAAAAGTATTAGCTCATATTTCTGGTTTCGACGGATTTTATATGGCGCTTTTAGAAAAAAAACAAGCTTAATATATTGCTAGTATTAAGGTTTAATTGCAGAAAAAGAAATATCTATTTTTTAATTTTTAATAAATACATATGATGAAAAAATTACTTTTTAGTATTCTTACTTTAACCTCTTTAATTTCTTTCTGTCAAGAAGCTTATTACAATGATGTTAATTTACAATTAACTGGTACAGATTTAAAAGATGCTTTAGCAACAAAAATTATTAGTACACACACAAACTTATTAAGTTACACTCCTGGTGTTTGGGAAGCTTCTAAGGTTACAGACAAAGATGTCGATGCATCTAAAGTTGTTTTAATTTATGGTTGGGAAAATGGAACCGACCAAGATATTACAAACGACAGAACTAGAGATAATTCTTTACAAGATAGAGGAAATGGTGATAACTTTGTTTGGAACAGAGAACATGTTTTTTCTAAATCTTTGGCAAACCCAAGTTTGGTTACAAATAATCCTGGTCCTGGTACAGATGCACACAACTTAAGACCTGCAGATAAAAACAGAAATTCAGAAAGAAATAATTATAAATTTGCTATAGGTACTGGTAATTCTTCTCGTTCTAACGTAACTTACAACGGTCCTGAAGGTGCAAATACAAGAGGTTGGTATCCTGGAGATGAATGGAAAGGTGATGTTGCTAGAATTATTATGTACATGTATCTTCGTTACGGAGACCAATGTTTACCTACTGCTGTAGGTGTTGGTAGTAATCAATTTACGCCAGATGACATGATTGATTTATTTTTAAAATGGAATGCAGAAGATCCTGTTTCAGACTTTGAAAAAGCTCGTAATACATTTCATGAAAATACTTCGAATACTTATGCGCAAGGAAACAGAAACCCTTTTATAGATAATCCATATTTAGCAACTAGAATTTGGGGCGGAGATGCAGCACAAGATACTTGGGGTATTTACACTAGTAGCGATACACAAGCACCTACTAAGCCTACAAATGTAACTTTAAGTAATATAACTTTAACATCAATCGATTTAAATTGGACAGCTTCTACAGATGATGTTGGTGTTACAGGTTATAATGTTTATGTTAATAATGTTTTAACAAAACAAACTACAACAACTAATACTTCTATTACCGGTTTAGAAGCAGGTACATCATATAGCTTTAAAGTTATTGCTAAAGATCAAATTAATAGTTCTGAAGCAAGTGACGTAGTTACAGGACAAACATTATCAGACACAACAGCTCCAACTGTACCTAGTAATGTTACAATTACAAATGTTACAGACAGCTCTTTTATGGTAAATTGGTCTGCATCTACAGATAATAATGCCGTTGCAAGTTATGACGTTTATTTAGATGATACTTTTCACGCAAATACAACAGACACAAATTATGCAATCATAAATTTAGCAACATCTACTACTTATAGCGTATCAGTATTAGCTAAAGACAAAGACAATAATATGTCTGCAAAATCTGCAGCAGTTAGCGCAACAACTACCGACGGTTCATCTGGTGGTACTGCAACAAAATTGTTTATTTCTGAATATGTTGAAGGAAATGGTGGTACAAATAAAGCCATTGAAATTGTAAACTTAACAGGTAGCACTGTAAGTTTAGCAGGATATGTTTTAAAGTTAGAAAGAAATGGATCTGGTGTTTGGACTACACCTTTAGCTTTAGATAAAGGATCTGTAAAAAGTATTGTTCCTGGAGATGTTTTTGTTGTTGGTAACGGAGATAACTCTGCTCCAGAATTACAACCATATTCTGCATCTAATCCTAATGGACAAGTAGATTTAGTGCAACCAAATAATATCGACACAAACTATGGTCAACCAGTAAACTTTAATGGTGATGACGCAGTTGCTTTATTTAAAGACGATGTATTAATTGATATGATTGGTGTTTTTGGAAATGGTGCAATATTTGCCAAAGACGTAACACTAAGAAGAAACGGAGATATTACTGCACCTAACACTACTTTTGATAAAACAGGTGAATGGACTGCTTTTCCTGAAAACACATTTAACGGCATTGGAAGTCACACTGTAACTCTAAGTACAAACTCAGAGACCTTAAACGGTTTCAAAATGTATCCAAACCCTGTTACAGGAAACAAGTTATTTTTTAATATCAACGAAAAAGCAACTATAAATATTTATAATGTTTTAGGTAAATTAGTACAATCAGAAACAATAGAAAACGCAAACAGTTCTATAAATGTTTCTAAGTTATCTAAAGGTATGTATTTATTAAAATTAAATACGCAAAACCAATCGATTACAAAAAAGTTTATCAAACAATAAGAAATTACTTAGTAAAATTTAAAAGACGACAATTTTAAGTCGTCTTTTTTTTTGTTAAAAACCTATTGAAAAAACTATATAATTTCGCGTAAATAAATAGTTAAAATTAAGTTGAAAAAAAGTAAATTTGTCATTTACAACAAACGCTAACACAACACAATAATGATTCATTTCTTTGGAAACAAAAACAGTAAAGTATTCGCTGTTCAAACAACAAAAGAATTAACAACAGAAACAATTGCAAAATTGACTTGGCTTTTTGCCGATCAACCAAAAATAAATGAGGCATCAATAGATGCTTTTTTTGTTGGCCCTAGAGCTGCAATGATTACACCATGGAGTACAAATGCAGTAGAAATCACTCAAAACATGGGTATTTCTGACATCATTAGAATTGAAGAATTTACAGCTGTTTCAGAAGATTTTTCTGATTTTGACCCAATGATTTCAGAAAAATTTAAGAGCTTACATCAAGACTCATTTGCTATTGATATTCAACCAAAAGCAATTATAGAAATTGATGATATTGCTGCTTATAACAATCAAGAAGGTTTGTCTTTAAGCGAAGAAGAGGTTGAATACCTTGAAAGTGTAGCAAAAAAAATAGATAGAAAATTAACAGATTCTGAAGTATTTGGGTTTTCTCAAGTAAACTCAGAACACTGTCGTCATAAAATTTTTAACGGAACTTTTGTTATTGATGGAGAAGAAATGCCAACTTCTCTTTTTAAATTGATTAAAGAAACATCAAAGCAAAACCCTAATGACATTGTTTCTGCATACAAAGACAATGTTGCTTTTATAAAAGGACCAAAAGTTGAACAGTTTGCTCCTAAAACAGCAGATAAACCTGATTTTTATCAAACACAAGATTTTGATTCTGTAATTTCATTAAAAGCAGAAACACATAATTTCCCAACAACTGTAGAGCCTTTTAACGGTGCTGCTACTGGTTCTGGAGGAGAAATTAGAGATAGACTTGCTGGTGGTAAAGGTTCTTTACCTTTAGCAGGAACAGCTGTTTATATGACTTCTTACTCGCGATTGGAAGAAAAAAGACCATGGGAGCAAAAATTTGAAGCCAGAGATTGGCTATACCAAACTCCGATGGATATTTTAATAAAAGCTTCTAACGGAGCTTCGGATTTTGGAAACAAATTTGGGCAACCATTAATTACAGGTTCTGTTTTAACTTTCGAGCATAAAGAAAATGCAGCTTCTAGTGATGCTGAAGCAAGAAGATTAGGTTTCGATAAAGTAATTATGCAAGCTGGCGGAATTGGTTACGGTAAAGCAGAACAAGCTTTAAAAGATACACCAAAAGATGGTGATGAAATTGTTATTCTTGGTGGTGAAAACTACAGAATAGGTATGGGTGGTGCTGCAGTTTCGTCTGCAGATACCGGAGAATTTGCATCAGGAATTGAATTAAACGCTGTACAAAGATCTAACCCAGAAATGCAAAAACGTGCTGCTAATGCAGTTAGAGGTATGGTAGAAAGTGATGAAAACTTTATTGTATCAATTCACGATCATGGTGCTGGCGGACATTTAAATTGTTTATCAGAATTGGTAGAAGATACTGGTGGTAAAATCGATTTAGATAAATTACCTGTTGGTGATCCGACTTTATCTGCAAAAGAAATTATTGGTAACGAATCTCAAGAAAGAATGGGATTGGTAATTGCTAAAAAACATACAGAAACACTTCAAAAAATAGCAGAAAGAGAACGCTCGCCAATGTATACTGTTGGTGAAGTTACTGGTAATAATCGTTTTACTTTCGAATCTAAAACTACTGGCGAAAAACCAATGGATTTAGCTTTAGAAGATATGTTTGGTTCTTCGCCAAAAACCATAATGACAGATAAAACTGTTATCAGAAATTATAAAAATCCTCGTTACAAAACAAAAAATTTAAAAATCTATTTAGAGCAAGTTTTACAACTAGAAGCTGTTGCCTGTAAAGATTGGTTAACAAATAAAGTAGATAGATGTGTTGGTGGTAAAGTTGCCAAACAACAATGTGTTGGTCCTTTACAAATACCGTTAAACAACGTTGGTGTAATGGCTTTAGATTATAACGGTAAAGAAGGTGTAGCAACTTCTATTGGGCACGCTCCTATTTCTGCATTAATTAATCCAGAGGCAGGAAGTAGAAATGCAATAACAGAATCATTAACAAATATTATTTGGGCGCCTTTAAAAGATAATTTAAGTTCAATTTCTTTATCTGCAAATTGGATGTGGCCTTGTAAAAACGAAGGCGAAGATGCTCGTTTATATAAAGCTGTTAAAGCTGTTTCTGAGTTTTCTGTAGATTTAGGTATCAACGTGCCAACTGGTAAAGATTCTTTATCAATGAAACAAAAATATCCTGATGGAGATGTAATTTCACCGGGAACTGTTATTATTTCTGCTGCCGGAAACTGTAATGAAATTTCTAAAGTTGTAGAGCCTGTTTTACAAATTGATGGTGGAAATATTTATTACATCAATATTTCTCAAGACGAATATAAATTAGGAGGAAGCTCTTTTAACCAAGCTTTAAATGCTATTGGTAACGAAACACCAGATGTTACAAATTCTTCTTATGTAAAAAAGACATTTAATGCAATTCAGAATTTAATTAAAGCTGATAAAATTAAGGCAGGACACGATATTGCTTCTGGCGGATTTATAACAACTTTATTAGAAATGTGTTTTGCTGATGTAAATTTAGGTGCAGACTTCGATATTTCTGATTTAAATGAAGAAGACTCTATAAAAGTATTATTCTCTGAAAATGCCGGAATTGTATTTCAAGCGGATACATCAGTAGAAAAAGAATTAGAAGATAAAGGTATTGCGGTATTTAAAATTGGTACTGCAAATAACTCTGGTATTGTAAACATAAAAAATAACACAGATAACTTTTCTTTTGATGTTGCAGAACTTAGAGATGTTTGGTATAAAACTTCTTTCTTATTAGATCAAAAACAAACTGCTAATAATTTAGCGCAAGATAGATTTGATAATTATAAAAAACAGCCTTTAACATATAAATTTCCAGAAAACTTTACAGGTAAATTACCTAAAATTGTAACTGAGAAACCAAAAGCTGCAATTATTAGAGAAAAAGGATCTAACTCAGAACGTGAAATGGCGAATGCTATGTATTTAGCTGGTTTTGATGTAAAAGATGTACACATGACAGATTTAATTTCTGGTCGTGAAACTCTTGAAGACATTCAATTTATTGGTGCTGTTGGTGGTTTTTCTAATTCTGATGTTTTAGGATCTGCAAAAGGTTGGGCAGGTGCTTTTAAATATAACGAAAAAGCAAATACAGCTTTAAAAAACTTCTTTAAACGAGAAGATACTTTATCTGTTGGTATTTGTAATGGTGCACAATTATGGATGGAGTTAGACTTGATTAATCCAGAACATAAAGTTCATGGAAAATTGGTACACAACGATTCTAAAAAACATGAAAGTTCATTTACATCAGTAAAAATTCAAGAAAACAATTCTGTAATGTTATCTTCTTTGGCAGGTACAGAGTTAGGGGTTTGGATTTCTCATGGTGAAGGTAAATTTAGCTTACCAGAAACTGAAAATAATTATCATATTGTTGCTAAATATGGTTACGAAGGTTACCCAAATAACCCAAATGGTTCTGATTTTAATACAGCAATGATGTGTGATAAAACTGGTAGACATTTAGTTACAATGCCACATATAGAACGCTCTACTTTTCAATGGAATTGGGCAAATTATCCTACGGATAGACAAGATGAAGTTACACCTTGGCTACAAGCTTTTGTAAATGCAAAAGACTGGATAATCAATAAAAAATAAATTAAAAATAGCTTTATAGGATTTTTTTTTTATTTTTAAAATTATAATTAAAATTCTATGGAGCTAACTTATTTTGATGTTACAAAAACTTCTCATTTAATCGAGGAGTTTTTTTTAATTGATTATCAAAAAAAAGACGTACCGTTAGAAGCTATAATTCCGCCTTTAAACTTTTCTGGTTTAGCCTATTTTTATAGTAAAGGTCAAAGAATATCTCTCGCAAAAGAAGTTACAGATTTACATAAGCTTAGTGTTTATGGCCAATTTAGTAAATCTTATAAATTTAATTTATATAAAGAAGGTATTGTTTGCGGTATGAATTTTAAAGCTACATCTTTACACAAATTAACCAATATCGATGCTTCATCAATAACTAATAAATACAAGTGCTTTCATAAAATAAACCAAGTAATAACTTCAGAACTTGAAAACATTTTTTTAAAAGGAAAAGATGAATATCACCAAGTATTCGATAAACTAGAAGATTATATTCTAACCTTGCCTTTAACAGAAAATAAAAATACCTTAATTATAGATGAACTTGTAAAAAAAATTCATCTTAAAGAAGGAATGATTTCTGTCAATGAAATTTTAGAAGACTTACCCTTTGGTCAAAAAACTTTAGAAACCAATTTTAAAAAAACAGTAGGCTTAACACCTTCTAAATACATTAGAATTCATAGATTTAAGAAATTAATGAAAGAATATGAAGGAAAAAAAATTGAACTGAAGGACCTAATTTATATGTATGATTATTACGATGAATCTCACTTTGCCAAAGATTTTAAATCGTTTACGTCAAAATCTTTAAAAGACTATTTTAAAGACGAATTCTTATTAATAAAAGAGATTTTTAGAAATACCAAGTACGATTATTTACATTAAATCCATATTTACTCGTTGTATATTTATATTAGATTTTCATCAATCGATATTGGGGGGGCTGATATTTATATATAATGATGTAAAATTTATTTTAGTATTTTAGTTTTAGGCAAAAGACCGAGATGTATTCTCGGTCTTTTAATTTTTAAAAAAGAAAGTGTCACAAATCAGGTTTTACAAAGTCATTATATAAAACACTAAAACTTTATAACATGAAAAAAATAATTACTCTATTAATCTTAACGATTTGTATAAACAATTCTATTTTTTCTCAAAAGAAAATAGAAGCATCAACTATTTTAAATGATATAAAAAATGGCAAAAATATCTCAATCAAAAATGCAACAATCATAGGAGTTTTAGATTTAACATTTATGGATGATGCTTTAAAAAATGTACCTAAAAAGAAAAAAAGCAGTTGGTTTAATTGGAACTCTAATAATAACAGTAATACAAACGAAATCAAAAAACTAATTAGCGTAAAAATTTCTTTTAAAAACTGCACTTTTAATAATGATGTTTTAGCTTACATACCTACAGAAGAATCTGGTTATACTTTTACAGCAAGTTTTGAAGAAGAAGTAATTTTTAAAAACTGTGAATTTACTAGAAAAGCTATGTTTAAATATTCTGATTTTGACAAAGATTCAGATTTTTCATATTCAACTTTTAATGATGATAACACTTTTAAATATGCTAAATTCCTTCAAAAAAGCAACTTTTATAAAACCAAGTTTAATGAAGTTGCAACATTTAAGTATGCTAAATTTAGTAAAAATGTAAGTTTTGCAAATGCCATATTTAAGGATACCGCTACATTTAAATATACACAATTTAAAAACGGAGTTTCATTTAACAACACTCAATTTAAAGAAGATCTTAATATAAAATACATGAATGTTTCTGGTGGTTTTGATATTACAGGGATGGATGTTAATTATGAAATCGACTCTAAATACACCAAAATAAACGGTAAAAACTTCAATAAATATTTAATAAATAATAAATAGGTATTTATACGTATATGCAGTTTTTTAAATATTTGTAAATTGCAGCATAATGGAAAAACGGTTAGATTAGGGGCTGACCAAAACCAATTAAACCTAGCTTTTTAATCAAAAAGCTAGGTTTTTCAATTTTAGAATCAATCATATATTTTAAGAATTTTTTATTTTATTAAAACGCAAACTTTTAAAAATTAAGCAGTTAAATACAATAATAATTTAAACCTTAATTGTCAAAAAAAATGCATTAATTCTATATTATCAAAAATAATAATAGACTAAAAATAAAGATTTAATAATTTATAATCTCTTAAAATAAGTATTTGTTAAATAGCAGTAATTTCCCTAATTTGCATTTTACAAAATAGAACTTATGCCGATAGAAATTACCAGGTTATTTGACATCCCTTATTATCAATTAGAAACATATAATTTAAATAAATCGTTATCAACTAAATTGAATGATAAATGGGTAAGTACTTCGACCAAAGAATATGTAGAAAAAGCAAACCAACTAAGTAGAGGATTATTAAAATTAGGTGTTCAACCTAACGATAAAATTGCAGTTATATCATCAAACAATAGAACAGAATGGAATATTTGTGATATTGGTGTTTTACAAACTGGTGCACAAAATGTACCAATTTACCCAACAATTAGTAAAGAAGATTATGAATATGTTTTAAATCATTCTGAAGCTATTTATTGCTTTGTTTCTGATGAAGAAGTTTTAGAAAAGCTTAACCAGATTAAAGCAAATACAATGTTAAAAGGTGTTTTTACTTTTGATGATATTGCTTCAGAAAAATCTTGGAAAGATGTTTTAGAATTAGGAAAAGATACTGCAAATCAAGATGAAGTTGAACAAAGAAAAAAAGCTGTAAAACCAACAGATTTAGCAACACTTATTTATACTTCTGGTACAACAGGTAGACCTAAAGGTGTAATGCTTTCTCATGACAATATTGTCTCTAATGTTTTAGCCGCTAAAGAGCGTGTTCCTTTAGACGATGGTAAAGATTTAGGATTAAGCTTTTTACCTGTTTGTCATATTTTTGAAAGAATGATTTTGTATCTATACCAATATTGTGGTGTATCTATTTATTTTGCAGAATCAATAGAAAAATTATCTGAAAACGCTCAAGAAATTAAACCAAACGTAATGACTGCAGTGCCTCGTTTGTACGAGAAAATTTACGATAAAATTATTTTAAAAGGAGAAGCTCTTTCTGGAATTAAAAAAGGACTTTTCTTTTGGGCTGTTAACTTAGGGCTAAAGTTCGAGCCTAATGGCGCAAACGGTTGGTGGTACGAAAAACAACTAAGTTTAGCTAGAAAACTAATATTTTCTAAATGGCAAGAAGCTTTGGGAGGAAATTTAAAGATTATGGTTTCTGGTAGCGCAGCATTACAACCAAGATTAACTAGAGTTTTTGCTGCTGCAGGCATGCCAATTATGGAAGGTTATGGGTTAACTGAAACTTCTCCTGTAATTTCTGTAAACGACCAAAAAAACAAAGGTTTTAAAATAGGTACTGTTGGTAAAACTATAAGCAAAGTTGAAGTTAAAATTGCTGAGAACGGAGAGATTTTAGTAAAAGGACCAAATGTAATGTTGGGTTATTATAAAGACCCTAAAAAAACTTCTGAAGTTTTAAAAGATGGTTATTTTCATACAGGTGATAAAGGTGAATTTGATAAAGAAGGTTTCTTAAAAATTACCGGAAGAACTAAAGAAATGTTTAAAACCTCTGGTGGTAAATATGTAGTACCACCATTATTAGAAGGAGAATTAAAACAATCTTTATTTATAGAACAAATAATGGTTATTGGTGAAGGTGAGAAAATGCCTGCAGCAATTATTCAACCAAATTTTGAATTTATTAAAGATTGGATTGATAAAAAAGGTTTATCAATTGGAAAAACGAATGAAGAAATTATCAGTTCTGAAATAGTAATTAATAGAATTCAAAGAGAAGTAGATAAATGTAACGAACAATTTGGTAAATGGGAACGTATTAAACGTTTTGAACTTACTAAAGACGTTTGGTCTATTGATGGCGGTCATTTAACACCTACAATGAAAATGAAAAGAGCTATAATTAAAGATATTTACAAAGATTTATACGAAAAAATATATAGACCTTAAAAAAAGAAAACCGAGCTAATGCTCGGTTTTTTTATTTTGATTTTTAAACTCCGAATTGAGTTAAATGATGATCTAAATGTTTGTAAAAGGAATTATTCCATTCTTGTGAAGTTAATGCACCAAAAGAATGAGATTCTTTACCCTCAAAATGTTTAGCTCCCAATTCTTGGGTTTGATTGATGTAATTTATCAATCTTGTTTTTTCTAGCTCAAAATCCTTTTCTTCAACAATTATAAATTGAGGTGCTGTTTTTCCGTTTTTACTATAAGGTTTAGCAGAAACAACTGCATTTTTAACAAACAATTTCAGCATAAACTTCATAAAAGCATTTGGCTTAGGATGTTTATCGGTATACACCATTTCGTAAGTAACATTGCAATGTGCCAACATTTGCGAAACAGACATTTTACCCCAATGTGGTTGGCTAGATGTTGTTAATTTATCAATTCTAGCAATAACCTTATTACTAACCTCTTTTTCAAAAATATTTTTCATTTTAATTTATTTTTTAATGTAAAATTTTAAATAACAATTCTTTTAAAATATCATGACTTGTTTGATTTGCTCCTACTCCTTTACTTTTAACATCTGCTTCTCTTAACATAGCAATAACCTGTGCTACTTTTCGCATTGGATAATTTCTAGCTGCCAAAAAATACTCATCAACAAAATACGGACTAACGCCAATTGCTTTTGCCACAGAGTTTTTTGATTTATCTTTTAAACCATGAAAAGAAAGTAGTTGCGTAAAATAACCGTTTAATAAAGATATAGTCATTATTAAAGGATTACTTTTTGGATTTTCTGCAAAATAATTAATAATTCGATTTGCTTTTACAATATTCTTCTCTCCTACTGCTTTCCTTAACTCAAAATTATTAAAGTCTTTAGAAATACCTATATTTTCTTCGATATGTTTATCGTTAATAATTGTTGCCTCTGGTAACACAAGCATTAATTTTTCTAATTCATTAGAAATTTTACTTAAATCAGTACCTAAAAACTCAACTAACATTAAAGCTGCTTTTGGTTCAATTTGGTATTTTTTACCGCTTAAAACTCTACGAATCCAATCTGAAACTTGATTTTCATATAATTTTTTACTCTCGAAAATAACACCTGTTTTGGCAATCGCTTTGTGTAATTTTTTACGTTTATCTAACTTTTTATATTTATAATTTAAAACTAAAACTGTTGTTGGTTGCGGATTTTCGGCATAAGAAACTAACTTTTCTATATTTCTACTTAAGTCTTGTGCTTCTTTAACTATTAAAACTTGTCTTTCTGCCATCATTGGGTAACGTTTAGCCGCAGAAACAATATCTTCTATACTTGCATCTCTACCATACATTACTTGCTGATTAAAACCTTTTTCTGCTTCATCTAATACATGTTCTTCAATATAATCTGAAATCTTATCAATATAATATGGTTCTTCTCCCATTAAAAAATAAATGGGTTTTATAGTACCGCTTTTAATATCTGATACAATGGCTTTAACTTCGTTCATTTATTCTTTTATAATTATTGCATTTTGTAATTCCTCTTCTGTTGGCGTTTCAAACCAGTTTTCCATAAATTCAAAATTAGCCTCACTAACTTCAAATTCAAAAGTAAATCCTTTATCTAAGTTTCTTTTTAATACTCTTTCTTTTCTAATTTCTTTTGAAACATCTAAAAAATGAAGTTGAACATTAATAGTATTATCGTTAGCGAATTTTCTATACTTTTCTCTGTGCAAAAACTTAGAAAGTCCTACATCTAAAATACTATCTACACCACTAGCTTCTAACTGTAATATCAAATCTTCTATTATAATTTCTGCTCTGTCAATTCTTTCTAAAAACCAATCTAAACCATCTATATCTTTCTTATCCGGAAAAAATAAAACTTTATTCCATTTATCCAAAGTAAAAATAATACCAGAAGTTTCTTTTTTTAAATTACTTGCGTATGTAGATTTACCTGCGCCAGTATTACCAACTAATAAATGTATCATAACTGTTTTTTAATTACTTTTGACCGATGCAAAAACTGAACCTACCCAACTACAATTTCCGTCTCAAAAGTAACGAAAATAACATGCTTATTTTTGATATTTTAAGAAAAAAATTCTTGGTACTAACACCAGAAGAATGGGTAAGACAACATTTTGTTTTATATCTTTTAGAAGAAAAAAAATATCCGAAATCTCTTATTGCCTTAGAAAAACAATTAACGATAAACAATAGAAAAAAAAGGACAGATATTTTAATTTTTAATGCAAAAGGTAAACCAGATATTATTGTGGAATGTAAAGCGCCATCTATTAAAATTACGCAAGCTACTTTTGATCAAATTGCGAGATATAACTTAAAATTAAAAGCAAATTATTTAATTGTTACCAACGGTTTGCAACATTTTTATTGTAAAATGGACTTTGAAAATGAAACTTATATTTTCTTAAAAGACATACCAGATTATATTTAGTTATTATCTTATTAGAATTATCCATTTTCTAATAGTTTTAAATAAGTTTTATAACGTAAATTTGCACCCTTGAAAACAGCAATCGTCATATTAAATTGGAATGGTCAAAAACTATTAGAACAGTTTTTACCATCGGTAGTTAATTTTAGCTTAAATGAAGCCGAAGTTTATGTAGCTGATAATGCTTCTACAGATAGCTCTATTTCTTATATTAAAGAGAATTATCCGTCGGTAAAAATTATTGAAAACCCAACCAATGGCGGTTATGCAAAAGGTTATAACGATTCTTTACAAGCTATTGATGCAGATATTTATTGTTTATTAAATTCTGATGTTGAAGTAACTAAAAATTGGTTAAAACCGGTATTAGATGTTTTTAATAATGATGATAAAACAGCTATTATTCAACCTAAATTATTAGATTTTAAAAATAAAACTAAATTTGAGTATGCTGGTGCTGCTGGCGGATTTATAGATTTATACGGATACCCTTATTGTAGAGGAAGAATTTTTAATTCTCTAGAAACAGACCAAAATCAATTTGATGATACTTCAGAAATTTTTTGGGCTTCTGGCGCTTGTTTGTTTATTAGAGCAAATGTTTATCACAAACTTGGTGGCTTTGATGAAGATTATTTTGCACATCAAGAAGAAATAGATTTATGTTGGAGAACTCAAAATATTGGTTATAAAGTAAAATATGTTGGCGCGTCTACTGTTTATCATGTTGGCGGAGCAACTTTACAAGAAACGAATCCGCATAAAACATTTTTAAACTTTAGAAATAGTTTACTAAATGTTGTAAAAAACGTGCCTAAAAAGTGGTTTTTATTTGTAATTTTTTCTAGATTAATTTTAGACGGAATTGCAGGATTAAAGTTTCTAATCGAATTAAGACCCGTACATACTTTTGCTGTTGTAAAAGCACATTTTAGTTTCTATAAAAATTTTTATAAATATTTAAAGAAGAGAAAGTTATTACAAAAGAAACAACACTACAATTTACATACAAGTGTTGTTTGGCAACATTTTATTTTAGGTAGAAAAAAATTTGAAAACTTAAAATAAGAATTAAAGAATATCTAGACTTCCTTTTCCTTCTCTAATTACTTCTGGCTCTTCTGTTAAATCGATTACGGTAGACGCTTCATTACCGCCATAACCACCATCAATAACAACATCAACTAAATTTTGCCATTTTTCAAAAATTAACTCCGGATCTGTAGTATACTCTAACACATCATCATCATCTCTAATAGATGTAGATACAATTGGGTTGCCAAGTTCTTGCACTAAGGTTCGAATTATCGAATTATCTGGAATTCTAATACCAACCGTTTTTTTCTTTTTAAAGACTTTTGGTAAGTTTTTACTGCCTGGTAAAATAAAAGTATATGGACCAGGCAAAGCTCTTTTAAGTATTTTAAAAGTAGCAGAATCTATTTGTTTAACGTAATCAGAAAGATGGCTTAAATCGTTACAAATAAAAGACCAATTGGCTTTTTCTAACTTGATTCCTTTTATTTGAGCAATTTTTTCTAAAGCTTTTGGTTTTGTGATATCGCACCCCAAACCATAAACCGTATCTGTAGGATAAATAACTAAACCACCAGCTTGTAAAACTTTTACAACCTTTGCAATTTCTTTTGGGTTTGGATTTTCGTTATAGATTCTTATAAATTCTGCCATAATATAAAAATACAAAAAACTCAGCTTGAAATACAAACTGAGTTATTTTATTTGGGAAGAATTTTAGAAATTAAGATTTATCTACTAATCTAAATCCTTCTCCGTGAATATTTAAAATTTCTACTTTTTCGTCTAATTTTAAGTACTTTCTTAGTTTAGCAATGTAAACATCCATACTTCTAGAAGTAAAATAGTTATCATCTCTCCATATTTTAGTTAATGCCAACTCTCTAGGCATTAAATCGTTTTTATGAAGCGCTAACATACGCAACAATTTACTTTCTTTTGGCGATAATTTTACAGGCTCTCCATCTTTACCAACAGATAAATGACGTAATTTAGAATTGAAAAAGAAATTTCCAATTGTAAACTCAAACTGTTCGTTTTCTGTAGAATTATCTGTTTCTTTTCTTTGTAGAATAGCTTTAATTTTGTGTAACAAAACTTCCGAATCGAAAGGTTTATTTAAATAATCATCTGCACCAACTGCATAACCTTTTAAAACGTCTTCTTTAAGCGTTTTTGCAGTTAAGAAAATAATTGGCACTTCTTTATTTGTTACTCGAATATCTTGTGCTAAAGAAAAACCATCTTTACGAGGCATCATTACATCTAAAATGCATAAATCGTAATCGCTGTTTTTAAACATAATTAAACCTTCTATTCCATCTTTTGCATGTGTAACGTTATAATCGTTTAATGCTAAATAATCTTTTAGAACTGTTCCAAAATTTGGATCATCTTCAACTAATAAAATCTTTTTACTTCCCATTATTATTTCTTTATTTTAAATTAAAGGTAATTTTACTGTAAATATGCTACCTTTTCCTTTCTCACTTTCCACAAAAACTGTTCCGTGGTGTTTTTCTACAATTTCTTTTACATAAGCCAAACCTAAACCATGGCCCTTAACATCGTGTATGTTTCCTTTTTGTTCTCTATAAAACTTTGTAAAAACTTGTTTCTGAACGTTTTTACTCATTCCAATACCAGAATCTTTTATTTTAAACACAAAAAACTTACTTGTACTTTCGGTATAAACATCTATAATTGGTGCGCCTTCAGAATATTTAATTGCATTTTCTAACATGTTTACAACCACGTTGGTTAAATGAAATTGGTTTCCTGGTAATTCTGATACAATTGCTTTGAAATGAGTAGAAACTTTACCTTTTCTATCTTCTATTAACAAGCTAACATGTGTAATTGCGTCTTCTATAATGTCGTGTAAGTCTATGGTTTCCTTACTTAAATCTATCTGATTTTTTTCTAATCTAGATATTCTTAATACATTTTCTACTTGAGAATGCATTCTTTTATTTTCATCACGTATCATTTGCACATATCGCAAAACCTTAGAATCGTCACCCAAAATCTTAGGGTTTTTTATCGAATCTAATGCCAAATTTATTGTTGCTATTGGCGTTTTAAATTCATGCGTCATATTATTGATGAAATCAGTTTTAATCTCTGATATTTTTTTCTGACGAATTAATTGATATAATGAACTTGAAAAAGCAATAATTATAATGAATATAAAAAACAACGACAGCAATAAAATATTAGAAATTCCTGCCAAAATATGATCATTTTTATCCGGAAAAGTAACATGTAAATTATAAGTTGTGTTTCCTAAAGGATCAAAAAACAACGGATATTTAAAACTATCTTTTGTATCGATTGTGTAATAACCAGATTTTAATTTTGTTGCCAAACCATCAGAACCATAAACACCATATTTAAAATCTAATACAATGTTTCTTTTAACAAGTTCTTCTTTAATAATTGTATTTAAATCTTTGTTGCTTAAACGTTGGTGAATTAATTTTCTATTATTAACAAAATTTAGAATTTCTATAGTCTGTAATCTATCAAACTCTGTGTATCTTCTTGTAAAAGAAAACCTTTGTTCGTCTAACTTCGGAAATAATTCTTCTGGACTTTTAATTAAAGATAATTTAGAAAAATCTGTTCTACCTGTAACTCTTTTATAGATTATAGAATCGTGATTTAAAAAATCTGATGTTAACTTAAAATTTTCTTCTAAAAAAGTACCACCAACTGTAATTTTAGTGTTTGTTGATGTATCTATTTGTTGAATTAAATGTTGCTTCAATTCGGCTGTACCAGCCAATCCTTCTTTAGAAATTATTTCGTTAATTTTTTTCTGAAAAGTAGAAATTTCTTTTTCGTTAATTCTCTCGGTTGCAGCACCCAAAGATTTTTGCACATCATTTTTAAATTGTGCTTGTTTACTTTCTAGCGCATTGTTAATCCAATAGAGTTGTACAGCAATAATTCCTATCAAGGAAATACTCATTAAAACAACAATAAGAATAAACATTTTTTTACGCATAAATCAAATTTACTACTTTCAAAAGTTGTAGTTATCGATTTTAACCTAAATTAACTGTTTTATTAGAACTTTAAGACTTATTTAACAGAACTGATAGGGTTCCTTAAATTGAGCATTGCTTTTTTGTTAAAATATTATGAATCTGTTTAACCAAAATCTTGGTGTTTTTAACATTATAATTATCAACAACATAGTTAGATAAAAGCATTTTTTTATTGTCTTTCCATTGAATATTTATTCTGTTTAACACTTCTTTTCTAGTAGTATTATCTCTTTTTATAATTCTATTGATTCTTTCTTCTAAATCAGTATAAACAGTAATTATAAAATCGAATTGGTTTTGAGTATTACTTTCGAATAAAATTGCACTTTCATACACAATGTAATCTTTATCAGAGTTATTTTCTACAAATTTTTTAAAATGATTTTTAACTTCTGGATGCACAATATTGTTAAGAACCTTTAACTTTTCTTTATCTTTAAATACAATATTTGCTAAAAAATCTCTATTTAAAACTGCATTTTTAAACACTTCTTCACCAAAAGATTTAATAAGATTTTCTTTGATAACTTTTGATGTGTTCATTAACTGTTTTGCTTCTATATCTGCTATATATATTGCAACTGTAGAAAACTCATTAAACATTTTAGCCACTGTAGATTTTCCGCTTCCTATACCTCCTGTTAAGCCAATTATCATCTTATTTCTGAATTAAAAAATCTATTTTATTTGGTGTTATCTTATAACCTTTAATTACTGATGGTTTATGCACTAATTTAGGAATTAGATATCCTAAATTACTTGCAGTTGTTTCGCTGTAGTCACATTCTATTTTAATTACGCTTTTATTAATTTTATTAAAACTAGAAAGACCAACAACATATGTAAATTGTACTTCTTTAGAAAGCGTATTTATTACAACTCCTTCAGGAACGTTTATAATTTTATATTCAATATTTAAAGACCCTTCGGTAAACTTTTCTACTTTTCCAGAAACAGTAATTTTATTAGTTTTAAATTTTAAATTTTTGTAATTTTCTTTTGGTTTTATTGATAGTTTTTTGGTAAAATCTACTTTTAAGTCTTGCAAAACTAAAGGTTCAAGTTCTACATTGTTCATTTTTGACAAAAGCATTTCTGGACCAGAAACAGTAATACTATCTGGTGTAATTTTAACTTCTTCAGAAAGATCATATCCAACATGAAAATTTAATTTTAAGTTGGGTTTTACGGCTATTTTCTTTGAAACTAAACTACCAACATCTAAAAACACTGTGTCTTTTACAATTTCTTTCAATTCTATACCAGAAGGTAATTGTTTCGCTATATTTTTTTGCTGCTTATTTAAAAGTAAAAAATGTTTAGTGCCTTGTTTTTTAATCAACGAGCTAGCGTCAATAACAATTGTTTTTGCATTGAACCTAGTTCTAAGAATCTTAAAACCATTTGCTTTTACTAAGACTTCTAACTCTTTGGTTGGTGTAGCTTGAAGTAATTTATTTTGTGAAATATTACTATAATCTACCGGAAAAACAATAGATGTATTATACTCTTTAGAAAATGTAATTAAAAGCCAAATTAGTAAAGAAACTAAAAGGAAACTAATAAATGTTTTGGGTATTTTCTTTGTTGTTTTCAATAGAGATTTTTTGTTACTGCAATCTACACAAAAGCGTACAAACAAAAAAGTGAGTATTGTCTAAATTAGACAATACTCACTTTAAATTATTTGTTAAGCAAAATTATTTTTTAGCAGGTGCTGCGTATTTTTTACTTAATTCCATAGAAATTGCAGAACGTTCGAATTTAATTTTTCCTGCTCCTGTTTCTATAGTTATTGTATTATCTGTATTATTTACATCAGTAATTTTACCGTGTATACCACTAGAAGTAATCACTTTTGTACCAGTTTTTATTTCTGCTTGAAAAGCTTTCTCTTTTTTCTGACGATTCATTTGTGGTCTTATCATAAAAAAATATAAGACTAAAATCATTGCAGCAAATGGTAACATACTAGCCAAACTACCAGAATCTAATTGTAATAAAATTGAGTTAAACATTATGATTATTTAGCTTTAGGTGTAACAGAACCTCTTAATGTTAAAACTTCTCTACCAGATTCTGTGTTTGTAGTTAAAGTTACAGTTTTCATTTGTCTGTTTGGTTTTCCATTTGTGTTAAACTTAACAGCAACTTCACCAGTTTCTCCTGGCTTAATTGGTGCTTTTGGCCACACAGGAACCGTACAACCACAAGAACCAGTTGCGTTTGTAATAACTAAATCTGTTTTACCAGAGTTTGTTACTTTAAATACAGTTTCTACAATATCTCCTTCGTTTACAGTACCAAAATCGTACTCTTTTTTGTCTAAAGAAATTGTAGCTACTCCTTTTTTAATTTCTGCATCTCTAGATTTTGCATTATCTAAGTTAGCTTTGTTAATTTTTGTTGTTGCACTTCCGCTATCGCAAGAAACCATAAAAGTTGATGCTATTAAAAACGCGAATAAGAATGATATTTTTTTCATTGTAAATCTATTTTTTGTAAAATTAATAAAATATTTTGTGTTTACATATTTTAAATAAGTCCTCTACCTATTTTAACAATTTTGTCATTTGCTATAAACTCTTTAGAAATCTTATCTAAAACTCCGTTTATAAAATAACTACTTTTAGATGTAGAATAGTCTTTAGAAATTTCTATGTACTCGTTAATTGAAACTCTAGTTGGTATCGACGGAAAGTTAAAAAACTCTGCAATAGACATTTGTAAAAGAATCATATCTATTTCTGCAATTCTATCAGACTCCCAATTAGGTGTCTTATCCTCTATAATTTGTTTATACTCTGCTTGTTTTAAAACTGTTTTTCTAAAAAGCTTAGACACAAACTCTTCGTCATCTTTATCTTTATATAAAGAACCTAAAACAAACAATCCGTTTGCTTTTTGTTTGCTTAAAGTTTTAACAACCCAAGTATTTACAAAAGGAATATCATCTACCCAAGAAATCATTTCATCTTCGTAAAAATCTGCTAACTTCTCATTTGGTGCAATAATTTCTTTAAAGAAATCGATAACAAAAGCTTTGTCTATTTTAAAAGAATCTTCTTCTGTAGCAATATATTTTTTATATAAATCGCTATTTTGAAGTTCTTCGAATACAATCTTTACATACTCATCGTTGTCTTCCCAATGTTTTAGGTTATTTAATTCTAAATATCCTTCTACACTTACACTTTCGGCAATAATATTAATTACCTTATTATCTATAAATTTTGTGTTTGGTTTTAAATCTGCTTCTGTAGCAAGAATTTTCTTTTTAGAAAGTGCAATTTTCTTTGCGGCTAATTTTTGTACTTCTACTAACAGCTGCATGTTTAAAACATATAAATCAAACATTTTTAAAACACTGTGTTTTAAGAATTTTTCTTCTCTAATAATGTCATCATTATGAGACTGTAACATTGCGTATACAGATTGCATTACTTTAACTCGAATATGTCTTCTGTTAATCATTTTTTCTAAAGAACTTTTATGAAATAAAACACGATGGTTTTGGTTTTTAACGAGCCACAAAAATAATATTATTTTACTTCTAAATACACATCTATTTTAATTTCTTTTTTCAATTTGTTATATCAAGATTACAAAGGCAAAAAAAGCATTAAATTATTTATAAAAATGTATCTTCGTACTTCATTAAAAAGTACTTCTTATTTGTATTTCTTTTAACATTAATTAAATAAATACAATTGCAATAAGTAGTATTTTTATCTCTAAAACTTCAAATTAAAAATTGAAAGCTCTAAAATATATAAATAAGTACTTTATAAAGTATAAATGGCGTTTATTAATTGGTATTTTAATTACCATTTTATCTAAATTACTTGCACTTAAGGTTCCGCAAATTGTTGGTGATTCTTTAAATATTGTAGAAGATTACCAAAACGGAACAATTACCGATATCGAACTTGTAAAACATCAACTTTTAATTAATGTATTGATAATTATTGGTGTAGCAATTTTAGCTGGTTTTTTTACTTTTTTAATGAGACAAACCATTATTGTAACTTCTAGATTAATAGAGTTCGATTTAAAAAACGAAATCTATCAACAATACCAACGCTTATCTTTAAATTTTTACAAAAAAAATAGAACAGGAGATTTAATGAATAGAATTTCTGAAGATGTTTCTAAAGTAAGAATGTACGTTGGTCCTGCAGTAATGTATAGCATGAATATGATTGTTTTGCTTGTAGTTGGTTTTACTCAAATGATAAATATTGATGTAAAACTAACCATGTATACATTAATCCCTTTTCCTGTTTTATCAATTTCTATTTTCGTTTTAAGTAAAGTAATTCACAAAAGAAGTAGTATTGTACAAGAATATTTATCAAAATTAACCACTTTTAATCAAGAGTTTTTCTCTGGAATTGGTGTGGTAAAATCTTACGGAATAGAAAAATCTATTATCAAAGATTTTGATGAAATTGCTGATAAAAGCAAAGAGAAAAACATTCATTTACAACAAGCAAATGCACTTTTTTTTCCGTTAATGGTACTTCTTATTGGTTTAAGCAATATTATTGTTATTTACATTGGTGGGCAACAATATATAAATGATGAAATTCAAATTGGTACAATTATAGAATTTATGCTTTATGTAAATATTTTAACTTGGCCTGTTGCAGTAATAGGTTGGGTAACTTCTATGATACAACAAGCAGAAGCTTCGCAAGTTCGAATTAACGAGTTTTTAGAACAAGTGCCAGATATTGAGAATAATAACACAAAACCAACAGTTTTAAACGGTAAAGTAGAATTTAAAGACGTAACCTTTACCTATGAAGACACAAATATTACGGCATTAAAAAATATTAATTTTACCGCAGAACCAGGTGAAACAATCGCTATTTTAGGAAAAACTGGTTCTGGAAAATCTACAATTATAGAGCTTATTGCAAGATTATACGACACAAAAGAAGGTTTAATTTTAATTGATAATAAACCAATTGAACAAGCAAACCTTAATGATGTTAGAAATCAAATTGGTTTTGTTCCACAAGATCCGTTTTTGTTTTCTGAAAGTATTGGTGACAATATTAAATTCGGAAAAGAAGATGCAACAGAAGAACAAATTATACAAGCTGCAAAAGATGCGGATGTTCATAAAAATATTATCGATTTCCCGAACAAGTATGATACTGTTTTAGGAGAAAGAGGTGTAACATTATCCGGAGGACAAAAACAAAGAGTTTCTATTGCAAGAGCAATTATTAAGAATCCTAAAATTTTAATTTTTGATGATTGTTTGTCTGCAGTAGACACAGAGACTGAAGAAAAAATACTAACAAATTTAAAAAGAGTTTCTAAAAACAAAACCACTTTTATTATTAGTCATAGAGTTTCTTCTGCTAAAAATGCTGATAAAATAATTGTATTAGACGATGGTAAAATCAGTCAACAAGGTACTCATAATCAATTAATAACAGAAAAAGGCTATTATAAAGATTTATACGAACAACAACTTTTAGAAAAAGAAAATTAATCTTTAACATTGCTAAGTAAAATATTTTATTAGATTTGTTACTAATAATAAACAACATAACTACTATTTAAAAGAACATGGCAGAGAGAGTTGAACAGGAAGAAATTTTTTCACAAGTATTAAGAGCAGGAAGAAGAACGTATTTTTTTGATGTAAGAGCAACAAAAGCAGACGATTATTATTTAACGGTAACAGAAAGTAAAAAGTTTACTCACGATGACGGAACTTTTCATTACCAAAAGCATAAAATTTATTTATATAAAGAAGATTTTACAGATTTTCATGAAATGCTAAAAAAAGCAACAGATTATATTATAAATGAAAAAGGAGATGAAGTAATTAGCGAACGTCATCAGAAAGATTTTAAGAAAGAAGAGCCTAAAAATACTGCAGAAGAAACTGCTTCTACAGAAAGTTTTACAGACATTTCTTTCGATGACATATAAGTTTATTCAAAAAATTTGTTTAAATTTAACAACTCAAAAGAAATAAATAATAAATAAAGAGTAATTAATCTCTTATTACATTATATACAATTTCAATTCAAATTCAAATTTTACACAAAAATTAAAAAACCGCAAACTTACTATTTGCGGTTTTTTTATATTTATATTTTTAGTTTAAAACACGTTTCATAGTTTTAGATTTCGAAACTGTTTCCTCCCACTCTTTTTCTGCGATACTATCTTTTGTAATTCCGCCACCAACATAAATATAAGCTGTATTATCTTTAATTTTCATACATCTTAAGTTAACAAATAAAGCTGATTCTCGAATTTCTGTTTTAGAAATATTAAAGTTTAACTCACCTAAAAAACCTGTATAAAATTTTCTGTTATAACCTTCATTAGAATCTATAAAATTACTAGCTAAATTACGAGGCAAACCACAAACCGCCGGGGTTGGATGTAAAGCCCTAATCAATTCTTTTAAATTAGATTTTTCGCTTAGAATTCCAGATACTTTAGTTCTTAAATGCAAAAGACTTCCTGCATTAATTGTTTCTGTTTTATCAATAATTAAATTATTAGAAATTGGTTGTAATTGTGTTTCTATAAAATTAGTTACCAATTGCTGCTCTTCTAATTCTTTGGACTTCCAAATAATGTCTTTTTTGTTGGTATTTACTTGAGTACCTGCTAAAGACATTGTTTTAAAATTAGTGCCTTTTAAGTTTAATAATGTTTCTGGTGTAGCACCGAACCACAAACCAATTTCTGGGTGAAACCAAACATAAACAAATGCATTTTGGTAGGTTGATAGCAATGTTTTGTAAATCTCTAAAATGTTTACAGGTTTTAATTTTACAAGTTCTTCTCTAGAAATAACAACCTTTTGTAAATTATTAGTTTTTATAGTTTCTACTGCTTTACTTACAATATTTATGTGTTTTTCCCTATCAAAATCAACTAAACTAGTTGCTATATCATCTCTTAGAAGTTTTTCTTGTGCATCTATGTTTTCAGAAATAATTAAAGCTTTTTTATAAGAAAATAAAATTGCCTTTTCTTCTTTTTTATAAGGCGCAAAAACAAAACCACTTTCTGTAAATTCTGATGTAAATTCTAACGTATTATCTTTTAGTAAAAAAGCAGTAACCAAACTTTTGTTCGGTTTTCTATATGCAACAAAAGGCAAATTATTAGAAAAATGTTTAGCAATTGTATCGAGTAAATTATTCAAATTGAAATTATTTTTTACGAATATCTAGAACTATGTTTGTCATTTTAGCAACAGAAATTAAAGCATCATTTTCATCAACAATTTTTACTTCCCAAAGATGTGTCGTTTTACCTTTGTGAATATTTTTAGCTGTTGCATAAACCATACCTTCTCTTTTACTTTTTATATGATTTATAGACAATTGAATTCCGTTAATAAACTGAGTTTTATTATCAATAAAAAAGTTAGAAGCTGCACTACCAACACTTTCTGCTAACGCTGCAGTTGCACCACCATGAAGCTGCCCATAAGGTTGATGTACATTAGAATTTACTGGCATTTTGGCTGTTAAAAAATCGTCTCCAACAGCAACATATTCAATATCAAGAGTTTCCATTAACGTGTTTTTAGAACGCTCGTTAAATGATTTTAAAATACTTGTTTTATCCATAATCTATTATTAATTATGTAAAAATACGTATAAAAAATTGTATTTTTGCAACTGAAAAGTTAAACCATTCTATGTACAAAATACGCGTAATTTTAGACACTAAAGAAGACATTTTAAGAACAATAATTGTAAGTAATTCTTTTAATTTAGAAGATTTACATTTTACAATTGCAAAATCTTTTGGTTTTGAAGGGCAAGAAATGGCCTCTTTTTATAGAACGGATGACGAATGGAATCAAGGAGATGAAATTCCGTTATTTAACATGGCAGAAGCCGGTGAAGGTATTTCGATGCAAACATGTGTTTTAAAAGAAACACTACCTAATGTTAATGACAAGCTTATTTATGTTTACGATTTTTTAAATATGTGGACTTTTTATGTTGATGTTGTAGATATTTCTGCGGATGAAAAACAAGATTTACCACAAACTATATTATCGGTAGGAGAAATTCCAAAAGAAGCTCCAGAAAAAGAATTTGTAGCAGAAAAATTAGATTCAGAATTTGATGATGATGAGGATGATTTTGATCCTTTTGATGATTTTGATTTCAACGAATATTAATATTCTATTATTCAAAAACTCTCAAATCACTTAAAATAAGCAATTTAAATAAATACCTTTTTTTTAAGTAACAAAATTGTAAATTAGTCGTCTTACTATCATAACCGACTAAATTCAACTTTTTGGAAACTATCTTATCTTTAAAAAACCTCGATAAAAAATACGGAACCGTACACGCAGTAAACAATCTTTCTTTTGATATTAAAAAAGGAAATGTATACGGAATCTTAGGTCCCAACGGCAGTGGAAAATCTACCACTTTAGGAATTATTTTAAATGTAGTTAATAGAACTTCTGGAGAATTTTCTTGGTTCGACGGAAAATTATCTACACACGAAGCCTTAAAAAAAGTTGGTGCAATTATAGAGAGACCTAATTTTTATCCTTACATGACTGCTGTACAAAACTTAAAATTGATTTGTACTATCAAAGGAATTTCAACAGATAAAATAGACGAAAAACTTAAAACTGTAAATCTTTTCGAGAGAAGAAATAGCAAGTTTAAAACATTTTCTTTAGGAATGAAACAACGTTTAGCAATTGCATCTGCTTTGCTAAATGATCCAGAAATTTTAATTTTAGACGAACCAACAAATGGTTTAGATCCGCAAGGAATTCATGAAATTAGACAAATAATCAATAAAATTGCAAGTACAGGCACAACAATTTTATTAGCATCGCATTTACTTGACGAAGTAGAAAAAGTTTGCTCGCATGTTGTTGTAATAAGAAAAGGAGTAAAACTTTACAGCGGTAGAGTTGATGAAATGACCGCTTCTAACGGTTTATTTGAATTAAAAGTTGAAGATGATGAAGCAAAATTACTTTTAGAATTAGAAAATCATCCTTCTATAAATAAGGTAACAAAAGAGCACGAAACTATTATCGCTACTTTAAACGATGCTATTTCGGCAACAACACTAAATACTTTTCTATTCGAAAAAGGAATAACTTTAAGTCATTTAGTGAAACGCAAGCCAAGTTTAGAACAGCAATTTTTAGATTTAACAAACAACAACTAATTCATTGTTTTAGCATCGTTTTAAAACAAACATCAACTTTCAAAAAACACCAAACATCATGTTAAGATTATTAACTATAGAGTTTCATAAATTAAAACATAATAAAGCTAGTAAAGTACTTTCACTTATCTATTTTGGCCTTTTAACTTGTATTGCATTAATTGCGGCAATTAAGTTTGATATTGGCCCTATAAAATTTCATTTGGCAGAAATAGGAATTTTTAATTTCCCATACATTTGGCATTTTAACACCTACATTGCTGCAATTTTAAAGTTCTTTTTACTCTTAGTTATTGTGTCTATGATGGCAAATGAGTATAGTTACAAAACTTTAAAACAAAACTTAATTGATGGCTTAAGTAAAAAAGAATTTATACTATCTAAATTTTATACAGTAATTGTTTTTGCTTTTGTTTCAACTGTATTCGTATTCTTTGTTTCCTTAGTATTAGGTTTAATTTATTCTGATTATAATGAATTGGCAATTATAACCTCTGATTTGCAATATTTATTAGCTTTTTTTATCAAGTTAGTAGCCTTCTTTTCTATGGGGTTATTCTTCGGAATTTTAGTAAAAAGATCTGCATTTGCAGTTGGAGCAATGGTTGTTTGGTTATTTGTAGAAAGCATGTTTAAAGGGTATTTATTCTGGACTTTTAAAGACTCTGAAAACACAAGTGAAAAAGTAGATAGCGTAATGCAGTTTTTACCTTTCGAATCTATGGCAAATTTAATAAAAGAACCTTTTACAAGATTAGGTGCTGTTAGGTCTGTAGCAAACCAAATAGGAGAAACTTTTACAAAAAGTTACACTGTAGATTTTTCTGCAGTTGTAATTGCTTCTGTATGGACTTTTATTTTTATTTATTTATCTTTTACATTGTTAAAAAAGAGAGATTTGTAGTACAATTTAAATATATTTGATGAATTCATAGCAATTACATCAAATGAGGAATTTATTTACATTTTTTATATTAATTTCTGCTCTTAACTTTTACGCACAAAAAGAAGCTAATTTTTGGTATTTTGGAGAAAATGCAGGTTTAGATTTTAGTAACGGAGAACCAAAAACGCTCAACAATGGTAAATTAAGTACAGATGAAGGATGTTCATCAATTTCTAATTCAGACGGTGATTTATTATTTTATTCAGACGGAATAACTCTTTACAACTCGAAACATGAAATAATGACTTTTTCTGATGGCAGACTAGCTACTTCTTTAGAAGGAAATCCTTCGAGTACGCAATCTGCTTTATTTGTACCAAACCCAACGAATAAAAACATTTATTATCTTTTTACAGTTGGTACTAATTTTGTTGGTAACACATCATATCCTGTTAATCCTGGTTTTAACTTTTACACTATAGACTTGTCTTTAAACGGTGGTTTAGGCGAAGTTACATCTGGCCCCGTAAGTTTAGATACAAACCCTTATACTGGTGAAGACTTATCTTATTCTTGGTCAGAAAAAGTTACTGCAGTGCAAGGAAGCTGTGGTTCTATTTGGGCATTATCGGTAGTAGAAAATCATTTTTTCGCCTATGAAATTACGAGCGCAGGTGTCAATATTAATAATCCTGTAATTAGTCGCATTTTTTACAACTTAACTGATAAAAGAGGTTACTTAAAAGTATCTCCAGATGGTTCTAAAATTGCCATGGCAGATTACAATGAAGGATTTGGTTCTTTTGGAGGTGGTAGCTTAGTACTTTTAGATTTTGATATTAACACAGGCGTAGTAAGCAGAAATATACAAAGACTAACAGAACCGAATAATGAAGGAGCTCCTTATGGAGTAGAATTCTCTAAACAATCTAATAAATTATATGTATCTACATTTAATTCACAAAACAATATTTACCAATTCGATTTAACAAAACCAAATGTAGCTGATACTAAGGTGTTAATTAGCTCTCAAACGGGTTTTAGAAGTGGTTTACAATTGGGTCCTAACGGAAAAATTTATAATTCTATACCAGGAACCCGTTTTCTTGGTGTTATCGAAAATCCAGATGCCGATGCTAGTGATGTTATCTATATTAATGATGCGATCGACTTAGGCACAGGTAGAGCTACCCAAGGCTTACCTCCTTTTATACAATCTTTTTTTAAACCTATTGATATTGTAGATGTAAAAGACTCTAGTATTGTTTTAAGCAATAGCAAACAGAATGTTTGTGCTGATCAAAGTTTAAAATTAGAGCCAAAACTAGAAGAAGAAGCATTAGGAACTTATAATTATGTTTGGACTAAAGAAGAAGACACATCAATAAGAATTACAACAAGAGAACTAGAACTTACAAACACTAATTATGGCTCAGGAAAATATAATTTAGAGATTAAAACCACAGATAGTTGTGGTAATGACAAAACATACAATAGTTCTGTAGAAGTAGAATTTCAATCGATTCCTACAATAAACAACTCAATAATTTACAGTCAATGTGATTATGACACTAATTCTCTAGACGGAAAAACTTTTTTCAATTTAGAAACAAAAGAAATCGAATTATCAAATAACGCTACTGATGTTTCTGTTGAGTTTTTTGAATTAGATGATACACCAATAAGTAATAAAGTTGGCTACGTTAATAAAGAAGCTGCAATAACAAATTCACATATTTTAAAAGTAAAAGTTACTAATAATACAACTGGTTGTTCTGTATTTGGTCAAATAGAGTTAAAAGTTACACCAACAACTTCTGGCTTTAATCAACTTAAAAACATTTACAAAGCAGAAATAAACGCATCTACAGATTTAACAAATTATAGTGAGGGGTCTAACGATGCCGCTTTTAATTTAGATGAGAAAATCGATAAGGTAATTTCTAATTCATCTGGTGTTTTTAATAGAAGCGAATATCAATTTAAATACTATTTAACTTCAGAAGATGCAGCAAAAGAAACCAACGAAATAACGGCACCTTACACTGCAAACAGATACGGAAATAACACAAGAATTTATTTAAGAATTTCTAAAGGAAATGCTTGTGAAGGTATTGCAGAATTTAGCCTGTTTGTTAACAAGCTTCCAGAACCATTAAATGCAATTAATCCTAATATTATATGTTTAAATTTCCCAGACAATTCTCCTGTTTTAGAAACTAAAAGTATTCTTTCAGAAACTGGTAACTCTATAGATAGTTACAAATGGTATTTAAACTCTGTAGAAATTCCTAATGAAACAAATTCGTCTTTAACCATCAATAAAGGTGGCGATTACAAAGTAATAATTAATAGGTTTTATGAAAACGAACCAGGAAATGAAGATGATATAGAAACTACCGGTTATAAAACATTTTCTGTTCTAGAATCTAGCATCGCAGAAAACATTTCAATAAAATACATTGATAATCAAGATGAAGGATTTAACAATAGTATAACTATAAATGTAGAAGGTTTAGGTGATTATGAATACGCCTTAAATAACAATTCTTTAACCGAATTTAAAAAAGGTGATACTAATTTATCGTATACTTTTACCAATGTACCAACCGGTCTTAATAAAATTTACATTAGAGATAGAAATGAATGCGGAATTGTAAACACAAATGAAATTTCATTTATTTATTTTCAGAGACATTTTACACCCAATGGAGATGGCGTTAATGATACTTGGAACATTTCTGGAATTGATAATAATTTTTATACCGATGTTGATTTACAAATATTTGATAGATTTGGTAAAGTTCTTAAAATTATAGACTTAAAAACAGAAACTGGTTGGAATGGAACTTACAATGGTAAACTTTTACCCACAAATGATTATTGGTACAATGCCGTTCTAAAAGATGTAAACGGAAATATTAGAAAACAAACTGGTCACTTTTCGTTATTAAGAAAATAAATTCTCATTTAGTATCCGTATTTTTACAACATGGATTTTAAATTAGTTTCAAACTTTTCTCCTACCGGAGATCAACCACAAGCAATAAAAGAATTATCAGAAAGTGTTAATGCTGGCGAGAAATTTCAAACGCTATTAGGTGTAACAGGTTCTGGTAAAACATTTACAGTTGCAAATGTTGTAAAAGAGGTCAAAAAACCTACTTTGGTTTTGGCTCATAACAAAACTTTAGCAGCACAATTATACTCTGAGTTTAAACAATTTTTTCCTGACAATGCAGTAGAGTATTTTGTTTCTTACTATGATTATTATCAACCAGAAGCATATATTCCGGTAACCGGAACTTATATAGAAAAAGATTTATCTATAAATGAAGATATCGAACGGTTAAGACTAAGCACCACCTCTTCCCTACTTTCTGGCAGAAGAGATGTTTTAGTAGTAGCCTCAGTATCTTGCTTATATGGTATTGGTAATCCAACGGAATTTAAAAAGAATGTTATTCCTATTCAAGTAGGTCAACAAATTTCTAGAACAAAATTTTTACATCAATTAGTACAAAGTTTATATTCTAGAACAGAACACGAAATTAAAAGCGGTACATTTAAAGTCAAAGGAGACGTTGTAACTATATATCCGTCTTACGGCGATAACGGGTATAGAATTCATTTTTTTGGTGATGAAATTGAAGAAATAGAACTTTTCGATTTAGAAAGTAATTCTGTTATAAACTCTTTTGAAGAATTAAGTATTTATCCTGCAAACTTATTTGTTACTTCTCCGGATGTTTTACAAAATGCCATTCATCAGATTCAAGAAGACATGATGAAACAGGTAGATTTTTTTAATGAAATTGGTAAACACTTAGAAGCTAAACGAATCAAAGAAAGAACAGAATTCGATTTAGAAATGATTCGAGAATTAGGATATTGTTCTGGTATCGAAAATTACTCAAGATATTTAGATGGACGAGAACCTGGTACAAGACCTTTCTGTCTTTTAGACTATTTTCCTAATGATTATTTAATGGTGATTGATGAAAGCCATGTTACCGTGCCGCAAACTCATGCAATGTATGGAGGAGATAGAAGTAGAAAAGAAAATTTAGTTGAATACGGGTTTAGATTACCTGCCGCAATGGACAATAGACCTTTAAAGTTTGAAGAATTTGAAGCTATTCAAAATCAAACAATATTTGTATCTGCAACTCCAGCAGATTACGAACTTCAAAAAACAGAAGGGGTTTTTGTTGAGCAAATTATAAGGCCAACAGGATTATTAGATCCACCAATAGAAGTAAGACCAAGTTTAAATCAAATTGATGATTTAATCGAAGAAATTCAAATAAGAGTTGAAAAAGATGAACGTACTTTGGTTACTACTCTTACCAAAAGAATGGCAGAAGAATTAACAAAATACCTAACTAGAGTTAGTATTAGGTGTAGATATATTCATTCTGATGTTGATACTCTAGAACGTGTTGAAATAATGCAAGACCTGCGTAAAGGGTTATTTGATGTTCTTATTGGCGTAAACTTATTAAGAGAAGGACTAGATTTACCAGAAGTTTCTTTAGTTGCTATTTTAGATGCAGATAAAGAAGGATTTTTAAGAAATGTAAAATCGTTAACACAAACCGTTGGTAGAGCTGCAAGAAATGTAAATGGTTTGGCTATAATGTATGCTGATAAAGTTACTAAAAGTATGCAAAAAACTATTGATGAAACCAATAGAAGAAGAGAAAAACAAATAGCATACAATATCAAGAACAACATCACACCTACTCAAATAAATAAAAAAATAGACGATACTTTATCAAAATCTGCAGTATCAAGTTATCATTATGACAACGCAAAACAAGTTGCCGCAGAGCAAGATTTACAATATTTACCTAAAGAAGAAATAGAGAAAAGAATTCGAGATAAAAGAAAAGAAATGGAAGCTGCAGCTAAAAATTTAGATTTTATTGTTGCTGCTAAATTACGTGATGAAATTGCAGTTTTAAAGGAGAAAATTTAATTCATTAAAACTTTACTAATAAAATACTTTTCAACATCATAAAAATAACCCATAGTTTTTTTTGTTGAAGAAACATTTTCTTCTAATAACAAGAAACTATTTTCTTGTTCGCAAGCAACTAAAGCTCCTAAAGTAGCACAAAAAGTTAGTGCTTTGATTTTTGTGTAATAATTTTTCATTCTAGGGTAAATTTTATATTATTTTATCTAAAAATAAAATATACTACTCCTATCCTGTACTCTCTGAGAGTGATACTAAATTAACTATCAAAACATTTACAATGTTATATAAATTCGTATTTTAAAAAAAATTAATAAACCTTTAAAATTATTCAATACTTCTTCTTAACCTTAAAATACTATCAATTAATTTACCCGCTTTTCGTTTATAAATAGAATCGTCTTTTTGCGTGAATTTATTTTTAGCAACGCTATTAACTCTTGCATTATTTAAATACTTCAATTGTTTTTGGAGCTTAGAAACAATTTGCTCTACATTTAAAGTTATTTCAAATTCTTCTCCTAACTTATTTAAACTTTTATTAAGCTTACTCAATTGTAAATTATATTTTTTCTCTTGAGAATTAGACCACTTTTTTAGTTCTTTTAGCTTATCTCTTCTTTTGCTTAAAGCATTAATTTTAGCTTTAATTTTTTTAATTAACACTGTATTATCCTGAAAAACTCTTATAGAATTAGAATGTCTCAAAAATAAATCATTGGCTTGTAATGTTGCTGTTTGTAAAAAAAACGGCAACATTACAATAGCAAAAAATCTTATTTTAAATGTCATAGTTTAAAAATACAATTTAAAATATGAAATAAAAAAAACGTCTCAATAAAATTGAGACGTTTTAACTAAATATATTTTTTTAAGAATTAAGCTTCTAAAACTTCTTGAACCTTATCAGCTGCTTCTTGAAATTCTATCGCAGAAATAATTTCCATACCAGAATTGTCAATTAATTCTTTTACTTCTTTAGCATTTGTACCTTGTAATCTACAAATAATTGGCACAGTAATTTTATCTCCATATTTTTGTAAGCATCAACAATAACCTGTTCTTCTCTGTCACAACGTTAGATACTGAATGTAGTTTCTGCTCTTGCAGCATATAAAGTAACCCTAATTTTAAAATGAGTAAAATTTCAGACTCAAAAAAATATGTTTAAAAACATTTTTCTCTATTTAAAAGAAAAAAACACAAAACAAAACAACCACTCGAGCGAGTGGTTGTTATAGTAAAAATAATTTATATTATGATGTAAACAAATATAATTAAATATTTTCGTTACTATCTATTTTTAGGTTTGTTAGTCCATAAATTATTTTTCCATCTAATATCAGCATATCCTCCTTTACATCTATAAGCTCCCATTCTTATTTTTGTATCTAATGGATTTGAAGGATAGCCATTTACAGTTTGTCTAGATATTTTATGAGAATTAGAAGAACCATTAATATTATAATCTATATAATGATTATTATTGGAAGTAAATCTAGAAGTAACATTAAAACTAAATTCACTATTTCTATAAACACTAGTAATATATATTAATCTCCTCCCATTTGGTCCAGAACCTCCTCTTTTGTTTATAAGTTCAGCATAAATATGATACATCCCTGGATAACCACTTGAATCAAGCCAAACTGCACCACCATTATTAATCGACCCTCTGTTGTATCTAGCTGGTTTAGCAATAAATAACATGATGGCTGGATCAGGTGATCCACCGCCACCTGTATGTTTTCCTTTTACTTGCGCAATATAAGTTCCATTTTCATCTCTCATATCAGAAGGAGCATAAGGAGAGCTCGACATATTCTTAATACCTGAATTAAGGATTTTTACTGTACCACTAACAGTTAAAGACGCTCCGTTAGAATAACCGATAGTTCCTGTAGTTCGCTCTATTCTAGTTTGTAAACTTCCATTTCTATTTCCGCTATTTAATTGATAAACTCCAAAGTTTCCCGATTGGCCATAATCATAGGAACAACTTCTATCATCAACAAATTTACTTATACCAGCATTTTTATCTGAATAGACATTCGGTATAACAAAATTTAAATCATTAGTCTGACAATCTCTACCTTGACGAGCTTGAAGGTCTACTTCATTAACTTCTTCTAATTTTAAATTTTCTTCATCTAAGAAGATGTTTTCATTCTCTTGCTCACAAGAAGTAAATACTCCCAATGATAATGCTAAAGCTAGCGCTTTAACTTTAATGTTAGAATTTTTCATATTATATTAATTTGGTTAGTTAAAAGATGAAAATAATCTACATCTAGTCCCAAACTATCCTGCACTAACATGAAATATAATTTTTTATAATCTTTTGAATTTAAAAAAATACATAAGCTATTACTTAGCAACACTTTAAATAACTTTTTATTAATTTAATCATTTTAATAAAAGTATTGAAATAATCTATTTATGAATTTTATAATTTACTCTAAAAAAAAACGTCTCAATAAAATTGAGACGTTTTAACTAAATATATTTTTTTTAAGAATTAAGCTTCTAAAACTTCTTGAACCTTATCAGCTGCTTCTTGAAATTCTGTAGCAGAAATAATTTCCATACCAGAATTGTCAATTAATTCTTTTGCTTCTTTAGCATTTGTACCTTGTAATCTACAAATAATTGGCACAGTAATTTTATCTCCCATATTTTTATAAGCATCAACAACACCTTGTGCTACTCTGTCACAACGTACAATACCACCAAAAATATTTACTAAAATTGCTTTTACGTTTTCATCTTTTAAGATGATACCAAATGCAGTTTCTACTCTTGCAGCATCTGCAGTACCACCAACATCTAAAAAGTTTGCAGGCTCACCACCAGATTCTTTAATTAAATCCATAGTTCCCATTGCTAAACCAGCTCCGTTTACCATACAACCAACGTTACCGTCTAAATCTACATAATTTAAACCAGCAGCTTTCGCTTCTACTTCTATTGGGTTTTCTTCTCTTAAATCACGCATTGCTGCATAATCTTTATGTCTATATAATGCATTTTCATCTAAAGAAACTTTAGCATCTACTGCCATAATTTTAGAATCAGATGTTTTTAATACAGGATTGATTTCAAACATAGAAGAATCTGATTTGATGTAAGCAGTATACAAAGCTGTAACAAACTTTGTCATTTCTTTAAATGCAACACCAGATAATCCTAAATTAAAAGCAACTTTACGTGCTTGAAAAGGCATTAATCCTAATAATGGATCTACTTCTTCTGTAAAAATTAAGTGCGGAGTTTCTTCTGCAACAGTTTCTATATCCATTCCACCTTCTGTAGAATACATAATCATGTTTTTACCTGTTGCTCTGTTTAATAAAACAGACATATAATATTCATCTGGCTCTTCATCACCTGGATAATATACATCTTCTGCAACCAAAACTTGGTTAACTAATTTACCTTCTGCAGACGTTTGAGGCGTAATTAACATCATTCCTAAAATATCATCAGAAATACTTTTAACTTCGTCTAAGTTTTTTGCCAACTTAACACCACCACCTTTACCACGACCACCTGCGTGAACTTGTGCTTTAATTACGTGCCAACCTGTACCTGTGTCTTCAGTTAGTTTTTTTGCAGCTGCTACTGCTTCTGCTGGAGTGTTTGCAACAATTCCTCTTTGAATTCTAACTCCAAAACTATTTAATATTTCTTTACCTTGATATTCGTGTAAGTTCATTTTGTGAATGTTTTTAACAGAAACAAAAATACAAATTCATTGGTTATAACTGCAATCTTTTAAATAAAAAATATCTATATATTTCTTTAAGATTTTTTTAACACCTCTTATTTGTAACACTTCTAAAAAAGTAAAGTCTTTACTATAATTAACACAATTTTATGAACCGAGTCTCTAAAGGTTAGATACTTTCGCTTTGTATTTAAACGTAAATCAACCAAAATCAAATGTTTAAAAGAATTTTATTAGTTAAATTAGTACTATTTTCTGTCTTAATTTCACAAGCTCAAAACAACAAAAATAGAAAGACAGTTACTACACATAGAGTTACAAAAGCTCCAAAAATAGACGGGTTATTGAATGATGAAGCTTGGCAAAATGCCGAAATATTATCAGATTTTGTAATTTTTAGACCAGACAATGGTAAATTAGTTTCTTCTGAATACCAAACATTTGTAAAAGTAGCTTATGATGATGATGCCGTTTATATTTCTGCACAATTATTAGACCCAGATCCAGAAAATATTCCGCAAGAATTTGCTGTTAGAGATAATTTTAGTCAAGCAGATTTTTTCTTAGTTACTATAAACCCCAATGACGACGGTCAAAACCCATTTGAATTTATAGTTCAAGTCACCGGTAATCAAGGAGATGCAAAAGTATCTAACGGTAATGAAGACTTTAATTGGAGTGCCGTTTGGGAAAGTGCTACAAAAATAACAGATAAAGGCTGGAATGTAGAAATTAAGCTACCTTATAGAGCCATAAGATTTGCAAATAGACCTGTACAATCTTGGGGTTTTAATTTTCATAGAAGATTAGAAAAATTAAACGAACAACATACTTGGACGCATATTGATAATTCTGTTGGAAGATGGACTCAATATGATGGTTTAATAGAAGGTTTTAAAAATATAACTCCCCCAACTAGATTAAATTTGTATCCATACGCTTCTGCAACCTCTGTTAGTTTTGATGGTGAAACAGAGTATGATTACAGTGTTGGTATGGACCTAAAATATGGTTTAACAGACAATTTTACTTTAGATGCAACCTTAATTCCAGATTTTAGTCAGGTTGGTTTCGATAATGTTGAATTAAATTTAGGTCCATTCGAACAACAATTTACAGAACAAAGACAGTTTTTTACAGAAGGTACAGAGCTTTTTAATAAAGGAAATTTATTTTATTCTAGGAGAGTTGGTGGAAGACCAATAGATCAATTTAATGTAGCATCAAACTTAACAAAAGAAGAAAATTTTGATGCAAACGGAAGACGAGTTAACGAAGAAATAACAGATTATCCTGGTAAAGTTACTATGTTGAATGCTATTAAAATTTCTGGACGAACTAAAAGCGGATTAGGAATTGGTTTTTTTAATGCAATTACAGAAACTACAGAAGCAACCATTAGAACAACTACAGAACAGATGTCTGGCGGAACTACAACAAGTACTGTTTCTACTAGAAAAGAAACTACAAATCCGTTTTCGAATTACAACATCATGGTTTTAGATCAACAGTTTAATCAAAACTCTACGGTTACTTTAATCAACACAAATGTTACTAGAGATGGTAGATTTAGAGATGCAAACGTTACGGCTTTAGATTGGCATATAGAAACTAAAGACAGTAAATACAATGCAGATGGTTCTTTTAAAATGAGTAATATTTCTGATGACATCAACAACCAGAACACAGGTTATACTTTTGATAATAGCTTTGGATACAATTCTGGACATTGGAATTGGGAAATTGGCTATAATTTTGAAAATAAAGATTTTAACCCAAATGATTTAGGTATTTTGTTTTCTAACGACCAGCAAGCAATTTATGGTAGTGCAGGTTGGAGAACTTTACAACCAACTAAAAAATTTAATAATTACAGTTTTAATTTTTACAATCAAGTTAATTTTCAGCATTTCTCTGGCGCCTATACCGGTTACGAAGCTGGCTTAAATGCAAACGCACAAACTAAAAAACGTTTTACTTTTGGTAGTAATTTAAACTACGGATCTAAGAATAGAGATTATTTTGAACCAAGACAAGGTACAACTAGCGGCGTTTACTTTCAAAGACCAGAAAGAATGAATGTAAATGGTTGGATTTCTACAAATTCTCAAAAGAAATTAGAAATTAATGCTAACGGATATTTTACAAATTTCACAAATCATCCGCAGCAATCTTATGGTGTTAGTATTAGTCCGCGTTATCGTTTTACAAATCAGTTTTCTCTTCAATATCGATTAAATTATAACAAAACTAAAAACGATCAAGGATATGTAGACGAAGTAAATAACAATATTGTATTTGGGCAAAGAGATAGAAAAAGTTATACAAATACAATATCTGGTAAATACAGTTTTAGCACAAATTCATCATTATCTTTAAGTTTTAGACATTATTGGAGTGATGTTGCATACAATAGCTTTTACAATTTAAATAGCGATGGAAGTTTAGCTGATAATAACAATTATACTACAAACGATTTAAATTTTAATAGTTGGAATTTAGATTTAAACTACTTCTGGCAATTTGCTCCAGGAAGTCAATTAATAGTATTTTACAGAAATTCTATCTTTGATTCTAACAATAATTCTGGATTAAAATTCTTCAAAAACTTAGATAATTTATTTGATCAACCACAACAACACACATTATCTGTAAGGTTTGTATATTTTATCGACTATAACCGTATAAAAAATATTTTTAGCTAATTAGTTACAATATTATTTAAGATTTGAATTTGAAATCAGAAACGCCCATAAGTGTTTCTGATTTCTTTTTTATACATTCGTTTTAAATTTGAAGAAATATGATAATTGGGAAAAATATTCATAAATATTATGATGATGTTGAAGTTTTAAAAGGAGTCGATTTACATGTAAAAAAAGGAGAAATTGTTGCAATTGTTGGTCCTTCTGGTGCTGGTAAAACCACTTTACTACAAATTTTAGGTACTTTAGACAAACCTTTAAAAGAGCAAGATTTCGAATTATCAATAAATAATATTTCTTTAAAAAACTTATCTGATAAAGAGCTATCTTCATTTAGAAACAATCATATTGGTTTTATTTTTCAATTCCACCAACTTTTACCAGAGTTTACAGCACTAGAAAATGTGTGCATTCCTGCGTTTATAGGAAATAAGTCTAAAAAAGAAACAGAAACCAAAGCTTTAGAAATTTTATCTTTTTTAGGTTTAGACCATCGAGTAAACCACAAACCTAGCGAGCTTTCTGGAGGAGAACAACAAAGAGTAGCCGTAGCAAGAGCCTTAATTAATAATCCATCAGTAATTTTGGCTGATGAACCAAGTGGAAATCTCGACAGTGAATCCGCAAAAAATTTGCACGAATTATTCTTTAAATTAAGAGATGAATACGGCCAAACGTTTGTTTTGATAACGCATAACGAAGATTTAGCAGAAATGGCAGACAGAAAATTAACAATGAAAGATGGTAAAATCATTTAATTTTGTAACATCTAACTCTATCGAAACACTAATGTAGTAAACCATACTATGAAAGAAACTTTTTTAAACTTAATCGACTACATTAAAAACCCTGTTTTAGAGAAAGATTTAAATACCGATACAAAATATCGATTTAAGATATTTTTACATTTATTAGTTATTAGTATTGCTACAGGTTTAGTAATATCGCCAATTTTTGTAATTTTAGATGAAATAGGTTTTGTAAACATGGATAATCATAAGATTGATGATATGTTTAAAAACTTAAGCTTATTTCAAATTTTATTAACCGGCGGAATTATAGCACCTGTAATAGAAGAATTAATATTTAGAGCCCCCATAACATCTTTTAAAAAACCAGCTTCTTTTAAAATCGGTTTTTATGTTTTTGCCGTTTTATTCGGTTTGGTACATTTAACTAATTTTGATATTACACCCAATGTCTTAATTGCGGCTCCATTACTTGTTTTACCACAAATTATATTGGGAGCATATTTTGGATTTATCCGAGTTAAATTTGGCTTAATTTGGTCTATGTTATTACACGGTTGCTATAACAGTATTCTAATGATTATAGGTTTTGGATTCGAATAACATGAATAAAAAAGTATTAAAAGAATTTTTAGACGAAAAGGTTGTTCTATACAACAATCCTAATTTTATTGAGACAGACCCAATACAAATACCTCACTTATTTAGCAAAAAAGAAGATATTGAAATTTCAGGTTTTTTAACCGCAATTATTTCTTGGGGCAATAGAACCATGATTATTCGAAATTCGAATAAAATGATGGAAATGTTAGATAATGCACCACATGATTTTATTATAAACCACACAAATAACGATTTAAAAGGATTAGAAAATTTTGTACACAGAACTTTTAATCATATAGATTTAACACAATTTATAAAGTCTTTACAGAATATTTACCAAAATCATGGTGGATTAGAAAACGTCTTAAAAATTGATGATAATTCGAATACTTACCAAAATTCTATTCATCAATTTAAACAAGTTTTTTTTGAAATCGAACATCAAAATAGAACCTTAAAACATATTTCTGATCCCTTAAAAAATTCTGCGGCAAAACGTATTAATATGTTTTTAAGATGGATGGTTAGAAACGATAAAACAGGTGTAGATTTCGGGCTTTGGCCAACCCATAATCCTGCTAATTTATCTTGCCCATTAGATTTACATTCTGGCAATGTTGCAAGAAAATTAAAGCTACTTTTAAGAAAACAAAACGATTGGAAAGCCGTTGCAGAATTAGATAAAAATTTAAGAAAGTTAGATAAATTAGATCCTGTAAAATACGATTTTGCGTTGTTTGGTTTAGGCGTTTTCGAAAAGTTTTAATTAGTAATTAACAAGAGTTTTTTAATCGTAATTTTTGTAATAAATTTATATTTTTAAAAATGAATATTTACTGTATAGATGCAATTTAAAAATCCAGAAATTTTATATTTTTTAGCACTACTAATTATACCAATAATTGTACATCTTTTTCAGTTACAAAAATTCGTTAAAATACCATTTTCAAATGTTGCTTTTCTTCAAAAAATTCAGCAACAAACACGTAAGAGTTCTCGCATAAAAAAATGGCTCATATTAACCACAAGAATGCTTTTATTTACCGCGATAGTTTTTGCTTTTTCACAACCTTATTTTAGCAACAAAAATATTGATAAAAAACAGCATAATTTTATTTACTTAGACAATTCTTTAAGTACAAATACTAAAGGAGAGAAAGGAGATTTATTAAAAGTTGCAGCACAAGAAATTATTAAAAACTCTAGTTTAAAAAGCTCTTACAGTTTATTAACAAATTCTAATTTTTACGAAAAAATTAGCAGTAACGAGTTAAAAAATGTACTTTTAAAAGTAGAAAAAACTACAAAAAATTTAGATTTAGAGAGTGTTTTATTAAAATTAAACCTAAACAATAAAAATAAAACAAACACTTTAAATAAAAATATATTAATATCTGATTTTCAGAACACTTACAAAAACGAGTTTACAAATGTAACACAAGAATTATCGCTAATTCAGCTACAATCTAGCAAAAAAAATAATATTTCTATAGACAGTGTTTTTATCAGCAATAAAAATAACAACAACTTTACAGTAAATGTTGTTATCAATAACATTGGCACCAAACAAAACAATGTACCAATTGCACTTTTTAACAAAGACATTTTAGTTAGTAAGCAAACCTTCCCTATTAAAGAAAACTCAAAAAAAACTATTACTTTTACAGTAAAAAATTCTTTAGATTTTTCTGGAAAAATAACCATTACCTATAGCGATACTTTTGGTTTTGACAATACTTATTATTTCACACTAAACAATAACCAAAAAACCAATATTCTTTCGATAGGAAACAGCGCTAAGTTTTTACAAAAAATTTATACTGAAAATGAGTTTAATTTCTCAGAAAAATCATTACAAAATGTAAATTATAACGCGTTAAAAAATCAGCAATTAATTATCTTAAACGAGTTAAAAGAAATACCAGAAATACTAAAAAACAGTTTAGAAGATTTTCTGAAAAACGGAGGGAATTTAGTAATTATTCCGAACCAAAAAACAAACATTTCTTCTTATAATTTATTTCTTAAAAATTTAAAAATTGGCTCGATTAAAAACATCAAAAAAGACACCTTAAAAATAACTTCAATTAATTTTAAACATCCAATATTTGAAAATGTTTTTTCAAAAAATATTTCAAATTTTCAATATCCTTCAGTAAACAACCACTACCCTATTACTGGAAATATTTCTTCGATAATTTCATTCGAAAATAACACACCATTTATTTCAAAATTTATAAATAAAAACATCTACTTTGTATCAAGTTCACTCGATAAAAATAGCAGTAACTTTATAAATTCACCGTTAGTTGTTCCTGTATTTTACAACATTGCAAAAGCTAGCTTTTCGTATCCAAAATTAGCTTACAATTTAAATGAAGAAAACAAAATTGAAGTAAAAGTTAAAGCAAGTAAAGATGAAATTCTATCAATTACAAGTAAAAAATCCTCTTTTATTCCTTTACAACGAGCTTATCAAAACAAAGTTGTCATCAATACAACAGAACAACCACAAGAAGCTGGTTTTTATCAAATAAAAAAACAAGATTCTATAATTAAAGAACTTGCTTATAACAATCCTAAAGAAGAAAGTTCATTACAATTTTTAAATCTTAATGATTTAAAAGAACTAAAAAACATCAGTACTTATAATTCTATAAAAGATGTTTTTACAGAAATTAATAAAAATAACGAAGTTCAGTGGCTTTGGAAATGGTTTTTAGCCTTGGCAATTGTATCTTTGTTATTAGAAATTTTTATTCTAAAATTCTATAAACCATGATTACGCTTATAAAATCGGCAACAATTATAGACGCTTCGAGTTCTTTTCATAACCAAAAAAAAGATGTTTTAATCGAAAACGGAGTTATCAAAAAAATAGAAGACACTATTGACTCTAAAGACAATTACACCATAGTAAATAAAGATAATTTGCATATTTCTTGTGGATGGTTTGATACAAGTGTTTCTTTTGGAGAACCGGGATTCGAAGAAAGAGAAACCATAGAAAACGGCTTAAAAGTTGCTGCGAAAAGCGGCTTTACAGCAGTTGCCGTAAACGCCAACTCAAATCCGGTTATAGACACAAAAACTTCCGTAGAGTTTTTAATAAATAAAGCAAACGGTTCTGCTACCAATTTATATCCTATTGCGGCTTTAACTGCAAAGAGTAAAGGAATTGAAATGGCAGAATTATTCGACATGCAACAATCTGGTGCTATTGCCTTTGGTGATTATAAAAAACCAATTGCTAATGATAACTTAATGAAAGTATCATTATTATATGCTCAAAATTTTGATGGTTTGGTATTAAGTTTTCCTAAAAATTTAGCTATCGCAGGAGAAGGTATCGCAAATGAAGGCATAAACAGTACTAAGTTAGGATTGAAAGGAATCCCAGCATTAGCAGAAGAATTACAAATTGCTAGAGATTTATTTTTATTAGAATATACTGGCGGTAAACTTCATATTCCTACAATTTCTACAGAGAAATCTTTGCAATTGATAAAAGAAGCTAAAAAGAAAGGTTTACAGGTTACATGTAGTGTTTCTGCACATCATTTAATACTTTCTGATGACGAATTACACGGTTTTGATAGTAATTTTAAAACAAATCCACCGTTAAGAACTAATCAAGATTGTAAAGCTTTGCAAAAAGGTGTAAAATCTGGAGTTATTGATATTATTACCTCAGATCACAACCCGATTGATATTGAACATAAAAAAGTAGAATTTAGCGAAGCTAAAGATGGTACAATTGGTTTAGAGAGTTTATTTGGCGCTTTAAATTCTGTTTTAAGCATATCAGATTTTATTGAAAATATCACTTCAAAACCAAGAGAAGTTTTCGGAATTAAACCAACTTCTATTGCTGTAGGAGAAACGGCCGATATCTCATTTTTTAATCCGGAAGAGAAAAATGTATTTACTAAAGACGCAATTTTATCAACATCAAAAAACAGTGCTTTTTTAAATAAAAATCTAAGAGGAAAAGTTTACGGAATCTTTTCTAACAACCAACTAATTTTAAATAAATAATGGAAAATCATACTGTAAAAGAAGGAAAAACAATGGCAATTATTAGCCATTTATGGATTATAGGATTGTTAATTGCTTTCTTTGTAAATAATAACAACAAAAACTTTTTTACAAGTTTTTACATTAGACAAAGTTTAGGTTTAAACTTAATTCAAGCTTTTAATGGATGGGTTGTTTATGAATTTATTGGAGCTACTGCTGGCGCAATACTTGGCTTTATCCTTTTTGTTTTTTGGATAATTTCTTTAATTGGCGCTATTAAAGGAGAAGAAAAACTTGTTCCTTTTATAGGAGAGAAGTTTCAAGAATGGTTTCAAAATATTTAAAAAATTCACCAAATGAGTAATTTAAATTACGTTGTTAGAGAACCAAAAATTAACATAGAAAAACCTTCTCTTTTAATTTTACTACATGGTTATGGCAGTAACGAGCAAGATTTATTTTCTTTTGCCAACGAGTTACCAGATAATTTATTAATTGTAAGCGCACAAGCACCTATGTCTATGGGATTTGGTGGTTACGCTTGGTATTCTATTAATTTTGATGATAAAAATGGTAAATTTTCTGATTTAAAAGAAGCCAAAGAATCTATTGATAAGATTGCCGTTTTTATCGATGAGATTAAACTAAAATACAATACTAATACAGATAAAACATTTTTATTAGGTTTTAGCCAAGGTGCCATATTAAGCTACTCTTTAAGTTTCTTTTTCCCTAATAAAGTTCAACACGTTATTGCTTTAAGCGGGTATATAAATACTGAATTATTACCAGAAAGTATTTCATCTGAAATTAAAACGGATTATTATTGCTCTCACGGTTCTGTTGATCAAGTTTTACCCGTAGAATGGGCTAGAAAATCGAAACCTTTTTTAGATAATTTAGGTTTTAAAAATGATTATTCAGAATACAATGTTGGTCATGGTGTTGCGCCTCAAAACTTTTTTAGTTTTAAAAAGTGGATTGAAGAACGCTTATAATCTTATTTTTAAAACAAAACTTTTATGCATAATTTCACCTTTAATCATATTGCTATTTCTATAAAAGATGTTACAACATCTATAGATTTTTATCAAAAAGTATTAGGTTTAAAAGAAATTGAAAACACTGCTTCAAACTCTAATACAAGATGGCTTTCTTTAAATGAAGGCAGGCAATTACATTTAATTCCTAGACCAAATTTAGAAGTTAAAACTAATAAAGCAGTTCATTTTGCTTTGTCTACAGCACAATTTGATGCATTTATTTCACATTTAAACGATTTAAATATTGAATATTCTGATTGGAAAGATACACCTACAAAAGATTATTTAAGAAAAGATGGCATTAAACAAATTTATTTTCAAGATCCTGATGGTTATTGGATAGAAATTAATAATGATGTTTAAAAAAGTTGATACAACGTTGTAACTAAAATTCCTTTATTATCTTTAAGAGTAACAGACACTAATTCTTTTTCTGATTGCACCTTCAAATTAAAAGGTGGTGCTAATAAATTAATTCCGCTCTTTTTTTTCATTCTAATTCCTTGACCAGAAATAATATCTTTATTGGGCTCAAAATCACCTAAAGGTAAATGCTCAGTTAGAATTATATATTTATAACTATTTAATTTTTGAACAATAACTTCTACTTCTTTATTACACAGATGCTGTAATACTTGCCTAATAATTGCACAATCTGCATTAGGTAAATCATCTTTAGCAATATCCAAAGTAAAAAAACTTAAATTTTTAAAACTAAATTTTTCTTTATTATAATTGATTAAATCTTCTACTATATCTACAGCAATATAGTCTGAAGTAAATTCTACAAAATGTTTACCAATATTAAAATCTCCACAACCTAAATCACAAACAGAAATAGGCGATTTAAATGATTTAAGAAAAAAACGAACATTTTGAACGTATGGTTTTACGATATATTCTAAATGAGAACCTTCACCAGAATAAAACAAGCCATCTCCTTTTCCCCAAAGATATTTATCATAAACTTGAGTCATAGCTGCTTTTGTAGGCCAAGGTTTTTTATTTTTTCTGTTCATTCTAAATAAATACAAGAATTAGAAATGCATATTTATAATATTTAAATATAGTATTAAAGTAAAATCATAAAAATATATTTTCTTTTAAACTACCTTTGCAAAAAAATATTACATGCAATTTTCTAAGTTTTCATTAAATAATTCAATTTTAAAAGCTGTTTCAGAAGAAAGGTTTCACACTGCAACCCTGGTTCAAGAAAAAGCAATTCCGTTAATTTTAGATAAAAAAAATGTAATCGTTTCTGCAAATACAGGTACAGGTAAAACAGCTGCTTTTGCACTACCCATTTTAGAACTTATAACAAAAGAAACAGAGAATTTAGAAACTGAAAAAAAGAAAATAAAATCTGTTATTCTAACTCCAACAAGAGAGTTAGCGATTCAAATTTTAGAAAATTTTGAAAGTTTTGGCAAATACACAAACAGTAATGCAACAGCTGTATATGGTGGAGTTTCTTTAGAACCTCAAAAAGAAAAACTAGCTTCTGGTGTAGATATATTAATTGCAACTCCTGGTAGGTTAATAGACTTGCAAATGCAAGGAAATATAGATTTAAGTAACGTAGAAATTTTTGTTTTAGACGAGGCAGATTTAATGTTAGATATGGGTTTTATTAACGATATTAAAAAAATCGAAAGCCTTTGCCCTAGAAAAAAACAAACACTATTATTTTCTGCAACTATGCCAGAAAAAATAGTTGAATTAGCTAATGCTACCTTAAAAAATGCAGTTAAAGTAGAAATACATCCAGAAGAAACTACTGCAAAAAACATTGGACAATTATTATATTATCTTCCAAAGAAAAACAAAACAGATCTCTGTTTAAACTTGTTGAGAAATACAATCAATGGAAGAATTATTATTTTTAGGCGTACAAAATTTGGAGTTGATAAATTAGAAAATTCACTTTTAAAAAACGAATATAAGGTTGCTAGTATTCATGGAGATAAAACCCAAGCTACTAGAAACAAAGCAATTGAAGATTTTAAAAACAAAAAAGCACACATTTTAATTGCTACAGATGTTGCTTCTAGAGGCATTGATATTACAAATGTTGACTGTATTATTAATTTTGATATGCCAAATGTACCAGAAACTTATGTACATCGAATAGGTAGAACTGGTAGAGCGGGTAAATCTGGAATAGCATTTTCATTTTGTTCGCCTGACGAAAATGGTTATATAAAATTAATAGAAAACCTAATCGAAAGACCTATTAAAGTGGTTACGGATCATCCGTATGTAATCAACAAACCAAAGCACACAAAAAAACAACCTAATACCATCAGTAAAAATAAAAAAGGTAGAAAATCTGAAGCTTCTAAAAAGAAGAAAAAACGCTGGTATTAAATTTAAATTAAAGCTTTATAAACTTGCTCTTTAAGCTGTTTTGCTGTATATGGCTTGCCAATTACATCTTTAAAACCAATACTTTTATATCGAAAAACATCTTCTTCTGTAGTGTTTGCAGTTAATGCTAAAAAAGGAATTTTAGAGTTATCACTTGCAAATTCATTAGACATTTGAACTAACTGTTCACCTGTAATATTTGGCATATGAATATCTAAAAGAACGATATCAAAAATGTTGTTTTTTAACAATTGTAAAGCTTCATAACCATCTTTTACTAAAGTTAAAGCCACATTTTCAGATTTTAAAATATGAGAAACAATTGATTGATTTAACACATCATCATCTGCTACTAATATTCTTTTGCCTACTAGATTTATGTCGGTAAATTTCTCTGGATTCTGATTTTGAGATTGCTGATTATGCTGCGGTTTTGAAAAAGGAATTTTTACTTTAAATAAAGTACCAGAATTCAGTTTACTTTTCACAGAGATTTCTCCGTTCATTGCCAAAAGTAACTTCTTAACAATAGACAAACCAAGACCAGCACCACCGTATACTCGGTTATCATCTTTATTATTTTGCTGATATTCATTAAAAATTTTAGAGGCTTGTTCTGCCGTCATTCCTCTACCAGAATCTTCAATTAAAAAGTTTAAAAGAACTTTATTTTCTTCTTCTAAATCTATATTTAACTTTAAAGAAATAACTCCTTTTTCAGTAAATTTTAAAGCGTTTGATAATAAATTAGATAAGATTTGATTTACTCGAACATCGTCACCAATTAAAACTTTAGGTATATTTTCATCAACCTCTAAAGCTAAAGTAATTTTGTTGTTTTTATTCTGGAATCTATAATTATCAATAGCATTTTTAGCAATTTCATGAACATTTAATTCGGAATTTACCAAATCTAATTTTCCGGCTTCTATTCTAGATAAATCTAAAATATCGTTTACAATTACTTTAAGATTTTTACCAGATAAAGATAAAAGATTGGCATACTCTTTAACATTATCATTTAAACTTTCATTAGAAATCATTTCAGAATATCCTAAAATAACATTTAAAGGATTTCTGATTTCGTGACTCATCATTGCTAAAAATCGAGACTTTTCTTCGTTTGCTTTATCTGCAATTTTTCTTAATCGATCTAACTCAATATTTTTTTCTGCCAGTTCTCTTTTCACAAAGAAAATATCGTTTCGATTTTGATTTAATTGATCGACGTATTTATAAACATTTGTTCTGTTATGAATTAAAACTGTTATAACCCTACCTGTATTAAACAACTCTAAATCAACATTAAATTCTTGATTATCTGCGTTGATAACCATTCCCTCTAACAGAAACGAAGTATTTTCTTCTAAAGCTTCTAATGTTCCTTCTAAAAAAGGACAGACATCAAAAATACTTTGATTTAAACGAAATTCTGAGATAGCAAATTTACCAGCATCGATATTTAAAATCGCACCAGAAATATTGGTGGTGATTTGTATAAAAACATCTTCTATTTTTGCTGGTATCAAGTAAATTTTATTTTAATGAATTTGCTGCTAACTTTAAAAATGCATTCTCTACGTTTTCATTTTCTTTTGCACTTGTAATTAAATCTATATCTAAAGAAACTTTATTTTTAACTGTTAACAACTCATCTTCTGTTAGTAAATCTTTTTTGTTACCCACAAGGGTTATTTCTTTTAAACCAGATAATTTTTTTACGTTACCAACGTATTCATCTAATTTTAAATATGTTTCTTCTCTGCTTAAATCGAAAACATACATGGCTGCTTTTGCTCCTAAAAAATAAGCTTTGGGTATTTTTTCATCTTCACTTGTTCCTGCAACGTCCCAAATTAAAAGTTTAATTTCTTGATTTTCATAGGATACAATTTTAGAGCTAACCCTAACACCAATAGTGCTTATATAGTCTTCTGAGAATTGATTTAAAACAAATCTTCTAATTAAAGATGTTTTACCAACGCCAAAATTACCAACTAATAAAACTTTTTTAGCTATCATTATTATTAATCTATTAAATGTCTTTCTATTAAGACATTCAGTTTAACTTCATCTGATAAATAATCGCGATCTCTTAAGATAATTTCAGCTAAATTATTTACGTTATCAGACAAATTATCTCTAAATTCATTGTTAATTACTCCTGAAGTTGCAATTGCTATGTATATGGTTTTGAAGTTTTTAATGGTAAGTTGAAAGTTATCGAATCGAATATCTTCTAAATTTTGATTTTCTTTAGAAAACGCTTCTTCTGCAAATGACTTAATGGCTGTTAACATACCAGACACCATATCTTTATCTGCAATATTACCTCGTGTAAAATTTCCCGATAATAAGCCAGAGTCTTTTTCTATGATAAAAACCTCTTCTATTATAGGCTCAAAAACTTCTTGTAGTACATCTTCTGCATCACTCTTTTTTCCTTTAAAAAACCTTTTTAAGATTTCTGTAATCGAGAATTTCTCTGTGATGGTTTTATTAATACTGTCAGACAACTTTGTTATTTCACTAACAATTGCTTTCTTAATAAGTTTACCCATTATTGGGTATAGAGCTTCTACAACCTCATCTTGCGAGTCTCTAATTTGTACTTTTATTGTTTCTGTAATTGTACTTCCAAAATAAGCTGGAAAATTTTTACGAAGATCTTCAATTTTTTCATCTACTAAAGGCGTAACCTTTTCAGATAATTTTTCTTTCTCTAAAATTCTATTACTTAGATCAGAAAACTTATCTCTATCTTCTTCTAATAAAAGTTCTCTGAGCAACTCAAAACGATTGTCTTTTTTGTTATCTACAGTTTCCTTTTTCATCTATTCTTGCAACATCAATGCAATTTTTTCTAAAGCTTTTCCTAATTTTTTTCTATCTGCTTTTTCATCATCTAAATCTGCTAATTTCTTATCTAAATCTTCATTTAAATCTTGAAATTTATGATCCATTAGACTTTCTAAGTCTGCTAATTTATTTTCTAAATTTGCTACAGATTCTCCTAAGTTTTTTTGAGTTTCGTCTCGTAATGCTTTAATTCTGTTAAAAACATCTTCAAACTCAGAATTGTATTGCTGAATATTTTCACCAAAAATTAAGTCTCTTACTGCTGCAATTCTACTATCTTCTACTTGATTAGCTTTAGTTGCTTTGCTATTCTCTGACTTGTTTTCCATCTATATTATTAATTGCGTTGATTTATTTGGCTTATTAAATGAAGCATTTTTTTTGCTTTTATTACCTGTAATAACAAATATACGTTAAAATATAATTATTTAAAATCTAACTTGTTATTTTTAAACCATCATAAGCCAAATAAACATTTGGCGGTAAGTTTTTAGAAACTTCTTCATGAAAACCTAATTTGTGACTAATATGCGTAAAATAAGTTTTTTTAGGCTTAATTTTTGCCACAAAACCTAAGGCTTCTTCTAAGTTAAAATGTGTAGGATGTGCCTCTAATCGTAAAGCATTTACTATTAAAACATCTAAGTTTTTTAGTTTATCAATTTCTGAGGTTTCAATAGTTTTTACATCTGTTAAATAAGCAATATTTTGAATTTTATAACCTAAAATAGGCAAATTACCATGTAAAACCTGTATTGGCGTTACGTTTAAATTACCTAATTTAAAACTTTGATTATCTACAATAGTTGGTTGCACACTTGGTGCACCAGGATATCTGTTTTCTTTAGAAAATATATATTGAAAACGTTGCTCTAAACTTTCTAACGTTCTCTCATTTAAATAAATAGGCATCTCTCCTATTTTATAACAATAAGGTCTTAAATCATCTAAACCTGCTGTATGATCTGCATGTTCGTGGGTAAATAAAACACCTTCTACCAATTGTACATTCTCTCTAAGCATTTGTTGTCTAAAATCTGGACCACAATCGATCACATAAGACGCATCATCCGACGAAATTAATACAGAAGATCGTAAGCGCTTATCTTTAAAATCTTTAGACAAACAAACAGGATCGTTACTTGCTATCATTGGTATACCTTGTGATGTACCTGTACCTAAAAAAGTAATATTTAACAGTTTTTTATCAGTTTTCATTGAAACAAAAATAAGATAAAAATTTACTGATTACACACTTATTTAGTACATTTGTTGCGATAATTAAAAACGAATTTATGGCAATTTCTTTAAAAGGAGATCAAGAAATAAGTAGTGTACCAACAACTAAAAGCAAAGCGCTTAGAATTAACTTAAACTCTGATATTTACGGTACTTTTGCCGAAATTGGAGCCGGACAAGAAACAGCGCGTAATTTTTTTAGATCTGGTGCTGCTTCTGGTACAATTGCAAAGGCAATGAGTGCATATGATAAAGATTTTTCTGATGCTATTTATGGTATCGAAGAAGATAAACGCTATGTTACTCAACCTCGTTTAAAGAAAATGTTACGTCATGAAATCGATTTGATGGAAGATCGATTAAGTAGATCTAAACATCCTGATAAATTATTTTTTAGTTATGCAAATACCGTAACAACTATAGATTTTGCAAAGAAATTTAAAGGTCATGGTTGGGTCGGAATCCGTTTTCAGTTAGATCCTTTAGAGGGATACAACGAAATTATTTTACACTTACGTTTTAAAGAAACAGACGCTCGTTTACAACAAGAAACTTTAGGTATTTTAGGTGTAAACTTAATTTACGGTGCTTTTTACTTAAATGATAATCCGAAAGAATTGGTAAAATCTTTTTACCATAATTTAAGTAACGATCAATTAGAAATTGATATGATTAATTTCTCTGGACCTCGTTTTATGTATGTTGATAACCGTTTAATGAGTTTACAATTACTTAAAAACGGAATGACAAATGCAGTAATGTTTGGCCCAGACGGAAACAACTTATTACCAGCACAAGTATTATACAAAAAGAATATTTTGGCCTTAAGAGGTAGCTTTAGACCAGTTACTAAGGTAAATATGGATATGTTTGAGAAGTCGAAAAAACTTTTCTTCGAAGAAAATAAAGTTGAAGAAAGTAAAACACAAGTTATTTTCGAAATTACCTTAAGTAATTTAAGTGCAGAAGGTAAAATCAACGAAAGAGACTTTTTAGACAGAGCAGAACTACTTTGTTCTCTCGGACAAAATGTAATGATTACTAGTTTTCAGCAATACTTTAAATTGGTAGAATACTTTAGTGAATTTACCAAAGAAAGAATGGGGTTAACTATGGGTGTTCAAAACTTAATTCAAATTTTTGATGAAAAGTACTACAGAAATTTAAGTGGTGGAATTTTAGAAGCATTTGGTAAACTTTTCTATAGAGATTTAAAAGTTTACATGTATCCTTATCACGATCAAGCATCAGGAGAATACATTACCAGCGAGAACTTAAAAGTGCACCCTAGAATGAAAGAATTGTTTAAATTCTTTAAGCACAATGGTAAAGTTGTAGATATTGATGACTTTGATAAAGAAATTTTAGATATTTTTTCTCGTACAGTTTTAAAAATGATTTTAGATGGTAAAAAAGGTTGGGAAGAAATGTTACCAGAAGGAATTCCAGAAATAATTAAGCAAAAAAGATTGTTTGGTTACTCTAGATCTAGAATAGATAAATAATATAGATTAAACCTTTTGTATAAAATTTTGTCTTACTAAAAAACAACCCAATTGAAAGACGAAATTGTTTTAATAGAACAACTTAAAAATGTTACCACTAGAGAAACTGCCTTTAGAGAGTTAATAAAACTCTACAAAGAGCGCTTGTATTGGCATATTCGTAAAATTGTAGTTTCTCATGATGATGCAGACGACGTTTTACAAAACACATTTATAAAGGTTTACAAAAACATCGATAAGTTTAACCAAGAAAGCAAGTTGTTTTCTTGGATGTACAGAATTGCCACAAACGAATCTATTACATTTATTAATAAACGTGTAAAAGACAGAAATGTAGATATCTCTGAAATGCACGAACAATTAGCATCTAGTTTAGAAAGTGATGTGTATTTTTCTGGTGATGAAATTCAGATTATACTTCAAAAAGCAATTGCTACGCTACCACAAAAGCAGCAACTTGTATTTAACATGAAATATTTTGATGAAATTAAGTATAACGAAATGTCAGAAATTTTAGAAACTTCTGTAGGAGCTCTTAAATCTTCTTATTTTCATGCAGTTAAAAAAATAGAAAGCTATATAAAAAATCAAACAGATTAAACCTTTTGTAAATAATTGTGTCTAAAGAGTAATTATGGAAAACAAAATTAAACATAGCGAAGACTTTTTAAAATCGGTAATTAAAAAAAATACTGGTTTGTCTGCTCCCGAAAATTATTTTGAGAATGCAGAAGATAAATTCTCTGCCTTTCTTAAAGAAGAAAAATTTCCGAAAGAAAATGGTTTTTCTATACCAGATAATTACTTTGACACATTAGAAGATTCAATAATAAACAAAGTAATTGTTTCTAAAAAAGGTAAAATAATCTCTTTAAAAGATAAAATAATTAGGTTTATACCAATTGCAGCAGCAGCTTCTGTTGTGTTATTTTTAAGCATCAATTTTTATAATAATTTTAAAACTGATGAAATAAATTTTGACACTTTAGCTGAAGCAGATATAGAAAACTGGGTAATTGAAAATGCAAGTGATATTTCTGATGAAGATTTTGCAGCCTTAATTAATAATGAAGTAAATAACGAAAATGACTTTGCTTTTGCAAGTCTAAACAATACAGATATAGAAGATTACATTATAGATTCTGAAAACACATCTTTATTAAACGAAAACTATTAATAATGAAAAAATACATCTTACTTTTAACAATAATACTTACTTCTTTTAGCAGTATAGCACAGCATACTAAAGAAAGTAGAAAAAAAATTAAAGCTTTAAAAACAGCTTATTTAACAGAGGAATTACAGCTTACTTCTAGCGAGGCAGAAAAATTTTGGCCTTTATACAACAAACACGAAGAAAAGATAGATTTTCTTAGAAATAAAGGACGTATAGAATACAAGAAAAAAATTAAAGAAGCAGGCGATTTAAGCAAATTAGAAGAATCTGATGCAAAAAAACTAGTTTTATTAAGACTAGAGTTAGAAAACGAAATGGCCTCAGAAAAAGAAGATTTTAACACTAAAGTTTCTAAGTTTTTATCTTACAGAAAAATAATGAAACTTCATATTTCTGAAAGAGAATTCGCTAGAAAGTTAATGAGAAAATATGGTAAAGGAAGAAGTAAAAAAGAATAATAAAAACTTTATACAAATTAAAAAGAGGCTTTAAAGCCTCTTTTTTTTATTTCTTAAGTAAATTCATACATATTAAAAGTTCTGGTTTATTTGCTGTAAAACCTCTTAACCAAATTACAAGTTCGTTAATTTCGTACGGCAATAGTCTGTCTAAACTTTTTTGTAATTCTTTGCAAAAAAGATCTGAATTAAAGCTAACTTTTTTTAAAACCGTTTTCGTATATTCAAACATTGCTCTAGCCATAATTTAATAATATTTAAAGTTTTAACGTTAATAATTCATTTTTAGTATAACTAACCAAATTTAATAAAAAAACCATCAACAGAAATGTTGATGGTTGTTAAAAAATATCTAAAAAAATTAAGATTAAATCTTATTAATTTTAGCGATTAAATCGTTGGCTCTTGTTTCTAACTCTGCACTTACTTGCTTGTAATGTACTTTTTTGTTTTCTACACCTTTTGCGTTAATTTTTCCAATTAAATCGTCAAAAGTGTTTATAGTTTCATCTATAACTGCCTCTACTTCTTTATTCTCTCCTTTAAGATCAACTTTTTCAGAAGCGTATCCAATAATATCTCCTAAAGTATAGTTAATATCTTTTTTTAAGTTTTTTATGCTTGCCATAATTTATTTATTTTAAAGATGCAAAGTTAATTGTTTTTATCTAATTGACTCTGAAATTCTTCAAAAAATAAACCAATATGATAACCATCTACCAGAGCATGGTTTACAGAAATAGCAACTGGCATTTTTATTTGATTATTTTCTGTAAATGTTTTACCAAATGCTAGTTTAGGTATACTATCATTCTTAACGCCAGATACGGGTTCTTTTTGACTTGTAAAAGAAAACCACGGCAATGCAGAACAATAGATACAATCATCAGAATTTATAGGAGGAAACAATTCTTGTGAATTTAAAATTCTTTCCTTTTCCTTAAGAAAGTTATCGTTAAAATTTTTAAAAATTTCATCAAAATAAATATAAGAAAAACCAAATGTATGATCTTCTCGAGCTATTGTTGCAGATGCATTAATTACATCATGAATAGCAATTTTATCTTCTTGAATTCTATATTTAAAATTTTCAATAGAATTTAACGCGACTAAACATGCGTGCAAATACATTGCAAAAAAAGATGCTTTTTTTTCTTTAGACAATTTTAAGGTATTTGTAACATCAACATTTACTGTAACCGAAAAAAAAGGATCTTCTAAACTTTTAAAATGTTGAAAATGCTGTTTTCTGTTCCAAGAATCTATGTCTAAATACTTCATAAAAAATTTTGTAAGTCTGTAATTTTAGAAATTGTTTTATAGCTTGCATCGTTTTTTTCTTCGGATGTAACTTCTTCATGCTCCCAAGTTGTATGAAAAGGAATATGAATTGCAGATGCACCTAAAGCAACTAAAGGCAAAACATCAGACTTTAAAGAATTACCAATCATTAACAATTCTGATGGTTCTACTTCTAGATGTTTCATCAATTTTAAATAATCTTTTTCTTTCTTATCGCTCATTACTTCGATATGATGAAAATATTTTAGAAGATTCGATTTTTCTAATTTTTTTTCTTGATCTAATAAATCACCTTTTGTAGCAACTATCAATTTATACTTGCCTTGTAAATTACTTAACACCTCTTCTACTCCGACTAATAATTCTATAGGTTGTGCCAACATTTCTTTACCAATATCTAGTATTTTTTCGATGGTTTTTTGCGGTAACTTGTAATTAGATAATTCTAATGCACACTCTACCATCGATAAAACAAAGCCTTTTATGCCGTAACCATAAATTTCAAGATTTTTAATTTCTGTTTTAAAAAGCTCTTGATCTATTTTATTTTTAGTTTCGTATTTAGATATTAATTCAGCAAAAGTTTCTTCTGCCTCTCTAAAGTAAGTTTCATTTACCCACAGAGTATCATCAGCATCAAATGCGATTACTTTTATATTTTTAAACATATTATAAGTTTAAGTATTTTTTGGCTTTTTCTAAATCTTCTGGTGTATCTATACCAACCGCCTCTACATAAGTTTCTACCATTTTTATTTTTTTACCAATTTCTTGGTATCGAATAGCTTCAATTTTTTCTGAAGCTTCTAAAGGTGTCATTGGTGTATTATAAAAATCTAATAAAGCTTGTTTTCTAAAAGCATAAACACCTTTGTGTTTATAATATTTTACATTGATGTTTTTATCTCGATGAAATGGTATAACGCTTCTAGAAAAATAAATAGCCAAATTATTTACATCTGTAATAACTTTAACGTTATTCGGATTTTCGATATCTTCTTTATTAATAATTTCTACTTTTAGCGAAGCTAAATCTATTTCTTTTTTTAAATCTTTCTTAAATACGTCTATTAATTTCTCTAACGATACTTTGTCTATAAATGGTTCGTCTCCTTGCACATTAATTACAATATCTGCGTCTAAAAACTCTACAGCTTCTGCAATTCTATCAGAGCCACATTCGTGCTCTTTTTTACTCATAATTACGTTACCGTTAGCGTTCGAAATATTTTCTTTAATTATATCTGAATCTGTTACTACATAAACCTCGTCAAATAAATTTGTATGTAAAGCAGCTTCGTATGTTCTTAAAATCACGGTTTTACCACCTAAATCTTTCATTAATTTACCCGGAAATCGAGAAGCACTATAACGTGCAGGAATCATTGCAATTACTTTCATGAATAGCTTTTTGTATGCATCAAAGATAATATTTAAATGGATAGCGTTAAACTACACTTTACAATTTTTATAATTTTGAGTGAACAAAAAAATTAATTATCATGAGAAGTATTTTGTGGCTTGTAGCCGTAGTTTTTATTATTATTTGGGCATTAGGTGTTTTAGGTATTGTACCAGGAATTGCAACTAGCAGTTTAATACATACATTATTAGTAATTGCAGTTATTGTAATTCTTTATAATATTATTTCTGGTAGAAAACCATTGTAATGTCTCTTAATATATTATAAAAATTCGGTGAGAGTTTCAGAAGAAATTATGAATATAAAACAAGATAAGATGACAACAGATAAAATTATTATTAAAAACGCATTGCTAATTACATTTTTAATTGGTGGATTTTTTCTACTATGTAAATTAGTTGGCTTAGAAGAAAACCCATATTTAAGATTTTTAAATTTAGCATTTGTATTATTTGGTATATACTTAGCCATTAAAGAAAGTGTATATAAAAATAACGAAACTAAATACACTACAAATTTAGGTATTGGTATTAGAACTTCTGTTATTGCAGTAATTCTTTCTATTATTGGCGTTGTAATTTATGTACAATTTATAAATCCTGATTTTCTAACTGTAATGAACAATTCTTTTTTAATTGGTGGTAATTTAACGTTGCCAGAAGTAGTAATTACTTTATTAATAGAAGGTATGGCATCTTCATTTATAGGTTCTTTTATTATAATGCAATTTTATAAAAACCACGACAAAGAGAATTTAAACAAATAAAAAAAACTCCCAATTGGGAGTTTTTTTTTTGGAATATATTATTTTAAATTTTATTCTGCTAATGCTTCATCTGTAGCAATTAGTGCAAAAAACTTATCTAAATTTGGTAGAATTACGATTCTCGTTCTTCTATTTTTAGCTCTATTTTCTCGTGTATTGTTTTCTACTAAAGGCATTGTAGAACCTCTACCAGATGCAATTAATCTACTACCATCTACATTGTATTTATTTTCTAATAACCTTACAATTGACGTAGCTCTTTTAACACTCAAATCCCAATTATCTTGCACAGAAGCATTGTTGATAGTTCTTGAGTCTGTATGACCTTCTATCATAACATCCATACTTGGTTCAGAATTTATAACATTAGCCAACTTTTCAACTAAACTATAAGCTCCTTTTTTTATTCTATAACTAGCAGTATTAAATAACAATTTATCAGAAACAGAAATCATTACAACTGTTTGATCAATATCTATATTTATATCATCAGAATTATTAAGATCAGAAGTATTCATCTTATTCTTTAAATTATAAGATATCGCTAAGTTTAAAGAATCTTTTAGAGTCTTAGCCTCTGCTAAATCTGTTGCATCTACTTTTGCTAGCGTTTCTATCATTCTTTCTCTAGTCTTATTTGATATTACGGCTGTATTACCAACCATATCTAATTTGATGTCATTTTCATTTTTCAAAGCAACGTTGTCACTTTTTAAAGAGTTAATTTTATCGTTATAATTAGCTACTCTTTTTTGAATTTTAGCAAATCTACCTTCTAAAGCTTCTTTTTCTAAAGTAGTTTTTTGAAGATTTCCTTTAGTGTCTATATATTGACTTTCTAAAGCAGCATATTTCTTTTTAGACACACATGATGTTGCCAATAAAGACAATGCTACAAAGGGAATAATAAGTTTTTTCATAATTTTAAGTTTTATTAATAGTTATCTTTTAAAACCTACATTTTTTCGAATTAGTATAACCCTAACTGTATTTTATAACTTTTTAACTTAAAATGTTAAAAAAACCATAATAACTTAATATTATGGTTTTTTAGAAAAATTAAAATGTATGTACGAGTTATTTAAGGGAACTTAAACTACTCTTTATTGTTTCTATTTTAGCAATAGTATCTGCTTCTTTTTTACGTTCTAAAGCAATTACTTGTTCTGGTGCATTTGCCACAAAACGTTCGTTAGAAAGCTTTTTGTTAATACCAAACAAAAAACCTTCTGCTCTTTTTAATTCTGTTTCTAACTTTTTAATTTCGGCTTCTACATCTATATTTTCTATAGAAATTGGCACAAAATATTCATTTGATTTTACTCTAAATGAAGCGCCGTCTACTTTTTCTGAAACATAGTTTATTGCTGATGCATTTGTTAATTTCTGTATAACAGCATCAAAGTCTCTAGAACTTTTATCATTATCAATTACAAATAATTCGACCACATCTTTAAATGAAATGTTCTTATCTTTTCTAATAGTTCTAATTCCTGAAACTACATCTGTAGCAAAATCGAAATTGGTAATTATTTGCGTATCAAACTCTTTAATTGTAGGATATTTGGCAATAACCAATGCTTCTTCTGATGATCTTTCTGTAATATGTTGCCAAATTTCTTCTGTTAAAAATGGCATAAACGGATGTAATACTTTTAAGTTATTTTCTAAAACCTCTATAATTGCATCAAACGTAGTTTTATCGATTGGTTTCTGATATGCAGGTTTTACAATTTCTAATAACCATGAAGAAAAATCATCATTAATTAACTTGTAAATTGCCATTAAAGCATCAGACAAACGATATTTAGAAAAATGATCTTCTATTTCTGCCAACGTTTTTTGGAACTTAGCTTCATACCATACTAATCCAATTTTAGAAGTTTCTGGTTGTGGTAAACTTGCATCTACCTCCCAACCTTTTATCAAACGAAAAGCATTCCAAATTTTATTTGCAAACCCTTTTCCTTGCTGACATAAATCTTCATCAAACATTAAATCGTTACCCGCTGCAGAACTTAATAAAAGTCCAACTCTTACTCCGTCTGCTCCATAATCATCAATTAATTTAAGTGCATCTGGCGAATTACCTAAAGATTTAGACATTTTACGTCTTTGTTTATCTCTAACTAACCCTGTTAAGTATACGTTATTAAAAGGTTTTTGATCTTTAAATTCATAACCTGCAACAATCATTCTTGCCACCCAGAAAAATAAAATATCTGGCCCAGTAACTAAATCGTTTGTTGGGTAGTAATATTTAATTTCTTCGTTCTCTGGATTTCTAATTCCGTCGAAAACAGACATTGGCCACAACCAAGAAGAGAACCAAGTATCTAAAGCATCTTCATCTTGTTTTAAATCAGACGCAGACAAAGAAGCATTTCCTGTTTTTTCTTTTGCTAAAACTAAAGCATCTTCAATATTTTCTGCAACTACAAAATCTTCTTTTCCGTCTCCGTAGAAAAAAGCAGGAATTTGTTGTCCCCACCAAAGTTGACGAGAAATATTCCAATCGCGTACATTTTCCATCCAATGACGGTAGGTATTTTCAAATTTCTTTGGATATAAGTTGATATCAGTATCATCACCTAAAACTGCTTTAATTGCAGGTTTAGCCAGTTTTTCCATCTTTAAAAACCATTGGTCAGACAATCTAGGTTCAATAACCGCTTTTGTTCTTTCTGATGTACCAACTTTGTTTGTATGAACTTCAGTTTTTACTAAAATTCCTTTTTCTGATAATTCTTGAGCAATTTCTTTACGAACGACAAATCTATCTTTCCCTTGGTAATGTAATCCGAAGGAATTTAAAGAAGCATCATCATTAAAAATATCGATTACTTCTAGATTATGTTTATCACCTAAATTCTTATCATTTTCATCGTGTGCAGGCGTAACTTTTAAACAACCTGTACCAAATTCTAAATCTACATATTCATCTTCTATAATCGGAATAATTCTTCCGCAAAGCGGCACAATTGCTTTTTTACCTTTTAAGTGTGTAAAACGCTCATCATTTGGGTTGATACAAATTGCAGTATCACCAAAAATAGTTTCTGGTCTTGTGGTTGCAATTGTTAAAGTATCATCTGAACCTTCTATTTTGTATTCTAAATAATACAAATTTCCTTGTCTTTCTTCGTGTATTACTTCTTCATCAGAAAGTGTTGTTTTGGCTTCCGGGTCCCAGTTTACCATTCTGTAACCTCTATAAATTAAACCTTTATTGTATAAATCAACAAAAACTTTAATCACAGATTCAGACATCGCTGGATCCATTGTAAACGCAGTTCTTTCCCAATCACAAGAAGCACCTAACTTCTTTAATTGTTCTAAAATAATTCCTCCATATTCATCTTTCCAATCAAAAGCATGTTGTAAGAATTCTTCACGAGTTAGATCGCTTTTTTTAATTCCTTGCTCTTTTAATTTAGCAACAACTTTTGCTTCTGTTGCAATAGATGCGTGATCTGTACCAGGTACCCAACAAGCATTTTTACCTAATAAACGTGCACGTCTAATTAAAACATCTTGTATTGTATTATTTAGCATGTGCCCCATATGTAATACTCCGGTTACGTTTGGTGGCGGAATCACGATTGTGTAAGGCTCTCTTTCATCTGGCGTTGAATGAAAATAATTATTTTTCATCCAGTAATCGTACCATTTATCTTCTACTTGTTTTGCATCGTATTTAGATGGAATTGTCATACTTTGGTATCCTTTTTGATATATAATTCACAAAAATACAATTATCTATTTTGTAGAGAAAATTAGTAGTTGATTTTTTAAAACAAATTATAAAGCTTAATTTTACACTTTAAAATATTAAATATGAAACTTTTAACAACCTTTATCTTATTTTTATTTGTCTCTTTTCCTATAAACTCACAAGAATTTAAGTTTGAAACAGAGTCTATTAACTATGGTAAAGTTAGTAAAGGCGCTAACGGTGAGCGAGTTTTTGTATTTACAAATATTGGCGATGCACCCTTAATTATTAAGAACATACAATCTTCTTGTGGTTGCACTGTGCCTAAAAAACCAGAAAAACCAATTATGCCAGGTGAAAAAGGAGAAATTAAAGTTTCTTATGATACAAAAAGAGTTGGTGGTTTTTCTAAACAAATTACAATTTTCTCTAATGCAAAAACTGCTAGAAAAACTTTAAAAATTAGAGGTTTTGTCGATAAAAAAGAGTTCTTAGAAAAAGAGAAAAGCATGCTTTCTGGCAATTAGATTCTTTTTTCTAATCGAAATTGAAATGTTTTTTTAGAACCGTATCTTAGAACTGAAATTGTAATTTTTTTATTGGCTCTTTCTTGCATTTTACTTACAATTTCATTTAGTTTATATGAGTGAACGGGCTTTCTATTAATACTTGAGAGAATATCACCTGGTTGCAAACCTGCCCTATCTGCTGGCGAGTTTTTTACAACATTTTTAATAATGTAAGAAGGCTTAAATTTATACCTGTAATTCGCTACAAAAGAAATTGTATTATTTGTTTGAATATCATTATTAAAAGAATCTGAAACAGGTTTAATAATCTCTTCTTTAACTAACTGTTTACCATTATAAACAATATCTAAACCACTCATATTATAATTAAAATCACTTTTAAAAGAAGCGTTTTTTCTAAGCGTAATTTTTTTATTTGGGTAATCTATCCAAACCATAAACCTCTTTAAAATATTACCCCCAATACTGCCATTTCTTTCTTTTAACATACTTGCATTTTGTGTAGAAAGAGAATCTAGAAAAGATACCGTAGGGCTTTTAATTTCATATTTACCAATTATTAGTTTTGGTATTCTACTTCTGTTACCATAAATAGACCCGCTTAAACCTTCACCTAACAAATCATTAAAATATTTTAAAGGTGTTTTTATTTCGGCTTTAGAATTTTCGAAAAGCCATATTGCATCGCTTCCTCCTGAATCTACCAACATTTTAACAGGAGTTTGAACATTTTTAACTGTATCTAATTGCACATCAACCTCAACAAATGGTTTTTTTCTATAAAATTGTATGGGCAGAACTTCGCACTTTTTACATCGTTTATATTTAAAGGAGTCTGGGTTATAAAAGTCTATTTTTTTAGTTTTGTAATTTATTCTCACTACAAAATCTTTTAATAAATTATAGCCTATTATACCGTGTATTGTAGTTCCCATTTTACTAGATAAATCAAAAAAATCTTTTAAAATAACATAAACAGATTCATTATTACCAATCGCATCTTTAACCTGTAATTTATTATTTCTAGAAATAATAGCTTCTACAGATTCTCCATCACCCAAACCTCTTAAAGATACTTTTTCTGGTTTTAGCAGACCAATACTGTCATTTTCTGAAAGATTAAAAATTATGGTTTTATTTACTCCAGTATCAAGAATAAAACTCATTTTCTTGTTATTGATATACAGCGGAATTACAACTAAATTATTTATTAATTCAAAAGAAAGACGTTGTTTTTTTTGAGACGTATTTTTAAACCGAAATCCGTTTTGAGAATGACAAGTAAAAGTCAAAAAAAACAAAATAAAAATTATCAAAAGCGAATTATTATTCAAGTTATTTTAGTTTAGGTATTTATAAAAATACAATATTTTTTTTGCTGATTATTCTTTTTTTAACTAAAAATTAGCCTTAAACTTTCAATAATATAATTCTTAATATAAAATATATTTTGCAAATTTGCATTGATAAAAATTACAACAATATATTATGCCTTCAATATCTAATAAAGGAATACAAATGCCAGAATCGCCAATTAGAAAATTGGTACCATATGCAGAAGATGCTAAAAAAAGAGGAGTTAAGGTTTTTCATTTAAATATAGGTCAACCAGATATTAAAACACCTCAAGTAGCTTTAGATGCTGTTAAAAACAATACTTTAGAAACACTTTCTTATGCAAGGTCTGAAGGTTCTGAAGAATATAGAAATAAGTTAGCAAACTATTATGTAAAGAACAACATACCAGTTAACTCAAGCAATATAGTAGTTACAACAGGTGGTTCAGAAGCATTATTATTTACAATTGGAAGTATTACAGATCCAGGAGACGAAATTATTATTCCAGAACCATTTTACGCAAACTATAATGGTTTTTCTACAGCTTCTGGTGTAAGTGTTGTACCCGTTATCTCTAGTATAGATGACAATTTTGCACTACCAAAAATAGAAGATTTCGAGAAGTTAATTACAGCTAAAACCAAAGCTATATTAATATGTAACCCAGGTAACCCAACCGGTTATTTATATTCTGAAGAAGAAATAATAAAATTAAAAGAAATTGTTTTAAAACACGATTTATTTTTAATTGCTGATGAAGTTTATAGAGAATTTACTTACGATGGTTTAAATCATACATCTGTACTTTCTATCGATGGGTTAGAAAATAATGCAATTGTAATAGATTCTGTATCTAAGAGATATAGTATGTGTGGTGCAAGAATTGGTTGTATTGTATCAAAAAATGAAGAGTTCATAAAAACTGCGGTAAAATTTGCACAAGCAAGATTGAGCCCGCCAACATATGCATTAATTGCAAGTGAAGCTGCTTTAGACACACCACAGTCTTATTTTGATGATGTAAAAGAAGAATATGTTTCTAGAAGAAATATTTTAATTTCTGAATTACAAAAAATTGATGGCGTAAAAGTTGCGAACCCAAAAGGTGCTTTTTATTGTGTTGCAGAATTACCCGTAAAAGATTCTGATCATTTTGCGCAATGGATTCTTGAAAGCTTTAATCATAATAACGAAACAGTTATGGTGGCACCGGCAAGCGGCTTTTATTCTACTGCAGGCGAAGGTAAAAATCAAGTAAGAATTGCTTATGTATTAAATGAAAAAGATTTAAAAAGATCTGTAGAAATTTTAGCAGAAGCATTAAAACAATATCAAAACTAGTTGAATATTCAACAAAACATATCCTTAAAAAAGTATAATACGTTTGGCATTTCTGTAAATGCCAAACGCTTTATATCTGTAGATTCTGTTTATTTATTGCAACAAATTTTAAAGCAAGAAAAAGATATTTTTTTAATTTCTGGTGGTAGCAATATGTTACTTACTAAAAATATTGAAAAACTAGTAGTTCATATAGATTTTAAAGGTATTTCTATTGATAGAGAAGATGAAAACAATGTTTATTTAACTGTTAATGCAGGAGAAAATTGGCACGAATTTGTCTTATGGACTATTAACAATGATTATGGTGGAATAGAAAATTTATCTTTAATTCCTGGAAATGTTGGCACATGCCCAATTCAGAATATTGGTGCATATGGAGTTGAAGTAAAAGATGTAATTACTAAAGTTGAAGCTCTAGAAATTGAAACAGGAAAACTAGTTAGTTTTTCTAACGAAGTTTGTGATTTTGGCTACAGAAACTCAATATTTAAAAACGAAGAAAAAGGTAAGTACGTTATTGTAGCAGTTAGCTTTAAGCTTACAAAAAACAAGCATACTTTAAATACTTCTTATGGAGCAATTGAAACTGAGCTTGAAGCAAAAAATATAGTTTCGCCAAGTTTACAAGATGTTTCTAATGCAGTAATTACCATAAGAAAATCTAAATTACCAGATCCTAAAGAAATTGGTAACAGTGGTAGCTTTTTTAAAAACCCTGTAATTTCTAAAGATCAATTCTTAGAACTTCAAAAAGAAAACCCAAACATACCTAATTACCCAGTTTCCGATACAGAAATTAAAGTTCCTGCAGGTTGGTTAGTAGAACAAAGTGGTTTTAAAGGAAAACGTTTTGGAGATGCTGGAATACATGAAAAACAAGCATTAGTTTTAGTAAATTACGGTAATGCTTCTGGTAAAGAAATTTATTTATTAGCTCAAAAAATTCAAGAAAAAGTATTTAAAAACTTTGGAATTTCATTAGAAATTGAAGTGAATGTAATTACATAAAAAAAGCCTTAAATAATTAAGGCTCTCTTCAACAATATTCCCCAAAACAATACCTACTTCTCTTTCTTTAAGGTTTTTATATCTTCAATTAACTGCATAACAGAATTTTTATTCAAACCGTTATAAATACCTCTAATGTGTTTGTTTTTATCAATTAAGACAAAGTTTTCTGTGTGTAAAAAATCGTCTAATCCTTTAGGTTCTCCTAAATTTTCTTCTACAAAATAGGCTTGTCTTCCTAAATCGTAAATTTCTTTTTTATTACCAGTTACTAAATGCCAATTTTTACCAATATTTTTGTCTAATGCGTATTTTTTTAATTGTGCAACCGAATCTATTAAAGGCGTAACAGAATGAGATAAAAATAATACCGTAGTATCGTTTTTAAATTTATCTGCAACTATACTCATATTTGCCGTCATTTTAGGACAAATACCAGGACAAGTTGTAAAGAAAAAATCTGCCACATAGATTTTATTTTTAAATGTATTCTGATTAACTACACGACCATCTTGATTAATAAAATTAAAATCTGGAATGCTATGAAAATCATCTAAATCTGTATCTAAAGATGATAACCATTTAGGAGTAAAAGATGCTTCATTATAAAAAGGCAATACATTTACCCTACTAGACATTTTTTCTTTATTGTTACTTTTACAGCTTATCATAATGATAAAACCAATTAATAAAAAAAATCTATTTAACATTTTCTATAATTTTTTCGTTAGATAATTGATAGCATAAATTAGCTCTTTGCAAACCAAATGCTCTACCATTTTTAGCTTCGTAGTTAACATATATTTTTCCATTTTTTAACCAAGCTTGTTGTAAACCATTCTCTTTACCATCTTTTAAGTTCTTTTTTTTTGACAATTGTCCATTTTCAAACCAAACTTGTTCTATCCCATGTTTTTTACCATTTAGATACTTAGATTCAGAAAAGATTTTACCCGAAGAATAGTACTTTATTTTTGTTCCTTCTAAAACATTTTTATTATAATATGATTTAGTTTTTACGGTACCATCTTTAAAAAACTTATATGCTAAACCTTCTTTTTTTCCGTTATAGTAACCTATTTTTTCAGATAATGATGAATTACTATAATATTTTACAGCAAATCCATTAAAAGGATTATCCATGTAAAACCACTGCCCTTTTTCTTTGATTAATTCTAATTTATTTTTATCAACTAGAAAATTTTTAATTTCTTTTTTAGATGTTGTTTTAACAGAAGTTTTATTACAGCTACTAAGAGCCAAAATAACGATAAGTAATATTCTAGTTAACTGCATTTGGGGTTCCTTGATAGGGTCCTGCAAAAAGTATGTACCTACCTGTACTTGCATACAACTCATTGATAATATGATAATGATATTCTGCAATATCTGTATGTTGCGTAGTACTTACATGTCCGCCAGAACTATCTAAATCTGTTGGATATGTTCCTGTAGAGTTACACTTTCTACCATAAATAAAAAAACCATCAGAAATAATACCATTTAATTTATCGTCGTCATCAGAAAAAGCCAAAGGTTCTAAATGATAATGATAATTTGAAGGGCCAATGTGTGCACCAGAGTAATCTAAACTTCCTGCTGCAGAATCTAAAGGTCCATTGCCTTCTTGATCATTGTATAAAAAAGCACCGCTAATTGCAATACCAATAGCGCCTAATTGGGTATTAGATGTTGAGTTGGCTTTACTAGGATTTGCTGGTACGGTTAAAGAAGCAGAATTATCTCGCCCAGATGTATCTATTCTGGTTGGTGTCATTTTATCTGTACTAGTTACAGTTGGTGCTACATATAATGGATGATTTTCACTCCAATATGGTGTTTTATGATTTGGTAAACCCGTGGTTTCGATTACAACGTTAGAACCTTGTAAATAAATATCTGTTTCTGTTGTATCAAACTCTGCAAATGCACTATGAAGTGTTACTTCAATTTCTTCAATTTCTTCTACTTCTTCTACTGATACAGCACCTTCTGAAGAGCTACATGCAAAACTGTAGAATATAATTACTGCTAAAAGAGCTATTTTTTTTACGATTTTAAATCTCATATTAATGTATTTTAAAAGTTATATATATTTTAGATGCAATTAATTAAAAAAACTTGTGCTTAAGTTTATATTTTTTTTAGAAAAAAGCCTCGTAATTGCTTACGAAGCCTTTAATCAACTAACCAAACTCAAATCAAATTTTATTTTTTTTTATTTTCTTGTGTACATATTTTATTAATTTCTTGGTCTTTCTCTTCTTTCTGGTTTTGGTGCATTTTTTAACTCCTTTTTAGATAGAAAACCATCTTCATTAGTATCGATTTTCTTAAAATCTTTTTTCAACGGACCTTTAGCTTCCTTTAAAGAAATTTTACCGTCTTCATTAACATCTAAATCTTTTAAAATTTTAGCTATTGATGGCGGCCCTTTTGGTTTCTCTCTTCTTTCTTCCTCTTGGGCATAAGTTATAGATGTTGTTAAAACTATTACTGCTAAAGATGTTACTATTTTGTTTTCTAAATTCTTCATTTTTATAAGTTTTTACTTGTTTTGAATATTTAGATGCAGGTATTAAAAAAAACTTGTATGCGTTAACTTTATTTTAACAAAAAGCCTTATTTCTAATTTAGAAATAAGGCTTTTTGAATATAATTAAAAACAAAAATTATCTTGGTGGTGGTCGGTTTCCTCTATTTTGAGGTGGCATTCTACCGTCTCTTGGTGGTGGCATTTTATTATTGCCATGTATAGCTTTTCTAACAATCTTTTCTAATTTATCTTTCTGTTCTTGTGAACACAAATCACGAACCTTATTAAAAAAAGAAAATACTTCTAACTCTTTTTTACCTTCTAAAGAGCCTATTTCTTTAGCTATTAATTCCACTTCTTGTTCTAATATCCCAAAAGAATTGAATAATTTATTTTTATTATTTTTTACCTGTTCCTCTAAACTTCTCATCTTTTCTCTATGAGACGTATCTAAAACCAAAAATTCTTTTTCTTGATCTTTGGTAAAATTTAATTCTTCTATAAGAAAATCTCTACCACGTCTTTCGTTTTCTTTAATGTGCGGTTTATTGATTAGCATAAAAATAAGTACGCCGTTTAAAACGACCAACAGCAATAATAAAATAGGAAGTAATTTTGATTTCATCTTTTATTAATTTAAATAAGAATTACTTGTAGACTCTAAAGAATACTCTTGAGAAAATGTATCTACAGAGTAATTTGTCGTTTTTTCTGATGAATTAAAAGCGTAAAAAATAGTTGCTGCATTTAAAAACAGAATTACCAAAACAGCAGCCAATTGAAATTGAGGAGTAAGCCAAGAGAAAACCTTTTCTTTTTCTTCTTTATCTTCATTTATTTTTTGAAGAATTTGATGTTTAAAATAAGGACTTACTTTCACTTTTTCTATGGTTTCTATAGCCATAAAAGTATCTTCAACTTTCTTATCTATTTCTTTATTTTTCATTTTTAACACTTTATTAAAATAAACATGTACCTATTTAGATGCAAACTTTTGTAAAAACTTGCGCCTAAATATCATTTTTATAAAATTTTGTTAATTTTTCTTGTAAACTCTTTTTTGCCCTAAACATTAAAGACTCAACAGATGATAAACTTTTACCTGTAATCTCTACAATTTCTTGATAACTTTTATCATCAATTTTAGCTAATGTAAAAACTACTCTTTGTGCTTCGGGCAAGGTATTTATAGCTTTGTAAATAGTTACTGATTTTTCTTTATTTTCTAATAAAACACCCGGATGGTTAAATTCTGTAAAATAGCTAGTTTTATCTAATGGCACTTCATTACCAAAAATGGTTTGCATAAAAGCAAAACGTTTTTTAGCATTCTTTTTTCTGATAAATTCTAAACACTTATTTGTAGCTATTTTAAAAATCCAAGTAGATAATTTAGAATCTCCTTTAAATTTGGCTATAGATTTAAAAACTTCTAAGAAAACTTCTTGCGCAACATCTTCTGCATCTTCTTTATTTGGAATAAAAGAGATACAGGTACCAAAAACTTTCTGTTGATAATCATCGATAACTTGACTAAAAACTTTCTGATTTCCAGATTTTAATGCTTCTATTAAATTTTCTTCGGTCAATAGTTTTTAATTTCTAATAAGTAAACATACAAAAAAAGACTGCTTTACAGAGCAGTCTTTTTTATTTAATCTCTAAAGATCTTTTATTTTGTCATTGTAACTATTCTCTGTGGTAATGGTGCTTCGAAACCTGCTTTACCTAAAGCTTCTACAACAGCTTGTCTGGTATCCCAATAAACATCCCAATAATTTTCACAATTTACATAAGGCAATGCTAATAACTCAACACTATTTTGTCCTAAATTATTTACAGCAACTCTTGGTTTGTTTGCACCTTCTTGTAAAACGTTTTTATCTTTATTTAAAATATCTAAAACAATCTCTTTAGCTTTTGAAATATCAGCATCATATCTAATAGCAAAAGGCATATCGATACGTAAATTACCAATTTTAGTTAAATTAGTTATTTTGTTAGATGTTATAGCAGAGTTTGGTATAATTTCTGTTTCATTCTGAAAAGTTTCTATAACTGTTACAAAAACAGAAATTTCTTTTACAAAACCAAAAGCACCGTTTGTTTTAATTAAATCACCAACCTTAAACGGCTTAAAAACAAGTAGCATTACACCAGATGCAATATGCCCCAAAGAACCATTAAATGCTGCGCCTATAGCTAAACCAACTCCTGCCAATAACGCTGCAAAAGATGCCATTGGTAAACCTACTATACCTGCAATAGAAATAATTAATAATAATTTTAATAAAAAACCAATAGTTGTTAATAGAAATGGCTGTAAAGTTTCGTCTAAACTTGTTTTTTCAAATGCTTTAGAAACACCTTTCATAATTATTCTAATAATCCATAGTCCAATTATTAAAGCTGCTATTGCACCAATTAACTGTAAACCCCAATTTCCTAATCCAGAAGAAATTGTATTAAAAAAATTTTGTAAAGAATTTGTAATTGTATCCATTATATAGTTTTAGTTTGTTAGAAATATTTGACCCTTTAAAATTTAAAAAGTCACGATACAAAATAAGTATAAGTGATTTTTTAGGTAACAATTAGAATACGTATCTTTGCATTAGAAATATTATTTATGAAACTATTACTTATTACTTTAGCTTTATTAGGACTTGGTGTTGCAGGAATTGCAATTAAAATTTGGGCAAAAAAAGACGGTAAATTTGCAGGTACTTGTGCAAGCCAAAACCCAATGTTAAACAAATCTGGTGAATCTTGTGGCTTTTGCGGAAAAACGCCAGAACAATATGCAGATTGTGCAGAGCCTCAACATAACTAATTTAATTCTTTAAATGATTATATCTGTACTATTCTACAGTTTTGTAGTTTTTGCAGTAATTCAAATTGTATATTATTTATTTTTTACTTCTTTTCTTTTTAAAGATAAAGAACAAACAAATACTTCTAAAGAAACACCAGTTTCTGTTATAATTTGTGCTAAAAACGAAGCAAAAAACCTTAGAAAATTTATACCATCAATTTTAGAACAAACATATTCTAATTTTGAGGTTGTACTTATTAATGATGCATCTTCTGATGCTTCATCAGAAGTAATGGAAGATTTTCAAAAAAAGGATGATAGAATTAAATGTATAGAAGTCGAAAACATTGAAGCTTTTTGGGGAAATAAAAAATATGCTTTAACCCTTGGTATTAAAGCGGCAAATTACGAGCATTTATTATTTATTGATGCAGATTGTAAACCGGTTTCTAAAAACTGGATAACAGAAATGTCTAAAAATTTTAGTGAAACAAAAACTATTATAATTGGATATGGTAAGTACAAAAAAGAAAAATCTATGGTAAACTTATTTGTTCGTTTCGAGACACTTTTAACAGCAATACAATATTTTAGTTACGCCAAACTAAAAATGCCTTATATGGCAGTTGGTAGAAATTTAGCGTATGCAAAATCTGAGTTTTTTAATGTAAAGGGCTTTATAAAGCACATGCATATTAATTCTGGTGATGACGACTTGTTTATACAAGATGCAGCAAATAAAGAAAATACAAAAATTTGCACAACTAAAGATAGTTTTACAGAATCTTTGGCTCCAACAAATTTTAAAAAATGGTTTCAACAAAAAAGAAGACATATTTCTACTGCAAATTATTATAAGAAAAAACATCAGTTTTTATTAGGTCTTTTTTATATATCTAAAGTATTTTTATTTGTAACAGCAGCCTTGTTATTTATTTTATTTCCTAATTGGATTCTTATTTTATCAATTTTGCTTTCCTATTACTTTGTTCAATTTTTAGTAATTGGTTTATCAGCAAAAAAATTAGATGAACCACAACTAATTTATTTTCTTCCTTTTTTAGAAATTGGTTTATTATTCTTTCAATTTAGTATATTTATAGCTAACTTGTTATCAAAACCAAATCATTGGAAATAGATATTAAAAAATTAGAAGCAAATATTTTAAAAGCTAAAAACGGAGATCAATCTGCTTTTAGCTTTCTACTGAACCTCTATTGGTCTGATGTTTTTAATTTTTTATTAAAAAGAACAAAGAGCGAAAACGATGCAGAGGACATCGCAATACAAACGTTTTCTAAAGCTTTTGATAAAATAAAGTCTTTTGATGAAACTTATGTTTTTAAAACTTGGTTAATTACTATTTCTAAAAACATACACATCGATTTACTTCGTAAAAAAAATAGTTCTATAATTACAGAAACTTCTAAAGAACAAGAAGATAAAGTTTATTTGGTTGTTGATGAAAACCCAACACCAGAAGATAAAATCATTCGAGAACAAAATTTAGCAAATCTTTTGCGAGACATAAAACAATTAAAACCTAAATATCAAGAAGTTATACAATTACGTTATTTTCAAGAATTAAGTTATAGAGAAATTTCTGTACAAATTAACGAACCAATGAATAACGTAAAAGTTAAACTTTTGCGTGCAAAAAAACTTTTAGCTGAAATTATTAAGAAATCTTAAGTGAAAAGATCTTTTTTACAATCTTTAGGACCAGGTTTACTATTTGCAGGTGCTGCAATTGGCGTTTCGCATTTAGTACAATCTACAAGAGCTGGTGCAGAATTTGGATTTGGGTTAATTTGGGCACTTTTTTTAGTACATATTTTTAAATATCCGTTCTTTCAATTCGGACCAAGATATGCCGCTGCAACCGGAGAAACACTTTTAGACGGTTATAAAAAATTAGGGAAAGGTATTTTAGTTGCTTATTATATTATAAACTTTACAACCATGTTTACCATACAAGCTGCAGTAACAATTGTTACCGCTGGTTTAGCTTCTCAATTATTTGGTTTTACAGATAATTTAGTTTTATGGTCTACTTTTTTAATGTTTTTAAGTATCATTTTCTTACTTATTGGAAAGTATAAATTACTCGATAATGTGATGAAATACATTATAGTAATTCTTACTTTTAGTACAATTATTGCAGTTTGTGTAGCTCTTTATAACACAAAAGAAGCTTTTGATGTAACACAAATTATACCTTCTGGCGCTGTAGAACTTACCTTTTTAATTGCTTTTTTAGGATGGATGCCTGCACCTTTAGACGTTTCTATTTGGCATTCGATATGGTCTGTAGAAAAAGATGAAACTTCTTTCATAAAAACTAAGAAAAAAGATGCCGTTTTCGATTTTAATGTTGGCTATATCAGTGCGCTATTTTTAGGAATTTGTTTTGTACTCTTAGGTGCTTTGGTTATGTATAAATCCGGGGCAACTTTCTCTGATAAAGGAGGTGTATTTGCAACTCAATTAATTGAATTATACACAAAAAACCTCGGCGAGTTTTCTTACATTTTTATAGCTATAGCAGCTTTTACAACAATGTTTAGTACAACCATAACAACTTTAGATGCATCACCAAGAGCAATGGATAGAACATCTAAACTTTTATTTAATAAACCGTTTAAATTTGGTTATTGGTTTTGGATTCTCTTCTTATTTATAGGTACATTTTTGATTTTACATTTTTTTATGGATAATATGGGTTTATTAGTTAAAATTGCTACCATACTTTCATTTTTAACAGCTCCTTTTTACGCTATTTTAAACTATAAATTAATAACTAGTAACCACACACCTAAAGAACACAGACCAGGTATAATTTTAAAAATTTTAAGTTTTATTGGTTTTGCTTTTTTAATAGGTTTTACTATTTGGTTTTTAACAAGTATTTAAATCTTTTCTTCGTAAATTTGCATTTCAAATTCAATAGAAATGGCAATAGAATCTGTAATAGTACCAGAAAGACCAAAAAAACCAAAATGGCTTCGAGTAAAGTTGCCTGTTGGTAAAAAATACACAGAACTTAGAGGTTTAGTAGATAAATATAAATTAAACACAATTTGTACTAGTGGTAGCTGCCCAAACATGGGAGAATGTTGGGGAGAAGGAACTGCAACTTTTATGATTTTAGGTAATGTTTGTACACGATCTTGCGGATTTTGTGGTGTAAAAACAGGAAGACCTGAAACAGTAGAATGGGATGAACCAGAAAAAGTTGCTCGCTCTATAAAAATAATGAGCATCAAACATGCAGTAATTACATCTGTAGATAGAGATGATTTGAAAGATGGAGGTTCTATTATTTGGGCAGAAACTGTAGATGCTATTAGAAGAGCAAATCCTAAAACCACTTTAGAAACTTTAATTCCAGATTTTCAAGGAAATACAAAACAAATAGATCGAATTATAGAGGTTGCACCAGAAGTTGTATCTCATAATATGGAAACCGTTAGAAGGTTAACCAGAGAAGTTAGAATTCAGGCTAAATATGACCGAAGTTTAGGTGTTTTAAAGTATTTAAAAGAAAACGGAATGAGAACTAAAACAGGTTTAATGCTTGGTTTAGGAGAAACTGAAGAAGAAGTAATACAAACAATGAAAGATTTACGTGAAGTAAATTGTGACATCATTACGATTGGACAGTATTTACAACCAACAAAAAAACATTTACCTGTTAAAGAATTTATTACACCAGAACAGTTTAAAAAGTATGAAACTTTAGGTTTAGAAATGGGCTTTATGTTTGTAGAAAGTGGTGCATTAGTAAGATCTTCTTACAAAGCACATAAACATGCTAATTAATTTAGTTGAATTTTAAACGAATAATTATTTATATCACAATAATAAGCGAAAAACTAAAACGATTCTATAAAAAGAATCGTTTTTTTATTGCTAAAAATATAAAAATCATATTTTATTAACATTTTTCAATACTAATTTAAAGTTTGGCACAGTAGTTGCAATTATAAAAATGAAAGCAACGTAGTAAACTGTTTTCATTGTGTAAATTATTTGAATTAGTTAGTTAAAAAAAAACCATCTCTTAATTGAGATGGTTTTTTAATTTTGATAATATAAGTAATTATATTGTTTCTTTAGATTGAATTTCTTTTGCTACTTTTTCAACCTCATCTAAAACTCTTAATAAATTCCCGTTCCATAATTGTGCAATTTGCGCTTCTGTATAACCTCTTTTTACCAACTCTAAAGTTACATTTAAAGTTTCCGACGCATCATTCCAACCATCTACTCCTCCTCCACCGTCAAAATCTGAGCTGATACCGACGTGATCAATTCCTATTTTACTTATTAAGTAGTCTATATGATCTACAAAATCTGATACATTAACTGGTGAAACATCAGAAGACTTCATTTTCTCTTTCGCTTCTGCAGATAATTTTCTGTAAGTAGCTATAAAAGCATCTCTCTTTTCTGGACTTAACTTTCTTGCTTCTGCCCAAGTCATCATTTCTTCTCCTTGTGCTGCAGCTAATTCTTTTATTACTTTATTTAATTCTTCTTTATAAACTTTATCTTTTTCTGTATTTACATAAGAACTAAAAGCAACCGTTTGTACAACTCCTCCGTTCTCTTTCATCCATTGTAATTGTTCATCATCTAAATTTCTACTATGATTACATAATGCTCTTGCAGAAGAATGAGAGGCGATTATTGGCGCTTTAGACAAAGCAATCATATCTTGCATAGATTTTTTTGAAGGATGAGAAACATCAATCATAATTCCCCATTTGTTCATTTCTTTAATAACTTCTTTTCCTAGATCGCTAACACCGTTATGTAACCAAACATTATCTTTTTCTCCGGTATTAGAATCACACAGTTGACTATGTCCATTGTGAGAAAGACTCATATATCTTGCACCCAAATCGTAAAATTCTTTTACTCTAGAAACATCTGTACCCAAAGGATAAGCATTTTCTACACCAATCATTGCTACTTTTTTTCCTGATGCATAAATTTCTCTAGCTTCTTTAGAATTTACAGCCAAACCAATTCTTTCTGGAGCGATTTCTTTTGTTAATTTATGAATTGCGTTAAACTTGCTCATTGCATTTTTATACGCTTTATCATAACCTTCTTCTGTTAAATCTCCTTGACCTGTATAAACTATAAAAAATGCCACATCTAAGCCACCTTCTTCCATATTTGGCAAGTTGACTTGGTTTTTTAATTTTTGAGTATAATTGATAGAGTCGGTAAAATTAGCAACATTAATATCTACATGCGTATCTAAAGTCATTACTTTTTTGTGAATTTCTTTAGCTTTAGACAACATATTACCTGTTTTAATGTCCTCTTTTTTATTCTCTTTACAAGCAACTATTAAAGTAAGAATAAATAGAATTTTTAGGTTTTTCATTTTTTTGAATTAAGTTAGTTAATGCCTAAAGATATATAATTCTTAAAAAAACTATGTGTTAATATTTTTACAATTAACTATTTTCATTTATTTATTATCAATAAAAATGAATTTTAAACTAAAAATATTCAATAAAAACGTTTAAAGTATTTCTTTTTTAAACAATCATCAAAAAAAAAGAGCTTTCTGAATAGAAAGCTCTTTTTGTAATTTCATATTATAATTTTAAATAGCACTTATAATATCATACTTTGTAATTATATGATGATTGCCATTTTCTAAAGCCACTAATACAGCTTGATTGTCTTTATTTATCAATTTAGAAATCTCTTCTAATTTTGCAGATTTCTTAACAATAGGATATGATTTACCCATAATATCTTTAATAGGTTTATCTGCAATATCTTTATCTGAAATAAAATTGTGTAATAAAACAGATTCATCTATAGATCCAACAAAACCATTAACATCTTTTACAGGAATTTGAGAAATTTTAAAATCTCGCATTCTTTCGATTGCATGAGAAACTAATTCTTCTGTTTGTGCTGTAACTAAAGGTTTATCAGAATGATTTTTAATTAAATCTGCTGCTGTTTTAATTTCATCTTCTAAAAAACCTCTTTCGCGCATCCAATCATCATTAAACATTTTACCAACGTATCTACTACCGTGATCGTGAAACAGAACAACTACAACATCATCTTTAGTAAAATGTTCTTTTAATTGCAACATCCCTTTAATTGCAGAACCTGCAGAGTTACCAACAAAAATACCTTCTTCTTTTGCAATTTTTCTTGTGTAAACTGCGGCATCTTTATCGGTTACTTTTGTAAAACCATCAATTAATGAGAAGTCTACATTTTTTGGCAAAATATCTTCACCAATACCTTCTGTGATATAAGGATAAATTTCATTCTCATCAAAAATACCCGTTTCATGATATTTTTTAAACACAGAACCGTAAGTATCTATTCCCCAAATTTTAATATTTGGATTTTTCTCTTTTAAATATTTAGCTGTACCAGAAATAGTACCTCCAGTACCAACACCAACAACAAAATGCGTTATTTTACCAGCTGTTTGTTCCCAAATTTCTGGTCCAGTTTGCTCGTAATGTGCTGTTGCATTACTTGGGTTATCGTATTGATTTACATACCAAGAATTTGGTGTTTCTGCTCCTAATCGTTTAGAAACCGAATAATAAGATCTTGGATCTTCTGGCTCTACATTAGTTGGACAAACAATTACTTCTGCACCAACTGCACGTAAAATATCCATTTTCTCTTTAGATTGTTTATCAGAAATTACAAAAATACATTTGTAACCTTTTATAATTGCTGCTAAAGCTAAACCCATACCTGTGTTACCAGATGTACCTTCAATAATTGTTCCGCCCGGTTTTAAACGACCATCTGCTTCTGCATCTTCAATCATCTTTAAAGCCATTCTATCTTTAACAGAATTACCCGGATTAAAAGTTTCTACTTTTGCTAAAACTAAAGCATCTATTTCTTTTGTAACACTGTTTAATTGAACCAATGGTGTATTACCAATAGTTTCTAATATATTCTTTGCGTATTTCATGTCTTAAATTTCGATTACAAAGATACTTATTTTTGTGGTTTCCTTAAAAAATCACACTTTCATTACTAGCTTTTAACATTTTTTTTAAAAGTTTTAAAGATTATTTAAAATACGATTTTAAATTGAAGATAAATTACCTATTCTTATTTGGATAACCTAGAAACGTTACTAGGTTTTCGAACAAAAAATAAAAAATAGATTCTATTATAATATAATTATAAATTAAGGATGATTAAACTAAAAAACTTCTATTATACAGAGATATAAAGGCATACCAATTGTTATATTAAAAGGAAATGTTATTGCTAAAGCCATAGGAATATAAAGTCCGGGATTTGCTTTTGGTGCTGCCAATTTCATAGCTGCTGGTACCGCAATATAGGAAGCACTTGCTGCTAAGATCGACATTAACAACCTATTACCTATTTCTTCTATAAAAACACCACTTATTATAGCTACAAGACAACCGTTTATTAACGGAATTACAATGGCAAAAGATAATGTAAACCATCCTTTTTTTAACAGTGCTTTTAACTTGCCTCCACTGGTAATTCCCATATCTAATAAGAAAACAGCTAAAAAGCCTTTAAAAATATCGGTTGTAAATGGCTTAATACCTGCTGCTTGTGCATCATTGGTGAAATATCCTACAAATAAACTACCAATAATTAATATTACACTTCCGTTTGTTAAAGAATGATGTATAACACTTTTAAAAGAAGTTTTTTTCTTATTTTCTTTGTTATAAATAGAGATTAGTAAAACCCCAATAATAATAGAAGGCGCTTCCATTAATGCCATAACTGCAACCATATGACCACCAAACGGAATGTTAGACATTTCTAAAAAAGATATTGTTGTTACAAAAGTAACGGCGCTTACAGAACCATAAGCAGCCGCAATGGCTCCTGCATTTTCTACACTTAACTTTAATCGTAAAATAAAATAAGTATAAAGTGGAACTATTAATGCTAATAATACACCAAAAAGTAAAGACCAAATTATTTCTGATGTAATAATACTATGTGCTAATTCTTGCCCGCCTTTAAAACCAATAGCAAGTAATAAGTAAAGTGATATAAATTTTGACGAGTTTTCTGGTATTTTTAAATCGCTTTTTAAATTAACAGCTATCAAACCTAAAAAGAAAAATAATAATGCTGGGTTTGTTAAATTGTCTACTAAATAATGTAAATCCATAAATTAATGTTTAAGCATAAAAAAGTAGGAAAGCCTAATAATGCCATTCTTTCCTACTGTTCAAATCAAATTAAAATAAATATTACTCTTCTACTGTTATATTTATGGTGCTCGAAATTTTTATATTTTTACCATTTGCTTCTAAAGATCTTAAAAATGATTTCATGTCTGCTTGGTCATCTATTAATTCTGATATTCTAGAATTATCATAAGTACATTTATCATTTACATTACCTTCTATTTTTGATAACCTTTGTAACTTATGAAAGTTAATTTTTACGTTAACAACATTGTTTATAATCTTTAGGGCTTCACTCTTAGTAAAATTACCTTCGATTAGTTTTAACTGTTGCTCTTGTGATGTGTTTGTGTTTTTTGACATTTCTAATGTTGAATTTTCCATGATTTCTTACTTGATAATTGTGTTAAGTTTGAGTTTTTTATAAAATAAATAAGTAGTAAAATAACTTGTGATATAATTAAATCTTTTAATAAAGGACTTGTTGTTTTATATGCTAATATGTTAATAGTTGCCATAGAAATGATTACTATAAATTGTAAAAATTTAATTAATTGTGCTTTAGTTACCTGAATTACAACATCATTGTTATAAGGCTTTATTTGTCTTGATGGTTTAATTACTGTTTGACTCATGGTTTATTTTTTTCACAAAGAAATAAGATTTATTTCATATATTTTTATTTATATTTATTATGTTATATATTAAAATAATTTATGAACTACACTTTACATCAGTTAGAAATTTTTAAGAAAATAGCAGAAGTAAAAAGCGTAACAAAAGCATCTGAACAGCTTTTTTTAACTCAACCAGCAGTTTCTATTCAGCTTAAAAACTTTCAAGATCAATTTAATTTACCATTATTTGAAGTTGTTGGTAGAAAGCTATACATAACAGAATTTGGAGAAGAAATAGCAGAAACTGCCATTAAAATTTTAGATCAAGTAGCTTCAATTAATTACAAATCGGCTCTTTTTGAAGGTAAATTGGCAGGTAAATTAAAAATATCGATTGTTTCTACTGCAAAATATGCAATGCCATATTTCTTATCAGACTTTATAAAAAAAAATGAAATGATAGATTTAACTATGGATGTTACTAATAAAATGTCTGTAATTAGAAGTTTAGAAAATAACGAATGTGATTTTGCAATGGTGTCTACAATTCCTAAAAAATTAAATATAGAGCGTATTGCTCTAATGAAAAATAAGTTATTTTTTGTTTCTAATAAAAATTACATTTTTGATAGAAAAAAATTAAAAACAGAGTTAAATAAAACTCCATTTATTTTTAGAGAACAAGGTTCTGCAACTAGATTAGCAATGGAAAGATATTTAACAAAAAATAAAATTCAAATACATAAAAAGATGGAGCTAACCTCTAACGAGGCAGTTAAACAAGCGGTAATTGCAGGATTAGGAATTTCTATTATGCCTATAATTGGTATTAAAAACGAACTTCAGAAAGGAGATTTAAAAATTTTAGATATTAAAGATTTACCAATAGAAACAACTTGGAATCTAATTTGGTTAAAATCTAAAAACCTATCGTCTGTTGCAAAAGCATTTAAACAGCATATCGAAGAGAACAAAAATATTATTATTGAAAATAACTTTAATTGGTTTTCTAATTAATAATTAAGCGAACTTAATCGATTTTGAAGGGTTAATTTTTGTGATAATATAAGATGGGATAATCAACATTAAAAAACATAAAATTAATGTCCCAATATTTAATGCTAAAATTGCACCAATACTTATATGTACAGGCATTACAGAAACGTAATATGTTTCTGGATTTAATGTAATTAGTTTGAAAAAGTGTTGTGTACCAATAATTGATAAACCTATAATATTTCCCCAGAAAAGACCTTTTAAAATTAAATAAGAAGCGTTGTATAGAAAAATCTTTCTTATACTAGAATTACTACTTCCTAAAGCTTTTAAAATACCAATCATTTGCACACGTTCTAATATTAAAACAAGCAAAGCCGTAATCATATTTATGCCTGCAATTAGAATCATTATTGCAATAATAAACCAAACATTATTGTCAAATAATTTAATCCAATCGAATACTGTCGGGTAAATATCTGTAATCGTTTTTGCATTAAGCGTTAAACTTACTTCGCTATAAATTTCTTCTCCTTTTGCTTCTATATCATCAAAACTATTTAAAACAACTTCAAAACCACCAACTTGGTTCTCTGTCCATTTATTTAATTTTTGAACTTCTCTAATATCTCCAATCATCATATTTTCATCAAACTGCATAAAACCAGAATTGTAAATACCAACAACTTGGTATTTTCTATTAGATGGAAGCTTATTTTGCCTAGATTTTAAAAATGACGCAGAAATTGTGTCATTTAATTTTAATTGAAGTCTATTTACAATTGTTTGTGATAATAACACCCCTTTTGTTCTTGGTAACGTAAAATCTGGCAATCTACCTTCAACTAAATACTCGTTAAATATAGACCAATCATAATCCGAAGAAACTCCTTTAAAAACAACACCTTCAAAAGCTGTATCTGTTCTTAAAAGACCGCCTTTACTAGCATAAACTTGCACGTTTTTAATGCCATTGATATTTTTAAATTCCGGATAAAAATCTTGCTCAATATCTATAGGCGTTGTAGAGACATCAGAGTTGTTATTATCATAATTTACAATTTGAACGTGACCTTTAAAACCAGCCATTTTATCCCGAATTTTGGTTTGTAAACCTGCGGCTGTTGCTACAGCAATTAGCATAATAATCATACCTAACGCAATTGCAGCAATTGCAATTTTTATTATTGGCGCTGAAATGCTATTTTTATACTTTTTACCTGCAATAATGCGTTTGGCTATATATAACTCGTAATTCAAATTGATGACAGATTTTAAACCTTTCAAAAGTACATATTTATTCTTAGTTCTTTTACTGAATTTTAACCTGATTTCTTGTGCTCAGAAAACAAAAGTTAATCAGAATAATCATATCAGAACTATTTCTGAAATTAAAACAGGTGCAGAAAGAACCGATTTATATTTAAATATTTTAAAAGGAAAAAACGTAGCCATTGTGGCAAATCAAACTTCTGTTTTAAACGTTTTACAAAGAGCCGAAGTTGCACCAAATGTAATGGGTTCTAAAAAAATAACACATCATTTAGTAGATTATCTTCACAACAATAATACAATAAATGTAAAAAAAGTTTTTGCACCAGAACACGGTTTTAGAGGAAAAGCTGATGCTGGAGAAATTGTAAAAGACGGTTTAGATACCAAAACAAATTTGCCAATTGTATCTCTTTATGGTAAAAATAAAAAACCAACTCTAGAGCAATTAAAAAACATAGATATTGTTGTTTTTGACATACAAGATGTTGGTGCTCGTTTTTACACGTATATTTCTTCGTTACATTATGTTATGGAAGCTTGTGCAGAAGCAAATATTCCTGTTTTATTATTAGACAGACCAAACCCGAATGCTCATTATATTGATGGGCCTGTTTTAGAAACAAGCCATAAATCTTTTGTTGGTATGCATAACGTACCTGTGGTTTACGGAATGACAATTGGCGAATACGGACAAATGATTAATGGTGAAAAATGGTTAAAAAACGGAATAGCATGTGATTTAAAAGTGATACCAGTTTTAAACTACAATCATCAAACACAATATAGTTTACCTATAAAACCTTCGCCAAATTTACCAAACGATAAAAGCATAAACCTTTACCCTAGTTTATGTTTTTTTGAAGGAACAAATGTATCTGCTGGAAGAGGAACATCTATGCAGTTTCAAATTTATGGCTCTCCTTTTTTATCGAAGAATAGCTTTTCTTTTACTCCGAAAGAAAATGAAGGAGCAAAATATCCTAAACATAAAAACAAGCTATGTTTTGGCGAAGATTTAAGAGATTCTAAGAATTTAAATCAACTTGATTTGTCTTATTTGATTAATGCTTATAAGCAAAATACTTCTAAAGATTTTTTTAATAATTTTTTCGCAAAATTAGCTGGCACAAAAAAACTACAAGAACAAATAGAGCAAGGTTTATCTGCTGAAGAAATAAAAAATACTTGGCAAAAAGATTTGAATGATTTTAAACTGATACGAGAAAAATATTTAATTTATAAATAAAAAAACCATTTCATAAATTTTAAGAAATGGTTTTTAATAATTTAGATGGATAAAATTTTCCTTGATTTCATTAATAATAATTTATAATTATTATCTTTTTTTAATTTGTCATACCAAATTTTAGCTTTATCCTTTTCTCCTATTTTATTATACAAAGTAAAATTTAAAAAATTATAAAAGGTTCGATTTTTTTCTTCAATTTCACTTTCTTTAAATTTATTTTTTATTTTGGTTATGGCCTTTATGTTATTATTTTTCAAAGTATTTCTGTAAACCTCACTTAACAAATATAATCTTTGAGATTCCTTGTTTTTGTTGCCTTCTTTTTTAAAAAGGCTTTTAGATTTTTTTAAATAAACATTTGCAAGTTTTAAAAAATTACTTCTTACCTTTTTATCTAAAAAAATTGAAAAATCTAAATAACTTTCTGCCAATTCTAATGCAGTATCTCCAGATTTTTTATTCAAAAAAGAAACATATTTTTTTTGCATTAAATTAGTTTTTAAAGAAAAATTTTGCAGAAGTGATATTACTTCTGATTTCCTCATATAACTCATCTTTTGAAAAACTATTTCTCCTGTTGGGTCTATAATAAAAACAAAAGGTATTGCTCTTACGCCATATTTTCTAGAGAGACTACTTTCTAAATCAATGTTAATTTTTAAAGGAATAAAATTTCCCATCAATTCTTGCACTTCTGGCTTACTCCAAGATTCGGAATCCATTCTTTTACACGGGCCACACCAACTAGCCCAAAAATCTACTAATATAAATTTATTTGTAGCTACAGCAATTTTCTGTGCATCTTCAAAAGATGTCATCCATTGATCTGCTTTTAAACTGTTTGTAAATAATAATAGAAAAGTGAATGGTAAAATAATTTTTTTCATAGCATTTATTTTTTTGGATAAATATAATGCTTTTCAGTAAAAAACTAAATATTTGCTGGTTTTCTATATCCTTGAAAAGGCTGTTTTAAAAATTCTTTTAACGAAGAATTTTTTACTTCATCAGGAAAAGTATCTACACCATACACAATTTTATCTCTATCAAATTTCATGTAAGTGCCAAATATTCTATCCCAAATAGAAAAAATATTTCCATAATTAGAATCAGTATAAGGCAATTTATAATGATGATGTACTTTATGCATATCAGGAGAAACTATAAAATAACTTAAAAACGTATCAAATTTTGAAGACATTTTAATATTGGCGTGTGTAAATTGAGTAAAAATTAAAGACATCGATTGATACATAAATACAATAGCTATTGGCGTACCAACAACAAAAACACCTAATAAAGTAAAAGCAAAACGAATAATACTTTCTATTGGATGATGCCTATTTGCTGTGGTTGTATCTACATTATGATCGGAATGATGTACCAAATGAACCATCCATAAAACAGCAACTTTGTGTTCTACAAAATGAGCCAAATAAGCGCCAAAAAAATCTAAAAATAATATTCCTAAAGTAACATATAACCAAAGTGGCATTTCTGGCAACCAATTAATAAGTCCGAAATTATTTACATCTACCCAATCTGCAGTTTTAAGCAATAAAAATGCCAACGAAAAATTTATAATTATCGTTGTAAATGTAAAAAACAAGTTAGGTAGCGCATGTTTCGATTTTTTGTAATTAAAATTAAATAAAGGTACTGCAACTTCTAAAAGCCAAAAAAATGTAATACCAGAAACGAGAATTAAACTTCGATGAGAAGATGGTATCGATTCGAAATAAGAAAAAATAGTTTGCATAAATTTATTTTCTACTAAAATAGTGAAATTAAATTATGCAAATTTTACTAGTAAAAGAGTTTAAGATCTTTTAATTTTCTTGTTGCCTTCTAAAGGCAAACGCTTTTTTAAGTTTTCTACAATATTATAGGTTGCAGGACAAATTGCTGTATTAGCAATGGTTAAATCTGTTATGCCAATAAACTTTTTACGATTTGTATGCGGATATTCTGCACATGCTTTTGGCCTTACACTGTAAATAAAACAAGTATTATCGCTTTCATCAAAAAAAGTACAAGGCGCAGATTTTAAAACCATAAAATCATCTTCATCTCTCTCTAAATATTTAGATGTAAATGCTGCAACCTTCATTTTTAGATATTTTGCAATACGTTCTATATCAACATCAGTAAATATTGGGCTAGTTGTTTTGCAACAATTACCACAAGTTAAACAGTCTGTTTTTTCAAACTCTTTATCGTGTAATTCTTGCATTAAATAATCTAATCTTTTTGGAGTTCGTTTCTTAAGTCTCGCAAAATATTTTTCGTTTTCTTTTTTTGCTTCTTTAGCTAATTTTGGGAGTTGTTTCAGCATTTTTTCCATGATACAAAATTACAATTATTCTTCCGGAAAAATCACTCAGAAAAACAAATAAAAATCCTTAATTTTGTATTTCAATTTTATTAATAAATGAATATTCAAAACACCATAGAAACTAAAGTTAAAGAAGGTTTCTTAGCATTATATAATATCGAAATTCCGTCTGTAGAGTTTCAAGCAACTAGAAAAGAATTTGAAGGAGACATTACTGTTGTTGTTTTTCCGTTGCTACGTTACAAAAAAGGAAATCCTGTACAAATAGGAGAAAATTTAGGTACATATTTAGTAGAAAACGTTACCGAAATCACCAATTTTAATGTTGTAAAAGGATTTTTAAATTTAGTGGTAGACGATTCTTTTTACACAAACTTTTTTAATGCGATTCTAGAGAATACTTCTTATGGTTTTGAAACACCAAAGGCTAATGAAAAAGCTATTATGGTAGAATATTCTTCTCCGAACACAAACAAACCTCTTCATTTAGGCCACGTTCGTAATAATTTATTAGGATATTCTGTTGCAGAAATTATAAAAGCGTCTGGTAAAAAAGTTTACAAAACTCAAATTATTAACGATAGAGGAATTCATATCTGTAAATCGATGTTGGCTTGGGAAAAATTCGGAAACGGAGAAACGCCAGAATCTACAGGTTTAAAAGGTGATAAATTAGTTGGTAATTATTACGTAAAATTTGACCAAGAATATAAAAAAGAAATAGCTCAATTAATTTCTGAAGGTAAAACTGAAGATGAGGCTAAAAAAGAAGCTCCTTTATTTGTTGAAGCACAACAAATGCTTTTAAAATGGGAAGCTGGTGATAAAGATGTAGTGGCTTTATGGGAAACTATGAATGCTTGGGTTTACGCTGGTTTTGACGTTACTTACAAAAATATGGGAGTTAACTTTGATAATCTTTATTATGAAAGTAACACCTATTTATTAGGAAAAGATGTTGTTGCACAAGGTTTAGAAAAAGGTGTTTTCTTTAGAAAAGAAGACGGTTCTGTTTGGTGCGATTTAACTGATGATGGTTTAGACGAAAAAATTGTATTACGTTCTGACGGAACTGCAGTTTATATGACGCAAGATATTGGTACAGCCATACAACGTGTAAAAGATTATGCAGATGTTGGCGGTATGGTTTATACTGTTGGTAACGAGCAAGATTACCATTTTCAAGTATTATTTTTAATCTTAAAGAAACTAGGTTTCGATTGGGCTAAACAATTACATCATTTAAGCTACGGAATGGTAGATTTACCTTCTGGAAAAATGAAATCTAGAGAAGGAACTGTTGTAGATGCTGATGAATTAATGATAGAAATGACAGATACTGCTAGAACTATTTCTGAAGAACTAGGAAAGTTAGAAGGGTATTCTGATGAAGAAAAAGAAGAGTTGTATAAAACGATTGGTTTAGGAGCTTTAAAGTATTTTATCTTAAAAGTAGATCCTAAAAAGAGAATTTTATTCGACCCGAAGTCTTCTGTAGATTTCCAAGGAAATACGGGTCCTTTTATACAATATACGTATGCTAGAATTCAGTCTATAATTAGAAAAGCAAATTTTGATTATTCGAAACCTGTAACTGTAGATTTACATGAAAAGGAAAAAGAATTATTAAAACAATTAGAATTATATCCTGAAACAATACAGCAAGCTGCTGCTAATTATTCGCCAGCAATTATTGCAAATTACACCTATGATCTGGTGAAAGAATTTAATTCTTTTTATCAAAATGTACACATTTTAGGAGAACAAGATTTAGATAAAAAAACATTTAGAGTTCAATTATCTAAAAAAGTTGCAGACACTATAAAATCTGCATTTTCTTTATTAGGAATTCAGGTTCCTGAAAGAATGTAAAAAAGTTAGTAAATTAGCACGCGTTAAGGATTGAAGCGGCATCCTTTTTTTGAGGTACGATAAAAAAAGATAGAACGTAAAGCCTGTTAAAACGCCCAAAATAAAACAAACAACTAGTAAATATTAAAAGAATGAAATACGACATCATAATTATTGGAAGTGGACCTGGAGGATATGTTACGGGAATTAGAGCTTCTCAATTAGGCTTTAAAGTTGCCATTGTAGAAAAAGAAAGTTTAGGTGGAATTTGTTTAAACTGGGGATGTATCCCAACAAAAGCATTACTAAAGTCTGCACAAGTTTATGATTATTTAAAGCATGTTGATGAATATGGTTTAAAAGCAGAAGCAATTGATAAAAATTTTGATGCTGTTATTAAAAGAAGTCGTGGTGTTGCAGACGGAATGAGCAAAGGTGTTGCTTTTTTAATGAAGAAAAACAAAATCGATATTATAAATGGTTTTGGTAAAATAAAAACTGGTAAAAAAGTTGATGTTACTGCAGAAGATGGTACTGTAACAGAATATAGTGCAGACAATATTATTATTGCAACTGGTGCACGTTCTAGAGAATTACCAAACTTACCACAAGATGGTAAAAAAGTAATTGGTTATAGACAAGCAATGACGTTGCCATCGCAACCAAAATCTATGATTGTTGTAGGTTCTGGTGCAATTGGTGTTGAGTTTGCTCATTTCTATAACTCTATGGGAACAGAAGTTACTATTGTAGAATATATGCCAAATTTAGTACCAGTAGAAGATATCGATATTTCTAAACAATTTGAACGTTCTGTTAAAAAATCTGGAATTAAAGTTATGACAAACTCTTCTGTAGAGTCTGTTGATACTTCTGGTGATGGTGTTGTTGCTACTGTAAAAACTAAAAAAGGAGAAGAAACTTTAAAAGCTGATATTTTATTATCTGCAGTTGGTATTAAATCTAACATCGAAAACATTGGTTTAGAAGATGTAGGTATTATTGTTGATAGAGATAAAATCTTAGTAAACGATTTTTACCAAACTAACATACCAGGTTATTATGCAATTGGTGACGTTGTTCCTGGGCAAGCTTTAGCACACGTTGCTTCTGCAGAAGGAATAACTTGTGTTGAGAAGTTAGCAGGTTTACATACAGAAGCTATCGATTACGGTAACGTACCTGGTTGTACATATGCTACTCCAGAAATTGCATCTGTTGGTATGACAGAAGCAAAAGCTAAAGAAGCTGGTTACGAGCTTAAAGTTGGTAAATTTCCATTTTCAGCATCAGGAAAAGCAAAAGCAGCAGGAACGCCTGATGGTTTTGTAAAAGTAATTTTTGATGCAAAATATGGTGAATGGTTAGGTTGCCACATGATTGGTGCTGGTGTTACTGATATGATTGCAGAGGCTGTTCTTGGTAGAAAATTAGAAACTACTGGTCATGAAGTTTTAAAAGCAATTCACCCTCACCCAACAATGAGTGAAGCTGTAATGGAAGCTGTTGCAGATGCTTATGACGAAGTAATTCATTTATAAGATTATTATTTAAAATTTATAACTGATATATAATTATCATTTAACTATAAAATTTGTAGTTTAATCGAAAAACCAAAGCTAAAAGCTTTGGTTTTTTTGTACATTTAGACTATAATTAAAAATCAAAAAATTAAAATGAGAGCAAAATATCAAAGCGTATTAAATCTAGGAGAAGAATTAGCTATTAAAAATGGAGATGTAAAAGAAGAAAACGGCGTACTACATATTGTAGGTACTGCAAAAAACCAATATGAAAAAAACTTACTTTGGGATGAAATAAAAAAAGTTGGTGGTGAAAACCCTACAGATATTATGGCAGATATTTCTGTAGAAGATACTTCTATCTTTGCAAACCATACTGTAAAAAGCGGAGATACTCTTGGTAAAATCGCAAAGCAATATTATGGTAAGTCATCTAAATATACTGCTATCTTTGAAGCAAATACTAATATCTTAAAAAGCCCAGATGTAATTCATCCAGGTCAAGAATTAGTAATTCCTAATTTATAAGAATTATAAAATTCTATAATAAAGCCGAAGCAAATTTGCTTCGGTTTTTTTTATATTTGAAAATTAATAAAAGTTTCTAATGAACTCAAAAGACTACTACAAAAAGAAAAACGAAGGTTTACTAAAGTATTGGGAACCAAAAAGAGAAAATAGACTTAAATATGCTTTACTACAAAGCTTGTATTTTGCTGTTCCTTTTAGTTTTATTTTTCAAGCTTTAGAAAGTTTAAAAGGCTTTTTAACTTTGCAATTTGCATTTAAATTTATTTCTATTTTCTGTATTTATTTTCTACTTACCTATTACATAACTTATAATATGTATGAGAAAAGATATCAAAAATTAAAAAACGACCCTCAGAATTTTGATAACTAATAAGAAGAAATTTTTAGCAGAACTTTTAAAAGGAATTGCCAAATTAATAGTTGCAGGTGTTTTTATTGGTTATTTAAAAGAATACGATTTAATAATTGCCTTAATTTTAGTTGCAAAACTTACGCATAACGTTTACAAGGATATTATTAAACCCAAAAATAAAAATTGGTTGTTACTTATAGGAATGCTTTTAACTTGCTTTGGCGGAATTGTAGGTGAAACTTGGGGTGTTGCAAACGGTTATTGGGAATACCATGAAGTTAGCAGAGAATTACCGCTTTGGCTACCTTTTGCTTGGATGTATGCCTTCTATTTTTTATACAAATTAGAATTAAAATTAATTCCGTTATTAAAAAATAAAAGTCAAAAAAATAAAATTATACTTGCTTTAATTTTAGCATTAATATTACCTGCTTTCGGTGAAGTTATTACAATTCAGCTAGGTGTTTGGACCTATTATTGGCCTTATCAGCTTTTCGGAGTACCTTTATATGCTTTTATCTGTTTGGTTTTTGTACATATGTTAGTGTATACAATACTACACTACATTTGCAAAAAATACAATATTAAAGATCTAGTATACAATTAAAAATCCTTTTAATTAAAACTGCCAACAAGCAATTCTAGTAACCTTATTACCTTGATTCATTGGGATTACTTTAAACTGTACTGCACCTAATTTTTTTGAAGATTTCTCTAAACTTTCTATATTTTCTTTCTTAGAAACTAAACTTGTAAACCATTTGCTTTTGGTTTTAAACAAAGAACTTTCGTATAAATAATTGTGTAGAAAAGCTTTTTCTCCGCCAACATACCAAAGCTCATTATTATTCCCAGAAAAATTTCTAACTGCATTATTTCCTAAATTCTTAGTCTTTCTTCGGTTTGCACCTTGTGCTTCTTCTGCAGATTTATAAAAAGGAGGATTACACATCGTTGCAGTAAAAGAATCTTCTTCTTCTATAATTCCTTTTAAAATATTTTGCTCGTTAAATTGCTGGCGTAAAGTGATATTCTCTTCTAACTTATTATCGTAAATAATGTCTTGTGCATAATCTAAAGAATCTAAATCAATATCAGAACCAACAAATGTCCAATTATACTCTGCTACACCTAAAATAGGATAAATACAAGTTGCACCGGTTCCTACATCTAATATTTTAATATTTTCTTCGGATGAAAGCAAATCAGATAAATGATGAATGTAATCTAAACGACCAGGAATTGGCGGACATAAATTTTCGTCAGGAAAATCCCAAACATTTAATTTATTATAAGAAAATAAAAGTGCTTTATTCAATTCTTTTACAGCATTAGGGTTCGAAAAATCGATACTTAAATTTCCGTAGTTATTTGTTGCTACAAACTCCTTTAAATTAGAATTATTAAGAACAAGTTCATCAAAATTATAACCTGTATTAAATTTATTTTTTGGATGTAAACCTTTTTCTTTATTCATAAATATCGATATTTTAAAACAATTAATGGTTATAAACCATATTTTTAGAACTGTAAATTTTATACTACATTAAAGTTCTAAAACAGTAAATTGAAGATCTAATGGTTTTAAAGATTTTTTAAGCGCTTTTATAAAGCCACTACCATATTCTAAATAATATTCAGAGAAATTACGCTGTCTTTCTTCTAAACTCTGATTCGGTAAAATTTCATTTTGAAGAGAAGTAATTCGATCTACCAAATCCTTTTGCCTTCTTTTTTCTGCTCTAACTAATCTCTTCTGTAAATTCTGTAAACCTTTAATTTGTTTCTTTTCTTGAGCTTTTACTGCATTTATAAAAGTAACATCTGTTTTTTCTGCAACCACTTTTAATTCTTCAAATTGTTGTTCTAAATAAGCGATTTTATTGTTAAAATTAACTTCTAAATCTGCGTTTTCAATTACTTTTTTAGATAATAACTTGTGTTGATTTAAAAACAACTCCTCTATAGAAATATCTAATTTATCTAGTTTTCGTTGTTGCTTTTCTGAGACAACTTGCACAGAATTTCTTAATAATAAAATTGGAAAAGGAACATTTACTTTATTAAAATATTGTTTTAACTCAAACCAATATGCCATTTCGCCTCCACCACCTAAATAACAAATATTTGGTAAAATAACTTCTTGATAAAGAGGTCTCATTATTACATTTGGCGAAAATGCTTTCGGATTTTTTTCTACTTCCTGTAGAATTTCTGATTTAGTAAACGTAATTTCCGTGTTGTTTATCTTATAAATTCCTTCTTCAAAAACGATACGTTCTCTATAATTATCACCTAAATAAAATAAATTAATCTCTCTAGGGTTTACTTGAATTTTATAATTTTCTTCTAATTTTTCTATAGTTTTAGAAACTTCTTTAAACGAAGTACCATGCTCTAGTTCATCATTAACAAAAGGAATAAAAAGTTCTTTTAATTGTTTATCATCTCCATCAACAATTACCAATCCAAATTCCTTAAACAATTCGTTTGCGATATATCGTGTTGCATCTGCTAAATTATTATGCTTTAAATAACCATCAGAAAAAAGAGTTCGTAAATAAGTAGCATTTTTAGAACCACCTAATTGATTTGCAAAAACATTTAAAACGTTATCTAAACCTTCGGTAGAAAATCGTCCTACTGCCCCACCATCTTCTCTGTTCCAAACAACTTTTTTACCTTTAAAGTTAAAATAGTTAATCTCATCAAAATCGTGATCTTCTGTTGCCATCCAATAAACTGGCACAAAATTTTTCTCTGGAAATTTTTCTGACAATTCTTCTGCTAAATTAATAGCAGAAATAATTTTATATAAAAAATACAACGGTCCTGTAAATAAGTTTAATTGATGACCGGTTGTAATTGTAAAAGTATTTTTAAGTTTTAAAAGTTGTATGTTTTCTTCCGTTTTCGCTGAAACATCAAAATTTAAATATTGATTTTTTATCGCTTCTGCCAAAACCAAACGAGTTTGCAAACTAAAAGATGTTTCTTTTTCTTCTATTTGATTGTAAAACCCTGTAATATCTGGAAAATTATTGTAAAACGGTTTTAAAGTATCTTTTTGCTCTAAATAATCTATCATTGTATTAGAGAAAAAACCTGTTTTTTTAAACGGAATTTGAGTAACTTTCATTAGGCTACATGGTTTTTAATACAACAACATTCTCTGTCTATCTTACTGCTCATTTTAACTTCTAAATTTTTTATAAAAATACAACTATTTTAAGCTTTGTAAATCACTACAAATCAATCTAACAAAGTTTTAACAAGTTCTATTTTCTGCAAATTAACAATTTTAAAAATATATTATTACTTTTGATTTTCTAATCAAACACTTACATGAAAATCAAATCTATTGTAGTTGTTCTTTTTTTATTAACAGGAACACTATTTTCTCAAAAAATTAAATCTCCAAAAGAATTTTTAGGTTACGAAATTGGCGCTCGTTTTACAAGACATCATAAAGTTGTAGACTATTTTAATTATGTTAGCAACACTTTATCTAATGTAAAGTTAGAGAAATATGGCGAAACAAATGAACACAGACCTTTATATGTTAGTTACATTTCTTCTGCAGAAAATATTAAGAATTTAGAAAGCATAAGAAAAAATAATCTAAGTCAAACAGGTGTAATTTCTGGTAATTCTAAAAACGATATTGCCATTGTATGGCTAAGTTATAATGTACATGGTAACGAAGCTTCTAGTACAGAAGCAGCAATGTTAACATTATACGAATTGGTTACTGCAAAAAAAGCTTGGTTAGAAAACACGGTTGTTATTTTAGATCCTTGTATAAATCCTGATGGTAGAGATCGATATGTAAATTGGTACAATCAAGTAAAAAGCACACCTTATAATACAGATCAAAATGCTAAAGAACATACAGAACCTTGGCCAGGAGGAAGACCAAATCACTATTTATTCGATCTAAATAGAGATTGGGCTTGGGCAACACAAGTAGAATCTAAACAAAGAATTAAAGTTTACAATAAATGGATACCTCACATTCATGTAGATTTTCATGAACAAGGAATTAATAATCCGTATTACTTTGCTCCTGCGGCAGAACCTTTTCATGAAATTATTACTGATTGGCAAAGAGATTTTCAAACACAAATTGGTAAAAATCACGCAAAATATTTCGATAAAGAAGGTTGGTTGTATTTTACAAAAGAAAGTTTCGATTTATTATACCCAAGTTATGGCGATACTTACCCAACATATATGGGCGCAATTGGTATGACCTATGAACAAGCTGGTCATGGGCGTGCAGGTTTAGGTATTCATACAGATGAAGGTGAAATTTTAACTTTAAAAGATAGAGCAACACACCATTTAACTACAGGTTTATCTACTGTAGAGATTTCTTCAAAAAATGCTAAAAAACTAAACTTAGAATTCAGAAAATTCTTTAATAATACTGGTTTAAACTTTAAAAGTTATGTTTTAAAGAACGAAAACGTAGACAAAATGAATCGTCTAAAAGAGTTATTAGACACTCATGAAATAAAATATGAAAGTGCTAAAAATGGTTCTGTAAAAGGATATAGTTATACTACTCAAAAAGATGCTAAATTAGACGTTAGCAATAAAGATTTAGTTATTCATACAGATCAGCCAAAAGGTAAAATGGTAAAAGCTTTGTTTGAACCAAATGCTAAATTAGTAGATTCTTTAACTTATGATATTACAGCATGGTCTTTACCGTATGCTTATGGTTTTAATGCTGTTGCATCTAAAAGTAAGGTAAACTCTACAACTATTAACACTAACAATACTATTGTAAATTCTGAAGATAAAAGTGCTTATGCATATGTTTCTAAATGGAATAGTCTTGCTGATGCTACTTTCTTAGCAGATTTATTAAAGAATAATATTGTACCAAGGTTTGCAGAAAAATCTTTTTCAGCAAAAAATACATCTTACGATAAAGGAACTTTAATAATACTTAGAAATGATAACAGAAACACAGATTTTGATTCAAAAATTGTAGCAATAGCAGACAAACATCAACGTAAATTAACATCTGTTGCCACTGGTTTTTCTCAGTCTGGTGTAGATTTTGGTTCATCAGCAATTAAACCAATTAACAAGCAAAAAATAGCAGTTGTTTCTGGTAAAGCAACTTCTTCTTTAAGTTTTGGTGAAGTTTGGCACTTTTTTGAAACTCAATTAGAATACCCAATTACTAACATAAACTCTAGTAATTTTGGTTATACAGATCTAAGTAAATATGATGTTATAATCTTACCTAGTGGTTATTACAATAGTATTTTAAGTGGTTCTACTTTATCTAACTTAAAAAAATGGGTAAGATCTGGCGGAACATTAGTAGCAATAGGAAATGCATTAAATAGTTTTGCCAATAAAGAAGGATTCTCTTTAAAAACAAAAAAGAATGCAGAAATAGAAACTGACAATAATTTAGTTCCTTACCAAGATAGAGAACGTAAAAGTGTTGCTAATTTAATTACTGGAAGTATTTTTAAAAGCACATTAGACAATTCGCATCCGTTAGCTTTTGGATATGATAAAGAATATTTTTCTTTAAAACTAAGCGGAACCTCATACAGTTACTTAAAAAAAGGATATAATGTTGGTTATTTTGATAAAAACTCTAACAATGTTTCTGGTTATGCAGGAAGTAAAGCTGTAAAAAATGTACCTGAATCTTTACTGTTTGGAGAACAAACGATGGGAAGAGGAAGTATTGTTTATATGGTAGATAATCCTTTATTTAGATCTTTTTGGGAAAACGGAAAACTATTTGTAGCCAATGCAGTATTTCTGTTAAACTCTAATCAACTTAAATAAAATTAAAAAAACCACTCAAACAGAGTGGTTTTTTTTTATAATCATGAAACATTTACCTTTGTAATCTTAATAATAGTCATGCAAATAGAAGATTTAATTGGTGAATATCAAATAATAGGTAAAAACCAAGATAATACTGAAAACACTTATAAAGGTATTTTAAATTTAAGCTTACTAAACAACAACAAAATTAAAGCTGTTTGGCTAATTAATAAGAGTCAGCAACAATTTGGAGAAGGTTTTTTTAAAGACAATATCTTAGTTATTAATTTTGAATATCAAGGTGATGAAAGCAATATTTACAAAGGAACAGTTGTTTACAGATGTTTATCTAAAGATATTTTAGATGGTTTTTGGTCTGAAGAATTTGGTAACCCAAATTATTTAGGCGAAGAAAGATGTTTTAGAATTAAAGAAAATGAAAAATTAAATTAGGTATGAATTGTCCTTGTAACCCAAATAAATTATATAAAAATTGCTGTAAAAAAGCTCATGATGATATTTTTTCTGTAAAAACATCAGAAGAATTAATGCGTTCTAGATACAGTGCTTTTGTGTTGGGTAATACAGATTATTTACATAAAAGTCATCACAGTACAACAAGATTGTCTAATAAAGAGTACAAAGAATTAAAAAAGTGGACTAAATCTGTTGATTGGGCAAAACTTCAAATTCATAATTCTACGAATAATAGTGTAGAATTTACTGCATTTTTTATTGAAAACGGAAATTTAGAAACCATTAAAGAACATTCTACATTTTGTAAAGAAAATAATCATTGGGTTTATTTAAATGCAATATAAATATAGCTTTTTATTACTTTTGTTATACCTAACTACAACTTTTTATCTTAATGAAACAAATTATAATTTTTTTGTTGCTGATTATTACTTTTTTTATTGGCTTTGGAAAATACAACCAGTACAAAAGATACAACTCACCAGAAGTTAATTATACATCAACTAAAACTATTGATTTAGAATACTACAATCAAGAAATTGTTTTAAAGTATTATCAGGCTGTAGAAGAACTTAATAGTTTTGTAATGTTACAATGGTCTGCAAACAATATAGATGTTAGAACACCAGAAGACGATGATAACGAAACAAAAATAGCAGTTGATACTTATGCTAAAAAATTAGCTACAGTAAAATATTATGAAGATATTTTATCTAAATCTTCTGAATTAAAATCGAAAGGATTAACGAGTAAAGAGATTGAATTTTTAACTAAAAATAGAGTCGATTTAAAAACTTACAATAAAAATCTTTACACTAATAAGTTAATTACATTATTTAAGAATACTCCTCAGATTAAGTTTGGAAGCAAACATCCTATTGTTTTTGAAATTCAAAAAATTTTAGCTGATAAAGGATACGAACTTGAAATAGATGGTCTTTATAAAAAAGAAACTTTTAATGCAATTAAGAGTTTTGAAACTAAAAACAATCTTTTATCTGACGGCGTTTTAGACCTTTTAACATTAGAAGCACTTTTAAAATAAAAAAAACGTCTAGAAACAATTACGTATCTAGACGTTTTAATATAAATAACTAAACTCTAATTTTTCATAAATTTAGAACTTCCTACAGTATTATCAACTGTATATTTAATCATGTAAACACCTTTACTCAAATTCGAAACATCAATACTTTTTGATTTTTCATTTACTTGAATATTTTTTACTTGTTTTCCTAAAATATTGTAAATACTAACTTTAGAAATTATATTATCCGAAGAAATATTTAAGTAATTATTTGTAGGATTAGGATACATAGAAATGTTTAATAAAGAATTTCTTTCTACACTTGCTACTGCAGCATTAGAACTTAAAACAACACTACCTAAACTGGCTTCGTTAGACGGATTACCTAATGCACCTTTTACAGAAAAACCGTATTGAATAATAAAACCTGCTTGTAATTCTGCAGCTAATGCCGAAACTGAAAAAGAAGACATGCTACTTGTTAAAGTGACACTTTTATTTACAACTGTAGCGTAACCATTATTAGGATCTAATGCTTTTATAAATGCAACAACAGTGTAACCTGCATCGATTGTATAACTATCGATATTTGCAGAAAAAGTTAAATCCGAATCTGCTAATCCGTTATTTTCTACATAAGAACTTGCTTCTATATACTTATTTGGTGTTGTAGGATTATCAAACCAAGAAGCATTAGTGTTTTCGGCTGTCCAAATAGCAAAATTAGGTTGTAATGTAATTGTTGATGCATTTACCGTAGTTTTTAAATTTGCTACATCATAAGAGAATCCAAAAGCGTAACTATCATCTGCAGTATTAAATGCGTTTACATAACCATTGTAAGTTTTAGAACCATCAATAGTAACACCATCATTGGTCGTATTTCCAGAATCGTTGCTTGCATTTTCAGTAACTACAACACTTCCTAATGATGTTTCATTTGCAGGGTCTCCTAAAGCACCTGTAACAGAAAAACCATACTGAATTATAAAACCAGATTGCAATTCTGCACCTGTTGCAGACACAGAAAAAGAACTCATTCCGTTTGTTAGCACGATGTTTTTATTAACCACAGTTGCATAACCATTATTTGGATCTAAGGCTTTTATAAAAGCGACAACTTTGTATGCTGAGTTTATAGTATGAGCATCTAAATTTGCAGAAAAAGTTAAATCCGAACCTGCTAATCCGTTATTTTCTACGTAAGAACTTGCTTCTATATACTTATTTGGCGTTGTTGTATTATCAAACCAAGATGGATTTGTATTTTCTGCTGACCAAATTGCAAAGTTAGGTTGTAATGTTACAGATGTAGAAGTAAGTGTAGTTTTTAAATTTGCCACATCATAACTAAATCCAAATGCATAACTATCATCCGAAGTATTAAATGCGTTTACATAACCGTTCCATGTTTGAGAACCGTCTACAGTAACGGAATTTTGAGCAAACCCAAAAGCAGTTATTAAAAGTAAAAGTAAAGTAATTTTTTTCATGTGTTAATTGTTTTTAAGTTAATAAATCAATATTAAAAAATATGATTAAATAATCCTTAAAAAACACCACAACAAAAAACATACATCATAAAAAAACAATTGATATATTATGAAATTACTATAAAATAAGGAATAGCAAAGGAAAAAGTATAAAAGTAAAAAAACTTAAACTAATCAAACTTTAAAACAAAAGCAGTTTGTATGGGTAATGTATAGTTAAAAGATTCGATAAAAAGAAACAAAACAGAAAAGAAACGCAAACAACAAACTATAATTCAGACAATTGAAAAAAAATTTAATTATAATTTAGAGGTTTTAAATTAAACTTGTTGTGTTTTCGTTTTAGTTAAAAACTAGACTATTTAGTTATTTGTTATTGTTTCGCTTATCTAACTCTGCTCTAATTAAAAGCGTTTTTTCTTCAGTAACATCATAATTTCTCATTACATACATTGCTGCTAAAGTTCCTAAGATTGGTAATCCTGAGAAGAAAATTCTTAAACCAAACATTGATTCTTCAGTTTGAATTGCTGCACCAGATTCAAAGTTTACAAAAGTTAGAATTAATCCACTTAACAAACCTGCAATTGCTAATCCAAATTTAACCATCCACCAATAAATCGCTCCAAAAATACCTTCTCTTCTTTTATTTGTATTTAACTCATCGATATCAATAACATCAGAAGTCATAGACATCATCAAGGTAAATAAACTTCCAATGCCAAAAGAAAAGAATGGCAATGCAAACAAAAACATGTAGGGTTTTCCCGGAATAAATAAAAACCATAGTAAAATATACCCAACTACAGAAATTCCTTGAGAAATTAAAAATGCTTTTTTCTTTCCCATTTTTTTAGACATTTTAGCAACAATAGGTATTACTAAAAAAGTAGTTACAATTGCACCAACACTTCCAAATAAAGTAGGCCAAAGACCAAAATTAGATTCGTTTCCGGCAAATAAGTAGTATTTAATAATATAGTAAGAAAAACCTGCAATCGTATTAAAAGCGTTAAATATTAAAAAAGTAGCAATGCATAATTTTTTAAAAGGTTCAATTTTTAAAGCGGCTTTAAAACCTTCTATTATTTCATTAAAACTACCACCTATGTTGCCTAATGTTAAAGACGAGTAGTTTTCATTTAAGGTTGATTTACTTTTGATAAATATTGCAGGAACCGCAGCCAAAAAAGCACAAGCTATCGCTACATATATTGCTAAAGATCTTGTTGCAACATCACCAGATTTAAACAATGTTGTGTCTGCCATTAAAACCCAAAACCAAGGTGCAATTACCCAAGCCCATTGCCCAATTAATTGTGCAGTTGCCATTATATTTGTTCGTTCATGAAAATCGTCACTCATTTCATAACCCATTGCCACATAAGGAACACTAAAAATGGTTAATCCTAAATAAAAGACAAAAGACCAAAGTAAAAAATACGTAAAATTATAATTTACAGAGTTTGATGTATACATTTGCCACATTAGAGCAAATGAAACGCCCATTATAATTGCACCTATTAAAACATATTGCCTTCTTCTACCCCACTTCGATTTCGTATTATCTGAAATAAAACCCATAATAGGATCTGTAATTGCATCGAAAATTCTCGGTAGAAAATATAAAACACCTAACATCCAACCAGGGAAACCTAAATTTTCTACTAAAACCACAGTAAAAATACCTAAAACTGCCGGAAACATTTGATTTGCCAACATCCCTAAGCCGAACGCTACTTTTTGCCCGAAAGAAACTTTTTTCTTTTTTGATAAATTAGCTGTTTCCATATTTCTTTTAGTTTGCAGGAATAATTATTGTTTGAATTGCTTGTGCATCAATTTTTACAGATACCGATTTCTCTAAAAAATTTAAAGTGAAACTTTTTTGATTTAAGCCTTCGTTAAAAACTACTACAGCAATAGAATCATCAGGATTTTTTGCCGCCGTTACTTGTAACTCTTTATCAGAATTAGTTACTTCTATTATAGAAGCTTCTGGTCTTATATATTTACTAAAATGTGCTAAAGTGTAATATATTGGTGTAAAATACACTTCATCTTTCTCTGGATCTACTATTACCGGAGCAACACACCAATTCTTAAACCAATTTGGTCCGCCTTGTGTATCTAAAACCATATTCCAATCTACCCAACCATCAACATAATTATTTAAGCAGCCAATTATATCTCTTGCATATCTATATACAGGCGCGTATTTAGGGTGTAAATATCTATCCTTTTCAGAAGCCCAATCCCAACCCCAATCTGTTGCTTCTTTAGACCAATACCATAAATCATCTCTCCATTTTGGCACTTCAGAATCTACACAACCTTCTGTTTCTATTAAATATTTATCTGGAGATTTTTGATGTGCGTACTGCAAAGCTTCCGGAAAAACCTCATACGTACTTTCATACCAATGAATTGCTGTACCATCAAAATACTTCGCACTTTCTTCTGTCTTATACATTTCATCTACCCATTCTTTTAAGCCAGCTCTATTTTGATCGTATCCTAAAATTTTAACTTTCGATTTACCATCTTTCTCTAATTTTGGTCCTAAATGATTCTGAACAAAATCGGTCATTTCTTTTGGTGAATAATGCATGCTTTCCCAATTATTACCATTTCCATGCGGTTCATTTTCAACTGTAAATCCCCAAATATCTATTCCTTCATTTTTGTAGGCGTCTAAATACTTAGAAAAAAACAAGGCCCATGTATCATAATATTTTGGCAACAATTTACCACCAACCCAACTATTATTATCTTTCATCCAAGGTGCAGCAGACCAAGGAGAAGCAATTATTTTAAAACCATCTTTAGAAATTGCCATTGCATCTTTAATCATCGGTATAATATCATCTTTGTCTTCAGCAACAGAAAAATGTTTTAATTCTACATCGTCTGCGACTGGTGTATAAGAATAATTTGATAATGAAAAATCACATGAATTCATATGAGTTCTAGTAAGAGAATATTTAGCGCCAGATTCTCCAAAATATGCTTCTAAAATTTCATTTCTTTTTTCTTTGCTCAATTTGTTTAACAAATACGCAGAAGACTCTGTAAAAGAACCTCCAAAACCTGTTATGGTTTGAAACTTCTTTTGATCGTTAATTTTTATTGTTGATGAGTTTTCATCTCCAGAAAAAGGCTTTATTTTAGATAGCTTATTTCCTTTGGCAGAAGTTTCATAAATTTCTACATCTAAAACTTCTTGTTTTTTTTCACAACTTACTATCATCAAAATTGACATAAATAATAAGACGCTTTTTAGATCTATTTTCATAATGTTTTATTTTTTATCTAAAGACGAATACACGTTTTTTACAATAGAAAAAACCTCTTTTTTCTTTCTATTAATATCTACTATTCCCCAAAATTCTTCGTTCGGAGCACCATCATATGGCACCCCAGAACTATTAGGAGCCCAACCACCAATATCTTGTTGATTGTTATTACCTGCTTTCCATAAACCATCTGTAAAAGAAAACAATGTTACACCGTTACCCTTATCTTTATTCGCAACAATCTTGTTTAGAATTTTTGAAGTAGCTGCTGCTTGTGCCTTTTCATTAATTCCTTTTTCAAAGCCATCTTTAGCAATAGTCATATAGCTATCACTGCCTGCTTCTGATAAATACATTGGTTTAGAACTGATTTGTTGCCATTGCGTAAAAATTTCTTCAGGATTATCCCATCTATAAACATTCATTCCCCAAACATCAATATTTTTGCCTTTAGCATATGCAATTGCATTTGGTAATTCACCATGCGCTGTTGCTACCGGATGATTACTATCTATTTTATGAATTGCTACTGCAGCCTTATCCATAACATTGTACCAGTTTAAAATATCACCATCAAACCATTCTGGATGATAATTGTATTCATTACCCAACTCCCACATTAAAATTGCTTTATGATTTTTAAACTTTTCTATGTAGTCTAAATAAGAGCCAGAATATAAATCGTTTATACCATCTTGTTTGTACCCAAACCCAATAATTACTTTAATTTCTGCTTTTTCTAATTTATTTAAAACAGTAACGTCTGCAATTGGTTCATAAACTCTTATGGTGTTTATGCCTGCTTCTTGCATCAATTTTAAATCTTGATCTATACTTTTAAAACTTCTTTTATTACTTCCTTTAGGAACCGGATGGTAACAAATTCCTTTAATAAAATAAGGTGTATTATTTACCAAGATTTTATTTTTCGAAACACTTACAACATCGATTTCTGTCTCAGAATTACATGAGATAAAAAGAAAGGTCAATAAAACTAACTGTATATAATTTTTCATTTTAAATATTATTCAAGAAGTAAAACCTCTTCCATTAATTTCTGTTTATTACCATTGTAAGACTTTACGATTGGCAAATTATTTCGTGTTAATGATTTAAACACATTTTTATCTACCAAATGCCAAAGCGCAAATTTTGCCTCACTTTTATTATTAATTAATCCGAAGTGATTTTCTGACCCTTCAGGATTTTTAGCATCTTTCCATTGCTCATCAAAAGCTTCAAAATAAAAACATGTAATTCCGTTGCTATTAGACCAATCTCTCATTGCTTTATAATAACATGCTTGCTTATACTCGTCTGTTGCTTTAGATCCTTTTGAACCATAAAAGCCATTAGATTTTGTAGCCCAACCAGTTTCTCCTATATGAATCGGTTTTTGAACACCTAGACTTTCAACATATTTTTTTACATTTTTATATTGATATACTGCATATTTTGTAGCATTTTTCATCAAAGAATCTATTCTTACTTCCTTAGAAACATCAGCATCTTTAACATTATTAGCTTTCCAAAAAACAGGATTATAATGTGTATCATGCATTGGATATGTGTGCATAGAAATAAAATCTACCGCCTTAATTAATCGTGTTAAATCTTCTGTATGGTAAGATTTATCTCCGCCACCCCAAGAAGCAAAATTATCTGAACTTGTAACCCAAAGCTCACCTGGTAACTCGCCTTCTTTTTTTAATTTTTGAAGATAATTTACCCATTTTAGTATCACTTTTGGCTGAACATAATAACTTGTCGCCCATTTTACCATTGCCTCATTACCAACAGAAATAATTTTTACAATTTCTGGGTACTTTTTTGCCAATGTAACAGCTGTTTCTATTTCAATAGCATTCCTTTCGCTTTCTTCAAGATGATTAGGTTCTTTACCATTATTATTAAAAGCATTTTTACAATCGATCCATGCGCCTAACATTACGTACATTTCAAAACCACTTTCTTCTTGCTTAAGTTGATTAATAGCTTCTAATAAATTTGCTGCTTGTTTTAAATGAACATTATAAGTTCTTAGAACTTTAATTTTCATTGCAGACAAAATTTTCAAATCATCTTTTAATTCTTTGATTGTAGGTTGAATATTTCTTGATTTTTGTCGATATCCGCCATACGAAATAGCCAAATACTCTTTATTACCTAGAATTTCTGATGCAGATAAATTTCTAACACCAACCTTGTTTTTAGTTGCATTACCTTTGCATGAAACGATAAAAAAGAGCATAATTATCCATATAAAATAAAGGAAACCATTCATCTTTTTTATCATTTTCATCTTTATTATAGTTTATTAAAATGAAACTTTAATACTTGCCACCTCATTGGTTCTTTTGAATAATTTTGAACTAACTTCTGGAGTTAATTCTAATTTTTCAAAAACATCTTTATCACCATTTTCATAAAAAACAGTTACATTTTTAGTGTCTGATTTCTCATAAACTATCGGCACTTGGCAATACGTAAAACTCAATTGATTTTCTAAAACTTTAATTGTTTTTTCATCACCAGAAACTGCTACATAATTAAATAGTTTTTCTGCTGATAAAAACTCTGATGTTTTTAATAAACGAGGATTAAAAACAATTCTCCCTTCTTTCACAAAAACACCTAATTCACCGAATCGACTTAGTATATCTTCCTTTACTTGCCCAGTCATACCCGGTTGTTGCGCTCCTTTACCTGCAGGTGTATGAGAATAAGCATCCGTAGGAAAGGCTCCGTAAAGCTTTGGTGATTTGTGCACTCCAATTCCTGCATGTATTTCGTAGTAATGATCTAAAAGTCTTCCTATAATAGCCTCATCTTCATTATTTCTAACAGCTAACAAGCAGTTTTCTTGCACAGCAACCAATAACTTAGAAACCATGTGCCAATAAATTGAACCTAAACCTTCATAACCAAAAAATGTTCCTGAACGACCTGTAAATGATTTATGATCAAAAATATCTTCAAAAATTGCAAAAACTTTAGCTGAATCTTTCTCTATCAACTTTTGATATTTTTCTTTTGATAAATTATCTAAAGCTTCTTTTAAGCTATTTGCATTATTAAAATTACCGTTAAAATGATAATTTCCTAAAATATCTTTTTCTATAATTTCTTTGTTGTTTTCTTTTACTAAAGCTGATAATAATTCTGAATTTTCTACACTATTTTTAGCGATGTTATTCTTCTTTGTAAAGCTTGGTAATTCTTTATTAGGATATAAAATATAACTGTATTGATCTTCTCTAAAAAGTGCACTATTTTTTAAACCATCTAGTAAGCCTAGTGCTTCTTTTGGTGATAAATAGCCAGAACTTAAAACAGCAACTTGCCCCTCTAACATTTCTGATAGATAAGAAATAGAAACCTCTTCTTTATTTTCTATTGTCATTAAATTATAAGCATGAAACATATTATCATTACGCTTGTTTGCTCTAATCGAATGCTCTAAATATGTATTTGTAACGTTTATAAATGCTAATAAATCTTCCTTAGAAATAGTTTTTTTAGTTGCAGAAAATCCGTTTTTATAAATGTTTAACCTGTATTTACTTGCAGGTTTCCCTAAACTATCTAATACTGTTTTTCTTTCTTTATCTGTAAATTCTCTAGATAAAATAGATTGATGTTTATTTAAAGTAGCTAACACTTCATTGAAAAAAGTTTGTAATTCAGAAGAAATACTTACTTCTGTAATTGAAGAGTCATTTACTATATTCTCGTAAAAATTTAAAAATCTGCGTAAATAATATAGTGTAACCATAGAAACACCATTACCAACTAAAGCATTGTTGGCATCATTCCATTCTGGTCGTTGCGTGTTCAACCAAATACCTGCTTCTGGTATAAAATTAGAAACCTTTGCCAAAACAGTTGCTAATAATTTTTCTATTAAATTAACTTTATAAATCTGGCTGTTTTTAGCTTCTAAAAGTGCCCCATCAGCACCAATTTTACTTCTTTTTTTATCAATTTCTGCATTTAATTGATAATCGAAATCAATTGTGTCTTTCGGGTTTTCTAATATTTCTTCGTAAGATTTAATTTTATAGGGCACATTGGCATATACAAAAATATCTTCTGTGAATAATTTTGTCAATTCACTAGGATAATGTTTTTCGATAAACTCTAAAAACTTAAGCAAATAAATAATTTGATGATCGCCCCAATAACCAATATAAGACCAAGGATCATGCTCTTCGATAACTTCCCAATCGAAACCACCTTTTGTAACTCTATAAGGATTGTAACCATCAAAAGTAGTTGCATTTAAAAATTTATGAATCATACTCTCGATAAACTCTGGATAAGCATGCACTAAAGCCTCCCAATTCTGAAAAATATCACGCCAGTTTCCTTCGTAATCTAAAACCTTAGAACCATCAACCTCGTTTTTAGTATTGATAGAAAACTTATTCCATGGTCTACTCGGGTCTCCGTGTCTTCTACTAAATTTTAAAGGCAAATACTCTAAACATAAACGTTTAAAATCTTTATCTGAGCTCGAATTCGCAATATTTTTTACTTCGGATAAGTTAAAAACTGCCGCTAATTTATTTAAATCGCTTTTATTATCTTGGAACACATTTTTATTTGCTTTTTGCAAATAATTGATAAAATCTTCTTTTTCGATAGAATAATTATCATCAAAAATTCCACCTCTCATTATATTAAAAAGCGTATTAGAAAAGTGTCTTGTATTTACTAAATTGTCTTCTGTTAACTGTAAACCGTCTGCCGAGGCGGTTAATTTTATTAAGTTTTTTGTCCCTAAATCGATATCATCTTTCAATAAATTTTCTACTGCAGTTTTAGATTTTATTATTTGAGAAATTTCTACAACATCACTTACAGATTGATTTACATTAGCAACTTGTAACCATTTTTTTTCTGAATTTGAAGGTAAATTGAACTCAAAAGCAGTTAAATACGCACCTTTTTCTGCTTTAATAGCTGTTTCTTGTTCTAAAGCAAAACCTCTTCTAAAGTTATTAATTTGTAATGATGATAATAAATAAGTAGGATTGTTGATACCTAAAGACCATACAATGTTTGCTTTTAACGCTTCACTAGGTTCTGCTTTATCTACAATAATAGCGCTTAAAGCATAAATACCTAAACCAACATTTTCTTCTAATTCACATTTTTTATAAGCATCTGCCAAATTACTAACATTTGCTTGTAAATCTGACCCAATACCAAACGGAATTATATCTTGAAAACCATCTAAAGTTTCAACATTTACATTGGCATTAGCATTGTTTACTAAGGTTGCTTTTCTAACAAAACCAAATTTATCACTAGAATTCCATTCATACTTAAAAGTTAATTCTAAATCGTTATTAATTTCTTCAAAAACAATTTTATTCCCAAAAGTATTTTTATAAATATTTCTTGTTATATCATACAAACCAGCTTGTCTCTCAGAAAAAGGTTCCCAGAGTTTTGTGCTTTCTTGCGTTTTAATTCTAAAAATAGTTTTACAACCTGTTGTTTCTGCTAACGCTGTAATTTTATCGTCTGTATAATAAGGAAATAAAGCATATTGAGCATTTTTTCTACCAGCAGTTAAGCCACCATTACTCGACACAAACATCCAATGATTTGAATCTGACACAATAGTCATAAAAAAAGGACGCATTGTATGTGTGTTTTCAATCTTATAAAAAGACTCTTTTCCTATAGTTACTAATTTTCCGTTATTAGTTACTGTTGGTTTATCTTTAAAAACAGTGCTCATTTACTTCTTTTTTTGATTAATTAATTTTAAATTTTGATATAAAAATCTTGCATTCAAAATTTTAAGAATGTATTATTTTAGATCTAAATACCGATTGTTAACTTATTTAAAGCTACTTCTAAAAAGTTTTTTATTTATTGAAATACTTTGATGTAATCTACCTCCATAACATCTTCTGTAAAAGCAGGATCTACATCACCACCAAGTGTACCTCCCATGGCAACATTCATTATAAAAAAGAAATCTGCATTAAAAGGTAAAGAAGCATCATTCTCTAGTGTATGATACGCTACATTGTCTATAGAAAATTTAATTTCATTTTCAGACCAATCTATTGTATATACATGAAATTCTGTTGTAGATGTTGGTAAACTCGTTGACATAGATGGTCCGCCACCAGCAAAATTACCTGGATAATGTATGGTACTTAAAACAGTATTTTTGTCGTTTCCTTTTTGTTCCATGATATCCATTTCTCCTGCATTTGGCCAACCGACAGAATTAAAGTTAGCTCCTAACATCCAAATTGCAGGCCATGTACCTTGCGATGCTGGTAGTTTGGCTCTAATTTCAAATCTTCCGTAAGTAAACTCTTGTAATCCTTCCGATTTTAATCTTGCAGAAGTGTAACCCGTACCATTTTTCTTTGCTTTAATTTTTAAACTTCCATTTTCTACAATTACATTTTCTGCATTGTTTGTATATGTTTGAAGCTCGTTATTTCCCCAGCCACCTGCACCTAAGTCATAAGTCCAGTTTGCAGCATTTGGCGCTCCATCAGTATTAAAATCATCTTCCCAAACTAAATTTGTAAATGCTGAAGTTGTTGCAGAACCTGGTTTTACTGTTGTAAATTTAAAATACCAAGCTAAATTAGGATCTACACCATCTAAAGTTCTAACATACATTTCTGTTTCCGAAATTTCTAAAATTTCGAAACTTGTAGAACTAACATAATATGCCATAAAACCACCGTTAGAAAAATTCATTTGTGTACCTCTTGGTTGAAAAGCAGGATCTGCTACTAGAGACCAATCTTCTGATGAAGGCGCTAATGAAACATTACTATCGAATGAAGTATCAAACGTAAAACATTCATCTCCGTTTGAGCCAGAACCACCAACAACTGTTTGATGTGCTGCATTTCCGTTGAAAAAAGTTTCTCCTTTATTATCTAAAGCATACGTTATCGAGCCATCTTCATTAATTGTAAATGTTAACTCATCGTCTGCATAACAGTCGTTTGTTGTACCTGCAGCTGCTGCAAAAAATGCTGGATAATAATATTGGCTTGGTCCGCCATTAATTTGAATATCAAACGCTAAAGAAGGACCAACACCTAAAGCTCCATCAACAGTGTTGTCGATATACCAAGTTTTAGAAACTGGCGTTGTAACTTCTAAAACATCGTTACCAGCAGCATCTTTAGATAAAGGTGCACCAGATAAAAAAGATCTTGCTTGAATATCATCAAAGGCACTAAAAACCTCTAAAAGTATTGTAGAAGATGATGAAACACCACCTTTACCAGATGCAACAATTGTTACATTGTATGTGTTAACACCTGTTTTTGTAAACCTGTGCTCTACTTCTCCGCTAGAAGAAGCCACTTTATCAGATCCATCACCAAAATTGTAAATATAACTTACTGCATTGTTTGCAGTGGCTTTAAACTTTACAATTCCAGATCCATCACCATAAACATTGGTATCATCTTTTCCTATAATTTCATTTTGAATATTAATATTACTAGGAACTGTTAATTGACCAAATTCTTGATCTTCTTCTTGACAACTAAATAGTGTTATTGTCAATGAAAATAATAGTATATATTTTAATGTTTTCATTTTTATATTTTTATAAAGTTATCTTTTAGATTTAATTACTAGATAATGAAACATTATCAATATTTACTTGCCCTACAGCTGCACCTAAATCAAAAATTACTCTGGCATCTGTTGCACCAAAATCTGTTGCTGTTAAGGTTACACTATACGTTGTTACTTCTGTTGTAATATTTACAGTTTCTGCTGTGTTAGACCAAGGTGCTGCACTTAAACCAATACCTGCAATTATTGGTCTATTTACATCAGACCAAGCATCAAAAGTTAATGTGTATGTGTTACCTTGAACTATTTCTACCTTCTGACTTAAGTTTACATCATAAGGATTACCAGCAGCTGTTACATTAACAGAATAATACGTATTGCCATTATCTGTTACTACTGGTGCAGATGAGTTGTCATCTACTCCTATTAACCAAGATTCGCTTCCGTTTTCGAAATCTGAATTATTTAAAACGTTCCCTTTTCCTATTATTAATGATACGTTATCAATATTTACCAAGCCAACTGCTGCACCAATATCAAAAATTACTCTCGCATCTATTGCCCCAAACTCTGTTGCCATAAGTGTTATTGAATATGTTGATCTTGTTGGCGTAATGTTAACCGTTTCTGTTGTATTAGACCAAGGTGAAGCACTTAAACCAATACCGGCAATAATTGGTCTATTTACGTCTGACCAAGCATCAAAAGTTAATGTGTAAGTATTACCTTGAATAATTTCTACTTTCTGACTTAAGTTTACGTCATATGGATTTCCTGCAGCTGTTACATTTACAGAATAATATGTATTACCATTATCTGTTACTACTGGTGCAGAAGAATTATCATCAACACCAACTAACCAAGCTTCACTTCCGTTTTCAAAATCTCCGTTTGTTAATAAACCGTCATTAAAAGTAGTTGAAGCATCTGGTTCTTTATAGAAATAGAAATTATCTATATAAACTACATTCGAAATACCATCAGAATCAATTAAAATTTGAGTAATCTTATTTTTATTTGCTAGATCACCACCGTCAAAACCTGTAATATCTATATCTATACTTTGCCAAGAACCACCAACGGTTGTACCTAAAGATTCTTCATCTTCACCTCCGTCTACTGTGTTTACTATTTTAACTAACAACTCATTTGTAGCGTCATTTGGCACCCAATAATCTATGTGTAATTTTTCCATAGAAGATACATCAATACCACTATCGTAATTGGTAACCATACCCACAAAATCTAAGTTTGTTAATTTCCAAACATTGTTATTATCTATTGTAATTGCCTCGAAACCAGAAGAAGACCAAGTTGTAGGTAATTCGTTTAATGTTACATCGGTATAAGCATCACTAAAAATCGAAACAACGTCTTCTGCTTTTCTATTCTTAGGATTTGGTGCTGCTTCTAATGGCGCTAAAATTTCTGTTACTGTAAATTCTTCTGTATATTCTAAAGTTGCAATTGCGGCTCCTTTTGCTACAATTTTAATTGAATAATCACCTGCTTCTTTATAAAGGTAAGAAATAGTTTCACCTATATTACCAGAAACTGGTTCTGTTGCATTTACTTCACCTGAATAAAAATCGAACATTGATGCAAAATCTGCATTTACCGTAATATTTACTTGTTTAGATATTGCTGCATCATTTTCTAAAACTACAACTATATTCTGAGGTGCTTTAAATGAAACTACCAATTGTTGTATGGCTTCAGTTTTATCTCCGTTTAAATTATAGGCAACAATTTTTACATCGTGTGTACCTTCTGTATAAACATTAGATGCACTTTCGCCTTGTTCTAAATTAACAGGCGTAGTAGTATCTGCATCAAAATAAACATCGTAATTAGTTGCTCCTTCTGCATTTGGCGTAATTGTAACTTCGCCAGTATTATCTTGCTTTATATTATAATTAGCTGTAACATTTGTTGGTGCCGATATATTATCTGCAAAAGAAAGGTCGTTTAAATTATCTTTACACGCTGTAAACAAGATCAACACGATAAAGAATCTATATATATATTTTATTTTTTTCATCTTTTAACTATTAATTGTATCCTTGATTTTGAGACCAACGATTACCTGTTAATTGAATTTCTATTGCCGGAATTGGAAACAGCTCATTTTTATCTATTTGAAAACCAGAAATATTCGCTGCTGCTTCTCCCGTTCTTACTAAATCGAAAAATCGATGCCCTTCACCAGCTAATTCTAATCTTCTTTCATTAAAGATAATAGCTGTTAAATTTGCTCCGGTTTCTGAGATATTATGTAACATATCTCCAAAAGCACGTTGCCTTACTAAATTTAAGTATTCTAAAGCCTTAGTATCATTTGCCGATGGTTTTCTATTATGAGCCTCAGCAGCCATTAACAAAACATCTGCAAAACGAATTGCTCTGTAATTATTTGGGTTTGTTAAATTTCTATCTGCTTGTGCATCTGTACCTCTTTTTCTTGGTAAATATTTTTTATTAAAATAACCGGTATGTTCGAAACCAGTATTAAATTCTGCTCCTGTTTGAGTTGCCCAAGCATTGATATCTAAAATTGTTATATCTTTTCGCATATCACCGTCTTCAAAAGCATCTACTAAATCTTGTACTGGTACGTTAAAACTAAAGCCAGAAGTAAACTCTGGTCCTTCATAACCCCTAACACCATTAAAACCAACAGCAACATTACCTTCACTACATTGTAAACAACCAAAACCTGCACCTTGCGTTTCTGTATATTGAACCTCAAACACAGATTCTACACTATTTTCATTATCATTTTCAAACAAATTCATAAAAGTTGCTGCATCTGTAACTAAACTATGCGGTCCGTTTAAAATTAAATTATCTAAAACATCGGCAGCTTCTGTAAATTTATTCTGATATAAATATGCTTTACCCAATAAAGCTTCTGCAGCTCCTTTTGTTACCCTACCAGTTTCTGACTGTACGTATGGTAAATTGTTTGCTGCAAAAATTAAATCTTGTTCTATTTGTGCATAAACCTCTGCTTTTGGAGTTCTATCTACATTAAACTGATCTCCAAAAAGAATTCTTTGATCGACAACTAAAGGCACATCTCCAAACCATTTTACCAATTCAAAGTAATAATAAGCTCTTAAAAACCTTGCTTGTGCAATAACTTCTTCTTTACCAGAAAAATCTATTTTATCTTTAAATTCTAATATATAATTTGCTCTGTTTACTCCTGCAAACATCCAACTCCAGATATCTCTTAATTGTTGATTTTCTGATGTATGAATCATATCATCAATTTCTTGAATAGCAACTACATCTGTTGCACTTTCTCCGCCAGCTAACGTGTTATCTGATGCTATTTCACCCAACAAAACGTTTAAATATGAAGATTGTAACATATCATAAGCACCAATTAGGGCGTTTTGATAATCTTCTTCTGTATTAAAATAATCTTCTGAGTTTTCTGCTGTCGATTCTACATCAACAAAATCATCACTACAACTCGTAATTAAAATTGAAGTAAATAAAAAGAAAGCTATATATTTTATGTGTAATTTTTTCATGATCTATTTTTTAAAAATTAACATTTAATCCTACTAAAAAAGTCTTTGGCGTTGGATAAAATCCTTGGTCAATTCCGCCACCAATCGGCGCTCCGTTAGAAGTTGTAGGGTCGTAACCTCTATATTTTGTTAACGTAACTAAATTATTAGCTGATACATAAAAACGGAATTTGCTTAAACCTACTTGTTCTAATATTTTTTGATCTAAAGAATATCCTAATTGTATATTTTGCAACCTTACAAAAGAACCATCTTCTACAAAAAAGTCAGAAAAAAGAGCGTTACTGTTTGCTCCTGTTGTAACTCTCGGAAAAGTATTTGATGTTCCAGCACCTGTCCATCTATCTAAATAATATCTTGGTCTGTTTGTTAATGGTAAATTTCTTTCGAAGTTTCTTACAATTTCATTTCCTAGAGATGCAAAAGCATACATGTTAAAATCGAAATTTTTATAATCAAAAGAGAAATTTAAACCCATAGTTATATCAGCAATAGGATCTCCGATATAGGTTTTATCTTCATTTGTAATCTCACCATCGTTATTGATGTCTCTAAACCTTAAATCTCCAGGATTTGCATTTGTTTGTGTTGCATGTGCATCTACTTCTGCTTGTGTCTGAAAAATCCCGTCAGTTTGATATCCGTAGAAATAACCAATTGGCATACCTGCTTCCATTCTAGAAGGAGGATCTTGACCTACGCCAAAAGAACCGCCAAATAAAACACCGCTTTCATTACCTACAAATAAAACTTCATTTTCTAAAGTTGTGAAATTGTACTTAATCCCGAAGTTAAAATCATCTGAGATAGTTTCTTTATAACCAATTGAGAATTCGAAACCTTTATTCTCTACAGTTCCTGCATTTACAATAGGGCTTCCAGAACCTGGTGCAGAAGCTCCTAAAATCCCTGAAACTTCTGGATTTAGTAATAAATCTTCTGTTCTTTTGTTAAAATAATCCGCAGTAATATTTATCTTATTAAAAAGCTCTAAATCTACACCAATATCTAAAGGAATTTGTTTTTCCCATTTAATTTCTGGATTCGAAATTGCCCCAAGTGCAGTACCAAATTGTAATTGGTTGTTAAAAACATATTCTCCTTCTCCTGATAATGTAGAAACAAAACCGAAACTCGAAATTCTATCGTTACCAATTACACCATAACTAGCTCTTAATTTTAAGAAACTTAATACAGAATTATCTTCTAAAAACTTTTCTTTAGAAGCTACCCAACCTACAGATGCAGTAGGGAAATAACCAAATTTATTTTTAGGTCCGAAATTAGAAGATCCATCTCTTCTAATTACTGCCGACATTAAATATTTTCCGTCATAATTATACTGTAATCTTGCAAAATAAGATAGTAGCCTACTATCAAAAAAACGTCTTGGTTGATTACTTAATGCTAAATTATCTTGCGATGTATCTGAACCTGCAACACTAACACTTTCTAATGTATTACCATTGGCACCAAAACCTAATAAATTAGATTCGTTAATTCCTTGAGATCTAAAAACCGATGTACCTAATAACACTTTTACATCATGAACATCATTAAATGTCTTTTCATATTTTAACAAAGCATCAAAAGTATAATCTTTATAAGTTTGTTCACTTTCAAAAACAGATGAAGTATTATTTGCATCTGTTAAATCTGCAAGAGCACTTACCGTATTAAAAACCTTACCAGAACCATAATAAACCTCTGGACTATAACTTTTAGTTTTTACTGATGCATGGTTAAACTGAATTCTAGATTCAGCAGAAAATCCGTCTAAAAAAGAATAATTTAAACCATAACTACCCGCAAATTTATTTACCCAGGTTCTATTGTAAGCATTTTCTGTTTGTGCTAAAGGATTTACAACTTCTATACCAACACCTGTATTTGGTGCAAAAGAATAATCGCCATTAGCATCTCTAACAGAAATATTAGAAGGCATATTTAATGCATTAAATAACACAGAACCCAAAGCATTTTCTGGCAAACCTCTTCTATTTGTATTTGTATAAATTGAAGAAGAAGTAAACTTTAAATTCTTTAAAATATCTGTACTAAAATTAAATTTAGCTGTAGTTCTATTAAAATTAGCTTTAGAACCACCTACAATACCATCTTGATCTAAATGAGAAGCCCCAAATGAATAAGTAGATTTTTCGGTACCTTTAGTAGCATTAAAATCTATACTAGAAATTGCTGCATCTTTAAAAACTTCGTCTTGCCAATCTGTACCAACACCCAAACCAGATACATTACTAAAAGGTAAAGACTCTGCGTTAGCGGCAAAAGCTTCATTCGCTAAAAGAGCATACTCTGTTGCGTTTAGTAAACTGATGCTTCTTGTAGTTTTTTGAAAACCTGCATATGCGTTTAAGTTATATTTAAACTCAGTATTTTTTCTACCAGATTTTGTTGTAATAATGATAACACCATTTGCACCACGAACACCGTAAATACCTGCAGAGGCATCTTTTAAAACATTCATAGATTCGATATCAGAAGGATTGATAACACTTAAATCTTCTATAACATTACCATCTACTAAGATTAAAGGATTGTTGTTTCCGTTTGTAGAAATACCTCTAATTCGAATATTTAAAGCAGCACCTGGTGCACCAGAAGAAGATGTTATGTTAACACCAGCAACTTGCCCTTGTAAAGCTTGCTCTATTCTTGTTGGTTTTAAATTCTGAATTTCTTCACTAGAAACTACAACAACTGCACCAGTAATTTCCTTTTTTCTTTGTGCGCCGTAACCAACTACAACAATTTCATCTAAAGATTCAGATTCTACTGTTAAGGATACATTTAAATTACTAGAAGTAACAGTAACCTCTTTTTCTGCATAACCTAAGTATCTAAAAACTAAAATTGCTCCTTTATCTATATTAGTTAAAGAGTAATTTCCATCGAAATCTGTATTTGTTCCTTTAGATGTACCTTTTAATATAACACTAACTCCTGGTAGCGGATCGCCAGTAGCGGCATCTTTAACAACACCTTTTATATTTACAGTTTGTGCAGTCGCACAAAAACCTATAAATAATAGAAGTAAAAATGTGATTTGTTTTCTCATAAATAAAGAGTTTTATTTTTTTGATAAATTTAACGTCAATAAATTATTAAATTGATAAAAAACACCTAAACAAAAAACATACATAGCAATTTTTAACTAAAAACACTTTATAATCCCTTGTTTTACATGGAATGATAAAGCTTCAAAAACTTAAGTTAAACACCAATGTTGTGGTTATGTATAGGTCTTAATACCTCTTGATGTGGTATTAGATATCCAAAATGTAATTTGTTAAGTTGATATCGTGATCCAAATCCATCTTTTTACGCAATCGATACCTCTTTACCTCAACACTTCTTGGTGATATATTTAACAAAGGAGCAATCTCTTTAGAAGACAAATTCAATCTAAGGTAAGCGCACAACCTCAAATCATTAGGGGTTAAATTTTGATGCCTCTCTTTCATCTTATCTAAGAATTTTTGATCTGCATTATTAAATGCTTCTTGAAACATTTTCCAATCGTCTGTATTGTTTAAATTCTTATCTATAATTTTAACAACCTTTGTAATGTTTTGTTCCTTACCTTTAAGAAGTTCGGTTTTTAAATTACTTAAAAACTCATTTTTCTTAATAATACTCATTGTAGATGTTGCCAATTCTCTATTTTTACTAGCAATATCATTTCTTAATTTTTCATTATTAAGCTTGATAATTTTTTGAGAACTTTCTAATTCTTTTAGCTCTAACTCTTTTTGGGCTTTTAACAAAAGCTTTTGCTGTTTATCGTTGTAATATTTTTTAGATAAAACATACCAAATAAAAACCATCAAAATAAAAATCAAAATATACACAACAATTGCAAATTCAGATAAAAACCATGGCTTCGCAATATTAAAATTAAAACTAGCTACATTACTACTAACTTTACCAGATGCTAAAGCCCTTACCTTAAAAATATAATTACCATGTGGTAAGTTCTCAAAGAGTGTTTTATTTGATTCAGAAAAAGTACTCCATTTACTATTGTAACCTTCTAATTTATGTTGATATGTTAAGCTAGCTCCACTTTTAAAACTAGGAACACTGTAAGAAAACTCTACGCTATTTTCCTTAGTTTTAAAATTAGCTTCTTTGGTTAAGTTTACATTTTTAAATGGCTGATCTATTTCATAATTAATAACATTGGTTATATTAATATTAAAACTCTTAGGAACCTTTATCTTGTTTAAGTCTATTATTAAGTATCCGTTTATTGTACCTATTAAATATTTATCATTTTCTAAATGAATAATATTTTCGAAACCAGAAGCACCTTTATATAAAGTATTTTTAACTGGAATAATATTTAAATTTGGTTTATCACTTAAAGCTCCAGGACTTAAATATCGAAGTCCATCACTAGTAAAAGACCACAATTTATTCGTTGTATTATTTGCAATTAATTTTGCAGATATAAAATTACTTTTTGGCAATAACTCGCTGTAAGTAGAATCAATTTTAAAAACATTATTAGTAAAATCATATTTAAAAACACCTTCTTTAGATGCGTATAAAGCTTCATCTTTGTATTTAAGCAGACTAGAGTGTAAGCCTTTACGAACAGACTCTTCTTTTTCTAAACTTATAACACTTCTTAAATCTGCATCAACCTTTAGTTTAAAAACTCCTTTATATTCATGATTTACAAAAATTTCAAAATTGTCAAATATCAAAAAATATCTACTAGAGTTTTTAAAACCATTAATCTTATTTCTTACAACCCAATTGTCATTTTTCTTCTGTAAAACATATAAACCGTCGTAACTACCTTGTAAAACAAAGTCTTTATCCAAAGATTTAAAATCCCAGCTTCCTTGGGAATCAAAAATTAATTTTGCTTTTTTATCATCAATTATAAAAGTTCCTGAATCATGACCACAAAATAAAGTTCCCTTAATTGATTTTAAATTCCAAACTTGACCTTGCGTACCTTTAACAAAAGCAAAAGATTCCTTTGTATTATATTTTTTAACAAATAACCCTTGGTTTGTTCCTAAATACATATTTCCTTGATGTAATAAAGATGTATAAATCGTACCCAAAAACTCTTTTTGATTTGAAAACGTTTTAAAAGGAGAATTAAAATTTACAAGATTAATTCCGTTATCTAAGCCTAACCATAAATTTTTTTCAAAATCTTCAAAAATAGATAATACTGTGTTATTGCTTAAGCCTAAATTCTGATTGAGTTCATATTCAATTTCACCAAATTTATTTAAGTATAGTAATCCATTAGAAATTGTACCTAAAACAAAAGATTCGTTTGCCAATAATTGCGCACTATAAATAGTATTATTCTCTAATTTAGTAGCTGCTTCAATTTTCCATTTTAACACTTTGTTATTTTCGAAGTAATAAAACCCTTTATTTTGTGTTAAAAAAAGAGGCTTTCCATTAAAGTGAAAAATGTTTGTTAATTTGTTATTTTTAAATATTTCATTTTCAGAAACTAAAAGAGACGCGCCATTTTCAATTCTAAATAATCCCTTTTCGAAATCTTGAAAATAGACTACATCCTTTACTTTAGCAATCTTTGTAATTTCATTAAAACTTTCTATAATTTTTATTTTCTGAGTTTCTAAACTGTATAAATATATTCTCTGCAAAGACTTAAACAACACCCATCCATCCAACTCTATTATCTCCCAAATTTGCTCATCTTCTAGCATTTTTACCTTTTCAGTTTCAACCAAAGAAGAAAATTTAAGTAAACCAAACTCATCCTTTTCCCAGAAACCGAAATCCATAAAAAATCCTGTATAGATTCTGTTAGAAATGCATTTTACAGAACGCATTATAGTCTCGTTTGGTGTAATGTACAACTGCCAATCTTCCCCGTTATACTCTAACAAACCCTTGTTATTTGCTACATATATATATTTATTATCAGATTGTGAAATAGACCAATTTTGATTTTCACCACCATATTCTTCTGTTGTAAAAACATCGATTGGCGGCACTTCTTGAGAACATAAATCACCCACAACAAACAACAAAAAAACAACAACAATACTTGTAGATATATAATTTTTCATTTTTTAAATATGTATGGTTTTATTAAATAACAATTGCTTAAAATTAAACATTTTATAAATATTAGTATAGTTATTTTTAATTTATATTTTATCAAAAATTTATTTCACCTCAATTAAAAATATCTTAAATTAATTAAATTTAATCCAAAAAAAGAAAACACGTGTAAACACCTAGTTAACAAATCAAGTATTTATTACTTAAAAACCTAGTATTTAATTGATTGTTGTATTGTTAAAATTTTAACATTATATTTGCATTTAACACTAGTGTTTTTTAAATAATAAATCTTATTAAATGACAAATGTTTTTCTTAGGATTCTTGAATTTGGGGAAGTTCAGAATCTAAAAAACAAAAGAAATAACTTTATATTATCTTTTTTGTTAATTACATCTTTAACAATTATTAACAATTCTTATTCACAAACAATTCCTGGTACAGGTACAGCAAGCTCAAATTGCGGTAACTGTACACCTACAAATTGGTTAGATACTGGTGGTACACCAGATATTTCTAATAGATTTAATACCGGTGGACAAGGAAGTGCAGGTGGTAATGCTACTTGGGTAAACCCTCTACCTCTGCCTCCAACAGGAGACTTAACATGGGTATCTATTAGAGATATTGGAGATGGTATAGGTTTAGCTGGTTCAGAAGAATCTGTAACTGCTACTATGGGAGAGTTAGTGGCAAACAAAATTTATATTTTAAAAATATACACACTAACAGCTTTATCAAATGCAGATGGTACTGATCCAGCCAATTCTTATTATTCTGGAACTTATATGGATCAATTTGATTTTGAAATTGATAATAATGGAAGACAAACTATTTCATCTATAACTAGAGATAAATGGGGAACTAACAATATTGTTTTTATTGCACAACCAAATTCTGGTAACATGAATATCTCATTTTACCCGAGAACAGATGCAGACGAAGGTCCTTTTCCATATCAAGGTTTAGAAAGTTTACAAATAGCAATAGAATTAAATGCGATCGAAGAATTAGATACTGATAATGATGGCGTACCAGATATTGTAGATGTTGATGATGATAATGACGGTGTTCTAGATACAGAAGAATTAACAGTAGGTGCAACCACTTATGATCCATTAGGTGATGAAGATGGTGATAAACTGCCAAATTATCTAGATACTAGAGATGATGGTACTGGTGATGGCTCTAACACAAGTTATATAGATTCAAACTCAGATGGTGTTCCTGATATTTTTGATTTTGATAATGACGGAATTCCTAATCACTTAGATTTAGATACCGATAATGACGGAATTCCCGATAACATCGAAGCTCAAACTACAAATGGATATATTGCCCCAAGTGGATCTGTTGGAAACGGATTTATCGACATTGACAATGATGGTTTAGACGATAATTATGATCCAGTAGTTGCTGGTGGAACAGCAGGTGTTGCAATTATTCCTGTAAATTCTGAAAATGACGGAGAGCCAGATTATAAAGACTTAGATTCTGATAATGATACTGTACCTGATACTGTAGAAGCTAATTTAATTTTAAGCGGCAACGTTGGCGAGAATGGTTTAGATAATATTTTTGATAATGAAGATAATTATTACGACGTAAACGGATCTTTCGATAATACTCAAGTAGACAACTTTCCAGATCAAGACAATAATGCTAATTTAGGATTGCCAAATGATGTAAATTGGAGAGATGTATCTGTTGCTGGTTTCATTGATACTGATGGAGACGGTATTGCTAATTCTGTAGATATCGACAATGATAATGATGGTATTATAGATACATTAGAAGGTTATGCAACCGAATGTGCTAAATATGATAATGGATTTATAGAATCTGAAGTTAGTATTGTAAACTCTAATAATATTATTGGAGAACCAGACGGTAATTTCGGACAAGTTTATAACGGAACTAGTACCTTTAATTTTGATTTCGGACAAACCTATCCTGCAGGAACTCAATATCAAATTACCTGGAGAAGAAGAAATAATGTAACTACAGGCACAGCATATATAGATTTAAGCGAATCTTCTGACAACAACACTTATGTACTACACCCCGTACGTCCACAAACTACTAATAATGTTACTTTTCAAAATACAATTGTAACTTCAAACGTAAGTTTTAGATATCTTAGATTTGCAAAAGGTACTATAAACACAGTAGATTATGAAGTTGATGCCATCGGAATTGTACAAAATACAAATTGTTCTTTAGATAGTGACAACGATGGTGTACCAAACTATTTAGATTTAGATAGTGACAACGATGGTATTCCAGATAACATTGAAGCGCAAGCTACAAACGCATACATAGCTCCTAGTGGTGCACCAAACGCCGGTTTTACAGATGCAAATAATAATGGTTTAGATGATAATTATGAAACTGCACAAGGTGGTACAGATATTACTCCTGTAAATACGGATAATTCTAATGACACCATTCCAGATTATTTAGATTTAGATTCTGATAATGACGGAACATCTGATAGAGCAGAAGCTAATTTGTCTTTACACGGTAATTTCGGTTTAAATGGTTTAGATTCTAGTTATGAGAATTCTGACAATTATACAGACGTTAATGGTAATTTCGATGAAACTCCTTTTAACGACTTTCCAGATAATCCTACAGGTGGCGAAATAGATTGGAGAGATAATACAAGTACTTTTATTGATACTGATGGAGATGGAATTCCTAACAGTGTAGATTTAGATGATGATAATGACGGAATTTTAGATACTGTAGAAGGTTGTGATGCCGCCTCTATCATATCAGAAAACCTATCTTTTACAACCGTTTCTGGTTCTGGATTTAGCTATAATGGTAACAATTTAAACTTTACAAACGGAACCGCCAATTATGTAAACAGTACACATTCTCCAGATTTTTCTACTTATGGTGTAAATAGTGACTTCGAAATGAAATTTACCATTAATGGTAACTATACAGACTTTACGAATAGAAGAGTTGTTATTGGAATTAATGAATCTGGTACAGATTCATCTAATAGTTGGACAGATGTAGATTTTTCTTTTTATATAATTGGTAGTAATCAAACGTTACAAATCTATGAAAATGGCACATACAGAGGTGATTTTGGAAGCGGAGCAAGTGGAAATATACTAAGTATTAGAAAAACAGGTACAAATGTAAGTTATTTAGTGAATGGTAATGTTGTTTATACAAGCGCACAAACCGCAAATGGAAATGATTATTACATTGACAATTCTTTTTTCGGACAAATTTCTAACTTCGATTTAAATAATTTCCAAGTAGAATATATCAATCCTGCAGATGATTTTGATGGCGATGGAATTCTAAACTGCTTAGATTTAGATTCTGACAATGATGGAATACCTGATAATATTGAAGCTCAAAGTACTTTAGGCTATACAGCTCCAGACGGCGTATATGATGCCAATGGTGTAGATACTGCTTATTCTAGTGGTTTAACTCCAGAAGATACAGATACAGATGGCGCTTTTGATTATTTAGATACAGATTCAGATAACGATGGTAAATTAGATAATTTTGAAGCAGGCTTAACTTTAACAGGTGTATACGGCGTAAATGGTTTAGATAATGCTTATGATAACGGAGATAATTATAACGACGTAAACGGTTCTTTTGACAATTCGCAAAGTAATAATTTTCCTGATGAAGATGGTGATGTATTTAATTCTGGAGATGTAGATTATAGAGATGATACTTTTACAAACGATTACGACGGTGACGGAATTAGTGATGAATTAGATTTAGATGATGATAACGATGGTATAGTAGACGCTATAGAACTAGGACCTGGAAGTTGTTTAATTTCAGATCCTACAGGAGGCATATTAAACTGGAATAATGAATTCACAAACGGAGACACAACTTTTATTTCTGGTGATGATCCTTTAGGAACATCTGCAAATTTATCTAATAACAATGTAAACATATTATTATCTAGAACCTCAAACGTACTTAGTGAAAGTGAATTTAGAGTTAACAATGCAACAACAACTAATAGTTCTTACAATTTAAATCAAGGAGCCTCTTTTTCTGCTTTTTCTAGACATATTATCAATTTTGATGCTCCTGTTTTTGGAATCAATTTTACAATTTACGATGTAAATGTAGATGTGAACACAATTGCAATTGATAGAGTTAAAATAATCATTACTAAGCAAGATGGTACAATCTACAATCTTACGGGTGCAGATTATACAACTGGTGCTTCTAACTCTTTTACAGGCAATAATACTTTCTTAGGTACAAGCACAGATTCATCAAATATAACAATCAACTCAATATCAGAATGGATAACACAAGTTCAAATTGTTTATGAAAACGCAGGTTCTGGTAGTATTACTGCCACTCAAAATATTGCAATTGGCGATATCGGTTTTTGTACTCCAATAGATAGCGACGGAGATACTGTATTTGATTTTAGAGATTTAGATGCAGATAACGACGGTATTCCAGATAACATCGAAGCACAAACTACTTCAGGATACATAGCTCCAACAGGTAGTTACAGTCTTTTTGGTATAGATTTAGCATATGACACAGGTATAACGCCTGTAAATACAGACGAAACAGGTGAGCCAGATTACTTAGATTTAGACTCAGATGATGATGGTATCAACGATATTTTAGAATCTGGTTTAACTACTTTACCTAACAATGGTAGTACAACTACCAACCCAGTTGGTAAAAACGGTTTAGATAACACATTAGATAATGGCGATGATTATGTTGATGTAAACGGTTCTTTTGATAATACACCTACAGATAATTTTACAGACGGTGATGCTGATGTTAATATTGGAGGAGATTTAGATTATAGAGATGACATTATTGGTGTAGATACAGACGGAGATGGAATTACAAATGATATTGATATTGATGATGATAATGATGGTATACCAGACATTATAGAAGATCAAGCAGACGCTTCAATTTCACCAACTTTCGCAACAAATCCAGATGCCTATTGGCCATTAGACAATAATTCTAACGATGCTTCTGGTAACGGCAATAACGAAAGACCAGAAACAAATCAACCAGATTATTCTACAGATGCAATTCAAGGAACACATTCAGCTGACTTTAATGGTACTAATGACGTTTTAAGATATAGTCAAAATGGCGGTTTTATGGAAAGTACTTATACACACATAAGTTTTTCTGCATGGATAAAACCAGATGACGTTTCAGGGCAAAGAGTTATTTATGAAGAAGGTGGTGCTACTAATGGTATAACATTATGGATTAACAATGGTGTAATCACATTATCAACTCGAAACGGCGGGGCAGCTAACCAAAGAGATTTAGCACACCCTGTTTCTATAGCAGTTGATAACGCATGGCATCACGTAGCCGCAACTTTTGTAAACGGTATTTTAACTTTATATGTAGATGGTAACCCTGTAAGCTTAGATATTTCTGCAGACTACACAACAATTCCTGGTCATACGAATGATGGTGGTCTTGGTGGTCCAATTGGTGGGGCAACAGGCGCAGGTGTTAATGGCTATTATTCTGGTTTAATTGATGCTGCCAGATATAGTAATACACCTGCAGGAGTGTTTTCTGCTGAAGACATTTCAACAGAAGTGGCTTTAGGTAGCGATTCAGATAACGACGGAATAATAAACAGCTTAGACATTGACGCCGATAACGACGGTATTCCAGACAACATAGAAGCACAACCAACAATTGGTTACATTTCTCCGAGTGGATCAGATACTGATAACGATGGTTTAGATGATGCTTACGACCCTGATTGTGCGTTAGCGGCAGATTGTGCAGGTATTATTGGTGTAAATTTGACTACTCAAGAAAATACAGATGCATCACTTACAAATCCAGATACAATTCCAGATTATTTAGATAGCGATTCTGATGGTGACGGACTATTAGATATTGAAGAAAATGGGTTTACAGATAATACTGTAAGCGGAACAGATTCTGATAACGATGGACTAGATGATAATTTTGAAGGAGCAAATACAAATGACAGATATGATGTTAATGATGAAATTAACACACCATCGCAAGATTTACCAGATGAAGACTCAGATGTAAGTACAGATGATGTAGATTATCGTGATGAAGATTCTGATCCTGTAACACCAGACTTTACAGGAAATACTTTATGGTTAAGAGCTGATAAAGATGTAACCGGAGGTAATACAGTTACACGTTGGGAAGATCAAACAGCTAGTTTAGATTTTGATGCTACTACTGGTCAAGAACCAGACGCAAGTATTGTTGCTAATAATTTAAACTTTAATCCAACAGTAACTTTTAATCAAGCAAACGGAGATGGTTTATCATACACTGGTCTTTTAAATCCTAGAACAATGTATATTGTATACAACGATCAATCTAATACAGATTGGGCTACTCCATTTACACACAATGACGGTGCTGGTTTAGGACATGGAAATGGGAACACAACTAATGGTACAGATTTTGTTTTTGATACCACTTACAATCCAATAGAAGTAAGAGACGGTGTACAATATGTTAACGGTTTAGAAACACAATTAACAGCGCATCCAAGACCTGATACTTTTGAAATGCATTCTAGAATATTCACTTCAAACATCTCACCAGATTCAGAAGGATCATATACTTACACAGTTGGTAGAGACAGAAACTTTACAACAAGAGTTATAGATGGTAGCGTTGCAGAAGTTATTTTATACAGTGATGCTCATTCAGATGCAAAAAAACAAAGTGTAGAAACTTATTTAGCAATTAAATATGGTTTTACTTTAAGTAATACCAATAATACTTCTGTTACCGACGGAGATTATGTTTTAACAGATGGTAATACTAAAGTTTGGGATTACACTGCAAACAGTAATTTTCATAACGATATTGCAGGTATTGGTAAAGACGATGCAATGGCTTTAGAGCAAAGACAATCTAAATCTGTAAATTCTGATGCATTAATTACCATTGGTTTAAATACAATTGCAGCAACCAACTTAGCAAATTCAGGTAGTTTTTCTAAAAATAAAGATTTCTTAGTTTGGGGTAATAACAATGGTAACATAAACTCAATTACAGAAACAGAGTTAGTTTGTGCGCCAGAAAAAACAATTGGTAGAACCTGGAAAATAGTTGAGACAGGAAGCGTTGGTTCTACTCAAATTACAGCAAATAAAGCAATTTTAGACGCTGCATTAACAACACCTAATACAATTAAAGTATTAAAAGTAGCAGATGATGCAAACTTTACATCTAATGTAAACTACGTGTTGTTAACTGATACTGTTATAAATTCAGAAAATGTATATGCTGCACAGTACGATTTTAATGGTGTAAAATATTTTACATATTCAGAGATTAACGGTATTTTCTGGAATGGAGACGTAAATGCTTGGACAGGTGGAAATAGTAGTCTAATTGCTGGCGGACCAAGTACAAATGCTGCAGATCGTGACAAAGTTATGGTTATCGACTCTCAAACATCTCTTACACATGCAGTTTTAACAGAAAATGTTGTAGTAGAATGTGTTTGGATAAAAGATGATTCTAAACTAATGGTATCAGACAATAGATATTTAGAGTTTGATGAAGATTTTATCTTAGACGGAGAAATGAAATTAATTGGCGACGGTCAATTGATACAAACACATGCTGGTTTTTCTAACGTACAAGGTAACGGTAAATTATATCGAGATCAACAAGCTGTTGTGCCAAGTATTTACAGATATCATTATTGGTCTTCTCCAGTTAGAGAATTAAATCAAGATTCTTTTAGAGTTAAAGAAGTTATGAAAGATGGTAACGAACCTACTTCTGCGGCATCTACAATTACAGAAATAGATTGGTCTGGAAACGGTAACATTTATGATGGTGCACCTGGTGTTGCAGGCGTTACACCAATTAAAATTGCACCTTATTGGATCTATTCTTATTTGAATGGTACTACGCAAGCAGAGTATGTTCAAAAAAGAGAATCTAGTCCGATAAAAAGAGGACAAGGTTACACGATGAAAAGTACAGGTCAAAACCCACAAAACTTTACATTTGTTGGTACACCTAACGATGGTTCTATAACTTTTGATGTAGATCCTGCCACAACAAGTTTGTTAGGTAATCCGTATCCAAGTGCTTTAGATGCAACAGATTTTATCAATACAAATATTAACGAAATCGACGGTACAATTTATTTCTGGGAACATACAGGAGAAGACAAAGCGAATCCTGCAAGTTCTGAAGGACATAATTTAACAGGATATCAAGGTGGATACTCTCAAAGAAATATTTCTATGGGAATTGCAGCCAACGGTGTGGGTAGCTTACCTGCATTAGTTTTTGATTGGACAGATGCAATTTTAAGTGGTAACACTGTAACTCAAACTGTATCCGGAATTACAACTACAGTTACAAAATCTGCAGGAAACATTGGTTTATTACCTAATATCTTAGGTGTTGGTGGTACTTTAGGAAACATTATTGGTGATATTGGTTTAACAACTAGTACTTATGATGTTACTTTTGATTTTAACGCGAAAGTAGATTTAAAATCTATTTATTTATTTAATAATGTAATTCTTCCATTAACAAATCCAACAGTAACCTTAACTCCAAACGGAGGAGCATCACCGGTTACACAAGAATTATCAGGAATTACAGGACAAGAAATTACTTTAGATTGGGAAGATGTTACATCTTTTACGATTACAACAGACAGTCCTTATAATTTAATAATAGACGATTTAAAATTTACGAAAGGAAATTTACCAAGTTTAGGTGACGGTGTTTATCATGCGCCTAACAGATATATTGGTGTTGGTCAAGGATTCTTCGTTTCATCTTCATCTATTGGTGGTAGAATTAGATTCGAAAATTCACAAAGAAATTATAGAGATAATAATTATGCTGCTGGCGGAACTTTCTTCTTTAAATCAAATCAGAAAAAATCTGCACAAGAACAAGAAACTAGTTTATTACCTAAATTAAAATTAGGTTTTAATTATAATGTTACAGACGAAATTAAATCGCATAGACAGATTGGTATCTCTTTTAGAAGAAACAATACTTTTGGTTATGATAATGGTTATGATAGTGATATTTACGATTTAAACAGTACAGATTTTTACTGGCATTTTCAAGAATATTCTAACAGAAAGTTAATTATAGCGGGTGTACCTTCTCTTGAAAAAGATATGGAAATACCATTAAGCGTAATTATAGGATCTAACAACAGTTTTACTGTACAAATTGATGAAGTTGAAAATATTGAAGACAATATCTATTTATTAGATAAGTTAACAAATACGTCTTACTTATTAAGTAATACAGCAACTGAATTAAATGTACCAATTGGTACATATACCGATAGATTCTTTATTACATTTGCTAGTAAAAATGCTTTATCTGTAGAAAATGATGCTATTTTAAGCGAGAATTTAGAAGTATTTATGGATAATGATAATCGTGAAATTGTAATTAGAAATAACGATTTATTAAACATTAAAAAAGTAGAGTTATATAATTTACTAGGTCAGAAAGTAAATACCTATTCAAATTTAGAAAACGGTATAGAAAACAGACTTAAAATTAACAAACTACCAACTGCCATTTATACAGTGAACTTGGTTACAGAAAAAGGGAAAATTTCTAAAAAATTACTCATAGAATAATTCTCAAATAAAAAACCGAAACTTAAAAGTTTCGGTTTTTTTTTATCTTCATATTTACATGAACGGCAATTATTTTTTTTGAATATAAGAACCAGACGCTATATAGGTTTGTTTGTCTTCTTGATATTTGCTTACTCCAAAACCAGGATGAATGCAATAACTACCAAATTCTCCTTTTTTATTTAAAGCCACATAACCAACCTGAAAGTTTTTATAATTAGGATTAGAAGAAACAATTCTTTTTACACCTTCTTCGCAAGCCTCTTGTGGCGTTCTACCTTGTCGCATTAACTCTACAATTAAAAAACTACCAACCGTTTTTAAAACTTCTTCTCCCATACCAGTTGCAGTTGCGCCACCAATGGCATTGTCTATAAACAAACCAGAGCCAATTACAGCAGAATCACCTACTCTACCCGCCATTTTATAAGCCAAACCACTTGTTGTGCATCCGCCAGAAATATCTCCATTTTTATCTATTGCCAACATACCAATCGTATCATGATTTTCGATATTGATAATTGGTTTGTATTCCGATTTTTCTTTCCATTTTTCCCAAGCTTTTTTTCTTGAAGCTGTAAGTAAATTTTCTCTAACAAAACCTTTAGAAACGGCAAACTCTTCTGCCCCTTTTCCTGCCAATAACACATGCGGCGTATCTTCCATTACTTTACGCGCCACAGAAATTGGATGTGCAATATTTTCCATACAAACCACGGCGCCATAATTGCCATTTTTATTCATAATACACGCATCTAAAGTTACATGTCCGTCTCTATCTGGCGTACCACCGTTTCCTACTGTTGTGTTGTTTACGTCTGCCTCTTCTACTCTACAACCTTGTTCTATTGCATCAATTGCAGTACCGCCATTTTTTAAAACTTCCCAAGCAGCTTTTGTGGCATTATGAAAACGCCAAGTTGCTACAACAACAGGTAAAACCGCTTTTTCATCTTTTTTAGCAATTGCATCTTCTTGTATAGTTTCTTTACATGCTATTAAAGATGAAGAAACCGTTGCAATACCCAAACCCGTTACAGATGCTTTCTTTATAAAATTTCTACGTTTCATTAAAATAGATTCTAAAATTTCTACCAAATATAACAGAAATTAAAATTTAGTGTTGTTTGCTATTTGTTATTTTGATAATAACTCTTAAAAACAAATGCTTTTACCTATTGATTATCTAAACTAAAAAAGATAACTTCGCTAACTTCGATTATAAGTCATTACAATGACGAGATAATCGTGTTAAATTGTGCCTAATACGATAAAATGATTCGTAAAGAAAAAATAAAAGGAATAGACTACTTACTTAACAGATTTCAAGAAAAACATCTTGAATTTAATTCAATTCCTAAATGTTCTTTTTTATTAGGAGCTGGGTGTTCAATAAGTTCGGGAATTCCTTCAGGTTTTGATATAATTCAAAAGCTTCGAAAACTATGGTTCATTTCAAACTTTAAAAACGGAACTGAATATAAGTTAAATGGATTTGAAATTGACGAAGAAAAGTTTGAAAATTTAGAAAATGAATTTCAATCTGCAGTTCTAGAACACGAAACTCAATTAATTTATAAAGTTAAAAACGCAATAAATAAACTTAAAACAGAGCATCCAGAATATTTAAAAAAACTTTTAGGAACAATCAAAGAAGATGATTTAAAAAATAATTTAATTAACGACCAATTATATGGCTTTTGGTTTGAAAGTTTTTCGGAAAACCCTAAAGAAAGACAAAAACTAATAGAATCATTAATTGAGAACAAAGAACCTTCTGGAGCATATTTACTTTTAGCTCATTTAATTGCAAATGAAAAAATTAAAAATATATTCACAACTAACTTTGATGACTTACTTTATGATAGTTTAATAAGATACACAGATACCAAACCTAAAATTTACTCTCATAACGAAGTTGCTCAATACATTAATACATTAGGCAAAAGACCAAATATTATAAAATTACACGGAGATTTCTTATTTGAAAATATTAAAAATACAGAGTTAGAAACTTCAAGACTTTGGGAAAATATGGAATCCAAACTTGAAGAATCTCTTAAAAATTTTGATTTAATTATTATTGGCTATAATGGTTCTGATTCAAGTGTGATGGATTCGTTAGCTAAATTAAAGTCTAATCACTATGGCTTAATATGGTGTGGTCGAAATCAAAAGAATTTAAATTGGAGAGTAATTGAATTTATTAATAATACACCAAATTCATTTTTTGTAGAGATAGATACTTTTGAATTGTTAATGTTCCAACTTTATAAAGTTTACGAAGAAGAAATTAGTTTTCCTGACTTCATAAAAATAGCAGAAAAAAAGAACAAAGAGTTTAATAATTACATTTCAGAATTTGCAGAAGAATTAACTACTGATGAAAGTATTGACTTAAAAATTAGAGATAATATTCAAAACACATTAAGTGTAATTTTAGATAGAGATAGTTTCTTTGAAATTGCATCAATGCCTAATAAAGAACAAGTTTTATTTCTACAAAAGTTAAAAATTGATGGAATAAGTAGAACTTTAAAAAATATTCATTCTCATATAAATTGGGAACACGCAATTTGGTTGTATGAATCTTTAGATAAAGATAATTTCTTTCAAAATAAAATTCAAGAAGCACCAATTCAACATATTTCAAATTCACTTTCCAATCTTAAAAAAATAGAACCAGAAAGGACAAAGAATATATTAGACTTAGTAGATAACAATATTTTATTACAAAAAATACATAAGGCAAAAAGTGAAGATTTATATTCAGCACTAAATGAGTTAAAAGCAATTAGCCAAAAAAAAATAGAATTTATTGTAAATCAACGAAATATTAATACTACATCAATAGACCTACAGAAACTTGATTTAAGACGTATTTTATATAAAATCAACACATTATCATATAAAAATGCTTTGGATTTATTTATTTCCAATAACGAAATAATAAGAAGTAAATTAAAAAAAGAATCTATAAAGGAAGTTGTTATATTTTTTGACACTTTAAGCAAAAATCATTTTAAAGAATGTAAAACCCTATTTGAATCTCTTGATGATGAGGAATTAAGTAATAAAATTTCATCTCAAAATTTAAACCTTTTAAGTATAACTTTAAGGGTATTCAATAGTTTAAACCGTGAGAAAACTAAAAAAATATTAAATCATTTAGATAACAGAATTATTGAGAAAAAATTAGAAAAATCTAGTTTAACTGAAATAAAATCAATTTTATTCACACTTAAAGACGTTGACTTTAAATTAAGTAAAAAACTTTTATCTCTAATTTCAGACGACTTACTTTTAAAGAAATTCACTAGTTCTGATATTTCAATTCTTGCAGAATCTGCAGAATATATATCAAAAATTGATTTTGATAAAATTAAACGAATCATCAAAAGAATTGACAATACTTTAATAACTAAAAATATCGATGAAAATGATTTTACATTCCAAAAATATGGAAATGCAATGTCTAAATTAATTGTATTTGATTTTGACAAATTCTGTCTAGCTGCTAGAAATTCAAACATAGAGATATTATCTGATAAAATTTCAAGAAGTTTAAACAAAACTGGAGAACAAGTTTTTCTACATTTTGTTCCAACCTATTTTAAAGTAGACAGAAATCTATTTTCTTTAATCATTAAAAAATCTAATCAAGATTATATTAACTCAATTTTAAAATGGCCTAAAATAGATTTATACACAGTCAATTTGCCTTATTTAAAAAGAGCTTTTGAATCAAATAAAATGGTAAAAGAATCAAAATATATTGATTATATAATAAAGAATAATCAAAACAGATTTAAGAAAAAGAAAGATAGAAATAGAAAAAAGTACTAGACACAACACCGTATATAATTTATTGCTAGTACTCGCCTACTTACGAAAATCCTCGCGGATTTTCTATTCAGTTTTTATTTGCTAAATTACGTGCTAAACCACGCAACAAACCATATACAAACACGTTAGCGAAATCTCTTAAAAAATTTAGATTTTAAAAATCCAGTACCGTAACCATAAAATTGGGTTAAAGAAGTTACAATACTTAAAAATGCAACTTTTATACTTTTGTTTTGAAACAAAGAGTCTAGAAATAGTATGCACAAATAAAAGCAGTAAAAGTAAAACAGTTGTGGGTAACCAAAAAATGCCGCAATAATACCTAGATCTAAACCCATTATAAAAACACTAGGAAACCAATAGGTAATTTTAGCTGTTTCTGGATACTTTTTATTTAAAACAGGTCTTGCTGTACCAAAACCAAAGGTTTGGTTAAAGAATTGGTTAATTGTGCTTCTGCGTTTATGATATACAAAGGCTTTTTCTATTAGTTGGGTTTCAAAACCGTTTTCCCAAAGTCTAAAAGTTAAATCGATATCTTCGCCGTTTTTCATTTTAGAAAAACCCTGTGTGTTTTGAAAGGCTTTTTTAGAAAGCCCAAGATTAAAACTTCTGGGCTGAAATTTACCAACACTTTTTTTCTTTCCTCTAATTCCGCCAGTTGTTACCACAGACGTCATCGAGTAATTAATGGCTTTTTGTAAATCTGTAAAACTTTCATGCGCTGCATCTGGTCCGCCAAAAGCATCTGTAAAATTGGTTTCTAAAGCTATTTTAACTTCTTTTAAATAGTTTTTGGGCACAATTACATCTGAATCTAAAATAATAAAATAGTTTCCGGTTGCTTTTTGCATTCCGAAATTTCTACTTGCTCCTGCACCACTATTTTCTTTAGAATAATATTTTAAATCTAACTGATTGGTATATTTTTCTACAATTTGTTCGCTTTTTTCTGTAGAACCGTCTTCTACTATTAGAACTTCAAAATCGTTCGAAAAATCTTGTTGGGTAAGACTTTCTAGCAATTCGTCTATTTCTTTTGGACGATTGTAAACGGGAACTATGATAGAAAAATTAAGGTTCAAAATGTGTTTGAAATATGTGTTTTGTAAATGTAGAAAAATTAAAAAAGCTGAAAGTTTTTATTTCTAAAAATTTCAGCTTTTAAATATGCTTTTTGTTTTTTCTGTTTCTAATTGCTAGCAAACAAGTTTAGCCCTGATTGAGCGGTATGTTTGAGCTCTTTTGAGGCACGAAAAAAGCGAGTAGCGAAAGCAGGAAATAGCTTCTAAAAAAATTACTCGAATTTTTCTATCACAGCATCGCTTACGCCCATATTAGAGAATCCGCCATCGTGAAACAAGTTTTGTAAGGTTACTTTTTTTGTTAAGTCTGAAAACAGAGAAATTGTATAATCTGCACATTCTAATGCGGTTGCGTTACCTAACGGCGACATTTGGTCTGCGTATTTTATAAAACCATCGAAACCTTTAACACCGCTACCTGCAGTTGTTGGCGTTGGCGATTGAGAAATGGTGTTTACTCTAACTTTATGATCTCTACCAAAGAAATATCCAAAACTACGTGCAATAGACTCTAAATAGGCTTTATTGTCTGCCATATCGTTGTAATCTGGAAAAACTCTTTGTGCAGCCATGTAGGTTAAGGCAACTATACTACCCCATTGGTTCATGGCGTTTTTGTTATACAAAACATTCATAGTTTTATGAAAAGAAACTGCAGAAACATCCCATCCTTTTGTTGTAAAATCGTACTTAGGATCTGTGTAATGTTTACCTTTTCTTACGTTTACAGACATACCAATTGAGTGTAAAACGAAATCTATTTTTCCGCCTAAAATTTCCATAGATTTTTCTACAAGGTTTTCTAGATCGTCCATAGAAGTAGCATCTGCAGGTATAATTTGCGAGCCCGTTTTTTCTGCTAAAGCATCTAACTGACCCATTCGCATTGCAATTGGCGCGTTTGTTAAAACAAACTCTGCACCTTCTTCATGTGCTCTTTCTGCAACTTTCCAGGCAATTGAGTGTTCGTTTAAAGCTCCGAAAATAATACCTTTTTTCCCTTTAAGTAAATTGTACATATGTATAAAAATTTAATGCTTTTTTTAATTTAGTAGTTCTTTTGCATGTGTTAATGCCGATTCTGAGATGTCTTTACCACTTAACATTTCTGCAATTTCTTTAACACGCTCTTCGGCTGTTAATTGTTTTAAATTTGTGGTAGTTACACCATTAACTTCTGCTTTATACACTTTATAATGGCTGTTACCTTTTGCAGCAATTTGCGGTAAATGTGTAATTGCAATAACTTGCATATTTTTACTCATTTGTTGCATTATTGCCCCTATTTTATTAGAAACTTCACCAGAAACACCGGTATCGATTTCATCGAAAATAATGGTTGGCAATTGTGTGTTTTCTGATAAAATGGTTTTAACAGATAGCATAATTCTAGACAACTCACCACCAGATGCAACTTTTTTAAGCTCGCCAAAGTTACCGCCTTTATTTGCAGAGAATAAGAATTCTAATTCATCTTTTCCGTTTGCAAAATAGTTTTTGGTTGGCTTTATTTTTATTGAAAAACGGGCGTTTTCCATACCTAAATCTGCCAATAAAACTTCTAATTGTTTGTTTAATTTTGGTATCGATGCAGTTCTTGCTTTTGTGATTAAACCGGCTACTTTGTCTAATTTTTCTGATACAGAGGCTATCTCTTGTTGCTTTTTTTGTATAAATTCGTCTGCAGATTCTACGGCAACAACTTTTTCTGATATTTCTTCGAAAACTGTTAGCAATTCTTTGTTAGAATTAACCAAATGTTTTTTCTGTAAATTGTATAGCAGTTGCAATCTATCATTGATTTCTTCTGCTTCATTAGGATTAAAATCTACATTTTCGTTTGCGTCTTCTAATTCTGAAACAACATCATCAATTTCTATTTTTACAGATGTTATTCTTGCTGATAATTCTTGATATTCTTTAGAAAAAGATGCAATTTTAGACAAACGATTGTCTAAAGTATTTAGCAAGTTTTGGATGCCTATTTCTTCGTTTATTGTTAGTTCTAAAGCTTCTGCTAAATTGTCTTTAATTTCTTCTATGTTGTTGAGCTTTTCTAGTTTTTCTTCTAAAACTTCTTGCTCATCAACTTTAATTTTAGCGTCTTCTAACTCTTTAAACAAATGCAAATTGTAATCGTACTGTTTATTTGCTTCTTGCTGTTTTTCTTCTAATTTTAAAAGTTCTCTTTTTAATTTATTTAACTGCGAAAAACCTCTTTTATATGAAGCTATTCTTGGTGCATTTTTGGCTAAAGCATCTAATATCGAAAACTGAAAATTAGTATCAGACAATTGCATTGTTTGATGTTGCGAGTGTACATCGATTAATTTTACTCTTAATTGGTTTAAAACCGTTAAGGTTACAGGTGTATCGTTTATAAAAGCTCTAGACTTACCAGATGGTAAAATTTCTCTTCTAATAATGGTTTCTGCTTCGTAATCTAAGTCTACTTCTTCGAAAAAATCTTGTAAATTGTAGTTAGAAATGGCAACTTTGGCTTCTACAATACACTTTTTTGTAGTGTCTTTTAATGATGACAAATCTGCCCTGTTACCTAAAACCAAGCCCAAGGCACCTAATAAAATAGATTTACCTGCACCAGTTTCTCCTGTAATTATAGACAAACCCGAAGAAAAATCGATACTTAATTGATTGATTAACGCGTAGTTATTTATGGATAATTGTGATAGCAAATTCTCTAGATTTTAAAAGATAAAATTAGTGAAAATTTGTTGAATACTAAACATCGAAAATTTAATTATAACACAAAGGATAAAATTAAAATCAGTAGATTTTAGTAGCTAAAAATTAAGTAATTCTCAGTTATCAAAAAAGCCTAATCTAGCTTTCTCCACTTAGAATTATTATTGGTAGAAATTTTTCGAACAGTTTGTATAAGACGTTCTTTATTTCTTGTTTTGGTATCTTCTGAATATAGATTTACAATTTCATCTGCTTTCGCATCAAAAAACAATCTAATTAAATAATTACCAACTGTTTTGTTGTAAATACTTTCTAACGCAATTACACTATCTTCTATACTTTGTTGTGCAGAAGCTTTTGCGCCTACAAGATTATCAAGTCCGTTTCTATGATAATTGTAAAGTATATTTCTGTAAGCTTTTAGTTTAGGCGATATTAAATTATCTATTAATAAATATCTATTTTGTTTACCAACAACATTTTGCCATGACGATAAACCACTTTGTTGCGCTTGTAGCATTACATTTTGCGCTTCTTTTAATTCCTTATCACCAGCAAACTTGCCAAATGTATCTGCATCTACACCAATAATTATATTTGCATAAAATACAATGGTAGAAATTAAATTACTATCAAAAGCATTTTTATTATAAATTAAAGGATCAAACTCGTTGTATTTAAAATTGAATTCGTTGTCTTTAATATTTAAAACGGGCGATGGATAGCTAGAGTTAAAAACGGGTCTAGATGATTGTACTTGCAATGTGGCAGTAAAATTATTATTATCTCTAGAAGTAATAATAATTGTCATAGCACAATCGATACGTTCTTCTGGTTTTACAGTTCTATCTGTCCATTTTGTTTGATTGATGTACTCGCTTAAAGCTCTTTGTAAAGTAGTAAATACTTGTTTGTTAGAACCCGCAATTTGATCTGAATTAACAGTTACCAAACAATTTAATTCTTGTGCAGTAAAAGTAATTACAGTAAAAAATATAAAAAGTAGTGATGTTATTTTGCGCATACTCAAATTTAGATTTTTTATTAAAAGAAAGCAACAGTTTGTAATACTATTAGAATCTTATTTAAGAATTCTTACTACAATTTCATTCATAATATCTTTTGCTACTTCTACTTTAGACTTTAATTGAAATGATTTTTCGTTTAAATATTTATCAATTACCGTAATTTTATTGGTGTCTGTTGCAAAACCTGCTCCTTTGTCTTGTAAAGAATTTAATACAATTGCATCTAAATTCTTTCTTTTTAATTTACCTTTTGCATTTTCTAGTTCGTTATTAGTTTCTAAAGCAAAACCAACTAAAAATTGCTGTTTCTTAATTGCACCTAAAGAAGCTAAAATATCTTTTGTTGGTGTTAACTCTATGTCTAACGTAGCATCTTTCTTTTTTATTTTCTGAGTAGCAATGTTTTTTGGTTTATAATCTGCAACTGCCGCAGATAAAATAGCAATATCTACATCAGCAAAATAAGTATGTGCAGCGTTGTACATGTCTTCTGCAGAAACAACGTCTATTCGTTTTACTAAAGAGTGTGAAATTTTTTGATGACTTGGGCCTGAAATTAAAAAAACTTCGGCACCCAAATTTGCAGCAGCTTTTGCTATTGCAAATCCCATTTTACCAGAAGAATGATTTCCAATAAAACGCACAGGATCTATTGCTTCATAGGTTGGACCTGCTGTTAGTAGTACTTTTTTACCTTTTAAAGGTAAATTCGATAAAATATCATTTTCTATAAATGAAACAATATCTTCTGGTTCTGCCATTCTTCCTTCTCCTACCAAACCACTTGCCAATTCGCCAGAAGTTGCAGGAATTAAAATATTGCCAAAACTTTGTAATTTATCTAAACTTTGTTTTGTAGACGGATGTATATACATATCCAAATCCATTGCAGGCGCAAAATACACAGGACATTTAGCAGATAAATAAGTAGCTAGTAAAAGGTTATCGCAAGTACCATTGGTCATCTTAGACAATGTATTTGCTGTTGCAGGCGCAATTAACATATAATCTGCCCACAAACCTAAATCTACGTGATTATTCCATAATTCATTTTTGTCTTCTTTAGAATAAAAAGTTGAATGAACAGGGTTTTTAGAAAGTGTAGAAAGTGTTAAAGGTGTTATAAAATCTTTAGACGCAGGAGTCATAATAACTTTAACTTCTGCGCCTAATTTTATAAATAAACGAACTAAACTAGCCGTTTTATATGCTGCAATACCTGCAGTAATCCCTAAAAGAACTTTCTTATCTTTTAAAACAGACATTACTCTGCTTCTGGATTTCTGTGGTATACTTTTTCATTTAACCATTCTTCAACTGCCATTGCTGTTGGTTTTGGTAATCTTTCGTAAAACTTAGAAACTTCTATTTGTTCTTTATTTTCGAAAACTTCTTCTAAAGAATCGTTATATGTAGCAAATTCGTCTAACTTATCTACTAATTCTCTTTTTAAATCAGAATTAATTTGATTTGCTCTTTTTGCTATGATAGATATTGCCTCATAAATATTTTCTGTAGGCGCTTCAATTTCATTTTTATCGTAAGTAATAGTACTTAACGGTGCTTTTGTATCTTTATAATCCATCTTAAATAATTATTTCTTTTGTATATTTTGTAATTCTTTCTGCTTTGCAATTAAAGCTTCTACTCTAATTTTTTCTGCTTCTAATGTAGCTACCATTTTATCAGAATCTTCCATAAATTGAGATTCAGGAAAACTCTTTTTTAATCTCTGATATGCTTTCATTGCAGCTTCAATTCTTTCTGGCTTTCTTCTATCTGTACTTTTTAATACAAAATCATGTGCCGCTTTTAATCTATAATATAAAGCTTCTTCTTTAAATTTTGTTCCTAAAAAGTCTTCTAATAAATTATCAAAAGCTTGTATAGATGCTTTGTAATTTCTTAAATCGTAATCTGCCGTTCTGTAATAAGTTTTCGCAATTTCGAAATATTTTCTTTCTAACTTAGTTCTAAGTTCAGAATAATATTTATTTGCTTCTGCAATTTTATCAGAATCTGGATACGTATTTATAAAACTTTGAAAAGATTCTAATGCTTTATTTGTATCTGTAGGATCGATGCTAAACCTTGGTGATGCCAATTTATAACTGTATGCAGATAAAAATGCAGCTTCTTCTTTTTTAGAACTCTTTGGATAACTTTTTGTAAAACGATCGTAATAATATGCTGCTTGCGCGTAATTTTTTACATTAAAATTAGATTGCGCAACCATAAATTGTATACGCTCCATTTGAGGTTTACCTCTGTAGGTTGGTGTTACTTTTTCGAATAAACGTAAAGCCTTACTGTATTTCTGACTTTCGTACATCTTTACAGCCATCTTATACTGCTCTTCTGATGTACCTTTATTTAATACTTTTTGATATTCACCACAAGAAAACAGTAGTAAACTAAGAATAAATAAATACGCTATTTTTTTAATTTTTTGCATCGGGCAAAATTAGTAATTAATTATGGATAAATAAAACGATTTTTTACACAGTTGTTTATGCTATGTAATTTTCATTACAAAACAACAAAAAATAGCCCTAAACCGCTACTAAAAGTTTGTTAATATTAAACTTCTTCTTCTGGTGCTGTGATTAATTGTTTGATGTCATTATCAAATAAATAAAAACCACTTTTATCGTCTCCTATTAAACTAATCTTATCTAAAATATTTCTAGCCAAAGCTTCTTCTTCTATTTGCTCTGAAACGTACCACTGTAAAAAGTTATGTGTTGCATAATCTTTTTCTTGTAAACAGATATCTACCAAATCGTTTATAGATTCTGATACTGCTACTTCATGATTAAATAATTCTTGAAACATTTCTTTAAATGAACCAAAAGAAACTGGTGGCGCTGCTAAAGGAGAAATAATTGCATGCCCACCTCTTTCATTAATAAACTTTACCAATTTTAGCATGTGCATTCTTTCTTCATCAGAATGTGCGTACATAAATTGAGAAACACCTTCAAAACCTTGTGTTTCTGCCCATGACGCCATTGCTAAATATACTTGAGAAGATTGTGCTTCTACCGTTACCTGTTTGTTTAATGCGTCTTGAATTTTTGGTTTTAACATGTTTTATCTTTTTTAGTAAACTTAAAAGTTTTTTACAAAATTAGCAATTTTTGCTTGAAGTGTTGCACTTGCTTTTACCAAAGGCAATCGTACTTCATTTTTACAAATACCTAATTCTTGTAAAACTGTTTTTATACCAGCCGGATTATTTTCTTCAAAAATAAAATCAATAATAGACATTAATCTAAAATGCATTGCAAAACCTTCTTTGTTATTGCCTTCTAAACCATCTTTTATTAATGTAGAAAATTCTTTAGGATATGCTTGCCCAATAACAGAAATTACACCAGAACCACCTGCAAGCGCAATACTTAATGCCAAATCATCATCACCAGAGATAACTAAAAAGTCTTTTGGCTTGTTTTTTATCAACTCTAAATATTGTTGCATATTATTACCTGCTTCTTTTATACCTACAATGTTTTCAAAATCGTTTGCAAGTCTAATCGTAGTTTCAGCATCCATGTTTTTTGCTGTTCTACCAGGTACATTATATAAAATAATTGGCTTTTCTGTTGCTTCTGAAATTGCTTTAAAATGCTGATAAAAACCTTCTTGCGTTGGCTTGCTATAATATGGCGCTACAGATAAAATACCATCTATATTCTCTAAATTAGTTGTTTTTATATCTTTAACAACCTCTAAAGTATTATTACCACCAATTCCTAAAACTAAAGGAACTCTACCCGCATTTGCAGTTACAATAACATCTATAATTTTTAGTTTTTCTTCTTTACTTATAGTTGCACTTTCTGCAGTTGTACCGTTTATTACTAAATAATTGGTACCATTTTCTATATTAAAATTAACTAATTTAATTAGTGCATCGAAATCTACACTTAAATCTTCATTAAAAGGTGTAACCAAAGCTACTCCTGTTCCTATAAACTTTTGCATTCTATAAATATTTTGATAGACAAAATTACAATTTTAAGATTAATATTTTACCGATTTTAATCTCTATTAGAAAGAATAAACAACTTTAAAAAGAAAGTTTAATTTTATAGCTTTTTTAAAATCTGTAAATATTTTTTAACCTCTTCTGTAAAAGTTTTGTGATTTTTTATTTCTGATGTAATTTCTAAATGATAAAGCTTAGAATTCACATTAGAAAATCCTACTTTAAAATCTGCTTTACTTTGTAAAACGGCTGTTTCTAAATACATATTATTTTCATTAAAATAACCAACTAACAAGTCTAAAGGTTCGTCTAAAAAGCTTTTAAAGTTCGTTTGAAAATAATTTCCGCTCCAGTTTATGTCTTTCTCTGTAAAATGTTTGTAAGAAATTTCATCGTTTTTATTAAAATCTCTTTTGCTGTAAATTTTCACATTTTTGACTCCCAAAGTATTTTCAAAAACTTTTTGTAAGTCTGTCTCAGCTGATATTTCTTCTGAAGTAATGATACCAACAGTTTGTATTTTTTTTAAAGTTGACGCACTCGTTTCTTCTTTTAACGAAACTAATTTATCTAGTTTCTTTTTTAAAACGCGCTCTTTTAATCCTTTAAAAATCATTTAGTATCTATTTGAAAAAAAATAAAAATAGTAATTATTATCTTAAGTTTCTTGATTAATTACGCATCATTTTAGAGTAATATTTACCTAATTATTTGCAATAACATAGAATCAATTTTGTTTTTGGTGTTGTCAAATTATAAATACTGAAAAAACAGCAATTACATCGATTGCAAAAAACAACACCTAAAACACTATTAAACAATAAAATACATAATCAAAAACTTATAAAAGCTTTAAATGAATTAAGAATTAATGATTTTTTTTATTTTTAATTTGTTTTTTTAACATATTTTTTACTATTATTGTAATGTTGTTTGATAATTCATTATCAAATAATATTTAACCCCTAACTGGTAAATAATTTTTATACGTTCTTTTTGCCCTAACAAAATCTACGTTATTATTATAAAAGCATTTACCCCTATCTAAAAAAGCAACTACCTAAAAGTAGTTGCTTTTTTTGTGCTCTAAATTAACCAGAAGAAGTTATAATTTCATCCTATTATCATCAGATTTTGTATCAATTAATTTATTGTACGGATCTACACCTACCTCTATAGGCTTTTTATCTACAATAATAGAAATTGTGTTACGAATTTGTGTAATCTTATGCTTTTCTAAATACAATTGCTTTTCTTTTTTTACGCCGTCTTTTTCTTCTTCAGTAAAAATACCGATATCTATATAATCTTCTAATTTAACAGACAACAAAGGTTTGCTTAACTTCTCGTTTGTATAACTTAATGTATCACCTACTTTTTGGCCATAATATTTTTTCCCTTTTTCATCATTTCTGTATTTAGAAACCTCAAATTCAATATCAACTTTATATTTTCCGTTTTCTAAAGCTGTAGATTTTGCATCAACAATTCTATTTTTGTACAACGTAACTGTTTCAAACATATCTTTAATAACATATTTTAAAGAATCTGGTGTTACCTCTTTAATATAATTTACCATTTCTAAAGAAGTTGTATAAGGTGCTTCTTGAAACTTTACTTTTTCTACATATTTTTTTAAGGCATTATTTAATTTTTCTTCACCTAAATAATCACTTAATGCATAAAATACTAAAGATCCTTTTTGGTAACGAATATAACCTTGCCCATCATTGTACATTAATGGTTTTTCTCTTTTTGTTTCTAAAGTTCTTTGAATCAAATAACCGTCTAATGCTTCTTTTAAAAACGTTCGCATTTTTGGCTTACCATTTTGATGTTCTAAAACTTTTAATGCTACATATTCCGATAAACTTTCTGATAACATTGTTGCACCTAAAACATCTGCACCAATTACTTGATGTGCCCACCATTTATGCGCTACTTCATGAGCCGTTACTGCAAAAGGATAATCTACTCCGTCATCATTTGTATCATCTACAGCCGCAATAAAACCAAATCCTTCGGAAAACGGAATTGTGTTTGCAAATGATTGGGCAAATGTACCTTGTGTTCTCGGAAACTCTATAATTCTTAATTGTTTGTGTTGATACGGACTAAAGTTTTTCTCGTTATAATTAATAGACGCTTTCATACCTTTTAGCATTCTGTCTAAATTATAATCGTGTTGTTTATGATAATAAATTTCTAAACTTATTCCTTTCCAAATTTCTTTTTTAACTTCATATTTTGCTGAATTAAATGCATAGAAATTCAACATTTTACTATCCATTTTATAATGAAAATACTTTCGATTCCCTTCTGTCCATTCTTTTTGCAAATAACCAGGCGCAATCGCTATTTGATCTTCGGATGTTGATACGGTTGCTTCAAAATCTATCCAATCAGAATCTTTAGAAATATAAGTATTACCCAATGCTGTAGAGTCTGTTGGTAACGGACGTAAATTATTTGGTGGTAAATCGTATTTTTTTCTCGTTTTATCATCAATCAATTCTCCACCCGAAGAATATCCTAAAGAAGGAAACATCGAAAAATTATTGATAAATGTTCCGTTTGCTAAAACTGGCGATTTTCTTTGAAAAACAGTGTTTTCTTTACTTTTTACATGCACAGTAAGTTGCAAAGAATCACCAGGTAAAATTTTATTTTCAAACTTGTAAATATCAAAATTAAAAACCGTGTCTTCTAAAACTAAATTGTTTGGTTTATTAAATTCGAACGTATTTTCTAACGAATTATGATTTAAGAAAATACTATCAATTGCTGTATCTGTTTTATTAATCATTGTAAAAACAGCGTTTGCTTTATAGGTTCTTTTCTTCGGAAAAATAGCAACATCTGCTTTTACAGCAACAATTCTTGGTTGCTTATAATTCTCGTATTTTTTATATGATTTTTCCCATTTTACAGCATTTAATTCTGCTTGTTTAGATGCAGAATTTTTCTCTTTAGATCTGGTTGCTGTATAAATAGTTGCCCCCAAACTTATAAAAGCAACTGCAACAACCAACAAACTAATTATTTGCGGCATCTTAAATCTAGATACAGCTATGTTTAATCTTTCTGAAAAAGAATTTGGTATGCCTCTAACCCAAAATAAAATACTTAAAATTAATAAAATTGTTCCGCCTAAAATCCAATACAATTTGTACCATAAATATCTAGATAATGCAGATCCATAACCATTCATATCAGAATAACTAAAACCTGGCCCTTCGTTATATTTAAAAATTGCCAATTCAATTCCTATTAAATCTAAAAACGGAATTCCGATTGCTAATATCAGCAATACCAACAAACCTAAATACTGATTTTTAAATAGTGTTTGAATAAATATTGCTAAAAATGCCCAAACTACATAGTTTAAAAATTTTAAACCAAATAATTCTTGAATATACAACCCAATCTCAAAGTTATAATAGCCTTGATATGCCTGAAACAACATACCAGAAACCATAATTACAGCCAATAAAACCAATTGCATTTTTAAAATAGCGATAAACTTAGAGAATAAAAGCGTCCAGTTTGGTACAGGTGTGCTATCTACCAAATGATTAATTTTTGCAATTCTTGCTCTTTGCACCAACATACCTGCATATAAAAAAGTACAAATATTAATTACAAACAGACTAAAAATGTTTCCGCCACCTAACATTTGCCAAGTTACAGGCAATGTATCTGTTCCAAAAATTTCACTTGAAATAAACAAAGTACCAAACAGCATTAAAAGCCCTACAATTAATATTGATATAAATGGTAAACTTTTAAAAATGTATTTAAAATCGATGTTAGACAATTTCCACATTACTTTTAGGTTTTGTAAAAACGAATAATCATAAGTTACTTTAGGCAAAGTAATTTTTGTAACTCCACTAAAGTTAGATTTTGTAACTCTTTCTGATTTTGATTTTTTTAACGAAAATGTTACCGCATTTTGGGTGAACTTAAAATACTTATAAACCAACCCAAAGATTAAACTAGATACTAATAACCATATCAAACGATTATAAATTACTAGTTTTCCTATCGGAATTTGCAATTCGTTCTGTTCTGAAACCGTCCAATATTTTGTATAATAAGAAGACGCAGAAGAACCAAAAGGATCTAACAACGCTAATAAACTTGCTTGCTCTGGATCTGATAAAATGCTAGAAATTGCCCCTTCTACAAACATTAAAATAATTACTGTAATAAATCCAGCGGTTACATTTCTAGAAAAAGTAACCACAGCAAAAACTACGGCACCAAAAAATAAAACATTTGGTAAAATATAAACCAAATAGGTTTTTAAATAGGTAACAATATTAAAATTTGCTACAATGTCTTGATTGGTTCCTGGAAATCGAAAACCAATAATCATACCTAAAGCTATCACTAAAACAATCGCAGAAACCACCACGATTCCGCTAAAAAATTTAGCAAATAAATAATTAGCCTTCGTAAAAGGATACGAATATAAAATGGTATGCATTTCACTTTTAAAATCTCTATAAATTGAAACACCAATAATAGAAGGAAATAAAAAGAAAATTAAAGTTGTAAACCCTTTAAATAAACCTGTAATACCTATTGGCGAGTTTACAATTCGAGAAGAACCCATGGTTCCTGTAATTCCGTCCCAAATACCTGCAGATGTTGCTGACAAGAAGAAAGAAATTATTAAAAATATTGAAATATAAATGTAAAAAACTGGCTTGTTAAACCAATATTTTAATTCTTGTTTAAAAATTGTAGAAAACATAATAAAATAGTTTTAAGCGATTCGTTTTAAATATTCTGTTTTTTGAGTTTTTTAACTAAAACTCGTCATCAAAAACTATTAATTAGTTAAAACTGGTTCATCTTGTTTTAAAGCTATAAAATACACATCATCTAGCTGTGGTGTTGCCTTAACAAAGTCTTCCGACGGTTTCTCTAAAGCGTGTACTCTAATATTTAACGTATCATCAGCATTAAAATTTCTAGACAAAACGTTGTATAACTTCATGTTTTCTTCTAAATCATCTTTCTGGATTACTTTGGTCCAAATAGTATTCTCTAATTCTTCGGTTGCTTTTTTAGGCGTGCTATGTTTTAAGATTTTACCACCATTTAAAATAGCCATCTCATTACACAACTCTTTTACGTCTTCTACAATATGCGTAGAAAAAATAACGGTGCAATTGCTACCAACTTCACGTAAAACATTTAAAAAACGATGTCTTTCTGCCGGATCTAAACCTGCAGTTGGCTCATCAACAATTATTAATTTAGGATTATTTAAAAGCAGTTGTGCAATACCAAAACGCTGTTTCATTCCGCCAGAATAACCTGCAACATGTTTGTGTCTTACTTCGTATAAATTAGTAATTTCTAACACTTCTTTTACAATTGCTTTTCTTTCTGTTTTATTAGCAATTCCTTTTAAAGTTGCAAAATAATCTAACAATTCGTCTGCAGACATTTTAGGATACACACCAAAAGATTGCGGTAAATAACCCAAAACTTTACGTAAAGACATGTTGTCTTCTAAAACATTAATATCACCAAAAGCAATCGAACCAGCATCCGGACTTTGTAATGTTGCAATAGTTCTCATTAAAGAAGATTTACCTGCCCCATTTGGTCCTAACAACCCAAACATACCTGTGCCAATTTCTAAATTTAAATTATCAATAGCTTTTACACCATTTTTATATGTTTTGGTTAAATTTTTAATAACTAATTTCATATTACTTTTTTGTTGGTTAATGTTGTGTAATTAGTGTAAAAGTAAGCACTTTTGTTACACTATTTTGTGATTTTTTTAATGGAAATCCTAAAAAATGGTATTATTTTTACATCTATCAAGAAAAAATCAATTTTTATAAATTTATAAATAATGGCTAAAAAATCAATTTTAAATAAAGATTCACTTACATTTTTAGAAAAATATTTAAATAATGCGGCTCCTACTGGTTACGAATGGGAAGGTCAAAAAATTTGGATGGACTATCTAAAACCTTATGTAGATGAATTTATTACAGACACTTATGGTTCTGCTGTTGGTGTTATAAATCCGGATGCAAAATATAAAGTTGTAATCGAAGGACACGCAGATGAAATATCGTGGTATGTTAATTATATTTCTGATAACGGATTAATTTATGTAATTAGAAACGGTGGATCAGACCATCAAATTGCACCAAGTAAAATTGTAAATATTCATACTAAAAACGGAATTGTAAAAGGTGTTTTTGGGTGGCCTGCAATTCATACAAGAAACAAATCGAATGAAGAAGCACCAAAACCAGACAATATTTTTATTGATACAGGTTGCGCTACAAAAGAAGAAGTAGAAGCTTTGGGTGTGCATGTTGGTTGCGTAATTACTTATCCAGATGAGTTTCATATTTTAAACGGAGACAAATTTGTTTGTAGAGCTTTAGACAACAGAATGGGTGGTTTTATGATTGCTGAAGTTGCGCGTTTATTAAAAGAAAACAAAAAAGATTTACCGTTTGGATTGTACATTACAAACTCTGTACAAGAAGAAATTGGCTTGCGTGGTGCAGAAATGATTACACAAACCATTAAACCAAATGTTGCCATTGTTACCGATGTAACACATGATACAACTACACCAATGATAGAACCTAAAAAAGCAGGTTTACTAGAAATTGGTAAAGGGCCAGTTGTTGCTTACGCGCCAGCGGTTCAACAAAAATTACGAGATTTAATTACAGAAACTGCCGAAGCTAAAAAAATCCCTTTTCAGCGTTCTGCACTTTCTAGAGCAACGGGTACAGATACAGATGCTTTTGCTTACAGCAACGGTGGTGTAGCGTCAGCTTTAATTTCTTTACCACTAAGATATATGCACACAACTGTAGAAATGGTGCATAGAGAAGATGTAGAAAATGTAATTAGAATGATTTACGAAACACTTTTAAATATTAAAGACGGAGAAACTTTTTCTTACTTCGAATAAAATACTTTAATTATGAATTACGAATTTTTAATTACAAATTCGTAATTCATAATTTTTTAAAAATGGACGAACTCATAGACATATTAACACCAGAAGGAAAACCAACAGGCAAAACTGCTTTAAAATCTGAAGCACATAAAAACGGTTGGTTTCATGCCACTGTACATATCTGGTTATTTACTTCGGATGACAAAATATTGCTTCAAAAAAGAGCAATGACAAAAAAAGTATTTCCGGGTTTATGGGATATTTCTGTTGCCGGACATATTGGCGCAGGAGAAACTATTAAAGTAGCTGCACAAAGAGAAGTTTTTGAAGAAATTGGCCTTAAATTACAAGAAAAAGACTTTATTAAAATTGGCACAAGAATTCATCAAGTAAAGCATCTAAACGGAATTATAGACAACGAGCATCATCATGTTTTTATAGCCGAATTAAAAGCTCCTTTATCAACTTTAAAAATTCAAGAAGAAGAAGTTGATGACATCAAATTATTCAATTTAAAAGTTTTAAAAGACACAAAAAACCTTGAAAACGTATTGTTACCAAGATTTCATGCGTATTACTGTATGGTTTATGATAAAATAATTGAATTTAAAAACAAGAAATAATTAACCTTTTGGTTTTTCAAAAAATGAATTTGCCATTTTTGTTTTACTAATTAATGGTAATGTAAATTTCACACTATTTCCAACAGGTTTTGTTGGCAATCCGTTTTTGTCTTGTGCATACCAAATAATTTCGTTTGGTAAAAGAAAACCATTTACATTTTCCCATTTTTTATATTTTATCAAATTATAACGATTGCTTGATGTCTTAGAATTAAAAGTAACCGTGTAGGCTAACCATTCCATTTTATAAGTTTCAGGATTGTAGTATACAATATAATTGTCATTAGCAGAATTCCCGATATTTGCTTTGTAAGAAATTTTAAATCCAGGATATTTTACATTTTCAAAAACTAAATCTTCTGCTTTTTCATATACAGTTCCGTTATCACCTAAAACAAAAGGCATTGCATAAAAATAGAAATATAAATTGTAATAAAACTTCGGATTTCCTTTGTAATCACCATCATTTTCTTCATCTAACCAAACCTGATTGCCATCGAACCCCAAAGAATATTTTGGTGCATTAATTACGGTTTTTCTAGATTGAAGCGCTACCGTATGCGTTTCATCTTTTATATTAAAAGACAATAAATGGTTTGATTGCCAATTTGAAATTCCGCCATGAAATTGAAAAACTTTATGCAATTCCGAAGGAAATTTAGACTCTTTTACCTCTACAACTTCTTTTTGCTTAACATCTTTTTTGGCTTCATTTTTACAAGAAACAATTGTGAATGCAAGTACGAATACAACTGCTAATTTTTTCATAATATATTTTTAATACTTTCTAAATTTTAGATTGATACGTATACAAATCAAAATATCTACCTTCTTTAGCAATCAACTCATCATGCGTTCCTCTTTCTGCAATTTCCCCAGCCTCTATTACCAAAATTTGATCTGCTTTTTTAATAGTACTTAGTCTATGCGCAATAACAATTGTGGTTCTGTCTTTTACTAATTCTGATAAACTTTTCTGAATTAAAGCCTCACTTTCTGTATCTAAACTAGAAGTAGCTTCATCTAAAATAATCATTTTAGGATTTGCCAAAATAGCCCTTGCAATTGCCAATCGTTGTCTTTGTCCGCCAGATAATTTCACACCTCTTTCACCAATTAAAGTATCTAAACCATCATCAAAACGATCTGTAAATTCGTTTACATAAGCTGCTTTTACAGCATTTTGCAACTCTTCTTTAGTGGCGTTTGGTCTAGGAAACAAAATATTATCTCTTATGGTTCCTTCAAATAAAAATTCATCTTGTAAAACAACACCTAAATATTTTCTAAAACTAGATAATTTAACCTTAGACATGTCTTTATTATCTATAGTGATTTTACCCTCTGCTGGATTTAAAAATGTTGCCGACAAACCTGCAATTGTAGATTTACCAGAACCAGAACTCCCCACCAAAGCAGTAACAGAACCTGCAGGAACTTTAAAATTAATGTTATTTATTACTTGTTTACCTTCTTCATAAGAAAACGAAACATCTTCAAAAACAACATCACCTTTTACATCATCTAAAACAATAGTTCTATGCTCGTTATCTTCTTCCGCAGCCATATTCATTAGCTCTTCTGTTCTGTCTAAACCAGCCAATGCTTCGGTTAATTGGCTACCAATATTGCTCATTTGTACAATTGGTGCAACCATAAACGCTAATAAAAATGTAAACTGAATAAAGTCTCCAAAAGTTAAACTTCCTTCCATCATGTAATATCCACCAATTCCCATAACACCTGTGGTTGCTAATCCTATTAAAAAAGTTGAAGAACTTGTCATTAAAGCAGTAACCGTCATGCTTTTCTTTACGTTTTCGTAGATATTTGCTACTCCTTTTTCAAAAATTTCACTTTCTTGTTGTTCTGCATTAAAGGCTTTAATAACTCTTATGCCGCCTAAAGTTTCTGTTAATCGACCTTTTACTTCTGCATTTATTTTACCTCTTGCTCTAAATATTGGTCGAATGTATTTGAAAGATTTTAAAGCAATTAAACCAAAAATAGATAACGGAATAAACGTAAAAAGCGTCATCCAAACATTCATTCTTAATAAAATTACAAGTGTTACAATTGCTGTAAATGAACCACCAATTAACTGCACCAAACCTGTACCAATAAGGTTTCTTACTCCTTCTACATCACTCATAATTCTAGAAACTAAAGCGCCAGATTTTGTGTTATCGAAAAAACTGATCGGTAAAGACAACACTTTCTTTTGAACTTGTGCTCTAAGTTCTGATATTAAATATTGTGCCTGAATACTTAATACTTTTGTCAATAAAAATGAAGTAATTGCTTGCACTAAAATTGCGCCAATTACCATTAAAACCAAATTATAAAGTTGATTAAAGTCTTTATTTGGCACAACTTCGTCCATTAAAACTTTACTTTGCAATGGCAAGACAAAACCAGAAAGACTTCTTATAATTATCAATACCAAACCCAATAAAACCAAGTTTCTTCTTGGCCAAATAATGGTTTTAAAAGCTTGTTTTAAGGTTACTTTTGGTTTGGTTTTACTTTTTTTTGATTCTTTAAAATGTTGCATGAAGGATAGTTGTCAATTTATATGCCACAAGGAAAAAGCATGACAGAATTACAAAGTTACAATAAACAAAAAAACTTAAAAGTTTAAATACCGAAAGAACTTACCTTAAACGTAAATACATATAAATTAAAACTTTAACTTAAAGAAAAACGTGAGTTTCATTTTTTTTTTTTACATTTGGATATCTTCCATCAAAATTATTTTGTGGAAGAGAAGAAAAAATTGCTTTCTTTCATTAAAATTTAAAATTAAACTTTACGCCAAACATTGGTTTGTAATCTAGTACAAATTATTTAAAATAATAAGCTTGTTATTTTAAATAAAAAACTCGGTTTGTAAAATTTAAATAATACAATACGCTAAATAATGTCAACCCAAATACTAATGCCTATGTAAATAAACAAAAGACAAACCGAGGAAAGTATTACAAATGTAGCACACCTCATAGATTAGTACAAAATATTTAATTAAAAAAATTTAAAACTTTTATTATGAAAAAAGTAATTTTAACACTTGCTTTTATAGCGGGTATTACAACAATGAATGCGAATACAAATATTGAAAAAAATGATCCAGAAGATGATTGTATTGCATATGCATGTGAAGAACTTAGTGCTTTTGAAGATGATCTTGGAGATTTTACAGAGGCTGAAGCAGATTCAATAGTAGACTTTTACTATAAGGATTGTATGGGTAAATAACTAAAAATAAGTATCGGGAATGGCATAAAATCCATTCCCTTTTAAAAACTAAACATGAAAAAAACAATCCTGATATTAATACTTTTTTATATAACAACTATTAATTGTCAAAATGGTATAATTATATATAAAACAAAATCTATAAACCTTAATACGGATAAAAACAAAACAAAGGCAAAAGCAATAAAAACAGAAATAGATTTAATGAAATTTAAATTATTTTTTGATAGTGAAAAATCTTATTTTAAATCTGAAAAAAACATACCAATAAACCCTTTAATGCAAAAATTAGCTACAGTTGTTATTGGTTCTACTTTTAACAGTTATCAATATAATAAAAGCAAACTTTCTTTAATAAACATTAAAATATTTGACACCATTTATAAGGTTAATTTTTCTGAAAAAAACATGAAGAATTGGAAATTATTTAATGAGACTAAAATTATAGATGGGTTTGAATGTTACAAAGCTGAAAAAACCATAAATATTAATAGAACAGGTGGTAAAAGAAAATATACAGCTTGGTATACAACAAATATAGCTTTACCATACGGACCATCGGGTATGGGAGGTTTACCTGGTTTAATATTAGAATTACAAATAGGTAATAGAGCCATCTACATCGTAGATAAAATACTACTAAACCCTAAAATAAATATTAAAGTAGAAAAAATTAAGGATGGTAAAACAATTACCGTAAAAGAAATGGTAGACCTTAGAAGAAAAGAGAGGAAATATACAAAAGACTAACGTTATGAAATTAAAAAACATCTTTTTTACATTATTTTTTTTAACAAATTTAACAGCGCTATTTGGTCAAAATGGAATGATTACTTACAAAACAAAAAGAACTAAAATTCGTAAAACTTCTAACCATGAAATGACTAGAAAAATTACGGAGGAAGTAAATAGAAGTTCATATGTTTTGTACTTTAATAAAGAAAAATCTTTTTTTAAAAAAGAAAAAAATATACCTCTGTATCCATTTGAATCAAAATTTGCTGATATTTCTACAGGTGCCAACAAAAATTGGTATCAATTTAATGGTATTAATAAAGATGCTATGTATAATACAGAAATTTTAAGTAAACAATATATTGTTAATGATAGCTCTAGAATGAAAGAATGGGAATTCTTTAATGAAATTAAAATTATTGATGGTTACACTTGCTATAAAGCAGTTAATAAAAAATTAAATACTAGATCTGGTAACTACATTACTAATATTGCATGGTACACTACAGATATACCCTTGCCTTATGCCCCTATAGGTAATGGTGGTTTACCCGGATTAATTTTGAAATTAGAAATAGATAACTTTTATTATTTAGTTGATAAAATCATTTTAAATCCAAAAAAAATAAAAAAAATTCCTAGTTTAAAAAAAGGAAAAAATATAGATGTAAATGAAAAAATAAGATTAATGAGAGATGCTAGAAAAGTTACGATAGACTAAAAATTATGAAAAAACCACATCTAATTTTATTTTTTATATTAAACTTTTCTCTTGCTATATCATCACAAATAGTAATAAAAGGTAAAATTTTAGATGAAAATAATAAACCATTAACTGGCGCAAATATTTTAGCTTTCCCCACCAATAAAGGTAAATTAGCCCATAACGTTAGTGATAATTTAGGGAATTATACTTTATCGCTTACAAAGAACACAACTTATAATAGCTCTATAAGTTTTATGGGCTTTATAACTAGAAAAGAAACTTTAAACACTCCTAAAAAAGATAGTATTATTAATTTTATTTTAAAGGAAGACCCCAATAAATTAGAAGAAATTGTTATTAAATATAAAATTCCGGTAAGAATTAGAAAAGACACTACCACATATAATACAGATGCTTTTACAAATGGTAAAGAACGTAAACTAAAACAAGTTTTAAAAAAATTACCTGGCGTAGAAGTAGATAGAAAAGGCAATGTTACTGTAAAAGGTAAAAAAGTAACGACACTTTTAGTAGATAATAAAAAGTTTTTTACAGGAGACACAAAATTGGCAGTAAACAACATACCTGCAGATGTAATTGACAAAATAGATGTTATAGAAGATTATCATGAAAATGCTTTTATGAAAGGTTTAGAAAAATCTGATGAAATTGCTATGAACATTAGCTTAAAAGAAGACAAAAAAAAGTTTGTGTTTGGAGATATAGAGGCAGGTTTAGGTATTAAAAACAGATATGTTTTACATCCTGCAATTTTTAAATACAGCCCAAAAACTAATTATAGTTTTATTGGAGATTTTAACAATACAAACAGAAAATCTTTTACTTTAAGAGATTATATAAATTTTGATGGTGGTTTAGACATGAATAACTTAAAAGAAGTTATTCAATCTCCGATTGTAAAATTATTACGAAATCAAAATTTTACAGCTAGTAAACACAAATTTGGTGGTTTCAACATACAACATGCTAAAAATGAAAAACTGAGTATTAGTTCTTTTTTAATTGCACTATCAGATAAAACAAATGGTCGTGTAGAAAACTTTAGAAATTATTTAATAGATAATATTACTGAAAGATTGCGCGAAGATGAAAGTAATAATCAGAATTTATTCTTAGGAAAAATACAATTCTTATATAAACCAGAAGAAAATACAAGAATTAAATATTATACTAAATTTGAAACGACTTCGATAAACCAAACCATCGAAAACAATAGAGATTTAGCTAATTCTATAATAAACTTTAATGAAAATAATTTAATTAATTCTGATAAAATAAATTCTTATTTAAAAGCAGAAAAAAAGTTTTCTACTTACCATACATCACAAGCAATTGTAAATTTTAATTTTAACAAAATTGATGATTCCACAAATTGGTTAACAAACACTAATATTTTCCCAAATAATATTCCTATCAATGAGAAAGAAAGTATAAATGTTCTAAAAAAATCTTCAAGTGAAAAGTTTGAATATAATGTTGCCTTAAAACACTTTTGGATATTAGATAATGTGAATCATCTTTACTTTAATGTGGGTAATAATTACGAACAAAATAAATTTAAGAGTAGTTTACAACAAGATAATACAACTATTAGTAATTTCTCTAATAATCTAAAACACAACCAATTTACTATTTTTACAAGTATTTTATATAAAAAATTAATTGGTGATGCTATTTTTACAGCAGAATTAAAATATCAAAATTACAACAGAACAAGTTTAGACCTTAATAACAACAGCTCTTATCAATCTAATTTACTACTACCTAAAATTGAAATAGATTGGGATATTACTAATAGAAAGAAGCTTATCTTTAAATACAACCTTACAAATACATTTCCGAGCACAAGACAATTAATTTCTAATAATATTTTAAATAATTACAATAATATCTATACTGGTAACACGGATTTAAAAGAAACTTTTTATCACTTTGTTAGTTTAAGTTATAGAAATTACAAAACCTATGGTTGGAGTTTTTACCCTAGTATTTATTATAAGATAAGAAATAATCAAGTCCAGAATATTTTTAACACTTCAACTATTTTTAATGTTATTAATCCTATTAACATTGATACTCCCAACAAATCTTTAACTACAAATTTTAGAGTTGTTTACAATTATAAATACTGGAAAGCTACTGTATTAACAGAATATACAAATTCCAATTACGCAACATTTATAAACAATAATAAAATTAAGTCTAATAATAATTCATTTTTAACCCGAGCCAGTTTTAGAACTGTATATGATAATAAACCAAATATAGATTTTTCATATTCTCAAACATATAAAGACAACACTAACTCTTTATTTAATACAATTTCTAATTTATCTAATTTAGATGTTGCTGTAGATTATGAGTACGAAAATTGGAAATTTAAAACTGAATATTTGTATAATTTTTATAAAAATAACGCTACTAAAAACACCAATTCATTTAACGAATTAAATGCTTCCATTTTTTATCAAAAAGAAAATAGTCCATGGGGTTTTGAATTATTAGGCACAAATATTGGCAACAATATTTCTAAATTAAACGCTACTCTAACTTCAAATTTATTTTCTGAAAGAAGAACTTTTGTTTTCCCTAGAACATTTGTTATAAAGGCAATCTATAAATTATAATTTTGTAAATCTATAATTCAGAAATCACCTATATAATAAAAAAAACTTACTAGAAATTAATTTACAATCTATTATCAATAATACTTTGTACAACTTCCGGATTTAACAATGTACTTGTATCGCCTAAGTTATCCATTTCATTAGCTGCAATTTTACGTAAAATACGACGCATAATTTTTCCTGAACGTGTTTTTGGCAATCCTTCTGAAAATTGAATTTTATCTAATTTTGCAATTGGTCCAATTCTGTCTGCAATTAATTGATTGATTTCTTTTTTAAGATTATCATGATTTCTATATTCTCCGGCATCCTTTAAAGTAATATAACCGTATAAAGCACTTCCTTTAATATCGTGTGGAAAACCAACAATAGCAGATTCGGCAATTGCCGGATGCTCGTTTATAGCATCTTCTATTGGTGCAGTTCCTAAATTATGTCCAGAAACAATAATAACATCATCTACTCTACCAGTTATTCGATAATAACCAACTTCATCTCTTAAGGCGCCATCGCCTGTAAAATAGTTATTTTCGAAAGCAGAAAAATAGGTTTCTTTATATCGTTGATGATTTCCCCAAATAGTTCTCGCAATACTTGGCCAAGGAAATTTTATACACAACCTTCCTTCTACTTGATTTCCTTTTAATTCTTGTCCGTTTTCATCCATTAAAGCTGGTTGAACACCTATAAAAGGTAATGTTGCATAGGTTGGTTTTGTAGGTGTAACATACGGAATTGGAGTAATCATGATTCCGCCAGTTTCTGTTTGCCACCAAGAATCTATAATCGGACTTTTCTTTTTACCAACATTATCATTATACCAATGCCATGCTTCTTCATTTATGGGCTCACCAACAGAACCCAAAACTTTTAACGAAGACAAATTATATTTATCTACCAATTCTGTACCTTGTTTTGCCAATGCTCTAATTGCTGTTGGCGCTGTATAAAACTGATTTACTTTGTGCTTTTCTACAATTTGCCAAAACCTACCAAAATCTGGATAACTTGGTACACCTTCAAACATAACAGTTGTTGCTCCGTTTGCTAACGGACCATAAACAATATAAGAATGTCCGGTAATCCAACCAATATCTGCGGTACACCAATACACATCGTTTTCTCTATATTGAAATGCATTTTTAAAAGTATAAGCAGCATAAACCATATATCCTGCAGTAGTATGCACCATTCCTTTTGGCGTACCCGTAGAGCCAGAAGTGTATAAAATAAATAACGGGTCTTCGGCATTCATTATCTCTACCTCACAAACATCAGAAGCATTATCTAACAAAGGTTGTAACCATTTATCTCTATCAGATTTCATCGATATATTAGATTGAATTCTTTTTGCAACTAAAACAGTTTCTACACAACTACAATTTTCTAAAGCTTCATCTACAATTCCTTTTAAGTCTATGGTTTTTGAGCCTCTATAAGATCCATCAGCAGTAATTACCATTTTACAATCAGAATCATTTATTCTTGTTGCCAATGCTGTTGCAGAAAAGCCTGCGAAAACTACAGAATGTATTGCGCCAATTCTGGCACATGCTAAAGTTGCAATTGCCAACTCAGGTATCATCGGCACATAAATACAAACTCGATCTCCTTTTTGTACACCTTGCTCTTTTAACACATTTGCAAACTGATTTACTCTTTTGTGCAATTGGTTATAAGTTATATGTTCTGCAGCTTCATCTGGATTATTTGGCTCAAATAAAATAGCAGTTTTATCTCCTCGAGTTGCCAAATGTCTATCAATACAATTTTCTGTAATATTTAATTTAGCACCTTGAAACCATTTTATTTCTGGTTTCGAGAAATCCCACTCTAAAACTTTATCCCATTTTTTTCGCCAAACAAAATGCTCTTCGGCTATTTCTTCCCAAAAATTTTCTGGCTCTCTAATAGACTTTCTGTATACTTGATAGTATTCTTCTAGATGTTTTATGTGGTAATTACTCATAATAAGTTTTGCTAAGTATAATTCTTTCTAAAAATAGAAAATTATATTTGCTTTATGGAATTTGATTTAATTTTAACAAACTTACCTGTAATAATTCTGTTTTTTTCAGTGGCAATATTATATGCAGCTATTGGTTTTGGTGGCGGTTCTAGTTATTTAGCAATTTTAGCATTAACAAGCATTGCATTTACACAAATTAGAGCAACTGCTTTACTTTGCAACATTGTTGTTGTTACCAGTAATGTTTTATTATTTCATCAGCAGAAACAAATAGAATGGAAAAAAATAGTACCTTTAATTCTCTTAAGTATTCCGTTTGCATTTCTCGGTGGAAAACTAAAAATAAGTCAGAATTTCTTTTTTATTCTTTTGGGTTTTACACTTCTTTTTGCAGCAATAACTATGTGGATTTCAAAAAAAATAATTTCTACGGATAATAAAGATCAGCAACCAAATTTTCTAAAAAATGCAGGTTTTGGTGGTTTTATCGGTTTTATTTCTGGAATGGTTGGTATTGGCGGAGGCATTTTCTTAGCACCACTTTTACATCTTACAAATTGGAATACGCCTAAAAAAATTGCAGCTACAGCTAGTGTATTTATTTTAGTAAACTCTATTGCTGGTTTAATTGGGCAATATTCTAATCCAGATTTTAATATCGATTGGCAATTAACTTCTATTTTATTAATTACTGTTTTTATTGGCGGACAAATAGGAAGCAGATTAAGCGCAACAATTCTTAAACCTATACAACTTAAAAAAGCAACTGCTATTTTAATTGCTTTTGTAAGTATTAGAATTCTAGTTAAACATTTATTTACCTAAAACTATAATACTAAAAGTAAATCGAATATTAATTGTGTATTTTCTACAATCCAAATATATTTGAACTTCATACTTATTAAACAATAAAAAACTATGTTAGAAGTAATTTTTACATTAATTATGCTTGTGCTTTTACAAGCAGTTCTTGGTTTCGATAACCTACTTTATATTTCTTTAGAATCTAAAAAAGCGCCGGTAGCAGATCAAAAAAAAGTTAGAAAAACAGGAATCTTAATAGCAATTGTGTTAAGAATTGTATTGCTTTTTATTTTAGTGTCTATTATTGATTTTTTTCAAGAACCTTTTTCTTTTTTAACTGGTGAAATAAAAGATATTGTTCATTTTGAATTTAATGGTCACAGCATCATTGTTTTATTAGGTGGTGGTTTTATTATCTATACAGCTATTAAAGAAATTTGGCACATGATTGGTACTAATAATTTAGATAACGATATTGAAGGTGATTCTAAAAGAGCTAAATCTGCTAATGCAGTTATAACAAGTATTGTAATTATGAATCTTGTTTTTTCTTTCGATTCTATTTTAGCTGCAATTGGTTTAACTAGTGAAATCGAAAATTCTACAACCGCTTTTATTGTAATGGCTATTGCTATTGTAATTAGTGGTTTGCTAATGTTATTTTTAGCTGATAGAATTTCTAGCTTTTTAGCAAAAAACAGAATGTACGAAGTATTGGGTTTATTTATTCTTTTTATTGTAGGAATAATGTTAGTTACAGAAGGCGGACATTTAGCACATATTAAACTTTTTGGTAACGAAATTGTACCAATGAGTAAAACTACTTTTTACTTTGTATTAGCGGTATTGGTAATTGTTGATGTAGTGCAAGGAAAATATCAGAAAAAATTATTAGCAGCTCAAAAGAAGCAATAATTTTAAATTTATATTTAAAAAAAGGTGTTTGTAAAATTACAAACACCTTTTTTTTTAGATTTCATCTAAGCTATCTTGAATTCTTTGCGCAATTATCTGTAAAATTCTTCTATTTAATTCTGATGAATTTTCATCATAAAACGCATATTCTTCCATCGAAAAATCTCCAATAATTAAACCTAGATTTAAGTTTTTAAAATTGATGTCTTTTGTAAAAATAGCTTTTACTCTACTTCTTTTCTTTTGGGCTGTTAAAACAGAAAAATCAATTTTTCTTTTCTTTAAATAACTCTTAAAAAACACAATTAACAAATTGTGTTGCATTTTTATAATAGGTCGTAAAGTTTTATTTTGAAAAACTTCTGCTTTAGACATATTATCTGTTATTAAGTTTTCTAATACAGGTCTTGTTCTACTCATTTTCTAATAATTCATTTAATTCTAATTGAAAATCGTATTGTAAATCTTCGTGTAGTTTTTCTAAAGCTTTTTTTATCATTCTTACCTGTGTATCAAAAACACTTTGTAAACGCGTACTTCTTTTTATAGAAGGCTTAAAAGCTTTTAATTTTTTACAAAAATACAGTAACAACTCTACTTCTGTTTCTTTTTTCTTAGAATAACGAATGTGTTTTTTTATTGACGTTAATATTTTTCGAACACTTTTTCTTATGTAAAAAAAACTCTTCGTATTAATTTCGCTAAACTGTAAATCTACTTCTTCTTTAATTGTTGCTATAAAAGATTCTTCATCATGTGATTCGAATAATAAGTAGGTAAGTAATTCTTTGTTTTCTTTTTTAAATCGAGCCAAATGCAGGCATAAATCTTTTAAATCTGAGGCAGATTTATGCGACAATTCATCTTTAAGTTGCTTAATAGTAACTGCTTTCATAAGTTTTAAAAAATTTAACTACAAGATAAAAAAATAATACCTCACAAAATTAAATTGCAAGGTATTATTTGTAAAATTTAACCAATAAAATTGGTAATTATTATTTATTTAATACTTGGTATTTGTACCATTTCATTTACATCTGCGTCGTAATCTACTCCGTCTACTTTAAATCCGAATAAATTAAAAAACTCGTCGCTGTAACCTTTTAAATCTCCAATTTCAGCTAAATTTTCTGATGTAGCATCTTTCCAAAGTTCTGCAATTGCAGCTTGTACTTCTTCTTTCATTTCTAAATCATCAATTCTAATTCTGCCTTTTTCATCCAAGTCTAAATCACCACCAAATAAACGTTCGCTATACAAACGCTGAATTTGTTCTATACAACCTTCATGAGTTCCGTTTTCTTTCATTATTTTAAATAACAAAGAAATATATAAAGGTATTACAGGTATTGCAGAACTTGCTTGTGTAACCAATGCTTTATTTACAGAAACATAAGCATTACCGTTAATTGCTTTTAAATCTTCTGCAATTGTAAAAGCTGTTGCTTCTAAATGATCTTTAGCAGCACCAATTGTTCCGTTTCTATATACTGGTTTTGTTACTTCTGGGCCAATGTAAGAATATGCAACTGTTGTAGCACCTTCTGCCAATAAATTTTCTTTACTTAAAGCATCCATCCACATTTTCCAATCTTCACCTCCCATTACGGTTACGGTATTTTCTACATCTTCACCTTCTGCCGGATTTATAGAAATTTCTGATACTTTACCTGTATGAAAATCTACGGTTTTGTTTGTAAAAACTTCTCCGATTGGTTTTAATACTGATTTAAATCTTTTACCAGTATTTGGATGTTTTCTAACTGGTGATGCTAAACTGTAAATTACTAAATCTACTTGCCCTAAATCTTCTTTAATTAGATTTACAACTTCTTCTTTTATTTCGTTAGAAAACGCATCGCCATTAATACTTTTTGCATATAAACCTGCTTGGTGTGCATGTTTCTCAAATGCTGCTGTGTTGTAATATCCTGGCGAACCTGGTCTACCTTCTGTAGCTGGTTTATCAAAGAAAACGCCAATTGTTGCTGCATCAGAACCAAATGCACTGGTTATTCTAGATGCCAAACCAAAACCTGTAGAGGCACCAATTACCAATACTTTTTTTGCTCCGTCTATTTTTCCTTTCGACTTTATATATTCTATTTGATTGATTACGTTTTGCTCACAACCTGTTGGGTGAGATGTTAAACATATAAATCCTCTTGTTCTTGGTTCTATAATCATTTGTTGTTTGTTTGTTCTCTCTGTAAAGTTAACTAAAAGAAATCACTCGAATTGACATAATTACTGCCTAAACAAGTGATTTTGTTTGCTTTTACATCTAACTTAATTTGAGATGGTTTATTTTGAAGCTAAAAACTTCAACACATTATTTTCTATTCTATTTAGAACATTATCTGTAATAGCTTTTGTAAAAGCTTCTCCGGTAATTTGTTCGTATAATTCTATATATCTATTAGAAATTTCGATGATTTTTTCATCATTCATTTCTGGTATTGCTTGCCCTTCTTTACCTTGAAAACCGTTTTCTATTAACCATTGTCTAACAAATTCTTTAGACAATTGTTTTTGTGGTTCGTTATTATCTTGTCTTTCTTGGTATCCATCAGCATAAAAATAACGAGAAGAGTCTGGTGTATGAATTTCATCAATTAAAACAATTTTACCATCTTTCGTTTTACCAAATTCATATTTAGTATCTACTAAAATTAAGCCTCTTTTTGCCGCAATTTCAGTTCCTCTTTTAAATAAAGCTCTTGTATAATTTTCTAAAACGATGTAATCTTCTTCAGAAACAATTCCTTTTGCTAAAATATCTTCTCTAGAAATATCTTCGTCATGCTCGCCATTATCTGCCTTTGTAGAAGGTGTAATTATAGGTTCTGGAAATTTGTCATTTTCTTTTAATCCTTCTGGCATTTCTACACCACAAAGCATTCTTTTACCTGCCTTATATTCTCTTGCGGCGTGACCAGAAACATAACCTCTAATAACCATTTCTACCTTAAAAGGATCACATAAATGACCAATGGCTACATTTTCATCTGGATTTGCAAGTAACCAATTCGGAACAATATCTGCGGTATCATTCATCATTTTGGTTGCAATTTGATTTAAAATCTGACCTTTATAAGGAATTTGTCTTGGTAAAATAACATCAAAAGCAGACAATCTGTCTGTGGCTATCATTACCAAAAGTTCATTATCTATATTATAAACTTCTCTTACTTTTCCTTTGTAAACAGATTTCTGATTCGGAAACTGAAAATTAGTTTCGTTAATTGTATTCATTTTAGTTGTTGTGTTGTTAAGTGTGCAAAAATAGTAATTTAAAAAGTTATTTTTTCTTCTTTTTTAAACGTTTTATTTGCTTTAAATTATCACTAATTGGTGTTGCTGTAATTTCTGTTTCACCTGGAATAAAATAGAAAAAATAAGCAGAATTTTGCCCTATTTTTCTAACATCTAATTTTTCGTTATCTTTAAAAACAAGGGTGTAATTTGGTACTGCTTCTTGTTCACTAAATTTATGTTTCATACCGATGCCCATACCGGTTCTCATAGAAACAAAAAGTAAAAAAAACAAAAACATTAACGCAGGCAACAGATTATTTTTGTCTCCCATTTTAGCATATCTCTTATCCCATTTTTCTATATTATATATATTTTGATACCATTTTTTTACTCTAAAGTATTTATACAATTTGGGCATCCATCTAGTTAAATATAAATACAACAAACCAAACATAAAAATTAGTACAAGAGATAAAACCCAATTATTTGCAAGCAAACTTATAGGAGATATTAAAGCATCTAAAATGGTTGTATAATTAAGATAGGTAACACCAAAAATTCCGTAAAAAATAGCGTCACTAACAATTCCTAAGATTATTAAATATAAATATCCAATATAAAAATAGTCTTGTAAACCTAGTTTATCTTTTTCTATTTTTATCATTATCTATTCTGTTTCTATGCTTTTATAAGCAGAAATAATTCTCTTAACCAATCTGTGTCTTACAACATCTTTATCGTCTAAATAAACTTGTGCAATACCTTCAATATCTTTTAACGCTAATAAAGATTCTTTTAAACCAGAAACTTGTTTTCTTGGTAAATCTATTTGCCCAGGATCGCCGGTAATTATAAACTTTGCGTTTTTACCCATTCTGGTTAAAAACATTTTCATTTGATTGTGAGTAGTATTTTGTGCCTCATCTAAAATTACAAAAGCATTGTCTAAAGTTCTACCTCTCATAAATGCTAAAGGCGCAATTTGAATAACTCCTTTTTCTAAATGAGACTCTAACCTTTCATGCGGAATCATATCTCTTAATGCATCATATAAAGGTTGCATATAAGGATCTAATTTTTCTTTTAAATCTCCTGGTAAAAAACCTAAATTCTCACCAGATTCCACAGCAGGTCTTGTTAAAATAATTCTACGTACTTCTTTTTCTTTTAAAGCTTTTACAGCCAAAGCAACTGCGGTATATGTTTTACCTGTACCTGCAGGACCAACAGCAAATAACATATCATTTTTGGCCATTAAAGAAACCATTTTACGCTGGTTTTCTGTTTGTGCTTTAATTAATCTACCGCTAACACCATGCACCAAAACATCTTTTGCTTTTTTAGAAGCACTTGTTTTTTCTTCGTTTCCGTTTGATGTTAAAATACGCTCGATACTATTTTCGTCTAATTTATTGTAACGATTGTAATATTTTATCAAACGATCTAATCGAATTTCAAACTCATCTAAAAGTTCAGACTCGCCGTAAATTTTCATTTTAGATCCTCTTGCGACGATTTTTATCTTCGGAAAATACCTTTTTAATTGTTCTATGGTACTATTATGTGCCCCAAAAAAGTCTTTTGGGTTTATTTCTTCTAGCTCTATAATGCGTTCGTTCAAATGTTTATTTTTTATAGATTGATATCAATTTTATTTCAACTAAAAATAGCGAATAAAATTCCTAAAATGATTAGATTTGCGTTAAATAGTTAACAACTTTTACACAATTAATTAACAGCTAAAAAATTAATGTCTCTAATTACTTTAACCACAGATTTCGGAACGAAAGATCACTTTGTAGGTGCTGTAAAAGGGGCTATTTACTCTGAACTTCCAGATGCAAAAATTGTTGATATCACACATGAAATTTCGCCATTTAACATTACAGAAACTGCGTATATTCTAAAGAATTCCTACAAAAGTTTTCCTAAAGGAACTGTGCATGTTATTGGTGTAGATTCTGAATTGAGTGAAGAAAACAAGCACATTGCGTTAGAATTGGATGGTCATTATTTTGTGTGCCCAGACAACGGAATTATTTCGATGATTGTTGCAGAATTTAAGCCAACAAAAATTGTAGAAATCACAATTCATGATAGAATAGAAAGTAGTTTTCCGGTTTTAGAGGTATTTGTACAAGTTGCTTGCTTTATTGCTCGTGGCGGAAATTTAACAGTAATAGGAAGAGAAATATCAGAATATAAAACAATTATAGAAATACAGCCAAAAGTAAATCAATTACAAGATCAAATTATTGGTGGCATCGTTTACATAGACAATTACGGAAATGTAATTACAAATATTAGTAAAAAAATGTTTCAAGAAATTGGTAAAGGAAGAAATTTCGAAATCAATGCTAAAAAACATAAATTTACAAAAGTGTTTTCTAAATATAACGAAGTTGCGTCTAACAGCGCTTACAGTAATCAACAATACGAAGGACATAAATTAGCCATTTTTAACTCTGCAAATTATATAGAAATTGCAATTTACAGAAGCAATTTAGATACTGTTGGTGGCGCTTGCTCTTTATTAGGTTTGGCATATCGAGATACTGTTACCATAAATTTTATTAACGAGCCAAAACAAGAATTTACCACTTTAAACTAAACTATGTTTGTAAGAATTGTAAAGATGAGTTTTCATCAGAAACACATACCTACTTTTTTATCAATTTTTGAAGAAAAAAAAGAATTTATAAGAGGTTCTAAAGGTTGCCAATTATTAGAATTATATCAAGATAAAAATAACCCAGATATCTTTTTTACATATTCTTATTGGAACGAAGAACAAGATTTAGAAAACTACAGAAACTCGGCACTTTTTAAAGATGTTTGGGCAAAAACCAAAGTTTTCTTTAACGACAAACCTGCTGCTTGGAGTGTCGACAAAAAAGTATCACTAATTTAAATTTACTATATGAAAAAGATTGCTTTATTATTTATCACATTTATTACAATTTCAATCAACGCGCAAACAGAAAAAGGGAGTTTTATGATTGGAGCTTCTAGTAATTTAAATTTCGGTTCTGCAAAAATATGGTCGGAAAATGATGGTTATAATTCTGGAGATACAAAAGCTACTAATTTTTCAATTGCTCCGAAAGTTGGATATTTTATTATCGATAATTTTGTTATTGGTACTGAATTAGGGCTTAGTTATTCTAAAAGCTCCTATGAAAACGGTTCAGATTCTTACAAAAATAACTCTTTTGTTTTTACACCTTTTTTAAAAAATTATTTTTTAAAAGGAGAGTTTAAGCCTTTTATAGAAGCAAAAGTTTCATTTGGTAAAAACAAAAGCGAAAATAATTATTACGATGCATTTGATAGTTATAATTATACTGATGAATCAAACATTTTTGGTTATGAATTTGGTGCAGGTATTGCTTATTTCATTAACGATACAATAAGTGTAGAGTTTAGTTTAAAATATAATAAAACAAAAAACGACACTACAAATGGTGATTACACCTATCATGTTTCTTCATTTAATTCTTCTATCGGTTTCGGAATTTTCTTATAAATCATGAACTTTATTAACTTCACTGAATATCCGATTTTAAAAACCGAAAGATTAATTTTAAGAAAAGCTACCGATTTAGATATTGCCGTTGTTTTAGAATTAAGGTCTAGTGAAGAAATTAATAAGTTTGTAGGTACAAAAAGAATTCAGAATTTAGAAGAAGCATCTGCATTTATAAACTCTTGTAATTCTTTATATAATCAGCATAAAAGAATCTTTTGGTTAATTGAGTTTCAAAATCAAGTAATAGGCAGTATTGTGTTACATAACATTTCTAAAGTTGATACATACGCCGAAATCGGTTATAAATTAAAGCCAAACTTTCAGCAAAAAGGAATTATGACTGAAGCTTTGCAAAAAGTAATTACCTTTGGATTTGATAAATTAGCATTAACAACCATAGAAGCTTTTACGCATAAAAATAATATTGCTTCGATAGCGTTATTAGAAAAAAATGGTTTTGTTTTTTTACCAAAAAGAAAATGTAGCACATTTAATTACAATAGAATCTTTAAATTAGAAAGTAAATTATAGAATGATTGCAATACTAAAAAAAGAATTCAATTCGTTTTTTTCGAGTCCGATAGCCTATTTGGTTATCGGTGTCTTTTTATTAATTAACGGCTTATTTTTGTGGGTTTTTAAAGACGATTTTAATATTTTAAATGCTGGTTTTGCAGATTTAAATCCGTTTTTTTATTTAGCTCCTTGGGTATTTTTATTTCTAATTCCTGCAATTACCATGAAAAGTTTTGCTGATGAATTTAGCAATGGTACTATAGAACTACTAAAAACGAAACCAATTTCTAATTGGCAAATAATATTAGGTAAATTTTCTGCTTCTTTAATTTTAGTAATTATAGCTATTTTACCAACATTAACTTATGTTTACACAGTGTACCAATTAGGCAGTTCTGTTGGCAATTTAGATATTGGTGCAACCATTGGTTCTTATATCGGTTTGTTATTTTTAGCAGCAACCTATACTGCAATTGGCCTATTTACATCTACCATATCAAAAAATCAAATAGTTGCATTTATTTTAGGTGTTTTAATAACTTTTTTACTTTTTTATGGTTTTGATGCCATTTCAGTTTCTTTAGACAACAACTATATTATTAAAAAAATTGGCATTAACGAACACTATAAAAGTATATCTAGAGGTGTTATTGATACTAGAGATATTATTTACTTTTTAAGCATTACCTTTTTCTTTTTATTCATTACAAAAACCCGTTTAGAAAATGAATAAATCTATAAAAAACATATCGATTGTAATTGTTTTACTGATAAGCATCAACCTACTAAATCAGTCTTTTTATAAAAGATTTGATATTACAAAAGACAAAAGATACACTTTATCAGAAACCACTAAAAGCAGTATTGCTAAGGTTGATAAAAACTTATTTATAACGGTTTATTTAGAAGGAGATTTTCCATCAGAATTTAAACGATTACAAGTAGAAACTCAACAATATTTAGAAGAATTGTCTTCGGAAAATTCGAGAATTAAAATCAATTTCGAAAATCCAGACAATCAAAGAGAAGCCTTGATAAAAAAAGGCATGATGCCTAGTCAACTAACCGTAGAAGAAGATGGTAAAATGTCGGAAGCTATTATTTTTCCGTGGGCAGAAGTTAGTTTGGGTTCTAAGTCTACCGTTGTATCATTATTACCAAACGCCATTGTAGCATCACAAGAAGAACAATTGCAAAAAGCTATTGAAAATTTAGAATATAGTTTTACAAATGCCATACATACTATTCAATTGAAAACACAGAAAAAAGTAGGTATAATTACTGGTAACGGAGAATTAAAAGATATTTATCAGTATAGTTTTTTAAGTGAGGTTGCAAAAAAATACCGATTAGCAAAATTCACTTTAGATTCTGTAAAAAGTAATGCTAACAAAACTTTACAAGATTTAACTAATTTAGATTTGGCAATAATTGCAAAACCTACAATAAAATTTACAGATAAAGAAAAGTTTGTTTTAGATCAGTTTATTACCAACGGAGGTAAAACTTTATGGATGATTGATAATGTACAAGCAGATCAAGATAGTTTGGCTAATTCGGGTAAAATGTTAGCGTATCCTAGAGATTTAGGTCTTACAAATTTATTGTTTTCTTACGGAATTCGAATAAACACAAGTTTGATAAAAGATTTATACTCGGCAAAAATACCGGTTGCTACAGGGCAAGTTGCAAATCAACCACAGTTTAAAAATCTAGATTGGTTTTACCATCCATTAGTTAACGGTAATCCGAATCACACAATTACCAAAAACGTTTCTCCGGTTAGATTACAATTTGCTAACCAAATAGACACTCTTAAAAACAACATAAAAAAAACACCTTTATTAGTTAGTTCTTTATTAACACAAAAAGTAGGAACTCCTAAAATTATAGAATTGCAATCTATTGCTGATGAAGTTATAGAAACAGATTATAAAGGCGGTCATCAGTTATTTGCTGTTTTACTAGAAGGTTCTTTTAATTCAGCATATAAAAACAGAGTAAAACCTTTTAAAACATCACTCTTAAAAGAGCAATCTAAACCAAATAAAATGATTGTAATTTCTGATGGAGATATTGGTAAAAATCAAATTTTGAAAGGACAACCCTACGATTTGGCTAGAGATAAATGGACCAATCAGCAATTTGGCAACAAAGATTTCTTATTAAATGCTGTAGATTATTTATTAGATGACGCAGGTTTGTTAAAATTAAGAAACAAAAGCTTAAAAATCAAAATGTTAGACAAACAAAAAGCTTATAAAGAAAGAACTTTTTGGCAATTTTTAAACCTAATATTACCTTTAATTTTATTGTTTGCCTTTGGCCTTACCTTTAATTTTCTAAGAAAAAGGAAATACAGTTAATAGATTTATATGGATAATAAATCGTCGTGAATAAAAGTATAATCTAAAGTTTTTTGTAGTTTTTCTGACGAAATAATTTTCCATTTATAAACATCATTATTTTCAAATTCTGGCGTTTCAAAACCTCTACTTAATTTAGCAATTGTATAAAATTCTCTTCTTGTAGGATGATGATTAGAGCATGCATTAAAAGTAGTATTCCAACAATTTTGAGCTACAATTTCATGTATAATTTCTATACAATCTTCTCTATGAATCATGTTTACAAAACCTTTTGGCTGCGGAATTTTTTTACCGTTTTTAAACCAATTAGAAGGATGTCTTTCTCCACCAAATAAACCAGCAAAACGAATTATAGTTGTTTCGAAAAAAGTATTTTCTCTAAATAAATTTTCGATAGCAGTTAGCGGTGTATTTAATACAGCATCTTCTTCTGTAACCACTTTATTTAAACTGTCATAAACAGAAGTAGAACTTATAAAAATTACTTTTTGAACGCTAGAATTTTGAATTTGAGATATCAAATTTTCGAAACCATCAATATCTTTTGAGGTAATTGCAATAATTAAAATATCTGTATTTAAAAAAGTATCAAACTCTTCAAATTCAGAAATATTTACAATATAAGGCTCTATATCTAAAGCCTCTAAATCTGTTATTTTTTCTTCGGATGTTGTAGATCCCTTTACAAAATATCCTTCCTCTAAAAAAGAAACTGCTAAAGGTTTCCCTAACCAACCACAACCAAGAATGCTAACATTTTTCATTATCTCTAGATTTATTATTCAGCAAAAATACAAATCCTTTTTAATGTTTACTTAATGTTATTTAATTAGTAAATAAATAAAATAAGTTTAAAATCTACAATATTAATCGTAATATTGCAATATAACAAAACACAACAATAACAGTAACTATTTACACGCTTACAAACTTTAAATTCAATTAAAAAATGACTAAAAAAAAGCTTAGTTTTTTAGATAGAAACTTAACCTTATGGATTTTTATAGCAATGGCTATAGGTGTTAGTTTAGGGTACTTTATACCTACCTTTCCAGATTTTATAGACTCCTTTAGCAGTGGTACTACTAATATTCCAATTGCTATTGGTTTAATTTTAATGATGTATCCACCATTAGCAAAGGTAAATTATGCACTTTTACCTAAAGTATTTAGAAATATTAAAATACTATCTATTTCTTTAATTTTAAATTGGATAATTGGTCCGGTGTTAATGTTTATTTTGGCTATTGTATTCTTAAGCGATTATCCAGAATATATGGTCGGTATAATTCTAATAGGATTGGCAAGATGTATTGCAATGGTGTTAGTTTGGAATGATCTTGCCGAAGGTAGTAGCGAATATGGAGCAGGATTGGTTGCCTTAAATAGTATTTTTCAAGTTTTTGCTTATAGTTTTTATGCTTGGTTATTTATAACTGTATTGCCTCCTTATTTTGGTTTTGAAGGTGCAATCGTTGATATTTCTATTGGTACAATTGCAGAAAGCGTTGCCATTTATTTAGGAATTCCTTTTTTATTAGGAATTTTAAGTAGATTAATTTTAGTAAAGTTAAAAGGAGAAGAATGGTATACCAATAAATTTATTCCAACAATTTCTCCGATCACCCTAATTGCATTATTATTTACAATTATCGTAATGTTTTCTTTAAAAGGAGAATTAATCGTTCAAATACCAATGGATGTTTTAATAATTGCCATCCCTTTATTAATTTATTTTAGTTTAATGTTTATTATTGGCTTCTTTTTTACAAAAGCTACAGGTGCAGATTATGACAAAACTACAGCTGTTGCTTTTACTGCTGCAGGTAATAATTTCGAATTAGCAATAGCGGTTGCCATCGCAGTTTTTGGCTTAAATTCTGGTCAAGCTTTTACAGGCGTTATTGGTCCTTTAGTTGAAGTTCCTGCTCTAATTCTATTAGTGCGTGTTTCTTTTTGGTTAAGAAACAAATATTTTACTAAAAGTAATGCATAAAAAAATATGCTCAAAAGCGATTGAAATGTGCTTTTTAATAGCATCTTATTTTAAGTTTTTATTAACATTTCGTTTTTTTTGAAATTGTAATTTTGAAACTATAAAAACTAAATAATACTTATAAAATGAAAAAAATTATATTATCATTATTTGTAGCTGCTTTTGCTTTTTCTTCAAATGCACAAATAAAAACTCCAGCACCAAGTCCTTTTCAAAAAATTGAGCAAGCTGTTGGTTTAACAGATGTTACTATTGAGTATTCTAGACCAAGTATGAAAGGTAGAAAGATTTTTGGTGGTTTAGAAGACTACGGAAAAGTATGGAGAACCGGAGCAAATGAAAATACAAAAGTTACGTTTTCTACAGATATTACTGTAAATGGTAAACCTGTAAAAAAAGGTACATATGCACTTTATACAATTCCTGGTCAGAAAAATTGGGATATCATTTTATATTCTGATGCAACAAATTGGGGAAATCCTGCAAAATGGGATGAAACTAAAGTAGCTGCTAAAGTAACTGTTGCCGCACAAAACATACCTATGGTAATTGAAACATTTACAATTAGTTTTGATGATTTGACAAATGATTCTGCTGTAATCGGTATTATGTGGGAAAACACATATGTTGGTTTAAAATTTGAAACTCCAACTGACACTATGGTTTCTACAAATATAGAAAAATTGATGAGCGGACCATCTGCGAACGATATGTATGCAGCTGCATCTTATTATTTAGAAGCAGGTAAAGACATTAATAAAGCAAAAACATGGATTGATAAAGCGGTTGCAATGTCTGCAAATGCTCCTAAATTCTGGTATTTACGCAAACAATCTTTAATTCATGCAAAAGCAGGAAACAAAAAAAGTGCAATTGCTGCTGCTAAACAATCTTTAAAATATGCAGAAATAGCAAAAAATGCAGGTTATATAAAAATGAATAAGGCTTCTTTAAAAGAATGGGGAGCAATGTAATACTGCTTTACATACTTTATAAAAAAATCTCGAACGTTTGTTTCGAGATTTTTTTTTGATTAATTTTTAAATTATAAACATCTAAAAATCAACAATTAAATATTAAATATTGTATTCTTTTAAAAAAGTTTACTTTTATTTCTTAGAAAGTGTCACATTTTAAAAAGCTTTTTGTCTATAGAATAGAACCATTTTATTGGAAACTAATCAACCACATATAACCAAATTATTAGAGCGCTGCCAAAAGCACGATAAAAATGCGCAGCTAGAATTGTACAAATGCTATTATAAAGCAATGTATAATGTAGCGTATCGTATTTTAAAAAATGAATTCGAAGCAGAAGATCTAATGCAAGAGGCTTTTTTAACTGCTTTTACAAAAATGAAAATGTATAAAGGTGAAGTTACTTTTGGCGCTTGGTTAAAACGAATAGTAATCAATAAAAGTTTAACACAATTAAAGAAAAACAACAGATATCAAGAAGTAAAAATGGAAGTTATTACTGATGATGAAGTCGAAGAAGAAACAATAGATTACAAAGGATTTAAAGCTAGCACTGTGCTTAATTGTCTTCAAAAATTAAAAGAGAATTACAGAGTAGTTTTAAATTTACATCTAATAGAAGGTTACGATTATGAAGAGATTTCGCAAATATTAGAATACACAAATGAAAATGTAAGAACAACTGTTTCTAGAGCGAAGAAAAAATTAAAGCAGGTTTTACTTGCAGAAAATTTACAAACACAAGTATATGGAAGATAAATTACATCAATTTTTTTCTGAAAATAATTTTGATTTAAATGAACCAAACGCTGGTCATTTAGAACGGTTTGAAAGAAAATTAAACTATCCAAAACAAAAGAAAAACTCTTGGAAATGGTTAAGTGTTGCTGCTTCTGTTGTTTTAGTATTAGGTTTTTGGTTGGGTAGTAATCATCAAAAAAGACAATTAGATTTAGCAGATGTTTCTCCTAAAATGGAAGAAGTTCAAAATTATTTTGTCTCTACTATTAATCAAGAAATTAAAACTTTAGAAAGTAATAGAAATTTAGAGACAGAAACTATTATAGAAAATGCGCTAGAAGAATTAGAAGAACTAGAAGATAATTACAAGGTTTTTATAAAAGATCTTAATAAAAATGGTAAACAAAGGCGTGTTATAAGTGCAATGATTAAAAACTACCAAAGACGTCTAGATATTTTAGAACGAACTTTAGATCAAATAGATAAATTAAAAAACTTAAATAATATTCAGAATGAAATTTACATATAAAGTAGCACTTTTTTTAATGTTTATACCATTAGTTGCCTTCGCTAATACTGATGATAAAAAACACGAAAGAACAAAAACAATATCTAAAAGTTACACCGTAAATAAAAACGCTAAAGTTCTTATTAACAATAAATATGGCGATTTAAACATATCAACTTGGGATAAGAATTTAGTTGAAATTGAAGTTAAAATTACTGTAAAAGGCGATGATTTAGATGAAGTAGAATCTAAATTAAATTCAATAAAAATAGATTTTAACGCTTCAAAATCTATCGTAGAAGCAGAAACTGTATTCGGAGAAAAGAAAAGCAATTGGTCTTGGTGGGGTAAAAGTAAAAACACCAATTACAAAATAAATTATATTATAAAAATGCCAAAAACAAATGCTGTAGATTTAGATAACAATTATGGTAGTATTTATTTAGGAAACTTATCTGGTAACGCAGTTATTAATTGCGATTACGGAAAAATTTCTGTTGGAGAATTATCAGCAAAAAATAACGACATCAACTTAGATTATTGTTCATCATCTACAATTGCTTACATGCAAAATGGTAAAGTAAATGCAGATTATTCTAAACTATCTATAGATAAATCAGAAAACTTAAAAATAAATGCAGACTATTCTACAATTAAATTAGATAAATCTAAAAATGTAGATTTCAATTTAGATTATGGTTCGATTACTGTTAATGATGTAGAAAATATTGATGGTAATTCTGATTATGTTGCTTTGCGTTTCGGAACCGTAAGAAAACAACTTTCTGTAAACACAGATTATGGTTCTTTAACAATTAAGAACCTTAAAAAAGGTTTTGAAAAGATTGACATTACAGGACAATATACTGGGATAAAAATTACTGTAGAACCAAATATTTCTTTTTTATTTAATATTGACTTACAATATAGCGGTTTTAAAAGAGATGATGATAAAATAGAGTTTTACAAAAGCATCTCTAAAACTACAAGTAAATATTACGAGGGTAAATACGGAAAAGCAAACACCAACGCAAGCATACATATCAATTCTCAATACGGAAGTGTTAGAATTGAAGAAAAATAAAAAACAAATCAACCTATAAAACCAAAAATCATGACTAAAAAAATAGCTTTTGCTCTTTTATTCTTATCACTAACATTTTCTGCAAACGCACAAAACTGGTGGGGAACAAATAAAAAAATTAAAGGAAACGGAAATATTATAACTGTTAAAAGAAGTACTAATGATTATAGAGGTATTGCTGCCGGTGGCTCTTTCGATGTAATTTTAGTAAAAGGCACAGAAGGTAACATCACCATAGAAGGTGAAGAAAATATAATACCATATATAGAAACAGAAATTAACAACGGAATTTTAAAAATTAAATACAAAAAAAACACCAATATAAGAACCACAAAAAGATTAACTGTTACTGTACCTTTTAATGATATCGAAAGTGTTGCCTTAGGTGGTTCTGGTAATGTAACTAGTAACGATGTAATAAAATCTAATAATTTAAATGTTAGTTTAGGTGGTTCTGGTAACATCAATTTAAAAATAAATTCTGATGATGTAAACACAAACATTGGTGGTTCTGGTAATATTGATTTAAAAGGAAATACAGAAGAATTAAAGTGTGCAATTGCAGGTTCTGGTAGTATTAGAGCTTATGATTTAAGCACAGATGAAGTTTCTGCAACAATTGCAGGTTCTGGTAGCATAAAAATTACCGTTAAAAACAAAATTAAAGCAAAATTAGTTGGTTCTGGTAGTATTTACTATAAAGGAAACCCAAAACATATCGATAGTAAATCTGTTGGTTCTGGTAGCATTGTCGACAGAAATTAATCACTATTTTTACATATAAAAAACGCCAAAATGAGAATTCATTTTGGCGTTTTTATCAATCTATTTTTATACTTAATAATTTCTGTATTGTTTTGTTTCTTCAAAAATATGATCTAATATTTTCTGATCTTTTTCATCAAAAACTAAGCTTCTTCTTTTCATAACTGCAGTTACTACTTCATACACTTTTTTCATTTGAAATGTTGTAAAACCTGCAGCACCACCCCAACTAAAAGAAGGTACAAAATTTCTAGGGAAACCACTACCAAATATATTTGCGCTAACACCAATAACGGTTCCTGTATTAAACATTGTGTTAATTCCGCATTTAGAATGATCACCCATCATTAATCCGCAGAATTGTAAACCTGTTTTCGCAAAACGATTTGTTTCATAGCTCCAAAGTTTAACTTCTGCATAATTATTTTTAAGGTTAGAGTTGTTGGTATCTGCACCCAAATTACACCATTCACCTAAAACAGAATTTCCTAAATATCCATCGTGCCCTTTACTAGAATATCCAAAAATAACAGAGTTACTAACCTCTCCTCCTATTTTAGAAAAAGGACCTATTGTGGTGTCTTTATAAATTTTTGCGCCCATTTTTACAACCGCATTATTACACATTGCAAAAGGACCTCTAATATTAGAACTTTCCATAACTAAAGCATCTTTACCAATATAAATTGGCCCTTCAGACGCATTTAAAGTAGCAAAAACAACTTTAGCTCCTTCTTCTATAAAAACGTTTTCTTTATTTAAAACTTGCACTCCTTCTGGAATTGGCGCAGAAGTTTTTCCGTTTGTAATTAAATTAAAATCTTGCTTAATAGCTTCACCATTAAAGGTAAAAATATCCCAAGTGTTTTTAACCTGAATTACATCTTCATCAAAATCTATTTGTTTATATTGCTCAAAATCTACCTCTTCTTGCGAATCTGTAGTGTAAAATGCAATTACATTATCCCCCTTAAAAATTGCTTCGTTTTCAGAAAGATTTTTAATTTTTTCTACTAACGATTCCGTAGGACAAAAAGAAGCATTAATTAAAATGTTTTTTTCCATTTCTACCATCGGAAATTTTTCTTCTAAATATTCCTCTGTAATTGTTGTTGTAGTTAATCCTAAGTGCTTTTCCCATTTTTCTCTAATGGTTAAAATTCCTATTCTTATGTCTGCAACAGGTCTTGTATATGTAAATGGCAATAATGATTGTCTTGCATCACTATCAAATAAAATGTAGTTCATTTTGCTTTTTTTTGAAGTACACAAATTTACTGTAAATAGATTACAAAAAAAACTGATTCTTAAAAATCACGACTATATAAAGCTTGTTTATCATAAAATCCTTTAAAAATTAATAATTACTAAAATTTAGATTTGTATTTTTGATTTATGAAAAAAATTTTAGGAGTTTTAATAACTAGTGCAATAATACTTACTGTATTATATTATGTTTTTATCTACTTTGTAACTTATAGTACAGGTGTAAGATCTGGCGAGCTAATAAAAATTAGTAGAAAAGGTGTTCTTGTAAAAACTTGGGAAGGAGAAATTAGTCAAGGAATTTCTGGAGCGCAAATTTTTGCTTTTTCTGTTGAAGATAAAAACAAAAAAGTTATTGAAGATTTACAAAAACATCAAGGAAAGTATGTAAAACTATCTTACAAAGAACGTTATACATCTTTCTTTTGGTTAGGCGATACCAAATATTTTATTACCGAAGTCACAAGAGAAGATTCACCACATTTTAGAGGAAAAAATTAATAATAAGATGAAAAAATTTAAAAGTATAGAAGAATCGCAATTAACAATAACCGAGTTAATGTTGCCTTCGCACTCTAATTTTAGTGGAAAAATCCATGGTGGTCATATTCTAAACTTAATGGATCAAATTGCATTTGCTTGTGCTTCTAAACATTCTAGTAATTATTGTGTAACTGCATCTGTAAATAAAGTAGATTTTTTAAATCCTATAGAGGTTGGTGAGCTACTTACACTTAAAGCATCTGTAAATTATACAGGTAGAACTTCTATGGTTGTTGGTTTACGTGTAGAGTCTGAAAACATTAGAACCGGAGAAAAAAAACATTGTAATTCTTCTTATTTTACAATGGTAGCAAAAGACGAAAACGGTAAAAGCACACCGGTTCCTGGTATTATTTTAACTTGTAAAGATGAAATTAGGCGGTATGCAAGATCTATAATTCGTCAGAAAGAAGGTAGAAATAGAACTTCTAGATTTAGCACTAACTCTTTTAAAACGGAAGATTATTTAGAATTATTAGCACAAAGTAACTCTAAAATAGAATTGAAAGATTAGGTATTTAAACTTGTTTTTTAATCAACATTTTCTAAAAAACATAAAATCACTCTTTTTTAGGTTGATAAATAACAATTATTTGAATAACAATTGCTAAAAAAATTAGAATATAGATTTCTAATTGAGTAAACAACTCTACAGTATCAATAGCCTTTTTACTTATAGACATTTGCCTGCTTCCTTCGTTTAATTGAATTTTAGATAATTGGTATAAATTCTTTTTAACTTTTAAAAGTTCGTTTTCAAGACCTTTAACATTATCAAATTTAGATGTGATAAAATCTCTTTCAGCTACTTTAACTTTTTAAAAATTTTGCCTAAATTCATTAAATACTTTTACCTCTTTGGCAGTTAGTTTTGTTTGTTCATACTTTAAAATAAAACTCTGTAAATCTTCGTTTATTTTATTGTATTCTGATAAGAAAAAAACAGTGTCTGCTTTTATTGCTGCCAATTCTTTTTCTTGCATAGCTATAGACATTTCAAAAATCAAATCATTTACAACAAGTCTATCTTCATAAATCGTAACCACAGAATCTTTAACACGTAAAAAATTATTTCTATCTATTAGATTAGTTGCAACAATTAGCACAAAAACCATAAGAATACCCAAAACCCATTTTACTTTATTATAGAATGCCATAGCTTGTATTTTTTATAAACTGATTACTCAAATAAAAAAAAACACCCTAAAATATCATAGATTTTTAACATGTTATTAGCCCTAAACAAATAGATAACAAGAAGAAAATTATAAAAAAAGCCTCTCTAAAATAGAGAGGCTTTTTTTTACTAAACTAACTTTTTAGCATTACTTACTTTCTGTTTTGTAAGCGCTATTTCTATTACTTGTTTCATATCAGAAACATAATGAAATGTTAAGCCTTTTAGATAACTTTCTTTTATTTCTAAGATATCTTTTCTGTTGTCTTCACATAAAATTATCTCTTTAATATTAGCTCTTTTTGCTGCTAATATTTTTTCTTTAATTCCGCCAACAGGCAACACTTTTCCTCTTAAAGTTATTTCACCAGTCATGGCTAACTTGTTTTTTACTTTGCGTTGTGTATAAGAAGAAATTAACGATGTTAACATTGTAATACCTGCACTTGGCCCATCTTTTGGGGTTGCTCCTTCTGGCACGTGCACGTGTACATTATATTTCTCTAAAATTTCTGGTTTAATTCCAAATTCTTCAGCATTAGACTTTATATACTGCAAAGCAATTGTGGCAGACTCTTTCATTACATTTCCTAAATTACCGGTAATAGAAAGGTTTCCTTTTCCTTTAGATAAAATAGATTCTATAAATAAGATATCTCCACCAACTTGTGTCCAAGCTAAACCTGTAACAACACCTGCAACATCATTGTTTTCAAACTTATCGCGATTTCTTGGTGTACCTAAAATTTCTTCAATTTTTTCTGATGATAAAGCAATATTATATGTTTCTTCTAGAGCAATTGATTTTGCAGCAAAACGCACCACTTTAGCAACTTTTTTCTCTAGTCCTCTTACACCTGATTCTCTTGTATAACCTTCTACAATTTGTTCTAATTGCTTTTTACCAAGTTTTAAATCTTTAGTAGTTAAACCGTGCTCTTTTAATTGCTTTGGTAGTAAATGTCTTTTTGCAATTTCTACTTTTTCTTCTATTGTATATCCAGTAACATTAATCAATTCCATTCTATCTCTTAAAGCCCACGGAATTTGACCAATATTATTTGCTGTAGCAATAAATAGAATTTTAGACAAATCATAACCTACTTCTAAGTAATTATCATAAAAAGATTCATTTTGCTCTGGATCTAATACTTCTAACATTGCAGAAGATGGATCTCCTTGATGACTTTGCCCTAGCTTATCAATTTCATCTAAAACAAATACCGGATTCGAAGTTCCTGATTTCTTTAAATTCTGAATCAAACGACCTGGCATTGCACCAATATATGTTTTTCTATGACCTCTAATTTCGGCTTCATCTCTTAAACCACCTAAAGACATTCTAACATACTTTCTACCTAAAGCTTCTGCAATAGATTTCCCTAAAGAAGTTTTACCAACTCCTGGAGGTCCGTATAGACAGATAATTGGAGACTTCATATCTCCTCTTAACTTTAAAACAGCCAAATGCTCTATAATTCTTTCTTTAACTTTTTCTAAACCAAAATGATCTCTATCTAAAACTTTAGTTGCATGTTTTAAATCGAATTTATCTTCAGAATAAATTCCCCACGGCAATTCTAACAGCAGTTCTAAATAACTTCTCTGAACGCCATATTCTGCCGCCTGCGGATTCATTCGTTTTAAACGATTGATTTCTTTCTCAAACGTATCTGCAACTTCTTTAGACCATTTTTTAGTTTTAGCTTGCTTACGCATTTCTTCTAATTCTTGATCATTAGAAGCACCACCTAATTCTTCTTGAATGGTTTTTAATTGCTGATGTAAATAATATTCTCTTTGTTGTTGGTCTAAATCTTCTCTTGTTTTAGATTGAATATCATTACGTAATTTTAATTTCTGAAGTTCTTTATTAAGGTTTTTTAACGCTAATAAAGCACGTTCTTTAAGATTGTCTTTTTCTAAAATAACTTGTTTTTGTGCAACCGTTAAATCCATATTAGAGGAAATAAAGTTTACCAAAAACGAATTAGATTTGATGTTTTTTATTGCAAAAGATGCTTCTGATGGCAACATTGGGTTTTCTTTAATAACCTCTAATGCTTGCTCTTTAATGCCGTCTATTATTGCATTAAATTCCTTTACATCATCTACCTCCTTGTCTTCAATCGCTTCTTTTACAGTTGCTTTTAAATATGGTTTTTCTTCTATTATTGTGTCAATTTCAAAACGTTTTTTACCTTGAATAATAACGGTTGTATTACCATCTGGCATTTTTAAGACGCGTAAAATTTGTGCAACAACACCTGTTGTATGAATATCTTTTAAACCTGGTTCTTCTACATCTTCATTACGTTGTGCAACAACACCAATAACTTTATCACCTTTATTTGCATCTTTAATTAACTGAATCGATTTATCTCTACCTGCTGTAATAGGAATTACAACTCCTGGAAATAAAACAGTGTTTCTTAAAGGTAATATTGGTAAAATTTCTGGAACACTCTCATTATTTATAATTTCTTCATCTTCTGGCGTCATTAAAGGAATCAATTCTGAGTCTTCATTTAACATGCTATTAAGCGACAAATTGTCTATTCTAACTACTTTTGGTTTGCTCATCTTCTATATATCTGTCATACTGACATTTATTTTTATTTCACTAAAAACAAACATCAAATTTCTTATTAATAATTAATTGAAAATCAATATTTTAAAATTAAAAACATTGCTTTTTCAACTTATAAAAGTCAATTGTTGTGCCAAAGGATATTTGCACTTTAAAAACTACTACGATTTGTAAGTTAAACCAATTGTATTTCGAACATCATCTAAGGTTTTAATTAAAGTTTTAGAAAAATCAAAAGTCATAATATCACTTTGCTTTTTCCCTTCTCTTAAAAGTTGATTAAAGTGTTCTATCTCGAAATTAAAACCAATGGTATTGTAATTAAAATTGATAACTTCTTCTTTATCATCTACAAAAACACTTACAGTTGTAGGCTCGTGAAAACACGTGTTTATTTTAACAATAGCTTTCTCGAATGTAAAAATTGCTTCTGTTGGTGTTTCTTCTAAGAAAGTACTTTTTAGAGATGCCTTTGCATTTTTATAATTAAAAGTCATATGGCATTCCGCATCCGCTCCATTCTCAAAAAAAGTAGCATCCGCAGTAAAATTATCTGGCGTACCCAAACTAGATAATGCAGCAAATACAGGATAAATTCCTATATCCAACAAACTTCCTCCGCCAACTTCTTTTTTAAAAAGCCTACTTTCTAAGTTGTACTTCGGATGAAAACCAAAATCTGCTTCTAAGTGAACCAATTTGCCGAATTTTTCTGTTTTAACAATATCTAAAACATATTTGTAGTGCGGTAAAAAGCTGGTCCATAATCCTTCCATTAACAAAACATTGTGCTCTTTAGCCACAGAAATCATAGTTTCTACTTCTTGCAAGTTCATGGCAAAAGGTTTTTCACACAAAACCGCCTTTTTATTTTGTAAACAAAGTATTGCATGTTCTTTATGAAAACTATGTGGCGTTGCAATATAAACAGCATCTATGGTATCGTCTTGGGCTAATTCTAAATAAGAATTGTATGCTTTTCTAGCATTAAACTTCTTAGAAAACTCATTCGCTTTTTCTTGACTTCTAGATGCCACAGCGACTAATTCTGCGTCTTCAACCTTTGCTAAATCTGTTGCGAATTTGTTTGCTATTTTTCCAGGGCCAATAATTCCCCATTTAATAATTTTATTTTTCATGTAATACAGTTTTATCAATATTAAAAAATCCTAAGAAAAAGAAGAGTACAATTAGCGTAACTACATGCGTAATACTTAAGGACACATCGTTTAAAATATCATAAGAAATTTTAAAAATTGCTAAAGAAGTAATCAATAAAATTACTTTACTTTCTTTGTTTATTGCATTAAAAACAAAAAATAAAGAAAAGAACAACACCAAAATACAACCTATAAAATTTAACCATAAATAGCTAATAATAGGCTCTAAACCTGCAGCTTCTAATTTGTAAATTCCGAAATAATAAATAGAACAAATTAAAATCTGAGTAATTACAGCAGCCTTAAAAACTGCATTTCCGTTTACTTTTTTAAAGAAAAAAGCTAATAAGAAAATACCCAAAACATTTCCATAAAAAATAGAACCAATAATATTTACTAATTGTATTAAATTATCGAATAAATTGGCAACACATGCAACGGATATTGCAATTAAACCCCAAGCTAGTGTAAACCATTTCGATGCTTTTACATAATGTTCTTCGCTCTTATTTTTACTTACATTTCTTTTGTATAAATCTATGGTAGTTGTACTTGCAAGTGCATTTAATTCTGATGCTGTAGAAGACATTGCAGCAGATAAAATTACAGCCAATAAAAGCCCAATTAAGCCTCTTGGTAAATTATTTAATATAAAATGGATAAATACATAATCTTTATCGTTGGTTTCAATTTGATCATTAATCTTTTTAATAACATCTTTTGATGCTGCTTTTAATGCCAAATCTTTTGCATTTAAAGATTGAATTTCCTCTTTTTCATCTGCTTGAAAACCATCAGCAAAAATTATTTTTTTTGTATTTTCTATTGCTATATGTTCGTTTTCTAAAGCTTTATATTCTTGTTGATACTTAGAATTTGTTACAGCGTCATTAACATTGGGATTAAAATTTAATGGCGATGGATTAAATTGATAAAAAACAAAAACCATTACACCAATTAATAAGATAAAAAACTGCATTGGCACTTTTAATAATCCGTTAAAAATTAAACCTAACTGACTTTCTCTAACCGATTTACCCGACAAATAACGTTGTACCTGACTTTGATCTGTACCAAAATAAGAAAGCATTAAAAATGTTCCACCTAAAATTCCTGTCCAAATTGTATAACGATTACTTAAATCCGAAGAAAAATCTAGCACCTGCATTTTATTACTTGCACCCGCAATTTCTAAAGCATTTGTAAACGTAATATTTGCTGGCAACTGACTCATTATCATAAAAAATGCAATTAACATTCCTATAAAAATAATTATCATTTGTTGCTTTTGCGTAACATTTACAGCTTTTGTACCACCAGAAACGGTGTAAACAATCACTAAAAATCCTATAATAATGTTTAAGGTTAGTAAATTCCAACCTAAAACCGCACTTAAAATAATTGCCGGTGCAAAAATGGTAATTCCTGCAGCCAAACCACGCTGAATTAAAAATAAAACAGAAGCCAAACTTCTTGTTTTTAAATCGAATCTACCTTCTAAAAACTCGTATGCTGTATAAACTTTTAGTTTATGGTAAATTGGTATAAAAACCAAACAAATAATTATCATGGCAATTGGCAAACCAAAGTAAAATTGCACAAAACCCATTCCGCTATTAAAAGCTTGCCCTGGTGTAGATAAAAAAGTTATTGCGCTTGCTTGCGTTGCCATTACAGACAAACCTATTGTCCACCATTTAGTGTCATTTCCGCCTTTAATATAGTCGGTTACATTTGCATTTTTTCTTGTAACATATGTACCGTAAGCAACAATAGAAATTAAAGTTACAGATAAAACAATCCAATCTATGGCGTGTAATTTGCTTTCAATATCCATAGACTAAACTGTAAAATAATTAGTAATAAAATAAAATGCAATTATGTAAATAACATTGGCAATTAACACCAACGAATATTCTTTTTTCCAGGTATGTTTTTGTTGTTTCATTCATATTTTTTTTTGAAGCAATTTCCTGCTTTCGCTACTCGCTGTTTCGTACCTCAACGAGCTCAAACAAACCGCTCAATCAGGGCTAAATTTCTTTGCTAACTTATTTATTGCTTAATTGTCTTTTTTACTTCTATATTACTTTTACCAACAGACAATAAATTTGCAAATAATTTATAAGCACCAGAAACACCTGCAGGTAATTCTCTAAAGAAACTTAAACCTGTGTAAATGTAATTTCCTTTACCATACTTTGCTATTAACAAACTTCCTTTTTTTGCTGTTTCACCCTTGTCTTGCATAGATAATATTGGTGTAAATTCTTTGCTCCACGAGTTCGGAAAATACAAACCTCTTTCTTGTACCCAACCCTTAAAATCGTTTTGAGTAATTTTATTTGGATAATTTAAAACCGGATGCTCTTTTTCTAAAACCGTAACTTTAGCAAATTCATCTGTAACTCTATCTCTAGATAAATTTAATTTAAAAGGTGCAGCAACATCAACATTTCTATTCGTGTTATACTGCACAATCATGTTACCACCTTTTTCTACATAATCTAATAAAAACTTTTGCTTAAATTTTAATTCTTTTACAACATTGTAAGCTCTAATTCCTAAAACAATTGCATCATATTTATGCAAGTTTTTATCATTAATTTCTAAAGGATTTATCATTACAACATTGTAACCAATTTGGTTTAAACTTTCTGGCACAACATCACCAGCACCTTTAATATATCCTATATAATTACCAACTTTTTTAATATTTAATCTTACAATTTTTGCTTCAGAATTTAATAAAACACTTTGTTTTGGTATATGATTGTAATTAATTTCTACCAATTCTTTGTCAAATACTTTTCCGTTAGAAGTTGCCATCACTTTTAATTTACCTTCTGCTTGGTTTTTGGGTGGTGTTACCTTAAAAGTAAATGCATTCTTATCATTTTTTTGTTTGATTGCAAAATCAATATACTTTGGTGAAACTGCCCAATTTAAAGGCACTTCTAAACTAAGTTTTCCTTTAACATTATTAGCGCCAGCTCTAACCTCTACAACAACATCTTTGGCAATATCATCAGAAAAAATAAGTACCTTATCTTTTAATTTTGTTGTAATTTTAGGTAGAATCTCAAAAGGCTCGTAAATTTCTCCTTTATCTCTTTCTGCATATCTTCTTACAACATTTTTAGTAAATGTTATTGGATTACCGTCAATCATTAAATTAAATAATACTTTTGTTTCTCTTGGTGTTTCTGGCTTACCAATTAAATTTTGATTCTCTACAGAATACATACCTAAAGTTGCGTCTTTTCTTAACCAATAAGGATCTGAATATGTATTTGTTTTTAAAGTAATTGTCTCTTTAAAATTGAGTTTTTTATTAGTAACTAATTCTATATCTTTTTTAACTTTTTTATTATCAATACTAGAAACAATTGATACTAATTCTATTGAAAAATTACTTCTATTTAATACTTCGAAATTTAAATTGATAATACTATTTGGTGTTGCAGAAGAACTTTCTGCAGAAGCTTCTAGATACAAACCTGCACAAGCTTCTATAATTTCTTTTATCTGTTTTTTCTTAATTTCTCTCCAATGATTATCTGTTAGTTTATCTATTAAACCATAAGCTTTCATTAATTTTGGCAAATGTTTTTCTGGATTCACGAAATCAAAATTTTCTTCAATTTCGTATAAAATCTCACCAATTTCACCTCCTTTATTTAAACGGTTCCATGTTGTGTTAATTCCAGAAAAAATATCGTTTTTATCCTTTAATTTATCACCTTTTAAAAATTCTACATATTCTTTTTGAGAACCTCTAGTAGTTAATCTACCAAAACCCTGACACAAATGTTGACTACTTGCTAAAGATGCTAATTCGTTATTAGACATCCCTTTTAAAGGATAATAAGTACCCACATCAAAAGATGTTAACTTCCCTTCTGTTGCATTTTTAAAATCTGCTTCATTTTTATAAAACCAAGAAGATGTATTAAAAAACAAACGCTTTGGTTGCCAAGTTTCTGTATATTTTAGTTGATTTTTATAAACAGAATTATCTCCTGCTAAATCAAAAGCTTCTACACTTAACATTGCAGAAGTTGTGTGATGCCCGTGTGTTGTACCTGGCGTTCTGTGATTAAATCTATTGATTATTACATCTGGTTTAAAATTTCTAATTGCCCAAACAACATCACTTAAAACCAATTCTTTATTCCAGATATCTAATGTTTCATCTGGATGTTTGGAGTAACCAAAATCGTTTGCTCTAGAAAACATTTGCTCGCCACCATCTACATTTCTTGCTGCCAATAATTCTTGTGTTCTAATTACACCTAACAACTCTCTTATTTCTGGGCCAATTAAATTTTGTCCGCCATCTCCTCTAGTTAACGATAAATAACCTGTTCTTGCTTTTACATTATTAGCTAAATAGGCAATTAAGCGTGTGTTTTCATCATCTGGATGCGCAGCAATATATAAAGCAGTTCCTAAAAAATTTAGTTTTTCAATCTTTTCAAAAATTTGATTTGATGTTAATTTTTGCGGTTTTTGAGAAAATACAGAAATTGAAATCAGTAAAAAAGCAACGGTTTTAAGTAAAAATTTATTCATATTTATAAATTAGTCAGTGTAACAAAAGTAGTTTTTTAAAAATCAAATTAAATCTTGTTAACATAATTATAACGTTTCAAAAATCATCAATAAAAATGCTAATAACCTGTTAATAAAATAATTTTTAAAGTCACATATTTAGAATATATTTGTAAATCAAATTAAGAAAACATATTACATGAAATTTATTGTATCTAGTTCGCAATTATTAAAACAATTGCAAGTTTTAGGAGGCGTTATAAATAGTAACAATACTTTGCCAATTTTAGATAACTTTTTATTTGAATTATCTGAAAATGAACTAAAAGTTTCTGCATCAGATTTAGAAACAACAATGAGTTCTGTGGTAGAAGTAGAAAGTGAAAGTTCTGGTTCTATTGCTGTATCTGCTCGCTTGTTATTAGATACTTTAAAAACTTTTCCTAACCAACCGCTAACGTTTAAAACAGAAGGTGATAATACAATTGAAATAAGTTCTGATCAAGGTAAATATGATATGGCTTATTTTGGTGGAGATGAGTTTCCGAAAGCGGTTTCTTTGCCGTCACCAAGTAAAACAGTTGTTCCTGCAAGCATTCTAGGAACAGCTATTTCTAAAACAATTTTTGCGGCAGGTAACGACGATTTAAGACCTGTAATGAGCGGAGTTTTCTTTCAGTTTAGCTCTCAAAGTTTAACTTTTGTTGCTACAGATGCTCATAAATTGGTGAAATATTCTAGAACAGATGTTACTGCAGATCAAACAGCAGAGTTTATCATGCCAAAAAAACCTTTAAATTTATTAAAAGGAATTTTAGGAGGATCGGAAAGTGATGTAACTATTGAATATAATGATGCAAACGCTAAATTTACGTTCGATAACGTGGTTTTAGTTTGTAGATTAATTGATGGTAAATATCCTAATTACGAAGCTGTAATTCCTAAAGAAAATCCGAATAAATTAACTGTAGACAGAGCTTCTTTTTTAAACTCTGTAAGACGTGTTTCTATTTTCTCTAGTAAAACTACACACCAAATTCGTTTAAAAATGGCAGGAACAGAATTAAATATTTCTGCAGAAGATTTAGACTTTGCAAATAAAGCCGATGAGCGTTTAAGTTGCGATTATCAAGGTGATGATATGCAAATTGGTTTTAACTCTCGTTTTTTAAGTGAAATGTTAAACAACTTAAACTCTAACGAAGTTTTAATTGAAATGTCTTTACCTAACAGAGCTGGTATTTTAACACCTATTGATGGTACAGATGAAGGTGAACAAGTTACAATGTTGGTAATGCCAGTAATGCTAAATAGCTAGTAAAAAATTACTTTACAATATATTAAAACCACAACTAAATAGTTGTGGTTTTTTGTTTACTTTTAAAAAATGAATTTTCTAGCACACCTCTACTTATCTCAAAACAATAAAAATATTATGATTGGTAATTTTATTGCAGATCATATTCGTGGTAATAATTACAAAGAGTTTTCTAAAGAAATTCAACAAGGTATATTTTTACATCGCGAAATAGACACTTTTACAGATGCGCATGAAGTTGTTAGAAAAAGTAAGCGAAGATTACACCCAAGATACAGACATTATAGCGGCGTAATAATCGATATTTTTTATGATTATTTCTTAGCAAAAAACTGGAATGATTATTCTGAAATTCCGTTAAAAATCTTCACAAAGTCTATTTATCAATTATTTAATAAAATTAAAGAAGAACTTCCTGTAAAATCTCAAAATTTCATAAAATATATGATTGAATATGACATTTTATTCAATTACAACAATAAAGTAGGTATTGCAAAGGTTTTAAACGGAATGAATACTAGAACCAAAGGAATGTCTCAAATGAATTTGGCTATTGAAGATTTGGAAGTATTAGAAAATGAATTACAAGAAGATTTTACTGTATTTTTTAAAGATTTAATAGCATTTACAAATATCAAATTAAAAGAAATTAAAGCAATCTAATGAAAAAAAAATCCTTATTAATTATAGCAGTTTTTATCTTACTTTTTTGTGCTTGTAAAAAACATAAAACTGTAGGTTTTGTTGCAGAAAAAGCAATGGTTGTTTCTGCAAGAGAAGAAGCTTCTAAAATTGGTGCTGCAATTTTACAGAAAGGTGGTAACGCATACGACGCTATGATTGCGACACATTTGGCATTAGCAGTTGTTTATCCTGTTGCAGGTAATATTGGCGGTGGCGGCTTTATGGTTTATAGAAACAATGATGGCACAACTGGTGCGTTAGATTTTAGAGAAAAAGCACCAATTACAGCGCATCGAGATATGTATTTAGATTCTATTGGCAATGTTATTAAAAACAAAAGTACTTTGGGCGCATTTGCTGTTGGAGTTCCAGGATCAATTGCCGGAGTTTTTGAGGTTTATAATAAATTCGGGAGCCTTCCTTTTAAAGACTTGATTCAACCAGCAATCGATTTAGCAAAAAACGGAATAACGGTAACAGAAAAACAAGCAAAATCTTTAAACAGCGCAACAGAAAGGTTTAAAAAGGTTAATAATTATATTACCGTTTTTGAAGAGGAATGGAAAAAAGGCAACATTTTAAAACAAGAAGAATTAGCACAAACTTTAGAACGTATTCGTGATTTTGGTAAAGACGGGTTTTATAAAGGTAAAACTGCCAATTTATTTGTTGATTATATAAAAGAATTAGGCGGAATTATATCTCTTGAAGATTTAGAAAAATACAAAGCAATTTGGCGTAAACCAATAACTTTTAATTACAAAGATTTTAAAATTACTTCTATGACTTTACCTGCAAGTGGCGGTATTTGTTTAGCGCAAATTTTAAAAGCTGTTGAGCCTTATGATTTATCAAAAATAGAACATAATTCCACAAAATACATTCAACTTTTAACCGAAGCAGAAAGACGCTCTTATGCAGACAGAGCTAATTTTTTAGGTGATATCGATTTTGTAAATGTGCCGGTAGATAGCTTAACAAATGCAAAATATATCAATAATAGAATGAAAAGTTTTTCTTGGGATAAAGCAACACCTTCTTCAGAAGTTTCTCATGGTAAAATTCTAGGTTATGAAAGTGATGAAACCACTCATTATTCTATTGTAGATCAATTCGGAAACGCTGTTTCTGTAACCACAACGCTAAACACTGGTTACGGTTCTAAAGTTGTGGTAAAAGGTGCTGGTTTTATTTTAAATAATGAAATGGATGATTTTTCTAGCAAACCTGGCGTACCAAATGTTTATGGTTTAGTTGGTTCTAAAGCAAACTCTATTGCTCCAGAAAAAAGAATGCTAAGTTCTATGACACCAACTATCGTAGAAGAAAATGGTAAATTAAAAATGGTTGTTGGTACACCTGGCGGTTCTACAATAATTACTTCTGTTTTGCAAAATATTTTAAATGTAACAGAGTATAAAATGGGTATGCAAGAATCTGTAGATCAACCTAGATTTCATCATCAATGGCTGCCAGATGTAGTTCGAATGGAACCGAACGGCTTTAATGAAGAAACAAAATCTAAATTAGAAACTTTAGGTTATGAAATTCTAGAGAGAAATTCATTAATAATTGGTAGAGTTGATGCGATTTTAGTTCTTCCAAACGGAAAACTAGAAGCGGGTGCAGATAAGCGAGGTGATGATGCCGCAGCAGGATTTTAAATAATTAAGTATGCAGAAATTTTTATTACTTTTTATAATGGCTCTTTTTTTTACAAATTGTAAAAAAAATGAATTTTATATAACAAATATTAAAGAGTCTAGCCCTAAGTATCCAACTCTTATTTATGAATTCCCACTTCTAAACGGATCAGAAGAAATTGCAAACAAAATTAATAGAGAAATTGCAAACGAACTTTTAGATATTAATTTAAACGATAAGTATAAAAGTATTTTTGAAAATATTTGGGCTACGGAAAATAAACCAATGTCTAGACTTTCTTTCTTAAACTATAAAATAAACACTTTAAACCAAAACCTCTATTCTGTAACTTTTTATTCCGAAGGTTGTGGTATCTATTGCGAAGAGTTTAATACCTCTTATAACTACAACCTACAAAACGGTAACGAATTAACTTTAAATACAATTTTAACATCAAAAGGAAAAGACGATTTAATTAAAATTTTATCCGTTAAGAAAAGAAAGAAAATAGAAGATTATATTCTTCAATTAGAAAATGAAGAAGTAACCATCGAAGACAAAAAAATAATTAATGAATCAATAAGGCTTTATAAAGATTGTTTAACTAGACTACCTTTTAAAACCTTAGATTATATCGACTTTAAAATTAAAAAAGATTCGATAATTTTAGAATCTGACAGATGCTCTAATCATGCAATGAGAGCGTTAGATGACTTAGGTAATTATTCGTATACATTCCATATATCAGACATAGAAACATATTTAAACGAATACGGTCTTAATACATTAACTAATCAAAATTAAAAAAATGATTCAACCATTCCATTTAGCAATTCCTGTTCAAAACTTAGAAAAATGCAGAACTTTTTATAGAGAAATTTTAAATTGTGAAGAAGGTCGAAGTACAGAAAATTGGGTAGATTTTAATTTCTTCGGACATCAATTAGTTATTCATCAAAAAGATGGCTTTAACCCAGAAAGAATTTCTAATCCTGTAGATGGTCACGATGTTCCTGTTCCACATTTCGGAGTCGTATTATCTTGGGAAGATTGGCAAAGTTTATCAGAAAGATTAAAAAAACACAACACTAAATTTATTATTGAGCCTTGTATCCGTTTTAAAGGCGAAGTAGGTGAACAAGCAACTATGTTTTTTCAAGATCCAGAAAAAAATGCTCTAGAATTTAAAGCATTTAAAGACATGAGCCAGTTATTTGCGAAGTAAGTTCGTTTTTTTTATGATTTATTTAAGTTTGATTTTCTGTATCTTTAATGATTCAATCAAACTTTATTCTCATGAAAAAAATTACACTTCTTTTTTTTGTAATTCTTAGTTACACAAGTTTTTCGCAAGGCACACGATTATTAAGGCAACCTACTTTAAGTAACAATCAAGTTGTTTTTGTACATGCTGCAGATTTATGGAAGGTCTCTTTAAATGGTGGTAATGCCGTTCGACTTACTAGTGATGAAGGTTCTGAATCTAGTCCGAAATTTTCTAAAGACGGACAATGGGTTGCTTTTACTGCACAATATGATGGTAATACTGATGTTTATGTTGTTTCTATTAACGGTGGCGAACCCAAAAGATTAACATATCATTCTGCTTCAGATAATGTGCAAGGATGGACGCCCGACGGAAAAATCTTATTTAGATCTAACAGAGAAAGTAGGCCAACGCAAACTAGCAAGTTTTATACAATTTCTATGGATGGTGGTTTGCCAGAAGCCTTCGATATTCCGAGAGCTGCTTATGGTGAAATATCAGAAGACAATAAATACATTGCCTACACACCAATTACAAGTTGGGATGCAGAATGGAGAAATTATAGAGGTGGACAAGCAATGCCAATTTGGATTGTAAATTTAAAAACTAAAGAATTAATAAAAACACCACAATTAGATAGCGAAAGGCACGTAAATCCTGTTTGGTATAATGGTGATGTTTATTACATTTCAGAAAGAGATTATACTGCAAACATTTGGTCTTACAACATTAAAACTAAGCAAGAAACACAAGTTACATTTCATAAAAAATTCGATGTAAAAAATATTGATGCCAATAATAATGGAATTGTTTACGAACAAGGTGGTTTTTTACATTTTTTAAATCCAGAAACTAAAGAAACCAATCAAATTGTAATAAACGTTAAAGGGGATTTAAATTACTCTAGAACAAGATGGATGGATGTTTCTGGTAGAAATTTAACCAATCCTAATGTTTCGCCAAAAGGTAAAAGAGCCATTTTTGAATATCGAGGAGAAATTTTTACAATACCAAAAGAAAATGGTACTTGGCGAAATTTAACCAACTCTTCTGGTGTTGCAGACCGTTCTCCTATTTGGTCGCCAAAAGGAAATAAAGTTGCTTGGTTTTCTGATAAAAATGGTGAATATGAATTGGTGTTAGCAAATCAAAACGGAAATAATCAAGAGTTTATAAAATTACCAAACCCTACTTTTTATTTTCAACCAGATTGGTCTCCAAATGGAAAATTTATAGCGTATACAGACACCAATTTTGTAATTTGGATTATCAATTTAGACACTAAGAAAATTGTAAAAGCAGATGCAGATGGTTTTGCGCATCCTAATAGAACCATGAATCCTAAATTTTCTCCTGATAGCGATTGGATTGTGTATGCAAAACAAAATGACAACAGCTTTAAATCTGTCTATGCTTATCAATTAAGCACTAAAAAAACGGTTCAAATTACAGATAAAATTGCAGATGCAATTACACCTGTTTGGGATGCTTCTGGTAAATATATTTACACTTTGGCAAGCACAAATTACGGTTTACAAACGGGTTGGTTAGACATGTCTTCTTACGACCCTAGTGTTACAAGAACGTTATACACAATTGTTTTAAATTCTGCGGATAAAGCTCCTAATCTTCCAAAAACTGATGAAGAAGAAGCTTCAAAATCAAAACCTGATGATTCTATTAAGAAAGAAAACAAAAAAGATAATATTCAGAAAACTATAATTGATGAAAATGGAATTTTTGATAGAGCTGTCGCTTTAAATTTACCTGCTAGAAATTATGTTGGTTTATTAAAAGGGCCAAAAAATAAAGTTTTTGTTGCTGAATCTATCCCAAACTCTAGAGGTTTAACATTACATAGTTATGATGTTACCAAAGAAAAAGCAACAACTTTTGCTACTGGTGTTTCTTCTATGACTGCATCTAGCAATGCAAATTCTATTTTATTATCTAAAGGAAGTAACTGGAGCATCAACAAAGCTAATGCAGCAAAAGCAGGTAAAGAAAACTTAAATACCAATTTAAAAATAAAAATTGACCCAAAAGCAGAAGCACATCAAATTTTTAAAGAAGGATGGCGTTACATGAGAGATTTTCTTTACGTAGATAATGTTCATGGAGCTCCTTGGAATGATATATACAAATGGTATTCTCCGTGGATAAATGATGTAAAACATAGATCTGATTTAAATTATGTTGTAGATATTATGAGCGGTGAAGTTGCTATTGGACATTCTTATGTTTCTGGCGGAGATTTCCCAAATATTAACAGAGTTGGTGTTGGTTTATTGGGTGCAGATTTAGAAAAGAATCGAGGTTTTTATCAATTTAAGAAAATTTATAAAGGCGAACGTTGGAATCCGAATATTTTTGCTCCTTTAGGATTACCTGGTATCAATGTAAATAAAGGTGATTATTTAGTTGCAATAAATGGTGTAGAATTAACTTCGGATATGAATCCTTATAAATTATTAGAACAAACTGCGGGCAGAGAAATTTATATCAAAGTAAATAACAAACCTTCTCTAAAAGATGCTAGATCAATTTTAATTACACCAACAGCAAGCGAGAGAGGTTTAAGAAATATAGATTGGGTAGAAAGTAATCGTAGAAAAGTTGATGAATTATCTAACGGAAAATTAGCTTACGTTTATGTACCAAACACTAGTAATCCTGGTTTTACATCTTTTAATAGATATTATTTTTCTCAACAAGACAAAAAAGGAGTTGTAATTGACGAAAGAAATAATGGTGGTGGATCTGCTGCAGATTATATGATAGATATTATGTCTAGAGAAGTTGTTGGTTATTTTAACAGTAAAACTGAGAGCAGAAAACCTTGGACAACTCCGATGGCAGGAATTTGGGGACCAAAAGTGATGATTATTAATGAAAGAGCGGGTTCTGGTGGAGATTTATTACCATATATGTTTAAAGAAAAAAACCTAGGGCCATTAGTTGGCACAAGAACTTGGGGTGGTTTGGTTGGTACTTGGGATACTCCACAATTTATTGACGGCGGAAGAATGGTTGCACCAAGAGGTGGATTTTACGATGTTGATGGTAATTGGGCTGTAGAAGCAGAAGGTGTAGCGCCAGATATCGAAGTTCATCAAACTCCCAAAGAGGTTTTATCTGGTAAAGATCCTCAATTAGAAAGAGCAGTAACAGAAGCTTTACGTTTATTAAAAGACAATGAGTTTATTTTAAAACCAGAACCAAAAGCACCTATTCGATCTAAGAGACCAAAAGGATATCAAAAAGACAATTAAAATGATTAAAATAATTCCCACTTTTGTGGGAATTATTATTTTATAAAAACTTTTATGTATTGAATTTACTAGAAACCCATTTTGTAAAAAAAATAGAGAAACCGATTCGTTTTCAAGAATACAGCGTCGGAATATTTAATGCTATACCAACAAAATCAGGAATTAAAAAAGCTATTAAAAAAGGATATATTTTTATTGATGATAAAATAGCCACAACTGGAATATATATTTCGGGAGGAGAAAAAATAGATCTTTATGAATCTGAAAACACTTCAACTTTTGAAAGATTAAAACTAGATTTAGAAGTTTTGTTTGAAGATGACTATTTAGCTATTATTTATAAACCTGCAGGTATTTTAGTTAGCGGTAACAAATTTGTAACTATTGCAAATGCTTTATCGCAAAACCTTATTAAAAGTTCGCTTGCAGATGCAGTAAAACCGCAACCAATTCACAGATTAGATTACCCAACTAGTGGATTGTTATTAATTGGAAAAACAAGTTTATCTATTATTGAACTAAGTAAATTGTTTAAAGAAAAGAACATCAGAAAAACATATTTTGCTGTAACAATTGGTAAAATGAACGCTAAAGGCTACATAGACAAACCAATAGACAACAAAGAAGCTTTTACAAATTATGAAGTTTTAGAATCTGTAATTTCTAAACGTTTCAATTTTTTAAATTTAGTAAAACTACAGCCAGAAACAGGCAGAAAACACCAATTACGTAAGCATTTATTTTCTTTAAAAAATCCTATTTTAGGAGACAAAGATTATTTTTTAGAAAACAAAATTCTAAACGGAAAAGGTTTGTTTTTACACGCAGCAACTTTAGATTTTATACATCCGTTTACCAAAGAAAAAATTACTATTTCAAAAGAATTACCTAAAAAGTTTAGAAAAATTTTCTGTCATTAAAAATCTATTTTAGATTATTCTAAAGAAAACAAATCATAACTTATTTAAAATTGATAAATTTACAGTCTAATTTATCTAATATTCATGAAGAAATTTTTCAAAATTCTAGGTTTTATATTTTTAATTTTTATCCTATTTTTAGGTATTTATTACTTTGTTAATAACGAAAAATTACCAAAAGGCGAAAAGGGGAAAAAAGCAGATGCTTTGGCAACTAAAATGTTAACAGCCTTAAATAAAGACGCTTTTGACACTACAGAGATTATAGAATGGAATTTTAGAAACGAACATTTTTATGTTTGGCACAAACAAGAAAATTTAGTTGAAGTTTCTTGGAATGAAAATAAAGTTCTTTTAAAAACTAAAAATCCATCAGATTCTGAAGTTTATATAAATGATAAACTTACTAAAAATGACGACTTAATTAAGCAGGCAGAAAGCTACTTTAACAACGATTCTTTTTGGTTAATTGCACCTTACAAAGTTTTTGACAGCGGTACAGAAAGACGTCTTGTAAATTATAACGATAAAGATGCACTTTTAATTACTTACAAAACCGGCGGTTCTACTCCAGGAGATTCTTATTTATGGATTTTAGATGATAATAATATGCCAATTTCTTATAAAATGTGGACATCTATAATTCCTCTTGGCGGAGTATCGGCTACTTGGTCTGATTGGAAAAATACCAAATCTGGCATAAAGTTACCTACCAAACATAAACTTTCGATTTTTGGACTAGAAATACCAATGAATAACGTAAAAGCTTACAATAAAAAAGCAAATGAGTTAGCACACAAAATATTAAAAGCAATAAAGCATGAAAACTATAAAAAAACACGCTTTATAGAATGGAGTTTTGGCGGAAGAAGGCATTTTAAATGGGACAAAGAAAATCATATTGCAGATGTTTCTTGGGATACAATCCGTGTAAACTTACATCCGCAAGCAAAAGAAAAAAGCACCGTTTTTTACAATAATGTTAAGCAAGACATTGCTGATAAAAAAATTGTAAAACGTGCTTGGGATATTTTTAATAACGATTCTTTTTGGTTGGTTGCACCTCACAAACTTTTTGATGATGGTACCATTAGAACGATTAAAAAAGTAAATGATAAAGATGCACTTTTAGTAAAATATACTTCTGGCGGAACAACACCAGGAGATTCTTATCTTTGGATATTGGATGAAAACTATGTACCAATTAGCTACAAAATGAATGTTGCTAGCATGAAAATGGTAGAAGTACCAGCAACTTGGCAAGATTGGATTACAACAGAAAGTGGTACAATGCTGCCGACTAATCATACTTTTGCTAATGGTAATAATTTAAGTATGGGAACTGTAAAAGCTTATAATTAATGACTTCTAAAACAATTGCAAACGGTATTTTAAGAGCTTTAGCTATAATAATTGGTATAGTTTTACTTGGTTATTTCTTGTACGCTATTCAGTCTGTAATTGTATATATTATTATTGCAAGTGTACTTTCTTTAATTGCTAGACCACTTATAATTACATTACGAAGAAAATTAAAATTCCCTAATACACTTGCTGTTGTTTTTACAATGATATTAATGCTTGGTTTCTTAACAGGCTTAATAGTTATGTTTATACCTTTAGTTGCAGAACAAGGTAAAAGCCTATCGTTATTAGAAGTAAATGAATTGCAGAACAATATTCAAGAAATTTTTAATCAAATAACTTCGTACTTTTCATCTAAAGGTATTGATGTTTTAAGCGAATTAAAAAATGTAGATTTTTTATCTCAATTTAAAGAAATACCAAACCTTTTAAACTCTGTTTTGGGTGCTGTTGGTTCTTTAAGTGTTGGCTTATTTTCTGTATTATTTATTTCTTTCTTTTTTATGAAAGACAGTCAAATATTAAAAAAAGGAGTACTTGTAATTATACCTAACGGTACAGAAACAAGATTTTCTAAATCTTTAGAAACTATTAATAATTTGCTTTCTAGATATTTTATTGGTTTGTTAATTCAAATTACAATTCTATTTATTTTATACACATTAATTTTATTAATTTTTGGTATTACCAATGCTGTTGTTATTGCTTTTCTATGTGCATTGTTAAACTTAATACCTTATGTTGGGCCAATGATTGGTGCTGTTTTAATGTTTATTTTATCGATGACAAGTAATATTGGTTTAAACTTTCAAGAAGAAATTTTACCAACAACAATGTATGTAATGTTTGGGTATTTAATTGCACAATTAATAGACAATTTTGCAAGTCAACCATTAATTTTTTCGAAAACAACTAAATCTCATCCTTTAGAAATATTTTTAGTAATTATTATTGGAGGCTTACTTTTTGGAGTTCTTGGTATGATAACTGCGGTACCTTGCTATACTGCTTTAAAAGTTATTTTAAAAGAGTTTTTATCTGATAATAAAATTGTAAAATCATTAACCAAAGACTTGTAATTTCTTTTGAATTTAGCCATTTTACGTACAGAAGTTCAGCAATTTATTTTAGATAATTTAAAAGCTGATATTACCAAGTTGATTTTAAAAGGAAGCCCTTTTAAAGATATTACTGTACAAGAACTGGCAAATCAAATTGTAGCGAAACAAAAATCTGAACAAAAACTACCTACTTGGTTTACTGCAGATAAGATTTATTATCCTGCAAAATTAAGTATCGAACAAACTTCTTCTGAAATTACAGCAAAATACAAGGCAAATCTTGTAAAAGGAAATACTATTATCGATATTACCGGTGGTTTTGGTGTAGATTGTTACTATTTTTCTGAAAACTTCAAAGCAGTTACACATTGTGAAATTGATACTGATTTATCTGCAATTGTAAATCATAATTATAAGCAATTAGAAAAAAAGAATATTGCAACTTTTTCTGGAAACGGATTGGATTTCTTAAAAAATACTGATCTTAATTTCGATTGTATTTATATAGATCCTTCTAGAAGAAACGATGCAAAAGGAAAAGTTTTTTTATTAAAAGATTGTTTACCAAATGTGCCAGAAAACATAGATTTTTTGTTTTCTAAATCGAGTATAATCTTAATTAAAAATTCACCAATTTTAGACATTACAAGTGCTATTAACGAACTTAAATTTGTCAAAGAAATTCATGTAATAGCAGTTCATAACGAAGTTAAAGAGTTACTATTCATTTTAGAAAAAGAGTATAATAATTCTATCAAAATCATTACCAAAAATATTGGGAAACAAAAAATAGAAAATTTCAGTTTTAAATATAAAGAAGAATCAATTTCTAATTATTCTGAACCACTTGCTTATTTGTACGAGCCAAATGCTGCGATTCTAAAATCTGGCGGATTCCATCAAATTACAGATCAGTTAAACGTTTTTAAACTTCAGCAACACTCGCATTTATATACATCAGAAAATAAAATAGATTTTCCGGGTCGAACTTTTAAAATTGAACATATTTTAAATTACGATAAGAAAAAGATTAAAAAAATCTTGTTAGATAATAAAGCGAATATTACGACTAGAAATTTCCCTAAAACAGTAACTCAGATAAGAAAAGAAACTAAAATTAAAGATGGAGGAAATACATATCTTTTTTTAACAACAGATTATAAAAACAACTTAATTTGTATTGTTTGCTCCAAAGCATAATCACCTAGTTACCTCTTAAATTAACTACACTATTTTCTTTATTTTTTTACGTTTAAAGGTTAACTTTACGGCTTATGCAAACATTTATTTACCAAGGATTAAAAATTACAGACTCAAATCAATCTTCTATTGAAGATAATTTAGTTGTAGAAGCTCCTTTACAGATAAATATTAATAATGATGCATATACTGTTGTAATGCGAACGCCTGATAACGATTTTGAACTTATTAGAGGTTTACTTTACGCTGAAGATATTTATAAAAAAAGTAGTGCTCTTGAGTTCGAAATCATAAAAACTACACAGAATATTCCTGCAATTATAAATGTAAACATCAGCAAAGAAAACTTAGGAAAAGGCTATTTAAACAAACGCACTTTATTGTCTGTTTCTTCTTGCGGAATTTGCGGAAAACAAGAATTAAAAGACTTAGAAATTTCTGGAAAAAAATTATCAAATAAAAATCTTCTTTCAGCAAACAACATTCATAAAATGTTTGTTAAAATGAGCGCTTTACAAAACACTTTTAAAGATACTGGAGGTAGTCATGCAGCTGCAATTTTTGATAAAAAAAATAATTTATTGTCTATTAAAGAAGATATTGGTAGGCACAATGCAGTAGATAAAATTGTTGGCGATTTATTAATCAATAATAATTTAAAAGCTGCAAATTATTTATTAGTAAGTGGTAGAGTTTCTTATGAAATCGTTTCGAAAGCCTTTATCGCTAAAATACCTGTAATTATTGCAGTTTCTGCTTGTTCTTCTTTAGCTGTAGATTTTGCTAAAGAATTTGGCATCTGCTTAATAGGTTTTACTAGAGAAAACAAAATGACAATTTACGCAAATCCATCATACATTCAAAATAACGAAACTTATGTCTAAAAACACAAACGCACAACCACCAGAAAAACTTACCGGAATTAAGTTAAAAGACATTCCAGATTCTGCGGTTGGTTTTAAAGCAATTACATCTGCATTAAAACATGTTACAGAAGAAGTTGGTTTGGTAAAAGGTATTGGTTTATTAAAAAATTTAAATCAAAAAGATGGTTTTGATTGCCCTGGTTGCGCATGGCCAGATCCAGATGCTAAAAGAGCTTTTTTAGCAGAATATTGTGAAAACGGTGCAAAGGCTGTTGCCGAAGAAGCTACCAAAGATAAAGTTTCGCCGCTATTTTTTGCAACCCATTCTGTTAACGAACTTTCTAAATTATCTGATTATGAAATTGGAAAAAGCGGACGAATTACGCAACCCATGTATTTGCCAGAAGGAAAAGATAATTACGAAGAAATTTCTTGGGAAAACGCTTTTTCTATAATTGGACAAGAATTAAATGCTTTACAATCTCCAGACGAGGCAATTTTTTACACCTCTGGAAGAACAAGTAACGAGGCAGCATATTTATATCAATTGTTTGTTAGACATTACGGTACTAATAATTTACCAGATTGTTCTAATATGTGTCATGAATCTAGTGGTAGTGCACTTTCAGAAACGTTAGGAATTGGTAAAGGATCTGTTACTTTAGACGATTTTAATCATGCTGATTTAGTTATAGTTATGGGGCAAAACCCAGGAACCAATCATCCAAGAATGTTAACCGCATTAGGAGAAACTAAAAATAATGGCGGAAAAATAATTACTGTAAATCCGTTACCAGAAGTTGGCTTATTAAATTATAAAGATCCACAGAATCCATTAAAATGGGTTGGTTCTGGTCAAGATTTAACCGATTTATTTTTACAAGTAAAAATAAACGGTGACGTTGCATTACTTAAAATTATTTTAAAATTAATGAAAGAAAGAGAATTAGCATCGCCTAATTCTGTTTTTAATCATGAATTTATAAATAGTAAAACCGAAGGTTTAGATGCTCTTTTAAATGATCTTGATACTTTTTCTATTGAAGAATTATTACCTCAAACAGGTTTAACCCTAGAAGAAATTAAAAAAGCTACCGAATTAATAATTAATAATGAAAACATCATTATTTGTTGGGCAATGGGCTTAACTCAGCATAAAAATGCGGTTGATAATATTAGAGAATTGGTAAATATTCTCCTGTTAAAAGGAAGTATTGGTAAAAAAGGTGCCGGAACTTGCCCCGTTCGTGGTCATTCTAATGTTCAAGGAGATAGAACTATGGGTATTTGGGAAAAAATGCCAGATTCGTTTATCGATAATTTAGAAAAAGAGTTTTCATTTAAAGCTTCTAGAAAACATGGTTATGACGTTGTAAACTCTATAGAAGCTATGCATAACGGTAAAGCTAAGGTTTTTATTGGAATGGGTGGTAATTTTGTATCTGCAACTCCAGATACAGAATACACAGCAGATGCATTAAGAAACTGCAATCTTACAGTTCATATTTCTACAAAACTAAATAGAAGTCATTTAATTCACGGTAAACAAGCATTAATTTTACCGTGTTTAGGGCGCTCAGAAAAAGATATTACTGCAAATGGAGAACAATTTATAACCGTAGAAAATTCTATGGGAGTTGTGCACCAATCTAAAGGTCATTTAAAACCTCACTCTCCTTTTTTACTAAGTGAAACTGCAATTGTTGCAGGTATGGCAACTGCTACTTTAGTTAATTCGAATGTGAATTGGACCAAACTTGCTTCTAATTATGATTTAATCAGAAATAAAATTGAAGCAACAATTCCTGGTTTTAATAACTATAATGAAAAAGCAAGAATTAAAGGCGGCTTTTATTTACCAAACAATGCTAGAGATAACAACTTCTCTCCTACTGCCACAGGAAAAGCAAATTTTACACTAAATCAACCATCTGATTTAAATTTAAATAAAAATGAATTTATAATGATGACAATTAGAACTCACGATCAATATAACACAACTATCTATGGCTTAAATGATAGATATAGAGGAGTTTTAAACGAAAGAAGAATTGTTTTTATGAATGAAGAAGACATGAAAGAAAACAATTTAAATCAATTAGATTTAGTAGATTTGGTGAGTCATTTTAACAATGAAAAAAGAATTGCAAAAGGATTCTTAGTTGTAAAATACGATATACCCAAGCAATGTACAGCAACTTACTTTCCAGAAGCAAATGTGCTTGTACCAATAAAAAGTGTGGCTAGAAAAAGTAACACACCAACATCAAAAACAGTTATTATTACAGTTGAAAAAAGATAAAAATTTTAAAATTAAACTTGTGAAAAACTATTTATTAATTTTAGCTACCATTTTTTGCACTCAAATTCTTACTTCTCAAACTAATTTAGTTCCAGAAAAAAAAGTGCAAAACGGATTTTTAAAAGTAGATTTTTTATCTATTGAAATGCCACAACTAGAAATTCCTAATGAGCCAAATATGGGGTTTTCAGGAATACATTATAATTTATTTTTAAATGATGATTTGTATGCAGGTTTAGGTATTTATGGTGCTGTAACTGGTAGAAGAGGTGGTTTTTTTACACTTGGTGTTAATGCTGGATACAAGAAATTTTTAACCGAAAAATTATTTATAGATACCGGTTTTCATTTTGGTGGTGGCGGTGGAGCAGCTGCGGCAGATGGTGGTGGTGCCTTTATTTTACCCCACTTTAATTTAGGCTATAAATTTGATCATTTCAACTTAAATGCTGGTTACAGTTATGTGAACTTTTTTGATGATGGAAAAATTAACGGAAGTCAATTAAATTTTGCAGTAGAAATCCCGGTAAACTTTAATTATTCTGATTATAATGTTATTGATGAAAAATTTTCAATTCAAGATTTAGAAAATTCATCTTGGAATAATCCTACTAAAAAATCATCTCTAACAATACATTTTAATAATTTAAAAGCTTTTAAAGCCAAAAATTATGCAGGAGGAGTTATTGAAGGCAAAACAATTCGATTAGCAGGTTTTGAATTTGCAAATTACATTACAGAGAATTGGTTTGCTTTTTTAAAGCTAGATGGGGCTTACAGCGGAATTAGAGCTGGATATATGGATGTTTTATTAGGAGCTGGTTACAATTTCTCTTTTAATAAAAATAGAACAAACATATTAACCAAACTTGCAATTGGCGCCGGTGGTGGCGGTGGCGTTAATTCTGATGGTGGGTTTATGATTTCACCAGATATTTCTATTGAACAGAAATTATTTGATAATACTTACTTAGCATTAAATAAAGGATATTTATTTACACCAAACACAGAATTTTTTACAACTTCTACTTACGGATTTGGTCTAAAATATTATGTAGATAGAAATGGGACACAATCAAGCTATAAAAACTTTAAAGAAGGTAAATTTAAAGGAATACAACTTATTGTAAAGCAAGATTGGTATTTAGATGCAGAACGTATGGAATTAGATACAGAAGATATGCACCAAATATCCTTACAAGTTAACTTTGATCTTTCTAAAAATTTATATGTAGCAGGTCAAACTTCATTTGCTAACTTTGGTAATGCAGGTGCTTATGCAGAAGGAATTGTTGGATTAGGTCTTAAATCTGGTAAATTTTTTAATAAAAGCACCACAATTTTCACACAAATTTTAGCTGGTGCTGCTGGTGGCGGAAACATTAGCACAGGCGAAGGATTGATTATAAAACCAAGTTTAGGACTTAATTATCAACTAACTAATAAAGTAAGCTTAAGAAGTGCTGTTGGTTATGTAAAAGCTAAAGGAGGCGAATTGAGCAATCCGTTTTTAAATTTTGGATTAAATTTTGATTTTTCTTTTCTAAATATGAAATAATTTTTTGTACATTTGCAATATCAATTCTAAGCAATTGAACTCCCTAAATTAAGCTTATAATTATTTTATAGATTTATGTATTTATTTACATCAATCGAAATTATAATACAAAATAAAGCACCCTAACTTTACAAGTATTTTTGTTCTATTATTTTATAGTTCCAGAATAACTAAAGTATCAACCTCTAAAAATTAGTTTCTGATTGTAAATAATAGTTTTTATTCAATTTTATAAAAATTATTTTAAGATGAAAAAAGTTTTTTTAACAACATTATTTGCAAGTTTAATGCTTGCCAGTTGTCAACCAGCAAAGACAGAAATAGAACATTATGAATCTAATAAAGCTGTAGTTGCAAAAGAATTCCCAAATTACCACATAACATCATTTAGACAGTATAGTTACATTTTTCAGGTATCTAACCCAGAACATGTAATTAAGTTAACTTTAGATAATGCTGTTATTGTAAAGAAAGATACTTTAAAAGTATTTGCTACAGTAACAAGAAGATAATTACTCCCCCAAAAGTAAGTTTAAGTACGTTTGTTAACGTAATTTGAGTAACCATTTTTTATGGTTACTCATTTTTATACATAATATTTAACTTGGCAACACTTCTATATTTAAGTGTTTTTTTAAGACTCCAGAAGGCCTATCTTTTGATTCATCAAATATTCTTGTATCACCAAACAATATAAAGCTATCTTTAGCTCGAGAAACTGCAACATTAAGCATATTGGGTTTATTGTCTCTATCAAAAAATAACACACCTTCATCTTCTATACTGTAAACAGAACTAAATAAAACTATACTTCGCTCTGCACCTTGCAATGCATGCACTGTACCTAATTTTATATCGTTTACTTTAAAACCAGAATCTATTAACGCTTTAGATAATTCGGTTTTTTGACTAGCAAAAGGTGTAATAATTCCTAAAACTTTTTCTATGGATTCTACATTATATGCTTTTTGAATATCAGCCTTATGTCTGTTTAGCCACATAATAATAGATTTTACTTCATTTTTATTATGACGACTACTAAATTTTCTTTCACTTAAACCTTCTATATGATATGCCATCATAGAAGGAAAAATTTGATCTTTACTTGCTTTTCCTTTCATTGGTTTAAGAATACCATCATAAGCTAATTCATTACAAAAATCAATAATTTCATCATTACATCTTCTATGTTCTAATAATAACAATCCGTTTTCTTTCTTTGTAATTAGCGGTGTTTCATATTCACATGCATTTTGAGCCATTTTCATGATACTACCATTAGATGCCAGAAAACCAATTTCTTTTAAATAATTATAATCATCTTGACTAGAGACAATATGCTGATTTAACAAATTACCAGAATCAATTTTTGGAGGTATAGACCAAATCGGTTCTATTTGTTTTAAATCTCCTACTACAATTGCTTTTTTTGCCAACGAAAAAATAGGAATACTTACCTCTGGAGTTACTTGTCCGGCTTCATCAATAATTAATAAATCTAGAAAATTAAACAATGGTAAATATTCAAAAACAGCTTTTCCGTTTTCGTTTTCACCTTGAAACTGACTAAATAAAAAGTGTGAAGGCGCCATATATAAAGTTGCAACAAAACAAGGAGTTAACATTGCTCTTCTTTTCCATTTTGCAGCTACTACTCTTTCTCCTGTTCCTTTTTCTGTTTCATTAAGTAAAACATCTTCGGTTTCTAAAATCCATCTTGCTTCCCAATAATGTGTTGCTAATAAAAAAGCTTTATGACGAATATTTAAGTCAATTTCATCATAAAAAAAACGATGACTTTTATCTTCAGATTCCATTTTTTCATACTCAAACTCCCACATTTGTTCTTCAGAGACAAATGGGTAACCGGTAATACTATTTTTAAATTTCCAGTTTTTTAATTTTAAGTTGGATGATAAAGCTAGATTTATATCTGCAATACATTTTTTGATAAATATCAATGTAGCATCAGAATTTTTTAAAACTTCTTCATCAATTTTAAAAATTTTATCTGAGTTTTCATTTTTAGAATCTACTTCAAAGTATTGCTGTACTTCTTCTAAAAAATTACGCTCATCCGAAGAAGATTTAAGTGTATTTAGTATCGTTCTCCATTTCTGTAAATTAGAAATTTGAATAGTATTTTTCTGAATATGATCTTTCTTATTAAGTAAAAGATTATTTACACTTTTAATGGATTTCAAATAATCTTGAGAAATACGAACTCCGTCAATTAAATTATCTTGTAAAATAGTTATTTCTTCTTGAAGTTGAAGGCAAGCATCTTCTAACGAATCTAATTCTCTATTAAAGTACTCGGTATATTTACTAAAATAAAAATGTTTTGCATCTTCTATATACTTTTCATTTTCTAGATCACATAGAGTACCTTCATTGCCAAACATATTGCCTTTAAGGTAATTTATATCTTTAAGTTTTTTTTCACTTTTAGAATTCGAAGGTAAATAAGTGGCATACCCGTTAAAACCAGGAATCCATCTTTCTGCCAAATCACCTAAAGTACTCTTAGAATTTATAAAACTATCTATAATATTTGTAACCGCTTGGTTATTTGTTGAACATGCCAAAATAACTGGTGCACCATCTCCTTCTATAGCTGCTCTAACAACTTCTGTAGCAACCAAACTTTGTAAAAGTGTTGTTTTTCCGGTACCAGGCGGACCATTTACAGCAGTAATTGCATTTTCTTCTGCTGTAAAATATGATAATAAAGTTTTTCTCTGACTTATAGAAAGCGGAAACTCATTAGACATTTGACCTAAATGTAAATGATTATAATTTAAAAAACCAGCATCTGTTATCGGTTCTCTTTTCTGCTTTAAATTAGGGTCTATTAATTTAGAAATTAAGGGCAGTTCTTCTGTTTCACTTAATAAGTTTTCATATAAAAATAAGATACTTTTTGCAGCAGAAATCTTAGAACTTCTTGCAAAATAAGTCGCTTTATGATTTGTTGTAAATCCTTCTGCATGATAACTCGCAATTGCATTGTAAGTCACTTCAGAAAAAATCATATTTACATATTCCCAATAAACATCCCAAGGCAAAACCTCATCTTCAACTTCTGGCTTTTCTATTTCTCTAGCTTCTGCAATTGTTTCTGTGGATGAAAAAATAAAATCGTTTCCAATATCTGCTTTAGGATCTAAATAATCACGAACAAATAGCGGAAAAATTTCTTTTGGTGCTGATAATTGACCTGCTCTATTTACTCTTGCGGTTATCCAAAAAGGATAAATAGATTTTTGCTTAAAATTTTGGTCTGCTGAAATTACATCTAACTGAAAAGGTGCTATAATTATTTCCGTATCGAAAATTGTGTACCAATTTACATGCTCTTTATTGGCAATTCCTTTTAACCGATTGATTCTTTTTTCTTCAAAATCTAACATATCAGTCGCGTTATTAGGGTTGATTGTACCTGCGCCTAAGTCACAATAATTTTGATGAAAAATATTTTTTATTCTAGAAATATCAACGGCTAAATTCTCGCTATCTATTAAACTATTTTTATAATAATGCAACCAGTTTTTAACGTTATTCATTTACTTAATACAGATTAGCTCTTTGAAGAAATTAGAGGGCGAATATATACTATTTAAGAAGCAATTATCAATTATAAAAGTAGATTGTTGATAAATAAAATTACCTTAAAATATTATTTATTGATTTCTAAATAATTAGAAAAATTGAGATTAAAAATACTTTATATAAACAAAAAACCATCACATTTCTGTGATGGTTTAAGTGAGCCCTGAAGGATTCGAACCTTCGACCGCCTCCTTAGAAGGGAGGTGCTCTATCCAGCTGAGCTAAGAGCCCGTAGTTTTTATGTTTCTACGAAAACAGTGTCGGGGTGGCAGGATTCGAACCTGCGACCTCCTCGTCCCAAACGAGGCGCGATGACCGGGCTACGCTACACCCCGAGAATTAAACAAAAATTGCGGAGAGACAGGGACTCGAACCCTGGCGACAGTTACCCGTCGACAGATTAGCAATCTGCTCCATTACCACTCTGGCACCTCTCCTGTTTTAGAACTTATCCGCAGTTGTTTAAAATTGCGAGTGCAAATGTAATACTAGATTTACAATTTTACAAGTTGTTTGCTACTTTTTTTTATCTTTTTTTTTAATCAGGATACTCAACCCTTAAGTGATAGATGTTTAGCAATTTTTTCTTTATCACTTTTTTTATAATTTCAATTTCTTTAAAAGTAATGTCTGAATTTAAAAATTGATTGTCTGACATCTGTTTTTCGATGATTTTATCTATTAAATCACTGATAGATTGCGCTGTAGGTGTTTTTAAGCTCTTAGAAGCTGCTTCTGCTGCATCACACATCATTAATATTGCTGTTTCTTTTGAGAACGGATTTGGCCCCTGATATTGAAATTTTTTAACATCAACCTCAGTATCCGGATTCAATTCTCTTTCCTTCATTAAGAAATAATAAGTAGTGCTTGTACCGTGGTGTGTTCTTATAAAATCGATAATTCGATCTGGTAAATTGTATTTCTTTGCTATTTCAACTCCTTTAATAACATGATCTGTAATTATTTTTGCACTATCTCTTGGTGATAATTCATGATGAGGATTTACACCTGTAGTTTGATTTTCTATGAAATACATAGGATTTGCCATTTTACCTACATCATGATACAGCGCACCGGTTCTAACCAACATCGAGTTTGCACCAATTTCATTTGCTGCAGCTTCTGCTAAATTAGCAACTTGCATTGAGTGCTGAAAAGTTCCTGGAGCTTTTTCATTTAGCTCTCTTAATAATTTTGAGTTTGTATTAGAAAGCTCTAAAAGAGTTACATCAGAAACCAAACCAAAAACTTTTTCATAAATATAAATTAAAATAATTGCTAAAAAAGATAACAATCCGTTTACGGCAAAAAGCATAAAATAATCTAAATTAATCTGCGATGCATTTCCTTCTTTTATAATTGAAAAAGCAAAGTAAGTAATCATATAAATTCCTGTTATTTGTGCAACCGAAATAAATAAATTTGCCCTTTTATAAAGTTCTGATACACTTAAAATAGTAACAATACCAGCAATTATATGTAGATAAATAAATTCGAAACTATTGGGTACAACATACCCCAATAAAAGTACGGTTAGTACATGTGTAAATAAACCCAACCTTGCATCAAAAAAAGCTTTTAAAATAATAGGTAAAATACTTAAAGGAACAACATATAAATAATCTGAATTATAATTTATTACCAATGTTTGTATAAATATCATTGAAAAAACATTGAAGAAAATAAATGTTACTTTGTTGTTGTTATTAAATATTTCAATTCTATTTCTTTGTAAAAAAAGCAATAGCATTAACAACGCTAAAGCAACTAGGATGGTGTATCCAAAAATAATCCAATTATAATTAGATTCTGTCCATACATTAGATTCAGATTCACTTTTAAGAGAATTTAAAATTGCTAATTTCTTCCCTTCTACCAAATCACCTTTTAAAATAATTAACTCACCTGCAGAAACTTTTCCTTTTGTGTAAGAAATATTTTTAGTTTCGTTATCAATAACTTTATCTGTATAAATGGCGTCATAAGTTACATTTGGTTTTATAATTTCTGATAAAATTGTAAAAATTTGACTTCTTAAAGATTCATTTAAATCAGTATCTAAACCATTTGTTATCGATTTTAAGACTTTATTAGAATTGTACAAATTTTTAAAAGGAACATCTTTTACTTCATTCTTATTTCTAAGAGCAACTAATTCATCTTTATTAGAAACTCTATCTTGGCTAACTACTTCTAAAAAGCCTGTTTTATAGATTTCATCAATAACCTTTAACCCTAAATTCTTTAATAATTTTGTTTTTTCTGCTGATAAAGTATCAATATTACTTAAACTATTTACTTTATTTTTAAAGGAAGACTTTACTTGATTCTCTATTGTTTTATCAACAATAAAATACAATTTAGCATTTGCGTCTATTTGCTTTTTCTCTATTTTAATCTCCTCTTCAGACTTCTGAATTGCAAAATCAAAAGGAGCATACAAATTATCATACCTCCATAATTGCCCGTTACTAAAATCATATTTAAACTGACCTCCTTTTGGAAACAAATACACAATAGCTATCGTGGTCACTAAAAACAATATTACCTTAAAAATTATGGTGTTGTTTTGATAAAGTTTATTTACAAAATTACTCATGCTTATTTTCTTATAAATACAAACTTACAGTAAAAAAATTAAGGTTAGAAATTCAAGAGAAACAAACCTTTACAAATTGATTAAAAAAGATTAATTTAGCAGACAATCTTATATTAAAATAAACTCAAATTATCATATGAAAGAAGTAGTAATTGTATCTGTAGCCAGAACACCAATTGGTAGCTTTATGGGAAGTTTATCTTCTGTACCTGCAACAAAATTAGGTGCTGTTGCAATTAAAGGCGCTTTAAATAAAATAAACTTATCGCCAGAATTGGTAGAAGAAGTTTTTATGGGTAATGTTGTTTCTGCAGGTTTAGGACAAGCACCTGCAAGACAGGCAGCCATTTACGCTGGTATACCAGAATCTGTACCTTGTACAACTGTTAATAAAGTTTGTGCTTCTGGTATGAAATCTATTATGTTAGCTGCTCAAACAATTGCTTTAGGTGATGCAGATGTTGTTGTTGCTGGTGGTATGGAAAATATGAGTTCTATTCCGCATTACCAACACGCCAGAAAAGGTTCTAAATTCGGGCCAATAACTATGGAAGACGGAATGCAAAAAGATGGTTTGGTAGATGCATATGGCAAAGTAGCCATGGGAGTTTGTGCTGATGAATGTGCAACTGAATATGATTTCTCTAGAGAAGACCAAGATACATTTGCAATACAATCTTACGAGCGTTCTGCAAAAGCATGGAGCGAAGGTAAATTTTCTGATGAAATTGTGCCTGTTGAAATTCCTCAAAGACGTGGAGAACCTGTAATCTTTTCTGAAGACGAAGAATACAAGAACGTTAAAATGGAAAAAATTCCTGCTTTAAGACCTGCTTTTACAAAAGAAGGAACTGTAACTGCCGCAAATGCTTCTACTATTAATGACGGTGGAGCTGCATTAGTATTAATGTCTGCAGAAAAAGCAAAAGAACTAAACATTACACCGCTTGCAAAAATAAAAAGTTATGCAGATGCTGCACATGAGCCAAAATGGTTTACAACTGCACCTGCAAAAGCGCTACCAAAAGCATTAGCTAAAGCAAATATTTCTATTGATGATGTAGATTATTTTGAATTAAACGAAGCTTTTTCTATTGTTGGTTTAGCTAACATGAAAATTTTAAATATTTCTGATAAAAATGTAAATGTTAACGGTGGTGCAGTTTCATTAGGACATCCTTTAGGTGTTTCTGGTGCAAGAATTGTAATTGCATTAACTTCTATTTTAAAGCAAAATGATGCAAAAATTGGTGCTGCAGCTATTTGTAATGGTGGTGGTGGTGCCAGTGCTATGGTAATTGAAAGATTATAATCTTAAATAAATAACAAGCAATTTATGCTATATGGCATCTGTAATTTAAGTATTGTACCCGTAAGGGCAGAAGAATCTGACAAATCTGAAATGATTAGTCAACTTCTTTTTGGTGAACATTTTCAAATTATTGAAAAGACTAAAAACTGGAGTAAAATTCGTATTAGTTTCGATAATTTTGAAGGTTATATAGACAATAAACAATACCTAGAAATTACAGAACACTTTTATAATTCTATAGAGCATGCTAGCTTAACTTTTTCTGGAGAAATTTTAGATTTTGTTACATCAGAAAATAATGATTTAACAACTATTGCAATTGGTTCTCAATTACCTAAATTTAGTATTGGAAACTTAAGATTAGGTTCTTATAACTATAAATATGAGAACACTGTTTTTGATAAAAAACTATCTAAGCCAGAAATCTTAAAGATTGCATTTACCTATCTAAATAGTCCTTATTTGTGGGGAGGAAAAACACCGTTTGGGATAGATTGTTCTGGTTTTACACAAATGGTTTACAAACTTTCTGGATATAAATTACCTAGAGATGCTAAAGAACAAGCTAAACAAGGTGAAGTATTAAGTTTTATAGAAGAAAGCGAACCTGGTGATTTAGCTTTTTTTGATAATGAAGAAGGTGAAATTATACATGTTGGAATTGTTTTAAATGACTATAACATTATTCATGCTCATGGTAAGGTTAGAATAGATACCTTAGATCATAGTGGTATTTTTAATGCTGATTTACAAAAGCATACACACAAGCTAAGAGTTATTAAAAAAATGATATAAAAAAATCCGAAACTTTAAAGTTTCGGATTTTTTTTATCAATCTTAAGATCTATTACTGACCTCTCATTTCTTTATAAATTGGTCTTAAAGCATCTGCTTCAGTAGTCATTTCTAAAGTATCATAGATATTCAATAAAGTTTTAACAGTACCTTCAGATCTTTCAATATTATCTGCTTTTACTAAATAAGGTAATGCTTTTCTGTATAATACTTTTTGCTTTTCTTGTAACTCATCGTACTTCTTAAAGTTAGATAAATTTTCATTCATTTCATCAACAATTGCTTTTTCTCCACTTAATATTGCTACAGCTAAATTCATGTAAGCATCTCCGTAATCTGGTTTTAACTCGATTGCTTTTTCATAATATTTAATTGCTTCTTCACTTTTGTTTTGATTAGCATTAACAACACCTAAATTAAAAAATAACGTTGGGTTTGTTGGGTCTAACTTTACAGCTTCTTCCATTAAAGCTCCAAACTTATCCATTTTTTCTAATTTAATGTATAATTGCGCTTCGTTTAAAATTAAATTAACATCTTTCGGATTTGCTTTTCTAGCTTCTTGTAAAGCTACAATAGCTTCATCTGTCTTACCTTGATTCACTAAAATATATCCTATATTTTTAACAATCTCAGCTTGCTTAGAATCAGAAACTTTTACTGTAGGGTTAGAATATTGACCTAACTTAACCATAGTATCTCTATTAGTTTTAGTTCCTAAGTTTTCTACAGCTCCCGTTTTTTTGTTTGTTGCTAAGTATTGAGTTGTGATACCTGTATAACCTATTTCTTTTAACTCTCTGTAATGCTTTAAAGAAACATCATAGTCTTTTGATAATGAAGCACTAATTGCTGCATTATATAAAAAACTTGTGTCTTTAGGACTTAAAAGATATGTTAAATAGAAGTTACCTGTTGCTTGCTTATAATCTTTACTATTATATTGTTTAATAGCTAAATTAGATGCTTTTTGAATTAATTCATTTAACATTGGTTGCGCTTCTTTTGTATATCTCTGCTTACCAATTTCTTTTTCATATTTAAATAAAGCATTAAATGCATCTGCAGCACCTTTATAATCATTTTTACCAGCCAATGCTTGACCATTTAAATAATAATATTTTGCTTTATATTTAGCTTCCATTGTTGCTTCCATAGATGCTAAAGGAGCTATAGCTGACAAAGCTGTAGTATAATCTTGTTTCTTAATTGCTTTTTCAGCTGTTTTCAATTCGCTTTTTTGCGCAAAAGAAGCCATTGATAAGAAACCTACAGTTAACGCTAATATTTGTTTTTTCATTTTACTGATATTAAATTTATAATTATTCTTGATTTTCACTTGAATCATTTTCAATTTCCGTGCCATTTTTTATTTCTTCGGCATTTTCTTCTTCGTCTACTTCTTCATCATGAGCAACTTTAGCAACTGCTGCAATGCTATCAGAATCTTTAATATTAATTAAACGAACACCTTGCGTTGCACGTCCCATAACTCTTAAATCTTCTACAGCCATTCTTATGGTTAAACCAGATTTATTAATAATCATTAAATCGTTAGAATCGTCTACGTTTTTGATTGCAACTAAATCTCCTGTTTTTTCTGAAATATTTAAAGTTTTAACACCTTTACCTCCTCTATTTGTAACTCTGTAGTCATCTAATTTAGAACGCTTTCCGTATCCTTTTTCAGAAACAACTAATATATTACTTTCCATATCGTTTACAGCAACCATGCCTACTACTTCATCATTTTCATGTTGAAGTGTAATACCTCTTACACCAGAAGCTGTTCTTCCCATCGGACGAGTTTTAGCTTCTTCAAAACGGATTGACTTTCCAGATTTTAATGCTAACATAACTTGGCTATCTCCAGTAGTTAATTTAGCTTCTAATAGCTCATCACCTTCTTTAATAGTAATTGCATTAATACCATTAGTTCTTGGTCTAGAATATTGTTCTAATGAAGTTTTCTTAACCTGACCTTTTTTCGTTGCCATTATGACATAATGGCTATTAATATACTCTTCGTCTTTTAAATCTTGAGTAACTAAGAACGCTTTAACCTTATCGTCTTGTTCGATATTAATAAGGTTTTGCATCGCTCTACCTTTTGTGTTTTTACCACCTTCTGGAATCTCATAAACACGCATCCAAAAGACTTTACCTTTTTGAGTAAAGAACATCATATATTGGTGGTTTGTACCTACAAATAAATGTTCTAAGAAATCTTCATTTCTTGTAGTTGCTCCTTTTTGACCTCTACCTCCTCTATTCTGAACTTTATATTCTTCTAAATTTGTTCTTTTTAAATAACCAGCATTAGAAATTGTAACAACAACCTTTGTATTAGGTATCATGTCTTCAATTTTCATATCTCCTCCAGCATACTCGATGATAGATCTACGCTCATCACCATATTTATCTTTTATTAAAAGAAGCTCGTCTTTAATTATCTGATAACGTCTTGGTTCGTTTGCAAGAATATCTTTTAAATCTGTAATAGTCAACATGATTTCATCATACTCTGCACGTAACTTATCTTGCTCTAGACCTGTTAATTGACGTAATCGCATTTCTACAATTGCCTTAGCTTGAATCTCTGTCAATTCAAATCTTTCAATTAAACTTTCTCTAGCTTGGTCTGCATTACTAGATGCTCTAATAATTTTTATTACTTCGTCAATATTATCCGAAGCAATTATTAATCCTTCTAAAATATGTGCTCTAGCCTCTGCTTTTTTAAGTAAAAACTCTGTTCTACGTACAATTACTTCATGCCTGTGCTCTACAAAATAATGTATTAATTGCTTTAAATTTAGTTGCTCTGGTCTTCCTTTTACCAATGCAATATTGTTTACACTAAAAGAAGTTTGAAGCTGTGTGTATTTAAATAATTTATTTAAGACGATGTTAGGAATGGCATCACGTTTTAAAACATAAACAATTCGCATACCATTTCTATCTGATTCGTCACGAATATTAGCAATACCTTCTAATTTCTTTTCGTTTACTAAATCAGCAGTTTTCTTGATCATGTCTGCTTTGTTAACCTGATAAGGAATCTCGGTAACAATAATACATTCACGTCCTTTTACTTCTTCTATAACAGCTTTAGCACGCATTACTATACGACCTCTACCTGTATGAAAAGCGTCTCTTACACCATCATAACCATAAATGATACCACCTGTAGGAAAATCTGGTGCAGTAATATGCTGCATTAACTCGTCTATCTCGATATCTCTATTATCAATATAAGCTACAGTACCGTTAATTACTTCTGTTAAATTGTGTGGCGCCATATTTGTTGCCATACCTACAGCAATACCAGAAGCACCGTTTACTAATAAATTAGGAATACGCGTTGGTAAAACAGTAGGTTCTTGTAAAGTATCATCAAAATTTAATTGATGATCTACAGTGTCTTTTTCAATATCAGCTAACATTTCTTCTGATATTTTTTGCATTCTAACCTCTGTATAACGCATTGCTGCCGGAGAATCTCCATCAACAGAACCAAAGTTACCTTGCCCATCTACCATCATATAACGCACACTCCAATCTTGCGCCATTCTCACCATAGAATCATATACAGATGTATCACCGTGTGGGTGATATTTACCTAATACTTCTCCAACAATTCTTGCTGATTTCTTATAAGCTCCTGTTGCTTTAATTCCTAGTTCATGCATACCATACAAAACCCTTCTATGCACTGGTTTTAAACCATCTCTTACATCTGGTAATGCTCTTGAAACAATAACTGACATCGAGTAATCGATGTATGCAGATTTCATCTGCTCTTCAATGTTAATCGGAATTAACTTTTCTCCGTCTGCCATATATATTTTCTATTAATAATTATTCCTTTTTTTAAAACAAGGCAAGATACTATTTCTATTACTATTTACAAAGGTTTAAGACTTATGAATTCGATAGAGTTATCAACATTTATTAATAATTTATTAGCCCTTTTTACTTACTTGATTTTCAACTATTTTCTACTTTATTTTTAAAGTCAAACTGTCAGTTTTTAAGAGTTGGCATATTTTTTGTAATTTTTAAGAAAAAAAAGGACTAAATTTACATCAATAGACAATAATATATGGACGATAATTTTTCACCGAAGGTAAGAGATGTAATAGCATTCAGTAAACAAGAAGCGCTAAGATTAGGGCATGAATTTATTGGAACAGAACATTTGTTATTAGGTTTAATAAGAAAAGGAGAAGGAAAAGCAATGGAAATTTTAACTGCATTTGATGTAGATACTATTTTATTGCGTAAAAAGTTAGAACAACTAAACCCAGTTGATCCTACTTTTGCAGAAACTTCTGAGAAACAAAGTTTACATTTAACGAGACAAGCAGAAAAAGCTCTAAAAACAACATTTTTAGAAGCAAAGCTATATCAAAGCGAATCTATAGATACTGCACATTTACTTTTATGTATTTTAAGAAACGAAAATGACCCAACTACTAAGTTGATTCAGAAATATCACGTTAATTACGATGAAGCGAAAGCTTTATATAAACAACTGCATGTAGATGATGAAGATCTACCTAACAATCCGATAGCAGAAACACCATCTGATGATGAATTTGCTTCTGAAAAACAAAATCCTTTTGATCAACCTCAAAAAGGAAAAAATGTTAAAAAATCAAAAACACCAGTTTTAGATAATTTTGGTAGAGATTTAACAGATTTAGCAGAAAAAGGAAAATTAGACCCTGTTGTTGGTAGACAAAAAGAAATTGAAAGAGTTTCTCAAATACTAAGTAGAAGAAAGAAAAACAACCCAATGCTTATTGGAGAACCTGGTGTTGGTAAATCTGCCATTGCAGAAGGTTTAGCTTTAAGAATTGTAGAAAGAAAAGTTTCTAGAATTTTATTTGACAAGCGTTTGGTTTCTTTAGATTTAGCAAGTTTGGTTGCGGGTACAAAATACCGTGGTCAATTTGAAGAACGTATGAAAGCTCTAATGAACGAACTAGAAAAGAATGATGACATTATTCTTTTTATAGACGAAATTCATACAATAGTTGGCGCAGGTGGCGCTACAGGCTCGTTAGACGCTTCTAATATGTTAAAGCCAGCCTTGGCTCGTGGAGAAATACAATGTATTGGTGCTACTACTTTAGATGAGTATAGAACAAATATCGAAAAAGATGGCGCATTAGAACGTCGTTTTCAAAAGGTAATTGTAGATCCTACATCCGTAGAAGAAACAATACAGATTTTACACAATATAAAAACGAAGTATGAAGAACATCATCATGTAAATTATACAGATGAAGCTTTAGAGGCTTGTGTAAAATTAACTAACAGATATATGACTGATAGATATTTGCCAGACAAAGCTATTGATGCTTTAGATGAAGCAGGATCTAGAATTCACATCACTAATATTGTTGTTCCGCAACAAATTTTAGAGTTAGAAACCAAGTTAGAGCTTATTAGAGAAAGAAAAACTAAAGCTGTAAACGGACAGAAATATGAAGAGGCTGCAAAATTAAGAGATGATGAAAAGAATATAGAGGCTGCTTTAGATTCTGCTCAAAAACAATGGGAAGATGACTCTAAATTAAATAGAGAAATTGTAACAGAAGATAATGTTGCAGAAGTTGTTTCTATGATGACAGGCATACCTGTAAATAGAGTTGCAGAAGCAGAAACACATAAATTAAACGAATTACCTCAACTTATAAAAGGCAAGGTAATTGGGCAAGATATTGCTGTATCTAAAGTTGTTAAAGCAATTCAAAGAAATAGAGTTGGATTAAAAGATCCTAACAAACCAATTGGTTCTTTTATTTTCTTAGGACAAACCGGTGTTGGTAAAACGCAATTAGCAAAAGTTTTAGCAAAAGAGTTATTTGATTCTGATGATTCTTTAATTAGAATTGACATGAGTGAATACATGGAAAAATTTGCTATTTCTCGTTTAATTGGTGCTCCTCCGGGATATGTTGGTTATGAAGAGGGTGGTCAATTAACAGAAAAAGTTAGAAGAAAACCTTATTCTGTTGTTCTTTTAGATGAAATTGAAAAAGCGCATCCAGATGTGTTTAACATGTTACTTCAAATTTTAGATGACGGTTATATTACTGATAGTTTAGGAAGAAAAATTGATTTTAGAAATACAATCATCATTATGACTTCTAACATTGGTGCTAGACAATTAAAAGATTTTGGTGGCGGAGTAGGTTTTGGTACTTCTTCTAAAAAAGAACAAGCAGATGCACATGCAAAATCTGTAATTGAGGGTGCTTTAAAGAAATCTTTTGCACCAGAATTTTTAAACAGAATAGATGATGTAATTGTATTTAACGCTCTAGAAAGAGAAGATATACACTCGATTATAGATATCGAATTAGATAAACTATTACGTAGAATATCAGATTTAGGTTATACATTACAATTAAGCGAAAAAGCAAAAGATTATATTGCTGACAAAGGTTTTGATAAAAAGTATGGTGCTAGACCACTTAAAAGAGCAATTCAGAAATACATCGAAGATGCTTTAGCCGAAGAAATTGTAAATTCTAAACTAAATGAAGGAGATACAATTTCTATGGATCTTGATGAAAAAGAAAATAAATTAAATATCAAGATACAAAAAGGAAAAATAGAACAAGAATCTGAATCAGAATCAGAATCAGAATCAGAATCAGAATCATAATCATAATCATAAATTAAAAAATCTCAAACTAACGTTTGAGATTTTTTTTTACATTAAACTACAAAAACACAATTGATTTCTATATTTTTAACAGAAAAGTTAAATATCGAAAGACACTATCCTTTGATTAAATTTATATATTTGTTTCAAATAAATATTTATAATAAATGAAAAAAATTAGCATCATAATCATCGCTGTTTTTGCACTTGCTTCTTGTACTAAAGAACATTCTAAAGATTATTTAACGCTTTCTGGAAAGTTAGAAAACAATAAAGATTCTATTTTAACAATTACAGGTCAACAAGGTCCCGTAAAAAGCATTACAATTAATAACGATGGTACTTTTAAAGATACTTTAAATATAGAAAACGCTGCAGTGTACACTCTTAGTACTAGTCCTGCAAAAAGAGCTCCTATTTATTTAAAAAACGGATTTGATATTAAGTTAAATGGAGACTCTGAAAATTTTATGTCTAGTTTTAAGTTCTCTGGACAAGGTGCTGATAATAGTAATTTTATTTTAGCTCAGATTACAGAAAGTCAAAAAATTGGAAATCCTACGTTACTACTAGAATTAAATGAAAATGATTTTAAAAACAAAATAGCTTCTATTAAATCTAATTACGATAGTATTTTAAATTCTTATAAAGACATAGATACTACATTAGTAAAAATGGTAGATAGTCAAACCAATCAAATGATTACTTATTTTAACCAAGCTTATGAAAAAAACAAAGCTATGGCTAAAGGAACTATTTCACCAAAATTTGTTGATTATACAGATTACAAAGGCGGTAAAAAATCTTTAGACTCTTTTAAAGGAAAATTTGTTTATATAGATGTTTGGGCTACTTGGTGCGGACCTTGTATTCAACAAATTCCTTATCTAAAATCTTTAGAAAAAGAATATCACGGTAAAAATATAGAATTTATAAGTATTTCTACGGATGAATACAGAAGAAGTGGCGGATCTTGGGAAGCAGCAGAAAAGAAATGGAAAGATTTTGTAAAAGCAAAACAGTTATCTGGCGTTCAACTTTGGGCAGGAAAAGACATATCTTTTCAGCAAGAATATCAGATAAACTCGATTCCTAGATTTATACTAATAGATCCTCAAGGTAAAATTGTAAATTCTGATGCACCTAGACCATCAGAACCAAGATTAAAAGAATTATTTACTTCTTTAGGTATTTAAAAAAATATTGTAAAATAAAAAAAGCGAAATTCAAATTTGAATTTCGCTTTTTTTATTTTATTTAAATAGATATTTACTCTTTGTAAACACCCATGTTTGCATATTTATCCATTCTTTTTTCAACTAAATCTTCATCAGATAAATCTTTCAATTCATCAAAAGCAGCTAGTATTTGACTTTGAACAGCAGCAAAAGCCCCTTCTCTATCAGAATGTGCACCACCAATTGGCTCTTTGATAATTCCGTCTATCAATTTCATTTTTTTCATGTCGTTACCGGTAAGTTTTAAAGCTTCTGCAGCTTGTTCTTTAAACTCCCAACTTCTCCATAAGATAGAAGAACAAGATTCCGGAGAAATTACCGTATACCAAGTGTTTTCCATCATATAAACTCTATCTCCAACACCAATTCCTAAAGCTCCACCAGAAGCTCCTTCACCAATAACAATTGTTATAATTGGTGTTTTAAGAATTGTCATTTCAAAAATATTTCTAGCAATAGCTTCTCCTTGTCCGCGCTCTTCTGCTTCTAAACCAGGGTATGCACCAGGAGTATCTAAAAGTGTTACTACAGGAATACCAAATTTCTCTGCCATTCTCATTAAACGTAAAGCTTTTCTATATCCTTCTGGATTAGCCATTCCAAAATTCCTATACTGACGTGTTTTTGTGTTGAAACCTTTTTGCTGACCAATAAACATAAAAGATTGATCTCCTATTTTACCCAATCCACCAATCATCGCTTTATCATCACCTACACTTCTATCTCCATGAAGTTCCATAAAAGTATCACCACAAATTGCCTTAATATAATCTAAAGTATAAGGTCTGTTTGGGTGTCTAGATAATTGTACTCGCTGCCAAGGCGTTAAGTTTTTGTATATATTTTTTCTAGCATCTGCTAGTTTCTTTTCAATTTTTTTACAAGTAGCAGTTACATCTACCTCACTTTCTTCACCAATAATCTGACATTTTTGCAGTTGATCTTGAAGTTCTTTTATTGGCATTTCAAATTCTAAATATTCCATTTCTAGTGATTTGATTTTAGTTATTTGTAAGAACAAACATACTATAAAATTTACTTTTTAAGGCTAAATTAAATTACTTTTTTCTTTTTCAGTTTTTGCTGAATCTTATCTTTTAATGTCTTTCTATTTTTTAAAAGACCATTTAATAATACTACAAACAAGACTATAAAAGCTCCTAAATAAAAAGTGTTACTCATTTGCTCTTTATCACCAAAAATTATTAATGCTAAAATAATTGCATAAATAGGTTCTAAATTTATTGTAAGCATTACGGTATAAGGAGAAAGATATTTCATTACTTCAACAGAAGCAATAAAAGCATAAGCAGTGCAAATACTACTTAAAATTAAAAGGTACAACCAGTCTGAAGTTTCAATTTGAAAAAAGGCAATAGAAAATCCGTTAGTTATTAATAAGTATACAGTAATAAAAGCAACGCCAAAAAATAATTGGTAGAACGAAATAACATCCGCAGTGTATTTTTTAATGTACAAACCGTTTAAAACAGCAAATAGCGCACTTAAAAAAGAGGCAATTAACGCGTAAATAATACCTAATTTATATTGACTTTCGAAATTGAATATAATATACAACCCACCTATGACTAATAATCCTAAAAAAATCTCTAAAATATTTATTTTTCTCCTAAAAAATATAGGTTCTATTAATGATGCAAAAAATGCACCTGTACTCATGGTTACTAGTGCAACAGATACATTAGAAACTTTTATAGCTTTGAAAAAAAATACCCAGTGTAAGGCAATTACAATTCCTGTAAATAAAAATTTTAAAAGTCCTTTTTTATTGACTCTGAATGATTTTTTCTTCCAAAGAAAATAAATTGCAATAAAAATTACCGCCAATAACATTCTATACCAAACCAAAGGAATTGCATCAATAGTTATTAGCGCACCTAAAATTGCAGTAAACCCCCAAATAAAGACAATGAGGTGTAGTAATAAATAATTTTTTAATTTACTTTCTTGCATTTAAGTATAAATAAACAGCAACTGCACCAAATAATATATTAGGAATCCATACGTAAGTGATAGAATTTACTCCGGCAACAGAGCCTAATACTTCACCAACTTTCATAAAAAACACATACAAAAACATAATACCAACTCCTATTGCTAGGTTAACGCCTGTACCACCTCTTCTTTTTCTAAAAGCCAATGCAACTGCAATGATGGTTAAAATATAGGAAGCTACAGGTAAACTAGTTCTTTTATAAAGTTCAACTAAATAGGCATTAAGGTTTTTAACACCCCTTTTTTTAGAAATATCTATAAACTTCATCAATTCATTAGATGGCATTTCTTGTGCAAAAGCAGATTTATAGATTAAATCTCTTGGTGTAAAACTAAAAACTGTATCTATCTTATTACCAGAAAAAATACTATCTCTGTCTTTATAAATCAATCTTTTTTTCCAGGTACTAATTGTAAAGGTTGAATCTTTTACATTATATTTTAATCTGTTTGCAGATAATTTTGACTTTAATTTTAACCCATCATAGGTTTCTGAATTAAAATCGTAACCTATATTATTTTCTGTATTAAACGTTCTTATAAATATATACGTGCTATCTGTTAATTGTAAACTAAAATCTGAAACGTATTTTAGCTCGTTAATTTGTTTCGAGTTATTAATATATTTTTTTTCGAAAGCTTTTCTTGTTTTACTACTTGTTGGTACAACATAATGATTCATAGCCAACGATAAAATAGTAATTAAAGTGGCGCCTATAAAATATGGATATAAAAAGCGAGTAAAAGAAACTTTAGCATTTGTAATTGCTATAATTTCTGTGTTATTAGATAATTTTGATGTAAATAAAATTACAGCAATAAACAATGCCAAAGGCATAAAAGTATTGGTATAATATATTGTAAAATTTAAATAATAATCATTTAAAATCTCATTGAATCCTAAATCTGGATGTTCTAAAAAATTGTCTATTTTCTCAGAAACATCAATAGCTATTGCTATCGGAATTAAGATTAATAATGTAAACAAAAATGTCACTAAAAATCTTTTTAATATGTACCAATCTATTATTTTCAAAAGAATAAATAATTATTTTTTTTTTTAAATTTAAGTTCTTAATAAGAACTTGTAATTTTACAATCTATTGTCCATTTGTTTTACCATTTTATCTTTCCACTCTCTAAAATCTCCTGCTAAAATATGTTTTCTTGCCTCTCTTGTTAACCAAACATAAAAACCTAAATTATGTATAGAAGCTATTTGTTTACCTAGCATTTCTTTTGCAGCAAATAAATGACGTAAATATGCTTTAGAGTACATTGTATCTACCCATGTAATTCCCATTTCGTCTATCGGAGAAAAATCGTCTTCCCACTTTTTATTCTTAATATTTATAGAACCATAAGCAGTAAATAGCATGCCATTTCTAGCATTTCTAGTAGGCATAACACAATCGAACATATCGATACCTAAAGCTATATTTTCTAAAATATTAATTGGCGTACCAACACCCATTAAATAACGTGGCTTGTCTTCTGGTAAAATTTCTGTTACAACTTCTGTCATCGCATACATTTCTTCGGCAGGTTCACCTACAGATAAACCACCAATTGCATTTGCTTGCTGACCTGCATTTGCAATATACTCTGCAGATTGTTTTCTTAAATCTTTGTATGTACTACCTTGTACAATTGGCATAAAAGTTTGTTCGAAACCATATTTATACGGTAATTTATCTAAGTGATTTATACATCTGTTTAACCACCTATGAGTCATATGCATCGATCTTTTTGCATAATTATAATCACAAGGATACGGTGTACACTCATCAAAAGCCATTATAATATCTGCACCAATAGTTCGTTGTGTTTCCATAACGTTTTCTGGTGTAAAATGATGCATAGAACCATCTATATGACTCTTAAACTTTACACCTTCTTCGTTAATTTTTCTTCTACCAGACAAAGAATACACTTGGTAACCACCAGAATCTGTTAAGATATTTCTATCCCAGTTCATGAACTTGTGCAAACCACCTGCTTTTTCTAAAATATCTAAACCAGGTCTTAAATATAAATGATATGTGTTACCTAGTATAATATCAGGATTTATTTCGTTTTTTAATTCTGTTTGATGAACTCCTTTTACGGTTCCAACAGTTCCCACTGGCATAAAAATAGGAGTTTCTATTTCTCCGTGATCAGTAGTTATTACTCCTGCTCTTGCCTTGCTTTTTGGGTCGGTAATTTTTAAGTCAAATTTCATTATCGGCAAAGATACTATTATTTAAGAATTGTAAGTTTCTTAATTATAATTTATATTCTAATTTGCTATTAGTTCGCAAAAATATGCGTTAAGGATTGAAGTGGAAATCCTTTTTTGAGGCACGAAAAAAAGATTGTAGTGTAAAGCCTGACTTTGGTTCTAAATGCTTTTAGAACAAAGTAACGCCCAAAAAATTATCTCCTTTTTCTTTTAGATGAAAAACTGGTATTGTTTCTTTTATTTTTTGGTGATGATTTTCTAAATGATGCACTTTTTTTATTAAAATTATTTTTAGTTGGTGCTTCTTTCTTTTTTGCTTTTTTAGCTTTTGGTGCTTCTTTTACAATAGATGCTTCTTCTGTTTTAGAAGATGTTGCAATCATTTTATTTATTTGTTGCATTTCTTCTTGGGTAAGTTCTCGCCAATCTCCTGTTTGTAAAAAACCCAATTCTACATTCATAATTCGGGTTCTTTTTAACTTGGTTACTTCGTAATCTAAATACTCGCACATTCTACGAATTTGCCTATTTAGACCTTGTGTAAGTATTATTTTAAAGACTTTTTCGCTTACTTTTTCTACTTTACATTTTTTTGTAACTGTACCTAAAATTGGTATTCCGTTACCCATTTTATTTATAAATTCTGATGTAATCGATTTATTTACGGTTACAAAATATTCTTTTTCGTGATTGTTACCTGCTCGTAAAATTTTATTTACGATATCACCATCATTTGTTAAAAAAATTAATCCTTCGGATGGTTTATCTAAACGACCAATAGGAAATAATCTTTCTGGATGATTTATATGTTTTACAATATTTGCTTTTTCTCTACCATCTGTTGTAGAAACAATACCTACAGGTTTATTTAAAGCAATATAAAGTGTGGTTTTTTTAGGTTTAACTAATCTACCATCTAACTTTACAACATCTTTTTTACCAACTCTGTTACCCAATTGGGTTGGTTTACCATTAATTGTAACTCTGCCTTCATTAATAAATCTTTCTGCTTCTCGTCTAGAACAAATACCAGATGAGCTTATATATTTATTAAGATTTATAGTTTGTTGCTTGTTAGTTTCCAATGAATATTTTTTTGCAAAAGTAAAGATAAGATTACAATTCTATTGTTCTAAAGGTTAAATTAATTCGAGGTGTTTTTACTTTTTTTGTTGGTGGCAATCTATGTAACCAATTTGTTTGTGTACCAGATTTCATTACTAATAAACTTCCGTTCTCTAAAACAATGTCTATTCTTTGTTTATTTTCTTTATGTTTAAAAGAAAATTTTCTTGCAGCACCTAAAGATAATGAAGCTATTGCTCCGTTTTTTTTGAGCATTTTTTCTCCGTCGGAATGGTATGCCATACCTTCTTCACCAGAATGATATAAATTTAATAAACAAGAATTATATGTTTCTTGTGTTTCTTTTTCTATTATTGATTTTAATTCTAGTAACTCTTTTGTAAAAATATTGGCTGTTTTTGTAACACCAGAATATTTATAAGAAAATTCTGATTCGCCATACCAAGCAACTTTTCTTTTGGTTATTATTTTTTTACCAAAAATAATAGCTTCATCATTTTTCCAGTTTATAGAATTTATCAACTTTTCATAATAAAAACTACAATCGTTTAAATTTAAAACTACTCCGTGATAATTTGTGATACCATCAAATGGCAAAATATTTTTTATTTTTTCTGAAGAAAACAAATCCATAGTGTAAAAATACAATTTATATTATGTCTTGGTTTTATCAAACAAAAAAGTCTAACCTTTTACAGTTAGACTTTTTAATCTATTAATTATTTTAAATTTTAGAATAAAAAACCCGAAACGTAATGTTTCGGGTTTTGCGGAGAAAGAGGTTTCTGAACCTCCTAATATTATATCTGAAAATCAGTATTTTACAAAATTTTTCAAAGTTTTAAGAACTATTGGATTGTCCTTATTAGCTGTTAGTGGAAGTATTATGGCTGCTCCTATTGCATTACCTGCTGCCCTAGTTACTGCTGCAGGTTATGTTGCTGTTGCTGGAGGGATTATTTCTGCAGTAAGTCAAGTTACTGTTGAAGATTCTAAAGCAAAAAAAGATCAAGGACCATGAACAGCAACATCCAATTAAAAATAGGAACTGCCTCTGGTACTTTGTTAAGTATTAGTCCTGGAATATTTACGCAAGATATTGTAAAAACTATTATTTTAGCAGTGATTGGAGCAACCGTTAGTTTTATGGTTTCCTATTTCTTAAAAAAGATTACAAAGCGCAAAAGATAAATTCAGTTTTGATGTGGTAACCTTTACTGAATAGATCCTGTGAGATTCTGACATAAATTCAGAACAAGCTTCAGGAAAATAAAAGTTCGATCTAACGATCGGGCTTTTTTTATGATTTAAAACAATATAACTTTCAATAACAATCCATTTTGTTTTGCCAACTGAATCATATTCTTAGTACCTCTGCTCTTTCCATCCCAAAAAGCAATTAATACATCAGAAAATATTGCCATTTCTTTATTTCTTTTTGGACCTGCTGCTTTTCCATATGTATTCCATGCTGCAGGGAACTTTATCACTTCAAAACCTTTTTCATTTGCAAACTGAATGCCCAATTTATCTGCTCCTTTATAATGACAACCCGATACAATTTCGATTTTTTTATAATCCTGGAGGAATTGATTGCATTCTTTTTTTAATTTATGATAGTTGGTGAAGTTTCTGCTTCCTGCTATGATTACTTTCATGATTTGGTTGGTGGTTTTATTCCTTTTCATTTTTTCTTGATAAAAAACGAAACAAAAAATCAAGACTCACTTTTATTTTATTTGAATTCTACTTTTTATTTCATTTTCGAACCCAGACCGCAAGCTCTTTGGGTTCTCTGAATTCCACAAAAATTGAATTCTTACAAAAAATAAAATAGGTCGTTTGGGATTTTCCTTAAAGAATGGATATGCTTTAGATTTTGAAATACTAAATAAATTTCAGGATGGCTGCGCCAATTAAGATCTTAGCAAAGCAATTTTTAATTTTGAAATGGTTGACAACTGCTGTTTTAAGTTTTCTTCAAAAGCTGCGATTTTTTTAAGCTTTTCAACTTTCATTTGCCATTGTTGTGCCTCATAATTTTGCAAAGCAGTATTGATTACTTTTTTAGCATCTGAGATACCAATAAAAGGAATCACTGATCCTTTTAAATAATAGGCAAAGAATTGCCCTTCTTTTAAGGATAAACACAAGTAATACAGGGATTCTCTTTTTGCTTTTGTTTTTGCAATAATTACAAAGCAATTTGGACAAGGTTTGTCTAGCGGTTTTCCGCTATTTAGCCCTTTATTTAAAATAAAAAAATGTGGCGCTTTGTATGTGCGTCCGATTTGGTGTGTCTTGATTTCAAAATTTTGCATAAGTATCCATTTTAAGGTTCAGATTCTTTTGCTATTTTTTTTGCCCATAAAATTTTGGAAAGGAAAACAACAAAAAGAAAGCTGTTTTTTAAATGGTGAGGCTAGACTATCAAGGTTTTTGAGAAAAATACTACCAACCACTAGCGTGTTGATTTTTTAATACTGATTTTTTTAGTTGGTGGAGATTTTTTTCAAAACCCGAAGGGCTTGACCTTTATAGGCTAATAGCGATGGATTTACAATGACAAAATTTTGATATCGTTGTTTTTTACGTTGAGATTATGAGATTCTGAAACAAGTACGCTGCCCAGGGAAGCATTTGTTTTGCTGTCTTTTTTTGTTTTTCTTTTTCTCCTATTATTTTTACTATATCTAAAAGCATATAAAAATACTTTTAATCACTAAATTATATCTACATGCATATAATTTAGTATATTTGCCTATATTTATATTTAAAAGCATATAATGAAGCTATTATCAGAATTTGTTAAAAATCGTAGAAAAGAAGTACATCTTACCCAAGAAGAGTTTGCTGAACGTACAGGTGTTGCTTTGACCGTTATTAGAAAAATAGAACAAGGTAAAACCAATTTAAATTTAGAAAAAGTGAATTTGGTTTTAGCCATGTTTGGTCATGAGTTAGCCCCAATAGCAAAAAAAAGTATAGACGATGAGACAAGGTAATGTATATTATAAAGAGACACTTGCAGGTATTATACTAGAAACCGTAGAAGGAGATTTTGTTTTTACATATGATCCTTCTTATGTAACCCATTATCCTAAACAATTTATCACGTTTAGCATGCCTGTAAGAACTGATCCCTATACAAGTGCTCGTTTGTTTCCTTTTTTTGAAGGATTAATTCCAGAAGGATGGTTGCTAGAGATTGCTACAAAAAACTGGAAAATAAAAGCAAATGACAGTATGGGCTTGCTTTTGGCCTGTTGTCAAAATTGTATCGGAGCTGTTAGTGTTATCCCTATAAAAGAAAACGATGAAGTCTAAAAAAAACTGTTTGTATTGTTACAACACATTGACAACTGAAACTGATTTTCATGAAAAATGTGCCTTGGAGTTCTTTGGAACCAAAGAAGCTCCAGAGATTCCATATCGACTTGAAGACATGGGGACTTTAGCAAAAAACGTTGTAGAAAGAAGTATTGCAGTACCAGGTGTACAACCCAAACTATCGATGTCTTTAGACAACAATATTAGTACAAAAGAACCCCCAAGACTTACAGTGGTTGGGGCCTTGGGAGGACACTATATTTTTAAACCACCTACTCCACAATTTAGAGAAATGCCAGAAAATGAACATTTGACAATGAGAATTGCAGCTGCCTTTGGATTGAACGTTGTGCCTTCTAGCTTGATACGACTTGCTTCTGGAGAACTTGCTTATATCACTAAAAGAATTGATAGAACTACTGAAGGAGAAAAAATACATATGTTGGATTTATTTCAGGTTACTGAAGCTTATGATAAATACAAAAGCTCTATGGAAAAAGTAGGAAAAGCTATTGGACAATATTCGCGTAATACTTTACTTGATAAAATCTTCTTTTTTGAATTGACTTTATTTAGCTTTTTAACAGGGAATAATGATATGCATTTAAAGAATTTTTCGATGATAGAAGACACTTCTGGATGGATACTTTCACACGCTTATGACTTGTTAAATGTGTGTATTGTTTTACCAGAAGACACAGAAGAATTAGCACTTACGCTAGCAGGAAAAAAAAGGAAGTTAAAAAAAGAACACTTTGAAAAACTGGGACAGTTTTTAGCTTTAACAGACAAACAAATTAAAGGCGTTTTTAAACGTATGTTTAAAAATAAATCGAAAGCAATACAATTGATCAACACTTCTTTTTTATCAGATGAAATGAAAACAGCCTACAAAACTATTTTAGAAAATAGATACCAAAGAATTGAATAGTTTAAACTAGTTTTCAAGGAAAAAGCAATTACGTGGAAATAATTAAAGACGAAGTACCTAGTGCGCAGGCAGCAGCGAGAATAAGTGTGTAACTTTTTATTTGTACTAACTACTTTTGTGAGGTTTTATTAAAAGTGAATGCTACTACAACTTTTTTGTTTTACTGACTTCTATAATTTACCTGAATGCTTTAAAAATACCAACGCATTTGCTTTTAGTGAAAACGGTAACCGCCTAAATGATTTACAAATAAAAATTTATACTCTTATTGGCTTTTTTTGTTTTTATAGGTGCTTTAAAATTGTTTTGAATTGCAACTGGATTGTTTTTACTTTACTATTTTATATTAATTATACCTATAAGCACTTATAAAAATAAATGCATTAACTACTACATGTTGTTAAAATATCTGGATGGTATTATAAATTTCCTAGGTGCGCAATGGCTGTGGGGCTATTTTACATAATGGCGTTATAGTGCCTGGAGTTTTTACGAAAAAGCAGTATAACTACCCGTTATGTAACTTAGCTTTGGAGAGTTTTGTGTTTTATGAAAACAATATTAAAGATTGCTTTTTAAAGTTGTTTTTGAGTATGCGAAAAGACAAGCTTTAAAATGCAAATACCTTTAGAATATTAAAACGCTAAACTTGTATGGTGAGCGGAACAACACAAAAGACAGAGGGTTTTTGCTTTTCGCAATAAACTGAGTTTTGTGTTGTGGAGGTTTGATTGTACTATAAATCTTCTAACGATTTTATTTCATTTAATTCAGAACATTTAAAAGGGTAAGGATTATAAGGATTTTGGTTTATGATTTTAATATCATCTCTCTTTTTTAATTCATTATTTATATGTTCATCACCATATGAATAACCAGATATTAATAGTTGAGAAGCAACATTTATGGCATTTTCAAAATTCTTAAATAATTGGGAGTACATAATATCATTTGATATTATACTTGTTTTCTTTGTACCTGTTATAAATTTTGGGATTATATCAAAATTCATATCCTGTTCAACCTTTTTTGTTATGGGATTTACTCTTACAGCATAATGTTTTGTATTATAACTTTGCGTTACAAAATAGTTATACTTTTCTGTAGGGGACCAAAATAGACCCGCATCATTATTAAAATGTTGAAATTTAAAAAAGTCTGTACTACCGTGTAACTTATGTATGTTTATTTTATCTGTAAAATGATTATTAAATATAGGCAAAGGATTATTTTCATAATAAACATCTGAATTATCTATAGAAAAACCTCTACAAAATGATATACCCTTTTTAGAAAGTATTTTTTCTAATAATAAATCGTGGTTAAGTGTAAAAATATCAACTCTATCAAATGTCTGTATATAATCTATAAACTTAGTATATTCAGAAATTGAGTTATCTACTGTTGCATTTGAAACAAATAACATATCACCAATAAGATAATTGAATATATCTTGTATTTTTTTTATGTAAGGTTCTTGTGTTAATGGAACAAGATAATCAGAATGTGGCAAAGGTTCAGAGACTAAATATGGTTTGTCTTTAATAAGTTCATTTTTAGCTTTTGCATATATTTCTTTAAACCAATCTAAATCACTAAACTTATCTAAAACATAAGAGAAGAAAACTTCATAATTATCAAAATCATCAACATCATCATTATAGGCTTTAACAATTTCATTTAAAATATAAGAATAAGCTAAATGGTCAAAGCCTAATGACCCATTATGTTTTGTAGTATCGTCTTTATCATCTGCCCACATCCATTCACTTGAACTAGCTAATAATAGTTTTTCTTTTTGGACCCTGTTAAAACGTTTTTTGATATCATTTGCTAAAGGTAAACCTGCTGGAAATGAAAAACCTGCTCCTAAAATTACTACTAAATTATTCATCGCTTAACTACTTTTTTTTAATATTTCCAATCTATGTGTCTAAAAGGTAATTTGTTTAATTCTTCTCTATAAAATCTCCATTTAGGCATAAATTGATTCATATACCCTACAAATACCTCATTATGAGTCCTTTCTAATAAATGGACTAATTCGTGAACAACAATAAATTCAATACATTCCAAGGGTTTTTTAGCTAACTCTAAATTGAGCCATATTCTTTTTGCTGCCACATTACAGGTACCCCATTTCGTTTTCATTTTTTTTATACCAAATTCATTCGATTGAACACCAATCACTTTTTCCCATTTAGCTATTAATTTGGGGGTTATTTTTTTTAATTCCACACGATACCATTCTGTCATCAGTTCTTCTCTTTTTTCTTCTGATGTACCAGGTCTTATATGTAACTCAATTGTATTGTGTTTTAAAACAACTTGTGGTGGACTATTTTGTTCTATTACTTCTAATAAATATCTTTTTCCTAAAAAATAATGACTCTCTTTAGTTAAGTATTCTCGTGGGGTTTCTCTTGCTTGATTTTTAAATATTTCTTGTTGATTTTTAATCCACTTTAATTTATTTAACGCAAATACACGAATAGTATCTAAATCCATTCTATTTGGTGCAGCAATACGAACAACGCCATTAGGTGGATATACACTCAAATGAATGTTTTTAATATCCTTTTGTTCTACTTCTATTTTAATATTTCCTAACTGAATGTTTTGCATTAATATTCTGGTTGTTCTATTATTAATTTAAAAATAGCTTCTACTTTGTTTTCCATACCATAAGGTTCAGGCAATTCATTTGCAATATCTATACCTGTATCCACTGAATAAGAAGCTAATTGTTTGTAAATTTCTGCTTTAATTTCTCTTTCTTTTGGTAAATTACCTCTCCAACTATCTCTTTTCACATTTTTTACAGCAGCATCAATTTTCATTGCTAACACTTCATTTTTAGCTAAATTATTATACAAGGCTCTTTGTGCCATAGTAACTAATGTTTCAGGAGTTTCTTCACTTTTACCTTCATTTACACGTTTAGCTAATTCTGCAATCTTTTCTAAATACTCTGCATAACTTATAGCGTTTGCTTTACGCTCTTTTATTATTTCTCCCAAAAGTTTAGACATTTCTTCAAAAAAAGCAGGATCAATTAAATGCTCTTTAATAATCTTTTTACGAACATTATTCTCAATTGTTTCTGCTACTGCTCCTTGATTCGATTTTATACCATCAGGCATTGAATTAATAGCATCTGCCATTCCAGATTTTACGATAATATCTAATAAAGGCATATCATCAAAAGGAGAAATTACTTCAGATTCATCTGCTTGAATATATGTATCTATTAGATGACGCATATCAGCTTCATAGGTTTTCAAATCCAGTGTTTCACCACTTGCTTGTCTTATCTCTTCTCTTAATTTTAAGTAATGGTCTAATTCTTTCTTTATACTAATTTCTTCACTTGATGTATAACCTGCTTCTTCCATTTCATCTGCTATATTTGCATACGCACGAATTAAAGAAACTGTTTTTTTATACAAGGCTGTACGTTGTGTTTCTTTCGCCTTTAGTTCTGCTTTTATTTCTGTATTGCCACAGAAATAATGAATATACGCAAGTGTGTTTCTGGGCATTGCAACAGGTTCACATAAAATATGTATTTCCTCTAAAGCATTATCTAAACGCTCTTTACCAACTTTTAAACGGTCTTGAAGCATCACATCAATATCTTTCGCTTCAAAATCATCATAGTCTAATTCTGTAGTGTATAATTGTAAAGCTCCTGTTCCTTTATCATTAACCAAATTTTTAAATAAATCTTTATAATCTACGATGTAACCAAAATCTTTATCATCACCATCTAAACGATTTACTCTACAAATTGCCTGAAACAATCCGTGGTCTTTCATACTCTTATCAATATATAAATAAGAGCAACTTGGAGCATCAAAACCTGTCAGCAATTTAGATACCACAATTAGAAGTTTCATATTTGCAGGCTCATCATTAAACTTTGCTTTTGCCCAATCTTCATATTGTTCCGTAGATTTTGTACCTAATAATTCCGTATACAAATTATACATAAACTCTTTTTCAGTATCTGTACTTGCACCTGTATCTTCAGTTGTTACGTCACTTGTATGTGGACTATATGATGTTACAATTGCACACTTATCTTTTAATGGTGTTTTAAGGAATAATTCATAATATCTACACGCTTCATATATTGAATATGCGACTAAAATTGCATTTCCGTTTTGAGAAGATAAACGAGGTTTTGTACTAAAGTCAAAAACTATATCCGTAACCACTCTATCCATTCGCGAACTACTGCTCAATACTTTTTGCATTGTTCCCCATTTCTTTTTGAGTTCAGATTTCTGAAAATCGTTTAAGCCTTTAGTTTTTGCTGCAAACCATTGGTCTACTCTTTTTTGAGAGGTTAAACGTTGGTCTATATCTCTTGCTTCGTAAACCAAATCTAATATAACACCATCTGCCACACCTTCATTAAATTTATAGGTATGTATGTATTTGCCAAATATTTCTAAACTTGTAGACTTATCTTTTTTAAGTAAGGGTGTACCTGTAAAACCAATAAAAACAGCATTTGGTAAAATGGCTTTCATTGTTCTATGTAAACGACCACTTTGTGTTCTATGACACTCATCTACAAATACAAATAATTCACCTACTGTTTGTGAGGGTTGACTTTCTAATTCTTTAATAAACTGATTAAAATTACCAGTATCTTTTTTCCCAAACTTATGTACTAAAGAACACATTAATCTTGGTGTAGGAACACTTAATTTCTGCATTAAATCTTTACCGCTTTTAGTACGATATATTGTTTCGTCTGTAGCTTTAAAAACACTTTCGATTTGCTTATCTAATTCATCTCTATCTGTTAAAACAACCACTCTTGCATTTGGATTATTTTCCAAAATCCATTTTGCTAAATATACCATAGTGATACTTTTACCACTACCTTGTGTGTGCCAAATAATACCACCTTCATATCTATTGATATGTTTTTGAGATTCTTTAACTCCAAAATATTGATGTACTCTTGGTAACTTTTTAACACCACCATCAAAGACAATAAAATCGTAGATAATTTCTAAAAAACGTTCTTTATCACACATCTTTAAAAGATACTTATCTAATAGATTTCTACTATTATCTTCTACATCTTCTTTCCATTTTAGATAATATTTTTCTGGTGTTTTAATAGCTCCATAGCGTAAACCTTCTGTATCATTTCCTGCAAATAAATATTGCACTGTTGAAAAGAATGGTTGAATAAAACGGTCTTGTTGATTGGTAATGTTTTGGCGAATACCATCGTTTATAGTTATGGTACTTCTTTTTAATTCTAACACACCTAATGCAATACCATTTACATAAATAACTATGTCTGGTCTCTTTGTTTTGTTACCTTTTATGGTTACTTCTTCTGCTATTGCGAAATCATTTGATTCCCAATTTCTCCAATCTATAAAATGAACTTTCTCTGTATTTTTACCAATTTCTGTTTTTATATCAGCACCATAACGCAATAATTCATAGACGTTTTTATTAGTAGTATACAAGCTATCACTAAAATTATTGGCAGTTGTTTTTAGCTCATAAATAGCTTTGGTAATTTGAGCATTGTTATACCCTTTTTTAAGTAAATACTTTGTTAAGTATTCTTCCTCAATATTACTATTTTCTCTATCTTCTTGCCAATCACCTAAATATGTATACCCTAATTCTTCTTGGAATAACTTTACAACTCTATGTTGTGTGATACGTTCTATACTGCCTACTTTATTCATTTTCTAGAGAATTAAAAGATTCACATAAGGTTTCTAACATTTTTTTAGCTTTTTTTTCTGATAAAACAATACTATAATCATTTGCCGAAAGAGAAAAATTATTTGATTCTAATATTTCGGATATTTCATTTCCTTTAAAATCTCCTTGATAAACAACTATCTCAAATTCATCTTTTATATAGGAAGCATAAACCGCCATTTCAATTCTACAATTATCATAGTGCCAACCTCCAAAAAATATACTTGGAGGATAATCTTCACCACTAACTTCATTATAAATTACATAGGCAAATGGTTTATGTTTTAATGTTTTGCCTAAAATATGATTTAAATAAAAACTATAAGAATAATACTCTTTATATTTACCACTCATCCTCTCTTTAGAAAGTAAATAGATTGAGTTTTCAGCATTATATCTTATATATTTTTTAGACCCTAAATATTCTATTAGTGCAGGAATATTTATAAAGTTCTTTCGCCAATCATCTACTTTAGATTTATCAATTATAATCTTTAAACTTCTTTCTACATTTAGTACATCAAAATCTTCATCATCAAATAAGTCTTTAACAAAATCTCTCTTACCAGCATTATTAATATCACCACCATCCAATAATAATCTTCTCCAACCAATATCTCTATCAGAATTAATCAAAAAACTATAATTACGACCTTCTTTTAGTAAAAAATCACCTTTGCTTAATAAGGCTCTTCGCCATCTATAAGCTTTAAATTCTTTCAAGCCATTTTCGTTAAAAACAGCTAAAGCTTTAGCTCTATAATTTTTAAATTTATTTAAGAACTGTTCATCATCTTCATCAGACCAGTTACATTGTCTTCCATTATTTTTATAATAATCTTCAATTCCAGAAAAATATAAGATAAAAATTATTTGACCTTTAAAATAGGTATGTTGTTCTGTTTCTAATATTAAATCTTTCCAACTTTCTTTTTTAATTAATTGGGATTTTATAGATTCCTCTTTACCTTGTAAAGCACCAAATCCATCAATTTTTAAGTTATTAGCAAAATGATTTATTATATTATTACTATTTCCTAAAACGTTGGAAATACCTTCAATAGACCTTATAAATTCTTTTTCGTTGTTGTAAATGTTATTTTCTGTGAGATTGTGAATGATACGCATCCAATCGAATAAACCTTCATCTGTTTTCCATTTTAAAAGATATTGTGAATACCCATAAAATAATATACGTTGGTTGTAATTATCAAAATCATCATTTAGAGCTTTCTCAAAAATTATATCTTCATTATAATAAAATTTATTATCTAATACTTTTTTAACTTTTTCATTTCCATTGGTAACAAGGTCTAAAAAAGAAATAAACTCTAAAATAAACTTTTCACTAAAACCACCTAAATCAGTATACTTTTGAAAAGATATACCTTCTAATTTTTTATCTCTATCAATAAGATATTTGACCTTATTATTTTCATTTAAATTGGCGTAATGAGTAATTGCTTTTGTTTTGATTAAATTCATAATTTTATCATCAAAAACATTTTTACTGTTTTTATAATTCCAAAATAGATTAGCCCAATCTGTATCTATTTTATGAGAAAAATATTCTTGAACAGTTACCTCTCTTTCTAATTCATTAAATACTAATTTAAAGTTAGGTGCATTTGTAAAAGTTGTGCTTTTAATTAATTGCTCAAATTTTGCTTTAAAGTTTTCAAAAGGCGTTAAAGGCTTACCTCTTGCATTCATTTTTATATAGAGGTCGTCTGTTAATTTAAATTCTTCTAAATTTAGAAACTGGAAAGTAATTACTGGGTTGTCTTTATTTACCAATCTGTTGTAAAAACCCTGGGCATCTTTAAATTTATAATGAATAGTATCTAACATCACTAACATAGATTGAATTGTTGGATCACTTTCCCAAGATGAATAATACCAACCAGCATCTTGTATTGTTTTAGACAAACTATTTTCCTTATCTATATCTGCATCTAATAAATCATTTAAATCTATGTCATTGTTTAATATTGCATCACAAAATTCTGAAGAACTTGTACGTGTTTTATAGCTAAAGTTTGATTTATCATTTGTAACTAAATAGGTTTTAAAAGTTTCAAAATCATCATCTTTATTTGCTAAATACCAATGCATTAAAAATAATGTTGTTAAACGTTGCTGACCATCTAAAGGAATAAACTTGGTAACTTTATTACTATCAATATTTTGTAAGCTACCATAAACAAAATCTAAATCTCTATGTTTTTTATTTTCTAACAAATAGTTATAAAGAGCATCTATAAATAAGCTTCTAACTTCTTCTTTTGATTTTCTACCTTGTGCGTAATCTCTTTGAATAATAGGAACTTCTATTTGATATTCTTTCTCTTTAAATAACTGAAAAAAAGTTAAACGCTCTCCAGACTGATTGTTTTCTTTATTGTTGTCCATCTTGTGCGTTTTGAGTTGGTAAATATTGTTTTAATGTGTTTTTTATAGCTTCTAAATAGTCATTCGCATCACTATTTTTCCAATACATCACATCGTCTAACTTTTTACTATAAGACTTTAAGAATACGTTTCTTGTACAAATTGGTACAAATGTTCCTTTCTTATCATTTTCTATAATGGTTTTACGTTTAATAGGAAACATTGCGTTTTTATAGCTTCTATTTGTAGAAGCATCTAACAATGCTAAATTAGAAATGCTATTATCTGGCTCTTTATCTTCTTTAAATAATTTTGCTACTTTTTTATACAATTTTTCAAATTCTGCTGCATCTACTTTTTCTGCCTCTATTAAACTTAATAATCCTTTTGAAATCTTTTTTACTTTCCCTTTTAGTTCTTGTTCTATTATTAACCTTTGTTCTACTATACTTTCTTTCCCTGTTAGGTATTCTAAAATATCTTTAGACCATAACACTCTTTGTTTACCTGAAATTGTTTTATCTGTTTGAGAACGTAAATGTTCTATATCCCAATTTTCGTTTTCATAACTATTAAAAGGAAAGCGCATATTAGATTTTGGATTTTCTAATATGGTTTGAATATTAAACAGTAACAACACTGTTTTTATTAATTTATCGCCATAGCTTAAATCGTCTATTTGACATTTTACTTTGGCTTTAATCTTCTTTTTTAAATGAAGTTTAAAAGCTGTTTTTGTTTTATCTGCAGATGCTTCTTTTAACAACCTTACATTACTATTGGTACTAATTAAAAAACCAATTAAATGATACAACTCTCTATCTTTAAACCATTCTTGAAATGTTAGAAAGTACTTTTTTATTTCCATCCATAATTTATCTATGTCTGGGTTATTGTCTTCGTTTAAGGTAGTTGTAAACGCTTCACTAAATTTATAAAACGTAAACCTATCTTCATCTTCTTTGGTTTTATTTTTGATTAAATCGAAAATATATTCTATTCGAGTTTCGTATTTAAGAGGATTTGAATTGTTGTAAATAAAATACCAAAAATCATCATTTTGCAATGTGCTTTCAATAGCATCCCATTCTGAAGCTATTTGCAGTTGCTTTAAATTAACATCTTCTTTTTTATTGAAATTTGTTTCTCTTAAAAATAATGCTTTTACTAATTCTGCATTAGTAAGAGGTATTTTACCCATATTTAAACGAGTGAAAATATCTATAGAATCTTGATTGTCAGTAATCTCGAACCAAATAAGCTTGGTTTGATTGATAAGCACAGGATAAAACTCACTATTAATAGCGGCATTTGTTTCTTCTTTTTCCTGAAACCATTTTACAATAGTTTTAAAAGCATCGTTAATATGAAAATAGTCTATATTTTGATTGGCAACAGTATCGTCTTTTATATTCTCTAAAAAATTTTCACTATCGCTTCTGGTTTCATATTTAATATTGAATATCTTTTTTGGGGTCTTAAATTCAGTTTCATTAAAATAATACAACAGAATTAATATGGTTGTCAACCTTTGCTGACCATCAATCACTTCCCAATAATTTATATCATCTTCATTATACTCTTTAATTGCTATAGGCTGTAGGCAATAAAATGGATTTTTAGCATCGCTATCAGAAGTTTTTTGGCTTGTTTTAAACTCCCATAAGTCATTTAGTAATGCTTCTACTTGTTCACTTGTCCAACGATACCCTCTTTGATAAGAAGGAATATAGAAGCGTTCTCCTAAAATGCTGTTTATAGGTTTTAATTCTATTTTATTGCTCAAACTAAATGGATTTTAAGGGTTATACTAAAATCATTCAATTTTCTTTTTTCATTTTTTTTCATAACTTTTTTCTTTTTTACACCAACCTAATTTTACCCGTTAACAGGTTTTGCATTAGCCCTTGCTTTACCAATTTATATTTAGATAGCTTTTGTTCTAATTGTTCTATTTCAGCATCCATATCGGAAAGGACTGTGGCTATTTCCGTTTGTTCTTCAATATTAGGCAGGTGTATGTAGCCATTTAATATATCTTTTGTGCCAATATTTGCTTGAACACCTAATGAAGCAGAACCAATACAGTAATCTCTCCACTTTTCCATATTAGAATAGGTCTTTAAATAAATCGGATTTATTTTATTCTTGTCTATCCTTAATAACCCAACTCGTTGGTTTAACAAAAGAGTTTTATTGCTTTTAACAATAGACATTCTACCAATTAAGTTTTTATCTGGTGTGACATCAGTCATAGCAATAATAACATCTCCATTTTGTAAATGATAATTTTTTAAAATATTGAAGTCTTTATTCTGCCAATAATTAACTTTGTTTTCATTAAATTGAAAAGTACCATTTAATCCAATTTGTGCCATTGTTACTATTGGTGTGCCATTATCAACATAACCACTTGCAGAAAATCCATAACCATTTTGAAAGCTATGTATTAAATCTCTCAACTTCTTAACCTGCCAATCTTCTTTAGGTGTTAAAAGCTGTTGCATAGCACCTTGTTTAATAGCTCTTTTTTTAGTGAGTTTTTGTTCTAAGGCTTGTATTAAATTATCTGTATCGCTTAATACTTGGGCTATGGCTTTTTGTTCTGGAAGAGGTGGTAAAATAAATGGATAATTCCCAACAGCTTCTTGAGATATACCATAAAATGTTGTGCCAGATTTACTTAACTCAACATAATCTTTAAAATATTTGGATAATAATTGATAATAAAGATATTTAGGATTATAACTATTTCTTAATGGACGGTAAACTAAAAGATGACTATTTAAAGAAGCTTTATGCGGGTACGGAATTGACTCTACATAAAGTAACTTTCCAATTGTCCCATCCTTTGTCATTAGAACATCATTTTTCTTTAGTTGAATATCTTTTGCTATTTGATACCTTTCTTCTGAAATATGATATACTTCATTCCAACGAATTTCGCCATCTTTAAAGTTCATTCCTGTAATTAGAAAGGGCTCATCATTATTTGTAGTAAACTCTGTTTGTTTTAATCCTTGCCAGCCAATTCTACCTTTCATAAATGAAACTTCCAAAAATGGTTTTACTTCCCAATCATTAGGGATTAAACCAACCTCGGTTTGTTTAAATTTCGTTTCAGTTAATTCCATACAAAACCCATCTTTTGTAAGTGAGCGTTCACTTTGGTTTCTAAACTTTCTACTTTATTATCAATAACAGGTAATGGGTTTTCATAACGTTCAGCTAATTCTTTTACACGATTGGTTAAACGTTGGCTTATATGGTCTATTTCGTCTTTAATAGTAGTTTCAATAGTATGTATCCATTTATCATCTACTACCAATTGTTTAACCTCGTCTTCTGTTAGTGTTGGGTATTTGGCATAGAGAATTGCATCAAGCTTTTCTTCTTCTATTTTGATTTCTTTTTTTAGAGCTGTTTCTTTATTTTTTAATTCGATAAACTCATACAGTATAATTATTTCTTTTATATATTCTTCTTCTGGTTTTTCTACAATAAGTTTATTTATAAAAACATCTATTGTAGTCATCAATTCTTTAATTTTCTTTTTTAATGCTGTGATTTCTTTCGATTTATTCACAAACTGATTTAGTAAAATAGCTTCTTCTGAATCAACATCAATACTCTTTAATCTGTCTTTAATTGCTTTTTGAGTAATTGTACCTTTTGCATTTCTTAATGGATTAAATACTTGGTTTATTGATAACTCTAAAAAAACTGCATTTTGATTTGATAATTCTTCATATAAAGCATCACTTTTAACAGACAAAGGCTCATTAAATTTATTTAATGCCAAGTTTTTGAAATCTATTACACTTATTTGTGCTTCTGCTTTTTTGGTAACTTCATTTAAGGCTTCTTCTTCGCCAGAGTTTTCTTCTTGTAATTCTGATACTCTAGCAATAGCGGTTTCTAATTCGTTTTGTAAATTTTCAATAGCTTCCTTTTCTTCCGTAAAATATCTATTAATAACAAGTTTTTTTGGTATTAAATCGCAAGTCCAACCTTTGTCTACCAATTTCTTTTTGCTATTCTCCTTTAAAATTCTATAGGTATCAGCCACCCAACCATCTTGGGTAATAATGTAGCTATCATCTTGCATTACTTCAAACCAATATGTCATTATATGTTGGTACATATTATAAGGATCTATCAATGCCTTATTGGTGTATTGGTTCAATAAGTTTTCAGATACCCTATGTATTAATTCTTTTGGATTAAAACCTTGTGTTAAGGCTTTTAAAGTAGTGGTTGTTACTGTTTTCCATTCGGTAAATAAATTATCCATTTGCGTACTAAAAGCCACAAACTCTGGATGCTCAAAAATGGTGTTCTTAATATCCCCTTTAGCTACTATTAAGCTACTGTAATCAGCTCTTTTACTTGGGCTAAACAATGCACCTTTTACATTTGGGTACACGTCCCAAAAGTGCTGTAGTGCCTTAATATCTGCATTTGGAATATCGCCTAATAAATGCGCTTCAATATCTTGTATATCTTCCGTTTCTTGGCTTTCTATATATCTTGGGATATTTAAGTTATACTCATTCGCTTCAATTTCTGTAATAGAAACCATTTTACTAAAACCTGGTATTTGCTTTTGTTCATTAAAAATAGTTGCTATTCTATGAATATCTTTTTCTTGTAAACGATTTTTATTGCCATCTTTTATAAAACCTTTACCAGCATCTACCATAAAAATACCTTTTCGGTTTTGTGCATTTTCTTTGTCAATTAAAATAATACAAGCAGGAATACCTGTACCATAAAACAAATTGGCAGGTAAACCAATAATACCTTTTATGTATCCTTTTTTAATTAAGTTTTGACGTATTTCTGCTTCAGCATTTCCTCTAAATAAAACTCCGTGAGGCAAAATAACAGCTCCTTTACCATTTCGTTTTAAAGACCGAACAATATGTAATAAGAAAGCATAATCTCCATTTTTAGAAGGAGGAATACCATAATCTTGAAAACGATTGTATGGATTGTCTTCTGGCAAACTTAAACCATTACTCCAACGTTTATCACTAAAAGGAGGATTGGCAACTACATAGTCAAAAGTTTTTAGGTTGTCGCCAGTTTCGTTTTCAAATAATGGTTTTGCTAATGTATTTCCTTGTTTTATTAATGCAGTAGGTTCGTTATGTAAAATCATATTCATTCGAGCCAAACCAGATGTAGCTGCATCTTTTTCTTGACCGTACAACGTTACTTTACCATTTGCTACATTACTTATTTTCAACAATAAAGAACCAGAACCACAAGCAGGATCATATACTGTAGTTTCTGCAGTAGTTTGCTCTTTATCTATTCCTATAATATTTGCCATTATTCGGCTTACTTCTGCAGGAGTATAGAATTGACCTTTACTTTTTCCGCTTTCTGTAGCAAAGTTTTGCATTAAATACTCATAGGCATCTCCTAAAATATCATCTCCTTCTGCTTGGTTTTTACTAAAGTCTAAACTTGGGTTTTCAAAGATTGCAATTAGATTGGTTAATCTATCTACCATTTCTTTTCCGCTACCTAATTTGGTAACATCATTAAAGTCTGGCATATCTGCTAACTGATTTGCTTCTGCTATAGGAGCAATAATTTTTTTGTTGATTTGGTCTCCAATATCTGTTACTCCTTTAAGTGCAGCCATATCTTTAAAACTAGCACCATTTGGAATTGTTATTGGTGCATAGGGTTGACCTGCCCATTTATCGCTTATGTATTTTATAAAGAGCATAACCAACACATAATCTTTGTATTGACTTGCATCCATACCACCTCTTAATTCGTCACAACTCGCCCAAAGGGAGCTGTATAATTCTGATTTTTTTATTGCCATTAAATGTTTTTTATTTATTTGAATCCTTCATAGCTAAAGGACTTTAAAAATAGAAAACTTTTGGCAAGAATTAAAGGTATTTTGAAGTTAATCTTAAACCCAAAGAACCCAGTGGGTTAATATAAGTTTAACAGGGTTAATTATGCAACCACTTGTGATTTCTCTTTTAAGGTTTCAAGATGTTTTATCATATTGCTTTTACACCATTCTTCACGAGCTAATGTTGGTGCGTGTCCTATTGCTTTGTCTAATTCCTGTTTCATTATATCCTCTACAACATCTGCATATTTTTCGGTGGTAGAAATACTATCGTGAATTGTAAATAGTGGGGCATTTGGAAACTCTTTAGAGATTCGCTTTGCAATGACATCTATTATTAAGTAACTCTCAATACTTTGTAACAATCTTGGTAGTAAGGTTTTATCTTTACTTTTTATCTTACTAAAAACCTCATATACTTCTGGAAACAATTCCTTAAAGAGTTTCTTTGGTTTTGCTTCTTCTTGCCCCAAAAATCGATTGTCTGTAAATAATACTTGAAAGACTGCTGCTTTCACTTCTTTACGATTTGAGAATGTTTCCCCCAAGTGAAAACGAAATTTCTCTTCCAAGAACTCATACAACCTACCATTTACCACAAGGTTGACAAACTGATTAAACTCATTGTTTACAAGGGTATTATCAATATCTCCTAACATAATGTAAGAATCATTGTGATGAATGTTTATTTGTTTTATATTTAGTTTTTGTTTGTTTGAAACCTCTTTTATATTAAAATCTCTTGAATATGACTTTTTGGGCTCACAAAAAGATATTGATAAAGAGTTATTATTTTTCGGCTCATTTTTTTGCTCAATCCAAAACGAACGACTTAATAATATTGTGCTTAAATATGGTTGACTATTTTTAATATCAATAGAAATTAACTTTTGGCCATCATAGGTAACAGCATTTCTAATTCTGCTTGCCATATTTGTTAAGTTGGTATGTAACCTGTAAACATTATCATCTAACACCAAACTATGATCCTGCCACTTTAATCTTTCTGCACTCATTTGTGCGTGTATCATTTGATTCTCTGGATGCTTGTATTTTTTATTTTTTCTATCATAATCCCAAAGCTTTTTATCTTCCATTTTTAAACGATACTCTTCTGCTAAAAATGTATCAACAAAATTATAATCTATTTGAAGTTTTTGATTGAACCATTTTGTTAAAAACTTAAGATGTTTGACAGAATCCTTTTTTCTATTTTTATGAGCCTTTAATCTATTACGAAATGTAAAATTTTCTACTTGCATTGATTTTACAGTTGTTCTGTATTCTTTAATAAATCTATACCCTTTTGATTTTTCACCAACAATATAATGATTGTCAGACTCTATAATTTTTAAATCGTATTCTAAATAGTTAAGATACTTTTTATAATTCTGAATATCACTTTGTAATCTTTGAGCATTGATAGGAACAAAATCTTCATTTTGAATATCTTTATCCATTAAAGGAATTGCATTAATTAAATGCACGATATAACATAGCTTGTCAATTTTATAAGGCTTAAAAGTTGGTGGAATACTATTTGTTAACTTAAATATATCCAAATTTTGTGGTATGTATATTCTCATATTAAACGATTGTTTTGGATTAATTTTTAGTTTTTACTGTAGCCATATTGAATATTAAAATGTTCTAAATACGTGTCTATTATTTCATACTCACCTTCTTTGAATGAAAGAAAATATGGTAGAATCTTACTAATAGATAAATTACCTTTTAACAAATCATCTGCATACGCAGTAAATGAATGGGTTATTTGTAATTCATTTCGATAAATCAAGGCTGTTTTTAATTGTTGTTTTATTCTTGAAGTAACGACTAATTTAGTTTTGCTTTTAGCTCTTGAATGGTCGTCATCTTTATTATACATTTCAATACGCTTATTATAAATTCTTTGCAATTCATCAAGCATTTGTTCAACATATTCATTTTCATCAACAATCTTTTTTTCAATATATTTTAATTTATTTTTAGATATAGAATCGAACTTAAAAAATTTATTTAAAGATGGTCGATGTTCCTCTTCAAAATATTTACCTATGTATTCACAAATAACTTCAATATCATATTTTTTTAAAGCTCTAAATAAATCAACATCATTAAAATTTAAAGCAGCTTGTGAAATATTTTTTTCATATTTAAGAGAAGATAAATAATCATTAAAAAAAGATATAGATAACTCCCCTTCAGATTCTACATCTATTTTTTCTTTTTTATTTAATTCTTCTTTAATATTCTTTATATTATTCTTTTTTAGGTAGTCATCAACCAAAGGAATAAAGAAATCAGATAAATGTTTACTAAAATCAGAAGGTAGTTTACCGTTTTTAGATAACTGGTATATTTCAGGTATTAAATCTACTATTATAGGATAGTGAACAGTGAAATATTTGACTCTTGGCATCCCTTTAACATCTATTGAGATAATTCCAAGGCTCTCAAACTTAGTAATAATTGATTTTAAAGAATGCTTTTTAATTCCTGTTTCATTTCTAATGGTTTCGGAACTATGAAAAAACTCTTTGTTTTTAAATGCCATTCCCTTAACAACCATATATTCAAAAAAAACAACTTCCTCGCAATTTAAGAAGTCGTAATTGTAACGATTTAACTTTAGCACGTTAATCGCCAAAGGATGTGAATCCTCCTTTTTAAACTTTTTCATCTGACCTTTTTTTTTTAACTTCTATGCACTTTTGTTTTGGTTTAAAACATTTACTACATCACTATACTCATAGTACATCATTTTCCCCATTTTAGTATAAGGTAATGTTCCATTGATTCGTAAATTCTGCAAAGTTCCTGGAGAGATATTTAACATCTCACGAACGTCTACTGATTTTAACCATTTTTTTTGCTCTGTTTGGCTTCCTAAAATTGTCTTTAGTTCTGTAATGATTTCCTGTTTTAGAGTCTTTAAATCATCCTTTGTAATTACTTCAAATGTCATTGTATATAATAAATATTAAACGGTATTAACTACCTGATTTCTAACATACAATATACGTCAAAATGATTGATTTTAAAGAATAAGTTATTCACAGTTATTAACGAAACAGACATACTTTTTAACAGAAAAACCCTTGATTTAACAAGGGTTTAAGCATATACTGATATGGTTCGATTATATAGATTAATTTGCTATTCTATTGGAAGCATCAATATTAATTTTATTTGTAAATTTTTGTTTTAAGATTGCCATATCATCACTAACCTTTCTATCCAACACTTTAGCATAGTGTTGTGTAGTTTTTAATGATTTATGTCCTAACATTTTACTTACAGATTCCATTGGAACACCATTAGAAAGCGTTACAGTAGTTGCAAAGGTATGACGTGCTAAATGTGTTGTTAAATTCTTATTGATATCACACAAGTCCGCTATTTCCTTTAGATAAGCATTTGATTTTTGATTACTTAATACAGGAAGTAGCACTTCTTTACTTACCGCTTCAGGATGGTTCTCATACTTTTTTATGATTTCTAAAGCTGTTGGTAATAATGGAATATTACTACGTGTATCTGTTTTAGTACGTTTTACTTTTATCCATTTTTCTCCATCAATACCAAATACTAAATTATCTTTAGTTAGTTTCTTAACATCACTATAGGCTAAACCAGTAAAGCAACAAAAAACAAAAATATCTCTTACTTGTTCTAATCGCTTTGTATGTAGCTTTTTTTCTAACATTGCTTGAATTTCATCTTCTGTTAGAAATTGACGTTCTACTTCTTTCAACCGCACTTTATAACTTAAAAAAGGGTCATTGTTAATCCAATTATTAGCAATTGCAATTCTTACTATTTTCTTAAAGTTCTTAATATATTTAACTGTACTATTATGGCCACAGTTTCTTTCTGTTTTTAAATAAAACTCAAAATCTGTTATAAATTTATGAGTAATTAACTTGATACTTATATCGCTAATTTTATACTGTAATTGCATAAACTCTTGCAAATGTTTACAAACTGTTTTATAACGTTCTAAAGTACCTGCTGAAAACTCTTTACCTATTAATTTTTCTACTTGCTTATTATGATTTTCAAAAATTGTTATAAGTGTCCTTTCTTTTTCTTCAATTCCTAAAATCTTATTTTTAAGTGTTTCTGCTGTTACTATTTTATTATCTTGTGTTAAATCTCTTTGAGATTGATAAACCCTAGTAGTAAGAGCATCTAGATAAGCGTTTAATTCTTTGATATCTTCTGTGCGTCCTATTGCTTTATTTCCTTGATTGTTCCATTTTTCAATCTCAATAATGCGTTTTGTACTGATTTCTTTGCGCTTTCCATCTATAGTAATTCGCAAATAAATAGGGCATTTACCCTGTGCATCTACCTTGTTTTTTTTCAAGTAGAATAATAATCCAAATGTTTTGTTCATTCTGGTGACCTTTAAAATTATACATTAATTTACAAAATATTTAGGTCTTATTTTAGATACAAGTAACTGATTTACATATAGTTATCAACAAATAGGTGACCTAAAAAAGGTTTTAAAAAGGTAACCTAATAGGTATCCTACAGAATGGTATTTAATACACTTTTTGATGTTTTGGGGTAAAAAGAAAGCCCTGTAAACATAGTGTTTGCAGGACTTTAGCTAATTTTGAATAAATTCTGGCGGAGAAAGAGGGATTCGAACCCCCGGACCTGTTACAGTCAACAGTTTTCAAGACTGCCGCATTCGACCACTCTGCCATTTCTCCAAGTGTCTCATCAGGTATTCCCTGAATGCGGATGCAAATATAGAAAGGTTTTTTAATTCTGAAAAACAAAAATGAAGTTTTTTTTAAAAAAATTTGAAAATAATATTTTTAATTCTCTATAACACTAATATTCAGACTATCACCAAAAAATAAAAATTATAGGTATCATTTAAAATATTACAAAAGATAATATCATCAAGAACACTTTATTATATTTGTAAATAAATACAAAAAAAATGGCATTTAATTCTTTTGGAAAATTATTAAAAGTAACCACTTACGGTGAATCTCACGGAACCGCTATTGGTGGTGTAATTGATGGTTTTCCTGCTGGGTTAAAAATTGATTTAGAAGCTATTCAAAATGAATTGAATAGACGTAAACCTGGTCAATCTAAAATTGTAACACAACGAAAAGAACCAGATACGGTAGAGTTTTTATCTGGTATATTTGAAGAAAAAACTACAGGTACTTCTATTGGTTTTATTATTAGAAATACCAATCAGAAATCTAAAGATTACAATCATAACACCAATGTTTATAGACCTTCGCATGCAGATTACACGTATGATAAAAAATTTGGAGGTAGAGATTATAGAGGTGGTGGTAGAAGCTCTGCTAGAGAAACTGCCAATTGGGTTGTTGCTGGCGCTTTAGCAAAACAATTAATAGCATCTATGAAAATTAATGCTTTTACTTCTTCTGTAGGCGATATTTTTATTGATAAGCCTTATCAAGATTTAGATTTTTCTAAGACAGAAAACAACATTGTTAGATGTCCGGATGAAAGTTCTGCAGATAAAATGATTGCTAAAATTCAAGAAATAAGAAAAGCAGGAGATACTATTGGCGGTACTATTACATGTGTTGCTCAAAATATACCTGTTGGCTTAGGTGAACCTATATTTAATAAATTGCATGCAGAATTAGGTAAAGCAATGTTATCTATTAATGCTGTTAAAGGTTTTGAGTTTGGTAGCGGGTTTTGTGGTGCAAAAATGAAAGGATCTGAGCATAATGACATTTTTAATGCTGATGGATCTACTGAATCTAATCTTTCTGGAGGAATCCAAGGAGGTATTAGTAACGGAATGGATATTTACTTTAGAGTAGCTTTTAAACCTGTTGCTACAATAATGACAAATCAACAAACTATAAATTCTGATTATGAAGTTACAGAGATAACTGGTAAAGGGCGTCATGATCCTTGCGTTGTACCAAGAGCTGTACCTATTGTCGAAGCCATGACTGCGCTAGTATTAGCAGATTTTTGGTTATTAAACAAAACAAGAAAAATATAATAAAAAAGCGAAACTTTAAAAAGTTTCGCTTTTTTTATGCTTCACCAGTTGGCCCAAAATTCATTGGAATTGGTGGTTGTTCATAATCTTTAATTTCACCGTTTTGTTGTTCAAACTTTCTAACATTTTCTGCCAATGCCTTAGAAAGTCTTTTTGCATGTTGCGGAGTTAAAATAATTCTAGACTTTACTTTGGCCTTTGGTACACCAGGCATAATATTAATAAAATCTACTATAAACTCTGAAACAGAATGATTAATTATAGCTAAATTAGAATATGTACCTTCAGCAATTTCTTGATCTAATTCTATATTTAATTGTCCGTCTTTATTTTGATTTTCTTCCATAATCTTGTTTATATATCAATTAATTTATAATAAAAAAAGTTGAATTGAATAATGTAAATAAGTTACAGTAAACAATTCAACTTTTAAAATATATTACTAATAAAAGCTACACTATTAGAAACTTTGTTCTATTTCGTCTTTAGGACCAACTAGTATGTTTTCATAAGCTCTCATACCTGTACCTGCTGGTATTCTCTTACCTACAATTACATTTTCTTTCAATCCTTCTAAAGTATCTACTTTACCGCTTACAGCTGCTTCATTTAATACTTTTGTAGTTTCCTGGAAAGAAGCTGCAGAAATAAATGATTTCGTCTGTAAAGATGCTCTTGTAATACCTTGTAATACTTGTTCTGCTGTTGCTGGTCTCGCATCTCTAGCTTCAACTAAGTTTTGATCGTTTCTTCTTAATAAAGAATTCTCATCTCTTAATTGACGTGCAGAAATAATCTGTCCCGCTCTTAAATTTTCAGAATCTCCGGCATTTTCAACAACTTTCATTCCGTAAATTGCATCATTATCTTTGATAAAGTCAATTTTGTGAATTAATTGATTCTCTAAAAATAAAGTATCTCCAGAATCAATAATCTTAACTTTACGCATCATTTGACGTACAACTACTTCGAAATGCTTGTCATTAATTTTTACACCTTGTAAACGATATACTTCTTGAATTTCGTTTACTAAGTATTCTTGAACTGCAGATGGTCCTTTAATTCTTAATATATCTGAAGGAGTTGTAGCTCCGTCTGATAATGGCATACCAGCTTTAATAAAGTCATTTTCTTGAACTAAAATTTGGTTAGAAAGTTTAACTAAATACTTACTAATATCTCCAGTTTTAGATTCAACAATAATTTCTCTATTACCACGCTTAATTTTACCGAAAGAAACAACACCGTCTATCTCTGATACTACTGATGGATTAGAAGGGTTTCGTGCTTCAAACAATTCTGTAACACGAGGTAAACCTCCTGTAATATCACCTGCTTTACCAGATTTTCTTGGTATTTTAACTAACGTATGTCCAGATTCTACCATCTGTCCATCATCAATCATTAAGTGTGCTCCTACTGGTAAACTGTAAGAACGTAAAGCATTACCATCTTCATCTTCAATAATCAATGAAGCGATAATTTTCTTGTTCTTAGAATCGATCATTACCTTTTCTTGGAAACCAGTTTGCTCATCAACTTCAACAGAGTAATTAATACCTTGTTCTAAGTTATCAAACTTAACTCGTCCACTAAATTCAGAAACAATTACACCGTTAAATGGATCCCATTGTACAATCACATCACCTTTCTTAATCGTCTTTCTATCTTTATCAAAGATAATAGAACCATAAGGTATAATGTTTGTACTTTGAGTAATTCCTGTTTTCTTATCTATAATTTTAATTTCTGCTGTTCTAGAAATTACAATATCTACATCGTTGCCTTCACTATCCTTACCAACAACAGTTCTTAAGTCTTCTATACTTACGTTACCGTCAAATTTAGCTATTAACTTATTGTCTTCAGAAATGTTACCTGCTACCCCACCAACGTGGAATGTACGTAACGTTAACTGTGTACCTGGTTCACCAATAGATTGCGCTGCAATTACACCAACTGCTTCACCGATTTGTACTTTATTAAGGGTAGATAAACTCTGCCCGTAACATTTTGCACAAATACCTTTTGTAGACTCACAAGATAAAGGAGATCTAACTTCTACACTATCTACACCAGACTCTTCAACTGCTTTTGCTAATTGATAAGTAATAGGTTGATTAGCTTCTAAAATTAAGTCTTCAGTTATTGGATGATAAACGTTATTTAAAGAAATACGTCCTTCAATTCTATCTGATAAAGATTCTACAATCTCATCATTTTTCTTTAATGGAGCAACTTCTAAACCTCTTAATGTACCACAATCTTCTTCGTTGATAATAACATCTTGAGAAACATCTACTAATCTACGTGTTAAATAACCAGCATCGGCTGTTTTTAATGCTGTATCGGCAAGACCTTTACGCGCACCGTGAGTAGAAATGAAGTATTCTAAAATTGATAAACCTTCCTTAAAGTTAGAAAGAATTGGGTTTTCAATAATTTCTCCACCTCCTGCAGTAGATTTTTTAGGTTTTGCCATTAATCCACGCATACCTGTTAACTGACGAATCTGTTCTTTAGAACCCCTTGCCCCAGAATCAAGCATCATGTATACCGAGTTGAAACCTTGTTGATCTTCACGTAAACGTTTCATAGATAACTCAGTTAAATCGTTATTTGTTCTTCCCCAAATATCAATTACCTGGTTGTAACGCTCTTTCTGCGTTAACATACCCATATTATAGTTACCTACAATTGCTTCTACTTCTTTGTTTGCTGCATCAATCATTCCTTGCTTTTCTGCAGGAATAATAATATCTCCTAATGAGAATGATAAACCACCTTGGAAAGCAAATTTATAGCCCATATTCTTAATATTATCTAAGAATTCTCCAGTAGTAGGAATATTAGTAGCTTTTAAAATACCACCAATAATTCCACGTAAATTTTTCTTAGTTAATACTTCATTAATATAACCTGCAGCCGGAGGAACAACTTCATTAAATAAAACTCTACCAACAGTAGTTTTAATAATTCTAGTTACTTGTTCTCCATTTTCATCTATATCTTGAGTTCTTACTTTAATACCAGCATTTAAATCAACTTTTTCTTCATTAAAAGCAATAGTTACTTCTTCTGGAGAATAAAAAGTTAATCCTTCACCTTTAATAGGCACATCTGGAGTAGAAACTCTTTCTTTTGTCATATAATATAAACCAAGAACCATATCCTGAGAAGGTACAGTTACTGGAGCACCATTTGCAGGGTTTAAGATATTATGAGAAGCCAACATTAATAATTGTGCTTCTAAAATAGCTTCTGGTCCTAATGGTAAGTGAACAGCCATTTGATCCCCATCAAAATCTGCATTAAATGCAGAACATGCTAAAGGGTGTAATTGTATAGCTTTTCCTTCAATTAATTTTGGTTGAAAAGCTTGAATACCTAATCTGTGTAACGTAGGAGCCCTGTTTAATAATACTGGATGCCCTTTAATTACATTTTCTAAAATATCCCAAACAACTGGTTCTTTTCTATCTATAATTTTCTTTGCAGATTTTACAGTCTTAACAATACCTCTTTCAATTAATTTTCTAATTACAAAAGGCTTGTAAAGTTCTGCTGCCATATCTTTTGGCAATCCACATTCAGATAATTTCATTTCTGGACCAACAACAATTACAGAACGTGCAGAATAATCAACACGCTTTCCTAATAAATTCTGACGGAAACGTCCTTGTTTACCTTTTAATGAATCTGATAATGATTTTAAAGGTCTGTTAGATTCTGTTTTTACTGCAGATGATTTACGTGTGTTATCAAATAAAGAATCTACAGATTCTTGTAACATACGTTTTTCATTACGTAAAATAACTTCTGGAGCTTTAATTTCAACTAACCTCTTTAAACGGTTGTTTCTAATAATAACTCTTCTATATAAATCATTTAAATCTGAAGTAGCAAAACGACCTCCATCTAATGGGACCAAAGGTCTTAATTCTGGTGGAATTACCGGAACCGCCTTCATAATCATCCACTCAGGATTATTTTCTCTATTTTTTTGAGAATCTCTAAATGCCTCAACAACATTTAAACGCTTTAATGCTTCTGTTTTACGTTGTTTAGAAGTTTCTGTGTTTGCTTTATGTCTTAGATCGAAAGATAATTGCTCTAAATCGATTCTTGCTAATAAGTCAATTAAACACTCAGCACCCATTTTAGCGATAAACTTGTTTGGGTCTGAATCTTCTAAATATTGATTATCTTGTGGTAATTCATCAGCAATATCTAAGTATTCTTCTTCTGTTAAGAAATCCATTTTTTGCAATGGTTCTCCTTCTACATTTTTAGCAATACCTGGCTGAATTACTACGTATCTCTCATAGTAAATAATCATATCTAACTTTTTAGAAGGTAAACCTAAAAGGTAACCCATTTTGTTAGGTAATGATCTAAAATACCATATATGAGCAACAGGAACCACTAAATTGATGTGTCCTACTCTATCTCTACGTACTTTCTTTTCTGTTACTTCTACACCACATCTATCACAAACGATACCTTTGTAGCGAATTCTTTTGTACTTTCCACAGGCACATTCATAATCCTTTACAGGACCAAAAATACGCTCACAAAATAAACCATCTCTTTCTGGTTTGTGCGTACGGTAATTTATTGTTTCTGGTTTTAAAACTTCACCTTTAGAAATTTCTAAAATAGCTTCTGGTGATGATAAACCAATTGAGATTTTATTAAACTTTTTTACAGTGTACTTCTCTTGTTTTCTTGCCATGTTGATGGATTCGAATTAAAATTGTAAAAATGGCCTCAATGAGACTTATAAATAAATGATTATAAGAAGTAGATTAAAAAACCTACTTCTTACATCAATTTTTGTTATTCTTCTAATCTAACGTCTAAACCTAAACCTTTAAGTTCATGCATTAATACGTTAAATGATTCTGGTAAACCAGGTTCTGGCATAGTTTCACCTTTCACAATACTTTCGTATGTTTTAGCTCTACCCATAACATCATCAGATTTTACTGTTAAGATTTCTCTTAAGATGCTTGATGCACCATATGCTTCAAGGGCCCAAACTTCCATCTCTCCAAAACGTTGACCACCAAACTGAGCTTTACCTCCTAATGGCTGTTGTGTAATTAATGAGTATGGTCCTATAGAACGAGCATGCATTTTATCTTCAATCATATGACCTAATTTAATCATATAAATGATACCAACCGTTGCTGGTTGATCAAAACGTTTACCTGTTCCTCCATCATATAAATATGTGTGTCCAAATCTTGGTACGCCAGCTTCATCTGTAATGCCGTTAATTTGCTCTAAAGATGCTCCGTCAAAAATAGGTGTTGCATATTTAGTGTTTAATTTTTGACCTGCCCAACCAAGAACAGTTTCATAAATTTGACCAATATTCATACGAGATGGTACCCCTAATGGATTTAATACGATATCTACTGGAGTTCCGTCTTCTAAGAAAGGCATATCTTCTGCTCTAACTATACGTGCAACAATACCTTTGTTACCGTGACGTCCTGCCATTTTATCACCAACTTTAAGCTTACGTTTCTTAGCAATGTAAACTTTAGCTAATTTTAAAATACCTGCTGGTAATTCATCTCCAACTGAGATTGTAAACTTTTGACGACGTAATGATCCTTGTAAATCATTTACTTTAATCTTATAGTTATGAACTAGTTCACCAACTAATTTATTCAAGTCGCTATCTGTTGTCCAAGAACCTGTTAAATGTACATAATCATCAACAGAGTTTAACATTTTAAGAGTATATTTTTTACCTTTTGGTAAAACTTCTTCTCCTAGATCATTAAATACTCCTTGAGAAGTTTTACCACTAATTAAAGTAAATAATTTCTCGATTAATTCGTCTTTTAGACCTTCAAATTTAGAAACAAAAGATTGCTCTAAAGTAGCTACCGCTTCTTTATCTCTAATTCTCTTATTTTTATCTTTTAAGGCTCTTCTAAATAATTTTTTATCAATTACTACACCTCTTAGTGATGGAGAAGCTTTTAATGATGCATCTTTAACATCACCAGCTTTATCACCAAAAATAGCACGCAATAATTTTTCTTCTGGAGTAGGATCAGATTCTCCTTTTGGTGTAATCTTACCAATTAAGATATCACCTGGATTAACTTCTGCACCTATTCTAATCATTCCGTTTTCATCTAAATCTTTTGTAGCTTCTTCAGAAACGTTAGGAATATCATTAGTTAACTCTTCGGTACCTAATTTTGTATCTCTAACATCTAAAGAATACTCATCAATATGAATAGATGTAAATATATCTTCTCGAACAACTTTTTCTGAAATTACGATTGCATCCTCAAAGTTATACCCTTTCCAAGGCATAAAGGCTACTTTCATGTTTCTACCTAAAGCTAATTCTCCTTTTTGTGTTGCATAACCTTCACAAAGAACTTGTCCTTCTTCAACTCTATCACCTCTTTCTACAATTGGTTTTAGGTTAATGTTAGTTCCTTGATTGGTTTTTCTAAACTTAATTAAGTTGTAAGAAACTTCATCAGAATCAAAACTAACAAGTTTTTCTTCTTCTGTTCTATCATACTTAATTGTAATTTTATTTGCATCAACATAAATTACTTCACCTGCTCCTTCCGCATTAATTAAAATACGAGAATCTTTTGCAACTCTACGCTCTAAACCAGTACCAACAATTGGAGATTCTGGTCTTAACAATGGTACAGCTTGACGCATCATGTTAGATCCCATTAAGGCTCTGTTCGCATCATCATGCTCTAAGAATGGTATTAAAGATGCAGATATCGACGCAATTTGATTAGGTGCAACATCCATATAGTCAATTACATCTGGTGTAACAACCGGGAAATCTCCTTCTTCACGAGCAATAACTCTATCTAAAACAATACTACCGTCTTCTTTAAGTTCTAAATTAGATTGAGCAATTTTCTTACCTTCTTCTTCTTCAGCACTTAAATAAATTGGCTCTTCTTTAGCAACAATACCATTATCTACTTTTCTATAAGGAGTTTCAATAAAACCTAAATTATTCACTTTTGCAAATACAGAAAGTGAAGAAATTAAACCAATGTTTGGCCCTTCTGGTGTTTCAATAGGACATAGACGTCCGTAATGTGTATAGTGAACATCACGAACCTCGAAACCTGCTCTTTCTCTTGATAAACCACCTGGCCCAAGTGCAGATAATCTACGCTTATGAGTAATCTCTGCTAACGGATTCGTTTGATCCATAAATTGAGATAATTGGTTTGTACCAAAGAAAGAATTAATTACAGATGATAAAGTCTTAGCATTTATTAAATCGATTGGTGTAAACACCTCGTTATCACGCACATTCATACGTTCACGAATTGTTCTTGCCATACGAGCTAAACCAACACCAAATTGACCAGCTAATTGTTCTCCTACAGTTCTTACACGTCTGTTAGATAAGTGATCAATATCATCTACTTCTGCCTTAGAATTGATTAATTCAATTAAATATTTTATTATGGTAATAATATCTAATTTAGTTAATACTTTTTGATCTATAGGCTCATTTAACTGAAGTTTAGTGTTCATTCTAAAACGACCTACTTCACCTAAATTATATCTTTGTTCAGAAAAGAATAATTTATCTATAATACCTCTTGCAGTCTCCTCATCTGGCGGTTCTGCATTACGTAATTGTCTATAAATATGTTCTACTGCTTCTTTTTCAGAATTTGTAGGATCTTTCTGTAACGTATTATGTATTATTGCATAATCTGCCATGTCGTTATCTTCTTTATGAAGTAAAACGGTTTTAGCACCTGCATCTATAATTTCGTCTATATGTTCTTTATCTAAGATAGTATCACGATCAAAAATAATTTCGTTTCTCTCGATAGATACTACTTCACCAGTATCTTCATCTACGAAATCTTCATGCCAAGTTTTTAAAACTCTAGCTGCCAATTTACGACCTAATACTTTTTTTAATCCAGCTTTAGAAACTTTAACTTCTTCTGCAAGATCAAAAATTTCTAATATATCTTTATCTCTTTCAAAACCAATGGCTCTGAATAATGTTGTTACTGGTAATTTTTTCTTTCTATCAATGTAAGCATACATTACTTGATTGATATCGGTAGCAAATTCTATCCAAGATCCCTTAAAAGGAATAACTCTTGCAGAATATAATTTTGTACCATTTGCGTGGAAAGATTGTCCAAAGAACACACCTGGTGATCTATGTAACTGAGATACTACCACACGCTCTGCTCCATTTATTACAAATGTACCAGAGTTTGTCATATAAGGTATTGTACCAAGATAAACATCTTGTACAATGGTTTCGAAATCTTCGTGTTCTGGATCTGTACAGTAAAGTTTTAAACGTGCTTTTAAAGGCACACTGTGCGTAAGACCTCTTTCGATACATTCTTGAATAGAATATCTTGGAGGATCTACGAAGTAGTCTAGAAATTCTAATACGAATTGATTTCTTGTATCTGTAATTGGAAAGTTATCCATGAAGGTTTTGTACAAACCTTCTTCACCTCTTTCTTCTGCTTTCGTTTGAAGTTGGAAAAAATCTTGGAAAGATTTTACCTGAATATCCAAGAAATCTGGATATTCTTTAATCATTTGAGAAGTTGCGAAGTTGATTCTTTCAGTAGTGTTTTTCGTTGCCAAAAGAGTATATTTTTTTGATTAAAATCTGAATTAAAATAAAGAACGAATATATACACAAAATGGTTTAGGTCTAGAGACCTGTGTCCCTAGTACCTAAACCTAAATTTGTTTTCCCGTTACGTTTACACGTCGGGAGTAATAGCTTACTTAAGCTCTACCTCAGCTCCAGCTTCTTCTAAAGATGCTTTAAGACCTTCAGCCTCATCTTTAGATACACCTTCTTTTACTGCTGCTGGTGCGCTATCTACGATACCTTTAGCTTCTTTTAATCCTAAACCAGTTAATTCTTTAACTAATTTAACAACTGCTAATTTAGAAGCTCCTGCTGCTGTTAAAATAACATCAAATTCAGTTTGCTCATCAGCCGCTTCTGCTCCACCTGCTGCTGGACCTGCTACTGCTACTGCTGCTGCAGCTGGCTCGATACCATACTCATCTTTTAAAATAGTAGCTAATTCATTAACTTCTTTTACTGTTAAGTTAACTAATTGCTCTGCGAAATCTTTTAATTCTGCCATTTTAATTGTTTTTAAAAATTTTGTTTATTATAGTTTATTTGTGCGCGTAATTATTTTTCAGATAATGTCTTAATAATACCTGAAAGTGTTTGTCCACCTGACTGTAATGCTGAAACAACATTCTTAGCAGGAGACTGTAATAATCCAATGATTTCTCCAATTAATTCTTCTCTAGATTTAATATCTACTAAAGCATCTAATTGATCATCTCCAATATAAATAGATTCTTCTGCAAATGCACCTTTTAATAAAGGTCTATCTTTAGATTTCTTTCTAAATTCTTTGATTAATTTCGCAGGTGCATTTGCAGCCTCAGAAATCATCATTGAAGTATTTCCTTTTAATACTGTTGGTAAGTCTCCAAAATCTTTATCTGAAGCTTCCATTGCTTTTGCAAGTAATGTATTTTTAACAACTGATAACTGAACTCCTGCTTTAAAACAAGCTCTTCTTAAATTAGATGTTGTTTGTGCATCTAAACCAGAAATATCTGCTAAATATAAAGTGTTTGTATCTGCTAATACTGCTGTTAAATCTTGTATTACTTGTGATTTCTCTTCTCTAGTCATAATTATAAGTTTTAACGTATTAAACAGTTTTAACTTCAACAGCAATACTAGGACTCATCGTACTAGACATGAAAACGCTTTTTACATACGTTCCTTTTGCTGTTGTTGGTTTCAATTTAATAATTGTTTGTATTAACTCGTTTGCATTCTCTTCAATCTTCTTAGCATCAAAAGATACTTTTCCAATTGCAGCATGTACAATACCAGTTTTGTCTACTTTAAAGTCTATTTTACCAGCTTTGACATCTTGAACGGCTTTTGCAACATCCATAGTAACAGTACCAGTCTTTGGGTTCGGCATTAATCCTCTTGGACCTAATACTCTACCTAAAGGACCTAATTTCCCCATTACACTTGGCATCGTGATGATAACATCAACGTCTGTCCAACCACCTTTAATCTTTTGAAGATATTCATCTAACCCTACATAATCTGCACCTGCTGCTGTAGCTTCTGCTTCTTTATCTGGAGTTACTAATGCTAAAACTTTAACATCTTTTCCTGTTCCGTGAGGTAATGTTACAACACCACGAACCATTTGATTAGCTTTACGTGGATCTACTCCTAAACGAATTGCTAAATCTACTGATGCATCAAACTTTACATTAGTAATGTCTTTGACTAGAGCTGAAGCTGCTGCTAAATCATAAGATTTAGAGCTATCTACTTTTGCGTAAGCTTCTTTTTGCTTTTTTGTTAATTTTGCCATTTTACTACTTTTTATAAAGTTTATGCTGGTGCATCACCTTTTACTGTTAATCCCATAGAACGTGCTGTACCTGCAATCATACGCATTGCTGAAGAAACTTCAAAGGCATTTAAATCTACCATCTTGTCTTCTGCAATTGTTTTGATTTGATCCCAAGTAACTGATGCTACTTTCTTTCTGTTTGGCTCACCTGAACCCTTTTTAATTTTGGCCGCTTCTAGTAACTGAACTGCTGCAGGAGGAGTTTTTACAACAAAATCAAACGATTTGTCTTTGAAAACAGTAATAACGACAGGTAATACTTTACCTTGTTTGTCTTGCGTTCTTGCATTAAACTGTTTACAGAACTCCATAATGTTAACACCAGCAGCACCTAAAGCGGGTCCAACCGGCGGCGATGGATTCGCTGCGCCTCCCCTTACTTGTAACTTAACTACTTTACTAACTTCTTTTGCCATTTTAAAAATGTTTAATGATTTATTTTAAGTTGGAAGCCAAAAAATAAATCGATATATATTTGTGTAACAATTATATCTTTTCTACTTGCATATAACTTAATTCTAATGGTGTTTTTCTTCCGAATATTTTCACCATTACCTCAAGCTTACGCTTTTCTTCATTTACTTTTTCAATAGTACCATCAAAACCATTAAATGGCCCGTCAACTACTTTAATTGTTTCTCCGATATTAAATGGAATTGCAACATTCTCATCTCTTACAGATAATTCGTCTACTTTACCTAACATTCTGTTTACTTCAGATTTACGCATAGGTACAGGCTCACCTCCTTTTGTTTCACCTAAAAAACCAATTACACCTGTAATTGCTTTAATAACGTGAGGAACTTCACCAGACAAATTAGCTTCTACCATAATGTAACCAGGAAAATAAACTCTTTCTCTATTTATTTTCTTACCATTACGTACTTGTACAACTTTCTCTGTAGGTACTATTACTTGGCTTACATAATCAGATAAGCCTACCCTAGAGATTTCTGTCTCTATGTAAGCTTTTACCTTATTCTCTTGTCCACCAATGGCTCTAACAACATACCATTTCATTACTGAATCAGTCGCCATCTCTAATTAGATTTAAACATTGTGAAAAAGTTATCCAAACCTGTCTGAAAAACATAGTCTATACCTGCTACAGCTAAAGCGAACAAAATAGTGAACACCGCTACTGTTACTGTTGTCTTTTGAGCATCTTCTTTAGAGATCCAAGTCATGTGATTACTTAGTTCATCAAAAGAATCTTTAATATATTGTATAAACTTCATTCTAATTGTATGTTTTTGCACGGATTGAGAGACTCGAACTCCCGACACCTGGTTTTGGAGACCAGTGCTCTACCAACTGAGCTAAACCCGTTTATTATTTCATTTATAAAGGCATCCCGATAAAATCGGGACACCCTTTTAAATTTATACTTAATAAATCAATATATAAAATATTAATCTAATAATTCAGTTACCTGACCTGCACCTACAGTTCTACCACCTTCACGGATAGCGAAACGTAAACCAACATTTAATGCGATTGGCTGAATTAAATCTACAGTAATTGTTAAGTTATCTCCTGGCATCACCATTTCAACACCATCAGGTAAGTTAATTGTACCTGTAACATCCGTAGTTCTTACATAGAATTGTGGGCGGTAATTGTTATGGAATGGAGTATGACGACCACCTTCTTCTTTCTTTAAAACATAAACTTCAGCTTTAAATTTAGCGTGCGGTGTTACAGAACCTGGCTTACAGATTACCATACCTCTTTTAATATCTTCTTTAGCAATACCTCTTAATAAGATACCTGCATTATCTCCAGCCTCTCCTCTATCTAAGATTTGACGGAACATTTCAATACCAGTAATAGTAGAAGTCATTTTTTCAGCTCCCATACCGATAATATCTACAACATCTCCAGTATTTGCAATACCAGTCTCAATACGACCAGTTGCAACTGTACCACGACCTGTAATAGAGAATACATCTTCAACAGGCATTAAGAAATCTTTATCAACCTCTCTTAATGGCTCCTCAATCCAAGCATCAACTTCTTTCATCAATTCAAGAACAGTATCAACCCATTTTTGCTCACCATTTAAAGCTCCTAAAGCAGAACCTGAAACTACAGGACCATTATCTCCGTCGTATTCATAGAAAGATAATAATTCTCTAACTTCCATATCAACTAATTCTAAAAGCTCCTCATCATCAACCATATCAACTTTGTTTAAGAAAACAACGATACGAGGAATTCCTACCTGACAACCTAATAAGATATGCTCTCTAGTCTGTGGCATTGGTCCATCTGTTGCAGCAACAACTAAAATAGCACCATCCATTTGAGCAGCACCCGTTACCATGTTCTTAACATAATCGGCGTGACCTGGACAATCTACGTGTGCATAGTGACGCTTTTCAGTTTGGTACTCTACGTGAGAAGTGTTAATTGTAATACCTCTTTCTTTTTCTTCCGGAGCATTATCAATCTGATCAAAAGATCTAGCCTCAGAGAATCCTGCATCAGCTAATACTTTAGTAATAGCCGCAGTTAAAGTTGTTTTACCGTGATCTACGTGTCCGATAGTACCAATGTTTAAGTGTGGTTTCGAACGGTCAAAAGTTCCTTTTGCCATAATTATTAATTTTAATTCTTAGTTTAAATATATTTAGTGTCTAATAATACATAAAAAATGAGCCAGCGACGGGATTTGAACCCACGACCTCATCCCTACCAAGGATGCGCTCTACCAACTGAGCTACACCGGCTTGTTGATATTTTAGAGCGAAAGACCGGGTTCGAACCGGCGACATTCAGCTTGGAAGGCTGACGCTCTACCAACTGAGCTACTTTCGCAAATCGTAAATTGTGGGGAGAGCAGGATTCGAACCTGCGAAGACATAGTCAACGGAGTTACAGTCCGTCCTCGTTGGCCGCTTGAGTATCTCCCCGATAATTTACTATTTTAATGAACTTTTAAATTACAAATGCAATTTAATTTACTGAGCCAATGGAGGGACTCGAACCCACGACCTGCTGATTACAAATCAGCTGCTCTAGCCAACTGAGCTACATCGGCTTTCGTTGTTTAAAAACAACACGCTATTTCTAACGGTTTGCAAATGTATAAAGTTTTTTCAATTTCCAAAACTTTTTTTTAAGTTTTTTTGTTTTTTTTTCGTTTTACGAAATCATTGAATCTCTTAACTTCTCTTTTGATCTTTTTAATTGTCTCTTTAAATTATCAACTGCGGCATTCACTCCTTCTTCAAAAGTTTTCGTTTCTCTCTTGACAATCAACTCGCTACCAGGTATATTAATTTTTATTTCTGTTATTTTATTTTCTTTATCACTTGTGTTTTGAACTTTTAAAAACACTTCTGCATCAACTATCTTATCATGAAATTTTGACAATGTTAAAACCTTAGTTTCTACAAACGTTATTAATTGACTATCTGCATTAAAATTTACCGATTGCGTGAATACTTTCATACCTTATCATTTTTTGTTGCTTCTAGGGTGAGCATTGTTATACACTTTTTTTATTGCTTCTAAACTATTACTAGCATAGATTTGAGTAGAGGCTAAAGATGAATGCCCTAGCAATTCTTTAACCGAATTTAAGTCTGCCCCTTCATTTAAAAGATGTGTTGCAAAAGAATGCCTTAATATATGTGGACTCTTTTTTACCTTTGATGAGACTTCACTAAAGTAAGAATTAATAATTCTGTAAACAAGTGTTTCATATAATTTATTTCCTTTTGATGTAATTAACAAATATTCTGAAACAAAACCTTCTTTGTTTCTCTCTTGTAAATACTTTTTTATTGAAATTAACACAGAGGGAAGTATTGGCACATAACGTTCTTTATTCCTTTTACCCAAGACTTTTATAGTATTGTTTGTAGAATTTATATCTTGTAATTTTATGTTGATCAACTCTGCTCTTCTAATTCCTGTAGAGTACAATAGCTCTACCAACAACTTATTTCGAAGAGTATCAAAACCATTATCATTTTCAAGAGAACTTATAACAGCATTCACTTCTTTTACAGTAAAAGGAACCTGGACTTTCTTTTTGATTTTTAAAGCCCTATGTTTTGCTAACGGATTGCTATCTAACTGACCTGTTTTCTGTAAAAATTTATAAAATGATTTTAATGAACTGATTTTTCTATTTATAGAATTATTTGATACATCAGAATTAACTAAACTTACAATCCAACTTCTAATTAAAGGATATTTCACCTCTAGTAAATCATCTAATTCAAATTCTGATAAACAAAATTCATTGAAAGCAGTTAAATCTGTTTTATATGCAACTATAGTATGTTTAGAATATTTTTTTTCTAAGGATAAATAATCTAAAAAAGAATTGATTAACATTATTGATTTTTAATAATCAAATTTAGTGTTTTTAAAGCAAAAAAAATCTCGCACTAAAATTAGTGCGAGATTTATTATTTTAAGAATACGTTAGATTTATCCAACTTCTTCTTGTGTTCTTAATCTTTGAACGTAAGAGGCTTTTATTCTTTGAGCTCTTTTCGCTACAGATGGCTTTGTAAAGTTTTTTCTGTTACGTAAGTTCTTCATCGTCTTAGTACGATCGAATTTTCTTTTATAACGCTTTAACGCTCTATCTATATTTTCTCCTTCTTTAATAGGTATAATTAACATAAGTTAGCACCTCCCTTCATAGTATCTTTATATTTTGAATAGCACAATGGCTATTTGGTTTATTTTTTGGTTTGCAAATGTAGTTACAAATTATGAAATAACAATTACTAAATTAAATTTATTTTAAATAGTCTATTTACTTTAATTTTCAATAGCTTAAAACAGATTTTTAAATAATCATTATAAAGTCAAAAAATAATAAAACATAAAAATTTACTAGGTAGCTGGTTTATATTCTTTATTATCGATTACCATTTTTGCTATAATCTCTTTTAATATTTCTGAAGTTCCTCCTCCTATTGGTCCTAATCTACTATCTCGTAACAATCTTGCCATAGGATATTCTTCCATATAACCATAACCTCCTAAAAGTTGTAAAGCATCATAAATAACCTCATCTGCTATCTTTGTAGATAATAGTTTAGACATACTTGCTTCTTTAACAACATAAGCTCCTAAATCTAATCTTTTAGTTATCGAGTAATTATACTCTCTACACATATCTACTTTACTAGACATTTCTGCTATTTTATGTCTTAAAGCTTGAAATTTATCTAAAGATTTGCCAAAAGCAACTCTTTCTTGCATGTAATTAATTGCATAATCTACTGCGAATTCTGCTCTTGCGTGTGCATTTACACCCATTATCAATCTTTCTAAAGCAAAATGTTGCATGATATAAGGAAAGCCTTTTCCTTCTTCTCCCATTAAGTTTTCAACTGGGATTTCTACATTATCAAAAGCAATTTCTCCGGTATCTGATGCTCTCCAACCAAGTTTATCTAATTTCGTTGCAGAAATACCCTTTGCTTCTCTATCGACAACAAAAATACTAATCCCTTTATATTTATCCGAAGGATCTGTTTTGGCCGCAACTATTAAATAATCTGAATAAACTCCGTTAGTTATAAAAGTTTTAGATCCGTTTAAAATATACTTATTACCTTTTTTAATTGCTGTAGATCTCATACCTGCAACGTCACTTCCCCCAAAAGGCTCTGTGATACAAAGACAACCAATTTTATCGCCTTCTACACTTGGCACAAGATATTTTTGTTTTATAAATTCTGTACCTTCCTTATTAAGATGTGTCATTGCCAAAAATTCATGCGCCCACATTGCTGCTGCAAAACCACCTGAATTGACCTTTTGCAATTCTTCTAAAAAAATCACGGTGTAGAATAAATCTAAATCTAAACCCCCGTACTCTTCCGGTGTACACAAACCGAAATATCCCATTTCGCCAAATTTTTTCCAAATAAATCTGTCTATGGTTCCTGTTTTTTCCCATTTATCAATATGAGGAACTACTTCCTTCTGTAAAAAATCTTTAAAACTTGCACGAAAAGCGTCGTGTTCTTCAGTAAAGTACATACTGTTCATCTGGTAAGAATTTTGAGTTGTTTATTTAGCTACCAAATATAAGACTATTCTGTCATACAAATCTAACGGAAAACCACTGATATTTTTTAATTGTGAAATATTTTGCAATTCAGCCACCTCATCTCTGTATTCAAATATCTTTTTACACAATTCATAATCTACATACGGAGTTTTAAGAATTTCCTTAAAAGAAGCTGTATTTACATTAATTTTTTGAATATATGGCAATTCTATAAGTTTAAAGGTTTGTTTAATTTTAACCAAAATTTCGGGCTTTACACCCCATATTTCATCTAGTTGACTAAGCATAGAAAATCCTTGTAATTTAGAACGATACTTAATAATTCTGGCTGAAATTTTATCTCCAACACCATCAATTGTTTTAAAATCTTCTAAAGTTGCCTTATTAATATCTGTTGTCGATAGAGTTTTATTCTTTTTTTTAGAATATTTAACAATAGTAGAATTAGATATACTTGTTTTTTGTTGAGTAACCCAATCAGGGAACTTAAAATACGGAGCAATTCTATTTAAAAGCGAATCTGAAACATTTGTAACTTCCTGAAACTCTTCTTTAGAATTCACAAATTGATTACGCTTTCTGTAAGCAAGTAATTTGTCTATTTCATTTATAGACATTCCCAATTGAGCGCCTTTATAATCCGTGATATAGTTCGGATTAAAATGATATAACTTAGGCTTTCTTGATTCTAAAGCAATTAATTTTAAACTATCTATCTTCTTATAAAAGGCTAAAGTTCGAGCATTATCCATTATTGATACATCTTTACTTGAATCTTTATAAAAGAAAATTAAAACTTGGAATAAAGCAATAATTATAACCAATAAAAAAACCCCATTTCTTTGGTTTTTATTATACCAGAAATGGGATTTAAATATTTTCATTTGTACTTTTTATGCTTTGTTTGTTTTAATAGCACTCATATACTTCTTTAATTCTACTTTTACCTTAGGTGCTAAAAGAATTAAACCTATCATGTTTGGAACCATCATTGCAAATACCATTGCATCAGAGAAACCAATTACAGAACCTAAACTAGCTGCTGCACCTATTACAACAAAAATACAGAAAATAACTTTGTAAGTGTATTCCATCTTTTTTGATCTTCCGAATAAATAAGACCAACCTTGAAAACCATAATAAGACCAAGAAATCATAGAACTAAATGCAAATAAAACTACTGCAACTGTTAACACGTATGGAAACCAAGAAATAGCTGACTCAAAAGCTCCCGAAGTTAATAAAATTGCTTGCGCATCATTTAAAGATGCATTTTCCGCAGTTACATTTCCTGTAATAATTAATACTAAAGCTGTCATTGTACAAACTACTACAGTATCAATAAATGGCTCTAATAAAGCAACCATTCCTTCACTTGCTGCATATTTAGTCTTTACTGCTGAATGCGCAATAGAAGCAGAACCAATACCTGCTTCATTAGAAAATGCTGCCCTTCTAAAACCTTGAATCATTACACCAATTGCACCACCAGCAATTCCTTCTGGACTAAAAGCTCCATTAAAAATTTGCACGAAAGCATCACCAATCATATCATAATTTGCAAAAATCACAAACAATGCTGCACCCACATAAATTGCAACCATAAAAGGAACAATTTTATCTGTAACCTTAGCAATTTTCTTGATTCCACCGATAATTACAATACCAACTAAGAAAGCCATAACCAAACCGAACAACCAACCTTTACCAGCTAAAACAGATTCTGAACCACCTGTAATATTTTGAACTAATTGAAAAGCTTGATTTACCTGAAACATGTTTCCTCCTCCAAAAGAACCTCCAATAACAAAAATTGCAAATAAAGCTGCTAAAATCTTACCTAGCGTTTTATTTTTTAATCCTTTTGTTAAGTAATACATTGGCCCTCCGTAAACAGTACCATCTGCTTCGATGTCTCTATATTTTACACCTAAAGTACATTCTACAAATTTAGACGCCATTCCTAAGAAACCAGCAACTATCATCCAGAATGTTGCACCTGCACCACCAATTGAAACAGCAATTGCAACACCTGCAATATTACCTAAACCTACAGTTGCAGAAAGCGCTGCTGTTAATGCTTGAAAATGTGAAACCTCACCTTCATGTCCCTCTACTCTAATTGTATCTGGGTTATCACCTTCCTCTGTTGTTGAAACAGTATTTGAAACTTCAATAGCTTTATTTTCGCCTTTACCTTCTAAACCGTCATATTTTCCTCTAACAATATTTATTGAAGTAAAGAAACCTCTAAAATTGATGAAATTAAAATAAACTGTAAAATATAAAGCCCCTAATATTAAAGGGAATAAAACCCAATAAATACTAATAGTATCTGTAAAAGGAATTTGATAAAAAATAAAATCTACAAACCATCCTGTTGCATTACCAAATGCTTCATCAATTTGTTGATCTAAACCTTTTTCTTGAGCAAACGTAAAAAAGGGTGTTGCTAACATTAGCAACGAAAGAAGTTTTTTATTCATAATAGAAATTTGATTAATTTAAATTTAGTGACCCGCAATATCATAAAAAAATGCTCTTTTAACAAGTTTTAATCGTTAAAAGTAACTTTATGAAAACGTTTCTTTAAACTTTTGTAAATCTATTTTAAAAGAATTTGTTTTAAAGCCTAACTCTTTATTCGTTTTAGTTAAGTCGAAACCTGTTTTTGCAGGTCTTAAAGCTTTTTGATTTAAAGTTTTGGTAGAAATTGGTTTTATTAAATCTTTACTTAAGTTAAAAACCTCTGCAATTTCTTGTGCGATTTCAAAAATACTAAGCAATTTATCGGAAGAGATATTAAAAATTCCTTTTGCTTTTTTATCAACAACAACCTTGCAAGCTAATGCTAATTCTTCTACGTAAGTTGGCATTCTATATTGATCATCAACAATTGTAATTTCTTTATTATTTTCTAACATTTCTTTTACCCAAAGTACAATATTACTTCTACTCATGTCAAAAACTTTTCCGTAGACTAAAATTGTTCTTAAGATTGTAAAATCTATTTCTGAATCCAGTAAAACTTGTTCAGATTTTAATTTTGACTCACCATAATAACTTAAAGGATTTGGAATATCAGACTCTTTATAGTATCCTTTTTTGCCATCAAAAATAAAATCCGTAGAAATATGAATTAAATGAATTTTAAGTTTTTTTGAAACATCTTTTAACGATTCAACCGCTAACACATTTAACTCCTCACAAGTTTTTTTGGCATCTTCACAAGCATCTACGTTTGTCATAGCTGCTGTATTTATAATAAAATCTGGTTTAATTTTTAGAATAGCATCAGTTAATAAAATTTTATTAGTGATATCTATTGACGAGTACTTAAAATCTTCTCTTCCGCTTCTGTTTTTTCCTTTAGAAAAACCATAAACATCATACACATCTTTATTTTTGAGTAATAAGTTTAGTAGAGATTGACCTAACAAACCATTGCTACCTGTAATAATTACTTTTTTCATTTAAAAGATTTGTCTTAGTTTAATTATTTGCTCTGGCCTACCCAAAACAATTAGTTGAGAATTTTCTACTAACTTGATGTTTGCCTCTGGATTGATTACATAATCTTTATCCGGGTTTCTAAATCCTATTACAGTACAGCCAGTTTGTTTTCTTAAGTCTAAATCTAAAATAGTTTTATTTATAAATTTAGATGGCAAATCGTTTACAGCTATTTCTTCTAGGTTTGCAGTTGTTTCACCTTCTATAGTTAATCTATCTACAAATTCTATAACATCTGGCGTTGTAACCAAAGACGCCATATGATTTCCGCCAAGTTTATCTGGCATTATTACATTATTTGCACCGGCAAACTTTAATTTCTTGTAAGAAGATTCGTTAGATGCTCTACTAATAATTGTGCATTTATTATTTAATTGACTTGCAGTTAATACAACAAACAAATTATTCGCATCCGAAGGTAAAGCTGTTATTAAAAAAGAGGCTTTTTCGATACCTGCCTTTAGTAAAGTTTCATCTAAAGTTGCATCACCTTCAATATTTAAAATCCCTTCAGAATCTAGAAAAGAAATCATTTCTTTATCTTTTTCTACAACAACAAATTCTTTATTATAGTTTCTTAATTTTAATATTGCTTGCTTACCATTTCTACCGTAACCACAAACAATAGTGTGCTTTTTTAAATGATTTATTTGTTTTTCCACTTTTCTGTGTTTAAAATGTTGAAATAATTTACCGCTAACCAAATATTCTGAAAACGAAGAAACCGCATAACCAAAAATGGTAATACTTGTTAAAATTAAAAAAATTGTAAATACTTTTTCTTCAGGTGAAAAAGGTTGCAACTCACCAAAACCTACGGTTGTTACAGTAATTACTGTCATATAAAGAGCATCTACAAAATTATAGCCAGAAAGCGACATATAACCAATTGTACCAACACCAATTATTAACATAGCTAGTAAAGCAATTTTATTTATTTTCGATTTTAGAAACTTCATATTTTACAAATCAAAAACCGAGCTTCTTTTGGTGTAAATCATGTCTTTTAATTTTAAAATAAAAGCCATTGTTAAATACAAACCAAAAGACAAACCAGCAGTAAAAAATGTAGCATAAATAAAGAATAAACGAACGTTTAATGCTCTCATCCCTAATCTATCTGCCAATCTAGAAAAGACTCCAAATCCATTTCTTTCAAAAAAATGACGAATACTGTCTATCATTATTTACCAAATTAAATATATCGCAAGATACTATTTTACATTTTTAAAAGGAAGATTTTTATTTCTTAAACATCTTAAAACTAGTTAAAAAACATTTATAAAGGTTTTTAGATTGATTCTTAAATTAAATTTCTAATGATTAACTTTGCTTTTTTTGAAAAATAAGGCACATTTGAAAGACCAAGAATATATAGAAGTTTACGGAGCAAGGGCTCATAATTTAAAGAATATTGATGTAAAAATTCCTCGCGAAAAACTAGTAGTTATAACTGGTTTAAGTGGTAGCGGAAAATCTTCTTTAGCTTTTGATACTATTTACGCTGAAGGACAAAGGCGTTACATAGAGACTTTTTCTGCGTATGCCAGACAATTTTTAGGAGGATTAGAAAGACCAGATGTTGACAAAATTGATGGTTTATCGCCCGTAATATCTATCGAACAAAAAACAACAAATAAAAGTCCGAGATCTACTGTTGGTACCATTACAGAAATTTATGATTTTTTAAGATTACTTTTTGCAAGAGCTGGTGAAGCATACTCATATAACACAGGCCAAAAAATGGTAAGTTATTCTGATGAGCAAATTAAAGATCTTATTTTAAAAGATTTTGATAACAAAAAAATTGCCGTTTTAGCACCTTTAATTAAATCTAGAAAAGGGCATTATAGAGAATTATTCGAACAAATTTCTAAACAAGGTTTTTTAAGAGTTCGTGTAGATGGTAAAATTCAAGAAATTGAAAAAGGAATGAAGCTAGACAGATACAAAACTCATGATATTGAAGTTGTAATCGATCGTTTAGCCGTAAACAAATCCGTAGAAAAACGTCTAGATGAAACTATAACAACAGCCTTATATTCTGGTAACAATATAATGATGGTTATTGATGTAGAAGATAATAACCCAAGATATTTTAGTAGAGAACTTATGTGTCCTACAACCGGTATCGCATACCCAAATCCAGAACCAAACACTTTTTCTTTTAACTCACCTAAAGGTGCCTGTAATTCTTGTAACGGATTAGGATTAACTAATGAAATTAATCTATCTAAAGTGATTCCGGATGATTCTATTTCTATAAAAAATGGAGGAATTGCTCCGCTTGGAGAACAAAAAAACAGTTGGATTTTTAAACAAATTCAAAATATTGCAGAACGTTATAAATTTAAACTAACAGACGCTATCAAAGACATACCTAAAGAAGCATTAGATATTATTTTAAATGGTGGTAACGAATCTTTTGAAATAGAATCTAAAACTGTTGGAGTAAGAAGAAATTACAAAATCGATTTTGAAGGTATTGTCGCATTTATTGAAAACCAGTACAAGAGCGCAGAAAGTACTTCTATAAAAAGATGGGCAAAAGGTTTTATGGACGAAGTTACATGTTCTACTTGCCATGGTAAAAGATTAAAAAAAGAAGCTTTACATTTTAAAATTTTAGATAAAAACATTAGCGATTTAGCACAATTAGATGTTACAGAACTAGCTAAATGGTTTAAAAACATAGAAAAAGATTTAACTAAAAAACAGCTAAAAATAGCCTCTGAAATCTTAAAAGAAATAAGAACTAGAATTCAGTTTTTATTAGACGTTGGTTTAGACTATTTAACCTTAGACAGAACTTCTAAATCTTTATCTGGTGGAGAAGCGCAAAGAATTCGATTAGCCACTCAAATTGGCTCTCAATTAGTTGGAGTTTTATATATTTTAGATGAACCTAGTATTGGTTTACATCAAAGAGATAATGAGAAATTAATAGATTCTTTAGTTAAACTTAGAGATATTGGTAATTCTGTGTTAGTTGTAGAACATGATCAAGATATGATTGAAAAAGCAGATTTTGTTTTTGATATTGGTCCAGGAGCAGGAAAACATGGTGGCGAAATTGTATCTGCAGGAACATTTAGTCAATTAAAAAAACAAAAAACGCTTACAGCAGATTATATCACAGGAAGAAAAAAAATTGAAGTTCCTAAAAAAAGAAGAGAAGGAAACGGAAAAAAGATTAAGTTAAAAGGAGCAACAGGTAATAATTTAAAAAATGTATCTGTAGAATTTCCTTTAGGTAAAATGATTTGTGTTACCGGTGTTTCTGGAAGTGGAAAATCGACTTTAATCAACGAAACTTTATACCCAATTTTAAACGCTCATATTTACAGAGGCGTTAAAAAACCAATGCCTTATAAAAAAATTGAAGGTTTAGAACATATTGATAAAGTTATCGATATCGATCAATCTCCTATTGGTAGAACTCCTAGATCTAACCCAGCAACGTACACCAAAACTTTTGATGAAATTAGAAGTTTATTTGCTAAAACTGCCGAGGCTTCTATTAGAGGTTACAAACCTGGTCGATTTTCTTTTAATGTTAAAGGTGGTAGATGCGAAACTTGCCAAGGTGGCGGAGTTAGAGTTATTGAGATGAACTTTTTACCAGACGTGCAAGTAGAATGTGAAACTTGCCAAGGAAAACGTTTTAATAGAGAAACTTTAGAAATTAGATACAAAGGAAAATCTATTTCTGATGTTTTAGAAATGACGATTGAAGACGCAACAGAGTTTTTTATTAAAATTCCTAAAATCCACAGAAAACTTAAAACCATCAAAGATGTTGGCTTAGGCTACATAACTCTTGGGCAACAATCTACAACACTTTCTGGTGGAGAAGCACAGAGAATTAAACTAGCATCAGAATTATCTAAAAGAGACACTGGTAATACTTTTTATATTTTAGACGAACCCACAACCGGACTTCATTTTGAAGACATTAGAGTGCTGATGGAAGTTTTAAATAAATTAGCCGATAAAGGAAACACTGTATTGATTATAGAACATAATTTAGATGTTGTAAAATTAGCAGATTACATTATTGATGTTGGTATGGAAGGCGGTAAAAAAGGTGGTAAAATTTTAACTACTGGTACACCAGAAGAAATTGCAAAACATAAAACTAGTTACACCGCCAAATTCTTAAAAAAATTACTAATTTAGCAGGCTTTTCTTTTTTAAAAGCATGATACAATAAATAAAATATACTTAAAATGACAAATGACGATAGAAAAATAAAAGAAAAACTACAAATTAAAACTTGGAACGAAATTAAAACAAACGATTCTTGGGCTATATTTAAAATTATGGCAGAGTTTGTAGAAGGATACGAAAAATTAAGTAAAATTGGTCCTTGTGTTTCTATTTTTGGTTCTGCAAGAACAAAACCAGATCATCCATATTACAAATTAGCAGAAGAAATTGGTTTTCAATTAACACAAGCAGGTTTTGGTGTTATTACTGGTGGTGGACCAGGAATTATGGAAGCTGGTAATAAAGGAGCAAACAGAGGTAAAGGACTTTCTGTTGGTCTAAATATCGAATTACCTTTCGAACAACATGACAATCCTTGGATTGATCCAGGTAAAAGTTTAGACTTCGATTATTTCTTTGTGCGTAAAGTTATGTTTGTTAAGTATTCGCAAGGTTTTGTAGTGATGCCTGGTGGATTCGGAACTTTAGATGAACTTTTTGAAGCAATTACACTTATACAAACTAAAAAAATAGGCCGTTTTCCAATTGTACTTGTAGGTTCTAAATTTTGGGGCGGATTGTTAGACTGGATAAAAAACACGCTAATTACAGAGAAAAATATTGGTTTAGAAGATTTAAGCCTATTTAGAGTGGTAGACACTGCAGAAGAAGCTGTTGAACACTTCAATAAATTCTACGCAAAATACCAGCTAAAACCAAACTTCTAAAATTAATTAATAATTTATTAGTTTACCTTTATTGAAAAAACAAGTTTACATACTATTTTTCATACTACTTTATAGTGGCTTTAACTTAGCACAACAAAATGCGATTAATATTAAAGCCACTTTAAATGTAGAAGAAGATAAATTAATGATTCAACAAGAAATTGTTTACACAAACACTTCTAATCAAGAATTAAATCACATATTTCTTCACAATTGGGGTAACGCATTTAAAGATCGAAAAACTCCACTTTCAAAACGTTTTATTCAAGATTTTAGAAAAGACTTATATTTTGCAAATCAAAAAGATTTAGGTTTTTCAGACATCAAAAACATTACAATAAATTTTAATAATATTATTTATAAAGAGCTAGAAAACAAAGAAGATATCTTACAGCTATTTCTAGACAAACCATTAAAACCTAAAGAAAGTACAAGAATTAATGTTACTTATATTTTAAAAATCCCGAACTCTAAATTTACAGGTTACGGTAAATATAATAACGGATACAGATTAAGGTACTGGTATTTAACACCTGCAATTTATAAAGATGGATGGCAGTTAATGAGCAACTTAAATCTTAACGATTTATTTGAAGATTATACCACTTTTAACATTCAGTTTAAATTACCAAATTACCTTAACTTAACAAGTAGTTTAAAACAACAAAAACCAAATATCGACGGTGTTTATACTACTTACAACCTTTATGGTAAAAACCAAAAAGATGTTATTTTAGACATCCAAAGAAAAAATACTTTCAAAAAATTTCATACAGATAGTCATGAAATTCAAACTGATATTTTACAGGAAGATTTCAACGAAAATATCACAAAAGTAATCTTAAATAGAGAGCTAAGTTTTTTAACATCATATTTAGGAGTTTTACCTACTGATAAAATTTTTATTGATGAAGTAATGCGTAAACAAAATCCTATTTACGGATTGACGCAATTACCTAATTTTATTAGACCTTTTTCTGATGTTTTTAAACAAGATTTAACCTTATTTAAAGTTTTATCAAAAAAATATTTACAACAAACTCTGCTAATTAATGAAAGAAAAGATTATTGGTTAATAGATGGCTTGCAAAATTATTTGATGATTGAGTATGTAAATAAATTTTATCCAGAAATTAAACTTTTAGGAAAAGCATCTAATTCTTGGTTTTTAAAAAGATTTAATATTTCTAAACTTAAGTTTAACGAAAAATATCCATTTGTATATCAATTTACTGCCAGACGATTTTTAGATCAAGCATTAAATACTCCTGCAGATTCTTTATCGAACTTTAACAGAAGAATAGTAAGCAAATATAAAGCTGGTTTAGGTTTTACCTATTTAAAAGGTTTTTTAAGTGAAGCTATTTTAAATAAAAGTATCAAAGAATTTTATCAAAAAAATAAACTTAAAGTTACTAACGATTCTGACTTTAAAAATATTCTAACTAAGAATACTTCAAAAGACATTTCATGGTTTTTTAAAGACTTTATAAAAACTAACAAAAAGATAGATTATACTATCGATAAAGTTAAAGAAACAAATGACAGCTTAAAAGTGACAATTAAAAATAAGAGAAATATTACGACTCCTATTGCTCTATACGGAATAAAAAATAAAGAAATAAAATATAAAGAATGGTTTACTAACGTTTCTGACACACTTACCACCACCCTTCCGAAAGGCAAATTTGACCAAATTGCTTTAAACTACGAAAATATTTATCCGGAATACAACACATTAGATAATTATTACAACGTAAAGCGAAAATTATTTAACAAACCTTTAAAATTTTCTTTGATTAAAGATGTTAAAGCACCAAATTACAATCAGATTTTTTACCAACCTAGTTTTGGATATAATTTTTACGACGGATTAATTTTAGGCGTAAAGCTACATAATAAGCCTATTATCAAAAGAAATTTAGAATTTAAAATTTCGCCAGGTTATGCAACCAGAAGTAAAATGATAAACGGTTCTTTTTCTGTAGCTTTTAATCAGTTTTTTGAAGAAACTAACATTTATAAAATTGCATATGGTATTACCGGAAACACATTACAATATGCACCAGAATTATCTTACAGCTCTTTAATACCATATGTTGACATTCAGTTTAAAAGAAAATCTTTAAGAGATGCAAGTACAGAAAATTTAAGAGCAAAAATTGTTCATATTAATAAAGAAATTTCTCCGTTAGAAACAAAAACAGATCAAGATAATTACAATGTATTTAGTTTAAGCTATAATTATATCAACCCAGATATAATTGATGAAACTAGATATAGTTTTACAGGAGAAGTTGCCAAAAATTTCTCTAAGATTTCTGCAGATTATAGGTTTAGAAAGCTAACAACATCAGACACTCAGTTAGATTTTAGAGTTTTTGCAGGCGTATTTCTTCATAATAAATCTGAAGGAGATTATTTTAGTTTTGGTTTAGATAGAGCTAACGACTATTTATTTGAGTTAAATTACTACGGTCGATCTGAAAGTTCTGGTATTTTTAGCCAACAATATATTATTACAGAAGGTGGTTTTAAGTCTGTTTTACCGACAAGATTTGCTAATCAATATATGTTATCTCTAAACTCAAGCATTGGTTTATGGAGATGGGTAGAGTTTTATAATGATGTTGCCTTCCTTAAAAATAAAGACCAATATTTATTTTTTGGTTATGAAAACGGAATCCGTTTAAACTTTATTCATAATATTTTTGAAATCTATTTACCGCTATACTCTAATAACGGTTGGGAGGTTTCACAAGAAGCATATCCTCAAAAAATTAGATTTACTTTTACTGGTGATTTAGGTTCTATCTACAATTTCTTTAGACGAGGATTTTTGTAAAAACCTATTCTAACTTCATCTAATTTTAAAACAACTTTAACACACATTTTTCTTTACTTAAGCATTTAAGAATGTTTAAGTAAATTTTAGGTTATTCTATAATAATCTTCATTTACTTCTATTTCGTACAGATTTTTAAAATAAATCTATAAAATTTAATTATTCGTAAAATTTTAAACTAAAAACATTAATTTGTTGATAAATTACTAAATAAATAAGAAATTTTTAAATATCAACTAAAATGACTACTTTTGCAAAAGTATAATTCAAGAAAAATATGGCTCAGAAAACACTTACTCAAGATACAAAAGAACTTTCTTTTAAAGATTTTAAAGCAGAAGTTTTAAACGACTATAAAATTGCTAAAATTAGTAGAGAATGTAGTTTACTTGGTCGAAGAGAAGTTTTAACTGGTAAAGCTAAATTCGGAATTTTTGGTGATGGTAAAGAAGTGCCTCAATTAGCCTTAGCAAAAGCCTTTAAAAAAGGAGATTTTAGATCTGGTTATTATAGAGATCAAACTTTTATGATGGCAATTGGCGAGTTAACTGCACAACAGTTTTTTGCTGGTTTATATGCTCATACAGATATCGATATAGAACCAATGTCTGCTGGTAGACAAATGGGTGGGCATTTTGCCACACATAGTTTAAATGAAGATGGTAGCTGGAAAAACCTAACAGAACAATACAACTCTAGTTCAGATATTTCTCCTACTGCAGGACAAATGCCACGTTTATTAGGTTTAGCGCAAGCTTCTAAAATCTATAGAAACGAAAAAAGTGTACAACACAAAACCAACTTTTCTAAAAATGGTAATGAAATTGCTTGGGGTACAATAGGTAACGCAAGCACAAGCGAAGGTTTATTTTTCGAAACAATTAATGCTGCAGGTGTTTTACAAGTACCAATGGTTATGAGTGTTTGGGATGATGAATACGGAATTTCTGTTCACGCAAAACATCAAACTACAAAAGAAAGTATTTCTGAAATCTTAAAAGGTTTTCAAAGAGATAACGATGCCAATGGTTATGAAATCTTTGTAGTAAATGGTTGGGATTATGTAAAATTAATAGACACTTATAATAAAGCTGCTAAAATTTCTAGAGAAGAACATGTACCTGTTTTAATTCATGTTAAAGAATTAACACAACCTCAAGGGCACTCTACATCTGGTTCTCACGAGAGATATAAAGGAAAAGAAAGATTACAGTGGGAAAAAGAACACGACTGTATTGCTAAAATGAGAAAATGGATTTTAGATTTTGAATTAGAAACAGAAAACGGAGAAACTTTACGTTTTGTAGATTCTGAAGCCGATTTAATCACTCTAGAAAAAGAAGCTAAAAAAACAGTTACTACTGCAAAAAGAAATGCATGGAACGCTTATAACAACGAATTAATTGCAGAAGTAAAAATTGCGGCTAATCTACTAGACAGAGTTGCTAAAAAAAGTAGAAACAGCGCGTTTATTACAAAATATAAAAACGATTTAGAAAAACTAGTAGAACCGATTAGAAAAGATATTTTAATTGCAACTAGAAAAACACTTCGTTATTTAAAAGATGAAGAATTTTCTGAAAAAATAGAACTTCAAAACTTTATTAAAAAAACGATTGAGGCTGCTGCTTATAAATATTCTTCTTATTTATATAGCGAAAGTAATTACAGTGCTTTAAATGTAAGCGCTAAAAAACCTGTTTATGCTCAAAAACAAAACTTGGTAGATGCAAGAATTGTAATGAGAGATAATTTTGATGCAATCTTAAAGAAGCATCCAGAAGTTGTAATTTTTGGTGAAGACGCTGGTTTTATTGGTGATGTAAATCAAGGATTAGAAGGTTTACAAGAAAAATACGGCGATATTAGAATTTCTGATACAGGAATTAGAGAAGCTACAATTATAGGACAAGGTATTGGGTTAGCAATGCGTGGTTTAAGACCAATTGCAGAAATACAATATTTAGATTACTTATTGTATGCTTTACAAATTATGAGTGATGATTTAGCAACATTACATTATAGAAGTTTTGGTAAACAAAAAGCACCATTAATTATTAGAACTCGTGGTCATAGGTTAGAAGGTATTTGGCACGCAGGTTCACCAATGGGCGGTATTATCAATAACGTTAGAGGAATGCATGTTTTAGTTCCTAGAAACATGACAAAAGCTGCCGGTTTTTACAATACTTTACTAGAAGGAGACGAACCTGCTTTAGTGGTAGAATGTTTAAACGGTTATAGATTAAAAGAAGAATTACCAATTAATTTAGCAGAATTTAAAACACCTATTGGTTATGTAGAAACTGTTAAAGAAGGTACAGATATTACAGTTGTTTCATACGGATCTACTTTAAGAATTGTGCAAGAAACTGCTATCGAATTACAACAAGTAGGTATTAATATAGAAATTATAGACGCACAAAGCTTGTTACCTTTTGATTTAAATTCTGATTGTGTTAAAAGTCTTGCTAAAACTAACAAATTATTAGTTGTTGACGAAGATGTACCAGGTGGAGCATCTGCTTATATATTACAAGAAATTTTAGAAAAACAAAACGGATATCAATATTTAGATAGCAAACCAGCTACACTGGCATCTAAACCACATAGACCTGCTTATGGTACAGACGGAGATTATTTCTCTAAACCATCTGCAGAAGATATTTTTGAAAAGATTTATGATATTATGCACGAATCGAATCCAAACAAATTTAAAAGTTTGTATTAAAAATATTTTCTTATAATATTTATGAAAACCTCAAAAAACTAATGTTTTTTGAGGTTCTTTTTTAACAGAAATATAAGAATCTGCTTCAGCTAATTTTAATAATTTAGTAGATTAAATAATTAACCAATCTATTATGAAAAAAATAATTTTATTTTCATTAGTTACTTCACTCCTTTTCACATCCGATTTATTTAGTCAAAGTGGTCGAATTAAATTAAAGAAGAAAAATAAAACTGAAAAAAACACAGAAACCAAAACTCCTAAAAAAAGTAAAACTCCTAAATATTCAGACTTTGTAAAAAAAAGCACAAAGACTGACGATGGTTTGTTTAAAGTACATGAAAATAAAGATAAATTTCTTTATGAAATTCCTAATTCTTATTTAGGTAAAGAAATGTTATTAGTTACTAGAATTAAAGAAATTCCTGCTAATTTAGGTGGTGGTTATGTTAATGCTGGTTCTAAAATTAACACACAAGTTATTGTTTGGGAAAAATATAAAAACAAAATCTTATTAAAAGTAAAATCTTACAATGCTATTGCAGAAGATAATCTACCTATTTACAAATCTGTAAAAGCAAACAATTTAGAACCAGTAATTTATGCTTTTGATGTAAAATCTCAAAACATCGATTCTACTGCAGTTTTAGTAGACGTTACTAAGTTTTTCTCTACAGATGTTAAAGCAATTTCTGGGTTACCATCATATTACAGAAAAAACTACAAAGTAAGAAGGTTAGATGCTTCTAGAAGCTTTATCAGTAGCATTAAAAGCTACCCAAAAAACATAGAGGTAATTCAAGATTTTACATTTGATGCTGATGCACCGCCAAGTAATAGAAATACAAATACGATTTCTATGCGAATTAATCAATCGATGATTTTATTACCAGAAGAACCAATGATGTCGAGAGTTTACGACAAAAGAGTTGGCTATTTTACAATTGGTAATGTAGATTATAGTTCTGAAGCCTTAAAAGCAGACAGCAAAAGATACATAAGAAGATGGAGGTTAGAACCAAAAGATGAAGCTGCTTATAATAGAGGTGAATTAGTAGAACCAATTAAACCGATTGTTTACTATTTAGATCCTGCAACACCAGAAAAACTAAGAAAATATATAAAACAAGGTGTAGATGATTGGCAAAAAGTTTTTGAAACTGCTGGTTTTAAAAATGCAATTATGGCAAAAATGCCTCCAACAAAAGAAGAAGACCCAGAATTTAGTATGGAAGATATTCGTTATTCTTCTATTAGATATGTGGCAAGTACAACAAGAAATGCAACAGGACCAAGTGTTTCTGACCCAAGATCTGGTGAAATTTTAGAAAGTGATATTATTTGGTACCACAATCATTTACGTTCTTACAGAAATAGATACTTACTAGAAACTGGTGCTGCGAATCCTTCTGCGAGAACTTTAGACACACCAGATGAAGAAATTGGCGACATGATGCGCATGGTAATTGCTCATGAAGTTGGTCATGCTTTAGGTTTACCACACAACATGGCTGCTAGTTATGCTTATCCAACAGATTCATTAAGATCTGGTGATTTTACTCAAAAAAACGGAATTGCAGCAACAATTATGGATTACGCAAGATATAATTACGTTGCTCAACCAGGTGATAAAAACATACGTTTTATTAGACAACTTGGTCCTTACGATCATTATGCAATTAACTGGGGTTATAGAAAAATACCAAATGTTACTTCACCAGAACAAGAAGTTAAAACTTTAGACAAGTGGATTGAAGAAAAAGGAAATGACCCAATTTATCGATTTGGCGGCCAGCGTTTTGATCCATCTGCACAAACCGAAGGAATTGGTAACAATCAAGTTAAATCTAGCACATATGGTGTGAAAAACTTAAAAATTGTTGCTAAAAACTTACCTAATTGGACTTCTAATCAAACAAATAATTACGAAGATTTAAATGAATTATATGGTGAATTATTAAGTGTTTGGGGACGTTATGCTGGCCATGTTACTGGTAATATTGGTGGAGTATACGAGTTCAACAAAAAACCATCTCAACAAGGTGCTATTTATGTACCAGTTTCTAAAAACGTTCAAAAAGAATCTTTAAATTGGTTATTAAATAACGTGTTTAAAACTCAGAATTGGTTACTTGATAAAAACATTCTTAATAAGATAGATGAAACAGGCTATACAGAAAAGTTAGGTCGTTATCAAGACAGAAATCTAGCAACATTATTAAATTATAGAACTTTAGAAAGAATGATTGAAGCAGAAGTTATTCAAGATAATTTTTATCCTGCATCAGACATGATAAGCGATTTACGTAAAGGAATATTTTCTGAAGCTAGAAGCACTAAAAACGTAGACTTACAAAGAAGAAAGCTTCAAAAATCTTTTATCAAAAGATTAGGTTCGTTAATGAGTGATAAATCTGCAACAAGTACAGATGTTTCTTCCATTGTTAGAGGAGAATTAACAACATTAAAATACCAGTTAAACACTGCAAGTAAAAGAGCTATAAATAAAATATCTAAGTATCATTACAAAGATTTAATTGTAAATATTAACAACATTTTAGATCCAAAGTAATTTAACTTTTACTTAAAACATTTTTACCTATTGCGCATTCTAAACATCGTTTAAGTGCGCAATAGTTGTTTTTAAGCTCTAATAAAGCTTGAGAGTCGAATGCACTTTCAGAAGAAACTTTTAACTCTGTAAATTTAGAAATAATACTATTTTTTTCTGATTTAATTTCCCTTAAAATTTCTAAATAAGTTTCTTCATTCACCTCTCCTCTGCTCTTATGATACATAAATTTTAAAGGTATTATTGTATTGATAATCAATAAATCTATAAATGATTTGGTAAGTCGTTTAGAAGATTTTTTAGAAACTGATTCAAAATTATAATGTGTTTGCCAAAAATCAATCATATCAATTTTAAATAAATCATAAAAGTCTGCAAGCGTATTTGATTCAATAATCTTAGAAAATAAATTTTTCTCTTTGGTTAATAATGCAACTAACTGTGCAATTCTTATGGTAGGAAAATTATTAGGACGCATTCTAAAAAAGGAAAACTGATTGTTTGACAAAGGTTTTAGATTGAATTTATGTTTTAAAAAAACATACTCTTCTTTTAAAAGCAAATAATAATTATGCTGAATGTCTTCTTCTAAAAAACCTGCTTGTCCAAAAAGTAACGCAGAAAACTGTGTAGAATTTGTACTTACTTTTTTTACAATCGAATAATCAATTGATTTTGCTAAAGCCAAAAACGCATCTCCATTAATTTTTAATCCGAAATTTTTAGCTAATAATTGAAATAAAACTCCTTCAAAGTTATTTTGCTCTACTTCTAAAAGAATTTTAATTTCTGATGATTTTCTTTCTAACCGTTCAAAAAACAAACGCTCTTTCCAATTATTGAAAGTAAACAAATCTATTTTTGATAAGTTTTTTTCACAAGGAATCCAATTTTTACGAGATAATAGTAAACTCTTATAATTATTTAAAAGATTTTTATCTACAAAAGGTTTAAGAACCAAGGTGGGTATTGCTTTATTATTTTTCATATAAATCAAAGCATCGTTTTCCCAAACAACATGTAAAATTACAGCTTCATAATTTCTATCTAATTCATGATTATGCAAATACCAATCTGATGATTTCAAGTGAATCTCCACATTACCTATCCAAGTTTGATCATCAATCTTTATATGTGTATTTAAAAAATCGGGTCCTGCATTTTGATTATGCAAACCTGTTTTAAGAATCGAGAGAGTTTCGTTATTTACTGTGCACAATTTTACGTTAGAAAACATTTTATATTTCCAGACATAATGAAGAAAATCTTCATTCATAGTTTTTATTTTAAAAGTACAAAAAAATTGATACTTCTATAAATTTATATAATTAAGCAATTTTAAGAAAGCAATATTAATGTCATATTTTTGTAAAATAAAATAAGCTTAAAACATGACTATTATAGATAATTTAAAATGGCGTTATGCAGTAAAAAAGTTTGATACCAATAAAAAGCTAACAGAAGAACAAGTAAACACACTAAAAGAAGCTTTTAATTTAACAGCTACTTCTTATGGTTTACAACCTATAAAATTAATTGTAATTAATAATAAAGAAGTTCAAGAACAACTGCTTCCGTTTTCTTTTAATCAACAGCAAATTATGCAAGCCTCTCACCTATTTGTAATTTGCATACAAGATAATTACACTACAAAAGAAGTTACAGAATATTTCAACTTAGTAAAAAAAATCAGAAATACACCCGATGAAATTTTAAATCCGTTTAAAGATTTTTTAACGGCAGAAATTCAGAAAAAAACACAAGAAGAATTAGCTATTGCAAATAAAAATCAAGCTTACATTGCTTTAGGTAATTTACTAACAGTTTGTGCAAGTTTAAATATAGATTCATGTCCTATGGAAGGTTTTATTCCTTCTAAATACGATGAAGTTTTAGGATTGGAAAAACACAATCTAAAATCTGTTTTAGTGCTACCTGTTGGTTTTAGAGCAGAAGATGATTACATGAAAGATTTATTAAAAGTTAGGAAAAATCTAACAGAAAGTGTTATCGAAATCTCTTAAATTTACACTTTAAATTAAAACATTTTTATGAGCACAGAAGTTAGAAATTTAGCACCAAAAGAAGTTTGGAATATGTTTGCAGACCTTAACGCTGTTCCGCGTCCTTCAAAAAAAGAAGAACGTGTTATACAGTTTATGGTAGATTTTGGTAAAAAACTAAATTTAGAAACATTTGTAGATAAAGTTGGTAATGTAATTATCAATAAAAAAGCTACCAAAGGTTTAGAAGATAGAAAAACAGTGGTTTTACAAAGTCATTTAGACATGGTGCATCAAAAAAATGCAGCAACTAATTTCGATTTTGATTCTGAAGGAATTAAAATGATTGTTGATGGAGATTGGGTAAAAGCAGATGGCACAACACTTGGCGCAGATAATGGTTTAGGTGTTGCAGCAATAATGGCTGTTTTGGCTTCTACAGAAATTGAACATCCAAATATTGAAGCACTTTTTACAATTGATGAAGAAACCGGAATGACTGGTGCCATGGGTTTAGAAGGAAATATTTTAAAAGGTGATATTTTACTAAATTTAGATACAGAAGAAGATGATGAAATAGGAATGGGTTGTGCTGGTGGCGTAGATATTACCGCAACAAGAACATATAAAGAAGAAGAAGTTCCAGAAAATTCAAATGCCTTTTCTATCACTGTAAATGGTTTAAATGGTGGGCATTCTGGGATGGATATTATCAAAGGTTTAGGTAATGCCAACAAAATAATGAACCGTTTATTATTTGACGGATTTACTAATTATGGTTTAAGAATATCAGAAATTAATGGTGGTAGTTTAAGAAATGCTATACCAAGAGAAAGTTTTGCTGTGGTTACTGTAGATGCAATTTCTAAAGAAGCTTTTTTGTTTGAAAGCAACTTATTAATCAGTAACATTAAAAAAGAATTTGCAACTTTAGAACCAAATCTAAATATTGAAATCTCTGACACAAACTTACCTGAAAAGGTGATGGAATTGGGTGTGCAAGAAGGTTTTATAAAATCTATTTACACAGCTTTAAACGGAGTTTATAGAATGAGTCCGGATATAGAAGGCTTAGTAGAAACTTCTAATAATATTGCTAAAATTGTAGCAAAAGATGGCAAAATTAAAATTAGTTGTTTAACAAGATCTTCATCAGAAACTAATAAATTAGATTTAGCAAATTCTTTAAAATCTGCTTTTGAATTGTCTGGATTTACAGTTGATTTTTCAGGAGAATATCCTGGATGGCAACCGAATGTAAATTCAGAAATTTTAGATATCGTTTCTAATTTATATGAAGAATTACATCAAGAAAAAGCAAATGTTGCTGCTTGTCATGCAGGTTTAGAATGCGGAATTTTAGGGCAAAATTATCCGGAAATGGATATGGTTTCATTCGGACCAACAATTAGAGGCGCACATTCGCCAGACGAACGTGCAAGTATATCATCAACACAAAAATTCTGGAACTTTTTAATTGAAATATTAAAAAATACACCAAAAAAATAGCAGTTGTTTTCTGATAAAAAACCGAAGTATTCTTTCGGTTTTTTATTACATCAATTTGTGTAAAAAGAAAATAAAAATAAAATTAAATAACTGATTACCAGTTGTTTAAAATTTTATTCATTTGTTAACATCTTTCACTTCTAAAAATCATAAAAAAATGTAATTTTACATTTAGATAAATCTATTTATTTTCATGGGTAAAATTATTGCAATAGCAAATCAAAAAGGTGGTGTTGGTAAAACAACCACCAGTGTAAATTTAGCAGCCTCTTTAGGTGTTTTAGAGAAAAAAGTTTTGTTGATAGATGCAGATCCGCAAGCAAATGCTTCTTCTGGTTTAGGTATAGATGTAGAAACTGTAGAAGGCGGAACATATCATGTTTTAGAGCACACTTTATCAGCTAAAGATGCAATTATTAAAACCGATTCGCCAAATGTAGATATTATACCTGCACATATAGATTTAGTAGCTATTGAAATAGAACTTGTAGATAAGCAAGAAAGAGAATACATGTTAAAAAAATCGTTAGAAGAAATTAAAGACGATTATGACTATATTTTAATAGATTGTGCACCATCTTTAGGGTTAATTACCTTAAACTCTTTAGTTGCTGCAAATTCTGTGATTATACCAATTCAATGTGAATATTTCGCATTAGAAGGTTTGGGTAAATTACTTAATACCGTAAAAAGTGTTCAGAATATACACAACCCAAGTTTAGATATAGAAGGTTTATTATTAACAATGTTCGATGCTCGTTTAAGGTTATCGAATCAAGTAGTAGATGAAGTAAGAAAACATTTTTCTTCTATGGTTTTTGATACAATTATTAGAAGAAATACACGTTTAGGTGAAGCACCAAGTTATGGTGAAAGCATTATTGCTTATGATGCAACAAGTAAAGGAGCAGTAAATTACTTAAATTTAGCTCAAGAATTATTAAAAAAGAATTCGTAAGATGGCAAAAGCGACTAAGAAACAAGCGTTAGGAAGAGGATTATCTGCTTTATTACAACAAGACACACCAAATGTAAAATCTGCATCAGATAAAAATGCCGACAAATTAGTTGGTAGTATTATCGAAATAGAATTAGATAAAATTGATGTTAACCCTTATCAACCTAGAACATATTTCGACGAAGAAGCTTTAAGAGAACTTGCTAGTTCTATTAAAGAATTAGGTGTTATACAACCTATTACTGTTAGAAAATTAGAAAGTAATAAATTTCAATTAGTTTCTGGTGAAAGAAGATTTAGAGCTTCTAAGCTAATAGGAAATAAAACGGTACCTGCTTATATTAGATTAGCAAATGACCAAGAAATGCTAGAAATGGCATTGGTAGAAAATATTCAGCGTAAAAACTTAGATCCAATAGAAGTTGCACTTTCTTACCAGCGTTTAATTGACGAAATTCAATTAACACAAGAAGAATTAAGTACAAGAGTTGGTAAAAAAAGATCTACGGTAACTAACTATTTACGTTTGTTAAAATTAGATCCAATATTACAAACGGGTATGAGAGATGGTTTTATTTCTATGGGACATGGTCGTGCGATGATTAATGTTGACAACACAGAAGATCAATTAGCCATTTATGAAAAAATTTTAAGAGAAAAACTTTCTGTAAGGCAAACAGAAGATTTAGTAAAAAGCTTAAAATCTGGATCTATTGCTAAGCCTAAGAAAAAAACGGTACCAACTTTTGTAAAAAATAGCCTAAAGGATATTAGCGAATATTTTGGTCATAAAGTTGATGTTTCTGTTAGTGCAAACGGAAAAGGTAAAATTTCAATACCATTTCATTCTGAAGAAGATTTTAACCGAATAAAAAACTTATTAAAATAAGTGATTTCAAAAAAAATTATAATAACCATTTCTGTTTTGTTTTTTTCTTTTCATCTTTTTGCGCAAAAAGATTCAACAAAAGTTAAGACAAAACAGAACCTTATTATACAAGAAGGTGTTTATAAACCTTTGGCGCCAGCCAAAGCTGCTTTTTATTCTGCTATTTTTCCTGGTTTAGGTCAAATTTATAATAAAAAATATTGGAAAGCTCCATTAGTTTGGGGCGCCATAGCAACACCTACTTACTTTTATTTAAATAACAACAGCGAATATAAACGCTATAGAACCGCTTATAAACTTAGAAAATCTGGTTTTCAAGATGAGTTTACAAACGACTTAGGAGAAGTTACAGTATCTCTAGAAACCTTAGAAAGAGCGCAAGAACAATTAAGAGAAAATAGAGATTTATCTTTAATGTGGGGTGTAATTATTTATGTATTACAGATTGTAGAAGCTAGTGTAAATGCACATTTAATACAATTTAATACAGACGATAATTTATCATTAAAACCTTCATTTGTTCAAGATCCTATTTTATTTGACGCTCCTAAAGTTGGTTTTACACTAAAATATACTTTTTAAAAAATGAAAATTGCATTATTAGGCTACGGAAGAATGGGTAAGGAAATTGAAAAAATTGCAATTTCTAGAGGACATGAAATTGTCATTAAAAAAGATGTCGATACAGAAATAGATATCACTTTAGCAGATGTGGCTATAGATTTTAGCATACCTAACTCTGCTTTTAATAATATTGCTAATTGTATCGAAAATAAAATACCTGTAATTTCTGGTACTACTGGTTGGTTAGACAAATACAACGATGCCGTTAAGTTATGTGAAGAAAAAAAAGGCGCTTTTATTTACGCTTCTAACTTTAGTTTAGGTGTAAATATCTTTTTTGAATTAAACAAACAACTGGCTAAAATGATGAGTAATTTAGAAGATTACAATATTTCTATGGAAGAAATTCATCATACAAAAAAATTAGACGCACCAAGTGGTACTGCTATTACTTTAGCAGAAGGAATTATAGAAAATTCTACCAAAAAAGATTGGGAATTAGACAAAACCACATCCGAAGAGAATATACCTATTGTTGCTAAAAGAATACCAGAAGTTCCGGGAACACATACTGTTTGGTACAATTCTGAAGTAGATTCTATCGAAATTAAGCACACTGCACACAGTAGACAAGGCTTTGCTTTAGGTGCCGTAGTAGCGGCAGAATGGATTCTTGGTAAAACAGGTGTTTTTAGTATGAAAGACGTGTTAAACATCAGTTAAAATCAGTAACAAAATTGATTTTTATCGCCTAATAAAAAAATTAAAATACATTCCTTTATCAATAAGGATTTTAAAATATAATTATTATGACTTTTACCCAATGGTTTATCTTTTTTCTTGTTGTACAAGTAATTCATTTTTTAGGAACTTGGAAATTATATGTAAAAGCAGGAAGAAAAGCTTGGGAAGCAGCAGTGCCTGTTTATAACGGAATTGTATTAATGCAAATAATAAATAGACCAAAATGGTGGGTTATTTTACTTTTTATTCCGATTGTAAACTTGCTAATGTTTCCGGTTATATGGATTGAAACAATTCGTTCTTTTGGTTTTTTCAAAAAAATTGATTCGTTTTTAGTAATTATTACTTTAGGTCTTTATATATTCTATATAAATTACGCTACGGATTCAACTTATAATGAAGATAGAAGCCTAAAACCTAGATCTGAATTAGGTGAATGGGTAAGTTCTATTACTTTTGCCATTATTGCAGCTACACTTGTGCATACGTATTTTATGCAACCATTTACAATACCAACGTCTTCACTAGAAAAATCTTTATTAGTTGGAGATTATTTGTTTGTAAGTAAATTTCATTACGGCGCAAGAGTACCATCAACAGTTATTGCGGCACCAATGGTACACGATTCTTTACCTTTGGTTGGTACAGCTTCGTATTTAAAAAAACCTCAGCTTCCTTACACAAGATTACCTGGTTTACAAAACATTAAAAATAACGACATTGTTTGTTTTAATTGGCCTACAGATTCATTAGCTACAATGTGGGGTGATACTTCTGGTAAATTCACCTATAAACCGGTAGATAAAAAAACAAATTATGTTAAACGAGCTGTAGGTATTGCTGGTGATTCTCTAGAACTAAGAGATGGTTATGTATACATAAATGGTAAGAAAAATGTACTTCCGTATAGAGCCAAAATACAATTTTACTATACGTATGAATCAAAAACAGCTATAGACGCAAATAGTTTTCCTAAGTTTTTAATTAAAAAAGAAAAGACAGGTGTTTATAGAATTTTATCGGAATATTGGAATAATTCTAAAATACAAAAAGCAATTAAAGAAAACGGAAACTTAACTAAAATAAGCTCTGATTCTTTATATACAGAAGTTGCAGGAGGTATCAATCCTGATTTTGCCAGAAGACTTAAAATGGAATCTGTTGCAAATAAAATAAATATTAATTTAACAGAAGATGAAGTTGAAAGGTTACGAAAGCAACCTCAAACTGTTGATGTTACAAAAATTAATTATGGTGCAGATAATGCGATTTTTCCGCATGTAGAAAGTAATAATTGGAGTCAAGATAACTTCGGACCAATTTACATTCCTAAAGCTGGTGCTACCGTAAAGTTAGATGCAAAATCTTTACCTTATTACGAGCAAATTATAAAAAATTACGAAAATAACGACTTGTCTTTTGTTGGAGACGATATTTTTATCAATGGTGAAAAAGCAGATTCGTACACATTTAAGCAAGATTACTACTGGTTAATGGGAGATAACAGACATAATTCTTTAGATGCTCGTTATTGGGGTTATGTTCCTTTTGATCATGTTTTAGGTAAACCTGTAATGATTTGGTGGAGTTGGGATGCGAATGCTGCAAGTTTTGGAGAAAAAATTAAATCGATTAGATGGAACAGGTTATTTACTACTGTTGGTGGTGACGGTGAGCCTGTATCGTATAGATATATAGTTTTTGCATTAATTGCAATTTATATTGGCTACAGTTATTTTAAAGGGAAGAAAAAAGCTGCTAAAAAATAAAATGGCTGTATTTATACCAACATACTTTTCTCCGATATCACAATATCGAGCTATTGTTAATGCAGAAACTGTTGTATTTGAAACAGAAGACAATTTTCAGAAACAAAGCTACAGAAACAGGTGTTATATTTTTAATACAAATGGTAAGCAACTTTTAAATATACCTGTAAAACATCCTGTAACGTCTGGTAGAAAAAAAACAAAAGATACTATTATTGAAAGTGCTACAAATTGGCAAGATCAACACTTTAAATCTTTAAAAACTGCTTATAGGAATTCGCCTTTTTTTGAATTTTACATTGATGATTTAACTCCGATATTCGAAAAAAAATATAAATTTTTACAGGATTTAAATTTTGATACATTCGATTTTATTACAGATGCTTTGCAACTAAAAATTGATTATAAGAAAAGTGAATCTTACATAGAATCAGAAGAAAAATTTGATTTTAGAAATTTAGCTGACGCAAAATTTACACCCAACATTCTTACAAACAACTACATACAAATGTTTGATGATAAGCATGGTTTTATACCAAATTTATCAATTTTAGACTTATTATTTATGGAAGGCCCTAATGCAATTAGTTTTTTAGAAAATTAGTTGTATCTTTGCAGACTCTAAAATAGCAAATTTACTTAAGCTATTTAGTGCCTCAAATTAATGAATAATTTAAAAAAAATACTGGATAATTTTTGTGTAATTTCTGAAGAATCACAAAATCTTATATTTTCTTTAGCCAAAAATATTGAGCTTCGCAAAGGAGATTCCATATCTAAAGCTGGGGAAATATCAAAAAGTATTTATATTCTAGAAGAGGGTATTGCTAGATCTTTTTATGTAGATGAAAAAGGTAAAGAATATATAAGAAACCTATTTGTACCGATTAGAGCAATTGGTCCTTTAGGTGCTTTAATTCTAAGAAAAAAATCTAAGTTTTCTTATGATTGTTTATCTCATTGTAAACTACAAGTTATTAATTACGATGATTTTATAGAATTAACTAAGCATAATCTAGAAATTGGGAAATTATATTCTAAAATTCTTGAGAAAGTATTTCTAGAATTAGAAGCTAAAGTGTACGATTTATCTGTTTTAAATGCTACAGAAAGATATCTAAAAGTAAAAGCACAAATACCAAATATAGAGAACTTAATTCCACAATATCATATAGCTTCTTACTTAAATATAACACCTGTTCAATTAAGTAGAATTAGAAAAAGTTTATATTCTAAAAAATAATTTTAATGATAAGCATTAAATTTATAGTTCATTACAGCTTACATTTTATTGTACCGTTTTTATTTGCTTTTGTTTTCTTTAGAAAAAAATGGAAAACGGTTTATATTATTTTTTTACTATCTATGCTTGTAGATTTAGATCATTTATTAGCAAATCCTATATTTCAAGAAAATAGATGTAGTATCAATTTTCATCCACTTCATACATTTTGGGCAATGGCTTTTTATGTTGTTGGGCTATTTTTTAAGAAAACAAGAATCCTTTGTATTGCCTTGCTTTTTCATATGTTTACAGATTACTTAGACTGTTTATTGTAATATTTACCAAGTAAAATATCTAATTCTGGAGAAATATTAAATTTGAAAATTAATAATATATACATCGGTACAATTAAAATACTTTTCAAAATGATGTTAATAATTGGGTGAATAGGAAAATCCCATATATAAATATTATCAACCGGAAAATCCCAAAAATTAAAAGCAAAATACAAAACAGTTATTATTGCCAACATTTTTGCGGTTTTATTGGTAAAAGGAGTTATTGAGAATTTCTTTTTTACAAAGTATAGTTTAAATGTATTAGCGCAAAAAATTACAATTAAGGTAGAAAGTGCCAAACCATTTGTACCCATTTCAAACTCATAATAAAATAACTTATTTAAAGCGTAAACAGAAAGAGCCATAGCAATACCAACAGGTAGCGTAATTTTATAAAACTTAGAATTATTAATAATTGCACCATTATTACCTAAAAAGCCATTGTACATTTTTAAAAATGAAATCATAAGTACTACGAGTCCGCCACCGGCATATTCTTTTGGTAATAAATTAAATAACTGTTGCACATTTGTATTGATTAAAACGAAGAAGAATCCGCTAATTAAAAGTAAATTTATAGAACTTTTTTTATACAAAGAGCCAACCTCTTTTTGGTTATCTTCATTTAATGTTTTAGATGTTAATGGCTGTAAAATATTTAACATTGCTCTACTTGGGGCTTCTATAAAAGACCCTATAAAAACAGCAACAGAATAATAAGCTGCGATTGCCAAAGTTTCTTTACCCGGAATCATAAATTTATCAATATCTAAGATAATTGCACCAGCACTTCCCGCTAAAATTATGTACCCAGAAAATCGTAAAACTTCAATAAAATTTGCAGGTTTCGCAAATGTAAACTTTGGTACATAAAGTTTTAATGCATAAAACATCATTATAAACATTCTTAAAAAATACGCTGCCGTTAGGTAATAAATAAATTCTGGTTTGCTAATAAATTCAAAATAAACAGCAAAAAGTAACAACATTACTACTACTCTATTCCATAATTCTTTTAAAATATTACCAAAAACAGTTTGAAACTGAACTTTTGCCCAAGAATAAAAAATCTCGAAATAAGCACAAGCCACTGCTATTAAATAAATTACAATTGTATAATCTTTTATAATAGGATTTTCTTCTGACAAATAATCTCCTATCTCTTGATAAAAAATATTACCAAAATAAGCTATTGGTATTGCAATTAATAATGGTAAAAAAACAACAGAAGATAGAAATTTATCTTTTTCTACTTTTGTGAAATAACTTGAGAAAAACTTTACAATTGTATGATGAATACCTAATGCTATTAATGGCATTAAAAGGTTAGATGTAGACAATAGAAACGTAACTAAACCATAATACTCGTCTTCTAAAAACCTTGTGTACAAAAAAAGAGTATTAATACCACCAAAGGCAAAACCTAAGTATATAAAAAAAGTGTTTTTTAATGATTGTTTTAATACAATTCCCATTCTACGAAGTTATGTTTTTTAGAATAGAGGCTAGTTTTTTTGTCAACTCTTTTCTATGATATTTTTTTATGTCACTTGATGTAACCAACAATTTATTATTTTTAAAATCGTTATATAACGATTTAATTTCTTCTGATAATTTTATTTCATTATCAAAATTTACAATCTTACCGGCGTTTGTTTCCTCTAAAATTGTGGCTAAATCTCCTTTTTCTGGTCCGATGGCTAAAATAGGTCTTTTAGCTGTTAAATACTCAAATAACTTTCCTGTTAAAATACCTTCGTTATTTAATACATTCGGAATTAATAATAATAAAACCTGAGATTTTTTTTGATACTCGATCGCTTTATGATGTGGTAAATACCCTAAGAATTTAGTGTTTTCTGATAAATTGAATCGTTGTATATCTTGCTTTACATCATTTACAATATCACCAATAAAATTAATTTGTAAATCGTTTTTAAAACTTGAATCTTGTAAACAAAGTTTTTCTAAAACTTTAAATAATACTGTTGGATTGCTTTGTTTGGGTAACAAACCAATGTAAGAAATTGTAAATTTTTTATCTAATCTTATGATATTTTTAGTCACAACTTCATCATCGAAACCATTGGTAATAACCTCTACTCTTTTTGCTGTTTTTAAAAACTCCTTTTTTAAAGTGTTACTAACAGTTAGTATACAGTCAGCTTTTTTTAAAACTGATTTTTCTAATTTAATATTTTTATTTTTTGCAAAAGATAACTGATTAAAGTCTTTATTATAATATAAGTTTGACCACGGATCACGAAAATCGGCAATCCATTTTAGATTATTCTTTTGATGCAATTTTTGCGCAATTAAATGCATACTATGTGGCGGACCCGTAGAAATTATTACATCAATTTTAGAAGAATCGATAATTTTCTGCAAATATTTAACCGATGAATTCACCCAAAAAATTTTAGGATCTGGAATAAAGAAATTTCCTCTAATAAAAGACAATAATCCGCCATTACTAACATTAGAAACACCTTTTTTTTGTTTATTATTTTTTTTCCAAAATAATAAATCTGTTGGTTCCCAAATTGGTTGTTTTAAAATCTTTATATTTTTAGGAACTTCATTAAGTAGTGTTTTATCTTCTTTAGGATAGTTTGCATTATCAACGGTATATACTATTGGTTCAATATCAAAATTCTGTAAATATTTTACAAATTTTAACCAACGCTGTACGCCAGAACCACCTGCAGGAGGCCAATAATATGTAATTATTAAAACTTTCAATCGATTAAATTGCTATACAGGTTTAGTAGCTTTTTAGAAGTTTCTTCCCAACAAAATTCGTTTATAATAAAATTCTTACCGTTTTTACCTAAATTATTTCTTAGTGAAGCATCTTTATATAAAATTTGAATTTTAGCTGCAAAATCTTCGCTATTTTTTTGTTCGTGCACCAAACCAGCATTTGCTTTTTCTATCAATTTTTTCTGAGCAATAGCATTGCTAACCAAAAGAGGTTTTGCAAAACTCATGTATTGAAAAATCTTATTTGCATAAGCAACATCGTGCTGTAAATTTCTATGCAAAGGTGATATACAAACGGCACTTGCCAAAATATAAGATTGAAAAAGAGAAACATCTTGCCAACCTTCAAAATCTACAAATTTTTGTAGATTTAAATCTTTAACTTGTTTCTTTAAAATTAAATCAGTAGTATTTCTACCAACGATAACCAACTTGATTTCTGGTATAGATTTTTTTAATTCGTTTACAGCAGTAATCGCTGTTTGTAATCCTCTTCTAAGATGCGTATCACCTAAATAAAGAATTACAAAATTGTTTTTATATTTCTCTAAAATAGTTTCTTTTACGGTAAAATTTTCGAAGAAAGATTTTCTAATCGTATTTGGTACAAGTACCAATTTATCCTTTTGCTTAGGTAATCTTTGTGCTAAAGTTTCTAAAAATTCTGGCGATACAGAAATTACTTTATCTGCTTTTGCTATAAACTCTTCTTCTTTGATTTTCCATTTTTTCGGAGAAATAATATACTTTCCAGGAAATTTCTGTAAATGAGGATACAATTTCATCACCTCTGGCATATTATCATGCAAATCTAAAACTACAGGTAGTTTATTATTCTTATTCGATTTAAAAACAGCTTCTGCTATTCTCATATCATGAATGTGAATTGCTTCTATGTGATTCTCTGCTATGAATTTCGATATTTTCTTTTTCATTAAAAAAGAATATAATGGAATCGTATAAGCCAATGCAGATAGTTTATATTCTAACTTATTAGATGTAAATCGTTTTACTTTTATACCGTTAATTACCTCTGATGCCTTTTGATCACCATAATTTAGACAAAATAAAAAAACTTCGTGTCCATCGTTTACCAAAGAAATAGCTTCATTTTCTACTCTTGGATCTGGAGGAAAAGAAGCATCTAGAATCATTCCTATTTTCATGCTTCTTTACGTTTCTTCTTCTCGTCATAAAAAAACCATCCGGCAGAAACAACAATTAATAATGCATAAGAAATCAACGAAAATATTTTCCCTTCTATAATTACTTTTGGCTCAAATTTAAATGTAATTTCATGATGTCCTGCAGGAATCTCCATTCCTCTTAAAACATAATTTACGTTGTAATACGGCACTAATTTTCCGTCTAAATAAGCATTCCAGCCATCTTTATAATAGATTTCAGAAAAAATAGCGAATTGTGCTTTCGTAGAACTTGATTGATATTTTAAATTCGTAACATCATTACTAATCAATTTAATTATTGCTGTAGAATCTTTTTCAACAAATAAATTTTCTTTTAATTTACTAAAATTCTCTTTTAAAATTACAGCAGTATTTTTAGTATTTAAAGAATCTAAAGCTTGTATTTCTTCATTTGCATTGTTTACAGAAATTAACTTTTCTACAAACCATACATTACCGTTTGCTTCGATATTTTGTTGTGCTTGAACATTCCCTTTATTATCTGGCACAATAAAATACTTGGTATTTAGCATGTTTAAAACTTGCATATTATTCTTTGCAATTTGATAATCAAATAGCTCTTGATAACGACCAAGTTTAGCAGCATGATAACCACCAATAGAATTATGAAAGTAAGATGTACTTCCATCATTCATAGGATCAACAGAAAAATTTGCTACTCTAAAATAAGACGTGTCTTTTAAAATTGCTTTATCAGCACTTGAAGCTACAAATGGTTTTTCTATTTTTCTTGATGATTTAAAATCGTCTGCATTTACATAATTAAGATTTACAGATAACAAATCGAAAAGAATTAAAACAGTTATTGCTATAATGGCAAAGGGTATTTTAATTTTCTTTTTTAAAGTAAACCATAACACAGCACCAGAAATAAGAACCAGCACTAAAGATTTAACTGTATCTGAAAATAACATTGCTTTTCTGTCTGCAATTACTGCGTCTAAAAACCCAGGAACTTCACTATACTGTTGCGCATCTCTTAAGCCTTCAAAAGTTCCGAAAATATGAGCAAAACCAAAACCTACTATTATTAAACCACCAAATACCATAACTGCCTTTTTTAAAGCAGCTTGTTTCTCTTTTACTTCTAGAGCACTAGAAAACAGTTCTTTTAAACCTAAAACACCTAAAATTGGCACACACAATTCTGCAATTACCTGTATTGATGAAACTGCTCTAAATTTATTGTAAAGTGGTACATAATCGATAAAAAAGTTAGTAATCACCTCAAAATTTCTACCCCAACTTAAAATAATAGAAAAAATTGTTGCAGCAACTAACCATTCTTTTATTCTTCCTTTTACTAAAAATAATCCTAAGAAAAACAGAAAAAATACAACAACACCAATATACGCAGGTGCTTCTACAATTGGTTGATCTCCCCAATACGTTAAAACTTGTTTCGAATATTCTTTGGCTGTTTTTTTATCTGTTTTTTCTTCAATAAACTCATAAAAGTTAGAATTCTCTCCTAATTCTTCTACAGTTCCACCACCCATAAAACGCGGAATAAATAAATTAAAAGTTTCTAATTTAGAGTAACTGTATTGAGTTATGTAAGATTTATCTAAACCTTCTGTAACCTTTTTTGTAGAACCGTCTAGATTAATTGTTAATTCTGATTTTCCTCTTGTACTGTGTTCAGAATATTCTTTCATTGCCATTAATCTTGGCGCATTTGCTCCTATTCCTAAAACTACAGCTGCAATAATTACTGCTGCTTGTTTTATAAATAATTGCACCTTACGTTCTTTAATCGCATTAATTAATTCTACTAAACCAAGAATTAATAAACAGAAACCTAAATAGTAGGTCATTTGAATATGGTTAGCATAAATTTCTAAAGCCATTGCCAAACCTGTAACAATAAAACCTAAAACAAACTTTCTATTAAAAACCCAAATAACACCCGCTAAAACTAAAGGCATATATGCAATTGCATGTGCTTTTGCATTGTGACCTGCACCAAATATTATAATTAGATAAGTAGAAAATCCAAAGGATAAAGCACCTAAAATTGCCAATCTCCATTTAACTTTTAACGCCATCATCAACACAAAAAAGCTTAAAAAATACAAAAATGTATAATCTGCAGGTCTTGGTAAAAACCTAAGTAATTTATCTACACTTCTTACAATATCATTTGGATAATAAGCACTTACAGAATAAGCTGGCATTCCGCTAAAAGAAGCATCTGTCCAATAAGGTTCTTCGTTATTATCTGCTCTATAATCATTAATATCTTTCACCATTCCTCTAAATTGAGTAATGTCTGATTGATTTAATTTTTGACCTTTTAAAACAGGATGAAAGTAAATTAAAGAAGCTATTATAAATACAAGAATTGCTACTAAATAAGGAAAAAGTTTGTTAAGTTTCAATTTTAAAATTGTTTTAGGTTGCTATTTATTTTGAAGCGACTTTAGTCTAATCGATTTCTTCAAAATCTACATACTCACCAACAGACTTTTTACTTTCTTTTTGGCTTCCTGGTTTTTTATCTATAATTGTTTCACCTTCTTTTACAGAAGGGTTTTGTGCTTGTCTTTGCTGCCCTCTAAATTGTTGTTCTGCTTTCTTTTGAATAGTTTCTGCTGCTTTTTTCATTAAAAAAGGCGCAAAAAGTCTTGCTAAAAATTTAAACGCATAATAAAATAAGAAAATAAAAAAGAGTGTTTTAAGTAAACCCATTTATAAATTTAATTTAAAAATATATCAAAAATAACAATTTGAGTACAATTGAGACGTTATGAATCTATAAAAGTTTCTTAAACCTAAAAAAGTAGTGTTTGCCTTTATAAAACAGCTTTTTTGTTCTATGTTTGTGAAGCATGTTAGATTTAAAATGTAAACCCTATTCTTTTTCTATGAATGTAAATAAATTTCAGCTATTTATTGTTGTTTTTTTTAGTTGTGTTGCTTCTAATTTTGCGCAATATACAGATGTTATAAACTCTAATAAACCTGGTTTTTCTGAAAGCCCGTATAGTGTTGGAACAGGAGTTTACCAGTTTGAAAGCAATGTTTTTTATAGAAACACAAGTATAGAACCTACGTTTTCTAGACCAGAATCTTTAGGTTTAGATCTTTTATTTAGAACCAGTTTCCTTTTTGAAAAACTAGAATTAAATACACAATTAACATATCAAAGAGATAAAGTAGCTTTTAAAAATATTTTTACATCGAGTTACGACGTATCTGGTTTTAGCCGAATTACCGTTGGTGCTAAATATTTGGTATATCAACAAGAATACGAAGACAAATCTAAAGAAGTAAGAAGCTGGAAAAGAAGACACGCATTCGATACAAAAAGATTAATACCTTCTGTTGCCGTTTACCTTGGTATGAATACTGATTTTGTAAGTGAAATCCATAAAACGGGTAGCATTACGCCAAAAGTAGGAATACTTTTACAACATAATCTTACACAAGATTTTAATGTAATTACCAATATTTTTTATGATAAAATTGGTTCAGATTTTTCTGAGTTTTCTTACATCGTAACAGCTACACAAAATTTTAGCGACCAATGGTCTGCATTTATAGAAAATCAAACTATTTTTCAAGAATACCAAAATAACACCAATTTAGGCTTGGGGTTAGCCTATTTATATGATACAAATTTACAATTTAACACTTCTGCAAGGTTACTTTTTGAAGGCCAATCTAAAGGTTATTACGCTAGTTTAGGAATTTCGTATAGGATAAACAGACATAGAGATTCTTTTATAGAATTAGACGATAATGGTCTAGAAATTAAAGACACGCCAATATCTCGCTACAACAAAAAACAAAATAGCTTTTTTAATAGGTTTTTAAATATCTTTAAAAAGAAAGATAAAAATACCAGATCTAGACCAACCAGAACTAGAAAAGCAACTTCAAAGAAAAAAACTGGTGGTTTTTTAGGTATCTTCGGAAAGAAAAAAAAGAAAGCCACAAAGAAAGAAACAGAAATTGAAAAATTAGAAAGAGAAATTAAAGAGCTAGAAAAAGAGATGAAGAAAGAAGATCAGAAAAAGAAAAAAAACGATAATAATTAGACGCTACTTTTTACAATGATTACCTTAAAAAAAATAAATACTAAAAAGGAAATGAAGCAATTTGTAACATTTCCTTTTTCATTATATAAAGACAATAAATATTGGGTACCACCAATAATTAAAGACGAAGTAGATAATTTCGACCCAAATAAAAATCCTGTTTTTGAAAATGCTGACGCTCAATTTTTTATAGCAATTAGAGATGGTAAAATTGTAGGTAGAATCGTAGCGATTATCAATTGGTTTGAAATTGAAAAACAACAAATAAAAAAAATGCGTTTTGGTTGGTTTGATGTAATTGACGACATCGAAGTAACAAAAGTTCTTTTAGCAAAAGTTAAAGAAATTGGTTTGGCAAATAATTTAGAATATATAGAAGGACCTGTTGGTTTTAACAATTTAGATAAAACTGGTGTTTTAGTTGAGGGTTTCGATCATATAGGCACCATGATTACTTGGTACAATCACCCATATTATAAAGATCATTTAGAAGAACTTGGCTTTGTAAAAGAAAAAGAATACTTAGAAAATAAATTTAAATTCGATAAAGTAGACAAAGTTTATTTTGATAGAATTAGCAAGATTATTAAAAGGCGATTTAAATTAAAAGCACTAGACTTTACAAAGACAAAAGACATCATGCCATATGTTGATGAAATGTTTGATGTTTTTGATAAATCGTATTCTAAACTTTCTTCTTTTGTACCAATTTCTGATGCTCAAATAGCTTTTTTTAAGAAAAAATACATTTCTTTTATCAACCCAGAATATATAAAGTTTGTTATTGATGAGAATAATAAAGTTGTAGCTTTTGCAATTGTAATGCCCTCTTTTTCTGAAGCGCTGCAAAAAGCAAAAGGGAAACTATTTCCGTTTGGCATCTTTCACTTGTTAAAAGCTAGAAAGCATGCTAAAGACGTAACTTTTTATTTAATAGGAGTACATCCAAAGTATCAAAACAAAGGTGTGCATGCAATTATTTTCGATCAATACGCTAAAACATTTGGTCCTTTAGGAATAGACAATTGTATTAGAACACCAGAATTAGAAGACAATGAAGCAATTAAAAAGTTATGGGAAAACTTTGATCCTGTAACTCATAAACGAAGACGAACTTACAAAAAGAGTATTGTTTAATAATTCTGATAAAATCTAACAAATGCAATTATTTTATAATTCAGAAATTTCTACAGAAACACAAGAAATTACTTTCGATAAAATTGAAAGCAAACATATTGTACGTGTTTTAAGAAAAAAAGAAGGAGATATTCTTAAAATAACAAATGGTAAAGGCTTTTTATTTGATGTAGAAATTATTTTAGCAAGCGATAAAAAGTGTTTAGCTAAGGTTACTTCTTTTACTGAAAAACAAAAACCTTGGCAATATTATTTACACGTTGCAATTGCGCCTACAAAAAATAACGACAGAATAGAATGGTTTTTAGAAAAAGCAACAGAAATTGGTATTGATGAAATTACACCAATTATTTGTTCTAATTCAGAAAGAAGGGTTGTAAAATTAGAACGATTTGAAAAAATTATTCAGTCTGCCATGAAACAATCTTTAAAATTTACGTTGCCAAAATTAAACGAACCTGTAAAATTTAATGATTTTATCAATCAAGATTTTGATGGTAAAATATGTATTGCACATTGTGAAGAGCAAGATAAAAATCTACTAAAGTCTGTAATAAATCCTGCTGAAAAAACAACTATTCTTATAGGGCCCGAAGGAGATTTTTCTATAGAAGAAATAAAAAACGCATTAGAAAAGAAGTTTACACCTATTTCTTTAGGTGAAAGTAGATTACGAACAGAAACAGCAGCTTTAGTGGCTGTTAATACTATTTCGTTTATCAATCAATAAGTTTTTTCTTATATTGCTTTAAAATTTCCTACATATTTTATGAAGCAACTTCTAACAATTACGTTTACCTTTTTACTAAGCATAATTTACGCACAAGATGTTGCTATTTTAAAGTATAATGGTGGTGGAGATTGGTACTCGAATCCTACAGCGGTTCCTAATTTAGTTGCTTTTGCTAACGCTAACATTAACACCAAAATTTCTAAAAACCCTCAATCTGTTTCGGTAAGTAGCGAAGATATTTTTAATTTCCCCATTCTATTTATGACGGGTCATGGTAATGTTTTCTTTTCTGAAGATGATGCCGAAAACTTAAGAAACTATCTAATTTCTGGTGGCTTTTTACACATATCCGACAATTATGGTTTAGACAAATTCATTCGTAAAGAAATGAAAAAAGTTTTTCCAAAATTAGAATTTAAAGAAATACCAAGCTCACATAAAATTTACAATCAGACCTTTAAATTTCCAAACGGAATACCTAAAATTCATGAACACGACAAAAAATCTGCACAAGGTTTTGGTATTTTTTTCGAAGGAAGACTTCTTGTTTTTTACGATTATGAAACAGATTTAAGTGATGGTTGGGAAGATCAAATAATACACAACAATCCGCAAAGTGTAAGAGAAAAAGCTTTAAAAATGGGCGCTAACATAATTGAGTTTGCATTTAGTAATTAAGCTTTTTTTTCTAAAATTAATCAATAAATATTCTTAAAATGAACGATCAAATAGATATCGATGCTATCAAAATAAATTTTGATTCTAGTGGTTTATGGGTTTTAAACATCGCTATTGGTATTATAATGTTTGGTGTTGCATTAGGTATTTCTATTGATGATTTTAAGCGTTTACTTAAAAATCCTAAAATACTTTTTGTTGGTGTACTATCTCAGTTTATTTTACTACCGGCTTTTACTTTTTTAATTATACTACTTTTAAAACCGCATCCTAGTTTTGCTCTCGGAATGATGATGATTGCAGCTTGCCCTGGCGGAAACGTTTCTAATTTTTTTAGCAAAATGGCTGGCGGTAATGCTGCTTTATCTGTAAGTTTAACTGCTTTTGCTACATTGATCTGTATTTTTATGACGCCTTTAAACCTTCAGTTTTGGGGTAGTTTATACGAACCTGCAAACAGTATTTTAGAAACAGTTGCTTTAGATTGGATCGATTTATTAAAACTAGTTTCTTTAATTTTAGGAATTCCTTTATTTTTTGGAATGTTCATCAAACATTACCATTCCGAAATGGCTAAAAAAATAGAAAATGTTTTAAAACCATTATCGATGCTTGTATTTATCGCTTTGATATTTATTGCATTTTCTCAGAATTTAGAAATCTTTGTAAACCATATTCATCACGTTTTATTTTTAGTAATTTTTCACAATATATTCGCTTATTTTTTAGGTTTTTACACTGCTAAAAGTTTTAAATTGAATAAAAAAGACGCCAAAACTATAGCTATGGAAACCGGTATTCAAAATGGCGGATTGGGTTTATTATTAATTTTTGGTTTTTTTGACGGTTTAGGCGGAATGGCACTTTTGGCAGCTTTTTGGGGAATTTGGGACGTGTTTTCTGGAATTCTATTAGCTACTTATTGGGGAAGAAATTCTAAAAAAGACACTTTAATCGAATAATTTATGCTTCAAAAAATTTGGTTTGCACTTGTATGGACTTATGTAAAACTTGGTTTATTTTTTTACAGTAAGAAGATTATAGTTAAAGGTACAGAAAACATTCCTAAAAAAGGAGCAGTTTTATTTGCTGTAAATCATCCTAACGGACTGGTAGATCCTTTATACGTTACTACAACTCACAATAGAAGAAACCATTACTTGGTTAGAGCCGCAACATTTAAAAACCCGATAGTTAAGAAAATTTTAGAATCTTTATACTTAATGCCCATTTATAGAATTCGAGACGGCATTAAGCAATTAGCAAACAATCAGCAAATTTTTGATAAATGCCACAGAATTTTCGAAAAAGGAGAAACTTTAATTATTTTTCCGGAAGGAAGTCATGATAAAAAAAGAACCATTAGACCTTTAAGTAAAGGGTTTACAAGAATTGTTTTTGGTGCGTTAGAAAAATATGAAGATTTAGATATAACTGTAATTCCGGTTGGTTTAACGTATCAACATCCGTCAGATTATCCTGCTAAAATTATTATTAATTATGGCAAACCTATAAAAACAAGAGCTATTTATGATCATAATACACCTGCAAAAGCTATTAATCTTTTAAAAGCAAATGTTACCGAACAATTACAAAAACTGACTGTTCATATTCCGGATGATGATAATTATGAAACTGTTTTACAAAAACTAAACAATGCACAAGTAGATTTTACCGAAGTAGATAAGGTAAATTCTATGATTCTAAAAAATAGTTTTCCAGAAGCAAAATCTTCTAAAAAAAATTATGTGAAACCGCTTTTTTATTTAATAGTTTTAAATAGTTTGATTCCGGTTTTAATTTGGAAAAAAGTTTTTAAATTGATTAAAGAAGTAGAGTTTATAGATACTTTTCGATTTAGTGTTAATCTTTTAACATTTACAATATTCTATTCTTTACAGGCATTAATAATCGGTTTATTTTACGGAGATAACGTGGCTTTATTTTATTTTACATTTTCTGTATTTCTTGTTTTTGTTTACACAAAACTGGCGCCAACCAACACAAAGAAGTTTTTAAATCTGTAAAAAGTTGGCTTATAAGTTTAGCCCTGATTGCAGCAATTGTTTGAGCTCTTTTTTAGAGAAGTTTCGATTGTAAATTTTGAAGAATGAAAAATTGCAATTCGAACAAACTAAAAAAAGCGAGTGCGGAAAGCAGGAAATAGCTTCTAATTAATAATTGCGTCTTGAATTACTTGCTGAATTTTGGTTCTCATATTACTTCTAATCAAACCTCGATTGTCCATGTTTGGATATACTCTGTTTGATAAAAACACATAAACCAATCCGCTTTTTGGATCTGCCCAAGTGTAGGTTCCTGTAAAACCAGAATGCCCAAAACTTTCTTCGGATACGCAACCACAAGTTGCTTTAACTTTTGGGTTAAGTTGTGGTTTATCGAAACCTAAACCTCTTCTAACCTTTTCTTTAGAAAAATATCTATGATTAAATTTATCTATCGTTTCTGGTTTTAAATAACGTTTACCACCATAAAAACCTTTTTGTAAATACATTTGCATTATTTTACCAACATCGTTTGCATTGGCAAATAAACCCGCATGACCACCAACACCACCTAACATTGCTGCACCCATATCGTGCACATAACCTTGCAGTAATTGATTTCTATAATATGTATCTATTTCTGTAGGAACAATTTCATTTCTATGAAACTTTTTTAATGGTAAATATGTGGTTCTATCTGCACCCAAAGATTGATAAAAATTTTGATCTACTAGTTTATCTAAAGGTTTATCGTATTGTAATTCTAAGGCTTCCTTAAAAATATAATATCCTAAATCGCTGTATTTATAACCAACTCGTTCTCTTTGATCTGCTTCTTTGATATATTTATAAATGCTATCTTTATAATTATGATTGATAAATAAATTTTCTGCTACTTTAATATCAAATTTATCCGACTTTTTACTGCTATAAAACGTAGCCAAATTCTTACCTGTTATACTGTCTTGCGTGTCTTTGTAAAAAGGAATCCAAGCTTTTAATCTACCAAAATGAGATAATACTTCTTTTACAGTAACTTTTTCTTTATTTGAGTTCGAAAAACTTGGTAAAATATCTCTTAAGCTAGCAGACAAAGGTATCTTTTGTTCTTCTTCTGCTTTCATTATTAAAGGCAACGATGCTAATATTTTAGTTAACGATGCTAAATCATATATATCAGAATTTTTAACTGGTATTTTTTTATCGTGAGTATGGTAACCATAGCTTTTTTCTAAAACAACCTTACCATTTCTTGCTACAAATATTTGTAAACCTGGTGCCATTTTTTGGCTGATAATTGTATCGGCCATTTTATCGATAGCTGCCAATTTTATAGAAGACATTCCTGCTGCTTCTGGTATTGTATATTCGAATCTACTAAGATTTGTGCTTGTTAATCCAAAACCTACTTTAAATTCTGAACCAATAGAAACAGGTAATTTACCTTTTGCTGTAATTGCACCAAACAATATTTGTGCAGATACTTCTTGAGAAATTTTACTATTTTGATAAGAAACGATTAAACCTTCGATATTTGCAAAACTTTTAATCTGTAATAAACTATACGGACTCGCAAAAACATCTAATATCACCGATTTTTCTCTTGCAATTTCTTGCAACCAAACCAATTCTTTATTCGTAAACTTATAGCTTTTCCAAGGATGTTGGTTTGATTTATGAAATCCAATAATTACATAATTATACGGTTTCAATTTTGTTATCAATCCGTCTAAATTTTTATCAGCAACAACATCTACTTTTGTGTAATTTTTTAGCATGTCTACATAAGCTGTATTGTCTGCATCACCCAATTTTACATACGCTATTTTTTGTTTTTCTAAGTCTCTAATTGGTAAATTACCATTTATATTTTTTAATAAAGTAATCGAGTTTTTTACCAATTCTCTGTGTAATAACTTATCTTCTACTCTATTTAAATCTTGTTCAATATTTTCTACTACAACAGGTTTGTAGTTGTGTAAACCTGCCCAATATTTAGATTTTAATATTTTTCTTACAGAAAAATTTAATCGATCTTCTGTTAATGTTTTTGTTTCTAAAGCCTTTTTAATTAATGCTACAGAACCTGGTACATCTTGCGGAATCAACAACAAATCGTTACCAGCTTGTATCGCTGCTAAATCTATTTGTGCAGAAGTAGCATAATTGGTAGCACCTTTCATGTTTAAACCATCAGTAATTATTAAACCTTGAAAGCCTAATTTTTCTTGTAATAAATTTGTTACAACATTTTTAGAAAGAGATGTTGGCAAAGTGGCATTTGGCTCTAAACTTGGTATGTTTAAATGCGCTGTCATTACACTTGCCAAACCAACGTCAAATGTTTTTTTGTACGGATACAATTCTATAGAATCTAAACGTGCTGCATCAAAATTTAAAACAGGTAAAGTATGATGAGAATCTGCTGCGGTGTCACCATGACCCGGAAAATGTTTACCATTTGCTAAAACACCTTCACTTTGCATTCCTTTAATAAAAGCAATTGCTTTTGCAGTTACATTTTCTTTACTTTCACCAAAAGATCTATTTCCAATAATAGGATTTTCTGGATTTACATTTACATCAATAACTGGCGCAAAATTTACATGAATTCCTATTCGTTTTGCATGTTGCCCTAAATGTTTACCAAATTTTGTAATTAAAGAATCGTTTCTAATGGCACCTAAAGTCATATTCCAAGGAAATCGATATGTGTTTTTTAAACGCATATCTAAACCCCATTCACCATCAAAACCAATTAACAAAGGTACCTTTGCAGAGTCTTGATATCTATTATTTAAAATCGCCTGTTTTTCTGGCGTACCTTGCATAAAAATTAAACTACCAACATGATATTTTGTAATCATCTTGTTTATAAAACGCTCATGCTTTTCATCTAAATTAGAATACGCTTGCACCATAAAAAGTTGTCCAATTTTTTCATCAATAGACATACTATTCATTATACTATCTACCCAAATTTCTTGCGCAACAAAATCTTTAGTTCTTAACGGATCTAATCTTTGTGCGCTTAAACTTAACGTAAAAGCAATTGCTAAAAAGGCTAATATATTCTTCTTCATTCTAATTCTTTCGATATTTTTTTGGCGTTTTAACAGGCTTTCGCTACTCGCTTTTTTTATGTTTGTTCTTCATACATTTTTTCTTCTTTCGTCAAAAAAATTACTCGAACTTTCACCTAAAAAAGAGCTCAAACAGACCGCTCTATCCTTAACGCAACTTCTTGCCAACAGGCTTTATTATACTAAAACAATAGTTATACCAAAAAGCGTTTATGCCAACTATCTTTTGCAGTAATTTCCCAATTATTTTCAAAATCTTCTTTGGTATTTACCATGTTGTTAAAAACAATTGTGTCTGCAGTAATTTTCTTCTCTTTTGCAAATCTCTGAAAATCAGATAATTTAACAAGATTTATATTTTCGTTATCTTTAAAAGTAACGTTCATTTTATTCATTAAATCTAATTGCAATTCTTTTTCTAAAGCTTGTACAAAACGCACAGAACTATCTATAGAACAACCAGAAACATTGTTAAAACTTTCGTCTACTGCCAACACTAAAAACTGATTGTATTTAATAGTAAAAGAACCTTTTAAATCATCTCCATGACGTGTCCATTGATTTATAAATTCTTCTGCTTTATCAGAAATAAACTGAATTTCATTTTCTGTAAATTCTCTATCTGCTTGGTAAATCCAAACTCTAGAGTTATTTGGTAAATTGTTATATGCTGTAAACATTATTTTTATTTTATTTTACAATTGTTATTCGTCAAAAAAAGTAATTCTATCTTAAATTAAACTTTTGTTGCAACGCTTGTAATTTTTCTGCATCCGTCATTTTCTTTTTTGGCGGATTCATTCTTTCTTTTATTTTTCTTAAAACCTTTTTTGTGTACAAGGGAAAATCTGCGTTTTGCATCCAATTATTATACCCAGGGTTTTCTTTAAAAACTTCTTCAACCGTTCTGCCTTTATACTTTCCGAAAGAAAAAATCTCTTGTTTTTTATCGTTCATCAAAATAAAACCTGCAAAATCTGCTCTCTCGCCATGTGTAGAGAATTCGCTTAAAGCATCAACAGTATTTTCTATATCGTCGTATTTATCTAACTGAGCTAACAAAATTTCGTACGTTGCATTTGTATCTGCTTCTGCACCATGAGCGCCTTCTAATTCTCTACCGCAATAAAACTGATAACCAGCACTTAATGTTCTTTGCTCTTTTTTATGAAATATAACTTGTACGTCAATGGCTTTTCGATCTTGCATATCAAAATCGATTCCGGCACGCATTAACTCTTCTGCTAAAAGTGGTATATCGAATCTATTAGAATTAAAACCTGCCAAATCACAACCTTCAATCATAGCACTTACCTCTGCTGCCAACTCTTTAAAAGTTGGCTCATTTGCAATTTTTTCGTTTGTTATTCCATGCACATCTATAGAACTTTGCGGAATTTCAATCTCAGGATTTACCAACCACGTTTTACTTTCTTTATTTCCGTTAGGAAAAACTTTTAAAATTGCAATTTCTACAATTCTATCTGTGGCAATATTAACTCCTGTAGTTTCTAAATCGAAAAATACAATTGGTTTTGTTAAGTTTAAATTCATTTTTATATTTTCTAAAAGCAAAAAACTAAAACACAATATTTTAGTTTACCACTTATTTATTCGTTGTTTAATTGATTTTTAAATTCTTCGATTCTTGCGGTATCTTTTGCTGGCAATTCTGGTGCTTTAAAATCGTATTTATCTAATTCTTTTTTTAATATTTCTGCTAAAATATATCTAGCAGAAGGTTTATCATCTGCCGGAATTATAAACCAAGGTGCATTTTCTTTTGATGTTCTGTTTAATAAATCTTCATAACAAAACTGGTATTTATCCCACAATTTACGCTCTTTTAAATCTCCTGCAGAAAACTTCCAATTCTTTTCTGGTACATTCAATCTTCTTAACAATCTATTTTTTTGTTCTTCTTTAGATAGATTTAAAAAGAATTTAAGAACTATCGTTCCGTTTTTTGCTAAATGACTTTCAAACTCATTAATTCTATCCATTCTATCATGATAAAAAGCATCGTCTAAATCGTCTAAACTTTTTACGGTTGGTATATTTTCGCCGAAAACATATTCTGGATGCACTCTTGTTACCAAAACGTTTTCGTAATGTGTTCTATTAAAAACACCTATTTTACCTTTTGCAGGCAAAGCTATATAATGCCTCCACATAAAGTCGTGTTTTAACTCTAATTCTGTAGGCACTTTAAAACTATGCACTTCTACACCTCTTGCATTTACGTCTTTAAAAACCTCTCTAATTAAGCTATCTTTACCAGAAGTATCCATGCCTTGTAAGCAAATTAACACACTATATTTACCTTCGGCATACATAGCATCTTGCATTTTACTTATTTTTTTACGCAATTTTTTTAATGATTTTTCTGCGTCTTCTAGAACTTCTTTTGTATTAAAATCTTGTAATTTAATAGCACTAGAAACTCTATATTTTTCTGTTTTCATCTGATAAATATTAATTTTTAAAGATAAAAAAAATCTCTTTTTTATCGTGGTTTTTAAAAGATATTTAACAAAACATTAAAAAAGGTTTCAGAATTAAAAAAAGCTTAACAGAAAAGGAAATTTAAAGTTCTTATCTTTGATGAAATCGTAAAAAAACACTCTATAATGAAACTTAAAATAACGTACTTATTAATTGTAGCTTTTTCTATTTTTTCTTGTAAAAAAGAAGAAACTAAAAAACAAAGTGAAAAAACAGTTACATCAACAGAAAAAACAACCAATACTTCTGATTTAAAGATTACACCAATTTCGCATGCAACTGCTGTATTAACTTTTAAAGACGAAATTATTTACTTAGACCCAACTTTAGGTCAAGAGGCTTTTTCTGGTTTTAAAAAACCTACTTATGTTTTAATTACTGATATTCATGGTGATCACATGGATTTAAAAACACTAGAAGCTCTAGACCTATCATCAACAAAAATAATAGCACCAAAAGCGGTAGCAGAAAAAATTAAAGACATTAATGCAAAAGAAATTATTGTAATTAATAATAGTGAAACTAAAAGTTTTACAAATTTTAATGTAGAGGCAATTCCGATGTATAATTTAAGAGAAGAAGCTTTAAAATTTCACTCTAAAGGAAGAGGAAACGGCTATATTTTAACCATTAATAACGAAAGAATTTACTTTTCTGGAGACACAGAAGATATACCAGAAATGCGTAATCTAAAGAATATTGACAAAGCATTTATTTGCATGAATTTACCTTATACTATGACGGTAGAAAGTGCTGCAGATGCTGTTTTAGCTTTTAAACCAAAACAGATTTATCCATATCATTACAGAGGTACAGAAGGTTTAAGCGATGTTTCTAAATTTAAAGAAATCGTAAATAAAAACGATAATTCTATAGAAGTTGTGCAGCTAGATTGGTATCCGAATAGAAAATAATTAAAAAATATATTTTATGAAGTATTTAAAAAAAACATCATTATTTCTTTTAACAATTATAATTTTAAGCGCTTGTAGTTCAAATTCAAAAAAAGCAGTTGCAGTTATTAGCCCAAAAAGTGGTAGCGATATTTCTGGAACTGTAACTTTTATAGAACAAGATGGTATGGTTACAATGAAAGCAGAAGTTAAAGGCCTTTCTGAAGGAAATCATGCAATTCATATTCATAAAATTGCTGATTGTTCTTCGGATGATGGAAAATCTGCTGGCGGACACTGGAATCCGACCGAAAAAAATCATGGAAAATGGTTACAAGATCCTTTTCATATTGGTGATATTGGAAATTTAGTTGTTGATGAAACAGGCAAAGGTTCTATTGAAAGAAAAACAGATTTGTGGGCAGTTGGCGGCGAAAATGATTTAAAAAATGTGGTTGGTCATGCGATTATAATTCATCAAGGACCCGATGATTTTAGTTCTCAACCTTCTGGCGCAGCAGGTGCAAGAATTGGTTGTGGAGAAATTACTAGAAAGTAATATCTAAAATTATTGCCAAATCTTTTTACCAATAAATGGTAAAAACTAAAAAAACATCTATCATCTAAACAGTACTACTATTTTGATGATAGATGTTTTTATTATCAACCTTCTCTTTTCAACTTTTTTAAAGTTAACAAATTATTTGTCCTTATAAAATCCATAAAAAAGTTTTAAAAAAATAATAATTAAAGAGTTTGCAGAATCAAATAAATGGAAAGAAGTTTTAAAAAAATAGCCAATTAAAAAAAGTTATTTTATAATTCTTTAAAAAACTTACATTTGCAAAATGCGAATAGATATTATTTCAGTTGCTCCAGCCTTATTAGAAAGTCCGTTTAATCATTCTATAGTTAAACGCGCTAAAGAAAAAGGATTGGCAGAAATTATAATTCACGATTTACGCGAATACGGTTTAGGAAACTATAAACAAATAGACGACACACAATTTGGGGGTGGTGCAGGTATGGTTATGATGATAGAACCGATTGCAAACTGTATTAGAAAACTACAATCTGAAAGGAAATATGATGAAATAATTTATATGACTCCGGATGCCAAAACATTAAACCAAAGTACTGCAAACACACTTTCTTTAAAAGAAAACATCTTAATCTTAACAGGACATTATAAAGGTGTAGATCAAAGAATTCGAGATTTATTTATAACTAAAGAAATTTCTATTGGAGATTATGTGTTAACTGGAGGCGAATTAGCTGCTGCTGTGTTAGTTGATGCTGTGGTTCGATTAATTCCGGGAGTTATTGGTGATGAACAATCTGCACTTACAGACTCTTTTCAAGACAACTTATTATCTCCGCCAGTTTATACTAGACCTTCAGATTTTGAAGGAAATAAGGTTCCTGAAATTTTATTATCTGGTAATTTTCCAAAAATTGATGATTGGAGAACTGACAAAGCTTATGAAAGAACGCAAGAAATAAGACCAGATTTACTAGACGAAAATTCGTAAAAAAACATTTTAAATTTTATTTATTTGGAAACATTACTAAATTACATAAAGCAACACAAAGCAATTTCTTGGGTTTTAGGTTTTCAATTATTTAGAATTTTACTTTTACCATTTATGGGCTTAATGCCTCAAGATGCGTATTATTATTTATACGGACAAAATTTATCTTTATCTTATTTTGATCATCCAGGAATGATTGGATATATTTTAAGATTATTTACAGATATTTTTGGCACCTCTATTTTTGCAGTAAAATTTGCCGATTTTTTTATTACCTCTTTAACTATTCTTAGTTTTTATAAATTAGCTTCTTATTTTTTATCCAAACAAAAATTAGAACGAGCTTTTATATTATTAGCTTCTACCATATTTATATCTATTTTATCGTTTAACTCAACTCCAGATGTACCTTTATTATTATTTTGGACACTAAGTTTAATTAGCCTTTACAAAGCAATTTTCGAGAGTAAAAAATGGTATTGGATTTTTGCTGGTTTGGCAATGGGACTTGCATTTAACAGTAAATACACTGCAATTTTATTGCAATTTGGTTTGTTAGCATTTTTAATTTTCTCTAATAAATATAGAAAATTGTTACTATCACCGTGGTTGTGGTTTTCTTTAATAATTTCTATTGCAGTTACTTTTCCTGTTTGGTATTGGAATTATCAAAACGATTTCGCTTCGTTTGCTTTTCAATCATCAGAAAGAACAAGTTCTATAACAGAATTTAAAATTTCACCAAACTATTTCTTTGGTGCAATTGGCCATCAAATGTTTTTATTGCTGCCTGTTTTATTTCTAATTTTTATAACTTTTACTTTTAAATATGTAAAAAAAGCTGTTACAAAATTTAAAATTCCGCAAGCTAAAACATTGTTTTTATTAGCTTTTTTTATTCCAACTTTTTTAGGCTTCTTTTTATTAACACCTATATATTGGGTAAAGTTAAATTGGATGATGCCATCATACATCACCGGAGTAATTATTGCAGGAATGTTTATCAGTAAAAAATTACTAAAAATTCAGCTTATATTTTCTATTGTATTTCACTTGTTAGTTAGTTTACAAATTATCTTTTACCTAGTTCCTATTAAAAGTGATGACACCTGGGTTGGATGGAAAGAATTAGCAACAGAAACAGAAAAATTAAAAGAACAATATACAGACGCTTTTGTTTTTTCTAATGATAACTATAAAACTTCGGCAGCACTAAACTTTTTTATGGATGATAAAGTGTACGCCCAAAACATTATTGGTTTACCAGCTTTACATTTTGATTATTTAGGGGACAATTTAAATGATTTAAAAGGTAAAAACGCAATTTTTATAGATTCTGATAAGCGTTTTAAAGACAAAAATAAATTAGGTAAAATTGATAGTTTACTAACTAATAAATTTAAAAAGGTAACTGAACTAGAACCAATTATCATCAAAATAAACAATAAAGATAGTAGAAAATTCTGGATTTTCTATTGTACTGACTATCAACCTTAAAAATAGTTCACATTTAGTTTTTAGAACTAAAAAAAAGTACTACTTTTGCAACCGCTAAATTAACCTCTGACGAAAAAATCGTGAATGTTGTTTTACAAAACCAATTAAATTAAAAGATATGGAATCTTTAGTAAAATTTGTACAAGACGAATTTGTAACAAAAAAAGAATTTGCAGAATTTGCAGCAGGTGATACAATCACTGTTTATTATGAAATTAAAGAAGGTGAAAAAGTACGTACTCAGTTTTTTAGAGGTGTAGTTATTCAAAGAAGAGGTGTAGGAGCTTCTGAAACTTTTACTATCAGAAAAATGTCTGGTACTGTAGGTGTAGAAAGAATCTTTCCTGTAAACTTACCTTCTATTCAAAAAATTGAAGTTAATAAAAGAGGTAAAGTTCGTAGAGCTAGAATCTTTTACTTTAGAAGTCTTACTGGTAAAAAAGCTAGAATTACAGAAAAAAGAAGATAATTCTTCAATTTATAAAAATACTAAAAAGCACTGTTTATTACAGTGCTTTTTTTTGTTTTAAACTAATTTAAAACCTTCTAGATTAAAAGGCTGTCACCCAAAAATTAAACTCAATAAAGATGAACAAATAGTTAAATTTTGTTTAATTTTTCGAATAAAAACATATTCACATCAATACATGCTTTTTATTATCAATCCCCTATAAAAACAAGGTAATTAATAACAATTAAACAATTAGAATTTCACATTAAATTCATAAATTTGTTCCACTTTTTTTACGAAATCCATTTCGTATAAAGTTTAATTTCTAAAAAACAATTAAAAATGAGCAAAATAGCCAAAATTGTATATACAAAAACTGATGAAGCTCCTGCTTTAGCAACACGTTCTTTTTTACCAATAGTAAAAGCATTTACAAAATCTTCTAATATAGAAATTGAAGTAAAAGATATTTCTTTAGCTTCTAGAATTCTTGCTAACTTTTCTGATTATTTATCAGAAGAACACAGAGTAGAAGACGCTTTAGCATATTTAGGTAATTTGGCTAAAAAGCCAGAAGCTAATATTATTAAATTACCTAATATTAGTGCTTCTGTACCACAGTTAAAAGCTGCAATATCAGAATTACAAGATTTAGGCTATAGTTTACCAGATTACCCAGAAGATGTTACTACAGATGAAGATAAAGCTGTATTAGCTCTTTATAACAAGGTAAAAGGATCTGCAGTAAACCCTGTTTTAAGAGAAGGAAATTCTGACAGAAGAGCGCCAAAAGCTATTAAAAATTATGCACGTAAAAACCCACATTCTATGGGTGCTTGGGGTGCAGATTCTAAAACACATGTAGCTACAATGAGCGAAGGTGACTTTGCACATAACGAAAAATCTGTTACAATAAATAATGCTACAAACGTAACAATTACACACGTTGCAGATAACGGAACTAAGACTGTCCTAAAGGAAAATTTATCTTTAATTGATGGTGAAATTATAGATGCAACTGTAATGAGTAAAAAAGCATTGCTTTCTTTCTTAGATAAAGAATTTGCCGATGCTACAGCACAAGGCGTTTTACTTTCTTTACATATGAAAGCAACTATGATGAAGGTTTCTGACCCAATTATTTTTGGTCATGCTGTAAGAACTTATTTTAAAGAATTATTTGAAAAACATGCTGCTACTTTTGATGAAATTGGAGTTGATGTAAACAATGGTTTCGGTAACTTATTAAGTAACTTAGATGAAGTATCTGCAGAAAAGAAAGCAGAAATTTTAGCTGATATCGATGCTATTCTTGCTAAAAATGCAGATTTAGCAATGGTAAATTCTGATAAAGGAATTACTAATTTACACGTTCCTTCTGATGTAATTATTGACGCTTCTATGCCAGCAATGATTAGAACATCTGGAAGAATGTGGAATTCTAAAGGAGAATTACAAGATACAAAAGCAGTAATACCAGATAGTTCTTATGCAGGTATTTATGCTGCAACTATAGATTTCTGTAAAAAGAATGGTGCTTTCGATCCTACAACAATGGGAACAGTTCCTAACGTTGGTTTAATGGCTCAAAAAGCAGAAGAATATGGTTCTCATGATAAAACTTTTCAAATGTCTGCAGCTGGTAAAGTTGTAGTTACAGATGCTGATAACAACACTTTATTAGAGCACAACGTAGAAGAAGGAGATATCTGGAGAATGTGTCAAACAAAAGATTTACCAATTCAAGATTGGGTTAAGTTAGCTGTTACAAGAGCTAGAGCCTCTAAAACACCTGCTGTTTTTTGGTTAGATGCTAACAGAGCTCACGATGCAGAAATTATTAAAAAAGTAAATACATATTTACCAAATCATGATACTTCTGGCTTAGACATTAGAATCTTATCACCTATAGAAGCTACAGAATTCACTTTAGAGAGAATTGTAAAAGGAGAAGACACAATTTCTGTTTCTGGTAACGTATTAAGAGATTATTTAACAGATTTATTTCCTATTTTAGAAGTTGGTACATCAGCAAAAATGCTTTCTATAGTTCCGTTAATGAATGGTGGTGGATTGTTTGAAACTGGTGCCGGAGGTTCTGCCCCAAAACATGTACAACAATTTATAGAAGAAAACCATCTACGTTGGGATTCTTTAGGGGAATTTTTAGCATTAGCAGTTTCTTTAGAGCATTTAGGTACTGTAAACAACAATGCAAAAGCAATTGTATTATCAGAAACTTTAGATGATGCAACAGATAAATTTTTAGATAACGATAAATCTCCATCAAGAAAAGTTGGCGAATTAGACAACAGAGGTAGTCATTTTTATTTAGCAATGTATTGGGCTGAAGGATTGGCTAATCAAGATAAAGATGCAGATTTAAAAGCTACGTTTACCAAAATCGCAAACGATTTAAAAGAAAATGAAGCTAAAATTGTATCAGAATTAAATGAAATTCAAGGTAGCGCTAACAATATTGGTGGTTATTATCAACCTACAGATAGTTTAGCAGATGCTGCTATGAGACCAAATACCTTACTAAATTCTATTTTAGCAAGTATTTAATCTTTAAAATTATTAGTATTATAAAATCCGGTGTTTTACACCGGATTTTATTTTTTACACAAATACGATTCTTATTCTAAATTTTTAACGTTCTATTAAAATTAAGAATTGTACTTTTGTTTAATTAATTATTACGGCAATTAAACAAAACAAAAATGCTACGTAAAAAACAACTATTTGTTTTCTTTCTCTTTATTGGTTTGTCAATTTTAGGACAAGAAAAAATTACACTTAGCGGTACTGTTTATGACAATACTAATAACGAAACCTTGATTGGAGTTTCAATTTATTTCCCTGAATTAAACGCAGGTACAACAACCAACGAATACGGATTTTATTCAATTACAATTCCACAAGGAAACTACAAAATTCAATTAAGTTACTTAGGTTACGCTACGCTTTTAGAAACCATTAATTTATCAGAAAAAACTACAAAAAACTTTAAACTTCTTGAAGCTACAGAAAGTCTTAATGAAATAGTAATTGAAAGTAATATTGAAAAACTTAATTTAAAAACACCACAAATGAGTGTTAATAAATTAACTTCTTCTACCATAAAACAAATTCCGGTTGTTTTAGGAGAAGCAGATATTATTAAATCTCTAATTCTTTTACCAGGTGTTACAAGTGCTGGTGAAGGAGCTTCTGGATTTAATGTTAGAGGTGGTGCTGCAGATCAAAATTTAATTTTGTTAGACGAAGCAATTGTTTTTAACTCGTCTCATTTATTTGGTTTTTTCTCGGTTTTTAATCCTGATGTAATTAAAGATGTTCGATTATATAAAGGTGGTATTCCTGCAAAATATGGCGGAAGACTTTCATCTGTTTTAGACATTTATCAGAAAGAAGGAAATAGTAAAGATTTTAAAGTTACTGGTGGAGTTGGTTTGGTTTCTTCCAGATTACTTATCGAAGGTCCTTTAGAAAAAGAAAAAAGTTCTTTTTTAATTGGTGGGAGATCTTCTTATGCTCATATTTTTTTACCTCTTTTTGATAATGACAATAAAGCCTACTTTTACGATGTAAACACAAAAATAAACTACCGATTTAACGATAAAAACAATTTATTTTTATCTACTTATTTTGGTAAAGATGTCTTCGGATTAAGTGATAATTTTGTAAACGATTATGGAAATACTGTGGTAAACTTACGTTGGAATCATTTATTTACAGACAAATTATTTTCTAACCTATCTTTAATTTATTCTGATTATTTCTACGGATTGATTCTTGACTTTGTCGGTTTCGAATGGGATTCTGGCATTACAAACTTCAACCTTAAATACGATTTTAATCATTATGTAAGTGAAAAAGTAAAATTAAGTTACGGTATTAATAATATCTACATCAAATTTAATCCCGGAGAAATAATTCCGAATAGAGAAGATTCAGGTATTGTTGCAGAAAAATTAATTGACAAATATGCAAATGAATTTGCAGCTTATATTGATGCTGAACATAAAATTAATGATAATTTTAGACTACAATATGGTGTTAGATTTAGCAATTTTACTCGATTAGGGCAAGATGAGTTAAACACCTATGCAAATGACCAAGCAGTTGTATATAATTCTGAATTTAAAAAATACGAATCTGCAGAAGTAACTGGCATAGAAAACTATAAAAGAAGCGATGTACTTGCAAGTTTTAACAATTTAGAACCAAGAGTTTCTATGTCTTACATTTTAGATGATAATTCTTCTATAAAAGCGAGTTACAATAGAATGGTTCAATATCTGCACTTGCTTTCTAACACCTCTTCCCCTACTCCGTTAGATGTTTGGACACCAAGTGGTACCTTTGTAAAACCACAGCAATTAAATCAATATGCTGTTGGTTATTTTAAATCTTTTAATGAAGGAAAATACACATTAGAAACAGAAACTTTTTACAAAGATATTAGCAATAGAATCGATTATATAAATGGCGCAAATTTAATTGCGAATAACGAAATTGAAACCATTATTTTAAATGGTAAAGCTAGAGCTTACGGATTAGAAATGTTGTTCAAAAAAAATGAAGGAAAATTTCAAGGATGGCTTTCTTACACACTTTCTAAATCAGAACAATTAACTGCAGGTAGAACTGCTGAAGAACCAGGTATTAACAACGGAGAATGGTACAGCACACCATACGACAAAACACATGATTTTTCTGTAAATGCTAGCTACAAATTAAATGATAAATGGAAATTCAATTCTAATTTTGTATTTCAAACAGGTCAACCAACAAATTATCCGGTTGGGCAATACGAATACCAAGGTTTAAACGTGCCAATTTATGATGATAATAGACGAAACTCAGACAGATTGCCAAACTACCATCGTTTAGATATTTCTGCAACTTTAAATCCAGAAAAAAATAAAAACAGAAAATGGCAAGGAGAATGGGTTTTTGGTATTTATAATGTTTACGGAAGACAAAATGCGGCTTCTTTAGCTTTTACACAAAACCAAGAGACTTTTAGAAACGAAGCTGTACAAACATCAATATTTGGTTTAGTGCCATCTGTAACTTACAATTTTAAATTTTAATAAGATGAAAAAGATATTTTTTTACGTAACGTTAATTGTCTTACTATTTTCTAATTGTGAAAAAGTTATAGACGTCGATGTACCAACCATAAGTCCTAAATTAATAATAGACGCATCTTTCGAAGTCTATTTTGATGAAAGCCCAATTACCGCAAAAACTATTGTAAAATTAAGAGAAACTGCAGATTATTTCGAAGAAACGATTCCTACAGTTACAAATGCAACTGTTTTTTTAACAAATTTATCAGATAATTCTGTTATTAATTTTTCTGATACAAATGCTACAGGAAATTACGAACCGATAACCGATTTTTTACCAGAAGATAATATAGAATATGAGTTAACGGTTATTTACAACAATGAAACTTTTAAAGGAAAAGCCACTAAAGTAAAATCTACGCCATTTATTAGTGTAGAGCAAGGTGATGAAACTTTATTTACTGGGAACGAAACTGAATTAAAAGTTTCTTTTGAAGACGACGGAAATACCGAAAATTTTTACGTGTTAGATTATACAAACAATATATTTTTAACGCTAGATGACAGATTTTTTAACGGAGCGGTTTATAATTTTTCTTCTTTTTATCAAGAAGATGAAATAGAATTACCTGCAACTGTTACCATCAAATTATCTGGTATTTCAAAAAGTTATTACACATATTTCGAAATTTTAACAAGTCAAGCAGGTGGTAATGATGGTGGCCCTTTTCAAACAGCACCAACAGCTTTATTAGGTAATATTATCAATACTACTAATGATGATAATTATCCTTTAGGTTATTTTCATATTTCTGAAACTGATACTTTTGAAATTAGTTTGGTAGAAAAAAACTAAAACTTCAATTAAATCATCATTCAAGAATACAAAAAATCTGTATTTTTGAATGATGACATTTATAAAAACTACAGAACAAGACTCGAATTACAATCATCTAGAAAAGATGTCTGTAAAAGAAGTATTAAAAAATATCAATAAAGAAGATAAAACAGTACCATTAGCTGTAGAAAAATCTTTACCTCAAATAGAGCAATTAACAAACAGTATTGTTAGTAGTTTAAAAAAAGGTGGAAGACTATTTTATTTAGGAGCTGGTACTTCTGGTAGATTGGGTGTTGTAGATGCCTCTGAATGTCCGCCAACTTTTGGTGTTTCTTTTGATTTAGTGGTTGGCATTATAGCTGGCGGAGATGTTGCCATTAGAAAAGCAGTTGAATTTGCAGAAGATTCTAAATTACAAGGTTGGCAAGATTTACAAGAACATAAAATAACAAATAAAGATATTGTAGTTGGTATTGCTGCATCTGGTACAACGCCTTATGTAATAGCTGCTTTAGAAAAATGTAACGATAATAATATTGCTACAGGTTGTATAACCTGCAATAAAAATAGTCCGTTAGCGAAGGTTTCAAACTTTCCTGTAGAAGTTGTTGTAGGTTCTGAGTTTGTAACTGGAAGTTCTAGAATGAAAGCTGGAACTGCACAAAAATTAGTTTTAAATATGCTATCTACAACTACAATGATTCAGTTAGGAAAAGTCAAGGGAAATAAAATGGTAGACATGCAACTTTCTAATAATAAATTGGTAGAAAGAGGTCAAAAAATGTTAGCATCAGAATTAAATATCGACTTACAAAAAGCAGCTGCATTATTAGAAGAATTTGGTAATGTTAGAAATGCAATAAAAAATTATACGAAATGAGCACAGATGTAAACTTATTAGGCAAAGGTTTAAAACATATCGGAATCTTAATTTTACTTTTTATTGTTTCTCCTATTGTCTTAACAATGGCTTTTAAAGCTTTAAAAAAGTTTGAAGATACTTCGCAAGAATATCTTTCGTATATCTTAATTGTTGTTGCAGTTATTTTAATAGTATTTACATTGTACTTTGCTTTTAAAACGTTTCAAATATTATTAAAAGCAATATTTAATAATTCTTAACAATGCAGCATTCAGACGGAATAATCATTATTCTTTCGTATCCAGATACGGTTGTGAGACCTGCTTATTGGGAAACTTTAAGTAATTTTTGGCCCAAAATTGGTATTGGTAGTAAACACGCTGTACAAGCTGGTCATGCGGCTTTATTGTTATTAGAAAAAGGTAATAAAACAATAAAATATTTCGATTTTGGCAGATACATTACAACGTATGGTAATGGTCGTGTTCGATCTGAAGAAACAGATCCAGAGTTAAAAGTTACAATAAATGCTGAGTTTAAAAATGACAAATTAACAAACTTAGAAGAAATTTTACTTTGGATAGAAAATAATCCTGAAAAAACTCATGGAGATGGCAGATTGGTTGCTAGCGTTCATGATGAAATAGACTTTAATAAAGCACATAGCTTTATTAAAAGTTTACTTAATGCAAAAGAAATTCCTTACGGTGCTTTTTTAAAAAACGGTACAAATTGCGCAAGGTTTGTAACCGATACTATTATAGCTTCTACAAATAATAAAAAGATTGGTAAGCTGTTAAAAAAATCTAATCTACTTACTCCTAGCCCAATAGGCAATGTTATTAAAGCCAATACAAACAATGCTATTTATTGTATTTATAAACAAGAAATTAAAACTTATCTAAATAGATCTATTTTAAAAGAATACAAAGCTTCTTTTTTTAAAAAATTTAATGGCGAACCTAATTTAAAAGGAACTGAAAAACCGAATTTAGAGGTTTTTAACCTGCAAAACGGAACTTGGTTAGGCGGAATAGGAAGCGGCGCTTGGTTTAGAATTGAAGAAAAAAAAGATGATCAAACTTATAAAATAGCCAGGTATGACGCTAAAGGAAACAAAGATTTTGAAAACTTCTTTTTATTAAATGAGCCTAACTTTAATCACCTAGAAAATTATAACTTTATTCACCCAACAAATTGTAAAGAAGTTTATATTCAACAAAATAACATCAAATTCACTTTCAAAAAGACTATTTTAAAAGCAAATTAAACGATTTTTAACTCAATCAATTTTTTTGTTGCTCTATTCAAGTTTTAAAATATTTTATTACATTTTAAAAATCTAGATTTGTTATATCAAACAACAAATCATGAAAACAAAACTACTACTCTCTTTTGCTTTTGCATTATTATTTGGAACTACAAATTATGCACAACAAAAATCTAATAATGATATAAAAAAACTAATATCTTCTTACAAAAAGGATATTCGAGGACCTTATTACCGCATAAAATGGTATTGTAAAGATGGTTCTGTTAGAGATTCTAAAGATCCTTGTCCAGATTCTATTGGTGGCGGTATTCAGCATGCGTCTTTTAAAGAGTCTGCGTTAGACTTAAGAAAAACAAATCACTTATTTTTTGGAGAAATCTTAGCTAGCTTAAACAATCAAGATTTTTTAGATTCAGAAAATAATTATAGTAGATTAAAACAATATCAATTAGGTAAATATCTTGCAAGTATAGATGATGGTTGGGTTCTTAAAAAAGGACAATACTACAGAGGCTCTGTACAATCTGAAGATGAAGAAGCTTGGGGAAAACAGTTTTTTGAAACTATTTTAAAGGACGATAGTTTAGTTAACAATAATTACTATTTGGTAAGGCAAGCTTTAAAAGATATACCGCACAATGGCGATTCTAATATTGCCCAACAAATGCGCAGCGAATCTAAAGTTCTGGCAGAAGAAATACCAGAATTTATGGATATCAGAATTAAAATTCATGGCAATCCAGAAAAAACAGATATTTATTTGGTTGAAAGTTTTATCAAAAAAAATACTTCTAAAATAAATTCAAAAGAGAAGAAAATTTTTGACAAACTTTTACAAACTATGCAAGAGTTTTACGCTCCTTTAAATTATAAAACTATTGCTAACGAAATTTCTAAAATAAAAGATAAAAATAACGTTTTAAGTAGTTTAAATGATTTTTTAAATGAAGACAAATCTAATTTAAGTGCAAAAGATATTGTTATAAAAATTACAGAAAATTTAGACTTTTTAAGATATAATATTACGCTATTTAATAATAGTAAGGATCGTTTGGCACTTTTAGATTTAACTAATCAATTAGAAAAAATTTTATTAATCGAAACTCAAAAGTGGCAACCCGTTACTTTAGAAGAAACTATCTTAAAAACACAAACTTTAACATGCGCTTCTTACGCTACAGGTTTAATTGAAGCCTGGGAATTCGATTTGATAAAACCAATATATGTAACAACATTACTAAATGATAAGATAACGTTAAAAGACTTAAATTCTTTGGTAACTAGTGCGAGAAGAATTGTAGAATGGAGTACATCTTTAGTAAAAGCAAATTATCAAGAAACGGTAAATAAATATGCAGATTTTGAATCTTTTGCTTACGGTTTTATTGATGATAGAATTCGAAATTCGGTTACTCTTAATCTAGGGGAAACGGTAAGCAAACTAAATACTTTTGCTTCAGATATTTCTAATGTTAACAATAACGTTATGAATATTAGCAACCAAGGTGCAATTAGAGGTTTAAATCCTGGTTATGCGTTTGGTAAGTTAATTGTTGTTGATGGTAATCCAGAAAATATAGAAGTGAACACAAACAATATTTATATTTTTCAAAAACCACCTTCAGATTTAAAACCTGTTGCTGGTATTATGACGGTTTCTGAAGGAAACTTAGTTTCTCACGTGCAATTATTAGCAAGAAATCTAGGAATACCAAATGCCGCTTTGTCTAGTGATAATTTAAAATCATTAGAAAAATATGCGAATAAAAATGTTTTTTACGCTGTTTCTAATAAAGGCAATGTTATTTTAAAATTAGAAAACGACATGTCGGATGAAGAACAAAAGCTATTCCACAAAAAAGAAAGAACTAAAAATATGATTACGGTACCAACCGATAAATTAAGGTTAGATGTATCTAAAATTATAAATATGAAAGATGTTAAAGCATCTGATTCTGGTATTCTTTGCGGTCCAAAAGCTGCAAATTTGGGTGAATTAAAAAACCTATTTCCAAATAAAGTGGTTGACGGAATTATTATTCCTTTCGGAGTTTTTAAATCACATATGAATAAAGAAATGCCATCAAAAAATAAAACTTATTGGCAATTTTTAAATGAAACTTTTAATAAGGCTACTCAATTAAAAAAAGAAAATGTTAGTGAAGATGAAATCGAAAAATTTGTATTAGCATCTTTAAAAGAATTACATACAGCTATTTTAAATATAGATTTAGACGCTTCTTTTATAAAAGATTTAAAAAGTAATTTTTCATCAGTTTTTGGAGATAATTTAGGTAATGTTCCTGTTTTTTTAAGAAGTGATACTAATATGGAAGATTTAAAAGAATTTACAGGAGCAGGTTTAAACTTAACGTTGTTCAATATTTTAAACGAAGAGAAAATTATAAATGGAATAAAGCAAGTTTGGGCTTCTGCATATTCTGAAAGAAGTTTTAAATGGCGTCAGAAATATTTATTAAATCCAGAAAATGTGTATCCATCAATATTAATTATACCAAGCGTAGATGTAGATTATTCTGGTGTAATGATTACCAAAGGGATAAATGAAGGTGCTGAAAATGATTTAACCGTTGCTTTTAGCAGAGGCGCTGGTGGTGCTGTAGATGGGCAATCTGCAGAAACAAGATTAATTACAGATAATAGCAGTTTTTTATTAAGTCCGGCAAGACAACCAGATTATATTAGACTTCCTGCAACCGGAAACACTAAAAAGTATTATACCACTTTTAACAAACCTATTTTAAATTACAATAATATTAACGAAATAAGAGAATTAGCATCAGAAATAAGAGAGAAAATAGGGAAACAAAATGACGATAATCATGCTTATGATGTAGAATTTGGTTTTAAAGATGATAAACTTTGGTTGTTTCAAATAAGGCCATTTGTAGAAAATAAACAGGCAAAAAGCTCTGATTACTTAAACGCAATTTCACCTAAAACTGACAGTAACAAGGAAATTAAATTAAAAGAAAAAATATAATGATTAAAGGAAAACACTTATTAATAGCCATTTTAGTTTTTGCATCATTTGGTTTTATCAAATACCCGATTGATGGTTTTGAAAGCACAGGAATTGCAAGATTATATCAACTTAGAAAATTTCAATTAGATAGCGTAAGATATACAAGAATACCTGCAGGAGCTTATAAAAAATTAGCAGATATAAAACTAAATTTAACCAAAAGAAAAAAAGATAGTGTAAATGATTTATTAATTTCTGATAAAGATTTTGAAAGAAAATTAAAGAGAATTATTCCTTCTGGCGCTTACTCTATGACTGCTTTAGACATGAGTAATCCTGATAATTTAAAATATGCAGAACATAGAGAAAATGTAGGTTATCAACCAGGTAGTGTAGGTAAAATTGCTGTTTTATTGGCTGTTTTTGATCAACTACAAAAACTGTGTCCAGATTCTTTTAACGACAGAGCAAATTACTTAAAAAACATAAAAGTTACTGCTAGATATTGGGGAACAGGAGATCATCATACCATACCAATTTATGATATCGAAAAAGATAAATTAACAAAAAGACGTGTAATTGCTAGTGATGAGTTTTCTCTATATGAATGGTTAGATCATATGGTTTCTGTAAGTAATAATGGTGCAGCGAGCGTTATGTATAGAGAGGCAATGTTAATGGCTGCATTTGGTCAAGATTATTTCTTTTTAGATGCTGAAAAAGCAGAAAACTATTTTAAAGAAACACCTAGAGATTCTTTAACAAACTTAGCGCATTCAGTAGTAAATCAACCTTTAAGAAAATTAGGAATCACCGAAAATGAATGGAAATTAGGCGGAATGTTTACAAGACCTGCCGGAAAATATGTAGGTCGAAAAGGCGGAAGTATTGGTACACCAAAAGGGTTAATGAAATTTTTATTACAATTAGAACAAGGTAATGTTGTTGATGAGGCTTCTAGTTTAGAAATGAAAAGACTTTTATACTTAACGGATAGAAGAATTAGATACGCAAAATCACCACGGTTAGATAGTGCTGCCGTCTATTTTAAATCTGGTAGTTATTATAAATGTGACAGAGAAAAAAATCCTGATTGTAAAAGTTATGCCGGTAATGTTTTTAATTATATGAACTCTGTTATTATTGTTGAACATCCTAACGGTATAAAATACATTGTTTGTTTGATGTCTAATGTTTTAAACAAAAATTCTGCCGGAGCACACATGTATCTTGCTAGTAAAATTGACGATATTATAGATGAAGCAAACCCAACGGTAAAACCAATTATTAAAGAAGAAGAATATAAAATTGATTCTGAAGAAGAAGAAAATAATTAATTGTTATTTGAGATAAAAAGATGATATGTTTTAGTTGCTAAAGCTTTAACATCTACATTTTTAAATTGTTTTAAGGGAAGCAAAACAGAAATTAAGTTCTTGTTGTTAGATATTTGAACATATTTAATAACAAGAATTTTTAATTTAAAATTACCCATTCTAATAATCCTTCTAAGAGCTTTTCTTTCTTTTATTGGGTTTAAATTTATAATAGTAGCTTTATAATTAGCATCATCAACTACATAATACTCTATAATTGGCAAGACCATCGTTTTAATTTTACTTTGTAAAATATTGTCTAAAAACTCTAACGAATTAATTTTGGCTTCTTTTATTTCACTCTGAATTCCGACATAAGTCATCTTTATATCTTCGTCATTATACATCAAACTTAGAAGGTTAAATATTGCTTTTAAGTTGTTATCTAATAGTATTTCTAATTCTGAAATTAAATTATTTCTAACTACATTTAATTCTGTTATTCTTTCTTCGGATAAAGAACTTTCTAAGTTTATTAAATTTTCTATCGAAGTAATAATTTCTAATGTATTTTTATAGTAATTACTTTCTCTTAAAATTTGATTTTTAACAACACGGTTGCTTACAGATAAGTTTTTATTTTTCTTTAAAACTTTAACCAAAGAATTAGAGGCATATAATCTTGTCACTGCATTTCGGCTTCTTAGTAAACGCAATAAGATTTTTACAGATTTTTCATTTTTAAAAGACTCTACAATTCTAGGTAAATGTTTTTTTATAGAGGGTTTTAAAATTCCTTTTTTATCGAGTTTAAAAAGGTAATCGATAATTTTAGGTCCGTAATTTTTAAGCGCTTTTACAGCCCTTTTACGATATTTCTTTTTTAGTAATAGATTTAATAAATCGTCAATAAAAATTTCATCCGAAGTTATACCTGCAGAAATAGTTGCAAACTTAGCAATATAAGGATTACTGTTTTTTAAGTGCTTGCTAATTAAGTGATAATTACTCGTCATTCTTGCATACGCAATGCTCATTAATAAACCAGCTAAAACTTCTTGTCTATCAGATAAATTACCATTATTTAAAGCAACTACTTTTTCATCTAACCTACCTAAAACATTGTATTTTAAACCTAGTTTTGCATTGTTATAGCTTTGTTTAGCTAAAGAATGTAATGCTCCGTTTGCGATATACTCATTAGAATGATTTAAATATTTATTAAAAAATGATGTATCAGAAATTGGCGAATGAGCTAAAATATAATCCAAAGCAATGTACACCAATAAATCATCTTTTTCATAAACAAGAACTTCTACTTTATCTAGAATATTAACACTATCAAAAGCATATAAATATTCTATTGCTTTTGTCTTTATTTTATTTGAAGGATGTTCTAAAAGCCTAATTATTGCCTGATTAAAATTGGTTTGCTTATAATCTTTTAATCGATTTAAAGCACTTAAAATAGCTTCTTCATTTCCGCTAGAAAGAATTTGCTTAAAATCGGCAATTGTATTTGTGCGCTTTTTACTTTTTACATTTTCTAATGTAAGCGTTTTCTGAATATTCTCTTTAAAAGATGTAAAGTAAGCTTCTCTTAGCTTGTAGATAAACAAGATCCACACAAACGTAAAAAAGAGAATAATTACAGTAATGTATGTTGTATCTAAGTTTAATCTTTTAATTAGAAAAATTAATAAAAACCCAGCAAAACCAGTTGCTATACTATCGATTACAACATCTATATAAGACTTTGCCTGATTTTTAATTTGAATAGGAATTGGCATAATGGACAATTCTACTGCAGCTTTATTAACAGATTGTTTAGCGCTACCATCAATACCTTTTATGATGATTAAAACCCATAATTCTGGAAAGGTTAAAAACAATAAACTACCAAATGCAATAGTTAATGGTAAAATTAACAAGGTTGTAGAAACCCCCAATCTTGTTAAGACTTTATTGGTTAAAAATAACTGAATTACCAATGCAATTACATTAAATGTTGAAAACCAAAAACCAAAAAATGCAGCCAAATCATCAGAATCTGGTAATGCTTTTTGAGCAAAATCACTAAATTGAAAATCTACTAATTTTGCTACTACTACTCCAATTCCTGTAATTAAAGCAATATATGTTAAGTGCTTTGAATTTTTAATTAACTTTAAAGAAGAACTTTCTAAGTTTTCTTGATCTGCAATTACTTGTTTTCTTTTAAACGTATTTAGAAACTTAATTTTTAAATTGTAAACTTTCTTTAAAATAGGAATACACAATAAAATTAAAGCAGCTGCCATAAAAATTGCGACTTCATTACCAAAACTAGTTGCAATAATACTTGTTAAATATCCGCCGAATATACCTCCAGAAATTGCACCCGCTCCTATAAATCCAAAGTTTCTTTTTGCTTCTCTTGCATTAAAAACCATGTTTGCAAATAACCAAAACTGAGAAGTAGCAACTACAGCAAACAAAGAAATAAATGTATAATAAAAGTACAGTAACCAATTGCTAATAACTGCAAACTTAATTATTAAACCTAAAGCTATAAAGGCAATACTAAATATTATTAATGAGATTACGGTTACTTTTACCAAAGAAAAATATCTAATGGCCCTGTTGTAAAAATAGGAAGTTAAAACTGCCACACTTGCCACTAAAAGATATCCTAAAGGCAAACTATCTGCACCTAATTTAGAAACAAAAAGTGCATTTACTGTTGGTTTAACTATTAATAAAGTAGTTATTATTATAAAAATATATAAGAACATAAAAAAAGAGATGCTTATTTCGTCATCTCTTAATCCAAATGTTTTTGATATAATTTTTTTCACGATTTAATTGCCTTTTAATAGACTATAAAGAACGTGTTTTTTTTAATACTTTTTCTAATGGCCTCACTAAATTTCTAATTATTTGTTCACCATAATCGTTATCAATTAAGGCAACGATAATATATTTTCTTTCTGGACCCCAAACTAAGGCAGAATCAGAATGGTAATTTCTCCAAGAACCCGATTTTCTATAAATAGTTGCTTTTGGTGCAATTTTATCTAAAGTGTTTACAAATTTATGATGCAACTTTGGGTCTTTCATAATTTCTAACATTTCTGTAGAACGTTCTGTACTAATTAAATTGCCTAAAGCCAATTGATAATAAAAGCTACAAACTTGCCTTGTAGTTGCTGCATGACTTAAACCTTTTAAAGGATCTGGATTTCTTTTACCAGAAGCTGCATATCTTTTTCCTACCCATAAACCTCCACCAACTTTTTCATCGTATAATTTATTTTTAGGAGCTCTTAATACCTGTTCAATTTTTTTATAACCAAGTCTATCAATCATTCTTGTAGAAGCCTGATTATTCGATTTACTAATCATTAATCGTAAATCTTTTTTAATTTCATCAGTATACTCTAATTCTTTATTTTCAATAGCATCCATAGCCGCCAAAAGAATGGCTATTTTAGGTAAACTTGCCGCATACATCATAAAATTATCATTCATACCAGCATATCTATAATTTGTTGCATCACTCAAATCTACAATACCAATAGACATTTGTTTACCTGCAATTAATCGTTTCCATTTTTTATTGGAATTAATCTCATTAACCAAAATTGTTTTTAACTGCGGATCTTCTATTTGAGCAATAGGATCGATCTCTGAAACATGGCTTATCGGTAAGCTTTGTCCGTAAACAATAGTAGATAATAATATTGTAAGTGTTAATAAATGATTCTTAATTTTCTGTAAATACATATTTTAATTATTTTATTAATAACTATCTATATAATACAACATATATACCATCTTACAAGCTATAGATGTTAATGTTATCTAAAAATACAAAATTAACGCTTTACTGTACTTGGATTAAAACCAAAATCTGCAACAGGCAATTCGATACCTAATTGATAAATAAGATAACCTATACTTGCATAATGGTGTGTGGTATGACTTTGTGCTTGCATTAAAGCAGCTGCAACTGTATAATTAGCAGTTTCATTTCCTAAACCTACATTATCACAAATTTTAACGCTTTTATTAAAATCTTCCGTAGAAATCTCATTCAATCTTTTTATAACAGTATTAAAATACTCTAGTCCAACGCTAGTTTCATTCTCTGCACACTCATTTCTTTCTCTTACAGAAAGGTCTATATAACCATCTTCTAAGCCATTAAAAATACAAGAGTAAACGTCTAAAATATGTCTCATATGACAACCAATACTTGAGTGATACGGTCCTACGGATTTATTTCTGTATTGATCATCAGAAATATTTTTTAATAATTGTACTCCTCTTTGTAAATTCTGCTCGATGGCTTCAATCATAAATTTTTTTTGTTATCAGTCGTAAAAAGTTTTTCTAATTTACAAGATATTTACGACTTTTTAAAATTCATAATAAACTAAAAAACAACGTATTAGGTAAATTATTTTATACAAAACAACCATTTTACAATCATATCTATAATTTTTTGGCACGCTCTTTGAAAATAGTTAAACCAAATGCGGATGTCGAAAAGCAATTAGAGTAGACAAAACCCTTAAAACCATATATTATGAAAAAAGGTGTACTTATTTTATTAGGATTGTTCATGATGGTTTCTACTGTTGAAGCCAAAAACGGCAACTATTTACCAAACAACATTAGGGTTAATTACTCTTATAATGAAGCTGTAAACTTTACAGAAAGAGGAATTGATTTTTTTATTTTTACAAACGGAGATTTCGATTTTGATACAAATTATAACAACACATATTACGATTATAATGGCGTTAGAACAAGAACTACAGGCGTAACTATTAAAAGAGATTTTAGAGGACGAATTAGACGCGTAGGTAATGTTTTTATTAATTATGATTATAGAGGAAACGTATCTAGAGTTGGTAATGTCTTTATGAGGTATTATAGAAACAGACTTACCAATGTTGGTAACCTTACTGTAAAATATAATAGATTCGGAGAACCAATTTTTTACGGTAATGTAAAAGACAACTATTATTTTGACAACGGAGTTCGAATAAATCTAAATATAGGAAGCATTTATAATTATAATGATGCTTATTTCTTTAAGAGAGACTTTAGAAGAAACTTTACAAAGTTTAGAGAAGATAGCAGATATTATTACTATAGATCTAACAAAAATAGTAAAGGAAAAAGAAACAATATTATAAGACGTAGAAAACCTGTTACTAAAAAAGCGACAAATACCAATAGACGTCATATAACTTATAGAAAGGCAAATACTACTAGAAACAATAACACTTCTAGAAATAGCAATACCAATAGAAATGAAAATACTAGAACAACTAGAAATACAAAATCTAATAGAAACAATTCTATAACAACTAGAAAAAATAATACAGTTGATACAAGAAGAAAAGTCGAAACTAAAAAACCAGTTGTAAGAAAAAGAACAACTAAAAATAAAAAGGAAAATAAAGTAACTTCTAGAAGAAGAAATAATTAAAAACAGGTGTTTATACCTGTTTACAAAAACAGAGATTATTTTACATTTATAAAATCAATTTATGATTTCAAAAATGCTTAATGATTGATGAATTGTGATAGGAGAAGTAGAAGTTAAAAGTCCCATTTTTTACTAAAAAAAAATGGGACTTTTTAATTATATTTATATTATTTGTGATGTTGAGATTTTGTTTCTAAAAACCAAAACCACTATCAAAACAAGTACCTGGTACAGGCTCATCTATACAAGTTTGCCCTCCGTTACCATCACTATAACATCTTTCTCGAGTCTCACAATCATTTTCTTCTTCACAAGAGTAAAAAGATACCAATAACAATAAAACAGTTATTTTAAAGATATATTTTTTCATAACTTATTATCGTATTAACTTTTTGTATTTAATACGTTTTGGCATTAAATCTCCACCTAAACGCTTTTTCTTATTCTCTTCGTAATCAGAGAAAGAACCTTCAAAGAAATACACTTCACTGTTACCTTCAAAAGCTAAAATATGTGTACAAATTCTATCTAAAAACCATCTATCGTGGCTAATTACAACCGCACAACCAGCAAAGTTTTCTAAACCTTCTTCTAAAGCTCTTAAAGTATTTACATCTAAGTCGTTTGTTGGTTCATCTAAAAGTAAAACATTTCCTTCTTCTTTAAGTGTCATGGCCAAATGCAATCTGTTTCTTTCTCCACCAGATAGTGTAGAAACTTTTTTGTTTTGCTCGCTTCCAGAGAAATTAAAACGACTTAAATAAGCACGAGAATTCACTTGCTTACCACCCATCATAACTAAATCTTGTCCATCAGAAAAATTTTCCCAAATTGTTTTATCAGGATTTATATCTGAATGTGCTTGATCTACATATGCAATTTTAGCTGTTTCACCTACTTTAAAACTACCGTTATCTGGGTTTTCTTCTCCCATAATCATTTTAAAGATAGTTGTTTTACCAGCACCGTTTGGCCCAATAATACCAACAATACCTGCTTGCGGAAGGTTAAATTCTAGGTTTTCATATAAAATTTTATCATCAAAAGCTTTAGAAACTCCAGTAGCTTCAATAACATTGGTACCTAATCTTGGTCCGTTTGGTATAAAGATCTCAAGTTTTTCGTCTACCTGTTTTTGGTCTTGACTCATTAACTTGTCATAATTTTTTAAACGCGCTTTTTGCTTTGTTTGTCTACCTTTAGCGCCTTGTTTTACCCATTCTAACTCTCGTTCTAATGTTTTTTGACGTTTAGAAGCTGTTTTGCTTTCTTGTGCCATTCTATTAGACTTTTGATCTAACCAAGAAGAGTAATTTCCTTTCCAAGGAATTCCTTCTCCTCTATCCAATTCTAAAATCCACCCGGCAACATTATCTAAGAAATATCTATCGTGTGTTACAGCAATTACGGTTCCTTTATATTGTGCTAAATGATGCTCTAACCAATGTACAGATTCTGCATCTAAATGGTTTGTTGGCTCATCTAACAATAAAATTTCTGGTTCTTGTAATAAAAGTCTACATAAAGCAACTCTTCTTTTTTCTCCACCAGAAAGTACACTTATTTTCTTATCAGAATCTGGCGTTCTTAATGCATCCATAGCAATTTCTAACTTGGTATCTAATTCCCAAGCATTGGCTGCATCAATTTTATCTTGTAACTCGGCTTGTTGCGCCATTAACTTTTCCATCTTATCGGCATCAGAATATACTTCTTCTAAGCCAAACATGTCGTTAATTTTGTTATACTCATCTAAAATTGCAACTGTTTCTGCAACACCTTCTTTTACAACTTCTAAAACAGTTTTTTCTGGATCTAATTGTGGTTCTTGCTCTAAATAGCCTACTTTATAACCTGGCGAAAAAGTAACATCACCTTGAAAGTTTTTTTCTACACCTGCAATAATTTTTAACAAAGTAGATTTACCAGAGCCGTTTAAACCAAGAATACCAATTTTGGCTCCGTAGAAAAAACTTAAATATATATCTTTTAAAACTTGCTTTCCTGTAGATTGATAGGTTTTAGAAACCTTATTCATCGAAAAGATAACTTTCTTATCGTCGCTCATTTTTATTATTTTATAAAATTTATTTTTGAAAAATTTGCTACTAAACTTAGTAGACTTAAAAACTATACTCTTCCTTTTAGGGCATTAAAAACCCAAGCAATCGCAAAAAAACCTACACCTACAGAGGCAAAACCATAACCTGCAACATCATCATATCTAAAAGCACCTAAAGCAATTAAACCCAAACCTACAAGTATCATTATAAATGTTGCCCACGCAAGCACTGTATTCTTATTCATTCCCATAATTTGTAAATCGTTATTTATGGCGCAAATATCGTTAATTTATTTCGTTTCTAAAACTTGTTAAAAATGTATAAATTAAGATAAATTGTATCAATAGAAGTAATTAATATCTTCTGCCTCCCATTCCTGGACCATTTCTTCTGCCCATCATACCTTGCGAACCATTATTATTTTGGTTTTTTGGTGCTTTTGGAAGTAATTCTCTTTTTTGTGCCTTTTGGTATTTAGTCCATTTTTTAAATTGTTTTTTATTTAAAAAACTTTTTAACGCATCGTTTAACACTTTTTCATGCACATCTATACTATCTCTTATTGGTCTTATGGTTTCTCTAACTTGTTTACCAACTTTTTCTGCCAAATCTCTGTTAGAATACAATTGTTTACCAAGAGAATTTATAGTAAGTTCTAATTGTTGAAGCTTTGCAGAATTTAAAAAAGATATTTTTTTTATTTTATCGTTATACTGTCTAAGAACTTTTATTGTTTTATTCTTAGTTTCATCATCTTTCACTTTTATTTTTGGAGGAACTTCAGCAAAATTATAGTAAAATATATTTGCAGAATTTTTTGCATTGTATTTAGGAAATTCTCTCTCTTGTTGTGCAAAAGAAAAATAGGCTGTAAATAATGCTAAAAATAATAACGCTTTCTTCATGTTTTTTAATTTAATAGCAAAAATATAAAAAGAATTATAATTTTGCGGCTAATCTACTACCTTGATTTATGGCTCTTTTGGCATCTAATTCTGATGCAAAATCTGCACCACCAATTACATGTACATTTTTATTGGCATCTAATAAAGGTTGATATAATTCTTTAAACGGAGTTTGACCCGCACAAACTACAATATTATCTACTTCTAAAACCTTGTTTTCGTTATTTTGCGTGTAATGTAAACCTACATCATCTATTTTAGTGTAATTTACTTCACCAATAAATTGTACTTTTTTCTTTTTAAGTGTAGATCTATGAATCCAACCAGTAGTTTTTCCCAAATTACCACCAAATTTACCTTTACTTCTCTTAAACATAAAGATTTCTCTTGGCGAAGGATGATATTCTTCCTTAACACCTTCTATACCAGAACGTGCTTTTAATGTTTTATCTATTCCCCATTCTTTTAACCAAGCATCAATATTTTGAGACGTAGCTTCACCTTCGTGCGATAAGTATTCAGACACATCAAAACCTATTCCTCCTGCTCCTATAACTGCCACTCTTTTTCCTACAGGTTTCTTGTACTTTAAAACATCTAAATAACTTAATACTTTTTTATTGTCTGCTCCTTCTATCTTAAGTTCTCTAGGTTTTATTCCTGTTGCTAACACAATTTCATCATAATTAGAAGTCTTTAAATCTTCTAAAGAAACTTTGGTGTTTAATTTTAAATTAACATTATGCAATTCTATTTGTTTCCCAAAGTAACGCAAGGTTTCGTAAAACTCTTCTTTACCAGGTATTTGTTTTGCAACGTTAAATTGGCCACCAATTTCATTTGCGGCATCAAATAAAGTAACATCGTGTCCTCTTTGCGCTGCGACAGTTGCTGCAGCTAAACCTGCAGGACCTGCACCTACAACTACAATTTTTTTAGCGACTGCTACTTTTAAGTAATTTAATTCTGTTTCGTGACAAGCTCTCGGATTTACCAAACAACTTGCAACCTTTTGCTGAAAAACATGATCTAAACATGCTTGATTACAACCAATACATGTATTAATTTCATCATCTTTTTCTGCTTTCGCCTTATTTACCCATTCCGGATCCGCTAAAAATGGTCTTGCCATAGAAATCATATCTGCATCTCCTTCTGCTAATACTTTTTCTGCAGTTTCGGGCATGTTAATTCGGTTCGAAGTAATTAACGGAATCGATAATTCTTCTTTCATTTTTTTTGTTACCCAAGTAAATGCTGCTCTTGGTACTGAAGTAGCAATTGTAGGAATTCTAGCTTCGTGCCAACCTATACCTGTATTTATAATTGTTGCACCGGCTTTTTCAATTTCTTTACCTAATTGCACAACTTCTTCCCATGTAGATCCATTTTCTACCAAATCTAACATCGAAAGTCTATAAATTATTATAAAATTTTCTCCAACAGCTTCTCTTGTTTGTTTAACCAATTCTATTGGTAAACGCATTCTATTTTCATAATCTCCTCCCCAAGAATCTGTTCTTTTATTTGTTCTTTTTGCTATAAACTGATTGATTAAATAACCTTCTGAACCCATTATTTCTACACCATCATAACCAGCAACTTTAGATAATTTTGCAGAGTTTACAAAATCTCTAATTGTTCTTTTAATACCAGATTGTGTTAGTTTAAAAGGCGTAAAAGGTGTTATTGGCGATTTAATTTTAGACGGTGCTACGTTAAAAGGATGATAACCATAACGACCAGCATGTAAAATTTGCATACAAATCTTACCTCCTTCTTTGTGTACTGCTTCTGTTATCTTTTTATGATGTTTGGCATGTTTTTTTGTTGACATTCTAGAAGAGAAAGGTCCTGTCCAACCTTGTATATTTGGTGAAATTCCACCAGTAACAATTAATCCAACTCCACCTTTTGCTCTTTCTGCATAATAAGCAGCTATTCTTTCTAAACCATTTTTTTCTTCTTCTAAACCTGTGTGCATAGAACCCATTAAAATTCTATTTTTTAAAGTTGTAAATCCTAAATCTAAGGGTTCAAAAATGTGCTTATATTTCATAATTGTCTTTTTAAATTTACTATGCATGCATAATACTTTGCAAGATATGTTTATTTTTTCAACTTAAAAAGTAAAAGAGCTAAATACAAATTTAAATGAACTAAAACGAACCTTACCTTCTAAGTAGTTTTGTAGAAATAGTAAAACTTAAAGATATGAAACTTAACAATAAAGTAATAATGGTAACAGGTGCATCTAGTGGAATTGGTAAAGCAACTGCCATTAAACTCGCTAAAAACGGAGCTTCTGTAGTGTTAACTTCTAGAAGCGAAGACAAATTAGAAGAAATAAAAGAAACAATCGAAAAAAATAATGGTAAAGCACTTGTAGTAACTTGTGATGTTACTAGTAAAGATGATTTTTCGAAATTAGTAGAAAAAACGATCCAAGAATTCGGTACCGTAAATGCAATTATTAATAATGCAGGATTAATGCCTTTGTCTTACATCGAAAAATTTAAAACTGATGAATGGGAAACAATGGTAGATGTAAATATTAAAGGTGTTTTAAACGGAATTGCAGCTGTTTTACCAACTTTAATAGAAAACAAAGGCGGTAACATTATCAACATATCTTCTACTGCTGCCTATAATTATTTTCCTGGTGGTGCTGTTTATTGTGCTACCAAATCTGCGGTAAAAATGTTTTCTGAAGGTTTAAGAAAAGAAATTACGCCTAAATACGGAATTAATGTTACTTCAATAGAGCCAGGTGCTGTAAACACAGATCTTTTAAGCACTATCACAGATGAAGATATTAAGGAAGAATTGAAACAAATGAAAGAAATGACAAGTTTAGAAGCAGAAGATATTGCTGATGCCATTTTTTACACGTTAACGCAACCAGAAAGAGTTAACGTAAACGATGTTCATATTTTACCAAGTGAACAAAAATAAATATTAATCAAAAAAAATATACTCATTATGAGCAAAGAACACATAGTAACAATAAACCCAGCAACAGAAGAGAAGTTAAACGAATATAAATATTTAACTGATAAAGAATTAAAAGATAATATAGAAGCCTGTAATACTGCTTTTTTAGATTGGAAATTAAAACCTGTAGAAGAAAGAGCTAAAATTATTGAAGCAATCGGAAAAGAATTGACTAAAAATAAAACGGAATTAGCAAAACTAATGACTAATGAAATGGGAAAGATTATTAGTCAAAGTGAGCATGAAATAGATTTATGTGCAGGTATTTGTAGTTATACAGCTAAAAATGGTCCAGAAAATTTAGCGACAGAAAAAAGAACTTTAAGCAATGGTAAAGATGGTTTGATAGCATATTCTCCTATTGGAATTGTTTACGGTATTCAACCTTGGAACTACCCATCTTACCAAGTAATTAGATATGCTGTTGTTAATTTAATGGCTGGTAACGGAGTTTTATTAAAACACGCATCTAACGTAACAGGAACAGGACAATTTTTAGAAAAAGTGTTTGTTGATGCAGGTTTACCTAAAGGATTATTTCAGGCTTTAAAAATATCTCATGACCAGTCGGATACAATCATCAAAAACAAACATGTTAGAGGTGTTACCTTAACAGGTAGCTCTGATGCTGGTAGAAATATCGGAGAAAAAGCAACTGCCGAACTAAAAAAGGTTGTTTTAGAACTTGGTAGTAACGATGCTTATTTAGTCTTAGAAGATGCCGATTTAAAAACTGCAATAGAAGAATGTGTAAAAGGTAGAATTTATAATAACGGAGAAACTTGTATTGCTGCAAAAAGGTTTATTGTTGTAGAAAAAGTGTACGAAGACTTTAAAAAAGGATTTGTAAAAGCAATGGAAAACATTAAAGTTGGTAATCCTTTAGAAGACGGTGTAGATATGGGACCAATTGCAAGAGAAGATTTAAGAGAAACTTTACATAACCAAGTTGAAAAAAGTGTTAAAAATGGTGCCGAAATTTTATGTGGTGGTAAAATACCAAAAGGAAAAGGTTACTTTTATCCGGTTACAGTATTAGGAAATGTAAAACCTGGTCAACCAGCTTATAGCGACGAACTTTTTGGCCCTGTTGCTTCTTTAATTAAAGTTAAAGACGAGCAAGAAGCTATCAAAATTGCTAACGATAGTAGGTTTGGTTTAGGTGGTGGAATTTTTACAAAAGACATCGAAAAGGCAAAAGAAATAGCAACCAATCATTTTGATACTGGTATGGTATTTATAAATACTTTTGGTATCGCAGATCCTTCTATGCCATTTGGTGGTGTAAAAGATTCTGGTTTTGGTAGAGAACACGGTGGTTTTGGTATTAAAGAATTTGTAAACATAAAATCTATTGTTTTAGGATAATAGATTTCAAACTATAAAAAAACCCTATTCTTAATTGAATAGGGTTTTGTTTTTTACTACATTTTAAAAATGCATCGGTACATCTATAATTAATAATTTACTTTCTTCTTTAGCCTTAATTTTAACCAAATTAGTTTCGTAAATACCTACCGCATCTCTTTTATTTAAAACAATATCTTCTATTTCTAGCGAGCCGTCAATCAAGAAAAAATAAGCTCCGTTTTTTAAATGATATTCAGTTTTAAAATCTTTATCTAAATCTATCATAGACAAATATCCTTGCTGATTTATAGGCAAAGAACCATCAACTAATTTATCTTTTGGTGAAACCAATGTTTGAAATTTATTTTTTCTACCTTCTTTTTCAAAATACTTTTGGTTATAATAAGGTGTTACATTTTCTAATTCTGGGAGTATCCAAAGCTGAAGAAAATTAACTTCTTCGGATGAACTATCATTAAATTCCGAATGCGTTACACCAGTTCCGGCACTCATAACTTGTACCTCTCCGACTTCTATCGCTCGTTTGTTTTGCATGCTATCTTTATGTGATAAAGAACCAGATATTGGTATCGAAATTATTTCCATATTTTTATGAGGATGCGTACCAAAGCCCATTTTAGGCTGAACTATATCATCATTTAAAACTCTTAAAGCACCAAAATTCATTCTTTCTAAATTTTGATAGTTTGCAAAACTAAAAGTATGATATGATTTTAACCAACCATGATTGGCTAAACCTCTTGTATCTGATTTGTGAATTATTTTTTTCATTTATAAACTTGTATAATTTCTTTTAAAAGTACGGATGCGTTAGTGATTGCAACGGCATCCTTTTTGCTTTTTCTGCAAAAAGATATAGTGGAAAGCACGACCCTTTTCGGGGAACGCCCTAATACAAATACCCCATTTTACCTTGCTGATAATCTCTCATTGCTTCTAAAATTTCTGTTTGATTATTCATAACATAAGGTCCGTATTGGGTTACTTTTTCTTTAATTGGTTCACCAGAAAGAATTAATAAATTGCTTTCTTTTTTAGCTAAAAAATTAATTAAAGAACCGTCTTGATTAAAGGTTACCATTTGATTTTTACCTTTAGATAACACTTGTGAGTTATTTACCAAAATCTCGCCATCTAACAGGTAAACTAAAGATTGATGTGTTTTAGGAATTTCAATTTCTGTACAGCCATTTTCTTTGGCATTTACTGTATAAACATTTACCTCTGTTTGTGTTTGAATTAACCCAAAAGTTTCTTCTAAATTACCGGCAACAACATTAATTGCTACTTTTTTATCTTTTGATGTAATTTGTGGTATTTGCTCTTTTTCTAAATGTTGATAATTTGGCGTTATCATTTTAGATTTTGCAGGTAAGTTTAACCATAACTGAATTCCTTCTAAATCGCCACCTTTTTTAACAAACGCTTTGGTTGGTGCTTCTGCATGAATAATACCGCGACCAGCAGTTGTCCATTGCACTCCACCAGCTTTCACAATCATTTCATTACCCAAAGAGTCTCTGTGCAATTGTTCGCCTTTAAAAAGTAATGTTATCGGCTCAAAACCTCTGTGAGGATGCGGACCTAAATCAAACGGATTGTTAAATTCTGAAATAGCATAAGGACCATAGTGATGTAATAATAAAAAAGGATCTACATTTTCTAAACCTTTTGATGGTAAAGGTTGACGAAGCTTTATAGGGCCCATGTTAACCAATGGACTCTCTACAACTGTTTGAATACTTTTATATTTTTTCATGTTTTATTGCTTTTTACTATATATTTTCCAAGGAAAATATATTTGCAAATTTTTTTATCTAATTTTATCTAAAAGGTTACTTAATGTTAATGCTTCTTCTTCTGAGAGTTTATCTAAAAAAGATACGTTTTTAAAATCGTCTATATTAGATAGTAAATGCAAACCTTGTTGGGTAATCTGTACATAAACTACTCTTCTGTCATGCTCGCAACGCTCTCTTTCAATTAAGTTTTTGTCACACAACTTATCCATTAAACGAGTTGCATTTGGTGCTCTTTCTATCATTCTATCTTTTACAATTTGCACCTTAATTTTAGCGTTTGCACCTCGTAATATTCTTAATATGTTGAATTGTTGCGGCGAGATTCCGTGAGGCTTAAAAAACTCGTTTTCTTTACTGCTTAACCAGTTAGAAGTATATTTTATGTTTATTAAAGCTTTTACTTTATTGCTTGTAAACTTAGAATTGATATCTTTCGAAATGTCTCCCATCTGCTACTTTTTTTTATTTAAGTTAGAGTTTAAGCTCTTAACTTTAAATCTTGCATTATCTTATTAAATTCTTCTGTAGTTGGTGTTAAATACACTTTATCGTCTACAAATAATGTTGGAAATTTAGCAACACCATTGTACAGTTCTTTGCTGTGTTCTCTTGCCTCTACATCTTTAGAAATATCTTTGTACGTATAAGGCACATCTGTAGAATTTAAAAAGTTTTTAAACGCTACAGTATATGCATGCCCTTGTTTACCGTATAAAACGATGTTTAATTTATTGCTCATTAACTAATTTTTCAAAAGTGTTTACTTGTTCTTTTAATGCGATTAGAAGATCTTCTCCTGTAATTTTACCTTCTTTAAAATTGTCGTAAAAACTTGGTAAAGAAAAGGTAACAATATCACTAGCACCGTGTCTAGAAAATCTTTGTTCACCGGCACTTAACACAAATTGACCGCCCATTCCGCCTGGTGAAGTTGCCATTAATAATAATGGTTTATCTCTAAATACTTTTACATTTATTCTAGAACTCCAATCGAAAATATTTTTAAAAGCAGCGGCGTAAGAACCATTATGCTCTGCTAAAGAAACTATAAATCCATCATAACTATCTAAGCTAGTTGTAAAGCTTTTAATATCTTCTGGAAAACCATTTTTTTCTTCGTCTTCACTATAAACAGGTACTTTAAAAGTTGCTAAATCGATCACATCAAAAGTAGAGTTTTCTAAATTTTTTGCTGCAAAAGTAGCTAACTGTTTATTTATTGATGTAGAACTTGTACTACCTGCAAATGCTAATATTTTTTTCATACTTATTTTTAAATAATTTTTGAATCTATTCTTGTTTCTCCTTTAACCATTTTTGCTACCGGACATTTTCCTGCAATTACAAGTAATCTCTTTTTTTGATCTTCTGTAATTTCTTTTTCAAAAGAGATTTCTTCTGTTAAAGATTTTTCATTATTTTCTATTACCTGAGTAACTTTCACATCAATCTCACCTAGATCCCAACCTTTTCTTTCAGAGTACATTCTTAAAGTCATGGCTACACAACCACCAATTGCAGTTAGTAAATATTCTACGGGTGTTGGTCCGTTATCATCTCCTCCATCAACAACTGGTTCATCTAGAGTTAAAAAATGATTTCTAGCTTTTGCTTCTGCTAAATAATTTTTATTTGATAAAGTAACTTTAGAGTTTGTCATGATTTATTTTTTTTGAAGTGATGTAAGAAGTAATTAAAAGAATTATAGCTACAATTGCACCCGTTTGCTCGCCATCATTAATCATTACATGGGCAAAAAAGGCTAAAATAAAAGCAAAGAAAAAACTAGCATAGGCCCATTCTTTAATTACACTTTTTGTAAAAAACCATATCGCAATTAAACCTAAAATTTTTGCAATAGCATACGGATAAATAATATAAGTTGGATATCCAAAGTTGGTAAACATGCTGGCTACTTCTTCATGATTAAAAAAGTACATTCCTGCAGAAAAAAGCATTAATAATGTTAATAATCCTGTAGAAATATAATATAAAATTTTTGCTGTTTTCATACTTTAATGAATCAATTAAAGTACAAATTTACAAAATAAAATTTTATTTACCAAGGAAAATAAATACATGGAAATATTTACCTTTCAATAATTTAAGAGCTTACAAGATTGTATTTTTTATTTTTTTTAAAAGTTTTATTAAAAAAATAGAAGCTATAATAACTAATGAAGTTAAAATTAATGCCAGTTTGTAATCGCCATAAATCCAAAAACCCGTTGCAAACAAACAACTATAAATTAACACGCAACTGAGCAACATTGCTAATATTGCATTAGGCAAACTCCAGTTTTTTTCTTTTTGATCAAAATTAATTCCTGCCAAATTTGCTTTTGCAACAACTTTACGCCAACCGGCGCCACTAGGTAGAATATTCTTATAAAATAATTGAAGTGTTTCATCTTTTTCTGGTGGAGTTAAAAAAGTAACTACCAACCAAATTATTGTTGTTACAAACACGACAAACGGAAATTGAAACCAACTAGGAAAAAGACCATCTTCTACACCGAATAAAATAGTTTTTAAAGACGTAAAATTTAAAAGTATCGAAATTATTCCTGATGAAAACATTGCAGAAATTTCACTCCAAGCATTTATTCTCCACCAAAACCATCTCAAAATAAATATTAAACCAGTACCTGCACCAAACATTATAATAATATCAAATACTTGTTTCACATTTGTTAAAGTTAAAGCTAATAAACCGCTTATAACCATCATTAATATTGTACTTATTCTACCTACATTTACCAATTGTTTTTCTGTAGCTTCTTTTTTAATAAAACGTTTATAAAAATCATTTACAACATAAGAAGAACCCCAATTTAAATGTGTAGAAATTGTACTCATGTATGCTGCAATTAAAGATGCTAAAACAATTCCTAAAATCCCTTTTGGTAAAAAGTTTAACATTGCTGGATATGCCAAATCATTTCCTAATTTATCCGCAGGAATATTAGGAAACGCACTTTGCAAACTTGCAATATCTGGATATATTACCAAAGACGCCAAGGCTACTAAAATCCAAGGCCAAGGTCTTAAAGCATAATGTACAAAATTGAAAAAAAACGTTGCACCTATTGCGTGATTTTCATCTTTAGCAGCCAACATTCTTTGTGCAATATAACCTCCACCTCCTGGTTCTGCACCAGGATACCAAGAACTCCACCATTGTAATGCTAACGGAATAATTAAAATTGTAATTACCGTATTTGTATCGTTAAAATCTGGCAACATATCAGTTTTGGTTGCTACGAGTTTATTTTGAAACAAACTTTCTAAACCACCAACTTCTGGTAAATTTACAGCATAATAAGCTGCTGCTATTGCCCCAAACATGGCAATTATAAAAAGTAAAAAATCGGTATAAACAACACCTCTAAAACCACCAAAAGCAGAAAAAATTACTGTAACAGAACCAGCATACAAAACAACTTCCCAAGGTTGAATACCTAGCATTATACCGCCAATTTTAATAGCTGCCAATGTTACTACAGACATTACCAAAACATTAAAAATAACACCTAAATAAATAGATCTAAAACCTCTTAAAAAACTTGCTGCTTTACCACTGTATCTTAATTCGTAGAACTCTAAATCTGTAGTTACACCAGATTTTCGCCAAAGTTTTGCGTATACAAAAACGGTTAGCAAACCTGTAATTAAAAACGTCCACCAAACCCAATTACCTGCAACACCGTCTCCTCTAACAATATCTGTTACTAATAAGGGCGTGTCTGCAGCAAATGTAGTTGCTACCATAGAAAAACCAAGTAACCACCAAGGCATAGATCTGCCAGAAAGAAAAAATTCTGAAGAACTTTTTCCTGATTTTTTTGATACTATAAAACCAATTAATAAAATAACTGAAAAGAAAAGAACGATTATAAAATAATCTAATGCAGATAGTGCTATCATTTATTTAATTTACTTTTTAAAAATATAATTTATTCAAAAATAGGTAAATAAATTTTATGCTAGTTTTAGCAAAAATGCAATCCTAAAAAACTTTAAATATTAATTCATTTTTATTGAATCTATCTTTTTTTGTAGTGCTTTAATTTTTTTAGAATCTAATTCTTTTTTTGAAATTAGCTTTATCGAGTCTAAAATAGATTTATTTTTCTCTAAAATTGTTTGTTCTTTTTCGAAGTAAATATTTCCGTTTTCACTTGCTCTCCAAGCTTCGTTTAATTGAATATAAACCTCTTCATTCCATGTACTTGGTTTTTTTGCATCAATCCAAATAACATCTCTATATTCACTATCAATTAATGCTAAATCGGGTGTTGCAGATCCATCAAACTGAGCATTTTCTTTTTTAATCGCCGAAATGGTACTTAGAAAAAACATTCTCTTTTTACCCGCAATATTTTTAATATAAGGTCTAAATTCTACTGGTTTATTTGCAGACCAATCATATTCTTTTCTAGATTCTATTACTTTTAAAGGCATTGCAGAAACACCCGCATAACCTTGTTTTTTTGAAGCATGATCGTAATAATATAATTTATCGGTTCCATCCGCAGGAATAAAAACACTGAATGTTAAGCTTGTTCTTTCGTCTCCAACAGGTTCTAGCCCAAACCAATGATATAAACCACTAAAAGCACCCGTTTTTGTATCAGAAAAATCGAAATCTGTTACAAATGGTTGCTGATTTTGATCGTCTGGTAAGTCCGGAATTTTAACTGCCGTTTTCATATTCCACGGCAAAGGATCTCTAAATCCTCCTAAAAACTTTAAACTTTCTGCTTGTAAACGAGATACTTTTTCTGACAGCGTATTTTGCTTTGTTAAGTATTCGTAATTTTTCATTTCATCTGGAGAAATAAAAATTCCTTTACCAATTGTAATTCTTTCTAGATAATCGTTAAAATCATGTTCTCCATTTTCTACAACCATTACACCACCAAATGTAGGGTACGGAAAGAAAAAACCTTTCCATTTAATTAAACTTACAACTTGTACCCATGCGCCTTTGTCATTTTTCATGTAATAAGTATCGCTTGGTTCGTAATTAAAAAGCATCCACGGATTTAATCTTTGCACAACAGCGTTGTAAGTATTTCTACTAAATTTTAAAGATTCGCCAATTGAAAAAGTTACAGGAATTCTATTTTCTGATGAAAAACGAGGAAAAGGAGTTGTACTCGAAACAGAAAAAACCTCTTCTGTATTGTCTTTAATTCCTTGCCAAACATACTTTTCTGTTGGTTGAATTGCCATTGTCCATTGGTTATGACCATCAACTCTAACCAAATGTGGTAAAGAAACATCTTTGGTTTCTCCTACGGATTCATTTGCCATCGAAAATATATTTCTTAAAGGCTGAATTCTTTCATTTTGGGTTAAAGGAAGCTCTACAATTTCGATTCTTTGTAAACTATTATAAACATTATAGGTTTTCATATAATCGTAGAATTTTAAATTCCAACCTACATAATAAACAACTGCGAAAAAAACAGTTAAAAAAACTAAAATACCAATTCTTTTACCTGTACTAGCAGATTTTCTAAATGTTCTAAGACTAAAAAATAAAATTGTAAAACACAACAATATGATAAAAATGAACTTTCTAACAAACAATAATGCTGGCTGATAATCATCTCTTAAAAAAAACAACAAAGCAAGAGTTATGATACTTAAAATCACAACTATTTTTTTTTGCCTTGGGCCTTTACTCCAATAATTCTTAATCATTTTTTAAATTTTAATTTTATGTATTTTTTTACAGAATCTATAACAAACCTTTGTCTTTCAATCTTTCTCTAGCACTTTTTTCTTCTACTTTATTATCTTTAACTTCTTCTTGTGCTTTTTTAATAGCAACAGGTTCTTCTGTTTTTAAATCTTTCACAAAATCTTTTCCTTTTTCTAGAACATCATTAAAAGTATCTCCTAAATTTTCTGATTGTTCTTCTATAATTGCAGAAGATTTAAAAATAAAACCAGCAATATAAGTTCCTAATAACGTACCAAAAATCATCGAAGTAAATAACGAAACGGTAGTAATATCTATCGGAATTATAAATCGTGTAATTAAAACTAAAACTAAGAAAAACGTGCTTATATATACAAGTCTTAAAAGAAAGTTTTGTTGATAGATAAAGCCTTTTTTGTTCGTAATAGACATCTGCAGTTCTTTAGAATTCATCATTTTATTAAAAAAACGATACAACTTATTTCCTTGAGATTCTCTCCAAAATAAAATAATACCAAATAAAATAGCTGCAATAAATATTAAAAGTTCTAGTGTCATATTATTTGTGTTAGATGTTTTGTTTAAAAATTATTTAAAATAGTTTCTATTACCCAATCTTGGGTTGAGCTTTCTAATGTTTTAAATGTGCTAAAAAATTGTTCTTTGTCATACCAATATAAAAACAACACATCTTTTGGCGCAATGTTTACCAATAAATACCAAATTAAATCTTGGTGATTTGGTTTTAACGAAGAATGCGGTTTGTGCAACGAAACAAACAAATCTTTGTCTAAAAAATCTTTTGCCTTTATGGCTTTAGAAGTTTTCTTTTTTTCTAAAAACAACTCTAATCCCATTACTTTTTTTCTCGCAGAAATATCAATTTTATTTAAATAACTCTTAAAAAGAATGTGGTTTTGTAAAATATCTTTTACCAAATGTGTTGGCGACATCAAATGTTTCGAAAGCGTATATCTCTTAATTCTTTCGTATTTCTTTTGATGCAATTCTTCTTCTAAATCTGCCTCAATAACGTCATAACTTAAAAGCTTATCTATTAACTCATCATGAGAAATATGATACATTAAAATATCATGCACAGTATCGTTTATCGCTTGATTGTATGTTTCTTTTTCTTGAAAAATTAAAATTGGTTTTACAAAATCTTTCAACACAAAAATTCCGCCAAATGCTTTCGTGTAAAAAGAATCTGTAGTGTATTTAATTTCTTCTAAAATAAGATTTCTTTCACGTAAATCGCCATATTTTTTAGCAGATGCTAATAACTGCTTATGAATATTTTCGTCTATAAAATTATTGTCTAAACTAAAAGTATGAATTAATTTTAATTGGTTCTCTTTAGCTTTATTTAAATTATTTATTAAATGAAATTTTATTACAATATCATTATATTTTAAAACATCTAAAGGCTCGTAAAAAACATCTATTTTTTGATCAAAATCTAAGCATATAGCAGAATCTCTAGTAATATCTTTAATAAAATCGCCATGTTTTTTAAAAACTACCTTCATTAATTCTTTGTCAAAAGAATGAAAAGGATTGTAAATTGGTAAACCTTTTTGTAAAGGCGAAATAATAATTGCGTGCGTATTTGCCTCGCCATTATTTAAATAAAATTGCTCTTTTTTTTCTTCTGCAATCTCTGGACTCCAACCTAAACCATCAATAGAAAAAGAGGTTAACGCCGTTTTAGAAAAACCTAATTTTTCTAAACATTTATTATAGCGCTCTACTAATTTTCCGTTCACAGAAATTAGTTCGTTTCTAAATAATTTTGCGTCTTTTAGTTTTTGCATTTTAATTTAACAAATTATGAATTTGAGCATATTGTAGCAATACAATTGTTCTTGTATCTTCAATTTTACCGTTGTTTAGCATATCAATAGCTGCTGTAAACGGTATTTCTAAAACTTCTATATCTTCGTTTTCTGATGCTATGCCACCACCTTCGCTTACTTTCATATCATCAGAATATTCTGCCACAAAAAAGTGCATTTTCTCTGTTAAAACACCTGGAGATGAATACCCTTCGTAAACTTTTTTAACAGACTTTAATCGAATACCAACTTCTTCTTCGGTTTCTCGTATAATACATTGTTCAGGATTATCTTGATCTAATAATCCTGCCGGAATTTCAACTAAAAAACCATCTTCATTATCATGTACAAACGTTGGAAAACGAAATTGCTTGATTAAAATTACTGTCTTTTTTTTTGTGTTATACAGTAAAATTCCTGCACCATGACCACGTTCATAAACTTCTCTCATTGGTTTAACCCAACTACCATCAGATTTTTGATAATCAAATTTAAATTTAAAAAGCGTGTAATAATTGTCTGATAAAACAGTTTTTTCTATATTTTTTACTCTTAAATTACTCATTACCAAAAGATTTTCTTGCTTGTAAATCTATGTTTAATTGATTTACACGAGCATCAACTTTTCGTTTAAAATCGGTGTCTGCAATCGTTGCCACATTATCTAAATATCTTACAACTTCTTGTCTTCTAATTTCAGAAAAATCTAAACCTTTCATATTGCTTTTCATCAATTCTTGCAACATGCCAAATTTGGTTTCGTAATTCTTTTTGAAATAGATTTCTGGATTTTCGAACCAATCTTCTTCCAAATCAAAATCTGTTAAACGCAAAGAAATTGCAGATTGAATGTTTCTAACATCTCTAGATGAGAAAAATGGAAATATTTGCTGAATTTCTTTATACAAACTTGCAAAAAATAAATGCTGATTAGTACTATGCTTTTGCACAGCTTTGTCATAAGCTTCTAAAACTCTTTCTTCGGATGGTTTTTCTACAGAACTAAGAATTTCGCCCATATTTTTTGTTAGACCTTGATCTTTTAAATATTGATAATTTTCTGGATTTTGCATATTCACAAAATCCGGAATTGTTTTTTCAAATTTTTTCCACCAAATATAATCTTGATCTAAAAAGTCATTTTCTGTTCTTGCACCATCAATTTTAAACCTACCTTGTACTCTAGAAATTACGGCTTTGTCTAACATTTCTGGTAAATTGGTAAAAAGACCTATAGACGAATTCCCATAATTTACAGCATAAGCACCTTCTGTATAACGCAAGAAAACACCAATTACTTCTTTAACACCAGCAGAAACGCCTTGCGAGGTTCTTTCTTGCAAGTTATTTTCGGCGTCATCAATTGGCGCAAAAATTAATTTAGTTGGGTCTTGCATAGGTTTCATCCATTCTACCATTTTTTCTGCAGAACCACCTTGAAATGTACTAATTAAAGTATCTGGCATTGGATGAAATAAAAACGGAATATCTAAATTGTCTGCATGCTCTTTTAATCGAGTTGCAATGGCAGCAATTAACATACTTTTACCTGTCCCTGGTATTCCATAACCCATAAAAACAGGCATAAAACCACCCAATTCTTGAAACGGATTTTTCTTTGCATCAAAATCGTAACTTAACATTCTTTCTGTTAACCTACGTGCAAAATGCTTTGCATCTTTATTACCAACAATTTGTTCGAATTTAATTTTATTAAACTCAACACTTTTTGCGGTTCCAGAAAAAACATTCTCCCAACCAGAAACGGCAAAATCTGTTTTTTCTAATTTATAAGTTCTATCAACAATTGTTTCTGTGTACTCTAAAGTGCTTTTTCTTAACTGAATTTCATCTATTAATGCCTCAAAAAACACAACTGTAAAATCGATAACATCTTTATCTGTTTTTACAATTTCTGGGTGCCCAAGATATTTATCAAAATAAAATAAAGCACATGCAATTCCTTTTAATGGTGATAAAAATGACACTTCTGGAATCCCAGCAAATTTTTGCTTCATTACAGATAAATCATCAGAAGCATGTGGTTTTAAATCGTGTAAAATTTTATACGAAGTTGCATACAACTGAAACGCAGTTGCAGTTTGCATTTTACTTTCATAGGCTCTTTTACCTGTTGAATCTAACGCCGCTTTTCTTTCGTTTAAAGATGATAACCCAGAAGAATCGTAATAACTGTCTTTTATCCAAATTCCTAATGTTAAACCTTCTTGTACAGCATATAATGTTTGATTTAAATAAACCGGAATTGCAATCGAATCTGGCAAAAGCCTTTTCTTTAAACCTAAAATTGTTTTAGAAACTGATGTAATTTCTACGTTACTACCAGAATTTGCTCTTGATAAATACAATAAAATAGAGCTGTCTTTTGCGTCTTTATCTTTATTTTTTGCTCTATTACTTTGTTCCCATTGTATACTTTTTAAATAACCAGAAGCTTCATCGCGAAGCATATCTAATTCGTTTTGTTTTATAGGAAATGTTGAGTTGTGCTGCATTCTTTTTCTAATTTTACTATGATTCTATAACAGTTAGCAATTTGTATTTTTAAATTTCTATTGCATTTTTAAACTAGCTAATTCTATTGGGTTTCTAGCTAGTTTGTGCAATACTTCTGGTGCTGTATTGTGTAAAAGCTGAATAATTCTATGCGGTGCAAAAACGTATTTTTGTTGAATAACTTCGCTCCATTTTTGCATGGTTTGTTTTGAGAAAAATCCGCCTTCTGTAAAGGTTTCTCCAGAAAAAACCTCATCGATTTTTAAAGATAAAGCATAAGATTCTAACGGAATTTCTTTTCTTGCAATTGCGCTTAAAATTGCATGTGTAATTTTATTTTCATCTTTTGCAAAAACATTATGCAAGGGTCCTAAATCTATTCTTTTGATATGTTTTGGTTCTAAATCGACTAACTTTCTGTCGATATTATATGCCATTGTATCTAAAGACATTTCTCTATCTGCTGTTTCTTTTAAAGTCTGATAGATTTTATCTCTATCTTTTAAAGCATTATTACCTTTGTAATTAAAGTACATATAACAAATAAAAGGCCTGTTTTGGCTAACGTCATAAAAACTCCAACTTGTTAAGTATTGATAATTTGCATCTCTTGGTGCTTCTAAAATTTTACCTTGTACAAATCTGTTAAATATATATTTTTTATCTACGGATGAATAGTAGACTAAAGAAGCTGCTTTAAATAAATCTAACCTTCTTATTGGTTCTTTTTTAACTAAAAGCGTATTTAAAAAAGATTCTTTTAAAGTGTCTACACTTGTAAATTTATCTAAATACTCATTTCTTAATTCTAGATCGTTGTATAAAAATCTAAATTCTAAATAATTAGGAAAACCAGAATCTGTTAAATCTACTTTCATATTGTCTTCCTCATCGTACATATACTTTATACGCATGGCTTCTATAGAATATAAAAGTAAATCTGAGTATTGTTTAAAAATTAGCAACTCTTGTTGTGTGCAAAGTTTTTCTTGTTGTACACTTACAATGAGTTCTTTTAAAACAAAATCTACCATTTTATGATAAAAAACATATTGTTCTTTTGAGTCTAGTACTGCAGAATCTAAAGGTGTTGTAATCATGTTTTAATTTGATATTCTTAAAGCTTATAAATTGATTTGTTTTGGTAAACAAGCCTGCGTTAAGGATTGTAATGGCATCCTTTTTTGAGGTACGATAAAAAGATACAATGAAAAGCCTGACCCCGATTTTCCATCGGGGAAACGCCCTTATTTTTTTAAGACAACATATCGTCGTTAGAACTTGTTGGTTTTGGAGTTTCTGCTGGTGTTGCACCGTCTCCTGTTGGTGCATTTGCATCTGCTTTGTAGTAGTCTTCGAAAATTTCTTTCATATCGATACCATATCTGTCTGCAAAGTTTTTTTGAATGTCTACATCTTTCTCTCTAATTTCATGCAATGCTTCTGCATATGTGCTATAAACACCTTTCATTACTTTTTCGTGAACCGGAATATTATCCATCATGTCTTGACGAGCTCTTGCACTTGCCGAGTGCATAGATGCTAAAGTTTCACCAATATGTTCATCTGTTTTTACACCTAAATGCTCTAAAATTGCTGCAAATTCTTGATCTGTTCTTGCTTTTAATGCTACAATATAACCATCGTAATATTTTAATCTTTCTTCGGTATCACTTTTTAATTTTGCTCTATGCGTTTGTAAATTAGAGCGCAAAGAAGTTAAAACTTTAATTGTTAAATTGTGTTTATGTACAAAGCTATCTTTAGATGCTGCAAGTGTTGTATAAGCATTTTTAAGGCCTTCTAACTCTTCTACTTTTTGTTCTATTGCTGTTACTTTACCTATTGCTTCTGAGTATGCTGTAGATTGTTTGTCTGCAATTTCATCTAATTCTTGTCTTGCTTGTTTTAACAATGCGTATTGTTCTTCTAGCTTGTCTTCTACCTCTTTCTTTTTTTCTAAAGCTTTGGTATGGTTTTTAGAAGCTTCTACAATGGCAGTTTTTAGCTTTTCTTCTACTTCTTTTATTTCTACTTCTCTGTTTTTTAAACGTGTAACCGCTGCTTGAGATTTAAAAGAAAGTTCTCCTAAAAGTGTTTGTATATCTGCACTTTCTATACGTTGCTGAAATAGTGCTTTTGCTTTATTGTCTGCACCAGCACGTACTTTTTCTGCTGCTGCAAATTCCATTTCTTCTTTTTTAATTTTAGATTTTCTTCCCCATAAATTATTCCACCAAGTATCTGGTTTATTTTGTGCGTCTTCTAACTCTACTCTTGCTCTTTCTAATGCTTTTTGGGCATCGTCTATTACTTTTTGTTCTGCTTCGTTTAATGCCGAAAAGCCTTCGAACTTAATACCTACTTCGTCTTGATAATCTGTTAAATCTTTAATAGCATCTAGTAAAGAAGTTCTGTCTTCTTTTGCCATATCTACAACATCATCTAAAGTTGCATTTAAGATCTTTTGACGTTTTTCTGGATCTTCTTCTTGAGAAAGTTTCGATTTCATGGTATCAATAGCTTTCCCCCAGTTTACATCTACTTTTTCTGTTTTTTGTGTTGAATTGGTTTCTAATAAATCAAAATCATCAGACATATTGCATTGTATTTTTTAAGTTGAACAATTTTTTTAAGTGTAGCAATTTCGTTATTTTTTTTCAAAAAAAGAATATTTACTTTACATATATGTTGCCTTAAATTCTTTTTTGTTACAAAAAAAATAAAGTTTTTAAAAGTTTATAAAATATTTCTTAATTTCTTATTATTTTTAACTCAAATAATTTTTCTACATGTTTAAAAAAACAACCTTAATAATCTTTTTTTTTTCAATCTGTTTTACTCTTGTAGAAAATAGCTATGCGCAATTAAGTAAAAAGCACTTTATTCCGCCATTAACTAGTGCCGAGTTTGGCAACGCAAATCCAGAAAATCAATATTTATACATTTCTACACCAAGTAACACAAATGTTACTTATAAGATTATACCCGTTGGTCAACCGAGTACTTCTATTCTACAAGGTGTAGTTTCAAACTCAGATCCAAAAGAAATACCTATTGGCACCGGTAATACTCAGTTATTTGTAGCATCACCCTCAACTAGTCAAATTACAAACAATAAAGGTTACATTATAGAGGCCAATGATGCAATTTACGTGTCTGTAAGAGTTTTAGCTGGCGGTGGCGCGCAAGCGGGCGCATTGGTAAGTAAAGGAAATGCTGCTTTAGGAAAAACCTTTAGAGCCGGTATGTTTACGAATCAAAATCCTCAAGACAATTATTTAAGTTTTATATCTGTTATGGCTACAGAAAATAATACAAAAGTTGTTTTTTCTGATATACCAACCGGAATTTCAATAAAAAATTATAGCGGTACATTACCAATTACTATAAATTTAAATGAAGGCGAAAGCTATATTGTTGCCGCAAATAGTTTTGAAAACACCATAAATAGAGATGGATTAATTGGTGCTCTGATAGAATCTGATAAACCAATAGTTGTTAACTCTGGTTCAACGAATGGAAGTTTTCATGACGGTGGCGGAAGAGATTATGGTTTTGATCAAATTGTTGGTATCGAAAAATTAATGATTCCCAGTAAAACTGGTAGTGAATATATATTTGTAAAAGGTGACGGAAATAATAATTGGGAAAATGTTCTAATTGTCGCTCACGAAGACAATACAGAGGTAAGAATAAATGGTGAAGGTCTATTTACGACTCTTGATAAAGGAGACTATACTCTTATAGAAGGAGATGAGTACAATACGTTTGGTAATATGTTTGTAGAAACCTCTAAACCTGCCTTTGCTTACCAAGGCGTTGGCGCAAATAACAGTGAAGCAAATCAAGGTTTATTTTTTGTACCTCCTTTAAATTGCGAAAGCAGAGGTAAGGTAGATAATATACCAAATATAGAAAGTATTGGTAATGTAGATTTTGCAGGCGGTGTAACAATAGTAACTAATAAAAATGCAACTTTAAAAATAAACTCTAAAGTAATATCTAATTTTAACACAACCGGCCCATTTAATGTTGATGGAAATACAGATTATGTAACTTATCAAGTCTCCGATTTAACCGGAAATATATCCATAGAAAGTAGCGAAGAACTTTATTGCGCTTATTTTAATCAAAATGGTGCTGCTTCTTCTGGTAGTTTTTATTCTGGTTTTCCGTCTAATCCAGAAATAAATTTTGATGTTAACATCTCTTCACTTGGTAATTGCTTAGGAAACGATCTTACTTTAAATGCAGCAAATACAACTGTTTTTGATGGTGGAATTGAATGGCAATATTTTAACGAACTAATAAATAATTGGGATTTTAAAAGTAACGCCTCGTCATACAAACCTTTAATTTCAGAACCTGGTAAGTATAGGTTGATAGGAAAAATAACTTGTTCTAACAACCAATATATTTCAAATGAAATTTTGGTAAATATTTGCCCTGATGATTACGATAGTGACGGAATTATAGATAATATTGATTTAGATATCGACAACGACGGAATTTTAAATTGTGATGAATCTCTTGGCAACGCCAACATAAACCTTTCTAACCTAGATACGCCTATCGTAATTTTAGAAGACGGCACAGTTAAAGACATAATTACAACGTCTTTTCTTATGCAAAGCGATACTAATAATTCTTTTTCAGGTACTAATAATGGTGATTTTACAAGTACATTAATAAATGATATAAATGCGGTAAATGAATTTAAATTAAGTTTTTCTCAAAACATAAATTTTAGTTTAAAACAAACAATTTCGGCAACTCATCAAGTTAAAGAAGATGAATATTTTATTATAAAAATTAAACCAGAAAATAAAAATATCACACTCTTAAATCCAGACAATCAATTATTGGTAGATACAAATAATGATAATATTTACGAATCTGGAATTACACAATTTTCTGCTTCCGAAATAAAGTTTAAATACAACACATCAATTGCTGGTACAGCAAGTACATTTCAATTTGTAGCAAATCAAATCAATGAAATTCATTTTTATCATTCCGCAACAAATACAGATGCTTCGACTTTTAATGGTAATTATGCGATTACATGCTTTTCTAGAGACTCAGATAATGATGGTGTAGAAGATCTATTTGATCTTGATTCTGATAACGATGGAATTCCAGATCTTTTTGATGCTTATGGTAAAGAAATAACCTTATTAAATACTGATACAAATTCTGATGGTATTGATGATGTTTTCAACTCTAACACAACCAATTTAGATACCGATAATGATGGCATAAAAAACTATTTGGATGTAGATGCTGATAATGACGGAATTTTTGATGCTACTGAAGCCAACCATGATAAAAACATAAACTCTAACGGAATTCTAATTACATTTACAGACATTAATAATAACGGATTAGAGGACTCCTTAGAAGAATCTAGTACACTAATAAATTATACAATTTTAGATTCAGATGCAGATTCTATCTTTAATTTTACTGAGTTAGACGCAGATAATGATGCGTGTTTTGATGTTTTTGAAGCTGGTTTTAATGACAATGACAATAACGGAATTCTAGATACATCAACTTTTGATGTAAATAATAATGGTAAAGTAATTAATAATTCTGATGGATATACATCTCCAGATTTAGACTACATAACCTCTGCTCCTATAAATATAAATATACCTTTTCAAGACTTTATATTGTGCGAAGAAACCATAGGTATTTTAACAATCGATGCAACTGCAGATGCTTATGAGTGGCAACTATCTACAGACAATGGTAGTAGTTTTACCACATTAAGTAACAATACAATTTATAGCGGCACACTAACTAAAGACCTTCAAATTAATAATGTTTTACAAAGTTATAATAATCATCAATTTAGAGTCATTTTATCGAGAACCGGTAACGCATGTAATGTAACTTCAAATGCGGTAAAAATTACCGTAAATCGTAAACCCGAAATTTTGAATCCGGTTGCAACAATTTTACAATGTGCCGATGATCCGAGTGAAAATACTGTAGTAAATCTTACCGAAGCGGAAATAAATATAAGCAACAACTCAACTCATAGTTTTAAATATTACAAAACAGAAACAGACGCTATTAATGGTACATCAGAAATAACAGATAAAGAACATTACCCGGTAACTGCTGGTTATGCCGAAGCTTGGGTTCGTACAATTTCTGAATTTGATTGTTATACAATTTCTAAAATAGAAATTAATGCAGCTTATGTTACTGATGTAGATTATGACAAAACATTTGAATCTTGTGATGATTTTTTAGACATAAACGGCAATGATAATGTTGATAATTCTGACATAGACGGAATTACAAATTTCAATTTTAGCGCCGCAAGACAAGAAATAATAAACAAATTTCCAACTGCAATTCAATCTGATATAATTGTATCATTTTACAAAAATGCAGACGACAGAAACGCAGCTGTAAACCCAATAATTGATATCTCAAACTATAGAAACAACTCAGATCCGGCTTACGCTTACAATCAAACTATTTTTATCAAAATTAAAAATAAGAACAATAATAATTGTGAAGGAATTGGCAAACTCTTTTTAAAAACGAACACTATTCCTGTGTTTGAAGTCGAAGGTGAAGCACCAAACGACCCTATAATTATATGCGCTAAAAATATTCCTTATAATTTAGAAGTGAAGAATCCTGCAGATGATTACAATTACGTTTGGAGAAATGAGAATGGAACACCAATAGGTGGAAATTCAACATCAATACAAATTTCTGACGGAGGAAAATATACAGTAACTGCGTTTAGTAAAGACAATACAATTTGCGAAAATTCTAAAACGATTGTAGTTCAAAAATCTGGTTTCGACCAATTAGACCAAGCCTTTGTAAAAGTTATAGATGATACCACAAATTCTAGTTCTGGTTTAAGTATCGAAATTGATATTCCGAAAAATCCAACCATAAACGAAACTTTTGAATATGCTCTAGAAGATGAAAATGGCAACATAATCCGTTCTTTTCAAGAAAATAATATTTTTTCTAATCTTAAAGGAGGAATTTACAATGTTGTTGTCGAAAATAAAGATGGTTGTGGTACTGCTAAACTTTTAGTTTCTTTAATAGAGTATCCAAAATTTTTTACACCAAATGAAGACGGAGTTAATGATACGTGGCAAATAAAAGGTGTTAATAATACTTTTTATAAAGCCACTTCTCTAAGAATTTTTGATAGATACGGAAAACTTTTAGCCGAAATTCCTTTAGATAGCAACGGCTGGAATGGTACAAGTAATGGTAAAATACTTCCTTCTGGCAGTTATTGGTATTCGGTAAATTTAATTCCTGTGGATAGCAGTAAACCCATCATTTCTAAGAGAGGAAATTTCTCTTTGCTAAGAAAATAGCAATTAAATTACATATTTAGCAAAAATCGTTAAACATTTACTTAAAAACTAGAGGTTTTAAGAAGAATTTCACAAGTATATTTATTAATTTAGCAAAAACTAAGAAAAGATTTCCTATGGATATTAACTTCAATAAAAACGAAGATTATAACAAGCTTTTAGCTTCAGACTTACGCAAAAGATTAGTAAAAGTAAATTTAGGTGGCGGACAAAAAAGAATTGATAAACATCACGAAAAAGGTAAAATGACTGCTCGTGAAAGAATCGATTATTTGTTAGACAAAAATGCTAAATCTATAGAAATAGGAGCTTTTGCTGGTGATGAGATGTATGAAGAACATGGCGGTTGCCCTTCTGGTGGTGTTGTTGTAAAAATGGGATACATTAAAGGTAAACAATGTATTGTTGTTGCTAACGATGCTACTGTTAAAGCTGGTGCTTGGTTTCCTATTACAGGAAAAAAGAATTTACGTGCTCAAGAAATTTCTATCGAAAATAAATTACCAATTATTTACTTGGTAGATTCTGCTGGTGTTTATTTACCAATGCAAGATGAAATTTTTCCAGACAAAGAACATTTTGGTAGAATTTTTAGAAATAACGCCATAATGAGCAGTATGGGTATTACACAAATTTCTGCTGTTATGGGCAGTTGTGTTGCTGGTGGTGCCTATTTACCAATTATGAGTGACGAGGCTTTAATTGTTGATAAAACTGCAAGTATATTTTTAGCAGGAAGTTATTTGGTAAAAGCTGCAATTGGTGAATCTATAGACAACGAAACTTTAGGTGGTGCTACCACACATTGCGAAATTTCTGGTGTAACAGATTATAAAGCCAAAGACGATAAAGATGCTTTAGACAAAATAAAATTTATTGTTGATAAAATTGGCGATTACGACAAAGCCGGATTTAGTAAAACTGAAGCTTTTCCGCCAAAAGAAAATGAAGATGATATTTTCGGAATTTTACCAAGAGAAAGAAATGCGCAATATGACATGTTAGAAATTATTAAGCGTTTGGTAGATAAATCTGAATTTGAACAATATAAAGAAGGTTATGGGCAAACCATAATTACTGGTTATGCCAGAATTGATGGTTGGGCAGTTGGTATTGTTGCCAATCAACGTAAATTAGTAAAAACTAAAAAAGGAGAAATGCAGTTTGGTGGCGTAATCTATAATGATTCTGCAGATAAAGCTACTCGCTTTATTGCCAATTGTAATCAGAAAAAAATACCATTGGTTTTCTTACAGGATGTAACAGGTTTTATGGTAGGTTCTAAATCTGAACATGGCGGAATCATAAAAGATGGAGCCAAAATGGTAAATGCTGTTAGTAATTCTGTGGTGCCAAAATTTACCATTGTTATTGGTAACTCTTACGGCGCTGGTAATTACGCCATGTGCGGTAAAGCCTACGATCCAAGATTAATTGCTGCATGGCCTAGTGCTGAGTTAGCTGTTATGAGTGGTAATTCTGCTGCAAAAGTTTTATTACAAATAGAAACTGCCTCTTTAAAGAAACGAGGTGAAGAAATTACTCCAGAAAAAGAAGCCGAATTATTTGACAAGATAAAATCTCGTTACGATAAACAAATTTCACCATATTATGCGGCCGCAAGAATTTGGACAGATGCGGTAATTAATCCGTTAGATACCAGAACTTGGATTTCTATGGGAATTGAAGCAGCAAACCACGCTCCTATTGAAAAACAATTTAATATGGGAGTTTTACAAGTTTAAATAATATAAAAGCTATGAAAAAGAAAAACATTTTATATCTACTATTTTTTATGTCACTAGCTATTTTCGCCCAACAGAATAGACAAATTAGATTAATAAAATTAGAAGATTACAAAAAAAAATATCCAAATAAAAAAATAAACTTAGATACTCATTTTTACAGAATTCATAACAATGATACTTTAGTCGAAGACAATGATAAAAGATATTTGAATGCAAAATCAGTAGAATATGAACCTAAAGATTCTTTATTTTTAGAGATTTATAAAGATATTGTATATCAAAAATATCAAGTCTCTAGTAATAAAAATCAGTATATGAAATTATGGAAAGAGCCTTTAAAAATTTATTTTGCGCCATCTTTAAATCAATTTTATAGAAATAAAATAGAGGATGCAGCTAATAATCTATCTCAAAATATAGATTCTTTAGATATTAAGTTTGTCAACAACATTAACGCATCAAATTACATTATATATCAATTAGATGAAAATAATTCTAAAAAATATTCCGAAGATATAATTAACAACAATTATGTTAATTACTATATTAAATGGAATCGTTCTAGAATTTATGATGCAAAATTAGAACTTAACCTAAATAAGTACAGAAATGTTAGTAGAGATGTAAATGCCAATTTCTTACTTGTAAACTTTTATAAAACTTTAGGTCAATTCCACAATACATCAAAAGTTCCCTGCGAGAGTGTCTTTTCAACTTGCAATTCAAATGAAAAAAAATTAACAGATTTTGATTTTGAAGTCATCAAATATCAATATTCTTACGGAATTTGTAAGTTCACAAATTTAGAAGATTTCGAGGAGAATCATAAAATAGCAAAAGATAGAATTAGTAAAGGTGAAAAAATGATATTTATGCATTTAGAATAACTTGTAATTATATCAAAATAAATAATAAATGACTAATATCACAATTAGTCATTTTTTTATGCCTTATTTTTGCAAAACAATACAATAAAAACATGAGTAAAGCTATATATATTGCTACTGTAGAGTCTGATAGTGGTAAATCTTTAATTTCTTTAGGTTTATTAAGAATGATGTTAACCAAATCTGCTAAGGTTGGTTACTTTAGACCGATTATAAATGAAATTGATGAAAATGGTTATGACGAACACACAAATACAGCCATAAATTTTTTCAACTTAGAAATAGATTATAAAGATTGTTTTGCCTACACGCAAAGTGAAGTTGTAGAACTTTTAAGTGAAGGAAAAGAAGATGAAGTTATACATCATGTTATAAAAAAATATAAAAAGCTAGAAGCTAATTATGATTATGTATTGGTAGAAGGTACCGATTTTTCTGGCGATGGAGGTTTTACAGAACTAGACGTAAACTTAATGATAGCCAAAAACCTTAACATTCCTGCGCTTATTGTGGGCTCTGGTAACGGTAAAAAGAAAAAAGACTTTATTAACACAATGCAATTATCTTACAATTCTTTTATAAATAAAGAAGTAGATGTTATTGGTATTGTTGCAAATAAAATTGAAGTTGATGAAGTTGATTATATTAGAACAGAACTAACAAACAGTTTCCCAAAAAAACTACAAATAGATATTATTCCTAAGATAGATTTTCTTTCTTTTCCAACTGTAAAAGAAGTTTTAAAGGCTTTAAATGGTCGTGTACTTTTTGGTGAACAATTTTTAGAAAATGCAATTGGCAGTTATAGTACTGGCGCAATGCAACTAAGAAATTATTTAACAAGAATTAAAGAAAACGCCTTGGTTATAACACCAGGTGATAGAGCAGATATTATTTTAGGCGCTTTACAAGCAAATGCTTCTAAGAATTATCCTAAAATTGCAGGAATTATTTTAACAGGAACATTAATTCCGGAAGAATCTATTATAAAATTGATAGAAGGTGTGCAATCTACTGTGCCAATTATTTCTGTTGATGGTGGTACTTTTGGTATTTCTAATAAAATAGGAAGTGTAAAATCTAAAATATACGCAACACATAATAAAAAGATTCTTTTATCATTAGATACCTTTGATAAGTATGTAAATGCAGAAGGCTTAACAAATATTTTAACTTCACATAAGTCTGACAAGTTAACACCTAGCATGTTTCAATATAACTTATTACAAAAGGCTAGAGTAGAAAAAAAACATATCGTTTTACCAGAAGGTGATGACGAGCGTATTTTGGCCGCTGCAGCTCGATTACAGTTATTAAATATTGTAGATTTAACTTTACTTGGAGACAGAAATACTATTCAGTTAAAATGTGATCAAATAGGATTACAAATTAATTTAGATGAAATCAATATTTTAAATCCAGAAGATTCAATTCATAATAAAAGTTTTGCCAACACTTTATATCAATCAAGAAAACATAAAGGAATGACAGAAACTACTGCACTAGATTTAACTAGAGACGTTTCTTATTATGGTACTTTAATGATTATGGAAGGTTTAGCAGATGGTATGGTTTCTGGTGCAGTACACACAACAATGCACACCATAAAACCTGCATTGCAATTAATAAAAACAAAACCCGGAGTTTCTGTTGTTTCTTCTGTATTTTTTATGTGTTTATCAGATAGAGTTTCTGTAATGGGAGATTGCGCTGTAAACCCAAATCCAAATGCAGAACAATTGTCTGAAATTGCAATTTCTTCTGCCCAATCTGCAGAAGCTTTTGGTATAAAAGCTAAAATAGCAATGCTTTCTTATTCTTCTGGTAGCTCTGGTAAAGGTGAAGAAGTAGAAAAAGTTAGAAAAGCTACAGAACTTGTTAAGACAAAAAATCCTGAATTAAAAATTGAAGGACCAATACAATACGATGCAGCGGTAGATATGTCTGTGGCAAGAACTAAAATGCCAAATTCTGAGGTTGCAGGACAAGCATCTGTTTTAATTTTCCCTGATTTAAATACCGGAAACAATACTTACAAAGCAATACAAAGAGAAACTGGCGCATTGGCAATTGGCCCAATGTTACAAGGCTTAAATAAACCTGTAAACGATTTAAGTAGAGGTTGTACAATTGATGATATTTTTAACACGGTTTTATTAACAGCAATTCAAGCAAATCAAAATTAATTATGAATATTTTAGTTTTAAATGCAGGTTCTTCTTCTTTAAAATATCAAGTTATTGAAATGCCAAACGAAACCGTTAAATGTGTTGGTTTGGTAGAACGAATTGGTATGAAAGATGCTATTTTTTCACATGAAAACAATCATCAAAAAACTACAGAAACCTTACCAATTTTAAATCATAAAGAGGGTTTGCATAAAGTTGCAAATGCTTTGTTAGATTCTAAAATAGGTGTAATTAATAGTGTTTCTGAAATTAATGCAGTTGGTCATCGAGTTGTTCATGGTGGTAATAAATTTAACAAAACAACAATTGTTAACCAAGAAGTTAAAAACAGTATTAGAGATTTATATGATTTAGCGCCGTTACACAATCCTGCAAATTTAACAGGAATAGAAATTGCAGAAACTATTTTTACTTCTGCAAAACAAATAGCAATTTTTGATACTGCTTTTCATCAAACAATGCCAAAAGAGGCGTATCAATATGCTATTAAAAATTCTTTTTTAGAAGAAAATCATGTTAGAGCATATGGTTTTCATGGTACTAGTCATAAATACGTTTCAGAGAAAGCAATAGAATATTTAGGAAAAGCACATTCCAAAAAAATTATAAGTATTCATCTTGGTAATGGTTGTAGTATGGCAGCAATAAAAAATGGTAAATGTATTGATACTTCTATGGGTTTTGCACCATCTAATGGATTGATTATGGGAACTCGCTCTGGAGACATCGATCATTCTGTACTATTCTTTCTGATGAAAAAATTAAATCTGTCTTTAGAGGAAACATCAAATTTATTAAACAAAAATTCTGGTATGAAAGGGCTTACAGGTTTTTCTGATTTAAGAGAAATTTCTGAAAAAGCTATGAACGGAAATCAAGATTGTGAAAACGCTTTAAACCTTGCTTCTTATAGAATAAAAAAATATATTGGCTCTTATAATGCTGCTTTAAACGGATTAGATGCTATTATTTTTACAGCTGGTATTGGAGAAAATTCTGCTTTAATGAGAAAATTAGCATGCCACAATTTAGAAGCACTAAGCATACAATTAGATCATGATAAAAATAGTATTCGATCTAAAAAAATTAGAGAAATACAAACTAAGACATCTAAAGTAAAAGTTTTAGTAATTCCAACAAATGAAGAAATTGAGATTGCGAAACAAGCTTATAATTTATTAAAATAAAAAATCGAGTTCATATTTCAAGTAAATATGAACTCGATATACCCTTTTTTCTTTTTCTTAATTTTTAACTATACTTTTTGTCGCAAAATTTCCTTCATTAGATTGTACTTTTAATAAATAAGTACCCTTTACCAAATTTTCTAAATTCAAATAGTTTTTATTAGAGCTCATTATTCTTTTACCTACAATGTTGTAGATTTCAATATTTTTTAAAGAAAAATTACTATCATCTATTTTGATAATAGAAGTTGTTGGGTTTGGATAGACCTTAAAATCTTCTAATTTTATATGATTTAAACTTGCTGTAGCATCTCCATAAATATATGTAGTTCTATCGCTATTTGCATAACTAGAGGTAAGCAATTTGTTAATGTAAGGAAATCCAGAAAAAATATAATCTAATCCTGTACTATCTACAAACGGATGCGTATAAATAGAAAGTAGTTTTGTAGTATCATAAGTAAATGTACCATTACTACCAACTACCCAAATACCATTTTCTAAATAAAAATTTATTTCATTTGTTAGGTTTCCGTTTATATCATAAGTATATTCTGTTTTAGAATCATCTATAAATGTAATACCATTCCAAGTTTTTGTTAGTTCTAAAACCAATTTATTACTAGCATTGTACGTATAAGTTGTAATATCAGAATTCTGCCAATTAGTACCGTCCCATTCTTCAAAAACAGATTGTGAAATTTTATTGTTAGTATTGTAAGAAATTAGTGTTCTATCTTCTAACACATAAGTAGCACCATTCCAATCATAACTTAATCCATTAGAAATTCTCTTATTAGAATCGTAATTTATTTCAAATTTAGAATTTAAAACCCATTGTCCGTTACTCCAATCAAAATCAAAAAACTGTTCTACTTTACCATCTGCGTTATAAGTATACTCATACTTATATGAATTTACAAAAGTCTTAGAGCTTTCATCCCAATCTTTGTCAACCTCTATAATTAAATTGTTATTTGCATTATATGAAAATGAATATGAATATTGATTTTTCCATACCGAATTCGTTTGATCCCAATCTTGGTATATTTGACTAATTAAATTACCATTATTGCTATATTCGTATAATTCTTGATAACTTTTTTTCCATACACCAGAATCTTCGTATTCACCTAATGAGGACGTTAATTTTACTTGGCAAAAAACAGAAAAAGAAATAAAAGCACATAATAAAAGAGTAATTTTTTTCATAATTGATAGAGTTTTAGAATAGATATAAAACTATCTTAAAAAGTTCACCAAAACAATACCTACTTATAGGTATATTTTAATCGTAATTGAAGTTTAAAATAATTGTAAAACAGACTTCAAATTTTTACATTTGTAGCTATAATTTTAAAGAAACAAAGAAATGGGTAGAGCATTTGAGTTTAGGAAAGCAAGGAAGATGAAACGTTGGTCTGCAATGGCAAAAACATTTACCAGAATTGGTAAAGACATTGTAATGGCTGTTAAAGAAGGTGGCCCAAACCCAGAAACAAATTCTCGTTTACGTGCAGTTATTCAAAACGCCAAAGCGGCGAATATGCCAAAAGATAATGTAGAACGTGCCATTAAAAAAGCAACAGATAAAGATACTGCAAATTATAAAGAAGTTTTATTCGAAGGCTATGCACCACACGGTATTGCAGTTCTTTTAGAAACGGCAACAGATAACAATAATAGAACTGTTGCAAATGTTAGAGCAGCATTTAATAAATGTGATGGAAACTTAGGTACTTCTGGTTCTGTTGTTTTTATGTTTGACCATACCTGTAACTTCACTTTGAAAAAAGAAGATATTACAATGGATATGGAAGAATTAGAATTAGAATTAATAGATTTTGAAGTTGAAGAAGTTTTTGATGATGAAGAAGGTGTTATTATCTACGCTCCTTTTGAGCAGTTTGGAGCAATACAATCTTTCTTTGAAGAAAATAATGTAGAAATTTTATCTTCTGGTTTTGAAAGAATACCAACTACAACAACTAAATTAACAGAAGATCAGCAAGCTGATGTAGAAAAGCTATTAGAAAAATTAGAAGAAGATGATGATGTTCAAAATGTTTACCACTCAATGGAAATCTAAAATTTCGGCATGATACAATATAATAAAAGTCGTGATAATTAAATCACGACTTTTTTTTTGAATATTTTATGCAATAAGTTCAATCCCCCAATCTTATTATTACATAGCTTATTCACTATCTGTACAAATATAATATTCTTTTATGAGAATGTTAAATTTTAAACCCAACTTATCTACTACAACTGTTAAAATTTTACAATTTAACTACTATATTTGCACTACACAAAACAATAAAAACCTAAAAATGAAGTTGTTAAGATTTTACAAAAATTTAACCTTACTTTTATTTATACTACAATTTAGCACAGCCTGTTCTCAAGAGGTACTTGTTAAAGATCAAGATTATTGGTTTTATTATGATAAAGGTTACCTAGAAAGTGATTGGACAAATCTAAAAGATCTAACTAATTGGCAGAAAGGACTGACACCAATAGGTTACGGAGATAAAAAATTAACTACTACAATTAGCTACGGAGGTGATAAAGACAAAAAACATATCACTAAATATTTTAAAAAAAATATAGTTATTGATGATGACTATATTGCTTACGAATTTAAATTAAAAAGAGATGACGGTGCAGTTGTATATGTAAATGGCAAAGAACTCTTTAGAGATAATATGCCAAACATTACTATTGGAAAAACTACTTTAGCTAGCAGTACTACCAAAGGTGCAGAAGAAAAGAAATATTATCAACATTTTTTTGAAAACAACATTTTTGTAAAAGGTAAAAATACAATCAGCATCTCTATACATCAAGCTTATGAATATTCTAGCGATTGTATTTTCAGTTTAGAATTAATTGGGCATAAAAACCCAGAAATTCTGTCTTTTGTACTTGAAAACAAAGATAGAACCAACAATGAATTATCAAATAAAATTGAAATTCTAAATTCTAAATTAGAACATGATAAAATTGCCATTCAAAAAGAGAGTTTAGAAAGTACCAATTATAACCTTAAAATTATAGTGCTCTTAATAATAGTAATTTTTATTCTAGGAATTTTTGGGTATTATTTTACCTTATTAAGTTTTAAGAAAACAAATAAAGAGAAAAATAAAAAAATAGCCTCTCTAAAGAATAAAAACAATAATAGAGATAAAAAAATTATGATGTTAACCACAAATTTACTTCATAATAAGCAATACTTTAAAGAGATAAAAGCTGACATAAAAGGTCTTAAAACCGAAGATAAAAAAACAGTAAAAACAATTATCAATCAAATAGATAGTGTTCTAGAAAGAGATGAAGATTGGAAAACATTAACAGAACATTTTAATGCATTACATAACAATTTTTATGATAAGTTAATTGAAAAGCATCCTAATATTACAGAGACAGAACTAAGGCACTGCATGTTTATAAAACTTCATATGCAAACAAAAGAAATTGCAAGAATTTTTATGATAGATCCTAGATCTGTGCAAACTGCTCGTTACAGAATAAAAAAGAAATTAAACTTAGAAGAAAATGAGAGTTTAAGAGACTATCTTTTAAATTTCGATTAGAATTTTAATAAATTTAAAGTTTTATTTCTTTGAATTTTACTAGATTCTGTATACATAAATTCTGGTATGAAATAAATTTCTTTTGGTATTTCAAATTTAGTAAATAGATTTAAAGATTTTATTTTATTGATTATACCTTCTTTTTTTTCTGAAGTATTATCATCAGTATCTTCAATGATCAAAATTAATTTACTTCCCAATAAATCATCTGAAATTCCTGCTACAAAAAAAGGTTTTTGTAATACTTTAACTAGCTTACTTTCTATTACTTCTGGTTGTAATTTCACTCCGCCAGAATTAATTACATTATCAAATCTACCTAACCATTCAAATTGAGTATCAGAAATTAAACGAACAACATCATTTGTAAACAATACTTTTTCGCTAACTTTTACTGCATTAATTACCAAACAGTTTCTTTCATCAACATAAATAGTAACATTTGGCATGGTTTTGTAAAAGTTAGATTTATTGAAATTGGTTTTTAATGTTGAAAAGTTATTTAACTTTTTAACAGCAATATGTGTTATCGTTTCCGTCATTCCGTAGGTAGCAAAAACATCCGTAGAAACATTTTGTAGTTTTACTAATAAAGGGTTTGAAACTACACCACCACCAACAATAAGTTTACGTATCTTATCTAAATAATTGATAGAATTTTCTACTTGCAAAGGAACCATCGCAGAAAAATCGTAAATTTTAGAAACATTTTCTAATGGATTTGAATTTGGTGTAACAATGTCTAAAGACCAACCTAAAGTAAGTGCTCTAATTAACATCATCTTACCAGCTACATAACTAGCGGGCAAACATAACAAAGCAGTTGTTTCTGCTTTTAAATTAAAATAATTACCTGTAGCTGTAGCAGAATTAAACATTCTCTCTTTTTGAAGCTCTATGTTTTTAGGCTTTCCTGTAGAACCAGAGGTTTGTATGATTACTGAATTACTATCGGAAAACCATTCTTCTAGAAATAGAAAAACATCTTTAGAAATTTTAGACGCATAATTTAATAACTCTACAGAATTGCTAAATGAGTTTCCGTTTAATTGAAAGCTATTATGAATGTAATTCTTACTATAATTCATCTAAAACCCTATAATTTTCTTTTAAATTAATTGGTTTTGTTATTCGACCAGTCAACTTTTCTTTCCAATTAGACCAACCATATTTTTTTGAAAATAATAAAAGCATTAAAGGATATAAAACAAAAACAGGTAGAAACATCTCCCAAGTTACAGATGGTTCTGAGGTATCAATATACAAAGCTTCTGTTTGAAAAACACTCCAATCTGTAGTTATAAAAAAAGCAGCAGTTATGTTGTTGATTGCATGTAAACCTAATGCAATTTCAGTTCCTTCATCCATTAAAGTTACAATACCATAAAACAAACCAGTACCAATGTAGTACACCATAGATATTTGCCCAAGTTTAGCAACTTCGGGATTTGCGCCATGTAAAAGACCAAAAACAACCGAGGTAAAAAGTAATGGTAACCATCTATTTTTTGCTAAAATACCCAAACCTTGCATTAAATAACCTCTAAACAACAACTCTTCTAAAGTAGTTTGAAAAGGCAGAAACAAAAAAGAAATTGCCAGTAATATAAAAAATGGTTTCGGATTAAAATTCCAAGTAAAATTTTCTGGAGCTAATAAAATACCGATATAAGAAAGTACGATTGCTAAAATTCCCCAGACAAAAAATCCGTAGAAAAAACGTTTCCAATCGACTTTATCTCTACTTGTAATTAATGATTTAATTGTTCTTTTATGAATAAATTTAATACTGATAAACAAAAACATCAACCCTATAAAAAAGGTTAAAATCATTAGAAACAATAATAAATTCTTATCTAAGCCAGACGTCATAAAATTACTTTCTGCAAATTCTACAAATTCATTTATATCTTTCGATTTTGCCGCAACAGCCATTGCTAAAGGAATTATACCTAATATTTGCCATCCTAAGAAAACTAAAATAATTGTAAAAACCCAATGATACCATTCATTTTTACCTTTATATGCTTGTTGTATAAAATTCATTATTTATAATTTAAAATTCCATTTTACAGAATTATTATACCTTAAAGATCCGTTGACAACCTCTAACGGACTTTCGAAATTATTAGTAAACAAACCACCAGTTCCTAAACCTTGCGGTAAATTATTTTGCAAACTAAACGTGTATTGCGCAATAGCATTTAAGCCAATATTACTCTCTAAAGCAGATGTAATCCACCAATTTATATCTTTTTTTTCTGCTAATTCAATCCAAGTATCACTTCCCTTAAATCCGCCAATTAAACTTGGTTTTAAAATAATATACTGCGGATTCACTATATCTAGAACTTGTTTCTTTTCTTCTGTTGAAAAAACACCAATTAACTCTTCATCTAAAGCGATAGGTAATGGTGTTAGATCACATAATTTAGCCATTTCTTCTAGTTGACCTTGTTTTATTGGTTGCTCTATCGAGTGCAAATCTAACTCTGATAATTGTTTTAGCTTTTCTAAAGCTTCACCAGAACCAAAAGCTCCATTTGCATCAACTCTTAATTCTATTTCTTTAGAGGTGAACTCTTTTCTAATAGATTTTAAGAGACTCAATTCGGTTTTAAAATCTATCGCACCAATTTTCATTTTAATACAAGTAAAACCCGTTTTAAGTTTCTCTTCTATTTGAGTTTTCATAAAGGCTTTATCGCCCATCCAAACCAAACCATTAATCGCTATCGATTTATTTCCTTTTGTAAATTCTGACGGAAACAAATTAAAACCATTACTACTTTCTAAGGATAAAAAAGCTTGTTCTAAACCAAATTGAATTGATGGATAAGTTGATAATTTGGTCAATAAAACCTCTAATCCTAAATGAATATTTTTACAAACCCAGTTAAGTCTTTCTTCGTAATCTTTAACATCATCTATACTCAACCCTCTAAACAAACCTGTTTCACCGAATCCTTTTTTACCATCTTTACTAAGAATAATAAACCAAGTTTCTTTAGTTCTTAAAACTCCACGCGATGTTCCGCTAGGGTTTTTAAAATTTAAAATATATTTTTTATAATCTGCTTTTATCAATTTAAAACTTATTTATTTTCAATAAAATCTTTAAAATTATTAAGATACGTTTGGTCTTGTTCTCTAAAAGTGCTTTTAAAATAAGGGAACATGCATGCCATTATAAAAGAATCGCTTTGGCAATTTGCATTTAACGTAATTGTTGTTTTTCCGTTATTTTCTGTAAAAAGGTAATCATCTTTTTTCAACATATTTTCTGCGTCGTAAAACAACGTTAGTTTTTCATTCGGAACATATGCTACAATTTTTTCTGTTAAATTGATTTCTTGTTCTTGATTGATAACTACAACATTATAAATACTACCTGTAATTCCTGGATTGTTTTTTACAACCTCTACAGATTGTACTTCTGGTATCCAGTTTTTTATGCTATCGATTTTAGAGAAATTATTAAAAACCTCTGTAATAGGCTTATCAATTTCTACTTTAGCACTGTATTTGGTTTCTTTAACAATAAGACCTGTAGCTAAAAAGGCCAAGAATAAAACCGAAATAATGATTAAAATAATTTTTATTGTTTTCATTTTAATAATTTAAAAAAGTTGACCAACAGAAAATAAAATAGCAAACAAAAAAGTACTTAAAGCAACTTTTTTTAATTCTCCATCTAATTCTGAAGGTATTTTATTTTTAGAAACTGTATTGATATTTTTAATTAAAGGTAAAAATGCCATCAAAAAAACTAGTTGATAAATAGAAGTAAAATCTATAAAAACATATATCAATGCAAAAACCAGTGCAGAAATAATTAAAAAGTAATGATATTTCTTAGCTTTTTTAGACCCTAGTTTTACAACCAATGTGTTCTTATTATTTACTTTATCTTCTTCTCTATCTCTTAAATTGTTTAAGTTAAGAACAGCTGTACTTAGCAAACCAACAGAAATAGCAGGTAAAAAAATAGTTAAATTCAGTTGATTTGTATACAGAAAGTAACTACCAACCACACTAAGTAAACCAAAAAACAAAAACACAAACAAATCACCAAATCCGCTGTAACCATAAGCAGAATTACCAACTGTATACTTTATTGCTGCAACAATAGAGGCAATTCCTAAACCAAAAAATAAGATTGAATACACGAAATTTTCGCTACCAAAAGCAACATAAATTAATGCCAAAGCAATTAAAATCGTAATTATTGCAGTCACAATCATTGCGTTTTTCATTTGTTTCGGAGTAATCGCTCCAGAAGAAACCATTCTTGCTTCGCCTGTTCTGTTTTTATCACTTCCTTTTACACCATCGCCATAATCGTTTGCAAAATTAGACAATACTTGAAACCCGATTGTTGTTAAAATAGCCAACCAAAAAATAGGCGATTTTAAAACTGAACCTTCTGTATTTAATTCATTAAATCCTAAAGCACTACCAATAATAATTCCAGAAATAGATAAAGGAAGTGTTCTTAAGCGTGCCGCTTTTATATAACTTTTTACATCCATGATTTTGTACTACTTTCTACTTTAAACAAGGTATAATTATAAATATGCAATGCTTTATCAAAATCTACACATGGTAGTTTTACTTTACCAGAAGCTGTTTGAAAAACCAAATCTGCTACGTTTTTTCTTTCTTGAAAAATGCTTTGCTTCATCTTAATATTTTGTACTTTAAAAAAAGGCAAATATGTTTTATGAGTTTCTAAAATTCCTGTACCAATTAATAGAACATCCTTAGAAAATTTAAAAATTCTCTTTCTGTAAAAAAAATGAACAGCAACTAGATAAATAGGAATAATTATTAGATTTATCCAAAAAGCATTGTATTCCTCGATTCCAAAAAAGAACAATACATTTAAAGGAATAAAGAAAAATAAAGACCTGATATAATTTCTGTATTTTAAGTAAATATTAGAATTTTGAAAGCTAATATCTTGTAGTTCTTTATTAAAGGACAAAAGGCTTTTAACCTCGGTTACTTGTTCTTCTTTACAGCCAACAATTCTTATAATTTTATCTTTTTGCTTTTTATTTACCTTGCCACTTATTGCTTGTTTAAAAGTAATAAAAGAGATTCCTAACTTTCTTTTAATGGGATTGGTAGAAATAGTTATGTGTTGAATTTTACTTTTCTTTAAAATTACCGATTTTTTAGTAGTTAAACCTTGATAAACTTCTAATGCATCATTTTTTATAAAAACAGTTAAGTTAAAATGTTTAAAAACAACACGTACAATAGAACTTAAAACAGCAACAATAGATAAAAAGACTAACAAACCTACAATTAAAAACACACTTGTTTTTAGTGCTGAAGCATTGTTTGAAATAAAATTACTTAATTCTTCTTTTTTCCCTAAACCTTTAAATAAATCGTCTACTTGCTGAAAAAAACCAACTAAAAGGGCAAACAACAACAATAAACTTTGCAAATGATTCTCTGTAAGACTAACTTTTAACAACGATAAGAAACCTATTTTTAAAAGTGGTTTCTCTTTTTCTTTTTCTACCTGTTCTACTTTTAAACTTTCCTTATCACTAAATACCGTAACAATATTTTTTAAGTCTTTTGCATCTTTAAAAGAAAGTGCTTTTATAGAAATTTCTGCTTCACTAGACCCTGCAGTTTCTACATTAACTTCATGTACATTTATAATCTGCTGAATAATATTCTGCTTGAAATTTATATTCTGAATTCTATCAAAAGGAATAGAGGTATTTGTTTTTTTTATAATTCCTTTTTGTAAAACAAAATGTTTGTTTTCTACTTTAAACTTAAAGTTTTTAAAAATTAAATAGGCACGAACTAACAAGAAGATCAATAGAACTGCAACACCTAAATAAATATATAAAAGCGTTTCTTGAGTAATTTTAGAAAACTTTTGAATAAATAAAAAAAGTAAAATCCAAAAAGCTTTTAAAAACTTGTAAATTAAGTTAAGATAAATTACAATAATTCCTTTTTTAGATTGTCTTCTAAATTGGCTAAAATCGTTTATTTTATCCATCTATTTTATTAGTGATGAATTCTTTAATATGTAAAGATTGCTCTTTTAAAAGGCCTTTAATTTTTAAATCGTCGCTACTATCACCTGCTGTAAAAACACTTAAAGTTGCTAATCCGAAAAAACGAGAAATTGGCCCTTGATCTATTTCTACATGCTGTATTCTGTTGAAAGGAACCGTAGTTAAACTCTTGTACAAAAGTCCTTTTTTGTAAGAGATATCTTTTTCTCTTACTGCATATTTTCTTTTCTTAAAACCTAAAATTTCAAAAATTACTGTAAAAATTAAAAGTAATATAAGCGCAGAAAATATCCATATATAATGTTGTCCTAATTCTAACCAATCTTTATAAACTACAAAAAATGCACCAATAAACAAGGTTAAGAATAGTATAAGAACGTTAATTAATATAACTTTAAAATAATTCTTTTCTATCTTCTTAAAATCTATACTTTCTATTTCTGGGAAAGAAAAAACCTCAGTATTTTGAAAAGAATCCGTCATTAAATTAATTTTGTAATGCTTGTGAAATCCCTACAGGCTTATCATTTAACAATGCTTGTACAAAAGCATCTTGATACTTTTTTCTTAAAGCTCTGCAAGATTCTTTTGCTTCTTGATACGTACTAAATGATCCTAATCTATATTTTGTTAATGAATTCTCATAGTATAGCGAGACTCCTTCTAAGTTTTCTAAAGATTCATTTGTATTTTTTAATGCTGCAATCTGTAAAGTAAATATTAAAGCATCTTCTTGTACTTCTACGTCTGATACAGGAGCTACCGTATCAATTTGCTGAATTACTTCAACAGGAGGTTCTTGTTTCTTTTCTGTTTTAGTACAAAAAAGAAAAAGGAAAGTAAAACATAAAAAAAATACTTTTTTCATCTTTATAAATTATTGGCTTCAGCAATTAACTCTGCAATATCTTTTACAACAACTTCGGCTTCTTTTTCTTTAAATTTTATACCATCTGTCATCATAGTGTTACAGTAAGGACATCCTGTTGCTATAATATCTGGTTTTGTTTCTAAAGCATCTTCTGTTCTTAGAATATTAATTTCTTTATCTCCTTTTTCGGCATCTTTAAACATTTGCGCACCACCAGCACCACAACATAAAGCTGTAGATTTGTTACGTTTCATTTCTGTTAAATTAACACCTAATCTTCTAATTAAATCTCTTGGAGATTCATAAACCTCGTTTGCCCTACCTAAATAGCAAGGATCATGAAAAGTTACTTTTTTTCCTTGTAAAGTAGTTTCATCAATATTTAAACGACCTTCTGATATAAGGTTTTGTATGAACTGTGTATGATGAAGTACCTCATACTTACCTCCTAAATTAGGATATTCGTTTTTTAGTGTATTAAATGAATGCGGATCGCAAGTAACAATTTTCTTTACTTCATATCCGTTTAAAACTTCAATATTCATCATTGCTTGCATTTGAAAAAGAAACTCGTTTCCTGCTCTTTTTGCTGCATCTCCTGTAGAAGATTCTTCAGTTCCTAAAACTGCAAAATCTACATTTGCTTTGTGTAAAATTTTTACAAAAGCTCTAGATATTTTTTTAGCTCTATCGTCATAACTTCCTGCTGCTCCAACCCAAAACAACACTTCTGGTTGTTTTCCTTGAGCCATCATATCTGCCATTGTTGGTACGTTCATCTTTTAAGATTTTAGTGTTTCATTTTAATTTCTATACTAGAAAATTAAAATCAAAAAAATTAATTCTATTCTTCGTTAGCCCAATTTAATCTATCTTGTTGGTTGTATGGCCAAGGCGCACCGTTGTTTTCTATATTTGTCATCATAGAATTTAATTCTTGTGGCGCAGCACTTTCTTCCATAACTAAATATCTTCTCATATCCATAATAATAGAAAGCGGATCGATATTTACAGGACATTCTTCTACACAAGCATTACAACTTGTACATGCCCATAATTCTTCTGGAGTAATATAATCGTTTAATAATTGCTTGCCGTCTTCTTTAAAAGCACCGCCATTGGCATCTATATTTCTACCAACTTCTTCTAAACGATCTCTTGTATCCATCATAATTTTACGCGGAGACAACTTTTTACCTGTTAAATTAGCAGGACAAGAAGAAGTACATCGACCACATTCTGTACACGTGTAAGCGTTTAAAAGCTGTACTTTATTAAGATCTAAAACATCTGATGCTCCAAACTTTTCTGGAACCTCTTCTTCTGCTCCTTCTGCAGGTGCAGCATAAGGATCTGCATCCGGATCCATCATCAATTTTACTTCATTAGTTACAGATTCTAAGTTTGTAAATTGTCCTTTCGGATTTAAGTTTGCAAAGAATGTATTCGGAAAAGCTAATAAAATATGTAAATGTTTTGAATAGTATAAATAATTTAAGAATACTAAGATTCCTAAAATGTGTATCCACCAAGCTGCTCTTTCAATTAGATGTAAAGTTTCTGCTGTAAAACCATCAAATAATGGCGCAACAAATTGACTTATCGGGTTTCCAATTCCAGCTTGCTGAAAACTTGTATCTGTTGCATTCATCACTATAAAAAGTGTCATTAAAACCATTTCGAAATATAGAATCATATTTCCGTCTGCTTTTGGCCAACCTTTCATTTCAGAACTTAAAAAACGTTTAATATTGGCAACGTTTCTTCTTGTCCAGAAAATAATTACCGCTACAAATACTAAGAATGCTAAAATTTCGAATGTTCCTATTAAAAATCCGTAGAAAGCTTCCCCTAAGAAACCTAAAAAGATTCTATGGGTTCCGAAAAGCCCATCAATAATAATTTCTAAAACTTCTATATTTATAATGATAAAACCAACATAGACAACAATGTGTAGAAATCCAGAAATTGGTCTTTTCACCATTTTAGATTGCCCTAAAGCAATCTTTATCATATTTTTCCAACGTTCTTGCTTGTTGTCTGTTCTATCTATTTTTTTACCTAAATTAATATTTCTGTATAATTTACGGATATTCATCACAAAAAAGCTGATACCAGCAATTAATGCGATAGCAAAAAGGATATTTGGTAAGTACTGCATGTAAATGGGGCTAATTATTAGTTAAAATTAGGTTTTATTTCTTCGTCGTAAGGCTCTGGACTTTTACCAAAGATAGAAAAATGTATATATCTTTTTGGATTAAGTTTAATATCTCTTAGCAATTCTTCTAATTCTTTTGTGGCTGCTTCTAAATTATCGTACATTCTTTTGTCGTTAATTAGTTTACCTATTGTACCGTCTCCTGAGTTTATTTTTTTAGACATAGCATTAAAATTACTAACTGCTTCTTCTGCTTTTCTAATAATTTTATTAAAGTCTACAGTATTTAAACTATCAGAAACTTTACTAAAGTTTTCGGTAATATTTTTGGTGTTTTCAAAAGTAACTTTTAAGTTCTCTTGATTATCTATAACCATGGCATTTACTGCTTGTATTGTACTTCTAATATCTTGTATGGTTCCAGATAAATTAGAAACAGAACTATTTATACCGTTAATTGTTTTGTCATTTAAAATCTTATTAACACCACTAAATAATGTATCTGCTCTAACAATTACTCTTTCTATTTTTTGTTGCAACGGATTTAATCTTTCTCCTATAGACGTAAAAAGACTTTCTTCCATTTCACCTTCTAAAATATCTCCAGAAACAGCCATTTCACCTTCGTAATTGGGCACAATTGCTAAATTAGAACCACTTAAAGGATTTGGTGAATAAATTTTTACAATACTTTTTTTAGAAAACTGAAAATCATTGTCTACAATAAAAGTAACAATTAAGTGTCCTCTTTTTTCTACACTCGTATCAAACTCTATCTTATCTACCTTACCTACTTTTAAACCATTTATTGTTACTGCACTAGATCTAGAAAGCCCTCCAATTTTTGCGTATTCTACTTTAAAAACACGTAACCCAGGATCCAATATATTTTGTCCTTTTAGGAAATTAAATCCCCAAACAAATATTACAATAATGATTAATGCAATTATTCCTGTTTTTAATTCTTTAGACATGTATAGACGTTTTACAACAAAATTAGTGATAATTTTTATTAGAATCTGTTTATTTTACTGCATTTTTAAAGCTTCTTTAACAGAAATTTTCTCTCCGTTTTTAACTGCAACAATAAATGCACTTTTGTAACCTTTTGATTTTGCAAGAGATAAAGCCTTTTTTACTAAATTATAAGAAGTTGAGTTACCGTAATAATACTTGTAATAACCACCTACTTTAACGCGCTCTATATTTTTTAAACCTTTAAAATTATAAGATTTTGTAGCAATTTTATTTTTACCAGAAGCTACTTGCACTTTAAATTCTACTTCATCAAAATAATTTTTACTAGTTACATCTTCTAAAACTGTGTTTAATTTTTGATTTTTGATGTAATTATAAATAGCATCTGCAATTTCATTTGCCATTTTTGTTTGACCGCTACTAGAGTTTAAAAACCTACCTTCTTTTTTATTTGTTAAAAAGCCCAACTCTACCAAAACACTTGGCATAATCGTTTCTCTTAAAACCTGAAAGTTATCTTGCTTAACCTTTCTGTTATTCCTCTTTAACTTGAATGTAAAATTATTTTGAATAAGGCTTGCAATGGCTAAACTTTTATCTAAGTTTTCTTCTTGCAACAGAGACAATCCAATTACAGATTCTGCAGAATTAGAATCGAAACCTTCATATCTATTTTGATAATTATCTTCTAATAAAATTGCAGCATTTTCTCTTTTTGCAATTTCTAAGTTTTTTTTATTTCCTCTTAAACCTAAAACAAAAGTTCCTGCTCCGTATGCATTTGATGTGTGCGAATCGCAATGTATTGATACAAATAAATCTGCTTTGGCATGATTTGCTATATCACCTCTTTTCCATAAATCTATAAAAACATCAGACTTTCTAGTAAAAATAACTTTAACATCTTTGTATTTCTTTAAGTTAGCTCCTACTTTTAGTGCTACTTTTAAAGCAATATTTTTCTCTTTGTATCCGTTACCTAAATTACCAGGATCTTTTCCTCCGTGGCCAGCATCTAAAACCACTACATACTCTTTTTGAGCATGTATTGTAATACTGTTTCCTACAAATATGAAGAGTAGTAGAAAAAGAATTTTACTTTTGATGATATTTTTGTGTTTTTGTTGGGATTGCATCAATAAAATTTAACTAATTTTGAATTCTTAAGTTTGGTGTTTCAAATATTACGCCATATTTTTATTCATTTACAAAAATAGTATTAAAAGCATTGCAAACAAACCTATCATATATACTTTTATTTTGCTGCTTCTTTTTTACAAAGTTAGGTTTTTCTCAAGATATTAAACCTACTAAAAAAATAGTAGTTCCAATAAAAAAGAAAGATACTATTCCGAATACAAAAAGAGATAGTATTTTTTCAATAAAAAAAGACTCTTTAGCTATCAAACAAAAAGATTCTGTTTCTGTAGATTCTATAAAACCCAAAGAAACTATAGAAGATCTTATTACCCACGTTGCCAAAGATTATACTATTCAAAATGCCAAAGACAAATCTGTAACCTTATATAACGAAGCTAATATTACGTATACAGATATCGATTTAAAAGCAGGTATTATAAAAATCGATTATACTAAAAACACCCTTTTTGCAAAAGGGATTATAGACAGTACAGGCTATACACAAAGACCTGTTTTTAAACAAGGTAACGAAGAATCAGAACAAGATTCTATTATCTATAATTTTAAATCTAAAAAGGCAATAATTTACGGTTTAAAAACCAAACAAGGCGAAATGTTTACGTTTGGTAACAAGACAAAACGTGTAAACGATTCAACAATTTATGTTAGAGATATAAAGTTTACAACTTCAGAAAAATTAGATTATTTTATTGGTACCAATAAAGCTAAAATTATACCCGGTAAAAAAATTATTGTTGGTGGCAGTCAATTATACATTGCAGATATTCCAACACCAATTTACTTACCTTTTGCATATTTTCCTATCACACAAAATAGTATTTCTGGTTTTTTAATTCCGGCTTTTGATACTGGAAGTAGCGATCGAGGAATCGGGTTTCAAAATGGAGGTTATTACTTTGCAATTAATGATTATGTAGATCTTGGTATTACAGGTGATGCTTATTCTAACGGTAGTTGGGGATTTAGAGCAAACTCTAATTATAAAGTTCGTTATCGTTTCAACGGATCTTTTAATTTTAGTTTCGAAAACAATATAAATGGCATTAGAGGTTTTGATGATTTTAGCAAGAGTAACAATTTTAATTTAAGATGGTCGCATAATCAAGACACAAAAGCGAGCCCTAATTCTCGATTTACAGCTTCTGTTAACTTAGGAAGTAGTAAATTTTTTAGAGAATCTCAAAATCAATTTAACATTGCACAAACACAAACTAACACGTTTAATTCTTCTATAAATTATAGTAAAACATTTGTTGGCACACCTTTTAATTTAAATGTTACTGCGCAACATCAACAAAATACAAATACAGAAAAAATTACCATGACATTGCCTGCTTTAACTTTAAACATGAGCAGAATTTATCCTTTTGCAGGTAAAAACGGCGTAAAAAAGAACGCAATTCAAAAAATGGGTTTTAACTATATTTTAGATAGTAAATACCTTATCAATACTACAGATGATGATTTTTTAACGGCCAAAATGTTTGAAACCGCAAGAGCTGGTATGCAACACAGAACCGGAACAAATACCAATTTTAAAGCATTTAAATATTTTACGGTTTCACCAAGTGTAAATTACACAGAAACTTGGCAATTCGATTATATTGATAAAAAATACGATGCTGTTAATGAAACTGTTGTTACAGATACAATTAGCGGATTTAAAACATTTAGAGAATATAATGCCGGTTTAAGTTTATCTACTAATATTTATGGTACTTTTAATATAAATAGAGGACGATTAAAAGCTATAAGACATACAATTAGACCCTCGATTTCTTATTCTTACAGACCTGATTTCGAAGAACAATACATCCGTAAGGTACAAGCAAGTACAGATCCTAATGACTTAGAAGAATTTACAATTTTTGATCAGGGAATTTATGGCTCTCCTTCTTCCGGAATTAGTAATTCAATAGGAATTACCTTAAACAACGTTTTAGAAGCTAAAGTTGCACCCAAAGATCCTGACAGTGATGCAGAAGATGAAAAAATATCAATTTTAAATAATTTAAATTTTAGTAGTTCTTATAATATTGCTGCAGATAGTTTGCGTTGGTCTAATGTTAATTTTTCTGCAGGTACTAGGCTTTTAAAAGACAAATTATCAATAAACTTTAGTGGTTCTATAGATCCTTACAAAGTAGTGGCTTCAGAATCTGGATCACCAATTAGAATTAATGAATTTAACTCTAACTTTTTAGGAAGATTGTCTAACGCCAGTTTAACAGCGAATTACTCTATTTCTAGTTCTGACTTCAAAAAAGATAAAGAAGGTAAAAAAGACAACAACAGAGATCCCAATAATACTCCAGACGTTATAGGCGCAAATATTGATCCGACAAATAGATTCGGACAAGTTAACAATGCAGTAAATAACACAGAAGAAGATAAAAACAAATCAGCAAAACTTTACCACGCAGACATACCATGGACTTTAAGTTTAGCGTATTCTACAAGTTATGTAAATAACGGAATCGACGGAGGAAACATTGGTATTCATAGCGTTATTTTTAATGGAAATGTAGAGTTGTCGCCTAAATGGAAATTAGGATATTCTTCTGGATATGACTTTAAGAATGGTGCATTTACATTTTCTAGATTTAATTTTACAAGAGACTTAGATAGCTGGAATTTCAACTTTAATTGGGTTCCTTTTGGAACCAACTCTTCTTACACATTTTTTATCGGTGTAAAATCTTCTGTATTATCAGATTTAAAATGGGATAAAAATAAACCGCCAGATAGAAGACTTTTTTAAAATGAATATATTATCCTTTTTAAGTTTAACAACTTTTGGATTTTATTTTTTCATTAATTGTTAGCTTGGTACTCCTTTTTTGTGCTGCATATAATTATAATGGTGAAATTGATATTATATTTGACTTTCTAAACAACTTACAACGATGAAAAAAATAATTACAACTAAAAATGCGCCTGCACCTATTGGGCCATACAATCAAGCTGTTTTAACAGGTAACACATTATACACTTCTGGGCAAATTGCTATTAATCCAGAAACCGGAGAATTGGTTTTAGATTCTATTACAAATGAAACAAAACAAGTAATGGAGAATATGAAACAAGTTTTATTAGCTGCAGAAATGACTTTTGAAAACGTAATTAAATCATCAATTTTTATTTCTGATATGCATAACTTCTCTGAAATAAACGCGGTTTACGGTACTTATTTTAATGAAGAAACGGCACCTGCTAGAGAAACTGTAGAAGTTGCAAACTTGCCTAAATTTGTGAATGTAGAAATTAGCATGATTGCAGTTAAATAAAGAATAGAAAAATCAAAAAAAAAATCCTGATAGAATTTTCTATCAGGATTTTTTTTAAACTTATTTCATAGACTACAAAGTTGCAGCATATTCAATTAAGTCTACAATTTTAGTAGAATACCCTATTTCATTATCATACCAAGAAACAACTTTTACAAAGTTATCGTTTAAAGCAATACCTGCTTTGGCGTCAAAAATAGAAGTTCTAGTATCTCCAACGAAATCTTGAGAAACAACCATATCTTCAGTATAACCTAAAATACCTTTCATTGGTCCGCTTTCCGATGCAGCTTTCATTGCAGCACAAATTTCATCATAAGAAGCAGATTTTTCTAATTTTACAGTTAAATCAACTACAGAAACATCCATTGTAGGAATTCTAAATGCCATACCAGTTAATTTTCCATTCATTGCAGGAATTACTTTTCCTACTGCTTTTGCAGCTCCTGTAGAAGAAGGAATTACGTTACCAATTGCAGAACGTCCACCTCTCCAGTCTTTCATAGAAGGACCATCAACAGTTTTTTGTGTTGCTGTTGCAGCGTGTACAGTTGTCATTAAACCTTCTACAATACCAAAGTTATCGTTTAAAACTTTTGTAATTGGTGCTAAACAGTTAGTTGTACAAGATGCGTTAGAAAATATTTTTTGGTCTGCTTTTAATTCTGTGTTATTAACCCCCATTACAAACATAGGCGTATGATCTTTAGAAGGTGCAGATAATACTACTTTTTTAGCACCAGCTTCTAAGTGTTTACCGGCAGTTTCTTCTGTTAAGAAAAATCCTGTAGATTCTATTACGTAATCTACATCAACTTCGTTCCACTTTAAATTTGCAGGATCTCTTTCGGCAGTAATTCTAATTTCGTTACCGTTAACAACTAACTTACCATCTTTAACATCAACAGTACCATCAAAAGCACCATGAACAGAATCGTATTTTAACATGTAAGCTAAATAATCTACATCTAATAAATCATTAATTGCTACTACTTGTACATTATCTCTTTTTACTGTAGATCTGAATGCTAATCTTCCAATTCTTCCAAATCCGTTAATTCCTACTTTTATCATTTTTTTTACTTTAATTACTAGTTAATATTATGTTGTCATTATATCAGAAACTCTTAAAAGTTCTTGATTTATAGAATGACCACCTTTTATTGCTTCTGCAATACTTGTACTTATTACTTCGTTGTCTTTTAAACCTACCATAAGGTTTGTTTGTCCGTCTAATAACAATTCTACAGACTTAACACCTAATCTACTTGCTAAAACTCTATCAAAACAAGAAGGAGAACCACCTCTTTGCATATGCCCAAGAACAGATACTCTTACATCATATTCTGGCAAATTTTCTTCTACATATTGCGCTAATTCGTAAACATTTTTACCCGATTTATCACCTTCTGCAACGACAACAATACTAGAAGATTTACCTGTTCTTCTACTCTTTTTAAGAGATTCTAACATTCTATCTAATCCTAGATCTTCTTCTGGAATTAAAATTTCTTCTGCTCCTGCACCTACACCTGCGTTTAAAGCTATAAAACCAGCATCTCTACCCATTACCTCTACAAAGAATAATCTGTTATGAGAAGATGCGGTATCTCTAATTTTATCAATTGCTTCTACTGCTGTGTTTAAAGCGGTATCGTAACCTAATGTATGTGATGTACCAAAAATATCGTTATCTATAGTACCAGGTATTCCTATAATTGGAAAGTTGTATTCTTCATTAAAGATTACAGCACCGGTAAAAGAACCATCTCCACCAATTACAACCATAGCTTCAATTTCATTTTCTTGTAAGTGTTCAAAAGCTTTTGCTCTTCCTTCTTTAGTTCTAAATTCTTGCGATCTTGCAGATTTTAAAACGGTACCACCTTTATTAATAATGTTATTTACGCTTCTAGCGGTAAGCTCTATAAAGTCACCTTCAATAAGTCCTTCATAACCTCTATATATACCCACACAACTAACTCTGTAATATGCACATGCTCTAACTACAGATCTTATTGCTGCATTCATTCCTGGAGAATCTCCTCCAGAAGTCATGACTGCTATTTTTTTAATTTTCTTCATATTCTATATTGTAAAATTACTGCTTTTTAAGCACTTAAATAAATAAATCTACGAAATCGTTTTAGCCTATTTCCCCTTTATTATAAAGGAATTTTAATTTAAAAAATGATTAAAACTTAATGTTTTTAGTAAAAATAATAAATAATTTTGAAGTCTATTTAAACTATAAGTTATCAAACTAAAATCGTTAAAATTTTAATTTATAAATTATGTAAATTAATACTGATGATTAATTTCCTTCAAAATTGTCAGGTAAAACGACCTTTGTTTTTGTGGTGTCTTTTTTTTGTAGTTTGCTCTTTTCTAATTTGGTTTTTTTCTTAAAACCTAACTTTTTTAAAAGCCCAGAAAGTGTATTAAAATTAACTTGATAAGACAAACCTACACCTTGCGTATAACCTTGATCTTCTATTGTATATTGAATTTCGTTTTGTCTATTAAAAATAACACCTCTAAAGTTACCTTCTTTATTTAACAGAACCTCTACTTTAACTTCACCAACAACACTAGATTGTGTTTGGGTACCAATAGGAACCCCAACTTTACCGTTTATAATAACTCTTTCACTTACTTGCGTACTAACAGACAAATCTACTTGATTATCTGTATTTAATCGATCTAAATCGTTATTACTTTGTCCTTGCTGATAATCTACACCCAATTGAAATTTACTATCCGGACTATTAAATAAACTAGAAAAAGCTGCTGCTATTGCACTAGAAGCTGTACTTGTAATGGTTGCATTGGCATCAAAATTTACTTTATCAGGATTTACAAAATTACCAAATGCTAATAATGATATAAACTGTGTGGTTTTTTCGTTAACATTATTATCATTTAATATAAATTCTAATTCGTTTGCAATTGTTGGGTCTACGTTGGTAAGCTGAATATCTAATTCTTGCTTCGAATTAAATAAACCACCAGTAATTCTTGTTACTAAATCTACTTCTATATTTCTGTTCGAATTAAAGTTTTCTAATAAAACTCCGGGATTTGCTTTTGCCTTATAAACCGCAGTTACATCTAAATTTGCATTTGCTGGATTCCCGTTCCAAGACACAGTTCCTCCTTTTTGAATTACAAATGGCTTATTTACAAAACCACCATACTTAAAATCGTAAACTCCGCTATCTACTACATAATCGCCAAACATATTAAACTTACCACGTGTGTTAATTTCTATTTGAAGATTACCAGAGCCTTTACCAGACAACTGACTTCCGTATACCTCATCAATAACAACTTGTGCTATTGCATCTTTTGTTACTTCTAAATCGATATTTAAAGTCAAGCCTTTTAATGCTTCTAAAGCAATTTCGTTTTGCCTTTCTTTTACAACTGTTTCATCCGACTTAAAATGAATTAAGCTAAAACTATCTACGGTTTCTACATCTTTTAACGGAACTACAAAAATTGTTCCAGGCATTGTTTTAGCATTTACATCTATCGTTAATCTATCTGTTAACCCAAAAATATCTGCAGAACCATCAATATATGCTGTACCATAATACAAAGCTTCTTCTTCATTTTCGGTATCTAAAACCATTAAATTATCACTTTCAATTTTTAATCTTAAAAACCACTGTTTAAAATTAAAATGAGATATATCTCCTTTTAAAATACCTCTAGTTTTATTTTTTGTGTCTAATAATTTAAAGTCTTCTAGAATAAATGATTGCTGCAATAAAGTAATTTCAGATTCGCCTTCAAAATCATAATCTACATTTAAATAAGGAAATTTTAATCCTGCATTTTTAAGACGTAAAGTTCCTTCCATATCCGGATTACTTAAAAATCCTCTTAACGTAAAATCTCCAGAGGCTGTTCCTCTTAAAGAGGATAATACATCTTGCCCTAACGGACTAAATGCATCTAATTTAAATTCTTCTAAAAAAACATTTAAATCTATTATTGGTCTTTGTGCAGAAAAATCTAAAGCACCTGTTGCTGCAATACTTTTAACGTCTTTGTTTTCTATAGATAAATCTACACGATATTTTTTATAAGAATTTTCTCCTTTAACATTTACAAACAAATTACCTTGTTTAAAATCGTTTACTTGAAAATCTTTTACCGTTAAAGAACCTTCTGGCGTATAATTACCTTCGCTTTGAACAAAATCTAAATGCCCAGACAATACACCTTTTAAATCTAAACTATCTATTTTAGGTAAAAAACTTTGCAATTTAACTTTGGTAAAATCTGCCAAAAGTATTTTTTGTTCGGTACCTTTTAAATTACCTGTAAATTCTATTTTTTGTTCTCCGGAAACAAATTTAAATTGACTAAAATTGAATTCGTTTGTATTTAAATCGAATGTTATTTTATCTGTATTTTTTTTATCAGGATTAATATTCCAGGTGTTTTCTTTAAATACAAAAGACGATTTCTCGAAACCTAAAACAGATTTCCCTTCTGGATTAAAAGTGTAAAAGAAATCTAAATTAAAATCTTCATTTTTCTTTTTTCCTCCTTTAAAAACAGATTTAAAATACAACGTATCGTTCTCTGTTCTGTTTAATAAGTTTAACTTAGAAATATTATAATAATCTGTATTAATTTCTTCTGCAGTTAAAGAAGTATTATAAAGTGGATTCTTATTATCGGTTCTTAAAGAAATTGTTTTAACCTCTGTGCCATAAGCATCTATTTTGGGCGAATTAAATGTAAGCCTAAAGAAATTTTCATCAGATATTATTCTTCCTTTTATTTTAGTTTTATCGTCAATTGAAATTTCAGGAAAAAAAACATTTACAATTTGATTGTAAACAGTAAAGTTAAAATCTAAAAACTGATTTGGAGCAACATCATATGGATTATAATTGGTATAAATACTTCCTAACGCATTTTGCGCCACTTTTGGCAACTCAGAAAACGAAAACTTACCTTTAATATACCCTTGCGCAATATCTTTAGACGCAACATCTATGGTTTTAACACTATCTTTTATTGATGATGTAACCGCAAACTCTTTAAATGTGTATTCTTTTTTCTGATTAGTATACAACACATTTTTAAAAACTGCTTTCCCAAGAATATCATCAAAAGTATTTCCTTCTATATCTAATTCTATATTCCCTTTTACAACTGACGTAGAATCTCTAACAAATAAATTAGTTTCTTTTAGATTTAAGTATTCGATATCAGACTTAAAATCGAACTTATGAATTTTTGCTGATAAATCTGCCAATCCAGTAAACTTCATTTTAAAATTCGCATCATCAATAACTAAATCTCCATCGAATTTATTATTTTGATATTGGCCATTTGCCACAATATTTTTATACGAATATTGATTAAAATTTAATTCAGAAATATTTCCAATAAACTTTGTATTAATGTTTTCTAATTTAAATCCGCTACCGTTAACATCACCAATTAAAGAAACGGTACCAAATAAAGGATCATTAAAAAAAGTACCAATATTAAAATTGATTAACTCGATATCACCAACATAAGAAGCCGTATCAATTTCATCTATATTATCAATTTCTAAATCTGAGACCACACTACCAATTTGAGAATTCATCTTTAAAGAAGCTCTCATTCTAGTTGGTGTTACATTTACATTTCCGGCTATTCTAAATAAACCTAACTTGTTAAATTCTGTAGGCAAATTTTTACCTAACAAATTAGGTAGAATACTTTTTAGATCGTTATATGTTGCAGTTAAATTATTTAAATCTCCATTAAAAACAAAGCCTCTTTCTGTATTAACCACATTTTTAAAAGCTAAATTTCCTTTTAACTTAATTCCTTTTTCTGATGATAAGTTTAAGTTGGTTAATTTAAAATCATTTAGTTTCCCATTCATATCTCCAGAAAAACTAACTACGTCATTTCCGTTTAATTCTTTGTAAAACTTTTTTAAATCCTGAATTTTAATACTGCTTTTATCAAATTTTGCACTTATATCTACTTTATCATTAAACTCTTTTAGATCTTCTCGCTTGTATGTAAAATCAATATCACCAAAAACATTCGAATTTTCCGTTTGTAATTGTGTGTCGTAAAACTTCATATCCGTTTTAGTAAACTTATAATCCGTTGTAAAATTGGTAATTTCTAAACCTTGATTGGTTTCAAAATGTAATCCTCTAGCATTTATAGACAAATTGGCTCCTTCAATAGATAAATCTTGCACATTTCCGCCAATCTTATAAGCTGCAAAGCTTAACGGTTTTATATTGTTTTCATTTATTAATTTAAAATCTAAGTTTTGTACGTAAACGTTGGCAGCTTTTAAAATAAATTTTGGTGCTAAGGAATCTTTTTTCTTATTACTATTAAATGAGTTTAGAAAAACAGCCATATTATCTTCTGTTTCTCCTTTATAAGTTTTCATGTAATATTGCGCATCTTGTAATGTAATATCACCGAATAACAATTGATTATTTAAAACTTTTTTAGCACTTAATAACGAAGTGTTTAATGCTGAAACAAAAATTAAAGTATCTTTATGATGATCTCTAATTTGCACATCTTTAAAGGCTACACTTCCTAAAAAAGAAAGATTTACCTTACCAATGCTTAAATTTGTATTGTAACTTTCATTAATTTTTTTAGTTGCATATACTCCTAACTTTGTTTGCACAAAAGATGTAGAAAGTAAGATGCTTATTAATAGCAGAAAGAGCACAAAGTACCCTAACCATTTTAATATTTTTTTACTAAAGTTTTTAATGATAGTGTGTTTTAGTTTTTATAGAATATTTAAAGAAAAGTAATCAAAAATATTGCCACGTATTACAAAGAACGTGCAAATTTAACAAAGAATTAAATTTCTATTATTAAAAAAGGAAAATCAACTTAAAATTATACTTAATTTTGCAATTTATATAGCTTTTTAATTTTTTATGAAAACACCCATTTATATTTTAGGTATAGAATCTTCTTGTGATGATACTAGTGCATCTGTAATTTGTAACGGTAAAGTATTAAGCAATGTCGTTGCAAACCAAGAAGTACATTCTAAATATGGTGGTGTTGTACCAGAATTAGCTTCTAGAGCACATCAACAAAACATTGTACCCGTTGTACAACAAGCCCTAGAACAAGCCAATATTGATAAAGACAAATTATCTGCAATTGCATTTACACGCGGTCCTGGTTTAATGGGTTCGCTTTTGGTTGGTACCTCTTTTGCTAAATCTTTGGCACTTGGTTTACAAATTCCTTTAATTGATGTAAATCATATGCAAGCTCATATTTTAGCTCATTTTATAGAAGATGAAGATAGTAAAATTCCGCCATTTCCATTTATTTGCTTAACAATTAGTGGCGGTCATACCCAAATTGTAAAAGTTTCTGATCATTTTAAAATGGAAGTTTTAGGCGAAACAATTGATGATGCTGTTGGAGAAGCTTTTGATAAATCTGCAAAAATTTTAGGTTTACCTTATCCTGGAGGGCCTTTAATAGACAAATATGCGAAACTAGGAAATCCGAAAGCATATCCTTTTACAAAACCTAAAGTAGGCGATTTAGATTTTAGCTTTAGTGGTTTAAAAACCGGAATTTTATATTTTATTCAGAAGCAACAAAGAATAAATCCTAAATTTATTGAAGAAAATCTTAACGATATCTGTGCTTCTATACAATATACAATTGTAGAAATTTTAATGACCAAATTAAAAAATGCGGTTAAACAAACAAACATAAAACACATAGCAATTGCTGGTGGTGTATCTGCAAATTCAGAAATTAGAAACCGATTAGAATTAGCAGAAAAACATTTTGGTTGGACAACTTACATTCCAAAATTCGAGTTTACTACAGACAACGCTGCAATGATTGCGATAACAGGTTATTTAAAATACTTAAACAATACATATTCTGATGTTTCTGTTACCGCAAAGGCTCGTTTAAAAGTAACAGATTAACATTATGAAAAACCTTGCATATAGACTTTCATTTCTAATATTCTATTTTTTTATTTGGATTGCATATTTTGTCTTTGCTCGTTTATTCTTTTTACTTTTCTATGTTTCTGAAACTTTAAAACTAGATTTCATTACCATCTTAAAAACCTTTGGTTATGGTTTACGACTAGACGCTTCTTTTACTTCATATTTAAGCATTATTCCGTTTTTTCTTGTCGTAATCTCTATTTTAACAAGTCCTTTACAAATCAGAAATATTATTAAATGGTATTCTTATTTCGCTATTACAATTATAACTTTATTTTTAATTATTGATGCAAGTCTTTATGCTGCTTGGGGCGTTCGTTTAGACACAACTTTTTTAAGTTACCTCAACACCCCAGAAGTCATGTTTGCTTCTGCGTCTAATTTTCAAATTATTTCTGGATTAATTTTATGGCTCTTAATTTCTTTTGTTTTTATTAAGCTTTTTCAGAAAACAATAAACAAAACTTTTAAAACCTTTAATACCAAAAATCCAATACAAATACCTTTATTTCTTTTACTTACAGCTTCTTTAATTATACCTTTAAGAGGTGGTTTGCAAGAGATTCCTGTAAATCAAAGTAATGTTTACTTTTCTAAAAAAATGTTTGCAAATCATGCTGCCATCAATTTTATTTGGAACTTTTCTAACACAGTAACTCATAAAACCAGTAACATCAATATTTATAAACAGTTTGATGAAAAAGTAGCCGTAAACATCATCAATAAAACTAAAAATCAACTTTTAAAAAGTGATAGAGATTCTATTTTAAACATAAAAAAACCCAACGTTATTTTAATTATTTGGGAGAGTTTAACCGCTAAAGTTGTTGGCGCATTAAATGGCGAACCTACCGTTACCGAAAACTTAAACAGATTATCTAAAGAAGGTATTTGGTTTACAAATTTCTATGGAAATGGAGATAGAACAGACAAAGGAATTCCTGCAATTTTAAGTGGCTATTATCCGCAGCCAATTAAAAAAATAATGAGAATGCCCAACAAATCTAGAAGTTTACCAATGTTGCCTAAAGAAATGAGTGCTTTGGGTTACAATACGTCTTTTTATTATGGTGGCGATTTAAACTTCGGAAACTTAAACACCTATTTAAGAATTGCAGAAATAGATGAAATTATTGATGGTAGCGAGTTTGATAAGAAGGATTGGAACTCTAAATGGGGAGCTTTCGATAACGTATTTTTAGAACGTTTTGGTAACGATTTAGCTAAAAAACAAGACAAACCTTTCTTTGCTATTGCCTTAACATCTACTAGTCATGAACCTTTTGAATTAAACGACACTTATAAATTTGGTGAAAAAAATCAAGATGATTTATTTAGAAGTTCTCATGCTTACACAGATAAATACATTGGTAAATTTATAGATTTTGCAAAAAAACAAGATTGGTATAAAGAAACACTAATTGTTATTATGGCAGACCACGGGCATAGTTCTCCTAAACATGAAGGTGAATACTTTTCACCAAAAAAATTTCAAATCCCGATGCTTTGGTTAGGTGGCGCGCTGCATCAAAAAGGAATAAATATTGATAATATAACAAGTCAAGTAGATTTTTCTTACACGCTTTTAGATTTATTAAAAGGAAATAATTCTGAATTTAAGTTTGGTAAAAATCTATTTAACAATTCAGACAAGCAATATGCGCATTATGTATTTAACAAAGGTTTTGGTACAATAAATAAAGATGGTTTTTATCTTTTTGATTATGTAAGCAAAAAACCTATTACCAAATATGGTAAAACAAGCGCTAATTTAGATTCTTTAGGTAAAGCATTAACGCAAGACTCTTATCAAGATTTTTTAGAAAGAAAATAACTTAACTTCAACAATTCAAATAATTATAAGTTAAAAGAATAAGAGTAACTTAGCTAAAAATATTTATTTGTGATTTTAAAACTTAGAAAGTTTGGTTTTCTTACCAAAGGATTCGTTTACATTGTTATTGGCATTTTAACCTTTTTAACCGCCTTAAATATTGGCGGTAAAATTTCTGATAAAAATGGTGTGATTTCATTTTTAGAAAATCAGATTTTTGGTAAAGTACTTTTATTAATTGTTAGTTTAGGCTTAATGTCTTTTGCTTTGTGGAGAGCGTATAAGTTTTACGATGTTCTTAAAAACGAAGATTCAAATAAAAAATATTTTTCTGCTGTAAGTTACCTTTTTAGAACCTTTTTTTATGGGTCTTTTGCTGTTTCAATATTTCTAAAAGTCTTTAATCAAACATCAAACGATGTTACTAAAGAAACTTTAGTTTCAAGAATTTTACAAATAGAAAACGGTAATATACTTTTAATTCTTATTGGTGTTATTTTCTCAGGATCTGCAATCTATCAATTTTACAAAGTAATAACTAATAGTTATTTAGAGGATATTAAAAAAAATAAAAACATTGCTTCATTTAATGTTTTAAAAAAAACAGGAGCATTTGGAATCTTTGCTAGAGGAATTTCTTTTCTAATTTTTTCTTGGTTTATTTTTTCTTCAGGTTTTAATAATAATCCAGAAAAAATAAAAGGCACTCAAGAAATGTTTCGCTTTCTAAATTCTTTAACTTTTGGTAATATTTTAATGGCTGTAATGGCACTAGGTTTTGTGTGCTACGGGGTTTTTCAATATTTTTATGGAAGATATAGCAATTCTTAAAATCTAAAAAACACATTGTTTATGAAAAGTATTTCTTTTTTGTTGGTTTTTCTTTTTTCGATAAGTTTAAAAGCACAAAAATTGCCTGAAGGCTTTGTTTATCTTGATAATATAATTCCGACAGTAAAAGTTGAGTTAAGATATTTTTCGAACAATAACTTTATAGGTAAACCAATTGATGGTTACCGAAGTAATTGTATCATCACAACTACAACAACCGCAAAAGCATTAAAAAAGGTTCAAGAAGAACTAGCAGATAAAAACTTAGGTCTTAAAATCTTTGATGCTTATAGACCACAAAAAGCAGTAAATCATTTTGTAAAATGGGCTAAAGTTTTAGATGACACTTTAATGAAGCAAACGTATTATCCAAAAGTTAAAAAATCTAAGCTTTTTAAGCAAGGTTATATCGCCTCTCGTTCTGGTCATTCTAGAGGAAGTTCTGTTGATCTAACAATTGTGAATTTAGAGACAAAAAAAGAATTAGACATGGGTAGCATTTATGATTTTTTCGGTTCAGAATCACATCCATCTTATACTGGTATCAGAAAAGACCAACAAGAAAACAGAATGTTACTGCGTAATATTATGATAAAACACGGCTTTAATCCGTATAAAAATGAATGGTGGCATTTTACAATAAGAAACGAACCTTTTCCTAAAACTTATTTTAATTTTGAAGTAAACTAATTAAGTTTAACAAAAACTAAACAAGTTCAATTTATTTAGGCATTATATTTGTACGTACACGGTTAGAAAATTATTCTACATGAAAAAAAAACTTATTTTATTTACTTTATTCACCTGTATTTTATCGACATCAAACGCTGTTGCTCAATTAGATAAAAGCAATGGAGCTAGCAATAAAGGCAAAATTAAAGCTGTAGTTTTAAATAACGCAAAAACATTAGAAAAACCTAAATCAATTGAGTTAAAAGGCAATAATGGTTTTAAACAAGCGTATGATAATGAGCAAAAAAAATTAAAGAAAAAACAAGAGGAAGATAAAATCAATAATAAAGGCGTCATTTCTCAGAAAAGGATTAATGAAGCTCGATTTTTAAAAGCATTCAAAAAAATTAACGGCCAATACATTTATCCTGTTATAGATCAAGATCTCGGCAGCTTTAGAACCAACTCTAATAGTGTAAATATAATTTGTAGAGATTTTCAATATCCAGACGGTGACCGAGTTACCATAATGGTTAACAACATTCCTGTAGTTACAAATATTACTTTAAAACAAAGATACCAAAGCTTTACAATACCGCTAGAAGTTGGTATTAATAAGATTTCTTTTGTTGCACTAAATCAAGGTACTTCTGGCCCAAACACAGCAGCTTTTAAAGTTTATAATGATGCTGGTGATTTACTTTCTTCTAATGAATGGAATTTAGCAACAGATGCCAAAGCGACGTTAGTGATCGCAAAAGACAAATAAACACGCAACGAAATCGTTGTAGTTAAATGTATAAAATCAAGTTTTTTTATTCTATTTAAAACAGTTATTTTTGTATTTCGATTATTAATATTTAATAAAATAATCTCACAACAAACAATTATCACTAGAATGAAAAAAATCACTAAACAAACGTATTTAGACTGGTACAAAGACATGCTTTTTTGGCGTAAGTTCGAAGACAAACTAGCTTCAGTTTACATTCAACAAAAAGTTAGAGGTTTCTTGCATTTATATAATGGACAAGAAGCAATTTTAGCAGGAGCATTACACGCAATGGACTTGTCTAAAGATAAAATGATTACTGCATACAGAAATCACGTACAGCCAATTGGTATGGGAGAAGATCCTAAAAAAGTGATGGCAGAATTATATGGTAAAGCAACTGGTACTTCTAAAGGTATGGGTGGTTCTATGCATATTTTTTCTAAAGAATTTGGTTTTTACGGTGGTCATGGTATTGTTGGTGGTCAAATTCCTTTAGGTGCTGGTATCGCATTTGGTGATAAATATAAAGGAAGCGACGCTGTAACTTTAACATGTTTTGGTGACGGTGCTGCAAGACAAGGTTCTTTACACGAAGCTTTTAACATGGCAATGTTATGGAAATTACCAGTAATATTTATTGTTGAAAACAATGGATACGCAATGGGTACTTCTGTAGAAAGAACAGCAAATCATACTGATATCTGGAAATTAGGTTTAGGATATGAAATGCCTTGTGGACCTGTAGATGCAATGAATCCTATTAAAGTTGCTGAAGCTGTAGATGAGGCTATTCAAAGAGCAAGACGAGGAGACGGACCAACATTTTTAGAAATGAAAACTTACAGATACAGAGGTCACTCTATGTCTGATGCACAACATTATAGAACTAAAGACGAAGTTGAGGAGTACAAAAAAATTGATCCTATTACTCAAATCTTAGATGTAATTAAAGAAAAAGAATATGCTACTGCAGAAGAAATTGCTGCAATAGACAAAGAAGTGAAGGCTAAAGTAAAAGAATGTGAACAATTTGCAGAAGATTCTCCTTATCCAGAAACTCAGCAAATGTTCGACATGGTTTATGAACAAGAAGATTATCCTTTTATAAAATAAAATATGGCTACAGTAATAAACATGCCCCGATTAAGTGACACCATGGAAGAAGGTGTTGTGGCAAAATGGTTAAAAAATGTTGGAGATAAAATTGAGGAAGGAGACATTTTAGCCGAAATTGAAACAGACAAAGCTACAATGGAGTTTGAGTCGTTTTATGAAGGAACATTATTACATATTGGTATTCAAGAAGGTGAAACTTCTCCAGTTGATGTATTGTTAGCTGTTATCGGTGAAGAAGGTGAAGATATTTCTGATATTTTAAATGGAAATTCTTCTAACGATAAAGCTTCTGAATCTAATAAGGAAGAAAAATCCAAAGAACCAAAAACAGAAAAATCTGAAGAAAATACTTCTAGTAGTTCTGTTGCTATTCCTGAAGGAGTGCAGGTAATTACTATGCCTCGTTTAAGTGATACAATGACAGATGGTACTGTAGCAACTTGGTTAAAAAACGTTGGTGACGCAGTTGAAGAGGGTGATATGCTTGCAGAAATTGAAACTGACAAAGCAACAATGGAATTTGAATGTTTCTACGAAGGAACTATTCTTTACATTGGTGTGCAAGAAGGTGAAACTGCACCAGTTGATAGTTTGTTAACTATTATTGGACCAGAAGGTACAGATGTTTCTGCAATTGTAGAAAACGGAGGTGCTGTTTCTAGTTCAAATGATGCAGAAACTAAAGAGCAAGAAACTAAAAAAGAGACTAGCAAAGAAGAAAGTAAACCTGAGGATTCTAAATCTACAGAAACGACTAACAACAATTCTACAAATTCTAATGGTGGTAGAATTTTTGCTTCACCTTTGGCTAAAAAAATAGCTTCTGATAAGGGCATCAATTTAGCAGACGTAAAAGGTTCTGGTGAAAATGGTAGAATTATAAAAAAGGATGTTGAAAATTACACGCCTGCTGCTAAAACTGAAGAAAAAGCATCTGCAACTAATACACAAGCAGCAACTACAGTTGCAGCAGGTGTAGAGAACTCTAGAGAAGTTAAAAACTCTCAAATGAGAAAAGCAATTGCTAAGTCTTTAGGTAATTCTAAATTTACTTCTCCAGACTTTAGTCTAAATATTGAAGTAAGTATGGATAATGCAATGGCTTCAAGAAAAACAATTAATGCAATACCAGATACGAAAGTATCTTTTAATGACATGGTTGTTAAAGCTTGCGCTATGGCATTAAAGAAACATCCACAAGTAAATACATCTTGGTCAGATGCAAATACAATTTATCATGATCATATTCATGTTGGTGTTGCTGTTGCTGTTGCAGACGGATTACTTGTACCTGTAATAAGACACACAGATCAATTAAGTTTAACTCAAATTGGTGCTGGTGTTAGAGATTTAGCAGGTAAAGCAAGAAATAAAAAGATTACTCCTGCAGAAATGCAAGGAAGTACTTTTACTGTTTCTAACTTAGGTATGTTTGGTATTGATAATTTTACATCAATAATTAACCAACCAAACTCTGCAATTTTATCTGTTGGTGCAATTGTTGAAAAACCAGTTGTAAAAGACGGACAAATAGTAGTTGGTAATACAATGAAGTTAACGTTAACTTGTGACCACAGAACTGTTGATGGTGCTGTTGGTGCTCAGTTTTTACAAACTTTAAAAACATATATAGAAAACCCTGTTACAATGTTAGCTTAGGTTTTTAAAAAATTTTTAATTTGAAAAGCCCGCTTTTAAGCGGGCTTTTTTATTTTTTGATGCATTTATGACTACACTAGAAGATAGATTAAAAAACCCTGTTTGGTACGCATTACAAGAAACACACAATAAATTTCTTATAAAATACGATGGCGTTCAATTTTACAATCCTGAAATAAATAATTTTGGTTCTTTTTTTCAAGCAAATAAAACATTAGATGCAGCAGACAAATATTCTAAAATAACAGATACTTTTTTCTTCGTTTCCGAAAAAGATACTCCCGCTGTTCATACTGATAAAATTAAACTAGAGAAAAAAATTAATGGTTGTCAAATGATTTTAGATCAATTAACAGAAGTTGATTTTATTGATGAGATTACACCTTTAACCGAAAAACACATAGAAGAAGTATACAAACTTATATGGTTAGTGATGCCTGGTTTTTACCAAAAGAGAGGTTTTGAAATGGGTAAATTTTTCGGAATTTTTAAGGAAGAAAAATTAGTTGCAATTACTGGCCAAAGAATGCAAACTAATGATTTTATAGAAATTAGTTCTGTTGTAACACATCCAGATTTTACAAGACGTGGTTTAGCAAAACAATTAATTTACCACGCAACTAAAGATATTTTAAACGATAAAAAACTACCTATTTTACATACAAACAAAGGTAATGCGGCAATACCTTTATATGAAAAGCTAGGTTTTAAATATACTAGAGATATGAATTGGTGGCTTTACAAAAAGCTATAGCACAAAAAAAGCCCTAAGATATATCTTAGGACTCTTTAAGTTAAATATTTAAAAGCTTATTGTTTTGTTGTAGTACTTTTTGTAGTAATTTTCATTTCCATTCCGCCTGCATTCATGTTCATAACTAAGTTTAAAGTTTCTTGAACACCAGAATCAGCATTTACAATTAAATTTCCTTTTACATCTCCAGTACCCATACCAGAAAGGGTTCCAGAAACATCAATATAAACCTTGCCTGCAGCTATTTTAGATACTTTATAAACAGTTTTTACAGTCATTCCCTGTTCGTTTACTTCATCTTCCCAAGAAGAACCTACAGATACTTTTTCTTCCGGATAAGTAACCCCTTTAGTTTGTTTTGTAAACTGATCCATCATAGGATTAGAAGGATCTACTTTTGTTTCTAAAATTTTACCTCTTGATGTTAAAGTAGAAATAATTTTTGCCTGCATCATTGGCTTAAACTGTTGACTCATCATCTTACCCATTTCATCTAAATCTTCTTCTTTTGTAGAAGAATCATAAGTCATCACATTACCACCTTGTAACATATTCATGTTAATAGACTTAATGTTAGATGAAGTTGTAATTTTTTCATCAGAAGCCTCTGTCACTTCCATAGACATAGTCATTTTCATATCAACACCACCTTGAGCGCCCATACTTTGAGACTGGTCTAAATTTACTAAATAAGTATCTCCTTTTTTATAATTAGCTCTTAACAACACAGATTCTTGAGCAACTGTATTAAAAGCAATAGATAATACAAATAATAATAACAATTTTTTCATTTTTATCTTTTTAAATTTTAGTTTTATATTGTCACGAAAATACTATTTTAAAATAAAAAAACGCTCGAAAATTTCGAACGTTTTTTAAATTAAATATCTAAGTAGCTTAAAAATCTTGATTTACATCCCAAGCTTCTAATGTTTCTTTTAAAGTTTTAATAAACATTCCTCCTAAAGCACCATTTACAACTCTGTGATCATAAGAATGAGAAACAAACATCTTTTGTCTGATTCCAATAAAATCACCTTCTGGAGTTTCTATTACTGCTGGCACTTTTCTAATAGCACCTAAAGCTAAAATTGCAACTTGTGGCTGATTGATAATTGGAGTACCCATAACAGAACCAAAACTACCAACATTAGTAACTGTATAAGTTCCGCCTTGAATTTCGTCTGGTTTTAATTGATTATTTCTTGCTCTAACAGCTAAATCGTTTACCGACTTTGTCATACCAACTAAATTTAGTTGATCTGCATTTTTAATAACCGGCACAATTAAATTACCATCTGGTAAAGCAGCAGCCATACCTAAATTAATATTTTTCTTTTTGATGATAGTATCGCCGTTTAAAGCAATATTAATTAAAGGATATTTTTTTATTGTAGAAGCTACAGCATGCATCAAAATCGGCGTAAAAGTTAACTTTTCTCCTTCACGTTTAAAGAACGCATCTTTAACTTTAGATCTCCATTTTACAATATTTGTAACATCGATTTCTATAAAAGATTGCACGTGTGCAGATGTCTGTACAGAATCTACCATATGTTTAGCAATCAATTTACCCATTCTACTCATCTCTATCACCTCATCTTCTCCGTTTACAGAAACTGGTGCTACTTTTGCAACAGTTTTTTCAACATTCTTAGCTGGCTGAAGAATTTTACTTGTTGTTTTAGGTGAATTGCTTCTGTTTTCTAAAAACGATAAAATATCCTCTTTGGTAACTCGCCCATCTTTTCCAGAACCCGAAATGCTTTCTAATTCTTCCATAGAAACATTTTCTTTCTGAGCAATATTTCTAACTAACGGAGAATAAAATTTACCAGATTCTGAATTTTTAGAAATTGGTGTATTCTTAATTTCTACAGCCTTCTCTATTGTTTGCTCAACAGCAGCTACTTCGGTCGTTTTTTCTTCAGAAACTTCTTTAGTTGCTTCTGTTTTCACTTCTCCAGCATCTTCACCTTCTGTTTCTATAACAGCAATTACATCACCTACAGCAACTACGTCATCTTTTTGAAATAAAATTTCGATTAAAGTTCCTTCAACTTCACTAGGTACTTCAGAATCTACTTTATCCGTAGCAATTTCTACAACTGCTTCGTCTAATTCTACTGTATCTCCTACTTCTTTTAACCAAGAAGTTATTGTTGCTTCTGCAACACTTTCCCCCATTTTAGGTAATTTCAATTCAAATCTTGCCATTTCTATCTGATTTTAGAGATTGCAAAAATACTAAATTTCATTCATTTTACATCAAAAAAATTAGTCCAAAATTAATTTTACGATGAAGTCTCATTTACATTATTCATAATTTTAAAATAATAAAGCCTAAAATTTTATATAATTTTTATTTTTTAGCTTAAATTTTAAATATATCACAATAAATAAATCTACTTTATTCAATCATCATTTTAATTGTACACGTTTATTGAAAAAGTAAAAAAACTTACTCTTTATCACGTAGATTAATTACTGGTAGATTAAAAAATTATGTATGCAGTTATTTTATTCTTTTAAAAAAATTGAAGAACTAATCGATAAAATAATTACTTATCATTTTTAGCAACTATATTACTTTTGTTTTTAATTTTTGATGCAAAACTATCATTAGCTTCAGCTTCTAGCAAACTATAGGCTTTATTAAGAACATCATCTTTTAGCGTACTTTGTTGTAAAATGCTATATTTGGGTACAAAATTTTCTCTTAAAACACCATTGGCAGTATAAACTTTATCTGTAGAAATTCTATAACCGTATTTATCTTTAGCAAAAGAATAATCTTTGGTTTCTCCAGCCAATTTCATCATTTTAGTACCCAAAATTATTCCTCTATTTATACCATCTAAACCAATAGCTACATCTTGACCAACATTACCCGTCCATTTTCCTACCAAAACGATAACTGGTTGTTTAAATTGAATTCCTCTAGGATTAACAAATTCTAATCTACTTTTTATAATAGCAGGATTGTTACCAAATTTATCTTTTGTAACATTCTTTTTAAAAGGTACTTCAGAATCTATAAACCTGCTTAAAATTGCATTTGCAACGTATGAATTTTTACCGTCTGTGGTATTTCTTAAATCTAAAATTAAACCTTTAGCATTTATATTTGCATTTAACTGATTATCGAAATATCTGATAAAGTTTTCGTGATTTAACGAATTATTAATTTTAATAACAGTAAAATCATCTTTTTTAAGAACAGAAAGCAATTTTCTTTCTTCTCTAAGTTTAATATTATCTACGTTTAAACTTATTTTTCTATGATCAACTAATTTTAAAGTTAAAACCCTAGACTCATTTAATCTACCTGAAATAATTTTATTTGCAATCCACTCTCTTACTTCTGGTATCTTTTTATTAACGCATTGTATAGGAAAATCATCTATAACTTTATTAAATTCTTTGCTATTAAAATTTAAAACTTCTGCCCCAATAATATTTTTTCCAAAATCTTTAATTTGTGAAAACCAAATGTTTTGAACGTAAAACTTATCCTCTTTAAGAACAATCTGTAGGGGCGAATGTAAACGAAAAGAAGATTTAGTTTTAGCGTTTAATTGTAAATTACTATCATAAAACTCATTTAATAAATATTCAAAAAAAAGTATTTTTTCTTGATTTGTCTTTACTTTTGATACAATTTCAGCGTATTTTTCTTTAACACAACTAAAATCTGTTTTTTTATCTTTTAAATAAATGTAATCGTTAGACAAATCTTGAATAATCTTTCCAAAATCTTGACTCATTTCATAATTATCAACATAATTATTTTTTTGAGAAAAAGTTAATTGAAAAGTTATTAATAATAAAAGGGATAGCAAATTTTTCATTTTTTTCTTTTTTGTGCGATTTATCATAACTCGTAAAATTCACTATAAACGCGAATCTACTTTTTAAAGTTAAAATTTTCATCTCTACAAAAAGCAAAGTAGCATCAAACTTATTAACAAAATGTTAATAAGTTTTACGAATCAATGTTAACAACTCGAAAATAAAATAAAGCCCAAAATAAAACTAGCAAACCTGTAAAACCAATAAACATATTAACAACTAAATATCAAGACATTAAGACTATTTATATTAAAAAAAAAAGAAACTATTTTAAAAATAAATAACGAATAAAGAACCAGTACACCATTCACTAAAACTTCCTAAAAACCAAGGTTATTAACAATTTAAAAATTAGCCATAAAAAAAAGGCTTTGTTTTTTTAACAAAAAAACAAAACCCTTTAAAAGGTATATTACAATAAAGCTTAATCTTATTCGATCCAGTTTCTAGGTTTAGCTAAAACGCCTAGTAATTTTGCTTCGTTGGAATTTTCTTCTGGTTGATGATTATATTTCCATTGAACAATTGGCGGTAAACTCATTAGAATACTTTCAATTCTTCCGTTTGTTTTTAGTCCAAATAAAGTTCCTCTGTCGTGCACTAAATTAAACTCTACGTAACGTCCACGCCTTACTTCTTGCCAATCTTTATGACTTTTATCAAATTCAACCTCTTTTCTTTTATTTACAATAGGCACATAACTTTCTAGAAAACTATCTCCTACTTGAGTAACAAAATCAAATCGATCTTTTATAGAGAGTACTTCTGTTTCTTTTAAGTAATCAAAAAACAAACCACCAATTCCGCGGGCTTCGTTCCTGTGAGCATTCCAAAAATACTCATCACATACTTTTTTAAACTTCGGATAAAACTCTGAATTATGAGCATCGCAAGCAGTTTTGCAAACAGAATGAAAGTGTATTGCATCTTCTTCAAACAAATAATAAGGGGTTAAATCTTGTCCGCCACCAAACCATTGGGTTACTACATTACCAACATCATCGTACATTTCAAAATAGCGCCAATTAGCATGAACCGTTGGCACAAAAGGATTTATTGGATGCAAAACCAAACTCAAACCGCAAGCAAAAAAATTACCTTCTTCTACTTTAAATTGATTTCTTAAAACCTCTGGCAAATCACCGTGAACAGCAGATATATTTACACCTCCTTTTTCAAAAACATTTCCATTTTCTATAACACGCGTTCTTCCTCCTCCGCCTTCAGGCCTTTCCCAAATGTCTTCTTTAAACTTAGTTCCTCCATCAATTTCTTCTAATTTAGAAGTAATTGTGTCTTGTAAATTTTCTATGTATTTATAAAACTGATCTTTCATTATTCTAAAATATTCAACGTGTTATTTTTATAATTTATAGCCAATACCTTATCTAAAAATAATCTATTTCCGGTAGTTCCCACAACTTTAATTCCGTTAATATAAATATCTTCTTTAGACCTAGTGCTATAATGTATACTTTCATTTATAAGATTCATATTCATCATGTAAATATCTTCTTCAATTTTAGAGCTAAAAACATCATAATATTTACCAAAAGAAGAAACACTTAAAGTATCAATATAATCACTTTTTCTTATTTTGTTCCATACATCTCTATCGCTTGTGATTAAAGAAAACATACTTGAACCTGTGTCTACCATAACATAATAAGAATACTCTTTTATTTTAATGGGTATATGAATTCTATTTACATCATCCAAAACAAAGGGTATGCTTTGAATAACTCTAAAACTGGATGGAATTTTTTCTAAAAAAGCCATTTTTTCTGAAGGATAATCTACGATAAGGATTTTATTTTTTAATAAATCTATCCCTAGAGTTCCTAAATGAATTCTACTGGAATCAAACTCTTCTTCAGTAAATGCTGTTCCTGCTTTAGGGTAAAACAAGACTTTTTTTTGAAATAATATAGTATCCTTAAATTTTAAATTTAAATTAGTTAAAGCTAATTTTACCGGTAAATTATTTAAGTTTTTGTTAGATGTTAAACTATCAAGTTTTATTAAAAGCTCTGTATTATTATCGATAAAAGATGAAATAGTCTTTTCTTTAAAAAAACTTTCTGCTCCTGTATCAAATTGTGCAGAAAAACGGTTTGGAAAACTGTCTATTTTAAAATTGAGAAAAATTGCAGCTTTTTCAAATTTTTGCGCCCCCATATCAATTAAAACCCAATTAAAATCAATCCAATAAGATTCTCTCTTAGAGCATGAAGTTAAAAAAACGAATAAACTTAAAATAAAGAATAGATTTCTTGCTTTCATTTTTATTTTCAAATAGCGTTTGTCAACAAATACTTATTGATCTTTTAGTAAACCTACTGTTTTTGTAGTTGCTGCAGTTACAGATAAAGGCAAAACAATTATGATTCCGATAACAGGTACTAACAGACAAAGCATAAACACAATTCCGTTTCCTATAGCTATACCTTTATTTTTACGAACGAAATAAATGCTTTCTTTATAATTAAAATGACGCTCTAATGTGTAATCTATATTACCAAAGCCTGCATAGTAAGACTGTACTAAAAACAGTAAAATTGTCGAAAAAATATTAACTACAGGAATAAATTTTAATAATAAAATAGGAATTGTAATTAACAATTCTTTTGATAAATTTCTAATATTAATTCGAATTCCTCTAATTAATTGTTCGTTAAAACTTGTTTTTCTATGTTGATGTTTTAAACTTCCGTTGATATAGTTTTCTATTTTTTCTGAAACCGGACTCATAAACGGAGCCGAAAAAGCTAAAACAATATGTTTGTATAAAATTAAACCTATTACCAGCACAAAAATTCCACCAACAAAAGAAGCAAAAGATGTAAAGGTTTGTTTTCCCCAATCCCAAATCCAAATTTTTGATAAAAATTGACCTACATTATCTGACAATCCGTAAGCTGTAAAACCAATAATGGTCGCGGTAACAATGCTAATAATTATAGGAATTATAAAAAATTTCCAAAGTTTTAATTTTGAAATTAAATTGACAGCTCCTAAATATGCTTTTATTGCAGAAAGTATATTTTTTATCATTAGCCTTGGTTTGCGTTAGCGATTGAAATGGCATCCTTTTTGCTTTTTCTGCAAAAAGATATAATGGAAAGCGCGACTTTGTTTTTTTTTAAACAAAGTAACGCCCAAATTACTTATTTATATCATCGATTTGTTACAATAAGTAGCTTGTTCAAAATTTCTAATATTCATAGAAATGATAGGCACATTAGGAAAAAGCGTTGTTAGTGTAGCTACAATAGCATAAGAAAGATCAGATTTTTGTTCTTCTGTTCTACCTTCCATAATATTACCAAAAACATGTATAAAATCTGCTTCTGCACTTTGTACTAAAGAATGTTTAAATGGATTTAAACGCACTTTAATATCATCTCTATCAAATAATCCGGTAGAAAATGCTGTTTCAAAAACAGCTTCAAGCACCTTTCTAGGTTCTTGAAGCTTTAAAATATTTTCTGAACAGTCTAAAATAAAATGAGGCATTTTTTAATTTGCTTTGTATTCTTTAACTGCATCTACAAATGCTTTTGCATGATCTAACGGAATGTTTGGTAAAATACCGTGTCCTAAATTCACGATATACTTATCTTTACCAAACTCGTTAATCATTTGAGTAACCATTTTCTTAATTTCTGATGGTGGAGAGAACAATCTTGTTGGATCAAAATTACCTTGTAAAGTAATGTTTCCGCCAGATAAATATCGTGCATTTCTTGCAGAACAGGTCCAATCTACACCTAATGCAGAAGCTCCAGATTTAGACATTTCGTTTAACGCAAACCAACAACCTTTACCAAATGCAATTACCGGAGTAATATCTTTTAAAGCATCGATTATTTGTTGCATGTATTGCCAAGAAAATTCTTGATAATCTACCGGTGATAACATTCCGCCCCAAGAATCAAATACTTGAACAGCATCTACTCCAGCCTCTACTTTTGCTTTTAAATATGCAATAGTTGTATCTGTAATTTTTTGCAATAAAGAATGTGCTACAACCGGGTTTGTAAAACATAATTCTTTTGCTTTATCAAAGTTTTTAGAACCCTGACCTTGTACACAATAGCAAAGAATTGTCCAAGGTGAACCTGCGAAACCAATTAACGGAATTTCGTCATTTAGTTTTTCTTTGGTTGCTTTAATTGCATCCATTACGTAACCCAAAGAATCTTGAATATCTGGAATAATAACAGAGTCTAAATCTTTTTGAGTACGAATAGGATTTGGTAAATAAGGTCCGAAATTTGGTTTCATTTCTACATGAATATTCATTGCTTGTGGAATTACCAAAATATCAGAAAATAAAATTGCAGCATCCATACCGTATCTACGAATTGGTTGTACAGTAATTTCTGATGCTAATTCTGGAGTTTGACAACGTGTAAAGAAATCGTATTTCTGTTTAATTTCCATAAACTCTGGCAAATATCTTCCTGCTTGTCTCATCATCCAAACTGGTGGTCTATCTACAGTTTCTCCTTTTAATGCTCTTAAAAATAAATCGTTTTTTATCATATCTACATTTTTGAAACTGCCAACATTGCCTTGTCAGTTGCATTTGCTATTATTTTTATATCCTTGTCTTTTAATGCTGATGATAAAAACCAAGCTTCAAATTGACTTGGAGGTAAAAACACACCGTTTTTTATCATTTCCCAAAAGAATACACCAAACTTTTCTGTATCAGAAGTTTGAGCTTCTTCAAAATTTGTAACTTTCGTTTTTGTAAAGAACGGATTTAACATAGAACCAAATCTATTTACTGTTAAATCTACATTGTATTTCTTAGCTGTTTCCAATAAAATCACTTCTATTATCGCACCAACTTCTTCGAACTTTTTATACGGATTTTGTTTTTTCAACTCTGTTAAAGTTGCTATTCCACCAGCCATAGCTATCGGATTTCCAGACAACGTACCTGCTTGATACATACCTCCTAACGGCGCAACATTTTCCATGATTTCGTTTCTTGCACCATAAGCTCCAACAGGAAAACCTCCACCAATTACTTTACCTAAACATGTAATATCTGCTGTTACACCTAATAATTCTTGTGCGCCACCAAATTTAGAACGAAAACCTGTCATTACTTCATCAGCAATTAACAGAGCTCCTTTGGTTTCTAAAAATTCTTTTAATTCTTTTAAGAAATTATTTTGCGGAATTACAACTCCCATATTACCACCGATTGGCTCTATGATTACACCAGCAATATCATCGTGCTCTTCAAAGTGTTTTTTTACACTTTCTAAATTATTATATTCTGCAATTAATGTATTTTTTACCGCACCTTCTGGCACACCTTTAGAACCTGGCAAACTTAACGTTGCCAAACCAGAACCTGCAGCAACTAATAATGCATCTTGATGCCCATGATAACAACCAGAAAACTTAATTATTTTATCTTTTCCTGTAAATGCTCTTGCTAAACGAATTCCGCTTAAAACAGCTTCTGTACCAGAGTTTACAAAACGAACTTTGTCCATATCAGGAAAAGCATCACAAACAATTTTTGCTAATTTTATTTCTGCCTCTGTTGACGCACCAAAAGAATAACCATTCTTTAAAGCTTTATCAACACCTTTTTGCACTTTTTTATGTCTATGACCTAATATCATTGGCCCGTAAGAAAGTACTAAATCTACATATTCATTTCCATCAACATCTGTAATTCTAGTTCCTTTTGCTTTTTTAATAAATAACGGATTTCCGCCAACAGAAGAAAATGCTCTTACAGGAGAATTTACTGCGCCTACAAGGTTTTTTAAACCCTTTTTATATAATTTTTGTGATTTTTTAAAGCTCATACTTTACCAGTTATTAGTCTTTAGTTGTTAGTCTTTAATATTCTTGCCGCTTCTTTAGCAAAATAAGTAATAATTATATCTGCACCTGCTCTTTTCATAGACAACAGACTTTCCATCATCACTTTTTCTCCGTCAATCCAACCTTTTTCTGCAGCAGCTTTAACCATTGCATATTCTCCGCTTACATTATAACATGCAATTGGTCTATCGAAATTGTTTTTTAAATCTCTAATAATATCTAAATAAGAAAGTGCGGGTTTTACCATTAAAATATCTGCTCCTTCTTGATCATCAAAAGTAGCTTCACGCATTCCTTCATCTCTGTTAGAAGGATCCATTTGATACGTTCTTCTATCACCAAATGTAGGTGCAGAATCTGCCGCATCTCTAAAAGGACCATAAAAAGCGGATGCATATTTTACCGAATATGCCATAATTGGCAAGTTCGGGAAACCAGTATTATCTAAAGACTGACGAATCATATCTATTGTTCCGTCCATCATACCAGAAGGCGCAACCATATCTACACCAGCTTTTGCGTGTGAAATTACTTGTTTAGCAAGGTTTACTAAAGTTGCATCATTATCTACATCATTGTCATGTATAATTCCGCAGTGACCATGAGAAGTATATTCACAAAAACAAACATCTGTAATTACATATAAACTTGGGTAATTTTTCTTGATAAAACGAATCGCTTTTTGCATAATTCCGTCATCATTCCATGTTTCTGTACCTTCATCATCTTTTTCTGATGGAATTCCAAACAAAAGAACCGCAGGTATATTTAAAGAAACTACTTCATCTAATTCTTTTGAAATTCTATCTAAAGAAAAACGCTTTATTCCGGGCATAGAAACAATTTCTGTTTCTATGTTTTCTCCTTCTTCTATAAAAAGTGGATAAATAAAATCGTCTACAGAGAGTTTAGTTTCTCTAACTAATCTTCTAATACCTTCTGTTTTTCTTAATCTTCTAGTTCTAAACATGTATACTAACTTTAGTTATTTCGAAGAAAACTGACGAAATAATTATTATTGAATGCTCTTTGTCATTAATTAATTTGAAGAAGTTTCTTCTCCGGCATAATGACTATTTACCAATTCTAAAACACTATCTACACTTGGCAAATTAGCAACTTGTACATTTTCGAAATGCTTTCTAGCTTCTACTGCAGTAGTTTCTCCAATACAAAATGCTGTTTTATCTTTAGAATTTACCTCTAAATAACTGTTTATTCCTGAAGGACTATAAAACAAAACCCCAGAAAATTCATCAGAAATTTTAACCGGACTTAACATTGTCTTGTAAGCTTCTACTTCGTTTACTACAATTTCATGTGCTTGCAAATAGGTAGGAAAAACATCTAATCTTACATCGCTACAGAAATAAGTAATTTCTTTTACGTCTGTTTGTTTAGAGATGTACTCTGCAAGTTTTAAAGCATTTTTAGCAACGTGCGTTACTTTTCCTATTCTTTTTTCTATTAATTTCTTTGTTCTTCTACCAACACAGTAGATATTTTTAAAATCTAATTCTTCTTTGGTAAAAGAATTTAAAATAGCTTCAACACCATTTTGACTAGTAATTGCAACGTTTTCATGCGAATGCTTAACTACTTTTGGTGAAATTCTATTAAATCTTATTTTTATGAAATCACTATCTTCTATACCTATTGCAGAAGAAAGATTTTCTTTTTGTAATTCTGATAATTTTTTAGTTGAATAAACTTTCGCAATCGAATCATCGTTTCCTTCATCTTCTTGCATTAATTCTTTACCTCCTCTATTTATTACATAATCGGCGCAATCTTTTGCTAAAAATTTATGACTTCCAATTTTTGCAGTTTTGGTTACTGTAATTTTTTTAGAACCGTCTCTTTTTAATAAAATTCCTTTAAAATTAATTTCGCCCGTTTTATCATCAACATACGCTAAAGCACCTATTGGCGCTGTACAACCACCTTCTAGCAATCTTAAAAACTCGCGCTCTATACCAACACAAACCTTAGTTTCATGATGATTTAGTTGTTCGCAAGCATCTATTACATATGTATCGTTTTCTAAAGCAGCAATCATAATTGCACCTTGAGCTGGTGCAGGAATCATCCAAGTTAATGGTATTGCACTTTTATCTCTTAAACCTAATCGCTCTAAACCAGCAGCTGCAAAAACAGCTCCGTTCCAAGTTTCGCTAGTTCTAAGTTTTTCTAAACGCGTATTTACATTTCCTCTTAAATCTTCTACAGAATGTGTAGGGTAACGATTTAACCATTGTGCTTTTCTACGTAAACTTCCAGTTGCAATTACTCCGTTTGGTTGACCAAAAAACTCTTCAGTATCTTTTAAAACCAAAATATCTGTATAGTTTGCACGCTTTAAAACTGCTGCTTGCACGATGCCTTCTGGCAATGCTGTTGGCACATCTTTTAAAGAATGTACTGCAATATCAATATCGCCATTTAACATAGCAATATCTAAATTTTTAGTAAAAATACCCGTAATTCCTAATTCGTACAAAGGCTTATCTAAAACAATATCTCCTGTAGATTTTATTGGAACCAAAACAGCTTCATAACCTAATCCCTCTAATTCTTTGCGTACTTTATTTGCTTGCCAAAGCGCTAATTGGCTATCGCGAGTACCTATTCTTATTATTTTTTGCATGGAGTTTTAATTATGATTGAAACACTTTTTGAATAACTTCTATACTTTCTGAAACAGAAGTTTCTTCATCTTTTAAATGCTTAACAAACTGTGTAGTAATTTTTTGTATAAATCTCGAAGTTAAGATTTCTGCCTGATTTTCATCAAAATTTATAATTTTCTTTTTCTGAAAATTAATTTCATCTTTCTTAATAACTTCTAAAGATTCTTTTAACGCGGCAATTGCTGGTGTAAACCTTCTATGGTTTAACCAACTATTAAATTCTGCCTTGTGAGTTTCTATAATTTCTTTTGCAAACGGAATTTCTTGTTGACGAACAGCTAAAGTTTCATCAGTAATTTTAGAAAGTTCATCTACATTCACTAAAGAAACACCTTTAACCTCTAAAACATCTTTTGCCACATTTTCTGGCATCGATAAATCTAAGATTAAAGTTTCTTTTTTGTTTACAATATGTTCTTTTGTAATTGTTGGCTTATCTGCACCTGTAGACACAATAATTACATCTGCATTTGCAACCTCTTCTGTTAAGTTTTCGATAACAGATTTACGAATAGAAGCGTGCTCTTTTACAAAAGCATCTGTTTTTTCTTCGGTTCTATTGATTAAACTAACCTGTTTATTCTGCGTATATTCTGCTAAATTTTTACAAGTATGTTTACCCATTTTACCTAAACCGAAAACTAAAATATTTTTAGAATTGTAATCTGGTAAATTCTTAATAATGTATTGCACTGCAGCATAAGAAACTGATGTTGTACCAGAACTTAACTTTGTATCGTTTTTAACACGCTTACTTGCTTGCAAAACAGAATTTACAAGTCTTTCTATATAAGCATCTGTAGTTTTTAATTGTTTTGCCAATTTAAAAGATTGCCTTAATTGACCAACAATTTCATAATCTCCTAAAATCTGACTTTCTAAACCTGTACCAATTCTAAATAAGTGGCTAATTGCTTCTTGATCTTTATTGATATTACAAATAGCATTAAATTCTTTAACAGTACCTTCAGAAAAATCACAAAGCAATTCTATAAGAAGACAAGGTCTATTGGCAAAACCAAAAATTTCTGTTCTATTGCATGTAGAAATTATAAAGATAGATTTTATACCTCTTTCTTTAGCTGCATTTAAAAGTGCGACTTGATTTTCTTTAGATACAGAAAATTTACCACGCATTTCTGCATCTGCCTTTTTATAACTTACACCAATATTGTAAAAATGTACTTGTCCTAATTCCTTCATAAATTGTAAAAGATGATGCAAAAATAAAAAGAGCAATCAAAAAAAAGTATCGCTTAAAGAACTTTTAATAACGTTCTGTGTTTTTTAATGCTTTTATTATTAAAAAACATTCAAAAATCCTTATTTTTGTAGTGTTAACAAGTAATTAAACATTTTTTATATAGAATGATTCTAAATAAAAGGAGTTTCAATATTTAAGAAAATTATGTTTAAAAATGTCGGAGAAAGTTCTTTTGATGAAATAAACCTAGAAAAAGGGTTTTATGTTCTTCATTTTCAGAACGAAAGCAAAAACGCAATCAATTTTGAAAGAGATATTGATAGTACATTTATACAAATGCACTTTTGTTTACGCGGTAATTCTAAATTTTTATTTAATTCTGGTGATTACACTTTTGATGTTTTAGACAATCGATCTATACTCTTATACAATCCGCAAAGAACATTACCTATTAATTTAGAAATTCAACCAAAAACGACACTGGTTTCTTTATTAATTTCTATTGAAAAATTTCACTCTTTATTCTCTAAAGAATCAGGTTACATTCCTTTTTTAAGTGACGAAAACAGCAATCGTAAATTTTACGACGATACAGAAATCAAACCAACGGTTTCTATTGTTTTGCAACAAATCATCAACTCGAACATAAACAGTTCTATTAGGCAATTATACGTAAAAGGAAAAATTTACGAGTTACTAAGTCTTCATTTTCAAAAGGAAGAAAATACAGATGCAGAATATTGCCCGTTTTTAGTTGACGAACAAAATGTTATTAAAATTAGAAAAGCAAAAGATATTATAATTTCTAGAATGTCTGAACCACCAAGCTTGCAAGAATTAGCAACTGAAATTGGTTTGAATTTAAAGAAATTAAAAGAAGGCTTTAAACAAATTTATGGCGATACAGTGTATAGTTTTTTATTCGACTATAAAATGGAACACGCAAGAAAATTATTAGAATCTAATAAGTATAATGTAAATGAAGTTGGCTCGCAAGTTGGCTACAGTACCGCAAGTCATTTTATTGCCGCTTTTAAAAAGAAATTTGGTACAACACCAAAAAAATATGTAATGAGTTTAAATAAATAATTATAATTTGGAACAACTTACACATTACGACATTGAGAACAAGCAACAACAATTTCCTATAACAATTGTATGTGATGCTATTAGAACTCCAGAAAATATTGGAATGTGCTTTCGTATTTCTGAAAGTTTTGGTGTAGAGAAAATATATTTTCATGAAAACTCACCAACTACAGAAAATAGAATCGTAAAAAAAACTGCTAGAAATACTCTTAACCAAATACAACACGAAGCTTACACAAATTTCGAAACATTAATTTCTAAATTAAAAGCAGCTGGTAACACAATTATTGGTATAGAAATTACTGATAAAAGTATCGATATTCAAGATTTTAATTTTAAAAATCACGAAAAAATCGTATTACTTTTGGGAAGCGAAAGAAACGGTATCGAAAATATAAATCTAGTAGATAAAACTGTTGCAATACCAATGTTTGGCAGAAACTCTAGCATGAATGTAATACATAGTTTAGCGATAACTTTATATGAAGTTACCAATCAAATATCAAAAAAATAAGTAAACAACCACTTTTGAAGCATATATAAATGAAAGGTATTTTATTAAACAATTTAGGGTCACCAGATTCTACAGATACAAAAGATGTAAAAAAATATTTAGGAGAATTTTTAATGGACGAGCGTGTAATTGATATTCCTTTTTGGAAACGCTGGATTCTTATTAAAGGAATTATCTTAAAAATTAGACCAAAAAAATCGGGTGCCGCTTATAAAAAAATTTGGTGGAAAGAAGGTTCTCCGTTAGTTGTAATTTCTAAAAGGTTTACTAAAAAAGTTGCCAAAAAAGTAGATATTCCTGTAGAATTAGCAATGCGCTATGGCTCTATATCTATGGAAAAAGGGATTAAAAATTTGGTTGATAAAGGTGTAACAGAAATTATGTTGGTTCCTTTATATCCTCATTACGCAATGTCTTCTTACGAAACTGTTGTTGTTTTAGCAGAAGAAATTATTGCAGAGAAATATCCGCAGGTAAAATTAGATACTTTACCACCGTTTTACAACAAACCAGATTATATAAAAGCAATGAGCAATAATATTGCAAATCATTTAAAAGGTTTCGATTATGATCATGTTTTATTTTCTTACCACGGAATTCCAGAACGTCACATCAAAAAATCTGACCCAACAAATAGCCATTGTAAAATAGATGGTTCTTGCTGCGAGCGAAATTCTGTAGCACATCATACTTGTTATAGACATCAATGTTTTGAGACTACAAAAGCAATTGCTAAAGAATTAGGTTTAGATGAAACAAATCATAGCAATTCATTTCAATCTCGATTATTAAAAGACCCGTGGTTAAAACCTTACACAGATTTCGAATTAGAAAAATTTCCAACAATTGGTAAAAAGAAACTTGCTGTAATTACACCTGCTTTTGTTGCTGATTGTTTAGAAACTTTAGAAGAAATTGCCATGGAAGGTAAAGAAGAATTTTTAGAAGCTGGCGGTACAGATTACAAACACATACCCTGTATGAATGACAATGATGATTGGGTAGACGTTATGGTTTCTTGGATAAATGATTGGAAAAACAAATAATTTATATGGATTTTCTTTACGTTAAAGCACTACATATCATTTTTGTAGTAACTTGGTTTGCAGGTTTATTTTATATTCCGAGGTTGTTTATTTATCAAACAGAAGCAGAAAATAAATTAGAACCTGCAAAATCTATTTTGCAAACTCAGTACAAATTAATGACCAAAAGGTTGTGGTATATAATCACATGGCCTTCTGCAATTTTAGCAAGTACTTTTGCTTTTTGGATGCTTATAGAAAATCCTACTTATTTATCCGAACCTTGGATGTTGGTAAAACTAGCATTTGTTCTTGCTTTGTATTTTTACCATGGTTTTTGTCATTCAATATTTAAAAAACTTCAAAAAGATATTGTAAAATATTCTGCTTTCAGATTACGAATATTTAACGAAATATCAACTATAATTTTATTTGCAGTCGTATTTTTAGTAACTGTTAAAAGTGCAATAAATTGGATTTGGGGAGTTATAGGAATTATTCTTTTCGGAATTTTAATGATGCTTGGTATTAAATTATACAAAAAAATTAGAGAGAAAAAATCTTGGGAAAAAGCAGAAAAAGAGATTTTAGACAAAGATTAACTTAACCTCTTATACTTTGCTCGAACGGAATTCTATTTAAAATAGATCTTCCTAATGTAACCTCATCTGCATATTCTAATTCGTCACCAACAGAAATTCCACGTGCAATAGTACTTGTTGTAATTTCAAACTTTTCTATTTGTTTAAAAATATAAAAGTTGGTTGTATCACCTTCCATTGTAGAACTTAGTGCAAAAATTAATTCTTTAATTTCTCCGCTACTCACTTTATTTATTAAAGATTCTATTTGTAAATTCTGCGGACCAATGCCTTCGATAGGAGATATTTTACCGCCTAAAACATGGTACAATCCTTTAAACTGAGCTGTACTTTCAATAGCCATTACATCTCTTATATCTTCTACTACACAAACAATCTCTGGGTTTCTCTTCGGATTTTGGCAAATATCACACAAAACAGTATCAGAAATATTATGGCATTTTTCACAAGTTTTTACATCATTTCTAAGATGCAAAAGAGCTTCAGATAAATATTTTGTATTTTCTGATGGTTGCTTTAATAAATGTAACACTAAACGCAATGCAGTTCTTTTACCAATTCCTGGTAATCTAGAAACTTCATTCACCGCATTTTCTAGTAATTTCGAAGAAAAATCCATAACTGCAAATTTAACTCTTTCAATAGAAAAGAATCAATAAAAAAGAAAAAAGACTGCTAAAAAACATATATTCGTAATCAAATAAAAACAAAAATGAAACCCGAATATATCATCTTATTAATTGTTGCATATTTTACTGTTTTAATTCTTATTTCTTACATCACAGGTAAATCTGCAGACAATAAAACCTTTTTTAAAGCAAATAATTCGTCGCCTTGGTATTTGGTAGCTTTTGGTATGATAGGCGCATCACTTTCTGGCGTTACATTTATTTCTGTTCCGGGTTGGGTAGAAGGTCAAAACATGAGTTATTTTCAAATGGTTTTGGGCTATATTGTTGGTTATGCTGTTATTGGTTTGGTTTTATTACCATTGTATTACAAGTTAAACCTAACCTCTATTTACACTTATTTAGAAGATAGATTTGGTAAAAACTCATACAAAACCGGTGCTATTTTTTTCTTGTTATCTAGAACTATTGGCGCCGCTTTTAGACTTTTTTTAGTTGCTAATGTTTTACAATTATTATTATTCGATAGTTATGGCGTTCCGTTTTGGGTTACAGTTTCAATCACCATACTTTTAATATGGTTATACACTTTTAAAGGAGGTATAAAAACAATTGTATGGACAGATACTTTACAAACTTTATTTATGTTAATAGCTGTTGGTGTATGTATTTATACGATTTCTGATGAAATGGAAATTGGTAATCTTTTTGCATATGTAGCAGACAACGAACTTTCTAAAACGTTCTTTTTTGAAGATGTAAATGCAGGTAATTATTTCTGGAAACGATTTTTAGCAGGTGCTTTTATCTCTATAGTTATGACAGGTTTAGACCAAGATATGATGCAAAAAAACTTAACCTGCAGAAACCTAAAAGATGCTCAAAAAAACATGTTTTGGTTTACAATTGTACTTGTTATCGTTAACTTTTTCTTTTTAGCATTGGGTGTTTTACTTACAGATTATGCAAAATCTAACGGAATTGACGCACACAAAGACGAGCTTTTTCCTATAATTGCAACCAAAGGTTCTTTAGGTTTAGCAACTGCAATCTTTTTCCTTTTAGGTTTAATTGCCGCGGCATACTCTAGCGCAGATTCTGCTCTAACATCTTTAACAACTTCTTTTAGCATTGATATTTTAGAAATTGACAAAGAAAAAGACAAAGCAAAACAAGAAAAAACCAGAAAAAAAATACACATCCTTTTTTCTTTAATTTTAATAGCAACCATTTTAGTCTTTAAATATTTTATTGCTGATGCAAGTGTTATTGCTAAAATATTTACGTTTGCAAACTATACTTATGGCCCATTATTAGGTTTATATGCCTTTGGTCTTTTTACAAGCATTAAAGTAAAAGATAAAATGGTGCCACTTATTTGTTTAGCTTCTCCTTTTCTAACCTATTTGGTTAATTATTTATCCTTAGAATATTTTAATTTTGATTTTGATTTTTCTCTATTAATCTTAAACGGATTTATAACTTTCTTAGGATTGTACTTTTTTAAGAAAAAATAACATGAAAAAGTCAATTTCGATAATAGGTAGCGGACCATCAGCTTTATTTTTAGCTGCTTTTTTAGATCTTGAAAAATACAATGTTACTATTTACGAAAAAAATAAAACAGCTGGCAGAAAGTTTTTAGTTGCTGGTAAAGGCGGTTTTAATTTAACACATTCAGAATCCTTAGAAAAATTTACAGAAAAATATACACCAACCAATTTTCTAAAAGAATCAATTACAAATTTCACAAATCAAAACTTTAGAGATTGGTTATTAAAAATAGGAATTCCAACTTATATTGGAAGTAGCAAAAGAGTATATCCAAAAGAAGGTATTAAACCGATAGAAGTTCTAAATACTATTTTAAAATATTTAGAAAACAAAGGAGTTCAGTTGAAGTTCAGTCATTGTTTTTCGACTTGGGATAATGAAAACAACATCATAATTAATGATAAACAAATAAAATCTGATTTTACCGTTTTTGCTCTAGGTGGCGCGAGTTGGAAGGTTACAGGGTCGGATGGAAATTGGCTTGATGCATTTAAATCCAAAGGAATTAAAACAGTACCCTTTGAAGCTTCGAATTGTGCTTTTAAAATTAATTGGAAATCAGAGTTTTTAAAAAAAACCGAAGGAAAACCACTTAAAAATATTGAAATTTATTGTGATTCAAAAAAACAAAAGGGTGAAGTAGTAATTACAAAATTTGGCTTAGAAGGAAACGGAATCTATGGCTTAAGTCCGCAAATTAGAAACCAATTAAACGCTAACAATAAAGCAATAATTTATATTGATTTTAAACCGATTTTTAATCTAGAAAAAGTAAGCTTTAAAATTAAAAATACTCTTTCTAAAAACACTACTCAAATCTTAAAAAAAGAATTAAAATTAAACAGCGCAGTAATCGATTTATTAAAAAGCAACCTAAGTAAAGAAGACTATTTAAACTCTGATGTTCTTTCAAAAAAAATTAAAAAATTCCCTTTAGAAATAGTAGCTACAAATTCTTTAGACAAAGCCATTTCTTCTGTTGGTGGCATATGTTTAACCGCTATTAATAAACACGGAGAATTAAACGTCTTAAAAAATCAATTTTGTATTGGCGAAATGCTAAATTGGGATGCACCAACAGGCGGTTATTTAATTCAAGGTTGTGTAAGCCATGGAGTTTCTTTAGCTAATTACTTAAATAAATTAAGCTCTTAATTTAACATTGTACTTAAATTATTCAGTATTTTTACATAATTAAACTTTTTTAAATGTCTAAAGACTTATCAAATTACCGAAAATCCTACGAAAAGGAAGAGTTATTAGAAGATAATTGCCCAGAAAATCCAATGGAATTATTTCAAACTTGGTTTAAAAATGCAGATGAATCAAATACTGTAGAAGAAACCAATGCCATGAATGTTTCTACGATTGGTAAAGATGGTTTTCCTAAAAACAGAATTGTCTTATTAAAGAAATTTACTTGGGAAGGTTTTGTTTTTTATACAAATTACACATCAGAAAAAGGGAAAGCAATAGAAGTTAATAATAACATTTGTTTATCTTTTTTTTGGCCAGCATTAGAGCAACAAATTATAATTAAAGGAGTTGCAGAAAAACAAATCGAAAACTTATCTGATGGTTATTTCGAATCAAGACCAGACGGCAGTAAGCTTGGTGCATGGGCATCTAACCAAAGTAGTGTTGTTAACTCTAGAAAAACATTAGAAGATAATTTAAAATCTTTCGAGAAGAAATTTGAAGGTAAAGAAATAAATAGACCAAAACATTGGGGCGGATATTTGGTAAAACCAATCTCTATAGAATTTTGGCAAGGTAGACCAAATAGACTTCATGATAGAATAAGATATAGTCTAGAAAAAGATTTTTCTTGGAAAATTGAACGATTAGCTCCATAAATTTTTATATTTACCATAACCAACTAAAATTTAAATGAAAACACTTTATATAGTAAGACACGCAAAATCTTCTTGGGAATACTCTGGTATTGAAGATATTGATAGGCCCTTAAAAAAGCGTGGTATTAAAGACGCTCATTTAATGTCTAAATTTTTAACGAAAAAAATTGAAAAACCTGATGCTTTTATTACAAGTAGTGCTAACAGAGCATTACACACTGCTGTAATTTTTTGCGAAAACTTTGGTTTTCCGCATGCAAATCTTCAAATAAAAAGACAACTTTACAGTTTTAGCGATGGTTATTTAGTAAAAACTGTTAACGCACTAGACGACGGTTTTAATTCTGCAATTATATTTAGTCACGATCACGGTATAAATACTTTTGTTAATGAATTTGGAAATAGACCTATTGCACATGTAACAACATGCGGTGTTATAGGTATTCAATTTGAAGAAAAACACTGGAAAAATATTAGAAGAGGTAAAACAATTTTAGTAGAATTCCCTAAAAATCTTAAATAAAGTACTTTGTTAGAAATAAAAAAATTCGCAGCTATAGATATTGGTTCCAACGCAATTAGATTATTAATTTCGAACGTAATAATTTCTGATGACAAAGAACCTCAGTTTAAAAAATCATCTCTGGTACGTGTTCCAATTCGATTGGGTGCAGATGTATTTGTTAATGAAGGCATTATTAGTGATGCAAATATTAGCAGAATGATTAATGCTATGGAGGCTTTTAAATTACTTATGAATATTCATGGTGTAGAAAAGTACAAAGCTTGTGCTACTTCTGCCATGAGAGAGGCTTCTAACGGAGAGGTTGTAGTGAAAGAAATATTCAACAAAACCGGAGTAAAAATTGACATTATTGGCGGTAAAGAAGAAGCCGCAATTATTTCTTCTACAGATTTAAATGAATTAATAGAAGGAGATAATTCTTATTTATATGTAGATGTTGGTGGTGGAAGTACAGAATTTACAGTTTTTTCTAAAGGAAAAATTATAAATTCTAAATCTTTTAAAATGGGTACAGTTCGTTTATTAAATAATAAAAAATCTGTAAACAAAGAAATGTTTGCCAGCGTTGAAAAATGGATTAAGAAAAACACAAAAGATTTAAAAAGAATTTCTTTAATAGGTTCTGGAGGAAACATCAACAAACTATTTAAAATGTCTGGCAGAACAGAAGGAAAACCAATTTCTTTTATTTACTTAAATGCTCAGTATCAGTTCTTAAAAAACATGAGTTATGATGAAAGAATTTCTGAACTTAGTTTAAATCCAGATAGAGCAGATGTTATTATTCCTGCAACCAAAATTTACTTATCTGCCATGAAATGGAGTGGCGCTAGAAAAATTTATGTTCCAAAAATAGGTCTATCAGACGGGATAATTAAGAGCCTACACAACAACACCTTAACCTAAAAAAAACATTAACTTTTCTTTAACTTTTCTTTAACAATTGTTAATATTTTGTATCTTTATTGTGACTTTTATAGAAATAACGAGTCTTAACTAAAGAACATTAATATTAAAACAATTACAATGAAAAAAGTATTACTTAGTGGTTTTTTCTTAATGATTGGAGCTGTAGCTTTCGGTCAAGATTTACCAACAAACCCAGAACCAGGAAAATGTTATGTACGTTGTAAAACTCCAGAAGTTTGGAAAAACGAAGATGTAACAATTGAGGTAGCACCAGCTTACAAAAAGATAGTTACTTATCCTGCAACTTACAAAACTGTTACAGAAAGAGTTTTAATTAAAGAAGCAGATCAACGTTTAGTCGTTGTACCAAGTGTTTGGGAAACTAAAACAGTAACTTATACAGGTAAAGAAGATGCAAACAGCTTAAGAGTTGTTAAAGCTACTTTTAGTCCAGATTCTCAAGTAATAGAAACTAAAGCTGCTTCTGCTGTTTGGGAAATGAGCGAAAAAGCACCAGATTGTGAATCTAGTGACCCTAACGATTGTAGATACTGGTGTTACAAGCCAATTCCTGCAAAGTTTGTTACTGTATCTCAAACTGTATTAAAATCAGATGCTTCTACAATTAAAACTGTTGTACCAGGTTACGAAAAAACGTATACTAAAAAAGTAATGGTTTCTGGTCCTACAACTAAAACTATAGATATACCTGCTGTTTATGGTTCTATCAAGAAAATTGTTTTAGTAAAAGACGCTTACCAAGAAGAAGTAACTGTTCCTGCAAAATACAAGACTGTAACTAAAGAAGTTTTAGTTAACAAAGGTGGTTTAACTACTTGGAAAGAAGTTGAATGTGAATTAGTAAACAACACTCCATTACCAATTAACTGGAATTTAGGAAGTGCTACATTAACTAGTGCTGCTAAAAGAATTATCGATGCAAGATTATTACCTATCTTAAAAGACGGTGTAGCTGTTGCAATTGAGTCTCATACAGATTCTAGAGGAACTAAAGCTAACAACCAAAACTTATCTGAAAGAAGAGCACAAGCAGTTACAAACTACTTAATCTCTAAAGGTGTTAATCCTAGCCAATTAACTGGTAACGGTCTTGGTGAATCTAAGTTAACTAACAGATGTGCTGACGGAGTTTCTTGTACAGAAGCAGAACACAGAGCAAATAGAAGAACAACTTTTAGAGTTGTAAATCAAAAATAAATAATAGTATTAGTACTATATTAAAACCGAAGCAATATGCTTCGGTTTTTTTGTTTTTATACGTTGTTTAATTACTTATTTTATGGACAACAGAAAACTCTAAACGGATTAACAATAATAACACCAGTATTTCTAGTCCAAAATAGAACAAACCTAACTTCGTAATTGAATTGTAATTATAAAGAATTATTGCAATTGATAAGAAGCAATAAAATAAGTTTAAAAACGCTATTATCTTCAAAAAAACTAGAACTTTAATAGGGTTTTTAAAATAACAGTAAACGTTATAAACTATTAAAATTGTTGGAAAAACAACTAAAAAATATAAAGTAGATTTAGATAAACCTATAAAAGGTTGAAACTTTACCAATACAAAACCTATAAAGAATGCAGAAACTAAAGCGCCAAAACCATCAATGATAAAAAGAGCTCTTGGTTTACTCTTTAAATTCTTTAAAAAAGAAATCATTATAAATTCAAAATCTCAAAATTCATAAGAATTTAGTTAAGATATGTTAGTAGTTCTCTATCACAGAATTGATAAAAGGATAATAGTATTCGGTAAGAATTAAGCCTTTTTTATAACCAATCATTCTACCTCTGTGATTTACAAAAACCAATGTTGGATATGATTTAACGTGATATTTACGAATTAAATCATATGTTTCTTTTAATCTTTTTGCTTCCACCAAATCTTTATTCCTAGGATTATCAGCTTCATATAATATCAGCTCTTTGTCAGCTATATTTTTAAATTTTTCTGAATGAAATAATTTTTTATCTAAAACCTTACATGGTCCACACCAATCTGAACCTGTGAAATAAATTAAAACAGGTTTTTTTTCTTTTTTAGATTTATTTAAAGCCTCTTTATAAGAAGACTCCCAATTTGCAGTTGGCAATGGTTGCTCTATTTTACTTTCTACAACATCTTCTAAAGGTAAATCGTCTATATCTTCTTGAGCAAATAATATCGTTGTAAATAATATTACAAACGGTAATAAAAATATTTTTTTCATTCTAAGGTTTTAATTTAAAATATCAATTATGATACCAAATTTATACTTTTTCTTTTAAATGACTGTTTATTAAGGCATCAAACTTATTTTCAGAATCATTTAAAAACAATATTTCAATAGGTAAATAACATAAATCACTTAATTTATCATGCAAACGCACGTAATCTTTTTCGGTAGTTAAAAGCAGTTTATTACTTGGTAAACTATCGAAATTAGTTTTAATATCATTAATTTCTTTTTCACTAAAATGATGATGATCTGAAAACTCTAAATGCTTAAAATTGACATTTAAGTTTGATAAAAATTCTAAAAAAGGTTTTGGGTTTGCAATTCCGGTTATCAGTAAAACTTCATAATTTGCAATATCTATGGTAGAAATTTCTTTAGAACCCAAAACTTTATTTCCGTAAGAAATTGTAGTAAAAAAAACTTCTTTATCAAACTTTTTAAGTTTTTTTAAAACTTTAGCTTCTGAAGGTTGGTCTAAATCGTTTGGGCATTTTGTAACCAATATTACATCTGCTCTCTTTCCACCTGTTTTGCTTTCACGCAAATTTCCTGTAGGTAGCAAAAAATCATCTACAAACAAATCATTAAACTTTGTAAGCAAAATATTAAAACTTCCTTTTACTTTTCTGTGCTGAAAAGCATCGTCTAAAAGAATAACTTCTGCATTTTGTTCGTTTATCAATTTTGTAACTCCTGCTACTCTATTTGCATCAACAGCAACCGTAATAGCTTTAAACTTTTTGAAGTATTGCAAAGGTTCATCACCAACATCAATTGCTTTATGATTGTCTCTTACCAACACAAAACCTTTTGTTAATCTTTTGTAACCTCGACTTAAAACCGCTGTTTTATATCGATTTTGCAGTAATCTGATAAGATATTCTATCTGCGGAGTTTTACCTGTACCGCCAACACTTAAATTACCAACAACAATTATTGGCGTTTTAAAACTTGTTTCTTTAAACACGCCAACATCAAAAAATAAATTTCGAATTTTTGTTACAAAATCGTATAATATGGCAAACGGAAATAGAAAAAATCTAAGTACTTTCATTGTGGTAAAAATACATTAAAAATGTTAACTTTGATTTTAGAAAAAAACACCAAATGAAGATAAAAGAAGTAACAAATTATTTAGAAGAATTGGCTCCTTTAAATTATGCTGAAGATTTTGATAATGTTGGCTTACTTGTTGGCAATTACAATACAGAAGTAAGCGGTGTTTTAATTACCTTAGATACTTTAGAAGACACTGTAGACGAAGCAATTGCTAAGAACTGTAATTTAATTATTAGTTTTCATCCTATAATTTTTGGTGGCTTAAAAAAAATAAATGGGAATTCTTACGTAGAAAAAGTTGTTTTAAAAGCGATAAAAAATGATATCGCAATTTATGCAACTCATACAGCTCTTGATAATTCTAATAACGGAGTGTCTGCAAAAATGTGCGAAGTTTTAGGATTAGAAAATCAGAAAATATTAATTCCGAAAAAAGGAATTATAAAAAAACTAACAACTTTTGTACCTGTTAAAGATGCAAAAGAATTACAAAACCATCTTTTTGATGCCGGCGCTGGAAATATTGGTAATTATAGCGAATGTTCTTTTAGCGTAAACGGTATCGGAACTTTTATGGGCAATGAAAACTCAAATCCTGTTCTTGGAGAAAAAGGTAAAAGACATTCTGAAAACGAAACTCAAATAAGTATTCTTTTTGAAAGTAAAAATGAATATGCTATTTTAAATACTTTAAAAAATAAGCATCCGTATGAAGAAGTTGCTTATGAAATAATTACTTTAGAAAATACACATCAAAACATAGGAATGGGAATGATTGGCGAATTACCAATCGCTATGGATGAAAAAGAATTTTTAGTATATTTAAAGGATAAAATGAAAACAGCATGTGTTAGACATTCTGAATTGATTCATAAAAAAATAAAAACAGTTGCAGTACTAGGCGGATCGGGTAGTTTTGCTATTTCTAATGCGAAAAGAGCTGGTGCAGATGCTTATGTAAGTGCAGATTTTAAATATCATGAGTTTTTTAAAGCTGAAAAAAGCATTTTATTGGCAGATATTGGTCATTATGAGAGCGAACAGTTTACAAAAAACCTTTTGGTTGACTATCTTACGAAAAAATTTAGTAATTTTGCAATCGTTTTATCAGAAAAAAGTACAAATCCAATTTATTACATATAAACATGGCAAAGAAGAAAGAAATTTCAGTAGAGCAAAAATTAAGAGCATTGTATGACTTACAATTAATAGACTCTAGAATTGACGAAATTAGAAACGTAAGAGGTGAACTACCTCTAGAAGTTGAAGATTTAGAAGATGAAGTTGCCGGATTGAATAAGCGTATTTCTAACTTAGCAGAAGATGCTTCTAATTTAGAAACAGAAATCAACAACAAGAAACAAGCTATAGAAGATTCTAAAGCATTGATGTCTAAATATGAAGAGCAGCAAAAAAATGTTAGAAATAACAGAGAGTTTGATTCTTTATCTAAAGAAATTGAGTTTCAAGATTTAGAAATTCAATTAGCAGAAAAAAGAATTAACGAATATAAAGCTAAAATTGCTCAGAAAAATGAAGTAATCGACGCTACTAAAGAAAAGTTAGCAAAACAAGAAAAGCACTTAAGCCATAAAAAAGCAGAATTAGATGCTATCTTAAAAGAAACTGAGAAAGAAGAAAAACTTTTAGGTGAAAAATCTGAAGAGTTTTCTAAATCTTTAGACGCGCACTTATTTTCTGCTTACACAAGAATTAGAAATAAAGTAAAAAATGGTTTAGCAGTTGTAGCTATCGAAAGAGGTGCTTCTGGAGGTTCTTACTTTACAATACCACCACAAGTGCAATTAGAAATTGCAAACAGAAAGAAAATTACAATTGATGAGCATAGTGGACGTATCTTAGTTGATGCTGCATTAGCAAACGAAGAGAAAGAGAAAATGGATAAATTATTTTCTTAATCATCAAATTAATATCATAAAAAAACTCGAAGCTAAGCTTCGAGTTTTTTTATTTTACAGAATACATTATACTAGTAATCTAGCTTTTTAATGTAATTTAATTTTTCTTTCCAGATAGCCAAGTCTTCTTTAAACTCTTCTATTCTATTTTTTACATTTATTACTAAAGGATTATCATCTTTCGCATTCGAAAAGAATCCTAAATTATTTTCTAGTTGCTGCATTTCTCTTACTACTTCATCAATCTTTTTTCTAACAAACAATTGTTCAGAATCTAATTTTCTAAAGTCATTATTAGCCATAAAACCATCTACAACATTTGTAAATTTTAACATAGCTACTTCTTTTTTATCTAAAGATAAACTCTCTAATAATTTATCTATTTGCTTGTTAAACTTACCTTCTAAATGTCTTACATTTCTTGGTAAAGCACCTAAATCTTTCCAAGCTTGTATAGCATCTAAAACACTTTCTTTAGTATGTTCTTTGTCTTCTTTTAAAGACTCTAAAAATTCTTTTTTAGCGTTTACAACTTCTTGTTGCTCTTCACTCACAGAATTTTTATGCTTATGTAATCTATCAAAATATGTATTACAAGCTGTTTTAAACTTATTCCAAATATCATCAGAAAACTTTCTAGGTACGTGACCTATTTTTTTCCAATCAGACTGAATTTTCTTTAAAGTATCTGTTGCCACTGCCCAATCTTCACTATCTTTTAAAGATTCTGCAACTTCGATTAAAGCTAATTTTTTCTTTAAATTATCTTGTTGTTCTTTCTTTTCTTCTTTATAGAATTGATTTTTAGAGCTATTAAATTTTTTTGTAGCTGCTTTAAACTTTTGCCAAACTTCTTCGCTCTTAGCATACGGTAATTTACCAGCATTAAAATACTCTTGTCTTAACTTTTCTATATCATTAATACTGTTTTGCCAATCTTTATGGGTTTTATTACCAGAAGTATCATATGCGTCTAACCTTTCTATTACTAATAATTTCTGATTAATAATTTCTTGGTATTTCGATTTCATATCACGAAAGTATTCATGACGTTTATCGTGAATTTTTTTAGTTGCAGCACTAAATTTTTGCCAAACCTCTTCTCTCACTTCTTTTGCAACAGGCCCAATGTCTTCTTTCCATATTTTATGAAGCTCTTGCAACTCTTTAAAAGCTGTATTAACATCATTAGAATTAGCTAATTCTTCTGCCTTAGCTACTATTTTTAATTTTTCTTCTAAATTATTTTTAAAATCTAAATCTCTAAAATCATTACTTAAATGTAATAAATCATAAAAACGCTCTACATGATGATGGTATGTTTTCCAAGTGTCGTTGTATCTATTTTTAGAAACTGGTCCAATAGAACGCCAAGTGTCTTGCAAAGCTCTAAACTCGTTATACATAGTTTTAGAGTCGGCATTTTCGATAAGATTTTTTAAACCCTCAATAACCTCTTCTCTTTTAGCTAAATTAGCATTCATTTGCTTTTCTAAAGCATTATAATGTGCGTCTCTTTGCTTTTTATATTCAGACAATAAGCTATTATACTCTCCTTTTACAGGACTCGAAAATTGAAAATCGATAGAATCACCACCTTCATCTAAAAAAGCTTTCTTCTTATCTGCTAATAATGCTCCAAATTTTGCATTAAAAGCTGTTTTAATATTTTCAACTTCGTTTTTAATTTTATTTACAGCATTGTTAGATAATGTATCTTGTAACTCTTTAACAAGTTCTTCTAAAGAAAGAATCGTATAATCTTTTTCTTCTTTAACTACAGATTCTTCTGAATCTTCTGCTTTTTCTGCTACAGAATTCTCTACTTCTTCTACAGCTTTTAAAATCGCATCATCTTCTGCTGATGAAGCCTCTGTATTTTTTTGTTCTAGATTAGAAGTCTCATTAACTACTTCTACTTTTTTATCCTCGTTATCATTATTGTTATCTAACATATCTACAATGTTTAAGTTCGTTTAATAATACACTATTATTATAGTTTATAAATATAAGTACAACTTACTAGTTATACAAAATGTTCTGTTAAAATATACTATTTGTTTTCGTTCCAGATGCGCCAAGATTCTTCTGCTTGCAATTCTAGCATTTCATAACCATTTTTAATTGCCGCACCTTTCTCTTTTCCTTTTGCTAAAAAACTAGATATTTCTGGATTATAAATTAAATCGAATAACAAGTGCTTTTCAGTTAAATATTGATACGGAATATTTGGACATAAATGAGTATTTGGCGAAGTACCTAGTGGTGTACAATTAATTATTACCGTAAAATCTTTTATTATTTCTTCGGATAAATCACTGTATGAAACTTCTTTTTTTCCTGAAGGATTTCTAGAAACGAATTTAAATTTAATATCATTTTTCTTTAAAGCATAGGCAATTGCTTTTGATGCACCACCAGTTCCTAAAATTAAAGATTTGGTATGGTGCTTTTTAAGAAAAGGCTTAATTGATTTTTCAAAACCAACAACATCTGTGTTATAACCTTTTAAATTTCCTCTTTTGGTAAATTTAATTGTATTAACTGCCCCTATTTCTTCTGCTGTTTTGTCTAACTTGTCTAAATATTTAATTACTTCTTCTTTATACGGAATTGTAACATTTATACCTCTTACAAATTCTTCATTTTTAATAACTGCTGGCAGTTCTTTTATATCTTGAAGATCAAAATTTTTATAATTATAAGTAGACAAACCTAATTTTTTAAATTTATCAGCAAAATAACCTCTAGAAAAAGAGTAAGAAATATCTTTACCTAAAAGACCAAAAACTTTATTTTTTTGTTTTTCCATAAAAATCGATTATTAAAATTAATGCAATACCTAAAATAATATAAAATATAGCGAACCATGTTTCTGATGAAGAAAAATCTGGCATAAATCTAGTGTAGTTTTCTACGATTCTATTTCCTTTATTATCTAATAAATACTTATTATCAACAGCTAAATAAACAGCATTTTTAAAAGGCCAAACAATACCCAAAGACCCCGTTATAAAACCTATTATAACAGCAGTAACTATTGCATTATATCTTTTTAAAACATATCCTAAAACATGACTAATAGAAACCAATCCAAAAGCAGAACCTGCAGTAAAAACTGATATTATTTTTAAGTATCTTATTTTTTCTGGATCAGATAAAACATCAAAATTACCTATTAGTAAATTGGTAACTACAAAGAATAATTCGTTTACCGCATCTACTAAAAGTAAAACGTAATTACCCATTAAAATTAAGATGAAAGAGCCCGAAAGTCCGGGTAAAGTCATACCAGAAACACCAACAATTCCACAGAAAAAAACAAACCATAAATTGTCATTTTCTCCTGCTGGTTTTAAAAAACTTATCCCTAAACCTATACTTGCACCAATTATTAAAGAAATAATATTTTTACGATTCCATTCTCCAAAGTCTTTACCTATATAATAAATAGAACCAATTATCATTCCGAAAAACCAGCTCCAAACATAAAGCTCGTAATGCTCTAAAAAATAATCTAAAACCAATGAAATACTAAAGTAGCTAAAAATACTTCCACCCATTATCAGTAATAAAAACTGACCATTGACGTATGTATAAAAACTCGAAAACCTACCGCTAATTAACAATTTAAATGCTGTAATGTTTACTTTTCTAAAAGACTGAATTAACTCTTCATAAAACCCAAACACAAAAGAAACTGTTCCTCCAGAAACACCAGGTACTTTATTTGCAGCACCCATTGCCAAACCTTTTAAAAAAAGGTACAACTTTTGTAAGAAAGTTCTTTCGACTTGCATTATGCTTTTTTAACCGCTAATTTTTCCATTAATAAAATAAGTACAAAACCAACTACTGCTAAAACAACTGCCATTAATAACTTCGGATCTCCATCAAAAGAATTCGGAGAAATACTAACTTGTTTTAATGGCACTTCTATTCCGTGAGAATTTATACGTGTAGTTATTGTTTCTTTCCAAGGCCAAATCTTGTTTAAAGAACCAATTATAAAACCTGTTAATACCGCTAATGTGTAGTTTTTATAATTTGCAAACATCCATTTTAAAATCTTAGAAAAAGATAGCAAACCTACAATTGCACCCAAACCAACTGCCGCTATTGTTTTAATATCTCTATCATTTACGGCAGATAAAATTGGTTTATAAGCACCTAATAAAACTAAAATAAACGCACCAGAAACACCTGGTAAAATCATTGCGCAAATTGCAATTGCACCTGCCAAAAACATAAATAACAAAGAAGAACTTTCTGTAACTAAAGGATTAAGCGTTGTAATAAAATATGCTACAAAAGCACCTATGATTAAAATTGTATAGGTTATAAAATTCCATTTTGTGATTTGTTTACCAATGTAAATAATACTTGCTAAAACTAATCCGAAGAAAAAAGACCATAATAAAACTGGCTCATTTTCTAACAACCACTTTATTGTTTTGGCTAAAGAAATTATACTTATAAAAATTCCGATAAAAAGAGCCAATAAAAAAGAGCCGTTTACTTGTTTCCAGGCAGCTTTAATACCGTCTGATTTTAAAGTTTTTAACAAGCCTAAATTCACATTAGCAATAGAGCCTAAAAGCTCTTCATAAATTCCAGAAATAAATGCAATTGTTCCTCCAGATACACCAGGCACAACATCTGCAGCACCCATTGCCATTCCTTTTAAGCCTATGACTAAATAGTCTTTTATACCTCTTCCCATTTTATTTTGTTATTTTTGTAAAAAACGAAGATAATAGAATTTAAAGAGAAAATAGAACCTTTATTTTATTTGTAACTTTTTATTGACATAGAAAAATGCCCAAGAAAGGAAAAGAAAAAAACACTGCTAATAAAGCTAAACATACTAAGTTAATGAATAGAAAAATTAACAAAGTAAAGTTAGAAAAACAGTTACATAAAGAACGTTTAAAAGCAATTATTAAAAAAGCCAACGAAGCCAAAAATAATGAAGTATAGTTTAAAATATAATTTAGGCGTGGTTACTTCTTTACCTCTCTTACCTTTGCTATATTTTCAAGGAAAAAATATTAGAAAAAATGTACCAACATTACCAGAAGCAAAAGAAACTATAGGTTTTGTAAATAATAATTTCTCTTCGGATTTACACATTCTTACTATCGGAGAAAGTACAATTGCAGGTGTTGGTGTAGATTATCACAAAAACGGATTTACCGGCGCTTTGGCAACAAAACTTTCTACTAAATTACAAAAAAATATACATTGGCGTGTGTATGCAAGAAGCGGATATACTGTAGCAAAAGTTACTACTAAAATAATACCTAAAATTGAAGAGACTAAAGTCGATATAATTGTTATCGGGATGGGCGGAAATGATGCTTTTACCTTAAATTCTCCAAAGAAATGGTTAAAAGATATCGAAAATTTAATTAATTCTATTCAAAAAAAGTTTCCAGAGACACCTATTTACTTTACAAATATGCCACCTATTAAAGAGTTTCCTGCGTTTACAAAAACAATAAAATTTGTTATCGGAAATTTAGTTGAGATTTTGGGATCTGAACTTAAGAATTACCTTAAATCTAAAAAAAATATTTTTTATTATGATGAAGTTATCACGCTAAAAAACTGGAGTAGTAGAAACAATTTGTCTCATAAAAATTCGAGTCTTTACTTTAGTGATGGCGTTCATCCATCAGAATTAACTTATAAAATATGGGCTAAAGAAATGGCAATATTTATAAGTTCTAAATTTAAGGCATAAAAAAACCTCAAGCTTTTACTTAAGGTCTGTTTTATAAATAGATTATTTATCTATTGAGCCTAATACTCGCTTCATAAAAGTGTTTAAGGCCTCTTTTTTTGGAGCGCCATCTTTTACCATTTTATCAACTTCGATAGCTCCGTACATATTAGAAATCAACTCGCCGATAACATCTAATTCTTCATCTTTTAAAGAAGGAACTTCTGTTAAAGCTTCTAAAGTTTCTATGGTTTCTAAAACATAATCTTGATCGTTTTCTTCGATAAAATTTGTTAGGTGTTTAATTACAGGTAACTTCATAATTAAATAATTTCGCTTGCTAAGTCTTTTAAAACATCAAACTTATTTGTTTGCGCTTGATTTTTAAAACTTCCACTTTCAAAAGTTGCAAATGTTGGCAAATTACTAACATCTGCTAATTTTCTACTTTCTGGAAATTTTTCTGCATCTGCAATTACAAAAGCAACGTTTTCATTTTCTGAAGCTAATTTTTTAAACTTTGGTTTCATTATTCTGCAATTACCACACCAAGTAGCAGAATATTGCACAATTACCTTATCATTATTATTTACAATTTCTTGTAAATTGTCTTCTGTTAATTCTTGTAACATAGTTGTAGTTTTTTAAAATATTCGTGTTTAGAAAACTTCTAAACACGAATATTATCAATTATTTATTAGTGAGAAGCTAAATATTCTGCAGTTCCTTTTGCATTAGGAGACATTGCTTCTTTACCTTCTTCCCAGTTTGCTGGACAAACTTCTCCGTTTTTCTGAACGTGAGCGTAAGCATCAATTAAACGTAAAAATTCGTTTACATTTCTACCAACTGGCATGTGGTTTATTCCTTCATGAAAAACTGTACCTTCCTCATCAATTAAATAAGTAGCTCTGTAAGTTACATTATCCCCTTCTACTTGTATTGTTTGAGTAGCTTCATCAAAAGTTTCATTAGAAATATCTAAAATACCTAAAATAGAAGATAAGTTTCTGTTGCTATCTGCTAAAATTGGGTAAGTTACACCTTCGATACCACCATTGTCTTTAGAAGTATTTAACCATGCAAAATGTACTTCTGGTGTATCACAAGATGCACCAATTACAATAGTATTTCTTTTTTCAAATTCAGCTAAAGCTTCTTGAAAAGCATGTAATTCTGTAGGACAAACAAATGTAAAATCTTTAGGATACCAAAATAATAATACTTTCTTGTTCTTATTTTTTGCTTCTTCTAAAACATTAATTTTGAACGTATCTCCCATTTCGTTCATTGCGTCTACATTTAAATCTGGAAATTTTTTACCAACTGCTGTTGCCATTTTTTATAAGTTTTAAGTAATTATTAATTCGTTATTTGAGACCACAAAGATATAAATGAGTGTAGATTATTTGTTAGAATTTAATGTTAAGTTTTTATTATACTATAAATTAAATTTATCAAAATCAATTAAAAAAATAGACTAAAATTATTCGAATTATTTTAATTAAAAATTTGTAAATTTAATGAGAAAATATTTTAAATAGTTTTTAGTTATTTAAAAATAAAAACTATAGATAATAATTATTCATAAAAAACCTGTAGGTTTGCATTGTCAAATTAAATATTATAAAAAATGAAAAACAATCCTCACGCTAATAGTCAACCACACGGAGATAATTTCGATTTAAATGAAAGTGCAGCTAATTGCCCTTTTTTAAGCGGAACTACAAAACAAACATCTGGTCAAGGTGTTAAAAACCGAGATTGGTGGCCAAACGAATTAAAATTAAATATTTTACGTCAAAACGCAGCAAAATCGAACCCAATGGGAGATGATTTTGATTATGCAGAAGCTTTTAAAAGTTTAGATTATGATGCCATTAAAAAAGATTTAAAAGAATTTATGACAGATTCTCAAGATTGGTGGCCTGCAGATTATGGACATTACGGAGGATTGATGATACGTATGGCGTGGCATAGTGCTGGTACATATAGAGTTGGTGACGGACGAGGAGGCGCAGGAGCAGGAAACCAACGTTTTGCACCAATTAACAGTTGGCCAGATAATGGTAACTTAGATAAAGCAAGGTTGTTATTATGGCCAATAAAACAAAAATATGGTAACAAAATATCTTGGGCAGATTTAATGATTTTAGCAGGAAACTGTGCTTTAGAGTCAATGGGATTTCCAACTTTTGGTTTTGCAGGAGGTCGTGAAGATGTTTGGGAACCTGAGCAAGATATTTATTGGGGAAGTGAAACTGAATGGGGAGCGAATGAGGAAAGATATGACGATGGCGAATTAGAAGATCCTTTAGCGGCAGTTATGATGGGTTGGATTTATGTAAATCCAGAAGGACCAAACGGAAATCCAGATCCGATGGGTTCTGCTCAAAATGTTAGAGAAACTTTTGGTAGAATGGCAATGAACGATGAAGAAACTGTTGCTTTAGTTGCTGGTGGACATACTTTTGGAAAAGCACACGGTGCTGCAGACCCTAATAAATATGTTGGTAAAGAACCTCATGGTGCTTCAATAGAAGAAATGAGTACAGGTTGGAAAAACAGTTTTGGTACCGGTGTTTTAGATGATACAATTACAAGTGGTATTGAAGGTGCTTGGACACCAAATCCTACTCGTTGGGATGCAGATTATTTTGATGTATTATTAAATTACGATTGGGAATTAACAAAAAGTCCTGCTGGCGCACATCAATGGAAACCAACCGCGGCTTCAAATGCTAAAATGGCACCAAAAGCTGGTGACGCAAATGGCAGACAAGATTTAATGATGACTACTGCTGATATTGCATTAAAAGTAGATCCTAAATATTTAGAAATTTCTAAAAAATTTCATGCAGATCATAAAGCATTCGAAGATGCATTTGCACGTGCTTGGTACAAACTAACTCATCGTGATTTAGGACCTACTTCTCGTTACTTAGGCCCAGAAGTTCCGCAAGAAGAATTGTTATGGCAAGATCCAGTTCCTGCAGTAAACTATACATTAAGTGATGCTGATATTGCGAATTTAAAGGTTATGATAATTGATAGCGGTTTAACAATATCTCAATTAGTAACTACAGCTTGGGCTTCTGCATCAACTTTTAGAGGCTCTGACAATAGAGGTGGTGCAAACGGAGCTAGAATTGCTTTAGAACCTCAACGTAGTTGGGAAGTTAACAATCCAAAAGAATTGGCGAAAGTTCTAGAAGCTTTAGAAGATGTAAAAAACAAGTTTGAAGGCGAAGTTTCTTTAGCTGATCTAATTGTTTTAGGAGGAAATGTTGGTCTAGAAAAAGCATTAAAAAATGCTGGTTATAATGAAACTGTTGCTTTTATTCAAGGTCGTGGCGATGCTACCCAAGAACAAACTGATGTAGAGCAATTTGGATATTTAGAGCCATTAGCTGATGGTTTTAGAAATTACATTAAAAAAGATTTAGCAATTGCTGCAGAAGATTTATTAATAGACAAAGCTAATTTATTAACACTTTCTGTACCAGAATTAACTGTTTTAGTTGGTGGATTAAGAGTTTTAGGGGCTAATTATGATGGTTCTGATTACGGAGTTTTCACAGACAATGTTGGGACTTTAACGAACGATTTCTTCAAAAATATTTTAGATTTTACTTATACTTGGAAAGCAACTTCTGAAGACGATAGATATTTTGAAGGAAGTAATAGAAATACCGGAGAAGTGAAATATAAAGGTACGAGAGCTGATTTAATTTTTGGATCTAACACTGAATTGAGAGCAATTGCTGAAGTGTATGGTGCAAACGACGGTCAAGATCGTTTTGTAAAAGACTTTATTGCCGCTTGGACTAAAGTGATGAACTTAGACAGATTTGATGTAAAATAATCTATATAAATCTAAAAAGGATAGGTTTTGCAAAACCTATCCTTTTTTTTAAACTTTTAAATTATGAATATTTTAAATACTTTTTTTAACGCAATTCAATCTATGAATATCAATATGATTGAAACTTTGTTAAGAAAATTTCCTAACCTAGCGAATTCAAAAGACAAAAGAGGTTTTAGTCCTTTAGTTTTTGCAACTTATTTTGATAAAAAAGAAATTGCAGAAACCTTACTTAAGCATAACGCAAATGTAAACCATCAAGATGCGAAAGGAAATACTGCTTTGTTAGGTGTAGCATTTAAAGGCAATGTAGAAATTGCAGAATTGCTACTTAAAAACAATGCAAATATTAACATGCAGAACAACCAAGGTTATTCAGCTTTAATTTTTGCAACAATTTACAATAAAGAAAAAATGGTTGAATTTTTACTTAACAAAAATGCAGATTTCAACTTAAAAGATGTTGAAGGTAAAACTGCTTTAGAACATGCAAAAATTAAAAGCTTTGATGCGATTATTACGTTGCTAGAAAATAAAAAACCTACTTGTTTGCAAACAATTTAATATCGTTTGCAGACACTTCTTTCTCTCCTAAAATCAACAATCTTTCTACAACATTTCTAAGTTCCCTTATATTTCCTGTCCAATCATATTCTTGTAAAAGTGCAATAGCATCTTTAGAAAATTCTTTTTTAGTTGAACCTTGTTCTTTAGAAATTTTATTAGCAAAAAACTCTACTAATAAAGGTATATCTTCTCTTCTATCATTTAAAGCAGGAACTTTAGTTAAAATTACAGCTAATCTATGGTACAAGTCTTCCCTAAATCTTCCTTGTGCAATTTCTTCTTTTAAATTTTTATTAGTAGCTGCAACAATTCTTACATTTACTTTGATGTCTTTATCAGAACCAACTCTCTGAATTTTATTTTCCTGCAAAGCTCTTAATACTTTTGCTTGTGCGGACAAACTCATATCTCCTATTTCATCTAAAAATATAGTTCCGCCATTTGCTGCTTCAAACTTACCTGCCCTATCTTTATTTGCTCCAGTAAAAGATCCTTTTACATGCCCAAATAATTCACTTTCTATTAACTCAGAAGGTATTGCTGCACAATTTACTTCAATCATTGGCGCTTTAACTCTATCTGATTTTTCGTGTAACCAATGTGCTACCAATTCTTTTCCTGTTCCGTTTGGCCCAGTTATTAAAACTCTTGCATCTGTTGCCGCAACTTTTTCTATAATTTCTTTAATATGAGAAATCGCATCACTTTCTCCTATCATTTCATAGTTTTTGCTAACTTTTTTCTTCAGTCTTTTGTTTTCAACAATTAAAACCTTTTTATCCAAAGCATTTCTAACTGTATTTAACAACCTGTTTAAATCTGGCGGCTTAGAAATATAATCAAAAGCACCTAAACGCATTGTATTTACTGCGGTATCAAGATCTCCGTGACCAGAAATCATCACAATTGGTATTTCTGGTTTTATTTTTTTTGCTTTTTCTAATACCTCAACACCATCCATTTTAGGCATTTTAATATCGCATAAAACCAAATCGTAATCGTTATTTTTTATCATCTCTATACCCAACAAACCATCTTCTGCTTCTTCAACATTATATGCATCATTTTCTTCAGAAATAATTTTTTTCAAAACTCTTCTAATTGCTGCTTCGTCTTCGATAATTAATATCTTGCTCATAAATTTTTATTTGAAACGTAATTTAAATAAATTTAATTCAAAATTATATCTAAACCTTTAATTCTTTTTCTTGTTTAATTTTCTATTGATTTTGATATAAGTGAACATCTCTTTGTGGAAAAGGAATAGAAATATTATGTTCTCTAAATGCTTTTTCTATTGCAAACCTTAAATCACTTTGTACAAACCTTGTTTCGAAACTGTTATTTAAAGAAAAAACCAATTTAAAATTTAAAGAACTATCTCCAAAATCAGCAAAAAGCACTTTGGGTTCTGGTATTTTTAAAATTTTATCGTGGTCTTTTGTAACATCTATCAATATTTTTTTAACTAGCTCTACATCACTTCCGTAAGCAACACCAACTGCTACAGATTCTCTTGTTTCTGTTCCGTTTTCTGTCCAGTTAAAAAGAATGTTAGTTAGATATAAATGATTAGGAATTACCAAAACTTTATTATCAATAGTTACAGCTCTTGTGGTTCTTAATCTAATATCTAGAACCCTACCAACTTTACCATCTAACTCTATAATATCGCCTACATGAACAGATTTATCAACCAAAATAAAAATACCAGAAATAATGTCTTGAAACAAAGTTTGCAAAGCCAAACCAACACCAATTAACAATACTGCAGAAGCAGCAAAAACAGCCGTAACATTAACCCCAGAAGCATCCATAGCTACTAAGAAAATAACCAAAAAAACTAGCCATCTTATATAACTAAAAACGCTAATAAATTTAACTTTATCATTTTCTGGCATTTTTCTAGTTACAAATCTGCGTACTAGTTTTAAGGCGAAAGCGGTTAACAAAAGTGCTACTGCAACAAATATTAGTCCTTTTACAGTAATACTAATTTCATCACTAAATTTAAAAGTATAATCTAAAATAGATGTTGTTTCTTCTTTTATAGCTTCTTTTACTTTTTCTAAACTGTCTTGCATTTATCCTTTATATTTTAACCACTTATACAAATCTTTATAAGTTGCTTTTTTACCATACATTAAAATACCAACTCTATAAATTTTTGCTGCTAACCAAACCATAAATACAAATGTAACTAATAACAAAGCCATTGAAACTAATAATTCGTACCAAGAAACCCCAAAAGGAACTCTCATTAACATTACAATTGGCGCTGTAAAAGGAATATGAGAAAACAAGACAGCAATAGAACCATGCGGATCATTCATTACTGTGGCAAACCCAACATAAACTCCTAAAATTAATGGTAACATTATCGGCAACATAAATTGTTGCGTGTCTGTTTCGTTATCTACTGCTGCACCAACAGCTGCAAACAAAGAACTATACAACATAAATCCTCCTAAAAAATAAAATATAAACAACACAAATAGCTTTAAAATTGGCAATTTTAGTATTTCTTGAACAACCATTTGCCCTTTATCACCTTCAGTTGCTTGCTTAACTGCATCCATTTGTTCTGCTGGTACTCTTGCTGATTGCATTTCTACAACATCTACACCAAATATTGAAGAAACAACTGTAAGAATTACAAATAATAAAACTCCCCAGATAAAGAATTGTAATAAACCTGCGGATGCATTACCTAAAATTTTACCCAACATTAATTGAAACGGCTTTACTGATGACACAATTATTTCTATAATTCTACTTGTTTTTTCTTCGATAACACTTCTCATTACAGAAGTACCATAAATCATTACAAACATCATTAACAAATAACCTGCAATTGCACCAACACCAATTTTTAAACCATTAATTAATTTTGATGATTGCTCTCCAGAAAAGTTAAACATTTTAATATCAGTATTGATTTTAGATGCTTCTATTTTATCTAAATCGATACCAAAATCGGTTAGTTTTATATTTCTAATTTTTTGTTCAATCTTATTTTCTAAAGAATTCATAACAGACATTCCTGGTGATTCTTTAGAGTAAAATTCTATTGATTTTGCTAAAACCTCTAAACTATCTTGTTTAGGAATTAACAATGCGCCATAAAAATCACCTTCTTCTACCTTCTTTTTTGTTTCCTCAACACCTAAATCTGTGTAATCTAAATAATGAATCGTTTTTGTATTTTTAAAATCTGCTTTCGAAAAAAACTCAGAATTATCTACATAAACTATTTTTTTAATTTTTTCATCATTTTTTTGCATCAGAAAAAAGACTAATGCACCCATACCTACCATAATTAGCGGACTCAAAAAAGTCATAATTATAAATGATTTATTACGAACTTTAGCAATAAACTCTCTTTGTATAATTAAATTTAACTTGCTCATCTTCTTAATTATTTTTGTTTATTGCTTGTATAAAAATATCATTTGCGCTCGGAATAAGCTCTACAAAATGCTGTACTTCTCCTCTACTTGTTAAAAATGACAACAATTCATTTGCCGTTTTACCAGTTGGTATTTTTACGTTTAAAGTTAAACTATCGCTTAATAATTTAAAATCTGATGGATACACTTTAAAGTGTTCTTTTAAAATTCTTTCTACTTCTGTAGGATTTTGAGTATTTAAACCAACTTGAAACGTGTTTGTTCTAAACTTACGTTTAATATCATCTAACTTACCATCTAAAATTTTGTTTGATTTATCTATCAAAGCAATTTCATCACACATTTCTTCTACCGATTCCATTCTGTGAGTCGAAAAAATTATTGTAGCACCTTCATCTCTTAATTGTAAAATCTCTTTAGCAATTAATTGTGCATTAATAGGATCGAAACCAGAAAAGGGTTCATCAAAAATTAATAATTTAGGATTGTGCATTACAGTAACAATAAATTGCACTTTTTGCGCCATTCCTTTAGAAAGTTCTTCTATTTTTTTATTCCACCAAGCAGAAATATCAAACTTTTCGAACCAATACTTTAATCTTTTTTTCGCTTCAGATTTGCTTAATCCTTTTAATTGTGCCAAATACAAAGCTTGCTCGCCAACCTTCATAGACTTATACAAACCACGTTCTTCTGGCAAATAACCAATTTGAGCTGTATGATGCGGTGCTAGTTTTTCTCCATCTAAAATAACAGAACCACTATCTGCCATTGTTATTTGGTTTATAATTCTAATTAAAGACGTTTTACCCGCACCGTTTGGCCCTAACAAACCGTAAACACTTCCTTTAGGAATTGCAAGTGAAACATTATTTAACGCAGTATAATCTCCGTATCTTTTAACTACATTATTTATTTCTAATAAATTCTTCATTGATTAAAGTAGATTTTCATTTTAGGTAAAAAGCCTAACAAAATTACATATTTTATAACTATTAGTGTAACATCAACTAAAAACGTTACAGTTTAATTTTATGTTAAATTTACTATGCATGCATAACTTTTTTTAAATTTACTATGCACGCATAATAAATTTTATTATATTTGAACCAATGAATAAAAATAAATCAATAGATCATCAATTAAGAGCAACATGGCAGGCCGTTGCAAAATTGTATAACGAACAAGCGTTAACACATAATAGCACAATGGCTACAGCTTTTGTTTTGTTAAATATTGATAAGCAAAACGGAACGCCGTCTACAGCTTTAGGACCGTTAATGGGAATGGAACCAACAAGCCTTTCTAGAATTTTAAAAAACATGGAAGACAAAGGTGCTATTTGCAGAGAAAAAAACCCAGACGATGGTAGAAGCGTAATTATTAAATTAACAGAATACGGTAAAGAAATGCGTAAAATTTCTAAAGGACACGTTATTCAATTTAATGAAACAGTAATAAATAATGTTACAGAAAAAGACTTAGAAGGTTTTTTTAATGTGACCTCTACCATAAATAAATTAATAGCAGATAAAGAAATTTATAAAGAAATCAACAATAAAGCAGTATAAAAAATCAAACAAATGACTAGAAGAATTAAGAAAGTAGCAATTATTGGTTCCGGAATTATGGGAAGCGGTATTGCTTGTCATTTTGCTAATATTGGTGTAGAAGTTCTTTTATTGGACATTGTTCCAAGAGAATTAACCGATAAAGAAGAAGCAAAAGGACTAACATTAGAAGACAAAGTTGTTAGAAACCGATTGGTTAATGATGCATTAACAGCATCTTTAAAATCAAAACCGTCTCCGATATACAATCAAAAATTTGCAAACAGAATTACTACTGGTAATTTAGAAGATGATATTGCAAAGGTTGCAGATGTAGATTGGATTATGGAAGTTGTTGTAGAAAGACTAGATATAAAAAAGATAGTTTTCGAAAAATTAGAAAAATACAGAACTCCGGGTACAATAATTTCTTCTAACACTTCTGGTATTCCTATCAAGTTTATGAACGAAGGAAGAAGTGAAGATTTTCAAAAGCATTTTGCAGTAACACACTTTTTTAATCCGCCAAGATATTTAAAACTTTTTGAAGTTGTTCCTGGACCAGATTGTAAACAAGAAGTTACAGATTTCTTAATGATGTATGGTGAGAAATTTTTAGGTAAGACATCGGTTTTAGCTAAAGATACACCGGCTTTTATTGGTAACAGAATCGGTATTTTCGGAATTCAATCTTTATTTCATCAAGTTAAAGAATTAGGCTTAACAGTAGAAGAAGTAGACAAGTTAACGGGGCCTGTAATTGGTAGGCCTAAATCGGCTACTTTTAGAACTGTAGATGTTGTTGGTTTAGATACTTTAGTTCATGTTGCTAATGGAATTTACGAAAATTGTCCTAATGACGAAGCTCATGAGCTTTTCAAACTTCCTGATTTCATCAATACAATGATGGAAAACAAGTGGTTGGGTAGTAAAACCGGACAAGGTTTCTACAAAAAAGCAGTTGTAGATGGTAAAAAAGAAATCTTAACGCTAGATTTAGATACGATGGAATATCGTTCTAAAAAAAGAGCAAAATTTGCAACGTTAGAATTAACAAAAACAATAGATAAACCAATCGACAGATTTAAAATCTTAGTTGGTGGTAAAGATAAAGCTGGTGAGTTTTACAGAAAAAACTTTGCAGCAATGTTTGCATACGTTCAAAATAGAATTCCAGAAATTTCTGATGAATTGTATAAAATTGACGATGCAATGAAAGCTGGTTTTGGTTGGGAAAACGGACCTTTCGAAATTTGGGACGCAGTTGGTGTAGAAAAAGGTATCGAGTTAATGAAAGCTGAAGGACATGAACCTGCTGCATGGGTAACAGAAATGTTGGCTGCTGGTTCTAAATCTTTTTACTCTGTTAAAGAAGGTGCAACTTATTTTTATGATGTTTCTTCTAAAGCTCAAACTAAAAAACCTGGTCAAGAATCATTTATTATTTTAGATAACATCAGAAAATCAAATCAAGTATTTAAAAATTCTGGAGTAGTTATCGAAGATATAGGAGACGGTATTTTAAATATAGAATTTCAGTCTAAAATGAACACAATTGGTGGAGATGTTTTAGCAGGAATTAATAAAGGTATCGACTTAGCTGAAAAAGATTTTCAAGGATTGGTTGTTGGTAACCAAGCGTCGAATTTCTCTGTTGGTGCAAATATTGGTATGATTTTTATGATGGCTGTAGAGCAAGAATATGATGAATTAAATTATGCCATTAAATATTTTCAAGACACAATGATGCGTATGCGTTATTCATCAATTCCAACAATTTCTGCTCCGCATGGAATGGCATTAGGTGGTGGTTGTGAAATCTCTTTACATGCAGATAAAGTTGTTGCAGCAGCAGAAACTTATATGGGATTAGTAGAGTTTGGTGTTGGTGTTATTCCTGGTGGTGGTGGTTCTAAAGAAATGGCTTTAAGAGCATCAGATTCATTTAGCAAAGGAGATGTAGAGTTAAATGTTTTACAAGAAAACTTTTTAACAATTGGTATGGCTAAAGTATCTACTTCTGCACACGAGGCTTTCGATTTAGGCTTACTTCAAAAAGGTAAAGATGTAGTTGTTGTAAACAAAGACAGACAAATTGCTACTGCCAAAGCACATGCTAAATTAATGGCAGAAAGTGGTTACACGCAACCTGCAACAAGAAAAGATGTTAAAGTGTTAGGTAAACAAGCATTAGGTATGTTTTTAGTAGGAACAGATTCTATGGAACATTCTAATTACATTTCACAACACGATATGAAAATAGCCAATAAGTTAGCTTATGTTATGGCGGGTGGAGATTTATCTGAACCAACATTGGTTACAGAACAGTATTTATTAGACTTAGAGCGTGAAGCATTTTTATCGTTATGTACAGAACGTAAAACGTTAGAAAGAATTCAGGCAATGTTAAAAACTGGTAAACCTTTAAGAAACTAAAATTTTATGAAAACAGCATATATAGTAAAAGCATATAGAACTGCAGTTGCAAAGGCTCCAAAAGGTGTTTTTCGCTTTAAACGTGCAGACGAGTTGGGTGCAGAAACAATCCAACACATGATGAAAGAATTACCAAATTTAGACGTAAAACGTATAGATGATGTAATAGTTGGTAACGCAATGCCAGAAGGTTCGCAAGGATTAAATATGGCTCGTTTTATCTCTTTAATAGGATTAAATTCTGTTGATGTACCAGGAGTTACAGTAAACCGTTTTTGTTCTTCTGGATTAGAAACAATTGCAATGGCAGCGGCAAAAATTCAAGCTGGTATGGCAGATTGTATTATAGCTGGTGGAGCAGAAAGCATGAGTTCTGTGCCAATGACTGGTTTTAAACCAGAGTTAAATTACGACACCATTAAAGATGGTCATGCAGATTATTATTGGGGAATGGGAAACACTGCAGAAGCAGTTGCAAATCAATTTAAAGTTTCGAGAGAAGATCAAGATGAATTTGCATACAATTCTCACATGAAAGCGTTAAGAGCACAAGCAGAAAATCGTTTTCAAGACCAAATTGTTCCAATAGAAGTTGAAGAAACTTATTTGGATGCAAATGGTAAAAAAGCAACTAGAAAATATACTGTAAATAAAGATGAAGGGCCAAGAAAAGGAACCTCTACTGCAGTATTAAATAAATTAAGACCTGTATTTGCCGCTGGCGGAAGTGTTACTGCTGGTAATTCATCTCAAATGAGTGATGGTGCTGCATTTGTTATGGTAATGAGCGAAGAAATGGTCAAAGAATTAAACTTAGAGCCAATTGCAAGAGTGGTAAATTATGCTGCTGCTGGTGTAGAACCTCGAATAATGGGAATTGGTCCTGTGGCTGCAATACCAAAGGTATTAAAACAAGCAGGTTTACAGCAAAATGATATCGAGTTAATTGAGTTAAATGAAGCTTTTGCTTCGCAATCTTTAGCAGTAATGCGAGAGCTAAATTTAAACCCAGATATTGTTAATGTAAATGGTGGTGCAATCGCTTTAGGTCATCCTTTAGGTTGTACTGGCGCAAAATTATCGGTACAATTATTCGATGAAATGCGTAAAAGAGATATGAAAAACAAATACGGAATGGTTACCATGTGTGTAGGAACAGGGCAAGGTGCTGCTGGTGTATTCGAATTCCTTAGTTAATAACAAATTAAACAAACAAGAAAATGTCAGAATTATTAAGAGGCGGACAGTTTTTAGTAAAAGAAACTAACTGCGAAAACGTATTTACTCCAGAAGACTTTACAGAGGAGCAACAAATGATGAAGGAAGCTGTGATGGAATTTAATGATAGAGAAATCATTCCTCATAAAGCTCGTTTCGAAGCTAAAGATTATGCATTGACAGAAGAAGTTATGCGTAAAGCTGGTGAATTAGGATTTTTAGGTGTTGCAGTGCCAGAAGAATTTGGTGGTTTAGGTATGGGATTTGTATCTACAATGTTAACTTGTGATTATATTTCATCTGGAACAGGATCTTTTAGTACAGCTTTTGGTGCACACACAGGTATTGGTACAATGCCAATTACTTTATATGGTACACAAGAACAGAAAGAAAAATATGTACCTAAATTAGCTACCGGAGAATGGTTTGGTGCTTATTGTTTAACAGAACCGGGTGCTGGTTCTGATGCAAACTCAGGAAAAACTACAGCAGAACTTTCGGAAGACGGTAAATCTTACAAAATTAACGGACAAAAAATGTGGATTTCTAACGCAGGTTTTTGTAGTTTAATGATTGTTTTTGCTCGTATAGAAAATGACAAAAATATTACAGGTTTTATAGTAGAATATGATCCAGAAAATGCAAACGGAATTACTTTAGGTGAAGAAGAACACAAATTAGGTATTCGTGCAAGTTCAACTCGTCAAGTATTTTTTAACGATACAGTAGTACCAGCAGAAAATATGTTAGCAGGTCGTGGTGAAGGTTTTAAAATTGCCATGAATGCTTTAAATGTTGGACGTATTAAATTGGCTGCAGCGTGTTTAGATTCTCAAAGAAGAGTTATTACATATGCAACACAATACGCTACAGAACGTAAGCAATTTAAAACTCCTATTGCAGATTTTGGTGCAATTAAGGTAAAATTGGCAGAAATGTCTACAAATGCTTACGTTGGTGAATCTGCTTCTTATAGAGCAGCTAAAGACATCGAAGATAGAATCGCATTAAGAGTTGCTGCTGGTAATACTCACCAAGAAGCAGAACTTAAAGGTGTAGAAGAATATGCAATAGAATGTTCAATTTTAAAAGTTGCCGTATCAGAAGATGTGCAAAGTTGTGCAGATGAAGGTATTCAAATTTTTGGTGGAATGGGATTCTCTGAAGAAACTCCTATGGAATCTGCTTGGAGAGATGCTAGAATTGCTAGAATTTACGAAGGTACAAATGAAATTAACAGAATGCTTTCTGTTGGAATGCTTATCAAAAAAGCAATGAAAGGTCATGTAGATTTATTAGGACCTGCAACAGAAGTAGCTAATAGTTTAATGGGAATTCCTTCTTTTGAAACTCCAGATTATTCTGAGTTATTTTCAGAAGAAAAACACATGATTGCCAAATTAAAGAAAACATTTTTAATGGTTGCTGGTGCAGCACTTCAAAAATATGGGCAAGAAATTGAATCTCATCAACAGTTATTAATTGCTGCTTCAGACATATTAATTGAAATTTATATGGCAGAATCTGCAATTTTAAGAACAGAGAAAAACGCGAAACGTTTTGGCGAAGATTCTCAATCTGTACAAATTGCGATGTCTAAATTATATTTATATCACGCAGTAGACATTATCGAAGAAAAAGGTAAAGAAAGTATTATTTCTTTTGCTGAAGGTGATGAGCAGCGTATGATGTTAATGGGATTAAAGCGTTTTACTAAATATACAAACTATCCAGATATTGTAGATTTACGTAACGAAATCGCAGAAAAAGTGAAAGCAGAAAATAAATACTGCTTCTAAAATATTTATAAAATTTTCTTAAACTTATCCAAGGTTTTTGAATTTAGTTGTTTGTTTGAGAGACCATCTGTTAAAGGATGGTCTTTTTTTATACAAGTAATAATTGTAACTTAGTTGATAAATTATTACTGATGAAACTTATCATGAAAATCTCTATCTCTTTAATAACTAGCATACTTTTTATTTTTTGTACTTCGGATAAGAATAAAGTTCAAGCCCAAAATCAAAAATTAAATTTTAACGATTATTGGTATCAAGGCAAAGCAGAAATAACATCATTTACATTAAAGCAATCTCGTTACGGCGAGATATACGAAGGTACTGCGGTAAATATTTATGTAACAGAAGACTTTTTACCAGAAAAACAAGTAAAAGCAGATGCTAAAAGTAAATCAACAATACCTGTATTAAAATTAAATAGCACAAAAAAATTTGTTACTGGAATATACCCTTATTCTTTAATGACAAGTACCTTCTCTCCTATCAATAGCAATAAAAAGATAATAAAAATTTCTTTTTCATCACAAGAATGGTGCGGAAACACATTTATGCAATTAAATAATCGAGAAAAATTTGAAATTGATTTTCATTCTTATTTTGAAAATAATTCTGATAGAAAATTAGGATTAAAAAAAGATATTTTAGAAAATGAATTATGGAATCAATTAAGACTAAATCCTAAAAACATTGCAATTGGTCGTATGAAGATTATTCCGTCTTTCGAATATCTGGCTTTAAATCACAAACGAATTATGGCCTATGATGCAGAAACTGCTTTAAAAGAAATTAAAGGATTTCTATATTTTTCTATTTTTTATCCAACATTAAAAAGAAAACTCACTATTAAATTGACAAAAGATTTTCCTTATACTATAGAATCTTGGGAAGAAGTTTCAACAATAAATAACACAAAACACACAACAACAGCAACAAAGATTAAAACAATTCTTTCACCTTATTGGCGTAAAAACAAAAAAGGAAACATAGAAGAAAGAAAAGCTTTAGGTTTGTAAATTCTATTAATTAAACTTATAAAATAATGAAAATAAACAACCTTCTTCTAATTGCATTATCAGTAATAACTATAAGTTGTAATCAATCTGAAAAAGAAAAATCAATAAACAAGAAATTATTGATTGATGGAATAAAGTATTTATCTAGTGATGCTTTAGAAGGTAGAGGTTTTTCTAAACCCGGAAATTATAAAGCACAAGAATACATCGCAACTAAATTTAAAGAAATTGGTTTAGAAACAGAAGAATCGTCTAATTACATTCATAAATTTCCGTACACTTTTTCTGGCAAAAGAAGACAAAGAGTGTTTCCTGTTGAAAATGCAGATTCAGATGCGTCTAAAATAAAAGATACAACTGTATTTGGCGGGAATGTAATAGGTAAAATTACAGGAAGCATCGATAAAACTATTGTTATAACCGGTCATTTAGATCATTTGGGCATTAAAAAAGGTAAAATTTATAATGGTGCAGATGATGATGCTTCTGGCACTGCAGCTTTATATGCAATTGCAGATTACTTTAAAAAAAACAAACCAAAACATACATTAGTTTTTGCAGCAGTAGATGCTGAAGAAATTGGTTCTTTAGGTGCAGATTATTGGCTTAAAAATTACAAACAGAAAAATAAAATTGTACTAAATATTAATATGGATATGATTGCTCATAATGATTCTTTACAACTTTATGCTGCTGGTTTACACCATTATCCAAAACTTAGAGCCAGCTTAGAAAATATAAAATCTCCAATTAATTTACTTTTTGGTCATGACAATCCTGATGATAAACAATTAGATAATTGGACCTATTCTTCGGATCACAGAGTTTTTCACAAAGAAAAAATTCCGTTTATTTATTTTGGTGTAGAAGACCATAAAGATTACCATAAAGCTACAGATACATTCGAAAACATTAATACAGAATTTTATGTGGAAGCAGTTAAACTAATTGTAAAATCTATCGAAAATTTTGACACCAATTTAACCTATGAATAATATCATAAAAAAGGGATTTATACTTGCTGGATGTACAAATATTGTCGCAGTTTTAATTTTATCTAGACTTTTTACGAATGAAACAATAAACAAATATGACACTACAGTAATGTCTAATTTTGGTTTATTAATGATTATAGTTTGGGGGGTTGCTTATCTATCAGTTTCTAAAAACTATTACAAAGTAAAATGGTTAATTGCCGTTTTTGCAATTGAAAAACTAATTTACAGCATCATCTGGATTCAATGGAGATTATCTAATAATGTAACTCCCATCTTTGAAGAAGATAAAATGGCAGGCATTTTTTATGCTATTTATGGTATAAACGATATCTTATTTTTCGTCTTTTTTTCTTACGTATTTGCAAAATTATTAAAATAAAGTAATTTTAAAATAGCTAATCTCTTTTTTATCAATACTTTTGCACGCAATTTGAAAACAAAGTAATGAAACGTATTAAAGAATATAAAAAACTTTTTAAAGTTGAAGGTCCTATAGATTTAAAAGAATTGAAAAAATCTTATAGAGGATTGGTTAAAGAGTGGCATCCAGATAAATTTCAAGATGAAGCAGATAAAGAAGAAGCAGAAATTAAGAGTACCCAAATTATCGATGGATATCACTTCTTGGTAAGTATTGCTCCAGAAACTAAAGCTGCTAACTTAGATGCTTATAAAAAAACAATTACAGAATTTCAAGTAGCAGATTGGCATCATAAAAGTATGTTACTAGAAGTTACTTTTACAGATGGTAATAAGTACGAATATTTTGGTGTTAGTAAAGTCCTATTTGGAAAATTTATAAATGCAAAATCTATGAATAATTTTGGTAGAAGAAATATCTTTAACAAATTTACTTACAGAAAATCTATGAAAGCTTCTGCGACAGTTTAAAAAAGATTGTATTTCACATATAAAAAAAAGAGATTACTTTAACAGTAATCTCTTTTTTATTGCATTAAAAATAAATTTATTATTCTAAAGCACTTAAATAACGCTCTGCATCTAAGGCTGCCATACAACCAGAACCAGCTGCAGTAACAGCTTGTCTATATTCTTTATCTTGAATATCTCCGGCTGCAAAAACTCCTGGTAAATTTGTTTTTGAAGATTTTCCTTTAGTAATTAAATAACCTGTTTCATCCATATCTAAAACACCTTTAAATAAGTCTGAATTTGGCTTGTGACCAATTGCAATAAAAACACCAGTTACAGAAATATCATGAGTTTCTTTAGTTTGATTATTAATTGCTCTAACACCTTCAACAACATTATCTCCTAAAACCTCATCGATTTCAGTATTAAATAAAACCTCGATATTTGCAGTTTTATTTACTCTATGTTGCATTGCTTTTGATGCTCTCATGTAATCTTTACGCACTAATAAAGTTACTTTATTACATATATTAGCTAAATAAGTAGCTTCTTCTGCTGCCGTATCTCCTGCCCCAACAACAACAACATCTTGTCCTTTATAAAAGAATCCGTCGCAAGTTGCACATGCAGAAACACCTCCACCAATCAAACGTTGTTCACTTTCTAAACCTAAATATTTTGCTGTTGCTCCTGTAGAGATAATTATCGTCTCTGCTTCAATTTCTTTGGTTTCATCAACTATAACTTTGTGAATACCACCAACTTTGTCACTCAATTCTACTTTAGTTACAAGACCGAAACGAACCTCTGTACCAAATCGTTCAGATTGTTTTTTCAAATCCTCCATCATTGCAGTACCATCTGTACCATCTGCATAGCCCGGAAAATTATCAACCTCTGTTGTTGTTGTTAACTGTCCGCCCATTTGCATTCCTGTATACATTACAGGTTTCATATCTGCTCTTGCTGCATAAATTGCTGCAGTATAACCCGCAGGACCAGAACCTATAATTAAACATTTTATTTTTTCTACTGTATCTGACATAATAAATTTGTATCGAATTTTGTTATGTAAAAATATACCTTTTTACAAGTTATAAGAACGAATGTTTATAAATTTTAATAATGAAAATATAATTAATTTTAATTCTTTAAAAATCATCAATATTTTAATAAAAAAGGTTTTAGTTTCTAAATATTATTCTATATTTGCAATCCTTAAATGAGAAATCATTTTCGGGGTGTAGCGTAGCCCGGTCATCGCGCCTCGTTTGGGACGAGGAGGTCGCAGGTTCGAATCCTGCCACCCCGACTAAAATGAATACCAATAGAAACTAAAACCTTGTAAATCGTATGATTTACAAGGTTTTGTAGTTTTTGGGTTATCATAAGAATTGAATTAATATAGTTTAGTTTGGTTCACAATTCGGTTCACAGTTTCAAAACACAAAAAGTGTGAACCAACTGAAACCTTAATAAACTGTTTTTGAGATAGTTGATTTGACTTTCGTCTAGAAGAATGTTTAATTAAAAGACGACAACTATGCAATCACAAATTAATTTTACCTTATCTTTTTGGGTAAACGCAACACGTATTAAAAACAACCAAGTATCTGTATATGGCAGAATAACTGTAAATGGCAAAAGAGCTAATATTAGCTTACAACGAAAAGTTATTCTATCTGAATGGGATTCTAGAAAAGGGAGAGCAAAAGGTAATAAACAAGAATCACGTTTACTCAATAGATATTTAGACCAGGTTAAAAATAGAGTTTATACAGCTTATGATGAGCTAATAAAAGAAAAAGCATTTATCTGCTCTCAATCTATTAAAGCTCGTTTTTTAGGTGAAGACAATGAAGAATATTCTTTGCTTACTTTAATCGATTATCACAACACTCAAATGAGTGAATCTTTAACTTATGGAACTTTAAAAAACTACTTCACAACTCAAAAGTATATCAAACTATTTTTGACTAATAAAAGAAAAATTCAAGACATATATTTATCTCAATTAACATATCGTTTTGTTGTTGACTTTGAAAAATTCTTGCGTTCATATGTTCCTTCAGACCATCAAAAACAGATGGAAAACAACACAGTAATGAAACATATTCAAAGACTCCGTAAAATGGTAACTTTAGCTTATAAAATGGAATGGATTGACAAAGACCCCTTTATAAAGTTTAAGCCCACTTATATTAAAAATGAACGCGAATTTTTAAGAGAAGATGAGTTACAAAAAATCATTGAAAGAGAATTTGATATAGAAAGATTAATCCTGGTCAAAGACTTATTTATTTTTAGTTGCTATACAGGATTATCTTACATCGATGTTATGCAGCTGAACGAAGATAATATAGGTTTAGGTATTGATGGAGGTAAATGGATTATCACAAATAGACAGAAGACGCACAATAAAGTTAAAATACCTCTATTACCAATAGCTGAAATTTTGATTAAGAAATATAAAGGTCACATCAAAACAAAAAAAACTAAAACATTATTCCCTAACATTTCAAATCAAAAATTAAATTCATACTTAAAAGAAATTGCAGATTTAAGTGGCATAAAAAAGAATCTTACTTTCCATATCGCTAGACATACTTTTGCTACTACCATAACTTTAAGTAATGGTGTGCCTATAGAAACTGTTTCAAAATTATTAGGTCATACAAAAATTGCTACAACTCAGATTTATGCTAAAGTTATTGAAAGAAAAGTTAGTGATGATATGGCTTCATTAAGAAGTAAATTAGAGAAAACTACTTACAGAAGTAAAAATATAGAAATAGGCAGATAAATTTGAGGTTTTAATTTTTTAACATAGTATTTAATCTTTTTTATTACTATTTTGTACCTTTGTTTTTAGAATGTCAAAGTTATCTCATAAAATATTAGCTGTTTTAATGTCGTTTGTAGTTTTATTTTCTACAACTTCATTTGCTATCACAAAACATTTTTGTGGTGATACTCTTTTAGATACTGCTATTTTTTCAGAAGCTTCAACTTGCGGAATGGAAAATCAGAAAGATACTTCTGTAGCTATTTCTGGTTGTTCAATCATAAAAAAAGATTGTTGTAAAGATGAACAAGTATTAATTGATGGTCAAGACGAAGTACAATTACAGGTTGATAAAATATCTTTTAACCAAGAATTATTTATTGCTTCGTTTATCTACACATATATTAATCTTTTTGAAAATTTAGAGAATAATGTATCTTCATTCGAAGAATACGAACCACCACTCGTCATAAAAGAAATCTTCAAGATTGACGAGACTTATTTAATTTGATTTTTAAACAATAGACTATAATATCCTATAACTGCAATGTTGTAAGGGTAATTTGTTGTATTCGATGTTTTTCTAACATCTATGTCTAATTGTTTAATAATCAAAATATAATGCTAAATAAAAGCATCAAATTCTTAATAGAAAATAAACTTGTAGCAGTTTTACTACTCTTATTATTTGTAGGTTGGGGTACCGTAAACGCTCCTTTTAATTGGGATATTCCATTTTTACCAAGCAATCCTGTTGCAGTTGATGCTATTCCAGATATTGGCGAAAATCAGCAAATAGTATTCACAAAGTGGGATGGTCGTTCACCTCAAGATATTGAAGATCAAATTACATATCCATTAACAACTTCATTATTAGGTATTCCAGGAGTTAAAACAATTAGAAGTTCTTCTATGTTTGGTTTTTCCAGTATCTACATTATTTTCGAAGAGGATATCGAGTTTTATTGGAGCAGAAGTAGAATTTTAGAAAAACTAAATTCATTACCTAACAATTTATTACCAGAAGGTGTAAATCCTGCTTTAGGTCCAGATGCCACAGGTTTAGGACAAATATTTTGGTACACTTTAGAAGGTCGTGATGAAAAAGGAAACGTTACTGGTGGTTGGGATTTACAAGAATTGCGAAGTATTCAAGATTACTACGTAAAATACGGATTATCGTCTGCAAGTGGCATTTCTGAAGTTGCTTCAATTGGTGGTTATGTTCAAGAATATCAAGTGGACGTGAATCCAGAATTAATGCGTCAATACAATATTGGTTTAAATCAAGTTGTAAAAGCCGTTAAAAGTAGTAACCAAGATATTGGAGCACAAACTTTAGAAATCAATCAAGCTGAATATTTAGTTCGTGGTTTAGGATATATAAAATCGATTGATGATATTGAAAACGCAGTAGTTACTTCCGTAGATTTTACAGCAATCAAAATAAAAGATATTGGTAAAGTTTCTTTAGGTCCTGCTACAAGAAGAGGTTTGTTAGATAAAGAAGGCGCAGAAGTTGTTGGTGGTGTTATAGTTGCAAGATATGGAGCAAATCCTATGGAAGTAATTACGAATGTAAAAGCTCAAATTGAAGAATTAAAAGGAGGTTTGCCAACAAAAGTTTTAGCAGATGGTAGAACATCACAAGTAACTATTGTTCCTTTTTACGATAGAACAGAATTAATTGAAGAAACTTTAGACACACTAAATGAAGCGTTAACATTAGAAATTTTGATTACCATTTTGGTAATTATTGTAATGGTTTTCAATCTTCGAGCTTCTATTTTAATATCTGGTTTATTACCTGTTGCAGTTTTAATGGTTTTTGTAACGATGAAACTATTTAATGTGGATGCAAATATTGTAGCACTTTCAGGTATTGCAATTGCGATAGGAACTATGGTTGATGTTGGTGTAATTCTCGCCGAAAATATGATTCGTCATTTAGATGATAAAAAGTTACAAACTCGTGAAGATGGAACAAAATATACTACAGATGAAGTAATTTATAATGCAACTGCAGAAGTTTCTGGTGCCATTTTAACAGCAGTTTTAACAACAATTATAAGTTTTGTACCTGTTTTTACAATGATTGGTGCAGAAGGTAAATTGTTTAGACCTTTGGCGTTTACAAAAACAATGGCACTATCAGCTTCTTTGGTTATTGCTTTGTTTTTAATTCCCCCTTTTGCAGCTTATTTATTCAGAAAAACAACACTAAAAAAATCTTTTAATCATATTATAAATATCGCTTTAATAGTGGCTGGTATTGTAATTACAATTAGTGGTTATTGGTTAGGTGTAATTCTAATTGCTTTTGGCGTTAATGGTTTATTAGTTGTTATAGGAAAACTAAACAAGAAAAATAACAACCATATAAATATTATTATTTCTTGTACTGCTATTATATTCTTACTTGCAGAATATTGGCGACCATTAGGTTTTGACAGAAGTATCTTTATCAACTTGCTTTTTGTAGCCATTATTTGCTTTGGTATTTTAGGAATATTTTCAGTTTTTAGAAAATATTATGGCCAAATTTTAAAATGGGCCTTGGCTAATAAAATCTTGTTTTTAGTAATTCCTGCAACTGTTCTTATTTTTGGAGGTTGGATTTTAAACAACACAGGTAAAGAATTTATGCCTTCTTTAAATGAAGGTTCATTTTTATTAATGCCAACTTCTTTGCCACATTCTGGAGTTGCAGAAAATAAACGCGTTTTACAGCAATTGGATATGGCAGTAGCAACCATTCCAGAAATTGAAACTGTGGTTGGTAAAGCCGGTAGAACAGAATCTGCTTTAGATCCTGCACCTTTGTCAATGTATGAAAATATGATTCAGTATAAACCTGAATATATGAGAAATTCAGAGGGAAAAAGACAACGTTATAAAGTAAATGAAGATGGTGCTTTTGAATTGAAAAATGGTGGTTTTGTAACAAATCCGGATAATTCTAAAAATGTCTCCTTGAGCGTAGTCGAAAGGTCTCAACTTATCGAAGATGAAGATGGTGAATACTACAGAAATTGGCGACCAGAAATTAGTTCTCCAGATGATATTTGGAATGAAATTGTAAAAGTAACCAAATTACCAGGCATTACTTCTGCTCCAAAATTACAACCCATAGAAACAAGGTTGGTAATGCTTCAAACAGGTATGCGTGCACCTATGGGAATAAAAGTAAAAGGGCAAGATTTAAAACAAATTGAAGCTTTTGGTTTGCAATTAGAAAGCTTTTTAAAACAAGCAGAAGGTGTTAAAGTAGAAGCTGTTTTTGCAGATAGAATTGTTGGAAAACCATACTTACTGATTGATATTGATAGAGAAAAAATAGCACGTTATGGAATTTCTATTGAAGATGTTCAGAATGTTTTAAAAGTTGCAGTTGGTGGTATGCAATTAACTCAAACTGTGGAAGGAAGAGAACGTTATGGTATTCGAGTTCGTTATCCAAGAGAATTGCGTAACAATCCTGAATCTATAAAAGACATTTATATTCCTGTTTCAACAGGTAACCCTGTTCATTTAAGTGAGTTAGCAAATATTAGATACGAGCAAGGTCCACAAGTTATAAAAAGTGAAGATACTTTTTTAATTGGTTATGTAATGTTTGATAAATTAGATGGTTTTGCAGAAGTTGATGTAGTAGAAAATGCCCAAGAATTGTTTCAACAAAAAATAGATTCTGGCGAATTAACGGTTCCAAAAGGCATCAGTTATAAATTTACTGGAACTTATGAAAACCAATTACGTGCAGAAAAAACACTGTCTGTTATAGTTCCATTAGCATTAGCAATTATTTTCTTGATTTTATATTTTCAGTTTAAATCGGTTGCTACATCATTTATGGTTTTTACAGCCATAACCATTGCTTTTGCAGGAGGTTTTATTATGATTTGGTTATATGGGCAAGATTGGTTTTTCAATTTTAGCTTTTTTGGTGAAAATATGCGAGACTTATTTAATATGAAAACCATCAATTTAAGTGTGGCAGTTTGGGTTGGTTTTATTGCATTGTTTGGTATTGCTACAGATGATGGTGTAGTTATGGCAACCTATTTAACACAAACTTTTAAACGTGAAAAACCTGCAGATAAAAAGAGCATCCGAGCTTCAGCTTTGGAAGCTGCAGAAAAAAGAATTCGTCCTTGTTTAATGACTACTGTTACAACAATTTTAGCATTATTACCAGTTTTAACCTCTACAGGAAAAGGAAGCGATATTATGATTCCAATGGCGATTCCAATTTTTGGAGGAATGGTTATAGATATCACATCTTATTTTCTTTTACCTGTTTTATATAGTTGGAGAGAAGAATTCAAATTAAAAAAAGCAAACAAATGAAAAATTTAATTTTTACACTCATAAGTTTTTTAGCTTTTGGTTTTTCAAATGCACAAGAATTAAATGTACTTATTGAGCAAGCTCTAAAAAACAATCCAGCAATTCAAAAATTTGAATTGCAATATAATATTGCATCAGAAAAAGTGAATGAAGTAAATACATTGCCAAATACTGAATTTGGTGTTGGGTATTTTGTAAGTGAACCAGAAACCAGAACTGGTGCACAACGTTTTAGAATTTCTGTGAAACAAATGTTGCCTTGGTTTGGTACAATTACTTCCAGAGAAAGCTATGTTTCTTCTATGGCAAAGGTTAAATATGAAGATATTGTTATTGCCAAACGAAAACTAATTACTTCAGTTTCCCAATCATATTATAATTTGTATGCAAATAAAGCAAAGCAAAATGTTTTAAAAGAAAATATAAAACTACTTCAAACTTATGAAATATTAGCATTAACATCCGTTGAAGTTAATAAGGCATCTATGGTAGATGTATTGCGTTTGCAAATGCGCCAAAATGAAATAGAGCAATTATTAGCAATTTTAAATCAACAGTATTTAGCAGAACAAACTACCTTCAATAAGTTATTGAATCGAGATAAATCGATTTTTATAAATGTTGTAGGTAATTTGAATTTTCCTGCAGAAAATTTTGATATCAAAACTAATAATTTATCAGTTCATCCAGAATTATTAAAGTACGATAGATTGTATCAATCTATAGAAAAATCAGAATTATTAAATCAGAAAGAAAGCGCTCCAATGATTGGTTTTGGTTTAGATTATATAAATGTTACAGAACGTCCAAATATTAGTTTTAGTGATAATGGTAAAGATATTTTGATGCCAATGGTAACCCTTTCTATTCCTATATTTAATAATAGTTATAAATCAAAAACCAAACAAAACAGCTTACAGCAAGAAGAAGTTTTAGCACAGAAGCAAGAACGAAAAAATAAATTAGAAACGTTTTTAGATAAAGCAAAAAATGAACGCATTTCTGCAAGAATTAGTTATAAAACACAAACTAAAAATCTGAAACAAGCTAAAAATGCAGAAGAAATTCTAATTAAAAACTACGAAACTGGTACTATAGATTTTAATGATGTTTTAGATATTCAAGAGTTACAATTGAAGTTTGAAATGAATCAAATTGAATCTATAAAATCTTACTTCGTACAAACCACAATTATTAATTATCTAACCAATTAAAAAAGATGCAAACACTAAATATAAAAAATATGGTTTGTAACAGATGTAAAACAGTTGTTCATCAGTTATTTAATAATTTAGGTTTTCAGATCTTGTCTATAGAACTTGGTAAAGTTGAGATAAAAGAAAATGACAATAATAATTTTGAAAAACTTGAAAAGGCATTAAAAAAGGAAGGTTTCGAAATTATTAAAGAGACATCAAAAGCTTTGATAGAAAAAATTAAAATAGCACTAATTAAACATATTGATAAAAGTGATACAGACTATATACTTTCTGAATTAGCAAACGAATTAGGTAAAACATATTCTTTTTTAAGCAAGTCTTTTAGTAAATCTGAAGGCATAACACTTGAGAAATATTTTATAAGTCTCAAAATTGAAAAAGTAAAAGAACACATCCAACTAAATGACTTAAACTTTACAGAAATAGCGTACAGTTTAAACTATAATAATAGCAGTCATTTAGCAAAACAATTTAAAAATAATACAGGTATTACAATGACAGATTATAAAAAATCAGAGATATGGAATAGAAAGTCTTTAGACAAAATTGTATAAATATGAACCATAATTAGAAAAGTAAATTAGAAAAGCTCATTGTAATTTTACAGATTAATTTAAAATATTTAATAATGAAACACACGTATAATATTACAGGAATGACTTGTGGAAACTGCAAAGCTTCTGTAGAAAAATATTTAGGAGATATAAATAATGTTACCAATGTTTCTGTAAATCTCGAAAAAGAAGAAGCAGAAGTTACAATGGAAAAACATATAGAAACCAAAGTTTTAAAAGATGCTTTGCCAGAAAAATATACACTTTCAGAAAAAAAAGAAGAAAAGAAAGAAATACCAGCAGTAGATTTTGGTGAAGAATTTGAAAAATCAAAATTCGAGCAATTAAAACCATTATTTCTAATCATCTTTTATATTACAACTGCAGGTATTTTATTGAACTACAAAAACTGGAATTGGAGTAGTTTTATGCTCGATTTTATGGGTTTATTCTACATTGTATTTAGCTTTTTTAAAATGTTAGATTTAAAAGGATTTCCAGATTCATTTAGAATGTATGATCCTTTGGCAAAAAGAGTTCCTATTTATGCTAAAATATATCCCTTTATAGAAACTGCATTAGGTCTAATGTTTTTAATGCGTTTTGAAATAACTGTAGCCCTAATAATTACACTGGTTATTTTAGGTGTTACTACAATTGGAGTTTCAAAAACACTTTTAGACAAAAAAGCAATTAGATGCGCTTGTCTTGGTACTGCTTTAAAGTTACCAATGACAGAGGCTACGTTTATAGAAAATACCATTATGATAGTTATGGCAATATTAATGTTAACAATTTAAAATAGAAAAATTATGAATTCAAATGAACACAAAAACAATAATAAAAGTATGAGCAATTACACCAAATTCTTTTTAATGTTAGGTTTATCTTTTATAGCGATGTACATAACTATGTATTTAAATACCTATGAATTTGACCACGTATATTTTAGTCTAACACGCTTTTATATGGTTTGTTTAGGTACTTCTACAATGGCAGTAATTATGTGGTTTTTTATGAGAAATATGTATGAGAATAAGAAAAAAAACATTGCAATTCTTATTGGAAGTTTTGTTCTTTTTGCAGGTTCATTAGGTTTGGTTCGTGAGCAAAAATCTACAGTTGGCGACGTTCTTTGGATGAAAGCGATGATTCCACATCATTCAATTGCAATCCTTACAAGTGGAAGAGCTGATATTAAAGACCCAGAAGTTAAAAAATTGGCAGAAGATATTATTAAAGCGCAGAAAAGAGAAATTGAAGAAATGAAAGCGATGATAAAACGTTTAGAAAATGAAAAATAAAAATATAGCAATCTATTTAGGAATACTTGCTTTCGGTTTGTTGTTGGGCTATTTTTTCTTCGGAAATTCTTCTGATAAGACAACTCACAATCACAATGAAGTTTCTACAAAAAGTCAAATGTGGACGTGTTCTATGCATCCGCAAATTATGAAATCAGAACCTGGTGATTGCCCAATTTGTGGAATGGATTTAATTCCTGCAGAAAATAGTTCAGATGGTTTAATGGCAAACCAATTTAAACTGACAGAAAATGCAATGGCTTTAGCAAACATTCAAACGTCTATTGTTGGTAATGATAAAGTAGAAAATAATGGAATTCTATTATCAGGAAAAATTGTAGAAAATGAAGAAGAAAATGCTATACAAGTAAGTTATTTCTCTGGTAGAATAGAACGTTTAAACATCAATTCTACAGGTATAAAGGTTAATAAAGGGCAACTATTAGCAACTATTTATTCACCAGAATTATTTGCTGCACAACAAGAATTAATTACTGCTTCCTCTTTAAAAGAAACACAACCAACATTATACAAAGCTGTTCGTAACAAATTAAAATTATGGAAACTTTCAGAAACTCAAATTAATCAAATTGAGACATCAGGTAAAGTAAAAGAGAACTTTCCTGTGTATGCAACTGTTACTGGTACAGTTTCAGAAAAATTAATAGAAGAAGGTTCTTCTGTAAAACAAGGGCAACCTTTATTTAAAATAGCAAACTTTAACACTCTTTGGGCAAATTTTGATGTGTATGAAAATCAGATTGGTTTGTTTAAAAAAGGTCAAGAAATTTCTATAACAACAAATACTAATAAAGTAATTAATGCAAAAGTAGATTTTATAGATCCTGTTTTAGATACAAAAACAAAAACCGTAAAATTAAGAGTTGTACTTAATAATAGAAACAACCTATTAAAACCAGGAATGTTTGTTGAAGGAAAAATTAAAGGAATCAATTCCGATAAAGGAGCAATTATTTCTATACCAGCATCAGCAGTTTTATGGACAGGAAAACGCTCTGTTGTTTATGTAAAAACGAATGAGAATGCTCCTGTTTTTGAAATGCGCGAAATTACATTAGGCAATAGAATTGGCAATAACTACGAAGTTTTAAAAGGTTTAAAAAATGAAGATGAAATAGTAACTAATGGAACTTTTACGGTTGATGCAGCAGCTCAATTACAAGGTAAAAAATCTATGATGAATAAAAAAGGTGGTAAAGTAATGACAGGTCACGAAAATCATCTTGGTATGGCAAAGAATACTTCATCAATAACAAACAGCTTCAATAAAAACGAGAGAATAGAAGTGTCAGAAGATTTTCAAAATCAATTAAAAACAGTTTTTAATGCGTATATAAAATTAAAAGACGCTCTGGTTAAAGAAGAAACTAATAAATCAATTTTAGCATCAAAAAAGCTATTAGAAAACATATCTAAAGTAGATATGAAATTACTAAAAGATAATAAAACTCATACAGATTGGATGTCTTTAGTAAAAGAAATAAAAAAAGCTACTACATCAATTTCTACAACATCAAATATTGAAGAACAAAGAAGTCATTTTAAAAATTTGTCTTTAAACTTAATAAAAGCAATTCAAATATTCGGAATCAACACAAAAGTGTTTGTAGAATTCTGTCCTATGGCAAATAGCAACAAAGGTGCTTATTGGTTAAGTAAAGAAGAAAAAGTAATAAATCCTTATTATGGTGATAACATGTTAACCTGTGGTGAAGTAAAACAAGTAATAGAATAATAAAACAAATTAATAATTAAATTTTAAACAAATGAAAAAAGTAATTTTAAGTGCAGTAATTATTGCAGCAACAGTATTTGTAAGCTGTAAAAACGAAGGTAAAAAAGAAACAAATACCAACAAAACTGAAGTTTCTAAAGAAGTGGCAACAATAGAAATTTCTTTTGGTGTAAGAGGAAACTGTGGTATGTGTAAAAGTACCATAGAAAAAGCAGCAAACAATGTTGATGGTGTTGCAACTGCAGTTTGGGATGTAGATAAAAAGAAAATTGCTGTTTCTTTTGATGAAAGTAAAACGAATGTAATGGCTATTCATAAAGCAATTGCAGCTTCAGGTTATGATACAGAAAAAGCGAAAGGAGATATAGATGCTTATGATAATTTACCTGGTTGTTGTAAATATGACCATACTATGGAAATGAATCAATCTAATTAATAAAACTACAAAGAGAAGAAGTGCTTTTTAAAAGTACTTCTTTTTAGAATTACAAAGTGTGATTTCTTTTTTGCACAACCATTGCACTAATTAATTTATATCTTTGTTACAATGAAATATTTAGCCTTCATATTATCAATTTATATTTTAGCCCTTAATTTAGCACCTTGCGAAGATTATACTGTGCTTGATAATGAGGTTCAAACAGAAGTTTCACAGGTAACCGACAGTGATCATCAACATCAAGGTTCAGACTTATGTTCTCCTTTTTGTATTTGTCAGTGTTGCCATATTAGTGCGATAGATTTCAAATTTGTAGATGTAAGTATTAATACATCCTACATTTCTACACAAGATTTTTTCTACCAAAATGGTACAGAAAAAGACTTTACTACTTCAATTTTACAGCCACCAAGGGCATAATTCAGTTTTTTTAAAGGATAACTATATCCTATTTCGAGCCTAAAAGGTTCTCTTCATTTCGTCTAATTCTAATATTGTTTTGAATTAAGTCGAAAAGTCTAACTGAATTAATACATTTTCTATGATTAATAAAATCATTGATTTTTCAATCAATAACAAATTTATTATTGGTTTGCTTACGCTTACCATTATTGGAGCAGGTATTTGGAGTATGACCCAAGTACCAATAGATGCAGTTCCAGATATTACAAATAACCAAGTACAAGTTATTACACAAGCACCAAATTTAGGAACAGAGGATATTGAGCAAATCATAACCTATCCAATAGAGATAGCAATGAGTAATCTACCCAATGTTCAGGAAATTCGTTCAATTTCTCGTTTTGGTTTATCTGTGGTAACTATAGTTTTTGATGATGATATGGGAACATATTTACCTCGTCAATTAGTTGCTGAAAAATTGAACGATATAAAAGCACAAATTCCTGCTGGTTTTGGTGAACCTTCAATGGGTCCTATTTCATCTGGTTTAGGAGAAATATATCAATACACATTAAAAGTAAAACCAGAATATAAAGATAAATATTCGATTACTGATTTACGTACGATGCAAGATTGGATTGTACAACGTCAAATGGCAATGGTTGCAGGTGTTGTAGAGGTAAATGCAATTGGTGGTAAAATAAAGCAATATGAAGTTGCTGTTGACCCTAACGAATTGCGAGCAATAGGAATAACTATTACAGATATATTTGAAGCACTGGAAAATAATAACCAAAATACTGGTGGTGCATATATTGAAAAAAATCATCAAGCTAATTTTATTCGTGGTGAAGGTTTGGTTCGAACTTTAGACGATATAAAAAAAATAACAATAAAAAACTCAAATGGTATTCCTATTACAATTGGCGACATTGCCAAAGTACAATTTGGTGCTGCCATTCGTTATGGTGCACTAACACAAGATGGCGAAGGAGAAGTTGTAGGTGGTTTGGTAATGATGCTTAAAGGAGCTAATTCAAATGATGTAATAGAAAATGTAAAAGTTAGAATGGCTCAAATTGAAAAATCTTTGCCAGAAGGTGTGATAATTGAACCTTTATTAGACCGAAGTAAGCTAATAGCTGAAACAACATCTACAGTTGCAACAAACCTTATTGAAGGTGCATTGATAGTGATTTTTGTCCTTATTTTCTTATTAGGTAACTGGCGAGGTGGTTTAATAGTAGCTTCCACTATTCCATTATCATTATTATTTGCTTTTATACTAATGAATGCATTTAATGTTTGGGCAAATCTAATGAGTTTAGGAGCAATTGATTTCGGTATTATTGTAGATGGCGCAGTAATTATTGTAGAAAGCACCGTTTTTCTCATTGCATCAAAAGTATTAAAGAAAAGGAAATTAACATCCAAAGAACGTGATGGTGTTGCAAGTGATGCTTCAAAAAAAATGATGAATGCTGCCTTTTTTGGTCAGCTAATTATTCTAATCGTATTTCTGCCCATATTGGCATTAGAGGGTATTGAAGGGAAAATGTTTAAACCTATGGCATTGACTTTCATTTTTGCAATGATTGGTGCAATGGTGCTGTGTTTGACTTATGTACCAATGATGTCTGCATTAATTTTAAGAGCTCCAAAATCAGAAAAAAAATCTTATGGAGATAAATTTGTGCATTGGGTAGAACGTAAATACCAACCTTTATTAGAAAAAGCATTAAAAAAAGGAAAACTAATAATTGGTGTTTCTGTTATTTTATTTTGTATTACAGTTTTTATGTTTACAAGAATGGGTGGCGAGTTCATACCTCAACTTGATGAAGGCGATATTGCATTTCACGCTATTTTAAAACCTGGTAGTTCATTAACTGAAACTATTGAAACAACAACAAAGATTGAGAAAATTGTTAAAGCAAAGTTTCCTGAAGTTGAGAAAATTGTAAGTCGAATTGGTGTTGCAGAAATACCAACAGATCCTATGCCTATGGATATTGCAGATATTTTTGTGATTTTAAAACCAAAAAGTGAATGGACTTCAGTTAATTCTAAAGACGAACTCATTGAGCAAATGAAAGAAGCTGTTGAAATAATTCCTGGTGTAAATTACGAATTTACCCAACCAATTGAAATGCGGTTTAATGAATTATTGGAAGGTGTTAGAGAAGATATAGCTATAAAGATTTATGGTGAAGATATAAATGTATTATCTCAAAAAGCAGAAGAAATATCTAAAATTATTGCTGGTACAGAAGGTATTGGAGATATGAAAGCCGAAGCTACAACTGGTTTACCACAAATTACAATAACGTATAATAGAAATAAATTAGCTCAATATGGCCTTCAAATAAATAAAATGAATCAGTTAGTTCAGTCTGCTTTTGCTGGTGGTAAAGCAGGGATAATTTTTGAAGGAGAAAAACGATTTGATTTAGTTGTAAGATTAAATTCTCAAAACCGAAAGAATATTTCAGATGTTCAAAATTTATATATCAATTTACCTTCTGGTAATCAAATCCCACTTCGTGAAATTGCAGACGTAAGCTACAAAGCTGGTCCAATGCAAATAAGTAGAGATAATACGAATAGAAGAACTTATGTTGGTATCAACGTTAGAGGAAGGGATGTAAAATCTTTGGTAATGGAAATAAAATCAAAGTTAGATGCGGAATTAGAATTACCTACAGGTTATTTTATTCGTTATGGTGGCGCTTTTGAAAATTTAGAACGTGCCAGTAATCGTTTACTAACAGTTGTGCCAATTGCGTTATTACTAATTTTTGTACTCATCTATTTTGCTCTAAAATCGTTACCACAAACCTTAATGATTTATATCGCAATTCCAATGGCAACTATTGGTGGTGTATTTGCATTATGGTTAAGAGATATGCCTTTTAGTATTTCTGCAGGTGTTGGCTTTATCGTTTTATTTGGTGTTGCAGTTTTAAACGGATTAGTAATGATTAGCGGTTTAAATGAACTAAAAGAAGAAGGTGTAACTAATTTAAAAGATAGAATTATAGAAGGTACAAAACGAAGAATTAGACCTATTATGTTAACTGCTTTTACAGATGTTTTAGGCTTTTTACCTATGGCAATTTCAGCTTCAGCTGGTGCAGAAGTACAACGTCCTTTAGCAACGGTTGTAATTGGTGGTTTACTTACTTCTACATTATTAACATTATTCGTTTTACCGTTATTATATCAATGGGTAGAAAACAAATCATTCAATTTGCGAACAAATAAAAAAGTTATTACAGTTACTGCTATGCTCGCATTTGTGTTTTTCTTACCAATAACAGGTAACGCACAAGAAGTTGTTGATATGTTACCCGTTATTTCAATGAAAGAAGCAGTCAATTTATCAAAAGAAAATTATCCATTATTAAAACAAAAGCAATTAGAAATCAACAAACAAAAGCAGTTAAAAAGTACAGTTTATGATTTTGGTACAACTCAAATTTTCACAGGTGGAGAAGAGATCAATAATGGTAATGGTATTTACACTACTTTAGGAATTGGTCAAAGTAACATCAATGTTTTTGGTGTTTCTGCAAAAAAGCGATTGCAAGAGCAACATATTCAATTAGCTCAAAAAGCGTTTCAACTTTCAGAATTAGATTTAGAGTTAGAAGTAAAAAAGGCGTGGGCAAATGTTTTTCAGAGTAAAAGGAAATACAATTTATACAAAGAATTAGATTCCATTTATACCAACTTTGAAAAAGCTGTAGCTTTAAATTATAAAGTAGAAGCAATTTCAAGGTTAGAATATTCAGCAGCTAAAAATCAAGCCTTACAAATTCAAAATAAATTTATGCAGTCAAAAAGTGAATATGATATTGCATTGCAACAATTAAATCTATGGCTGGTTTCTGATACATTCTATACAGTTACTAATGATTTTGAAATCACTAATAAAATTAATGTTGCATCTTTTAATCCAGAGAAACATCCATTATTTGAAATAGCAAAATTAAAGGTAACAGAAGCAGAAGCAAAATATAAGACTGCTAAAGCAGATAATTTACCGAAGTTAAATCTTCAGGGTGGTTTTCAAAACTTAAATGGTAATTCAGGTTTTTACTCCTATCAAACAGGAATTTCAATTCCTTTTTTATCCGGAACAAGTAGAGCAAAAGTTAAAACTGCAAAAATAAATACTGAAATTGCAGAAACTAATATTCTATTCAAAAAACAAGAAGTACAATCAAAGTTTATACAATCTAAAGAGAATTATCAAAAATGGAAAACGTCTTGGTTTTTTTATAAAAATAAAGTTTTACCACTTGTAAAAGAACAAAAAGTAGGCGCTTTATTTGCTTACAAAGAAGGTGAAATAGATTATACAGCTTTTACACAATTAATAAAAGAGGCAATTCAATCTGAATTAGAAGCTCAAGAAGCATTAATAAATTATTTAGAAAGTACATTTCAACTACAATATTTTAATCAATAAGAAAATGAAAAAAACATCATATAATATTCTATCAATTGTTTTACTGGGCATTATGTTAACAGCTTGTGTTAATAGTGATAAGAAAATAGCAAATAGCACAAATTCAAATAATAAAGAATTAGAGAGTAATCATAAAGAGTCCAAAGAAGTTATACTTACACAAAAACAGTTTGAAGCTTTACAGATGAAAATAGACACCATTGCATTACGTAATATGAGTGGTTATGTTGAAGCAAATGGCATATTAGAAGTGCCACCTCAAAACGAAGCAACAATTACCCCTGTAATTGGTGCAAACGTAGTATCCATAAATGTAATTGAAGGCGATAAAGTTAAAAAAGGTCAAGTAGTAGCATATTTATCTCATCCAAATATTATAAAAATGCAAACTGATTATTTGAATGCTTTTAGCAACAGTAATTTTTTAAAGAAAAACTACGAACGTCAAAAAAAATTATATGATGCAGGCGTTGGTTCTGGTGCAAATTTTCAAAAAGCTGAAGCAACATATGATGCTTCTAAAGCGATGGTAAACGGATTGGAAGCTCAATTGAAATTATTAAATGTAAATACGTCATCAGTTCGTAATGGAACAATTACTCAAAACATATCGTTAAGAAGCCCAATAGAAGGTTTTGTGCAAAAAGTTGAAGTTAAAACTGGGCAGTATGTAGAGCCACAAACAGAGCTTTTTGAAATCGTAAATACACATCACGTTCACGCAGATTTAATGGTATTTGAAAAAGATGTTTACAAGGTTAAAAAAGGGCAAAAAGTGATATTCAACTTACAATCTAATTTAGACGAAGAACTATCAGCAGAAATTTATTCGGTAAGTAAAACGTTTGAAGATAATCCGAAAGCACTTCACGTTCACGCAGAAATTGAAAACAAAAAAGGAAATTTAATTCCAGGAATGTACATAAAAGGGAAAATTCAAGTTGATAATACTATAACAAAAGCATTACCAGAAAGTGCCATTATAAAAGATGGAGATAGATTTTTTGTTTTTTCTGTAAAAAAAGAAAATAACGATTGGAGTTTTACCCCTATTGAAGTGCTTTTAGGTGTAATGGATGAAAATTGGATTGAAGTTAAATTTATTAATGCGATAGAAAAAAACTCTAAAATCGCATATAATAATGCCTATTATTTAATTGCTGAAATGAATAAAGGAGAAACAGAACACGAACATTAAATTATGAAAACAATAGAACAACTTTTAGAATCTAAAAAAATTAGAGTTACAGCGATGCGTTTACTTATTTATAAGTTTCTTGCAAAAAAAGAAGTGGCTGTAACATTAAGCGATATAGAAAATACTTTTGAAAAAGCAGATAGAACCACATTGTACAGAACAGTAAAAACATTTGAAGAAAAAGCAATAGTACACCAAATAGATGATGGCACTGGTATTACAAAATACGCACTATGTGAGAAAGACTGCAATTGCGAAATTGAAACCGATTTGCATTTACATTTTCATTGTAATAATTGTAATGAAACA